>CAVVHZ010000063.1:0-103534 GCA_963748025.1 uncultured Gemmataceae bacterium
ATGCCTTCACTTTTTTGCCGAATGGCCTTATTGTGCATTCGGTTCGGCCTTGCTGGATGTGTTGAACTCACACATGGCACAAAACAACTTCCCGCGGACACCGCCAGCGGATCGGCACCAAATCGCTAACGCCACGGCTCACCCCCATGACGTGTCGATCCATACTGATGGCTCTGAGATAACAATAGGGGTAGAAAACCGCCCCCGAGTCAGGGAGTTTTATTTCTCAAAAAGAAACCACTTGACAGCCATGAGAATGCCCGGCCAGTACCAGGCGATAGCCCTGTTGACGGGCAGTTTTCCAGACTCGTGCGGTTGTGGTCGCCAGAGAACTCGAACATGAGCATCAAGTACAGATGCCGCGTCGGGGACCGGACACGGCAATCACGCGAGAACCGTGGATTATTCGGGCGGGATCCGCATGAATCCATTTACCGCCTCCGCTCAAAAGCGCGTCGCGAACGCGATGCATGCCAACACTGCCTGCTCGGTGGGTCCCGCGCCCACAGCAAAGTACTTGCGCCTACCTCACGAAGTGTGCTGACCGACACGGCCGAAGCTTACCGAATTCTGTTGGCCCATCCACCAAATCTCGCCACCCAACAGCAAGACATCTATTTCGGAAGCGCTTGCCGGTGGATTCGATTACCTGCCGAAGAGAATCTCGAAACGCAACCTAAAGGCGGCAGATGGATGTCGCTCACATACAGCAGATGGCACGCATCATGCCGAATCCACAAGCGCCTCGCGGATGTGAAGACGCCGCTCAGCCCGATCGTCAGCAGTCTCGCAGGCAATGCTGTTCTCCCAACCCTGGGCGACGCCACAGCTCCTTCTGAGACTATCTTGGCGAAGCCGATTCCTACGACCAACTATAACAAAGCACTTTGAGAACAAAGCTAAAGTCCTGTCTCACGGAGAATGGATCGGGAAAGTCGTGACTCCTCCCTGCGTCCGGATCTCCGCATTACTTTTTCGCTTGTTCTTTGAAGAATTTCACAATCAGAGCCGGGCGTCGCTTCGGGATATTTGTGTCCTTCGCCGTGGAGGTAAATGACGACAGGCATGCCATTTTTCGATTTGTAGCGCGAGCGGCCCTCCGCGGCTTCGCCTGAGTTACGCAGCCATTGAGCCTTTGACGCGGTCCAGCGTGCGTTGTTGCATGGCAACTTGACCAGTGGATCTTGTTCGCTGGCGGCGTGGAACAGCGGCTTGGGCTTGGCGTTCGTGAAATACAATCCTGCCGCCGCCCTACGCTTCGGGCCACGTCTCCTGAAAATGATGCGTGCGTGCCGCGTGCCGGGCGGTGCCGCCGTGACCGTGAAAATCGAACACAAGCGGCATTTCCACCGCCTTTCTTGAAGGGGCAAAGACAAGCGCTTCGCGTTGACTCCGTCCACGTCCCAGGTGCGTGCCGTTGGGGCTTGACCTGGAACAAACAACAAAGCAATGAAGGTCAGGAAGGCGTACATTGTCAGCATCTCCAAAGCGGGTGCGATACCAGTTCAACCCCGAGGCGTCGCGAAGGTTCCACCATGCCCTCTCAGGCTTTTCTTGCAACACCTGATTCAGTGTGTGTATCCTCGGACTCGAAAAAGGGCAAGCCCGGGCGTGCTTGCCGCCGAGTCCCCAGAGCAAATCTAAACCTGATTGGCCTTGCGAGGAATGGACATGTTACTGCACGAGAAGGCCGACCAGGCCCAAGCACTGCTGGCTGGACGGGGTCGACTGCTGGCTGACATTCGTGCGCGAGACGGAACTGATCCCGACCCGGGCGCCTAGCAGGTCGTCGGCGCCGGCGTGGTGCGGGACTCCGCTTTTCTCTTCGGCATCGGCGGCGAACGGATGCGATTGTCGCCAATTTCGACACGTCGGCCATTCGGGCCAAAGGCGTTTTCCGGGAAGTCGTCGGCTACGATGAGGACATTCGTGGCCCACTGTTGGCCGCTCTGCGGCGACTCGATCCACGGCAGATCGGACTCAATTACAGCCTCGACGACGTAACCGCCGACGGCCTGACGCACGGCCACTGGTTACTCCTGAACAACTGCTGAGCGGCACGCCCTACCTGGACCGCTTGACCAGCGCCGCCGCTGCTGGCCAGGTTGCGTGGCCGCAAGTCGGCGGCCGAGGTTGAGCGGATCCGCGCAGCCGTGGCCATGACCGAACAGATCGTCGGCCTGCTCCACACTGCAGATCCGGCCAGGGTTGAGCGAGCGGGATCAGCCGCGTTCGTCCACGCGCGCTTCGCTAACTTGGGCGTGTCGCCGGCCTGGCCCCCCGAAGGATGCCCAATCGTCAATAGCGGCCCGTCGTCTGACCTTGGCCACACGTACCCGTCGGCCTCGGTCCCTCGAGCCGGGCCACTTGGTCCATATCGACCTAGGCGTGCGCCGTGACGGCTACTGCTCCGATCTTCAACGGATGCGGACGTGCGCCGTCCTGCGAGGGGGCCCTGCCGGCCGACGCGCAGAGAGGTTCTCAACACGGTAGTATTCATCGAAAAAGGGGCTCGAGCCGCGGCCTCGCGGCGGGGGCGCGGAGGGTTCGAGGCGGACGCCGCCGCGCGGAAGGTCGTATTGGAGGCCGGATACCCCGAGTTCAAGCACGGGCTGGGGCACGGCCTGGGACGGTAGTTGTCGACGATGGTGCCGCTATGTTCTGGCTGCTCTGGCCGGCGCTCACGGCCGCTACGCGGAGGCGGCTGTATCGAGCCGGGCAACGTCTTCACGCTGGAACTGAGCGTGCCGACGCAGGCGGAAGTCTCGTCCGGATTTGGAGCAGGACGTGCTCGTCCACCCCCCTAGGCCGCTGAGTTCCTCTCATCCAGGCAGCGCGAGCCGACGTTTGTCTAATGGCACATCGTCGATCCAACTGGCGGAGTAAACGGGTGCAGCCTACGCCACAATTCAAGAAACGCTGCCCTACGGCCTTCGGCGTCACGCTTATACCAAGTGGCTAATTTCTGGACCTGTCCCGTTCAGCGGCCCAAGGGCGGAGAACGCGATGAAGCTGTACTGGCTGTGGGGTGTGCGGCGGGCGGCGATCAGTTGACGAATCTGCAGATGAGCTCAAAATGCTGGGGATTGTGCTTTGCCGAGAAGCCCGTGGCTGCGGCGATCGACTGATGGAGCATGCGTCTCGCACCAGTTCGCCTGTTACTGTGCATGACGATAGAGGGAAGAGGTAAATGATGAAGTAAGACAGTGCGGCTCTATCGTGGCCCACGAGGTCTTGCAAAAGGCAGTCGATCAAGTAGGCGTCAAGCGTAATCTGTATCATTCATTGCTATAGTACGTACCGGTATAGTAGCTACAATGCGACCCGGGAAAAAAAGGCCATCGTGCTGCCTTTTGATCGAGGCAAGCCGAATCGCGTACATTCGCACAGTTGGTTCAGCAGCAGTCTGTCACAAACGACGAAAGGCGAGCCATGATCCGCAAAATGAAATTCACGACAATTCCCGTCCGCGGTCAAGATCGTGCACTTCACTTTTATTAACCTATAGGACTCTCGGGTTCACGCTCCAGACCGATCAGCCCATGGGGCCCCGGCCAGCGCTCGTATCGAGGGTACGTTTGCCCAAGGGCGGCACACTGGCGTGGCCCGTTCACCCCTCCCGGATTGGAGAATCGGATCGGAACCTTCACCGGTATCTCGTTTGGAAATCGCCACGATGTGCAGAAGACCTACAAGGAACTCACCGCCAAGGGCGTCGAGTTCCCGAAACCGCCGAAGGCAGAATGTGGGGCGTATCGGCAGTCATGAAAGACTCCGAAGGAAATCAGCTTGTGCTCTCCTCATCGCGATGTGCTGAGTTTCTTGGATCACAGGTTTTCCCCATTCGAGCCTGAAAAGGCAGGTCTTTCTTAAAGCTTAGGCTGAAGGCCTAGGAGTTGCCCAGGAATTGTATTCGGCCCTGTGAGTGGCCGTTCGCTTGGAGCGCAAACGGGACCTCAATGGCACGAAGACGGTCTGCGGTTTCAGTTCTCCGAAAACGAACGAGCCCTACAGGCTCGGATCCTCCCCTTCGCAGAATCCCAGGCGTTCCGCCTGGGCTGTAGGAACGAGCCCTACAGGCTCAAAATATCGGAATTGGGTCACCAACCTGCACTGGCCCAGCGATTTCACCATAACGACGTGATCCGCGATCTCGCCGAGATTACCATGCCGTCCTGAGCAATTACCGAGATCCAACCTCAAACCTAGCTCCCCATGACCCTCCTACCGCTTCACTCGGTAGCCTAGAGCTTCTCCGAACTGGGCGGTGATGGCGCCTGCTGCCTGGTTGCCTCGGTTTCCAACGCGTCCGTCCTTTGACCGTGCCGCCGGTGCCGCAGCGCGGCTCAGAACGGCGGCTAGTTCGAGCAGCCGAGGTTCGTCCAAGGGGCAAATCAAATACAGTCGTCACGCCTTTCCCGCGTCTGCCTGCCGTCTCTCTGCCAACTTTTACGGTGATGGTTTTCTTGGCCGCCAGCTGGTGCCCGTGCAGCTCTCGGGCGAGGGCATTTCAGGGCGTACACCGCCGCCCTATATGCGTGCGACGAGGCCCATGACTTCACGCTCGATGAGGCCCAGCACTTCCGGAGCGTCGTCCACGTGCCACCATTCAACTTGGGAGACCCAAGCGGGGAACCTTTCTTGCATGAGAGGCTGATGTTCAACTTGCTTCAGAGCAATGATCCGATCGGCGGCCTGAAAATCTTCCATAACTGCTCGCACTGGGAAACGGGTGCCATCATCGCCCACTCGAATCGCCTCGCTTTCGAAGGAAGCAAATGCTCGACGCGGCCATGGGCCCGATGTTGGAGGTTCCCCGCTCGCAGGGCAAGTGCCTCTCGAAGACGCCCGCCAAGGCAGCCCCGACTGGCCCGGCCACGGGAATATCGAAAAGTATTTCGGCGAATGGGCTTCGGTAAGTGGTTCCCCGTGCACAGGAACAGCACCGGTCTTTTGCTTGTGCTGAGCCATCGAACTTTCGTATTTTCTTGGCTATAATTGCGGAATAACTGCGAACCTTTTGCATCTCTCACTTTCGTCAGCATATTGCAGTACGCTCTCGACGCACTTATGGGCATTGCAAAAACATTACTTGAGACTGGAAGTGGCGACCCCGAAATCAGCTTTGAAGCAGAAGCCGGAAAACCGTGAGACCGTGCGGGTCACGCTGCCTGTAGGACCAGTGCGTTGGTGACGCCACCTCCCGTTTGGGATGCCTTTTTTCAAGGCCGGGTGTCGCTGGATGCGCGGCTTTTTTGGTTTGGGCGTAGGAGTTCGACTCTCCACTTGAATACTGCGGAGTGGACTGGAGTTTGGTTTCCAGCACGGGTCTCATACGCAGCCCGACGCCGGTTCGAATCCGGCCGGGACTATGGATGGATGCTGACGTGCCCCCGTGAAGGTCGGCCTGGCCTCAGAAACAATGAACCCCGCACACCCTTGAAGACGAGGAGGCTTGACGCTGAAGCCAACTGGCCAGCCAATCGGTTGCAAACCCGTAAAGGTGAGTTCGATTCCCACCGGCGTCCCTGTTGGCCACGCTGCTGATTCGGACTCCATCCGTTTTTACGTTGTGTTCCGGCTCGATTCCGGCTTTCGCTGTCTTTTGTTTCCCCTTCGCACAGGGGGGTGAACGAAAAGTCCTTTGGAATGGTAGAAAAGGACATCACTACCTGACATTGAGTTTACCAGATCGATGCAACGTGCGGGTGACTCCTGCTGACTGTGCCGAAAAAACCAAAATGCGAAAAGTCTGTTGAGTTTCTTTCGGTTGCTGGGCGGAGACCGTGATCTGAAAACTTCACGTTTTGTCTGCCAGCGATATGTGGCAACCGTACTTGAAAGTGATTGCCAAGAAGGCAGGCCAAGCTCTCCCATGTGCTCGTACCGATTCCACATCATGGCGAAGAGGAACAAGGCCAAGGTGCGCGGCGGCGGGGAGGCGAAATGCTTGAAGCAAGACAACTACAAAATATTCTGAAGCTTTCACGCTGGTGCCTGTTGAAACGCAAGGAGAATCTGACCGAGAAGCAGATGGTCAAGCTGCAAGGAGCTTTTGCAGTACAACTTGCAGGTGATGCGCGCAACTTGCAGAAAGAGGATTTCCAACGCTTCTGGGAATACCGCTCACCCTCTGGGGCGGCTTGCATCCGTGGACGGGGACGGAGTGCCCGAGTGACACGCTTGCTATTTGAACCGATGAAGAAGGTGGCCATGTCGAGTTAATTCTGACCGATGCGCGCAGACAACCTCGGCTTGCCTTCGTCGGTCGATGGCCCCGCGGTCGGACCGATGATTGGTCGCGTTTCGACGAGCATCCGGGTTTTCTTCGGGCCTCATCACATTTCCTTCAGATACTCGTGAACGAGCTGTAACCGCCATCGATCACTTCGCCCATCTGCCGAGGGTGCGCTTTGACCTAGCCGGTACGTATGTCTCCCGCCTGCTAATACTGTCTGCGCGGTTGGTCTCCAGCAGCCGGGCTGCCGCCGCCGCTGCCCAGTGCGGCGGCACTGTGCGAGGTCTCCCACCGTCCGCACGAAGCCCCTATCGTCTCGCTCAACCTCTGCCGGCGGCTGTTCAGCTTCATCGGTGCGGTGCCGCGGACCGACTGGCTGCCGGCAGAGGTTGAGCGAGACGATAGGGGCTTCGTGCGGACGGGGGTGGACCTGGCGCGGTCGCCGCACTGGTCGCGGCGGCGGCAGCCGTTCCTGCTGGAGACCAGCCGCGCCGGCGTGTTCGCGGCGGGAGACGTGCGTTCCGGCTCGGTCAATGCGTCGCCTCGGCAGTCGGCGAGGGATCGATGGCGGTTCAGTTCGTTCACGAGTATCTGAAGGAAATGTGATGAGGCCGAAGAAACCCCGGATGCTCGTCGAAACGGCCCTGCCATCGGTCCGACACGCGGTCCCATCGACCGACGAAGGCAAGCCGAGGTTGTCTGCGCATCGGTCAGAATTAACTCGACATGCTTCTCCAGGGTTTTGGCCACCTTCTTCATCGGTTCGATCCGCGAGCGTCTCACTCGGGCACTCCATTCCGTCAGGATGCAAGCCGCCCAAGAGGGTGAGCGGTATTCCCAGAAGCGTTGGAAATCCTCTTTCTGCAAGTAGGTGCGTACCGCCTGCAAGTTGTACTGCAAAAGCTCCTTGAGCTTGACCGTCTGCTTCTCGGTCAGATTCTCCTTGCGTTTCAACAGGCACCAGCGTGAAAGCTTCAGAACATGATCGTAGTTGTCTTGCTTCAAGCGCTTCGCCTCCGCCGCACGCACCTTGGCCTTGTTCCTCTTGGCCATGATGTGGAATCGGTCGAGCACATGGAGAGCTTGGCCTGCCTTCTTGGCAATCACTTTCAAGTACGGTTGCCACATATCGCTGCAGACGAAGCGTAAAGCTTTCGATCGCGTCTCGCCCAGCAACCGAAAGAAACTCAACAGACTTTTCGCCGTTCGTTTCGGCGCGGTGAGCAGGAGTCGCCCGCAGTTGCCGTCGATCTGGTAGACCAATGTCAGGTAGTGATGTCCTTTCTACCATTGGACTTCGTCCACCCCAATGGCTTCGATGTTGTCAAACAAAAGACAGCATACGAAGGAATGAACCGGACGCGACATTAAACAGATGGAGTCCGAATCGGCAGTTGGCCAACAGGGACGCCGGTGGGAATCGAACTCACTTTTACCGGTTTGCAACCGATTGGCTGGCCAGTTGGCTTCAGCGTCAAGCCTCCTCGTCTTCAAGGGTGTCCGGGGCACATCGAACCCGCCGCCACGACCTTCACGGTCGCATGCCAGCCCACTACACCACAGCCACCATCCATCCATAGTCCCGGCCGGATTCGAACCGGCGTCGTACGGCTTATGAGACCGTGCTGGAAACCAAACTCCAGTCCACTCCGCAGTATTCAAGTGGAGAGTCGAACTCCTACGCCCAAACGAAAAAGGCCGGGCGTCTGCGACGCCCGGCCTTGAAAAAAGGCATCCCAAACGGGAGGTGGCGTCACCAACGCAATGGATTTACAGGCAGCGTGACCCATTGGCCTGCGCTACGGTTTTCCGGCTTCTGCTTCAAAGCTGATTTCGGGGTCGCCACTGCCGTCTCAAGTAATGTTTTTGCAATGCCCATAAGTGCGTCGAGAGCGTACTGCAATATGCTGACGAAAGTGAGATGCAAAAGGTTCGCAGTTATTCCGCAATTATCGCCGAGAATCCGAAAGAGTAATTCGATGGCTCAGTGCAAGTAAAAGACCGTGCTGTTCCTGTGCACGGGGAACTACTACCGAAGCCGATTCGCCGAAATCCTTTTCAACTCCGTGGCCGGCAAGATGGGGCTGCCTTGGCGGGCGTCTTCAGCTGCCCTTGCCCTCGAGCGGGGAACCTCCAACATCGGGCCCATGGCCACGTCTGCGGCTTGCTTCCCTCAAACGCAAGGCATTCGTGCCGGCGATGATGGCGCCCGTTTCCCGGTGCAAGCAGTTATGGAAGATTTTCAGGCCGCCGATCGGATCATTGCTCTGAAGCAAGTTGAACATCAGCCTCTCATGCAAGAAAGGTTCCCGGCTTGGGTCTCCCAAGTTGAATGGTGGCACGTGGACGACGCTCCGGAAGTGCTGGGCCTCATCGAGCGTGAAGTCATGGGCCTCGTCGCACGCATACTGGGCGGCGGCGTACGCCCTGAAGGCCCTGGCCGAAGAAGCTGCACCAGCACCACTGGCGGCCAAGAAGTCCATCACCGTAAAAGTTGGCAGAGAGACGGCAGGCAGACGCGGGAAAGGCGTGACGACTGTATTTGATTTGCCCTTGGACGAACCTCGGCTGCTCGAACTAGCCGCCGTTCTCAAGCAGTGCTGCGGCACCGGCGGCACGGTCAAGGACGGACGCATCGAAATTCAAGGCGACCAGCGCACTGTGCATCACCGCCGAGTTGGAGAAGCTGGGCTACCGAGTGAAGCGGGTGGGAGGATGATGGGGACTAGGTTTCAGGTTGATTGTCGATAATTGCTCAGGACGGCATGGTAATCTCGGCGAGATCGCAGATCACGTCGTTACAATGAAATCGCTGGGCGAATGCAGATTGGTGACCCAATTCCGATATTTTGAGCCTGTAGGGCTCGTTCCTACAGCCCAGGCGGAACGCCTGGGATTCTGCGAAGGGGAGGATCCGAGCCTGTAGGGCTCGTTCGTTTTCGGAGAACTGAAACCGCCGGCCCTCTTCGTGCCATTGAGTCCCGTTTGCGTCCAAGCGAACGGCCCTCACAGGGCCGAATACAATTCCTGGGCGACTCCTAGGCCTTCAGCCTAAGCTTTAAGAAAGAGCCCTTCAGGCTCGAATCGGGAAAACCTGTGATCCAAGAAACTCAGCGCGATGAGGAGAGCACAAGCTGATTTCCTTCGGAGTCTTTCATGACTGCCGATACGCCCCACGATTCTGCCTTCGGCGGTTTCGGGAACTCGACGCCCTTGGCGGTCAGTTCCTTGTAGGTCTTCTGCACATCGTCGCATTCCAACGAGATACCGGTGAAGGTTCCGATCCGATTCTCCAATCCGGGAGGGGTGAACAGGGCCACGCCGGTGTCGCCCTTGGGCAAACGTACCTCGATCCAGCGCTGACCGGCGCCTCATGGGCTGATCGGTCTGGAGCGTGAACCCGAGCGTATGGACGTAAAAATCCAGTGCACGATCTTGATCGCGGACGGGAATTGTCGTGAATTTCATTTTGCGGATCATGGCTCGCCTTTCGTCGTTTGTGACAGACTGCTGCTGAACGGACTGCTGCAAATATACGATTGGCTTGCCTCGATCAGAAGGGCGCACGATGGCCTTTTTTCCCAGGTCGCGTTGCTAACTACTATACCGGTACGTACTATAGCAATGAATGATACAGATTACGCTTGACGCCTACTTGATCGACTGCCTTTTGCCCGACCTCGTGGGCCACGATCGGCGCTTGTCTTCTTTCATCATTTACCTCTACCTCTATCGTCATGCGGCAACAGGCGAACTGGTCGGTTCGCATGTCCCATCAGTCGATCGCCGCAGCCACGGGCCTCTCGCATGCAGTCCACAGCGCTTTGACTCATCTGCAGACTCGTCAACTGATTGCCACCACCCGTGCGCACCCCACCGCCGTGCCGCTTCATCGCGTTCTCCGCCCTTGGGCAATTAAACGGGACAGGTCCAATTAGCGGCTGGAATAGCGTGACGCCGAAGGCCGTAGGCAGCGCACTTCTTGAATTGTGGCGTAGGCTGCACCCGTTTACTCCGCCAGTTGGATCGACGATGTGCCATTAGACAAGCATCAGCTCGCGCTGCCTGGATGAGAGGAACTCGCACCCTGCGGCAGTGACGAGCACGTCCTCCTCCAATCCGACGACTCCGTGCGCCGTCGGCACGCTCAGTTCCAGCGTGAAGACGTTGCCCGGCTCGATCACCGCCTCCACATTGCGGCCGTAACACGGCCAGCGCGGCCCGAGCATGGCGCCGCCGTCGTGGACCGCTCGTCCCAGGCCGTGCCCCAGCCCGTGCTTGAACTCGGGGTATCCGGCCTCCAATACGACCTTCCGCGCGGCGGCGTCCACCTCGAACCCTCGCGCCCCGGCCGCAAGGCCGCGGCTCCAGCCTCGATGGCTGCATACTACCGTGTTGAAGCCTCTCTGCACGTCGGCCGGCGGGGCCGACTCGCCGGGCGGTGCGCACATACCACATCCGTTGAAGATCGGAGCAGTAGCCGTCGCGGCGCACGCCTAGATCGATATGGACCAAGTGGCCCGGCTCGATGTAGACCGACGCCGACGGGTACGTGTGGCCAAGGTCAGAAGACGGGCCACTATTGACGATTGGGCATCCTTCGGCAGGCCAGGCCGGCGACACGCCCAGGTCAGCGAAGTGCGCGTGGACGAACGCGGCTAGATCCCGCTCGCTCAACCCTGGCCGGATCTGCAGTGTGAGCAGGCCGACGATCTGTTCGGTCATGGCCACGGCTGCGCGGATCCGCTCAACCTTCGGCCGCCGACTTGCGGCCACGCAACCTGGCCAGCAGCGGGGCGGCGCTGGTCAAGCGGTCCAGGTAGGGCGTGCCGCTCAGCAGTTGTTGCAGGAGTAGCCAGTGGCCGTGCGTCAGGCCGTCGGCGGTTACGTCGTCGAGGCTGTAATTGAGTCCGATCTGCCGTGGATCGAGTCGCCGCAGAGCGGCCAACAGTGGGCCACGAATGTCCTCATCGTAGCCGACGACTTCCCGGAAAACGCCTTTGGCCCGAATGGCCGACGTGTCGAAATTGGCGACAATCGCGATTCGTTCGCCGCCAATGCCGAAGAGAAAAGCGGAGTTCCGCACCACGCCGGCGCCGACGACCTGCTCGGTGCCCGGGTCGGGATGCAGTTCCGTCTCGCGCACGAATGTCAGCCAGCAGTCGAGCCCCGTCTCAGCCAGCAGTGCTTGGGCCTGGTCGGCCTTCTCGTGCAGTAACATGTCCATTCCTCGCAAGGCCAATCAGGTTTAGATTTGCTCTGGGGACTCGGCGGCAAGCACGCCCGGGCTCGCCCTTTTTCGAGTCCGAGGATACACACACTGAATCAGGTGTTGCAAGAAAAGCCTGAGCAGTGCATCGGTGGAACCTTCGCGACGCCTCGGGGTTGAACTGGTATCGCACCCACTTTGGAGATGCTGACAATGTACGCCTTCCTGACCTTCATTGCTTTGTTGTTTGTTCCAGGTCAAGCCCCAACGGCACGCACCTGGGACGTGGACGGAGTCAAACGCGAAGCGCCCGTCTTTGCCCCTTCGAAGAAGGCGGCGGAAAAACTGCCGCTCGTGTTCGATTTTCACGGTCACGGCGGCACCGCCCGGCACGCGGCACGCACGCATCATTTTCAGGAGACGTGGCCCGAAGCGTAGCGGCGGCGGCAGGATTGTATTTCACGAACGCCAAGCCCAAGCCGCTGTTCCACGCCGCCAGCGAACAAGATCCACTGGTCAAGTTCGCCATGCAACAACGCACGCTGGACCGCGTCAAAAGGCTCAATGGCTGCGTAACTCAGGGCGAAGCCTGGGCGCCGGGCTGCTTGCGCACAAATCGAAAAATGGCATGCCTGTCGTCATTTACCTCCACGGCGAAGGACACAAATACCCCGAAGCGACGCCGGCTCTGATTGTGAAATTCTTCAAAGAACAAGCGAAAAAGTAATGCGGAGATCCGGACGCAGGGAGGAGTCACGACTCTCCCGATCCATTCTCCGGTAGACAGGACTTTAGCTTTGTTGTACAAAGTGCTTTGTCTATAGTTGGTCGTAGGAATTGGCTTCGCCAAGATAGTCTCAGAAGGCAGCTGCGGTGCCGCCCAGGGTTGGGAGAACAGCATTGCCTGCAAGACTGCTGACGATCGGGCTGAGCGGCGCTCTTCACATCCGCGAGGAGCGCTTGTCGAATCGGCATGATGCGTGCCATCTGCTGTATGTGAGCGACATCCATCTGCGGCGGACACGTTCCGAGATTCTCTGTCGGCAGGTAATCGAATCCGTGCGCTCTTCCGAAATAGATGTGTTGCTGTTGGGTGGCGATTTGGTGGATGGGCCAACAGAATTAGGTAAGCTTGGCCATCTGGTCGGTGCGCTTTGTGAGGTAGCGCCAGTCTTTGCTGTGGGCGGCAACCACGACAGGCATGTTGGCATGCATCGCGTTCGCGACGCGGTAGTGAGCGGAGGCGGTAAATGGATTCATGCGGATGCCGCCCGAATAATCCACGGTTCTCGCGTGATTGCCGTGTCCGGTCCCGACGCGGCATCTGTACTTGATGCTGATGTTCGAGTTCTCTGCGCACAACCCGCGCGTCTGGAAAACTGCCCGTCAACAGGGCTATCACCTGGTTCTGGCCGGGCATCTTCATGGCTGTCAAGTGGTTGCTTTCGAATATCGAAACCGGTTGTTTCCCGGGGCGGTTTTCTACCCCTATTGTTATCTCAGCCATCAGTATGGATCGACACGGCTGGTGGTGAGCCGTGGCGTTAGCGATTTGGTGCCGATCCGCTGGCGGTGTCCGCGGGAAGTTGTTTTGTGCCATGTGTGAGTTCAACACATCCAGCAAGGCCGACCGATGAACATTTTGGCCATTCGCGCAAAATGGAAGGCATTGGATGCCGGAATCTCCTCCATACTGATGGCGGGCAGAAGTTTGGTGCGGCGGGCTGACACTTTTGTTTTCCGCTAGTCCCAAGACACCGTTGCGCGTTTTGTGCATTGTGGCGTTCGATACGGTGCACAGGCTTCGCAACGGCAAACCGCTGCCAGCACCTAGAGTAGGAATGCTCGCAGCATTGCTCGATCTCGGAGGCTGCGCTAACGCGGCTTTCGATAACAAGGATTGTTGCCGGCTCGAACGTCGCAGAACGCTGCAACTGCTTGAAGAAGCTGGTCTCGGAGCGTCCGTAGCCGAATACCTGCGAAGACTCGAGGGGCTGGAGAGCAGACGTCCCGCGCCCGGCGGAGATTATCGGCATTTTCGCAAAGTGGGCTGGTACCGTGAAGCCGTCGTGCGGCTTTCACTGGGAATGGTCGCCGCGACTGCTAATGGCAACCAGAGCCTCGACGAGGGGATCCGCGCGACCTACTGCGATGCCGATGTCAATCTCCTGTTTTGCATCGCCATGCAGTGCCAAATCATGGACGATGTGCTGGACTATTGCGAGGATAGGTCCGCTGGATTGCCCAGTTTTCTGACAGCTACCCGGTCACTCTGGAAGGCATTCGAACTAACTCGGTTGGCGGCACTTGGCTATGCCGATAGTCGCGACTTGCCACGAACCGGCGAAGTTTTCGCCTTGCGATCAGCACTGATTCTCGTTTCGAGTTGTGCGAAGCTGGTTCTTGTTTTGGGCCGTTGGAAGCACGGATCTCGCCTTGGACTTCAGCTCACGGAACGGGGTTGTCGAACTCAATCCTCGATGCAAGAATTGCGACTGCTCCGGCCGGCGCGGCCGAGCCGTTTCCGTGCCATGCGCTTGTCCGGCAACTCTGATAAACTGACCATTGACCATTGTCGTTTGGCCGAGTAATGAATCCATGCATACCCGTGCTCTTCTTCTGATTCTTCTGGTTTGCTTCTCAGGTTGCGCTCGCAGTGACGTTCACATGCAGCAACCAGCGGAAATGCCCGCCCCCCCTAAGGTTGACTCTGATGCGAAGATCGAGGCGGCAGGCCTCCACAACGTTTTTCGGATTTCGGACAAGCTGCTGAGCGGAAGCAGTCCGGAAGAAGATGCAGGCTTCCAGTCGTTGCAATCCCTTGGGGTCAAGACCATCATCACTGTCGATGGCAGTCAACCCGACCTGGAAAGAGCACACAAATACGGCATGCGATACGTGCATCTTCCCATCGGTTACGATGGCGTGCCTCGTGAGCAAGCACTCAAGATTGCCAAGGCGATCCGCGATCTACCCGGGCCGGTCTATCTTCACTGTCATCACGGTCAGCATCGCGGACCGGCCAGCGCTGCGGTGGCTCATCTCCTGCTCGATCCTAGCTGCACGGTGGAACAGGCAATCATGGAGATGAAGCGAGCCGGCACCGATCCACGATATAAGGGGCTTTACGCCTCGCCTGCGAATATACGTGCGGCTCCAGCTCCGAATCTCGATCTTGTTGCCGCGGACTTTCCGGAAAGTGTCAAGCCGGCAGCGCTGGCAGAAATCATGGTTCATGTCGACGAGCACTGGGACGCCATCAAACTCGCCAAAGCAACAAGCTGGGCCGTTCCCAAAGGACACCCGGATGTGAGCCCAGCGCATTAGGCTCTGATGCTGACCGAACAGTTTCGAGAAGCCGGTGCTTGCCCGCTGTTCAAGCACGTCCAGAGGACTTTCGGACCTGGTTGCATGCCGCCGAAATGGAGGCAGAGAAACTGGAGATGATACTTCGAGATGGAAAAAACGGGCGCCAGGACACAGCCGCGGCCGACACGGCCTTCCGCGAACTGAACGCGACCTGCTCGCGTTGTCACGCCAAGTATCGCGATGTGCCGCAGGGTGGTGCTGGTCGCTAAAGCGGACTGCGATCGGAGTTCTCCGTCACGATCACGGCACCTTACCCTTCTCCGCTTCCGCCCAGCTGATAAGCCCGTCTCCATCGGTGTCGAGTTTTCGAAAGGCGTCATCGTCGCCCAAGAATTCCCGTCGGGATACGTCGCCATCGTTGTTTCGATCCATGGCCACAAACCAGGCTGGGCCTTCGCGGGGCACGCGCCGCAAAAGACTGATTGGCGGTCCCAAACTCACCACAAACCGAATGCGTCGAGGAAGCCTATTGGGATCCAGCTTCCCGGCCGTGATGCATCCCAGCTTTTCGAGGCGTTGCCAGGCGCACCGAAGCTCACGAACGGAGAGTGCACCATCCGCGTCCGCATCGAGTGCTTCAAACAGACTCGGGCAAGAGTCCAATACCGTGATGTGAACCTGGCAAGCGACCAAAGCGCCGCGCAGCCGCAGGTAGTTCTCCCATTCGGCCCGGCTGAATCTTGCCATCACCATCGCGGTCAGCCATGGGGAAATGATCGCGAAGCGGTGCGTAATTGATCTTCCCACTCTCGGTCTTGTCCACGAAACCATCGTGATTGACATCGGCCTGTTGAAAGCGTTGCAGCGCGACTTCCTTGGCCTTGGCCCATTCTTCAGGCAGCCTGCCCGGCACGACATGGACGATCAGATGCACATCGCCGTGCACCGAAAGCACCGCGTCTTTTGGTGAGTCCTTGACCGCCGCGCTCATCACGGTCGACCCATTTTTGTCGATGCGGATTTGCCGATTTACTTCTGGCGGTGCGCCCCGCCAAGCAAGCAGCTCCGGTTCGTCGAGTTTGCCGTCGCCATTGCGGTCGAGTGCTTTCCCTAGGGATGACGACAACCTACTGGACGCGATGTTCAGTTCGTTATGCTTTCCCTTGCGGGCCATCCACTCCTGAACCCAGCCGGCGTTTTGTCGATCGGCCGGCAACGAAAGAAGCGGCAACTCCTGCAGTAAGCGCGGCTGCGGTTGCCCCAGCGCCGGCGGCAGCAGAGCCAGTCCGCCAAAGGAACCGGGATAAGGCGTGCGCGCGAAAATCTCATCCGGCCGAATCATCTCGTCCTGATCGGCGTCCAGTGCGGCGAGAATCTTGTCTGCTCTGGCCCATTCATCCCGGCTCACTTGGCTTGTTTTGTCGTGGCTCAACTGTTTGAGCAGAGTCTCGTTCAGTTTCTGGGTCGGTGCAAATTGGCCGACGCCGACGATTGGTAATCCCAAGCCGTGCCGACGGTAGTACTCTGAGAATTCCGCGAAGCTGACGCGGCCGTCGTGATACAAATCCAGTTGTTCCCATGGTGCGCTTTTGGGTACGGCAAAGAGATAGCCCCAGCCGAGCTGTCGCAGGCGCAAGGCGTCCGGTGCTCGTGCCGCTTCGGCTCGGTCCAAGGCGCCGTCGCCGTTGCGGTCGAGATCTGCAAAGAGATCCTTTACGCGCGTTTTTCCAGGCGGCGCCGAGAGAATTGCCATGCAACTCAACCGACAGGCCAAGGCGGAAAGTCTGTTGCTTACCAAGCACCAGGAATTCGATTGAGTCAGGCGTTTCGACTGGCGAGACAGGCCCCTGCAGGAGACAGAGCCCGAGAAGGCCGCGCATATCATGCGAGAATCTCTTCGATGGGCCGGGCCGACTTGTCGACAATGCGGATCGGCCGTCCCACGTTGGACAGGTTCTGTTTCATCGGATCGACGCCGAGAGCCCGGCACACCGTCGCCAGAAGATCGGTCACGCCAACCGTGCGCTCCACCACTTCCATGCCATCGGGGCTGGTCTTGCCGAACGCCTGTCCGCCCTTAATGCCGCCGCCGGCCAGCACCGTTGCCCAGGCGTTGGGAAAATGATCGCGACCGTTGCCGCTGTTGATTTTGGGCGTTCGTCCAAATTCTCCCATCCAGACGATGCAGGTGGAGGAGAGCATGCCGCGCTCGGCGAGATCTTGCATCAAGGGCCGCCCAGGCAAGATCCACTTGTGGCACCAGGCGGTTCAAGGCATCGAAATTCTGATTGTGGGAATCCCAGCCATCCATGTCCACTTCGACAAAAGCCACGCCCCGTTCCACCAGCCGGCGGGCCAGGAGACACCCCTGACCGAAGAGGGAGTGCCCGTAGCGATCGCGAACCTTAGCGGGCTCTTCCTGTAGCCTGAAGGCGTTTGCCGCCTGGGGGCGCATGAGGCGAATGGCTTGATCTACAGCGCCTTGGTGTGCCGCAGTCAGGTGATTGGGCCTTACTGCGAAGAATTCCTCGTCGAGAGATCGAAGCAGTTCCAGCCGTTGGCGTGCCTCCGGCTCGGCCACACCGGGCGGACAAGCAAGATCGGGAACCGCCAGTGCAGCTTCCACGTTGGGCTGTGATTCGGCGTTTTCGCCAATAACCAAGGGCGGCGTACTGAGGACCAAGGAAGCCCGCGCCGGTGCCGAGACCGAACGTGCGATCGCGCAGAGGCGGCGTGATGCGGACGTGGCAGGGCAAATCGACTTTGGGATCGGCCAGTTCTTTGGCCAACAGTCCTCCCAACGTCGGGTATTGAATGGGGCCTTGCGGCAGGTTGCCGGTTTTAAGCAGGAAGGTGGCGCGACCGTGATCGCCCTCCTTGGTGTGCATGGACCGGACGATCGCCATGATGATCGGACCAACCGGCCATCTTGGGGAGTAGCTCGCTAATCTTGAGGCCTGGCGTTTTCGTGGCGATTTCGCGTACAGGGCCGCCGTTGGCGTGGCCGGGCTTGAGGTCCCACAAGTCGATGGTGCTCGGGCCGCCGTTCATCCACAAGAGAATGCAATTGCGCTTGCGTTCGGGCGCTCGATCACCTCCGCGGCCAGGCGGCGCAACCAACCACCACCTGATGCGGCGAACGCCGCTGCCCCAGCGCTCTGGCACCAGGCCCGTGCGAAAGAGCAATTGAATGACCACCTGATCCTGGGCGGGCCGATTGCGTCATGGTGCTAGCTCCTCCAGGATTCCGGTCAATGAATGACGGCGAATTCGTGGCTGTTCAACAAGGCCCAGAAAACTGTCGCTAAGGCTCTGCGCCGCTCGGCAGCGTTGGAACATTTTTCGACAAGGGGCAGGAGTCGTTTCAGCTCTTCCGCGCGTGCCGGCCGCGCCAGGGCCGCGAAGTACAAGCTATCGATGCGCTGGCTCGGACTCAGAAAAGGAGCATCGGCACTGGCAGCCACGGTACGGCCGCGTTCGGGATCGACGGCTTCCGCAACCAGGGCCCCATTCATTTTGGCAAGCACTTGCAGAATCGTAGCGCTGGCTTCTGTGGGCCGATCGCCTTGCCGATAACGGGACAAAAAATCTATTTTCACGGCCTGAGATGCGTTGGCTGGATCCATGCCGGCGGCCAGGAGCAAGCTATCGTAAAGCTGTTCGCCGGTAAGCGTTCGCAAGGCAGCCCGCTGGAACAGCGGCTGCTCGGCGTTCTCCTCTTCCGCCGAGGCGCTTCCAGCGCTGCTGAGTTGATAAGCTCGAGTCAGCGTGAGCGCCCGCAGCAGATACTTGATGTCGTAACCGGAGGCGCTGAAGGCTTTAGCCAAATCGTTCAGGAGTTCTTGATGCCCAGGGGCTGCAACGGCTTTCGCGTCGTCCAGGTTGTCGATCAGTCCTGAGCCAAAAAGATAGAACCAGAATTGATTCACGGCATGCCGAGCAAAATAGGGATTGCCCGGAGAGGTCATCCAATTCGCCAGGGCGGTTCGGCTGGCGGCAGCATCGGGCGCGCCCTTCCACTGGGGCACGCCGCCATCGATGAAGTGCGGTTGCATCTTCTCTTCGCCGCCGGGAATGGTGAGCTCGAGCCGGTGTCGGCCCGAAGCAGCCGGGTCGGCGAAGAAGGCGGCGAATTCCCAAAACTGCCTACGCGTCCAGCGCGCGTGCGGGTGATCGTGGCATTGGGCGCACTCGATATTGACGCCCAGAAATATGCGCGCCGTGCTGCCCGCAAGGTTGGCCGGCTTGAACTCATTGGCTTGCAGAAAAATATAGCCGCTCTGCCGGGCATCCGCAGCGGGCGACCGAGCCGTCTGCCCCTGCGGGACGCACAGCAGCTCGCGAACCATGCGGTCGTAGGGCATGTTCTCGCTCAAGCGTTGCCGCAGCCAATCTTCGAATTCCGGCCGCAATTCCTCGAACTGAGCCGTCGATTGCGGCAGCCAGCGTTCGCGAAAAACCCGGCTAAACTGGAGGGCATAACCCGGTTGGTTGAGCAAGCGTTCGATGAGATGCTGTCGTTTATCCGGCAATGCGCTTCTCAGGTAACTGCGGGCCTCGCTCACTGTGGGGATGCGTCCGGCGAGATCAAGCGTGATGCGGCGGAGGAATTCTGCGTCGTCGGCTGGAGCAGCGGGCCGAACGTGAGCTTGCTCCCAACTGGCTGCCAATGCGGTGTCAATCCTGCGGGCAAGATTCTCGGCGGAGGCATGATCGGCGGCCCAGGCGGCAGGGGCGACCGCGATAGCAATCGACAGGCAACTGATGATCCGGAACATAGTGACCGCTCTATCCACTCTTTAGAAATCCGTGTTGGCGATGGTCTCGCCGCCTTCACGGGTTACCAGGGCGTAGAAAACGTAAACGTCCAAATCCTTGCTCAGGAAGCGAACGGATCCATCGCCCAAGATGCCGAAGGCCCCGCCGGGATGGAACGAATACGTCGTATTACTATTGGTGCAATTGATGGCACAAGGACCGGGCGTTCTTCGGCCATCAAAACTGTGCCCGCGCACATAGTTGCCGTTCCAAGCTGCCCAGCCGTTCTTTTCGTTGGGCGGCACCACCGGATCAACCTGGCCGTTCCGCCAAATTTGGGGCCGGCCGCAGCTCTCGGTGAGCAGCAGCGTGGTCGCCAAACCGTCCGGTATCTCGCCGCGTTTGCGTTTTTCATCCAACGGTAGAGCGCCCAGGCGGACAGTGCCGGCGGGGAACACGGCAGGGATCAGGGCGTCGGTAAAGCCGTGCGTGGCGACATAATCGGCCGCCGCTACCTTGTAGGCCGTGCCGGAAATTTCACCCGTAAGCTGCCGGTCGGGATTAGGCGTCGATGGACACAACAGCAAATCAAGTCGCTTCGACGCCAGGGCTTGGTTGTCCGGATGGAACCAATCGTGTTCCCAGTTGTACTGGTCGTAGATCTTCTGTTCGCCGAGATAGGGTAAAAGGAGAGTGACCCAACCTCGTAAGGGCGCCTTGAACCGATGGGCCTCCGGCAGATAATCGTCGTTGGCGTCGGCGTATTGCTGGATGGCGGCGCTCAGCGACTGCAGGTTTTGCTGGCAGCGGCTGCGCTTGGCTGTTTCTTGTGTTTGAGCCAATGCCGGCAAGCAGATCCCCACTGCGACGATCAACAGCCCGAGTGTTGCGGCCAGATCGGTCCGTGAAAATCCGGGCCGTGGAGTGAAGTCTCGCATGCCGGGGTACTCGCCGTTCAGTTATCCTGGACCACTTCTCCGCCCGCGCGCGTGGACATGGAGTACATGACCCACACGTCCACACTTTGAGCTAGAAATCGAACCGAGCCATCGCCGAATAAGCAGTTGGCCCCGCCGTTGTGAAAACTGTAGATGGCGTTGCCGTTGGAACAATTGAGCGGGCAAGGGCCGGGAATCTTCAGGCCATCGTAAGTGTAGCCGCGCGTGTAGTCGCCGTTCCAGGCCGCCCAGGAATCTTTGTCTTGGAGATTGGGCGCCGATGCCTCGACACCGTCCTCCCACACGTACGGTCGTCCTGCAACCTCGCAGACAAAGAACGTCGTGGAGAGGCCATCCGTGATGTCGGTCAGCTTGCGAAAGCCAGGCACAACCGTCGAACCCATCATTTCGTCGATAGGCAAAGCGCCGTACCGTGGATAGGTGGCGCTGATAACCGAGGGGATCAAGGCGTTGGTGATGCCGTAAATGGCCTGATAATCGGAAGCATAGCCCTTGATCGTAGTGCCGAAAAGCGTGCCCGTAACGCTGCGGTCGGGCATGGAAACGCTTGGGCATTCGAGCTGTTTGAGCTCCGTTCCCACCACCGCCGCATTGGCGGGGTTATACCAATCTGTGGACCAGTCATACAGGTTGTAGAGGGCGCCTTGCTCCATATACGGAAGCAGGTGCGTCATCCACCCGTAGAGCGGTGCCGTGTAACGATGCGAATCGGGCATGTAGCCGTTGAAAGTGGTGGCATAGTTGTGAATCGCCAGGCCGATTTGGTGCAAGTTGTTGCTGCACTTCATGCGATTGGCCGCCTCGCGCACCTTTTGCACGGCCGGCAACAATAGGCCAACCAGGACGGCGATGATCGCGATCACCACGAGCAGTTCGATCAAGGTGAAGGCAGTTCTCTTTCGTAAAGCGGGCATTCGCTGTCGCCTCCCGGACTAATGGAGTTCGAACCGTGCAAGATCATTATCGCCTGCAACGATGTGCGCCCGCAACTTCGAAGTGCGCGGATCGCTGTAAACGTTCTTAAGTCGATCTTGCGGCTGGGATTCGACTTCAAACTTGCCTTTGAAGAGCGGGGGCGGAGGCGCGGGCCAATAAACGGTCACCACGTAGTCGCCGGCGGGCGCTCCGTCCAGGGCCAGATAGGTGCTCACTTCAAACGTGCCGTCCTCGGCGACCTCCCCAAAAGGCCGCAAGCCCCGGGGATTCGCGGGATCAGCAGCCGGGTGGAAGAAGATCTTGGCGCCCACCGCCGGCTTGCCGTCCACGAACACCGCGCCCCGGACACTATTCACCGCCAGGCGCCCGTCCTTCTTCCAGAAACAGCCCGAAATAGAAAGGCTTGCCGATAAGCCAATAAAGACGACGACCTGAAGGGGACGCAACGCCATGGAACCCTCGGGCAAGACAGCGTTGATCGAATACATGACGGTGAAGACGCGGTCATTCTAACAAGAGACAGAACGTCGCGACAGATCGGCCCACGAACAGCGGTCTCGTTTGTTCAATCTCCAATTCGAGGCTTCCCGGAAGCCTGCACCTAATTTAGCGTCTAAATTAGACCAGAAGAGGGGTGGCAAAAATGACCGTTGCAGATTGGCTTACTTGCGCCAACCCGGAAATCATGCTGGAAAGCCTGCGCGGCAAGGCGAGCGACCGTAAGTTGCGTTTGTTCGCCGTAGCCTGCTGCCGGCGTTTGTGGCCCTCAATTAAGGGCGAACAATTCCGGCATGCTGTACGAGTAGCCGAACTTTTTGCGGATGGCGTGATGAGCCAGGCTGAACTTGGCGAAGCCGGGGCTGCAGCAGTAGCGGCCTTCTTGAGCCTCTCGGGTGACGAGGAACTAGCATCCTCTGCCGCCATCAGTGCGGCAGGAATCCCAGGGCCCAAGAAATCGTTCTTGCATCAACTACTGGATGCCGTGGACGAGCCTTTGTGGGAAGATGAATTCGACCGCGGTGATCCCCACGCCCCCGCCCTCGTTACTGCCAGGATCGCTGCCTGGGCTGCGGCTAAGGTACAAGGCCAGCTTCCGTTTGGTTCGCCCGCAGAAATGGCGGAACGACAAGAGCAAGCAAGGCTGCTTCGTGACATTTTCGGTAAGTCCTCTCGCCCATTTTCGATGAAACCGGGTTGGCTCCTTTGGCGTGATGGTGAAATCCCGAAAATGGCCAAGATCATCTACGATGATCGGACTTTCGATTACCTTCCGATCCTTGCGAATGCCCTTCAAGCGGCGGGCTGTGACTATGCCGATATTCTTTGCCATTGTCGGGGACCAGGGCCACATGTCCGGGGTTGTTGGGCGCTGGACTTGGTACTCGGCAAGAAGTGATAACATGCGAGGAGCAACTTGCGGATTTGCGGTGACAGCAACCAGGGAAGCGGAAAGCTGAACTGACTAATCGTGGTCGGCGCTACTTTCGTCCTATTTTTGAGATGTGCAAATGTCGGATAATGCCAACACTTCGCAAGCTGGTTTCCAAGAGCTTGAACGAATTCTGGAAGAAGCTGTGCGGGCCGGGTATAACTTTGCTCAGCCTCGAATATGAAGGTCGGGAGATGATTGTTGACTATAGGGCCGGCAACGTCGGCCTTGTTGTGCTCGCATCGAGCCGATCTTCGACAAGCGGTCATGGACGAACTCGTCCATAGGGCTGGCAGGCCGCAAGTCCAAGGGCAAGATGCCGGTTTCGATTCTGGGAGGGACTCGAACTCGATCGTCGAGGAATTCGAAAACTTCCATGACCCGGCTTTCAACCTACTATCAAAACGCCGAAAAGGAAAGCGGGCAAATGATCTGGCAGGACAAGGAAATGGCCATCAGGACCGAGAATCGCACTCACCCCAAAACGGCAGTGCTGCCGTTAATGCGGCGAACAAGACTAAACTTCGCTGCCGCGTTTGGAATGTGCTATTATTCTGAGAGGGACGCCCACTGCTCGGCAAAATGAATAATCCTGGGCATTATTCACCAGAATGGGGTTAATAGCAAAGCCAGGACTGTTAGCCCTGGGTTTTCACAACTACAGGATTTACCATGAAAGGGTTGCATAGGCGAAATCCAGCGAGGCAGATATACGACCCCTTCAGGGTAGGTCAGTTGTTGTCCACCAGGGTCGGCTTTGCTGCCCTGGGCTTTGCCATTTATCCCCTTTGGGGAAAAGTATGAAAAACGTGATTTCAAAGCTTGCATGCCAAACTAAAATGCTGACATCCAATTATCATTGAAAAGCCAATTCTTTGCACCTCCTACCACTCCCATCACACCACCGCTATTCTCGGCGCTCTCGACCGGTAGGATGGGTAATAAAGCCAGCTCCAGCTCGTCGAGCGCCTGGTCGGGCCGCAGAGTAATTCGATAGACGCCGTTGCATTCGCTGACCTGAGCCACCCGTTCGAGCGCAGCTTGGTTCACTTGATCCATCAGATTTCGGCAGAGCCACAGTTGCGGCGTCACCATGCGCAAGACATTGCTGCACCATTGGGCGGTCATTTTCACGCGATCCAACCCGTGGTCGTTGACGAAAATGCCCCTGAACCAGTTCAGCACGCTGGCATCTTCGTAGACCGTGCGCTCAAAGGAACTGGCGCGATCGAATTCCGGTATCCAGGTGCATTGGCCGTTCCAGCCTTGCAACAGCGAATTTTCTGCCGCGAATCCATGAAGCTGCTCCTCCATTTCCTTCGCGGAAGTTCCTAACTGCTTATAGCAATCTACTTGGTTGATCACCCATTTGAATACATGCCACGTAGAACCGAGCGCCAAGGTATCGAACGGACGGCCGCGCATGCCGGCCAACGTGCGAGCCATTTGCTGATCGGAATAGGTAATCCCTCTTCCTTCATGTTCTTTGAAGCTCTGTTGCAAGCCGATCCCCGCAGTGGGGCATTCGGCGCCATCGGGAACGAAGCTTACCAATACGGTTTGGTAATCGCTGGCAGAATCGAACAGTTTTCCCCAGACTTTGTCGTTGAGGAACCCTGACGCCGGCAGATTTTTCTTGGTTTTGCCAACGTAGGCTGAAACGGACATTTGTTTTTCGGCATGAATCCGGATCTCGCCATGCTGCTGATCCGACAAGGGACGCAGCCAAGTTTCAAGCCAAGCTTTGCAAGCATCGAGTGTCGGCTGCCCTTCGTCCTTGAGAATGGCCACGCTGTTCGTGACGGCGGGATGATCGAGCAGCCGTTGTCCCGGAACCTGGGATTGCTTATAGAGCAATTCATGCAGATGATTCGGGCTGAGATTGGCTTTATCGTAAGTGGTTTTAGGGTTGAGCCCCGATATGACCGGTATCCATGACTGCTCAACTGCCGCCAGGCGCTGAGCTGGCAGGGGATGCTGATATTCGGTTTGCTTCCCCGGCCGGATGGAAACGTCGATTTGCCATTCACCTGGAGTAGGAGACACCAATTCGTATATGACGAACAGAATAAGAATCTGGGTCGTCCGTCCCTTGGTCATTGACGGAATATCGAGGTTTGGGAATCGGCCTTGTACAATTGCGATCCGGCGGAAGCCGAAGCAATGGGGGTGATTGCAAAGCCATAATAGTCTTTCACATGATCTTTATCGGTGGGACGGGTTTCCAGATCTCCGACAATCTGTCCGTTATGGAATTTGAAGCCCCGCATGGCGCCCTCGAGAGCGCTAGCCCGTCCGGTCCGGAAACGCGAATGGTCGCCGTCCCGCCTTGGAAGCCGGCGCCCTGGCTCAAGATCATCCATTTTACATTTTGTGGCTTGCCCACTGGAATGGGCCAACTAGCCGGATAAACGAGGAGCATTCGGGTATCATCGGGATCGTAGCCATTGGCCAGGTGAATCTCCCCTTCCGGAAGTCGCCGATTTGGTCGCCGGCTTTTTCTTGAAATAAAGCTGCGCGGTATGCTCTTCGTCTCCGTCCAGGAAATCTTGATAGTTGATCTGCGGCTGGCCATGGCTGAGGCCGATCAGGGCCGATAAACCACCGAGGGTACTATCGGCAAAAGCGGTTTGTTTCGTAGCCGTCTCTCTGATCTGCTCGATGCTCAGCGTTCGTCCGAACAGGCTGCTCCATTTGGCGGTGCGCGTTTTGTCGGTCAACTGCTTCAATGGCCCGTCATAGTTTTCGACGTCAGTCATCAGGAGATCGACCTGCCGGCCGTTGCCGAAGACGACGAATTCATAGGTATCGCTGTCATAAAGACTGGTGAAGACCGCCGCCGTTTTCAGCGTTTTGGATACCGCCAGTGCCAGATCTTTCAATTCACCGCTGTCGAGTTTGGCATTGTCGCTGTCGTAAACGGAAACATAGGATTGGCCCGGGCGCGGCCAGCAGGACGACATGCTTGCCGCCTTCGGCCGGCGCTTTGTTCACCTTTTGATAGCCCAGCTTGCCATAGCTGCGGACGATGGCCTTGGCGGCAGCGTCCACGTCTCTTCTCCACGCGATATGAACGCTGGCGCAGGTGTTTCCCATCGGCGTTTTCCTTTTGTCGGCGAATTTGAGGCCCTGGTCTACACCGCCCTGTGAAACCAACGAAGCCCTTGATTAGTTCGCCAGGATTTGTCCCATTTTCATTGTTGTCCTTTCGATCGCTTTTCGAGCCGACCGAGAGCCGCTTGGGCTTGGTCACGTTCAGTTTCCGAGAAGGGATTCTTGGACAAGTCTGCGAGGGCTCGTCTGGATTCTGCTGTATTGGCATATTCCAAGATTTGCAATGTGGCGAAGCGGCGCAAAGCAAGTGGCGACATCGTGTTGGCGGGCCACTTAGCCAGCAGTTGTTCGAGCCGACGCTGCTTGGGCAATTCCTCCAGCCGCCAGACAGCCTTGTAAGCAAGGCGACCGTCCTCGCTCGCGAGAGCCGCCCAGTGTGCCCTCAATTCCTTATCGGCGGGCATTTCGGCCATGTGCTGAGAAGAAGGAAAGGCGGGTGCAAGGTCCCAAACCAATGCCGAGCCATCCGCTAGCTGCGTGAGAAGGTGTCGATTGCCCGGAAGGAGCAGCGCCTGACCAATGCGAAAATGCTCCTTGATGCCTGCTGATTCATAGTCGAGCGAGAGTTGAAAACGGACCTGCTGCGAATCGAGGTCCCACAACTTGATCGAATGCTCATCCAAGACGATGAGACTTCTGCCGTCTGCCCAAATCTCGTGTGAAGAGAAATTGGCCGGCCCCACCGGCAAACGCACTACCTCCTTGCCGGTGACCCCCTCCCAAATGATGAGGTCGTTTTGCTTGCTCACTTTCACGCGACCGCCGGCTAGCAGCCGGCCATCCTGGCTCGGGTGAAGCTCATAGGTATTCGGTGCCAGGAAGTCGCGCTAGCTCGGCACCATTCGCGGTGTTGACAAGAATGAAGTTCTCATTCGATCTGAGCAACATGGATTTGCCGTCTGGCATCCATTGAGAGTGCCAACGGTTTTTTGGCACAGAGCTGCTGCGGATAACAGTTCCCGTATTGGAGTCCCACACGGTCAGGCGATTTGGCGAGTTATCCCCGCGCCCAGGCGATTGAATTTGGGCTACCTGTCGGCCGTTGTAGGAGAGTTTGGGCCAATCGTGACTCCTGTCCGTGGCCCGGTCGCGGATTGCAAAGGGCTTTTCTGCTTTGCCGGTTGCGACGGTCCATGTGAGGAGATTTCCCAGCTCTCCGAGTGCGCTAATCCGGGTACCATTGTCTCGAAAAACCAGTTGATGGAGCCCGTATAGCTCGTCAGCCGAGATGGGCATTCGCCGTATTACTTCACCTCCTGGCAAGTCGCATAAGGTAATACTGAGTTTCTGGTAATCGAGAAACGCCAACGTTTTTGCGTTTGGGGTCATGACAGGCGCCGGATCTCCAGTGATATGAAAGTCGGAATGGCGGACTGGTATTTCCTTGGCAGCCGCAACATCATAGAGATGGATTGCCCGACTCGAATTGCAAACCAGCGTTTTGTCATCCGGCGAGAAAAGAAGCTTGTCAGCTGGCTTCCCAAACCGTTGGCGGACAAGACCCGTGGCCGCGTCAATAAGGAAAAGCGCGTTTGCACTGCCCGCAATAACCTTGCCGTCATGCGATAGGGCGAGCGACGTTAAAGTCGCTTCCATCGGGAATCGCGCGACTAGCTCGCCGCCAGGCATTTTGACTAAGCGCAAGGAGGATTTGTTGTCGGCTTCTCCCTGGGGCAAACAGCTCAAAACCAGCAATTTGCTATCGGCCGAAAACGCTGTGCTTTCGACATTCCATTTGCCGAGGCGGCAGACCTCGGCGCCGGTCGCGACTTCGATGACGCGCGAAGGCTCGTCTTCGAAGCCGCAGACGATGAACCATTTGCCGTTTGGTGCGAAGCCACCGCCCGTGATGACCATGCCTTCCTTATTTGTGTAGTGGAGGGATGCCTCGCGCTCCGTGCCGGTGGCCACATCCTGAAGCGTAACTCGAGCGCGCATGCGTCCGTCGCGAAGCCAGCTAGACATGGCAATATGTTCCCCATCTGGGACAACTCCCGGCTGATGGCCCAGGTAACCGCTGTCTCGAGGTTCTTGATTTCCTTGCCGGACGCAACGTCGAAGAGAATGAGCTTGGGCTTGCCTGCTTTGAAAAGCCTGTGGCGTATTCACCTCCATCATGGCGACTTTGCCATTGGGAGAGAGCGAAATGTGATTGATATTTTTCGTTCATTTGAATTTGAACCGCGGCGTTCGACCTTGCCGGTGCTCAGATCCCAGGAGCGAATTACGCCGTCTCGCCTGCGGAAAGCAGCGTTTGGCCATTGTCCATCAAGACGAAATCGTAAGAGCCCAACGGATCGCACAGGCGTATCGACCCAAGCCGATACAAGCGCACTTCCGGTAGCGGAAACCCCTCGGTGTCGAAGCGCTGGGCCTTTGCGGGCAGGCTTGGAGCAACCTGACCCCGTGCCCAACCGCGCAGAGCGTAAGGCAAAGACCAAGGCACCCAATGCAGGACACAAGCTGTGGAGGCATGGCCGCGACTCCAAAACCAGGGACGATTTGCGAAGGAAACCTCCTCTTAAGTAAGTTAGGACCTGGATGCCGGCAATGGAATTCCAGGAGCGGAGAGCAATTCCCGATGAGCACAGAAACACGGGGGGGCTTAGCAGGCCGATCAATTGAACCAAATGATCTTCGCGGTAGAATGTGGAAAGAGGGACTCATCCTGAACATTGTCGTCGACCCCGCCACAGGCTTGGCTTTGAAGTAACCGGGATACACTCGATCTGGCCTGGATCAAGGCCGAATGGCAAACCCTTGCAGAACTTAACGACGTGAGGATGCGCCGTCGTCATGGAATTGGCAGGCGAGTCCGAACCGACGTCATCATTGGGATCCACCTAATGAGAAGGCCCCAGCGGCGACCTCCCAACCGCGCCGTGATCGAGGCAACGGTTGAAGAACTCGACTGTGGCAGTATTCTTCTTTCAGTGACTGGATTCTTCGAGCGTGGCAGTGGAATCCATGATTTTGCTCTCCTGCAAGTTGTGTGAGATACCAATTTTCAATCGCTATTTTTTCCGCTGAGTCGCGCGCCGTCTCGGTGCTGGCGAATCCGGTCGTTCCAATGTTCCCAGCCCTTGGGCATCCCTTCGCGATGGTCGGGCAGAATCAACCCCATGCCGCGATGCATGAATGTCAAGCGCGTTCCAGTCCCCTGAGCCGTAAAGCGATATTGAAGGTGATTGATGGCGGGATACGACATCATCATCGGTCCGCAGATTTCAAGCAAGGTCGGCGGCTTGATCACCTGTACCTGCCCCCACAGATGTCCTGCGTTGTTTCCCAAATCGCGAAACCAGCGCCCGCCCGGCCAGGCTTCCAGCTTGAAGGGCATCGGTGTGCCATCCATCATTTGCAGCGTCGGGGCCTAGCTCTTCGATCATCGCTTCGAAGGCGATTTCGATGGGCGCTGCGATGTCGATGGCTTTCTTGATCTCAAAAGTTTCGATCGATTCTTGAGTTTGCGTTGCGGTTGTCATGTGGTTCCTTTTTTGTTGAGTTGTTGGGCCTTGCGTGCCGCGGCTGTCGAGGGCGCGGCGCTCGGCTCGTGTACGAATGCGATCGAGCTGATGCTCCCAATGCCCTTCCAGCGCTTTGATCCAATCGCAGACAGGCCGTAACTGGTCGGGATTCAAGTCGTACACGCGTTGTTGGCCCTGCTTGCTGACGGAAACGACGCCAAGTTTCCTCAACACCCCCAAGTGCTTGGATACGTCCGGCTGCCGCACGCCCAACGCGAGCACGATTGTCCCCACGGCCAAGTGAGGCCGCTGCGCGAGCAGCACAATGATTTGCCGCCGGCGTGGCTCGGCAAGAGCACTGAAGACGTCTGAACTGGCGGATGTTCGAGGCATGAGAATAGTATATTCCTAGTAAGGAATATGTCAAGTCGAAAGAATGGGTAGGCGAGCAAGGCGAT
Organism: uncultured Gemmataceae bacterium; assembly: GCA_963748025.1. Classification (GTDB taxonomy): domain Bacteria; phylum Planctomycetota; class Planctomycetia; order Gemmatales; family Gemmataceae; genus CAVVHZ01. Next base: position 29,878 of record CAVVHZ010000063.1, read on the forward strand.
CATGGCAACCATCGCGCACTTGATGCCGCACCGATGCAGCCAATAGCAGGCGACGCAGCCCAGTGTGGACAAACCATAAACTACGCTACGGCGAAAATTGATGCTGCTTGCCTCCGGGAAATAGCGCACCGGCATGGGCACGTCGCCCAGGCGGAAACCCAGCTGAACCGCCTGAACCAAGATTTGCGTATCGAACACGAACGAATCGGAGTTCTTCTCGAACGGCACGCGCTCCAAGACCTCGCGTCGAAAAACGCGGAAGCCGCTGTGAAAGTCGCCCAGGTTCTGTCCCAGACTGAGGTTTTCAATGATGGTCAGGAGCCGATTGCTCAGATATTTGTAAAGGGGCATGCCGCCCGCCAATGCTTCTTGCCTGGAACGGACGCGGTTTCCCAGAACCACGTCGCAGATGCCCAATTCCACAAAGGCGATGGCACTAGGAACTACCCGGCAATCATATTGATGATCTGGGTGGATCATGACAATGATGTCGGCCCCGCGCTCGAGCGCTTCCCGGTAACACGTTTTCTGATTGGCCCCATAGCCGCCGTTTTTCTCACGCTCGATGACGTGAAGGCCCAGGCTGCGCGCCTTGGCAGCAGTCTGATCACGGCTCGCATCGTCGACCAGGATGATTTCGTCGACCGCATGGGTCGGGACTTCCGCCAGCGTGAGCTCCAGCGTTTTTTCGGCGTTATAAGCCGGCATGATGGCAATGATTTTGCGCGCACTGAGTCGCTTGACCAGGGTCGCCCACTTTGTCAGAGTTGGGTGTGGTCGTTGTTCCGACTGGTTCCATAGAGGCTGGCGTCCTTCCGTTCATGCCGTCTTGGACGGTTTTTCGTCGATCGCTGCTTCAACTTCGGCCCAAAACTGTCGCCAAGCCACGCGCTCGGGTTCCGGCAGCTTGGCCAGTGCCGCTTCGTCCCGAACTGCCGCCAAGATCCGGGTCCACTTGCCACTGGCGGCAGATTCCGCCGAGCTCCCAAGTGTTCAGCCGACCCATTACTTTGCGCTTGCTTGTTCCAGAGTGCGAGATCGGCCCGGAGCCATTCCAAGGCCTGGCTGCGCGTCCGGGCCACGCTCCGCATCGGATAAAGGCACGCCAGGTTCGTCGGTGCCCGTTCCCGCCAACACGGCATCGCGGGCGGCACTTTGACGGAGACCATTCCGCAAGTCGTTGGCCACCGTCGAATTGGCTGCAAAGGCCAAAGCATAGAATCGTACCGCAGCGACATAGCGATGCTGCGCGCGGGAATTGACAAATCCAGGCCAGGTCGAGCAGGGTGCCGATATCCTTTATTTCTTTGTTACTCGCCAATGCGTCGGGCAATTTCTGCTCGAGTGCACGCCAGTGGGCCAAGCTTCCTTGACGAATCAGCAGCCCCTGTCGCAGGGGACTATTCGAAGGCAGCAGATCGAGCGTGTGCCGTATACAATCTTCCGCCTCGGCGTAATTCCCTTGTTGCAACAGTGTCTCGCCGAGGACGTTACGAGCCGGAATGAGACCGGGATCGAGAGCAATGGCCCGGCGGAACTCCGCAACGGCTTCATCTCTGCGACCCAAGTTGCGCAATTCAGCGCCCAGGCCGAAATGAGCCATCGCCAGATCGGGGGCCAGGTCGATGGCTTTCCGATATTCGATTTCCGCCGCGCGCACGAAACCGCGATCGGCTAGCAGCGTAGCAAGGTTGTGGTGTACCAGGGCCGCTTCGGGCTGCATGCCGAGGGCCGTGCGGTATTCCTTCTCCGCCTCATCGAATTGGCCTTCCCGTGTAAGCGCATTTCCAAGACCGAGATGGGCAGGAACAAAAGTCGTGTCGATGGCCAGCGCTGCGCGAAATTCGGCATCTGCCTTGGCGAGACGGCCACGATCGAGGAGTTCGGTCCCCAGCCTTTCGTGCGCAAATGCATTTCGGTGCGTGACAGCGACGGTATGCTCCCATTGCGCAAAATTGTCTCGCCAGTAGCCAAGCTGAAGCCAGGTGAACTCAATGCATACACACAACGCCGCCGTGGCGATGCCAATCAGCCAGAACCGCGACCACCCTCGCGCCAGCGCTAATCCGCCGCGCTCCAGGTAATAAGCATGAAACAACCAATCAGTGGCACATAGGTGTACCGGTCGGCCATGGATTGAGCTCGCCGACCTGAACCAAGCCAACCACCGGCACCAGCGTTCCCAAGTACCAGAGCCAGCCTACAGCCAGATAAGGCCAACGGCGGCCCGGGCTGAGAACCAGAAAGGTGACGAGGATCAACAACAGCCCGGCCGCCCCTCCGGCGACCGCCGACACTTCGAAGCCCGGGTGCGGATAGTAGACCGCTAGATTCACCGGCCAAAACATTTGACCGAGATAGGTCACATAAGCAAGAAACGCATTCCAGAGGCGCACGATTAACGGGTACTTTTCGAACGAGCCGACAGCCTGTCCCTGTCGCTGGGCAATGAATGTCACTACGCACGAGGCCAGCACGACGGCGAACAGCGGTGTTTTCTCCCATAACAGCCGGTTAAATGACAGCGGTTGCGGTCGGGAATCAGGGGACGCTACAGATTCTCACGCAGGGCGCAGGGCCGCCCTTCATGCGGCCGAGCGGCCAGTAATCGAGAAGGAGCAGCACGAAGGGCAAGGTAATCAGCATCGGCTTTGCCATCAGACCCAAAACCAGTGCCAGCACTATGAATAGGTAACGGATTACCGAGGGACGCCCGACGTAAGCCACGTAGGCGACCAGAGTCAACATCCAGAACAAGGTGCTGAGCACATCCTTTCGCTCGGTCACCCAGGCGACCGATTCCACGTGCAGCGGATGCAAGGCAAAGAGCGCGGCTACCATGGCGACTGCGCCAGACGGCCCCTGTCATCGAACTGAACACAAGGAACAGCAACACGGTGTTCGCGATATGTAAAAAGACATTCGTCGCATGGAAGCCCCCCGCTTTCTGGCTGCCATAAAAGGAGGCATCGAACTGTAGCGATAGCCAGGTGAGCGGATGCCAGTTGGCGGCTTCGAACGTGGTGAACGACCAGCGCACGCCTTCGCCGGTGAGGCCGGCCAGAACGTGATCGTTATGGAAAACGTAAGCCGGATCGTCGAGATGAATGAAGCCGAAATCGAAGCAGCGGCAATAAACCAGAAACGTCGTCAACGCCAGAACGATGCTGATGCTCAGCGGCAGACCGTAGCCCCTTGGGACGGCTCGATCATGGCTGATGACGTTGCTCGGACGGGATCGTTTCTCCTGGGCTGAACTGCGGCTCATGTGAAGAATCAAAGGTATGCTATGTGCCAATTTTCGAGTTCCTGGGACTCGTTGATTTATTGAATTGGAACAGAAGGCGCGCGGAGGGACAAGCCTCCATTCGCGTGTTCGTCGGTAATCCGCTTGCGTTTGAACTTCATCCAGCGGATTCGCATGCGAATCCAGCGGTCTAAAGTAGGGAAGAGACCGAGGCAATTGTAGAAGGGCGTGCCAAAGCAATTGGCAGTGCCTTTCACGACCTGGTTGATCCTCGTGATGACTTTGGCATCCAGGTTTTGATGACGGGGGTCCCGCCAGTGCCTGAGTACGCCCAATCGGGTAGAATGATCGCATCGCTGCTTCACCAAACGGGAAAGGGCCGTGGTCCATGTCCACATCGCTGGTAACTCCACCGCCAATCGAGACGATGGCCGACTTGCTCGAACGCCTTGGCGACATTGGACCGGAACGCGTTTGCATGCGACCGCTTCCGGGCACGGCCACCGAGGATGACGTGCTGGCTGCACTCGAATCTCCTAACAAACGGATCTGCGAGCTAATCGACGGCGTTTTGGTGGAGAAGCCGATGGGGTTTAGCGAATCGGTTCTGGCAGCATACCTCATCGTGCAGCTGAACGCTTTCGTCCGTCCGCGAAAATTGGGACTGATCTCAGGGGAAGGCGGGACCCTTCGGCTCTGGCCGGGACGCGTTCGTATCCCCGACGTTGCCTTCGTCGCCTGGGACCGTTTCCCCGACCGGCGCGTGCCCAAGCAACCGATTCCCACCCTGGCTCCGGATCTGGCCATCGAAGTGCTGAGCGTCAGCAACACGCCCGGAGAAATGTCCCGTAAACGCGAGGATTATTTTGCAAAGGGTACTCGCTTAGTATGGGAGATAGATCCTAGAGCGCGCACGGCCAGCGTTTACACCTCACCCGAGCCGCCCATCGCCATTCTGACCGAAGCCGATGCCCTGGATGGGTCTCCCGTGCTGCCCGGCTTCACGCTTTCGCTGCGCGATCTATTTGCCGAACTGGACCAGAGCGGTGAATGAGTCGTAGGACAGGCAGCCTTGCCTGTCCAATCTCAGCAGAAGCCTGGACCAAGAAGCTAAACTCTCGGCAACAGGTTCCGACTCCGCAAGCCATAGACAGGCAAGACTGCCTGTCCTACGAGGGTCGGGCTCCTGCTTACCAGCCCAGGTCAAAGTGTGGTTGGTTCCATTCCCAGATCCAAAGGGTGTTCGAGCCGCGATCGTAAAGCCAGTACCAGCCTTTCGCCCGACGCGGCAGCATGAAACCTTGGGACCTCCGCTGCTGCAATGGTACAATGGAGCGCCGCTGTCGAAGGCGAATCATGCGAGGTCTAACCGTGAACTCAGCCATCGCTTCCGTTGTGCCAAACCACCTCTCCCGCAGGCTTCTGCTGCTGGTTTTGCTCTGCCTGTGCGCCGAGCCGCCACTCGCGTTCATGCGCAAACCGATGCACAGTGGAAAGCCAAGCGGCTCAAGATGGTGGATGTGGAGATCGCCAAAGAAGGCATCACCAACGAGAGCGTGCTCGATGCCCTGCGCGTGGTGCCGCGCCATCTTTTCGTTCCCGAAGCTCAACGTGCTCGTTCCTATCTCGACGCCGTGCTGCCCATCGGCTACCAGCAGACCATTTCTCCGCCCTATATCGTCGCCTATATGACGGAGGTTTTGGACCCGCAAAAAGACGACAAAGTTTTGGAGATCGGCACCGGCAGCGGCTACCAGGCGGCGGTGCTCGCCGAGATCTGCAAGGAAGTGTACACCATCGAAATTGTTCCTCAGCTAGGCAATTCAGCGGCGAAACGGCTCAAGGCATTGGGCTACGACAAAGTGCAAGTCAAGGTCGGCGATGGCTACAAGGGCTGGCCGGAACACGCTCCCTTCGACAAAATCATCGTCACTTGCTCGCCCGAAAGCGTTCCGCAGCCGCTGGCCGATCAGCTCAAGGAAGGCGGTAGGATGATCGTGCCCTTGGGCGAACGCTATCAGCAAGTTTTCGTGCTCCTGGAAAAGAAGAACGGCAAACTCGATGCGCACCAAGCTGGTGCCCACGTTTTTTGTCGCCATGACAGGCCAGGCGGAAAAAAATCGCGGCGTGCTGCCCGACGGTATTCCCCACCTAACAAATGGCGGTTTCGAAAAGAACTCCAATTTCCTGCCGGACAATTGGTACTGCAAAAGACAAGTAACGGTTTCCCACGAAGGCGCTCCCGAAGGAAACTCTTTCGCCCAGTTCTTCAACGACGAACCGGGTCGCGGCTCCTGCCTCTATCAGGGCATGTCGGCCGATGGCAAGAAGGTCAAGAGCATCAAGGTATCCGCTCAGATTCTTGGGAAGAACATCGAAGCGGGCCCCGACGGGAAAAACGAATTGGCGGGCATCAGCCTTATTTATCTCGATTCCACTTTCAACATGCTCAATATGGTTCACCTCGGGCCTTATCACGGCTCATTCGCATGGAGAAAAGTCTGGAAAGATTTCCCTGTACCCTCGAACGCGCAAGTAGTCGTCATTCGCATCGGCCTCAATGGCGCTACCGGCATATTCGGCGTCGATGACGTGCACGTCGAGCCCACTTTGAAGTGATCGATTCCTGGTTCCACAGGTTTGGCTGGCTTCTGCCCAAGCGCAAGCGGCTGACCTACGCTGCCACGGCCCGCTGCATCTGCGGGGCCGGCTTGGCGTTCGATCCCTGGGGCGAAAGCGGCAAACCGCTAGGCTTTTGGGCCTGCTCTCGCACACTGCTTGGCGACACCCAAAGCGAGCACTGCCCTCCCATCCCCTTCACCAGCCGAACCATCATGGCGGAGAATGCCGCGGGAGCGATGGGGCAAACGACCAGGATCGTGAGTCGGGAATCGTGAGTCGGGAATCGAAAATACCACAGTCGGGGATCGGGGGTCGGGGATCGAAAATACCAGAGTCCTGCCAGCTGCTAGATTCAGGACTCACGACTCTGGCTGAGGAAATCGACATGAATCGTGGATCGAATAAATCAATTCTTTCTGTTCCCGATTCCCGATTCCCGATTCCCGACTTACGACTTCACCCGTTCCGCAAAGTACTTCCGCAGCTTTGCCAGTTTGGGGGGGATGACGGCCTGGCAGTAGGGCTGCTCCGGGTTCGCGGCAAAGTATCCCTGGTGATAATCCTCCGCGGGGTAGAACTGCGCGAGGGGAACGACTTCGGTCACAATTTGTGCCGGAAAGACGCCCTCAGCGTTGAGCCTGGTAATCACTTCGAGTGCTTCTGCTTGTTGTTTCGGTGAATCATAAAAGATGGCGGAGCGATATTGGGTGCCGACGTCGGCGCCCTGGCGGTCGCGCGTGGTCGGGTCGTGGAAAGCGAAGAAGAGCTCCAGGATTTCCTTAAACGAGATTTTGGCCGGATCAAAGGTGACTTGCACCACTTCCGCATGCCCGGTGGCGCCGGTGCAGACTTGGCGATAGTTCGGATTTGCCAACGAACCGCCGGTATATCCCGAAACCACGCGCTCGACCCCGTCGATCTTCTCAAACACGGCGTCCAGGCACCAAAAGCAGCCGCCCGCCAAAGTGGCGGTTTCAAGTCCCTGAGTCATGAGTTTCTCCCCTGTCGGTCAAAAAGTGAAGGACGCGGGCCAGACCATCAAGAAACAGGACAGCTAAGTCATCGTGCGTGATACCGCTGCATTGTCTTGTAGCCGCGTTCGCCAGAACGCGGGGTTTTCGCCAACCCGCATTCTGGCGAAGGCGGCTCGGCAGAATCGCGGGCGGTCATCAAGACGCTGGGCGAATCTTGGTTCGAACCCTTCTATTATAGCTGCCCCCTTGAGCCTTCGGCCTCCCGCGGTTAGAACGATACTGCAGCGCCCCTGCCCGCCTTCTCGACGCGATCCTTCTGCTCCGGAGGTTAATTCCATGATTCCCACCACTCCACTTTCCCGGCGGGCGTTCATCGGCGCGAGCACCGCTGCGGCTGCCGCCCTCACTTTGCCGGCACGGGCCGATGGCTCTAAACACAAGCTGGTGCTCATGGCCGGCCGGCCCAGCCATGGGCCTCTCGAGCACGAATACAACGGCGGCGTCACCTTGATGAAGAAATGGTTGGCCAACACGCCGAACCTCGAAGTCGTCGTCCAGCACAACGGCTGGCCCACCGATCCAGGCATCTTCAAAGGCGCCAGCGGCATTCTCTGTTTCGCCGATGGCGGCGGCGGTCACCCGATCATTCAGGGCAATCATCTTCAGGTCATGGGCGACTTGATGAAGCAGGGCGTGGGACTCATGTGCGCCCATTATGGCGTCGAGATTCCGAAGGACAAAGGCGGCAAGGAATTGATGGACTGGATCGGCGGCTATTACGAAACCAACTGGTCGTGCAATCCGCACTGGACAGCCGAGATCAAGGAACTGCCTCAGCACCCGATCACCCGTGGCGTGAAGCCATTCGCCATTCGCGACGAATGGTATTTCAACATGCGCTTCCGACCCAACATGGAAGGGATCACGTCGATTCTCGTCGCCAAGCCGAGCGACAAGGTTCGCAAGGGGCCTTATGCGTCACCGCGCGGGCCCTATGAACATATCGTTGCCGCATCGGGACGGCCCGAGACGTTGATGTGGTGCGTCGAACGTGCCGATGGCGGCCGCGGCGTCGGTTTTACCGGAGGCCACTACCACCTCAATTGGCTCAACGACGATTTTCGCAAGGTGTTTCTGAACGCTTTGCTCTGGATCAGCAAGGTCGATGTGCCCGCAGAGGGCGTGGTCAGCAGCACCAGCGAACAAGAGCTGAAAGACAACGTCGATCCCAAGGGACAGCGCAAGAAGGGTTAGGTTTAGAACCGAGCGTGCACGTTTCTCTGATGATCACCTGCCTGGGCGACGGCTTCTTTCCCGACGTCGGCGTTGCCACGGTGCGGCTTCTGCGCCGACTGGGGGTTGTCGTCGATTTCCCGGAGGAGCAAACCTGTTGCGGCCAGCCGTTTTTCAACAGCGGCTACCATCACGACGCCCGGCTGCTGGCGACCCATCTTCTGAAGGCGTTCGACAACGACAAGCCGATCGTGGCGCCTTCCGGCTCCTGCGCCGCCATGGTGAAGCTGGAGTATCCGACGCTTTTCAAGGATGATCCGCCCATGCTCGCCCGCATCCAGGCACTGGCCGCCCGCACCTTCGAACTGTCCGATTTTCTTGTCAATGTTTTGAAAGTCGAAGACGTCGGCGCCCGCTTTCCGGCGCGAGCCGCCTATCACATGGCTTGCCATCTTCGCGGCCTCGGCCTGATGACGGAACCCGAGCGCCTACTGCGGCAGGTTCGCGATCTGACGCTGGTGCCGCTCGAGCGCTTCGACGAATGCTGCGGTTTCGGCGGCTCCTTCTCGGTGCGCTACCCCGCCATCAGCGGCGCTATGGTGCAAGACAAGGCCGGCTTCGTCACCAAAAGCGGAGCCGACACCCTGGTGGCGACCGACGCAGGGTGCCTCATGAATATCGCCGGCTGTTTGCGCCGCCGCGAGGCTAGGGTTCGCGTCGTGCACCTGGCGGAAGTGTTGGCGCAGCAATAGCCCTTAGGAGTCGCCGAACCCGTTGAGGCGGGCGGTGTCATCTCTTGGGAAGTCAGAACCGTGCATCAATACTCCACTGAATTCCGGTGCCGAAGGCACCTAGTTCTCCCCCCCTTGGCAAGGGGGGGCAGGGGGGGTCTGCCGCGGCGACTCCTGACAATGGGTAGTCCGCAATAAATGCACCCGTGGCTTCGAACATTGCGGCAGAAGTCCTGATCGAAATGCCGTGGTCGCCATTGTTCCACACGGTCTCGCCGACCCCCCCAACCCCCCCTTGCCAAGGGGGTGAGAATTCAAAGCGCTTACTGCTCGTTTGGTTAGGTGTTGGCGTGCAGGCAGTTCATGAACCCTGATTTGGCACCCCAATCGCCCGTCATGCCCCGATGTTTTACAATGATTGAGTCGCCCGCATTTGCCCGCAAAGGATTGGATTCATGAAGCAGCGTTTGATGACTCCGGGGCCTAGCCCCGTGCCGGAAGAAACTCTTTTCGAGCTGGCCAGGCCCGTCACGTATCACCGAACGCCCGAATTTCGGCAAACCTTGGCGGAAGTGTTGCAGGATCTTCAATATGTCTATCAAACCAAGAATCTGGTGGTGCCGCTCACCAGTTCCGGCACCGGCGGGTTGGAAGCAGCCATCGTCAATTGCCTGCCGCCGGGCAGCAAAGCCATCTGTCTGATCGCAGGCCGCTTTGGCGAGCGCTGGAAAAGTCTTTGCAAGGCGTTTGGCGTCGAAGCTATCGTCGTTTCGGTGCCGCCCGGTCAAGCCGTGGAGCCAGCCCAGCTCGCGCAGGCTTTGGCCCAGCATCCCGACGCTGCCGCGGTCTGCTGCACTTTGAGCGAGACATCTACCGGCGTCGGCCACGACGTGGAAGCGTTCGGCAAGCTGGTGGCGGCCACGCCGGCACTGCTGCTGGTCGACGCGATTAGCGGCTTGGGGGCCATGGAATGCCACACTGACTTGTGGCACATCGACGTATGCGTAACCGGCTCGCAAAAAGCCCTTATGCTGCCGCCCGGCTTGGCTTTCGTGGCCGTCAGCGACAAAGCCTGGAAGCAAATTGACAAGAACGCCTCGCCGCACACTTTCTATTTCGACCTGAAAAAAGCCCGCACGCAACTGCAAACTTCCGACACGCCTTACACTCCCGCGCACACCCTCATCAAGGCGCTGCGTCTGAGCCTGAAGCGGATTCGAGCGGAAGGCATCGAAAAGGTTTGGGCTCGTCACGAACTCAATGCCAAGGCTGCCCGTGCCGGCTTTCAAGCCATGGGGCTGGCGCTGTTCGCGTCACGTCCTGTGTCAGGGTTGACCGTTGCCGCGGTACCTGATGGACTCGATGGCGGCGCTTTGCTAAGCAAGCTGGAAAAGCGTTACGGGCTGAAGCTGGCTGGCGGGCAGGATAACCTAAAAGGGAAGATCATTCGGCTTGCCCACATGGGCTACATGGATCAATTCGACGTCGTCACCGCGTTGGCCGGTGTCGAGCTGGTCCTGATCGAGATGGGTCACAAGCTCGAGCCGGGTGTTGGTGTGGCAGCGGCCCAAAAAGTCTTCGCCAAAGAGCTTGGATAGGAGTCGCATGCCCCGCATTCTCATTTGCGACAAGCTGGAATCGCAAGGCATCCAGCTTTTGCAACAAGCCGGGTTCGAGCTGGACTTGCGCACCGGCCTGAAGGGAGACGAATTAGCCGCGGCCATTCAGGCGGCGGATGGCGTCATCGTACGCAGCGGCACGCGCGTCACCGCTGACCTGCTCCGCGAGCCGGGCAAGCTCCGCACGGTGGTGCGGGCAGGGGTGGGTGTCGACAACATCGATGTCGCTGCCGCCACACGCCAAGGCATCGTGGTGATGAACACGCCCGGCGGCAACACGGTCAGCACCGCCGAGCACACGATCACCATGCTGATGGCCATGTCCCGCCACGTAGCGGCTGCAGACGCCAGCCTGCGTGCCGGCAAATGGGAACGCACCAAATTCGTCGGCGCTCAGCTTGCGGGGAAGACGCTGGGAATCGTCGGTCTGGGCCGCATTGGCCGCGAAGTGGCCCGCAGAGCGACCGGACTGGATATGAGAATCGTCGGCTTCGACCCCTTTATGGCGCCTGATAAGGCGGCCCAGCTCGGCATCGAAGCGGTCGCCGATCTGGACCAGCTGCTGCCGCGCTGCGATTACGTCACGGTGCACACGCCGCTGACCGACGAGACTCGCCACCTGCTCGACGCTCGCCGCTCTGGCTCTACTCAAGAAAGGGGCTCGCGTTCTCAACTGCGCCCGCGGCGGCATCATCGAAGAAGCGGCGCTGGCCCAAGCACTCGAATCGGGCCATCTGGCCGGGCAGCGCTCGATGTGTTCGTCGAGGAGCCCCCGCCCGCCGATCATCCGCTGCTTCGTCTCCCCAACGTGGTGGCGACGCCACACCTGGGAGCGTCGACTGTCGAAGCGCAGGTTTCGGTGGCCCAGGAAGCGGCCCAGCTCATGATCGACTTCCTGACAAAAGGAATCGTGCAGTTCGCCGTCAACATGGCGGCCGTCGACCGCACCGAGCTGGAAGAACTGCGGCTCTATGTGGACCTGGCCCGACGCTTGGGCCTCATGCAGGCGCAGATGTGTCACGGCACCATCAACAAAGCCGTGCTCAGTTACCGCGGCGAAGTGGCCCGGCGCGGCACCAAGCTGATTACCGCTGCCTTCACAGCGGGCCTGCTCGAACATCGGCTTGCTCAGAGCGTTAATATCGTCAACGCCGAGCTGCTCGCGCGCGATCGCGGCATCGAGGTCGTCGAGCAGAACAATCCGCGCAAAGGAGACTTCAGCACGCTTGTGAAGGCGGAAATAACGACCGACAAAAAGGTCTACACCGTCGCGGGCACCCTGTTCGGCGATCAGTATTTGCGGCTCGTTCAGATCGGCCCCTTCCATCTCGACGCCTTTCTCGACGGCATCTCGCTCATCTTCACGCATCGCGACGTGCCGGGCCTGATCGGCTTCATCGGCACCATTTTCGGCAAATATCAGGTGAACATCGCTCAAATGACGGTCGGCCGTCAGCAGCAAGGCGGCGAAGCGATCGCCATCCTGAACCTGGACAGCCAGCCGCCGGAAGAAGCGCTCAAGGAAGTGTGCGCCGATCCGCAAATCAGCAGCACCAGCTTGGTGCGCTGCCACCCGCCGGTCAAATGCCGGCGTGGTTTGGGTGAGCTTTCGGGCTTTATCGCTTCTTGTTGAGCCCAGGAAATGGAACGCTCTGGCTGAATGGAAATGATCGATGAAGCCCGTGCGCACCTCCACGACGACGCTACGACAACTTTCGGCGCCTACCATGAAGGCCGCACGGACGAGTTGGCGGTCAAGGAATCGAGGGACAAACTGCCGCCCCCGCCCAAAGGGCAGATTCGCCGCCATCTGGTTCAGTACCTGGGCTGGCTTCGACCTCATCAGGCCGCCATTGTGGCCGTGATGCTCCTGGCGGCGATCAATGCCGGCCTCGAAACGCTGCCGCCTCTCTTCATGCGCTACGTGGTCGACAAGATCCTTCTCGCCCAAGCTTTGTCCGCCGCGGCCCGTTTGAGCTCGCTGCACCTGATAGGGCTGGCATTTCTGGCAGTGCTTATCGGCGCGCGCCTGGTGGACTCCTATCGCAGCTATCGACTGCAGCGACTCAGCGCTCAGGTGGTTCTTTCCTTGCGTAGAGCACTGTTCGAACGCCTGCTCTATTTGCCGCTGCAAAAACTCTCGGACATGAAGACCGGCGGGATCATCTCCCGCCTCAGCGGCGACATCGACACGACTTCGGGTTTGCTTCAACTCGCCTTGATTTCGCCAGCTCTCTCCTTGTTCCGGGTCGGCATCGCCTTGGCCATTCTCTTCACGCTGAATTGGCGGCTGGCATTGACGGCCCTGACCGTCATCCCAGGCGTCATGATTATCAGCCTCGTGGTAGCCCGCCGAGTCCGTCCCATTTATCGGGCCATTCGCGAGGACAAGTCCGAAGTGGACGGCCGGGTCGCCGAGACGTTCGGCGGCATCCGCGTCGTGCGGGCCTTTCGGCGCGAAACCTGGGAGGAACGCGACTACGGCGTCGGTCATCACACTGCTTTGCGCAAGGAGCTTTTCGCCCACCGCCGCGAGTTGGTGTTGTGGGGCAGCTGGGGCCTGCTTATCGCTTTGGTAGACCTCGTCATTGTCTGGTACGGCGGCTATCTGCAAATTGAGGGCATGCGCCAGCGTCGGCGATATCATGGCCTTTCAGTGGTACACTTTTCTGCTGCTCAACCCGATCTGGCAAATCGTCAACTCCTTCTCCGAATTGCAGCGCTCGCTGGCCGCCGTGGACCGCGTCTTCGAGGTCTTGGCCATGGAACCCGATAAACCCGATCGTGCCGACGCGATCGATGCACCCAGCCGGGTGCAGGAATTTCGCTTTAGCGACGTCACCTTCGAGTATCGCCCTGGCACGCCCGTCGTCAAAGATTTCAACCTGGTCGTCCCGGGAGGTTCCCTAGTAGCTCTCGTCGGTCGCAGTGGCGCGGGAAAACGACCGTGACCGATCTGGTGGCCCGATTTCACGATCCCACTCAAGGGCAGATCCTGGTCAATGGCGTGGACATCCGCGACTATCGCCTGCATAGTTATCGCAAGCTTCTGGGAATTGTGCAGCAGGAGGTGTTCCTGTTCGACGGGACGGTGCGGGAAAACATCGCCTTCGGCCGGCGCGGCGCTACGGAGCCGGAAATCGTCGACGCTGCGCACCGGGCTCATGCCCACGAATTCATCGCGGCGTTGCCGGAAGGTTACGATTCCTTCATCGGCGAACGAGGCGTAAAACTCTCCGGCGGGCAGCGCCAGCGCCTGGCCATTGCCCGGGCCATTTTGGCAGCGCCCGAGATTCTGGTCATGGACGAGGCGACCAGCAATCTGGACACCGAGAGCGAGCAGCTCATTCAGGAGGCGATGCAAGATTTGCTCAAAGGCCGCACCAGCTTCGTCATCGCGCATCGTCTTTCGACCATCGCCCACGCCGACATCATCGTGGTCATGGAAGCCGGCTACATCGTCGAACAGGGGAAGCATGAAGATTTGATGCGCCGACGAGGAACCTATTTCCAGATGGTCACGCGGCAACGCGAAGCGATGGCGGTAAGTGGTGAGCCAGGGTGGGTGAGTTCGGTAAATGGCCAGTAAATCTTGACTTTAGGCGTGGAGCGCCGCGGAGTGTCTCTCATCCCCTCTGAGTTTGCAAAAGCGGTTCTGCCGGTTGATCGTGGATGCATCAGTTCTATCAGCAACGCAGACATAAGTCCTTGCCTTTCAAGCCCTGGTGTTTATCGACGTAAATCGCGGATCGACAATGATTTACAATCGCTTCCCGGTCCTTGGTTTCCCGACCTTCATTTTATATAATGAAGGAGTAGAGATTTCAGCCTAAACGATTGAACCTTGGAAGTCGTAAGTTCTTGAAAAAACAGGATTTGTTGACTAAACCGTGACCTTCGCACGCATAGTCGCGACGCCCGAAAATCGTCTGGCCGTTGCGGTGCTGGAGGAGTTAGCGAATGCGCTGCGGTCGCCGACGCCCCGTCGTATCGTCAGCCCCATTTACATTTATGGGCCTCCGGGTTCTGGGAAGTCGCTTTTGCTGTCTGCTCTGGAAGCCGAAGTGCACGGGGCCAAACAGCGCCGGCGTGTCGCTCGCATACGGGCCGATGGGTTCGACCAGCTAGCTCAGACACCCGAAATTGCGGCATGGCAAGATCTGGTAGATGCTGACCTGCTCTTGCTCGAAGACGTTCATCTTTTGCGCGTCCGCTCGGGTGAAGAGCAGGCAGTAGCCAGTGAAGCACTGGTGCGCTTGTTCGACGAGCGCCAGGCCTCTGACAGGGCTTTAGTCGTAACCGCGGATGTTGCGCCTTGCAACCTGGATGAATTGCCTAGCCGGCTGACAGGCCGACTGGGATCGGGCATCATGGCGCCTTTGCCAAGTATGGCCGCGCCGAGTCGTCTGCTGCTTCTGGAAAAATTCGCCCAGCGACGGCAGTTGGCGGTGGCGCCCAACGTCATGGCCTGGCTAGCAAACAATCTTTCCGGCAGCGGCCGGGAGTTGGAAGGAGCCGTCACACGTCTTCAGGAATTGGTCCGCCATTCCGCCAAGCCGATCGATCTGAAGACCGTTGCGCGTGAATTCAGGCCGCAAGTGGAATCGCGAACGATGACTGCGGAACATATCGCCGGGCGTGTCGGCGATTACTTTCGAGTAGAGATCAAACAGCTACAGTCGCGTCGGCGCTTTTCGGGGATTCAAACGCCCCGGCAAGTTGGCATGTATCTGGTTCGCCGGCTGACGAATTTGTCCCTCGAGGAAATCGGCGCTTATTTCGGTGGTCGCGATCACAGCACTGTCCTTCACGCTTGCCGGAAGATTGAGCGCACGTTGAGCGTCGATGGTGAACTGTCCAATGCCGTCCAGCATTTGCATAGCACCCTGGAAACAAACTTGTGCAAGAGCCGTCAATAACTTTGTCAATGGGCCGACATGGGTGTCGATCGATCGGTCGCGCAGGTGATGCATGTGAACTTCATCAGTAGCTGCCGACATCCGCCAACGTCCGGTCAACAAAGTAATGACGGCTTGTCCACAGAGTATGGTTCGATTGTAAGGATCATTGAAATAATAGTTTAGAGCCTAGGATCGGCGGTTATCGACATCTGACGCCTCGCTCTATTCTGCTACTACTGGATATTTGCAAAGATTAAGAAGCAATCCATCAGGAAACTCTCATGAAGGTGTCATGTCATAGGGAAGGTTTGTTGGCAGCCGTTCAACTGGCCGCAGCCGCGATCCCCTCGCGTGACCTGAAGCCCGTGCTTGCCAACATCAAAATGTCGGCGGCAGGCGATAACTGCATTTTACTTGCCACCGATTTGGAGTTGGGCATTCGCCTGGAAGTGCGAGGCGTTCAAGTGGACGAACCTGGCGATGCGCTGCTGCCCGCCAGCCGCTTGCAAGCCATCCTGCGTGAGGCCCCGGATGAAATCATGTCCATCGAAACGGACACGCAAACTTGCATGGTCCGAGGCGGCACCAATGAGTTCGAGATGGGCGGCGAGGATCCGGCCGAGTTTCCGGACGTGCCCAGTTTCAGCGACGAGAAATTCCACGAAATGGCAGCCGGCGGCCTCCGCGAGATGATTCGCCGCACTTTGTTCGCCACCGCGGCAGAGAATCCGCGCTATGCCCTCACCGGCGTGCTTTGGGAACTGGAAGAAAAGCTGGTCAGGCTCGTGGCTACCGACGGCCGCCGCTTGGCCGTGACGGAAGGTGAAGGCGCAGGGATTTGGCGGCCACGAGACCAAAGGGCAAACGCATGTCGTGCCCGACCAAGGCGATGCAGCTTCTCGAACGGAATCTGACCGATCCCAACGAAGTCGTCCGCATTAGTTTGCGGTCCAACGAAGCGTTGTTCAAGACCGACCGAGCCACGCTCTATAGCCGGCTGGTCGAAGGCCGGTTTCCGCCGTATCGGGAAGTGTTTCCCAAGAAACCGACCGTGCCGCATTCCTTTGGTCGTCGGTCCATTCCACGCGGCCGTGCGCCAAGCAGCCATCATGACCGACAGCGAAACCAAGAAGGTGACCTTCAGCTTCGGCAAGAAGAAACTGACGATGCAGGCACGAAGCGCCAAGACCGGCCGTTCTAAGGTGGACCTGCTGATCGACTACGACGGGAAGACGATCGACGTCGCCTTCGATCCCAAGTTCGTGAGTGAAATGCTCCGCGTTTTGAACCCCGACGATCAACTGACGGTCGATCTGACTGACGCCGATAGCGTGGCTTTGTTCCGGTATGGGGACAAGTACTCCTACATCGTGATGCCTTTGTCGTGAAACGACTCGCCGCGCAAAAATGCTCAGGGTGAAAACGCGGGCCCCGAACGGCTGGGCGAGGTGCTGAGCCACCTCTTCATCGGCGCGGTTGGGGCCGGCGCCTGGAAAGGTTGCAGTTGGAGCTGGCCTGGGCTCAGGCCGCGGGGCCAACGATTGCCGCGGCCACCCAACTCGGCAATATGCGGCGCGGTGTGATGGAAGTGATTGTGGGCAATGCCGCGTTGCTTCAGGAACTTGCCCATTTTCAGAAACGCAGCCTGCTATCCGCGTTCCAGGCGCGGACGACGGCCAAAGTCGTCGACTTGCGCTTCCGCATTGGCGTAGTGACCGAATCAACAGAACCGCCTGAATCCACAGGCGGCCTTTCGAGGAAATGATAGATGAGTGAAGAGACAACTGTTGTGCCGACTGAACGAAGCTTTGGCAGCGGGCCGTGAGGGCTACGATTCCGAAAGCGTGCAGATTTACCGCGATGCCGAGCATATTCGTCATCGGCCTGGTATGTATATCGGCGATACCGGCACGCGTGGTTTGCACCATCTCGTATACGAACTGGTACATAACAGCGTTGATGAGGCGCTGGCCGGCTATTGCAAGAACATCCTCATCAAAATCCACGTGGATCGCAGTATCAGTTGCAGCGACGACGGTCGCGGCATTCCCGTCGAAATGCACGCCCAGGCCGGCCGCTCGACCTTGGAAGTGGTGCTCACCACCTCCGGCGCCGGCGCCAAGTTCGACAAACGCAGTTACAAAACGTCTGCCGGCTTGCACGGCATCGGCGCCAAAGCGGTGACGGCATTCAGCGAATGGACCGAGGCCGAAGTTCGCCGCAATGGCAAAGTCTATGTGATGGAGTTCGAACGCGGCAAAGCCATCAATGATGTCAAGGAGATCGGCGTCAGCAAGCAGACCGGCACCAAGATCACGTTTCGACCCGACCCGGAGATCTTCAAGGATGCCACCTTCGATTTCGACACGCTCGAAGTCGCGCCTTCGCGAGCTGGCGTTCCTGAACAAGGGACTCAGCATCAAACTGGTCGACGAACGCACGGGCAAGGAAGAAGTCTTCTTCTATGCCGGCGGCGTGGCTGAGTTCGTCGAGTATCTCGACCGCATGGAAGAAACGCTGCACAAGCCGATTCACATCGAAAAAGTGGTGGACGATGTTCGGGTGGAAGTGGCCTTGCAATATACGGTGGGTGAAGAGGAACGGGTCCGCTGTTATACGAACAACGCCTACAACTCCGGCGGCGGCACCCACCTGTCCGGCTTCAAGGGCGCCCTCACGCGTACGCTTAACAGCTATGGCACCAAGGAAAACCTTTTCAAGAACGACCTGGCGCCCATTGGCGAAGATTTCCGCGAAGGCCTCACTGCCATCATCAGTGTGCAAGTGCCTGAGCCGCAGTTCGAATCGCAAACCAAGATCCGCCTCAACAACCCCGAAGTGGAAGGCATCGTCAGCAGCGTGCTTCAGGAGCAATTGAGCAAATTCCTGGAGGAGAACCCCAAAGAAGCGACCAAGATCATGAAAAAAGTGATTCTGGCCGCCGAAGCCCGCGAAGCCGCCGCCAAAGCCAAAAAACAGTTGAAGGATCGCAAGAACATTTTGAATTCCGGCGGCCTACCGGGCAAGTTGATGGATTGCACCACACGCGATCGCGAAGAATCGGAACTGTTTCTGGTGGAAGGCCAATCGGCCGGTGGTTCCGCCGAGTCCGGCCGCGACCGGCACTATCAGGCCGTTCTGCCACTACGTGGCAAGGTGCTCAATGTCGAAAAGGCCACCCACGAAAAACTCTTGCGCAACGAGGAAATCAGCTGCCTGATTTCCGCGGTGGGCGTCGACATCGGCAACACCGAAGAAACCGCCAAAGTGCGCTACGGCAAAATCATCATTCTGACCGACGCCGACGTCGACGGCCAACACATCCGCACGCTTGTTGCTCACTTTCTTCTACCGCCAAATGCGCAAGCTGGTGGAAGACGGCCGCATCTATGTGGCCCGCCCGCCGCTGTTCAAAGTCTCCCAGAAGAAACACATTCGTTATGTGCAGACCGGCGAAGAGATGAACACCGAGTTGATGAAACGCGGCTTGGAAGGCACGCGTTTGCATCAACTCAGCGACCAAACGGCCGGCGAAGTGAAGGCGACATTCGAGGGCGAACGACTCACTAAATTGGTGCGCGTGCTTAGCGAGCTGGAGGATTCGTTGGCCATTCTCGATCGGCGCGGTTTCGGCTTCACCGACTTCCTGACCCGCGGAACGCCGCAAGGATTGCCGCTCTTCCGAGTGTTGTTGGGCACGCAGACCAAGTGGTTCGCGAATGCGCAGGAAGTAGATGCCTTCCGGCTCGCCGAGCAAGAACGTTTGGGACACGAACTTTCGGTGGCCGACGATCTGCCGGCGGCATGCTTCCGGCAATGGCCAGGCCAATCCGGCGAGCGAGACTTTCTTCGTGCAGGAATTCCACGAGGTTCGCGGCATCAACCGCGGTCTCGAAAAGCTCAAGGAGTTTGGACTGACTGCGGCTTGCCTGGTGGATGCCCCGCGCATTGCAGGTCGCGAGCCGCTGCCGCGTTTCCAACTCGAAAGCGGCGACAACAAACGCACGGTGGCGAATCTGCGCATATTGCCAATGGAGATTCGCCGGCTGGGCGAAAAAGGAATTGCGATCACCCGTTTCAAAGGTCTTGGCGAAATGGATGGCGAAGAGCTCTGGGAGACGACGCTCGATCCGACCAGCGGCACGCTGATGCGCGTGAACTTGGACAACGCCCTCAAGGCCGACGAAATGTTCCGCGTGCTGATGGGCGAAAAAGTCGAACCGCGCCGCGACTTCATTCAGAAGCACGCTTTGGACGTCAAGGAAATTGATTATCATGGGGCTTAAAGAGGGCCAATCATGTCGACGTTATCCAGCTATCCTCATATTGAGCATGCCCAGATGGCAAACTGTGGTTGATGGGGACGCAAACGACGGTTATCGAAGTGGCCCGTGACCGACTAGCACACAATTGGGACGCTGACGAAATCCAGCGTCAGCACCCGCATTTGACACTCGGACAAATTCATAGTTGCCTGGCTTATTACTATGATCATCAAGGGGAGATGGACCGGTTCGTCGAAGAGGAGCAAATCGCGCTTGCGCTGGTCCATCCGGAATCCGAAGCAAAGCCGTTGAGCGAAGAGGAATGGAAACAGACTTTGGTGCGCTCGGGTTTGTTAGTCAGTAGCCCGACCCAGCAATCTGGTAGGGTCTGCCGTCGCGATTTCCATCCGATCCAAATCCAAGGCGAACCTCTATCGGAAACGGTCATTCGCGAGCGTCGTTAGCATGGCGGTTTATTTTTTCGACACAAGCGGGATCGTCAAGCGTTATATCCGTGAGACAGGAACTGCTTGGGTGCAAACCTTGACGACGCCAACAGCTGGGAACTTGATATTTCTTGCGCATTACCGCTGTAGAAGTAACTTCTGCCGTGACTCGCCGGCAACGGGCTGGCGACATCTCTCCGGCCGACGCCGCCACCATTCTCGGCCAATTCCGCCAAGATCTGCTGTCGGAATATAATTTGATCGAAATCACCCCGTCTTTACTTGCTAATGCCATGTTGTTGGCCGGGATCTACGGATTACGCGCTTATGACGCGGTACAATTAGGAGTCGCAATCGAGTTGCAAAGTCAACGACATGCTAGCGGACTTCCTCCAATCACCCTCGTTTCCTCGGATCAGGAGCTTAACACGGCGGCGACGGCAGCGGGTTTGCGCGTTGAGGATCCGAACCTTCATCCTTGACCGTTACTTAGCGGATCCAGAGTCGGATGAAAAAAACCGACTCGTCCACTATGTTTTGTCTATTATCCGCGCATTTCTCAAATTCCTTGGCGGGTTTTCTAACCGCCGTGACATTACTGTAAGGAGACGATCGAAAGCACCCAGGGAGTTGACGCCATGTCCGCCGATATGCAGGTTCTCGTGCGACATATTCGGCGCATGGCCAGCCGGGGCCGCTTCGCCAAGGATTCCGATCGATTGCTCCTCGAAAGCTACGTCCGCGACGGCAATCAGGACGCCTTCGCCACGATTGTCGGCCGGCATGCATCACTCGTTGCCGGCGTCTGCCGCCGCGTGCTTGCCAATACGCAAGATATCGAGGATGTTTTCCAAGCTACTTTCCTGGTGCTGGCCCGCAAGGCGGGTAACGGTGCGCCGGCACGATTCGGTTGCCAACTGGCTCCACAGCGTCGCCCATCGCTTAGCGTTGCGCGCCCGAGCGGATGGAGTACGCCGACAATCGTTGCAAGACACAGTTTGCGCGCAGGCGGCGGCAGATCCGATCGACCTCAGCAACTTCGTGATATTCAATTCATCCTGGATGCGGAACTCGATAGCTTGCCCGAGGTGCAACGTCTGCCGCTCATTCTCTGCTATCTCGAGGGCCGCACGCGTGACGAGGCAGCCAGGCAATGTGGCTGGTCGCTACGGACCCTGGAACGCCGGCTGGAGAAAGGACGCAATCTGCTGCGCGATCGGCTTATCCGCCGCGGCTTGGATCTGTCCGTGGTGCTCCTTGCCGCCGCGTTGAGCGAGCAATCGGGAACGGCTCACACGCATCTGACGTCGACCATTCTCAAGCTATTGTCAGTAGAGAAAACGGTCGGCTGCTTGACCGGCAGCACGGTGCTTCGCCTTGCGGAAACGGCCCTACCTGTCGCAGGCATGGGCTCTCTGAAACTCGTCGCCGGATTGATGCTGGCGCTGGCTGTGACCGGCTTCGGCGCTTATGCGTGTCTGCAAGGCACGGCAAATGAAACCTCATCCTCGATTCAGTCTGACGGTCAGAATCTGCTGCAAGCCGAAGAGAACAAGACAACCATTCAAAGAGCAGAATTATCTGTAACCGCCAAACCATTACCCCTGGGCGCAATGCGGTTGGGGAACGAACGATTCCGCGGCACCGGCTTTGGCCTTGTTCAATATTCTCCGGATGGCAAGCGGCTGATTACTGCAGGTAGAAGCGGGATCCAGGTCTTTGACTCCGCGTCCGGCAACAAGCTCTTCCATCTCACCAGCGGCCTGAACTTTAACGGGGAGCGCTTTTCGGAGTGGTCGAGCGCCATCTCCGGGGATGGCAAGCTCGCAGCGCTCGCGGATGCCACCGGCGCCGACCGTGGTTTCGTCTACGACGTCTCAACAGGCCGGCAACTCTGCCAACTGCAAACGCCGGCCAACCGCAAGACACGCCTGGCCTGCTTCTCCCGCGACGGGGCTCTGCTGGCGGTGCTGGTTAGTCAGGTCTGCGTCGATCTCTACGACACGGCAAAGGGCAATTTAGTTCGCACCGTCGAGTGGGAAGAGAGGTTCATGCCTCCGCCGAACGATTCGAGTTACCGGAGCGAAGTGGGATTCTTGGCGGACGACAAGTCGATGGTCGTCTCGATCCACCACACGGGATTGATTCGGGTCTTTGATGTGGCAAGCGGCAAAGAAACCCGCCAGATGCCTGTGAGCCCCAATGGCATAGCCGGAATGGCTCTGTCGCCCGATGGCACGAAGATCGTTGCCCTTCCTTGCGTCGCTCGGCAAACGCGTGTCACCGGTTTCCAAGAAAGGCCCGATGAGAGCGTCCAGATTTTGGAAGCCGCAGATGGAAAGCAGCTTGGCGAACTCCTCGTACCGAATGTCGATAAGCACTTGCTGAAGATTGGCCCGGACAACAAGACGCTGTTCGCCGGCAGTGGTACAACTTTGGGTGTTTGGAGCCTGGTTACGCAACGGCAGGTTGGCAGAATACCTTTTCCGAAGGTGCTTTTTATTGACGGGTCTCTGGATATCTCTCCAGATGGCAAGGCCATTGCCTATCCCGAGAATTCGGTCCTCCATCAGATCGATGCAAAAACAGGTAGGCAGATAGTTACTTTCGCAGGACATGAGGGGCAAATCAGCGCGGCTGCAGTTGGCCCCACCGGTTCAAGTATTGTAACGGGTGGATTTGAAGGCAAAATCATCCTCTGGGATAGGATGACTGGAAAGAAGTTGAGGCTATTCGATAAGCAAGATGGCAACGTGAAGCAGCTTATTTTCAGTCACGATGGTCGTGTGCTGTATGTGCTGTCCCGAGAATCAATGGAGAACAGCCCTCGTAGGTACTCGGCCGATGGGGTCATCGTACGATCGTTCAACGTCGCCGACGGCAAAGCGGTTCCACAGTTCGACGTCAGCGGCATTCATACCGGGCGCGCAGGAGATGCCTACGATTACCTGACAGGAACTACCGCTATGCGCTTCCACGGCGGCCAACTCGCGTTGCTCAGAACCGACACTGTAGCTTTGCTCAATGCGTTGACCGGCAAATTGATTCGTCAACAATGGCTCACATCTTCAGCGACCGCAAACCGGACCGTGGGGAATGCGACCGCGCTGATCGGTTCGGATGATGGCCAAGAACTTCTGGCCTGGACCAAGCGGCAATCGCTGTGGCGAGGGGATTGGACAACGAATAAGTTCGCCAATCAGCCAGTGGACGAGGAGGCATTGGCTGGTTGGAAGGGAGGGGATGAGCATGTCCTTCCTATCCAAAATGGACCTCGAGTGGCCGCCTTTTCGCCCGACGCCAAACTGCTCGCTCTGGGAGGGGACAAGCCTTATCTCCAACTTTTGAGCGTAGAGACGGGCAAGGAAGTCCGGCGCATAGCGAGAAACGCCGACCCAACAGAAGGCGCTGTAAGCGAGCTTGTCTTCGCTCCCGATGGCCGAACTTTAGTCTGGAGTGATTCGAACCAGGGCATCGTACATATGGCGGACGTCGCCAATGGCCGAATTGTCCGCAAGTTTCCCGCTCTTGGCGGGGCGCTACTGCGTTGGCCTTCTCTAACGACGGCAAATCGTTGGTAGTGGGTTGTGCCGACAGCACTGCGGTAGTCTGGGATCTGGCGAAGCTGCCGGCAAATGAATGAAGCGCGTCATATTAGCATCATGCCGCCTGCTTGCCCGTCTTGACAGTTCCCGAATGCATGACGGATTCCAAGTAGCCGAACAACTCATGTTCGAAACGCGATTCTTGGAAGAGCAGCGCTTGCCGCCGGGCGGCTTGGGGCGAGAAATCATCTCGATGGCGTTCGAAGCGTTCGATGGCGTCCACCACACTTTCGGTTGTCTGTTCGGCAAACCAGACGCCGGTGGGCTCGCGGCGCTGGCCGAGCGGCAGCACCGTTTCGGTAGCGCCGCCCCGGCCGAAGGCGATCACCGGCGTGCCGCACGCTTGGGCTTCCACCGGCACGATGCCGAAATCTTCTTCGCCGGGAAACAGCAGCGCCCGGCAGCGACGCATGGCATCGCGGATCTGCTCGTTCGATTGCCAGCCGAGCCAGTGCACGTTGCCATCGGCCGGCCGGCACAAGCGGGCGGCGTCCTGGCCGGTGCCGATTACGACCAGCTGTTTTCCCAATTGCCGGCAGGCTTCCATCGCCAGATCGACACGCTTGTAAGGCGCCAGGGCGGACACTACTAAGTAAAAGTCTTCGCGCGGCATGGCCGCCGGTGTGTAGAAGTTCGTTGCTACTGGTGGGTAGATCACCTCGCTGGGCCGAGCGTAGCATTCGCTAATGCGCTGCTGGACCGTTTTGCTGATCGCCAGAAAATGGTCTACGCTTTTGGCGGTTTCTCGATCCCATCTGCGCAAACGCTCCAATACGCGATCTGCCAACCAGGCTTTAATGCGGTCAGGGCCCTGGCCCCGGAAATAGGCATGCTGCTGATGCCAGGCATAACGCATGGGGGTGAAGCAATAGCAGACGTGACGGGCGTTCCGCGGAATGCGTGCCGATTTGGCGACGCAATGGCTCAGGCTAACGACCAGATCGCAAGCGGGCAAGCGCCAGCCAGCCGCCGCCGCCGGCATGAGCGGCAACAGATAGCGATAATACTTCTCCACCGCAGGCAGACGCTGGAGAAAAGAAGTGACGATTTGCTGGCTGCCAATCACCGGACCAACGGAGCCGCTTTTGTGAAGCAATGTGTACAATCGTGCATCAGGCCAACGGCGACAGAGCACTTCGAGGCATTTTTCGCCGCCCCGCATGCCCGTCAGCCAATCGTGCACCAATACAAGTCGCGCTCGAGCCACATCCATGCTCCACAAATCCTCATGGTCGTAGCTCGCCAGTCTACTCAAGAAAGCCTGTTTCAGCCTAGGTCAGTCAAGTAGGCGTGGCAATTCATCTTGCGGCTGCCCCAAGCTTTCCGGATGATACACGCGTGCGGCTCTGCGCCGCCGGACTTATTTTCTAACCGATATCGCTGAGGAGATGATGATGCGCTATCTTTTGGCGCCAGTAATGATCGTGGTGCTGCTCACGCCGTTCGTGCGCGCCGACGACCAGAAGAAGGACAAGCCCAAGACAGCTCAGGAACAATTCGAAGCCCTTATTGGCGAGCTGCAAACAGGACGCGCGGAAACGGTCAAAGCGCTGGGCAACGCCAAAACGGCCGATGAAAAGGATAAAATCCAGGCCCAATTCAAAAAGACCTTGTCGGCTATGGTTCCCCGCATGCTGGATTTGGCCGAAAAGAACCCCAAGGAGGAAATCTCCGGTGAAGCTCTCATGTTCGTTGTCAGTATTGCTCCACCGGGACCCCAGCAAGAAAAAGCAATCACCCTTCTGCTCAAAAACCATGAATCAAGAGTACCCCAAGCCTGCATGATGCTGGCCCAATCGGGAAATCCGCAGGCGCAGGTTTTTCTCTCCGCCATTCTCCATAGCAAAGACTCCAGCAACAAGGCCAAAGCATTCGCCACCTTGGGTATGGCGTTCATGGCCAAGCGCCGGCTCGACGAAGCCGAGCCGAAGTCCGCCGATGCCGTCAAGTTCTCCAAGGAAACGGAAGATCTGTTCGAGCAGATCTTAGCCAAATTTAAGGACGTCAAAGAGGCCGTCGCAGCTGCCGAAGGCGAGTTGTTCGTGATGCGCAACTTGGCAATCGGCAAAGTTGCCCCGGATATCGAGGGAGCGGACAGCGACGGCAAGAAATTCAAGCTCAGCGATTATCGCGGTAAGGTAGTGGTCCTAGATTTCTGGGCCCTATGGTGCGGGCCTTGCATGGGATTGGTGCCCCATGAAAAAGAGCTCGTCAAACGATTGGAGGGAAAACCTTTCGCCATGATCGGCGTCGATTTTGACGGGACCAAGGAAGAGCTGAAGAAGGGCGAACAAGAGCATGGCATCACCTGGCGCTCCTTCCACGATGGCCAAGGCGGCCCGATTGGCGAGAAATGGAAAATCCGGAGTATTCCTTCGATTTACGTGCTCGATGGCAAGGGCGTGATTCGCTACAAGGACGTGCGCGAGAAAAAGATGGATGAAGCGGTCGACGCATTGCTCAAGGAAATGGGCGCCAACATCAAGAATTAGTGACGACCTCATTCCGACAAGGCAGCGATGACTGACGACCCCTGCCGGCTTGCCCGGCAGGTGAAGCAGTTCAGCAGCTAAACCGGGAAGGTGAATCTCACAACGACCCCTGCCGGCTTGCCCGGCAGGTGAAGCAGTTCTTGAGCTAGTTGAGGATACTCCAGCCGAGGAACTCCTTCACCTGCCGGACGAGCCGGCAGGGGTCGACCCTAAGACAGCTTAAAGTTCTAGCTGACGAACTTCTTCACCTGCCGGACGAGCCGGCAGGGGTCGCCAATCAGGGCCTGGCCGATGCAGTGATGTTCACAAACAGCGTTGGGAGCGTTCCCAAATCTATGGCCACATCGCTTGCCGTTTCCACGCGCCTTTTGCTCTGCAGTACACCTGCAAACGGGCACGATACGCGGCGCGGTTCTCGAACAGGCCGGCTGGCAGGTGGAAACGCGGACGGCAGCTCAGCTTGAGCCCGAACAGGCACGGTCATTTGACCTTTTGGTGCTGGATGGCGGCGTCGCCGATCGGGACATTTGGCGGGCGTGCCGCTGCTGCCGGGCTTCGTTGACCGATTGCTTCGTGCCGATTTTGGCGACGACCAGCGAGCCGCCAGTCCGCATGATCAGCCTGGAAGCCGGCGCGGATGCCTGCTTCGTCAGGCCCTTCGATCCGGGCGAATTGCAAGCGCAGGTGCAGGCTTTCTTGCGGCTCAAGAAGCTGCACGATCGCGTCCGCGAACGCACCAGCGAATTCCATCGCGCCGAACAAGCGCCTGCGCCAGGCCTATCAACAAGTGGATCAAGAACTGGACTTGGCCCGGCGCATCCAGCAAAGTCTTTTGCCGCGCACCTTCCCGGAACTGCCGGGGGCGCGCTTTGCCGTTCACTATCGCCCCTGCGGCCGGGTAGGAGGCGATTTCTACGACGCCTTTCGCCTGGATGAAACGCATGCCGGCTTCTACGTGGCGGACGTTGTGGGACATGGCGTGCCGGCAAGCCTGCTCACGATGTTTCTCAAGAAGGCGGTGCGAGCCAAGGAGATCGTCGGCAGCGAATACCGTTTGACTTCGCCCGACGAAGTGTTGCATCACCTCAACCGCGAAATGCTCGAGCAAGCGTTGGCCGAGAATCCATTCATCACCATGGTCTATGGGCTCTATAACACCCTCGAGCGCACGCTCGCGTTTGCCAGGGCAGGACATCCTTATCCGCTCCTTATACCGGCCCACGGCGAACCGCGCTTTATGGAAGTGCACGGCACGCTGCTGGGTGTGTTCGAAACCGAATTCGTCAACCGCACCGAGCCGCTTCAGCCGGGGGATAAAGTGCTCTTTTATACGGATGGCCTCGAAACGGCTGACGTTACCGCTCAGTCGCTGCTTACACGCGTCCCCAAATATCGCGATCAACCTATCGACGACCTGGTGGCGCTGCTCGCCGACGATCTAATCGGGGAAGCGGGCCTGGCTGACGATCTGACGCTGTTGGGGTTGGAGGTGGTGACGTAGGACAGGCAGCCTTGCCTGTCCTACGATGCCGCCCCGGCAACTCATGCACGAATAACTGCCCTCCCGGAACCGCCGCATGGGCTAGCTCGACCAGATGAGCGTGATGGGTGAAAAAAAGCACCTGCGTTTTTCGCGAGAGCGAGGCCAAAACCTGCAAGGCGGCCCGGCGCGCTCGTCGTCGAAATTGAGCAAGAGATCGTCGAGCACCAAAGGAATCGGCTCGTGCTTCGCCAGCCATGCTTCCAGGCTGGCGATGCGAATCGCCAGATAGAGCTGATCTTGCGTGCCCGAACTCATGGCTTCGACGCCTAGCGCCTGCTGCGCTGCCGGCTCGAATGCCTTTCAAAACTTCCTTGCCATCCTCGTCGAAATCGGGCCGCAATCCGGCGAACGAGCCGGCGGAAAGCTGTGCGAACAGTTCACTGGCTCGTTCGACAATCGGGTTTCTATTGCGTTCGCGATAGCGCTCCAGGCCGCGGCGGAGCAGAACATCCGCCAGCTTGAGACAAGCGTACTGCTCGACATCATCGCGGAGCACTGCCAGAAGGCTCTCGATGCGCTCGGCGGCATCGGCCGAGGGAGCCCGCGAGCCAAGCGTTTCGAGCGTCTTCTGTTCTGCGCCTATGGTTTCCCGCAGCTCGCCTAGACGTTGATCCGCTGCCAGATGTTCGCCTTTTAGCTGCTGGAGCCGGGTGGCCCGCGCGTCGTGATTCTCGCCATCGACCTCGGCCAAGAATGCCTGAAGCGATTGGCCGGCGCTCTCGGCTAAGATGACGCGCTCTAGTTGCTTGATGGCATTTTCTCTTTGGCGGCGGCGCTGCGAGCGGGTTTCGGCGGCAAGTAATTCGGCTGGCTTCGAGCAGCCGGCCTCCGCACAGAGCAGCTCAAGGCGTGTTTCGGCCTGACTCAGAGCGTCCACCGCCGCGCGGAGCCGGTTGTCCTCCTCCAGCAACCGTTTTTCCAAGTGTTCGCGCTCTTGTTGCAGCTGTCGGGCCTTTAGTAACCGGGAGTTCAGGGCGGCGGCGGCGTCCTCGACGGGCTGATCGATCAAGTCGGGAGCCGCACGCGTAAGGAGAGCTCGCAAGTCGTCACAATAGATCTTCGTATCGCGGTCGATGCCGCGAATGCGGAGGAGAAAATCGTCGGCCTCACTGAGTTTTTTTGCAGAAGCATTCCGACTCGAGGTAGGCATTGGCGGTGTCGGGATGAGCATCGGGCGATAACCGCAAACGAGCGACCGCCTGGCCCCATTGGCCTCGCCAGAGCTTGAGATCTTCCTCGGCTCTCCGGGCCTCGACCTGGGCCGTCTCGAATTGTCGCTTGAGTTCATCGCGCTGCTTTTCTAGAAGCTGTTTGTTCTTTGCTCGGGTTTCGAAACGCAGCGCCACCGCTCGGCCGCGTCTTCAGGCCATCCGCCAAACTTTCACCCAAGGCAAGTTCAGGCTCACCCAAGTTTCTCAAGCATGCGGAGAGCCTGGCTCGCTGACTATCGAGTACCGCAGCGTGCTTCGCTATCTGGTCGCGGCGGTTGCGCGCATCGGTCGCCAGCGCCAAAATACGCGTTCTCTGCTCTAACCACTGCCGCATCTCCGCGGGCGGCAGCGGTGTGATCTCCAACGATTGCCACAAATCGGCCCAGCTCTGCTGGAGGTGCGTCTCACGCGTGGCCCTGTCCGTCTCATCCTGGATTAACCGTTCGAGTTGCTGGCTGCTTTCGGAGAGACCGGCCAAGAGATGTGCCTTGCGGGCCACGCGCTCGGCCTCGCGGCGAGGCGATCGGCCAGCAGGTCGGCTGCCTGCACCTGCTGCTCGAAAGTCCGCGCCAATTCCGTGGCCTGCGAGCGAACCAGCTTACCGGGCTCTGCCGGTTCGAGCCAGCCGCCGCGAATCTTTTCCCACGTCGCTTGCCGATCATGGCGGGCGCGCTGCACGTCTGTCTCTGTGGGCACTTCTTGTTGCAGCTCGAGTTCTTGAAGTTGCTGATCGTGGTCGCGCAGGACCTTTTCCTATTCTTGCCGTCTTTGGCCAATGAGTGTGCGGCTGGTTCGCCAGCTCTTGGAACTGCTTGGCAAAGCGATCGATGCTGGCGACCGCGGGGGCCGCCGAATCTTCGAGCTTGGCAAATGTCCCGCCCACGGGTGCAATTGTTTGAAAGCGAGGGCAGCCTTTTCTTCAGCCGATTGGCTTTGAGACTGAAGTTCCGCCAGTTGCACTTCGAGGGGGCCCAGAGCCGTTATTTGCTGTTCCGTCCAACGCAGCTCGGCGGGATCGGGAGTAGCCGTCAGTGCAGCGAGCTGAGCCGTAAGGTCGTCGAAGCCTTGATAATCGCCAATATGGTCGGCCGCCAATCGTTGCCTTTCGACGAGGGCCTCGAACCGATTTCCTAGGTTGCGAATCCGTACCGGCTCATCGGCCGTCAGCACTTGTTCTTTGGCTTTGTCCGTATCGGGTTCGCGACCGAGTCTACGAAGCTCGACCCGAGCATCGTCCAGCAACTGTTGCCGGCGGCCGACACGAAGCGGCTTGTCGATCAGGTCTTTCTTGTACTCCCCCCAGCGCTGGTGAGATCGACGACCGTTTTTTCCTCTTGTAAGAGCGGATCGGGAGCGGGCAGTTGCTGCAGCCGAGCGGTCAGTTCCGTCAGCACCGCTTGGTTGCGGTCGCGACGATCCTCGGCCAGCTTATACTCCTGCTCAGCGGCCGTTCAGCGGGCGGCAAAATCTTCGGGCAGAAGCCTGGCGTCTGGCTCGGCCGCCAGTTCTGCCAGCAAAGTCTTACGTTCCGCCACGGCAGGCAACGCCCGCTGGATGCGTTCCAGCCGTTGCCGTTCGCGGTCCAGGCGATCGCGCTCCTCTTGTAGCCGGCCATGCTCGGCTCGCGCGGCTGCCAGCGCTGTTCGTGGCCCAGCCATTCTTCAGCGGAAAGTTGCGTGCTTTTCAGCTCGGTGCGCGCGTGCCCCAGCGACAGGAGTGCCTTGTTGATGCGCTCAATTGCACCAAGCGGCTTGAAGTAATCCTCCAAGTCTTGTTGCAGCTTTTTCTGCACGCGAGGAATACCGGCGATGCCCAGGCCGGCGGCAAAGACGCCCTGCCCAATGTCGCCGCGGCCGGCAAGGATTTCCTGACCACCCTCCTGGAGGCGCACGTGATCGAGACCGAACATCGTGGTGAAGTGCTGAGGCTCGATGCCGCCCAACAACCTTTTCAACTCCTCCTCGGCGACTAGGGCTTTGTCGTCGAGTGCCCGCAGAGTGTTCTTGACGCCCTTGCGGCGCAGAAGCTCAGCTTGGTCTGGTCGCTGTGTTCGAGAACGGCGCCCAGACGGAGTTCGTCTTTGTTATGTAGGAAGTCATCGACGCAGCTACGATCGATGCCGAACAGCATCTGCCTTAAGGCACGAAGGGCTGACGATTTGCCGGCTTCATTGCGGCCAAAAAGGACGTGAAATCCCAGGTCGCCGCCTTCGAGATCGAGCGTCAGATCGGTGAACGGGCCGAACCGTTGCAAGATTAGCTGCAGAATCCTCACAAAGCGTTCTCCGTCTTCAAGAGGCGTTGCAGCAGCATCGGCTCAACCTGATCGAGCAGCCGGCGCAAAGTGGCGGCTTCGCCCAGAGCCAGGTCGTCGCTCATGATTTCGAGAGGTAGCTTGCGCTTCAGCTCGTCGAGCGGCGCCGCCAGCTCGACGAGTGATTGCTCGTTGTCGCGCAGCTCCTGGATGAGCTGACGCAATTCCTCCAGCGGACCCTCACCGGTCGACGGCAAGCTCTGCCCCGGAGGTTCCGTGCGGATCTTTACCTTCTCGATCCAGGCCAGATCACCAATATTCTGCACGGATTGCGAGCGGATTTCCTGCACGATATGCGCATGGTCGGCCAACAGTTCCGCGTGAGCCTGGCAGGCGCCTGATCTCGACACGCACTGCCAAGAGGCGATTGTCGGCGGCTTGGGTCAACTGCGTGAGATTGTCGATGGTGCGCGTTAGCACGTCGTCGGAGTCTATCAGCGCCCGTGGCATCCACTTCACAACGTTCCCAGCGCACCA
Organism: uncultured Gemmataceae bacterium; assembly: GCA_963748025.1. Classification (GTDB taxonomy): domain Bacteria; phylum Planctomycetota; class Planctomycetia; order Gemmatales; family Gemmataceae; genus CAVVHZ01. The sequence continues at coordinate 61,557 of CAVVHZ010000063.1, forward strand.
CATCCAGTGGCTCGAAGCGGGGTTCTTTCGCTTGGCCGCGATCGACGGGGACCACCAAGCAGCCCTTGGGACCGTTTTCGCGAATGTGGCGGCCTTGAACGTTGCCGGGAAAGAAGATCAACTCATCCTTCGATAATCTCTCGCGGGTGTGGACGTGGCCCAAGGCCCAGTAGTCGTAACCGCGACTCCGCAAATCGTCGAGCTGGCAAGGAGCATAGCGGGCGTGCCCCTCTCGTCCATCCATTGCGGTGTGTAAGAGCCCGATGTTGAAACAGCCCGAGCATGCGCGGGATAACCCGGAACCAGATTGTCCTTCACCGCGGCGTTGGCGAAGCCCTGACCGTGCAGCGCGACATCCCATTCATCCAGACGCTCAGTGGTTGCCCGATCGGTCGGGAACCGGTGGACGTTGTCCGGCAGCTTGAGGCTCCGGGTCATCTTGTTCTCGGCGTCGTGGTTGCCGGAAATGAGGAAGACGCGAATGCCGGCATCGCGAAGGAGCCCCATCTGCTTCACCAGGAACAGCCCGGTTTGATAGTCCCGCCAATCGCCATCGTAGAGATCGCCCGCCAACAGCACGAAGGCCACGCGCTCTTCCACCGCCAAGCGTACAAGGTTCTCCAGCACCGCCGCGTAGCCTGGCGAATGCCGCCACCCGCGCGAGCTTCGTATTGCTCGAGCCCCCGCAGGGGGCTGTCGAGGTGCAGGTCGGCGGAATGGAGGAATTTGAACATCAGGAGTCAGGAGTCAGGAGTCAGGGGTCAGGAGTCAGGAGTCAGGGTCAGGAATCATTAGGAAATCATAACAGTTTAGGTTGAAATCTGACGCTTTCATGTTTTAGTTCTGGGTACCGGTATTTTGATTTCTACCTGATTCCTGACTCTTGACTCCTCGTTTCAACTCGTGACCAACTCCCCACTTCAGCCGCATCAAGCTCCGCCAGAGTCCGCACACTCTATCCGCCCCCGCCTCTCTCAGCTTGGCTTCGGGGTGGTGGCCGACGAAGGTGACGGCGATGGCGCATGCGCACCGCGCGGGCGGCTTGGATGCCGGCGACGGCGTCTTCGAAAACGACGCAGCGCCCGGGAGCGATGCCGATGTGCTCTGCCGCTATCAGGAAGACTTGGGGATCGGGTTTGCCGCGCTGGGTGTCTTCCATGGCGGAGATGCCGGTGAAAAAGCCGGCCGTGTCGGTGAGCGACAGGATCAGATCTACGTTCTCGCGCAGCGCGCTGGAGCCGATACCCTGACGAAAGCCGGCCTCGCGCAAGCCCTCCAAGAGTTTGCGGACGCCGGGCAGAAGCGTGATGCCCTTCTTAAGGGCGGCTTCGCGATAGAGCATCTCCTTGTGCGTGCCGATCGCATCGACTTCGGCAGGGCTGAAGCGATCGCCAAACAACACATTCATGATTTCGGATTGCGCGGCCAAATGTCGGCGGCGAAATCAGCCGCGCGTGAACGGCGCCCCCAATTCCTCGCACGCTATCTTCCAGGCGTCAAAATGCAGCTCCGCCGTATCGACCAAGGTGCCGTCCACATCCCAAATCGCGCCATCTTTCTGCCAATGCCATGCACATTCCCCGATTATTTTGGTTCGGCGGACACAACAAGTAGTCCTGACAATCATGATATCTCAGCAAAGGGCCTGTCAGCGATCGCCTGTGGCTTGCGGCTAAGCATGTTACGAGGCCCTACGCTTCTCTTTTAGTGAATCGTCTAAGATTGGTATACTTGGGGATCGCTCGTCAGGGAGGAGCCAGCTATGTTCTCGATCGGCCGCCAACGCGCCACGAACCTGTCAAACGCAGGATCGGCGTGCGTTTTTGCAAGCGGGGGGCAGCACGGTGCTCGGTCTGACCTGGGCCGACTGGCTGCACGCACGCAGCTTGGCGCACCGACGCCGCGACTGGTCCAGCGAAATCGGTCGTGCTGATTTGGCTCTGGGGTGGGCCGGCCCATCTCGATACCTGGGACCCCAAGCCCAATGCGCCGCTCGAATTTCGCGGCCCGTTCCAGCCGATCGCCACGCGCATGCCGGGAACACGCATCAGCGAGACTCTTCCCGCACCTGGCGAATAGTGCCGATCAATTCTCGATTCTGCGCGGGTTTGCACACGGGTTCGAACGATCATCGGGGTGGCCGGCACTATTGGCCTTACGGGCAGCGATGCCGGCAGCATCAACCTGGGAGGCAACACGGCCGCCGGTCGGCCGCGGCCGGCCTGGGGGCGGTTGTCGCACGCACGCGCGGCGGCTCAGGAAGTTTGCCGCCATTCCTGGTCGTGGGCGGCAAGCTGCACCAAGGCAAAAAGGCGATTGCCGGGGAAGGCGGCGGCGTCCTCGGTGGCTTATACGATCCCTTTCGCCTGGAATATGCCGCCGGCGAAGGCTTCCGCATCCCCGCATCGAACTGACGGTGGATTTAACGCCCGAGCGGCTTCACGATCGCCGGCAATTGATGGGAGCCCTCGATCAGGCCGACGCGCACGGTGGCCAAGGCTTCTTCCGAGCGAGCCTTGGACACGTATCGCGAACAGGCTTTTGGATTGTTGACGGCTCCCCAGGCTCGCAAAGTATTCGACTTGAGCCGTGAGAAGGATTCTGTGCACGACCTTTATGGCCGCACCCGCTTTGGCCAATCGTGCCTGCTCGCCCGCCGGCTGGTGGAACAGCACGTGCCCTTTATCCAGGTGAACTGGAGCGATCACGTGGAGGCGGAGGAAGATTCGGGCGACGGCGGCTGGGATCACCACTACCGTAACTTCCAGATCATGCAAGATCGGCACGCGCCTGGCTCGATCAAACGCTCTCGGCCTTTTTGGCAGATCTTCGGGATCGTGGCTTACTCGGCCAGACGCTGGTGTTGGCAGTTGGCGAATTCGGCCGCACGCCCAAGATCAACGACAAAGCCGGCCGCGATCACTGGGAACATTGTTACAGCGCCCTGATAGCCGGCGGCGGCATCGCCGGCGGTCGCGTCATCGGCACCAGCGACCCGCGCGGCGAACACCCCATTGAGGGCCGCTGCACCCCTGCCGACCTGGCAGCCACTATTCAGCATCAGGTGGGGATTACCAGTGAGATTGCTCAAACGTTGGGAATCGGCACAGCGGGGACGGTCATTCCGGGGCTAACACGTTAGCCCAACGCGGATGTTCTGAGGTTGCCCTTTTTCGATACCGGACAGTTTCTCAGACCCCTGCAGGCTTGCCCGGCAGGTGAATAAGTTCGGCAGCTAAGGGGGACCGACGATCCTTATCTACGGCCCCTGCCGGCTTGTCCGGCAGGTGAGGAAGTTCACTCGCTGAACATTAGTCGCGGGAACTCCTTCACCTGCCAGACGAGCCGGCAGGGGTCGCAGAAGGATGACTTTTTAGGATTCTAGCGGGCGAACTGATTCGCCTGCCGGACAAGCCGGCAGGGGTCTTCAGAGGGATTTCTGGTCTCGCCAACCTCGAAATCCTACTCTACCTTCTCGGAACCTGCATGGCCAAGCAACTCACCACTGATCGCGATTTCAAGCAGCACCTGACCTGGTCGCCAGATGGCAAGAAATTGCTCTATACGCGAATTCACAAGGGCAAGATGGGGCTCTGGACCGTGCGACGCCGATGGGTCGCATCCTACGCCGCTGCTGAAGGATGAGCAGCCGCACTTCGACGGCAGTTGGTCGCCCGATGGCAAAAAGATTGCTTATGTCTACGACATTCTGCAAGGCACCGACGGCAAATTGCAAATCAATATGATTCCGGCAACCGGGGGCGCCAGCAGCGTACTTATACCGAATAAGGCGTTTGAGGAATCGCCGCGCTGGTCGCCCGATGGCAAGCAAATCGCTTTTGTGAGCACGCGCGACGGCAACCAGGAAATCTATCTGCAAAAGGGCAACGATGTCCAACGCTTGACCAGCGAAATAGCCGCCGACTATAGCCCTTCATGGTCGCCCGACGGGAAGCGGATTGCCTTTACGAGCGCCCGTTATGGCAACCTGGAAATCTGCTCGATGGATGCCGACGGCCGCAATGTGCCGCAGGTTGACCAACCATCCGGGGATGGATTACTGGCCGGTTTGGTCGCCCGACGGCAAACAGATCGCCTTCACCTCGAATCGCGACGGCAACTATGAAATTTACTTGATGAAGCCGGACGGGACCAACGCTCCGCAATCTCACCCGCCATCCCTCCCAGGACAATTACGCCGCCTGGTCGCCCGACAGCAAACAGATCGCCTTCATTTCCAATCGCGCGGCGGATATGACATTTTTGTGATGGCGGTAGACTAGCGAGGCTATCAAGACATCTGTTTTGGCGAGCCTCCCACGCCATCTGCTTTAGCGAGCCTCCACGTTAGTGGGGGGAGTTCGCCGCAGACCTCCCCCCACTAACATCGGAGGCTCGCTTTACTCAGCTCTGGATGCGTAAGCGACCACGGATCTCCGCCAGCCTTTCGAGCATCCGCTGCCCAGCTGCCTGCGGATCCAGCGTGCCCTCCACTTCGACCTTGGCTCGCTCGCCGACTGCCTGAGCGCGGCCACGATCTTCGTAGATCGAAGCCCATTTGCTTGGCGGCGTGCTCAATCGAGGGCTCTGCCCAACACATGCCCCGTTCGTAGGTGGAGATCTTGTCCGTGATCGGAACGATCTGGTAATCCACCAGATAGCTGTTGTCGGCGGTCATGAAATCCATGTTGCCTGAATAACCGGTCGCCACCACAGGCTTGCCTAGGAGCATCGATTCGGCCAGCGTCAGGCCGAATCCTTCGGAGCGGTGCAGCGAAACATAAGCGTCGGCGCTAGCCATGAGGGCCAGGGTATCCAGCGCGTCAGGATCGTGTCCAGCACGGTTACACGGCCAGCAGTTCGAGCAGCCTCTTGAAGCTCGGTCCAGCGGGCGCGGTTGTAGCTGCCGCGGCTCGTTTTCAAGACCAAACGCACGGGCTCTTCCGGCCGAAATGCCTGGCGAAATGCTTCGATAGCGCCAAAGGGATTTTTTCGTTCCGCCCCGCTGGTCATGTCGAACATGGTCAAGAACACGAACTCGTCGGTGCGCAGATTGAACGCTTCACGAAGACGCGGCGCGAACGCCGGCAGTGCCAAACCGGGCGGCATCCACACCACCGCCTTGGGCATCACGGGCTCGAGGGCTTTGGCGATGAAGCGCATCGGCACCAGATTTCTTCCAGGTGCCGGGCGTGCACTCTCCAGGCGGCCGGGGCCGATTCCAATTCCCAATACCAAACCGCCACGCGGGCGACGCCCGGGCGACAGTCTCAAGCCACTCAAAGGATAGAAATAATCGAGCATCGGCTGGGGGCGATGTGCAGCAAAGTGACGTCGTGCACCTCCAGATCCAGATAAGCATCTCGACCCGCCACATTGTTCCGCGCCTCGCAAGGCACATCGCGGCGGGCGATGGCGGCGCCGAGTTGTCTCAAGCTTGTCTCGGTCGCCGTCAAGGCGACGTTTAGCCCCGAGGCGTGACAGAAGTGCCCGAACAGATTGACGCCCGGACGGCGCAAGCCAGTTGCGTCACTTCATCTTGCAAGCGGGCCAGCCAGGCTTCGTCCACACGGGGCAAGCTCGCCACCAGCTCGGCCAGGCGCTGATCGTCGTCGAACGCCTCGGCGTGCTGCTCGCGCAGGTCGGGTCGCGCTGCCACTAGGAGCATCAGTTCATCCAGCGGCAGTGTGCGTATCCGGCAGCTCCAGGTCGCGGAACCATGCCGCCTCGTGCAGGCCTTGCTCTTCGCCGAGCGAACGCAGGAATTCCTTTCGCCCAAAGCAAGTCAGAGCCAAGGGGAAGCGTTCTTGCCAGTCGGGGTTGATGCGATAGGCCCGCACCAGCTTGCCGGCTGCATCGTGTTCCGTTTCGAGGAAAAACCAGAGAACCTGTTCGAGCGACAGCCGTTCGGTTGGCATGCCAGTGACGAGCAGCCAGCGCAGAAACCGCCAGCGGCCCCCCGGTGTTTCGGCCAGAGGATGTTGGCGACGAACCTCAACGGAGTGATCGTAAATCTGGCGACGACGTTTCCCGGAGGCGACCGAAAGAGGGCTTCCAGGTTGGCCATTCCCCGCAGCGACACACAGGGTTCGTGCGCATACTTATCGCGAATCCAGGTGGCGAAAGCTCCGTCCGCGCCACTGCACAAGGCCCCCGAGAAGCGCGTCCTCAAGGTCAGGGTCCAGCAGCAGCAAGCCCAGTACCCAGCGGGCCGCCCCGGTTTCTCCCCAGGCGACCTCCGCGGCGGCGGGCTCCCAGAGTTCTATTCCGCGCGCTGCAGGAGCCGGGCCGTGATCGGCGTTCCCTCGCGGTCGAAGAGTTGAGCCCGTTCTTCGTTGAGCCAACCATGCAAGTTGAGGTGCAGCCCGGCGCTGCTGGGATCAGATGAGGATTGCCAAAAGGATCGAGGCATCGCTGTGCCAACGGTCCCGAAACAGACTTGGCTTCCCAGGCCGGCGCTTCGGCCCGGCTTACCGATTCGAAATGGTAAAGCTCGGCATGAGGCGTAAACACGGTGCGTTTGTCGGCGGCGGCAATTCTCAAGCAATAGTCGATATCGCTATGCGTGAGCACGAAGGCTTCGTCGAACCCGCCTGCAGTCCGAAAACGTCAGCCCGAGTCATGAGGCAGGCGCCTGTCACCGCGCCATAATTGCGCACCACCAGGTTGCTGCCGAAATAGCCCGGGTGATCTTTGGGAGAGCGATGATACTGATGCACCGGCAGCCCGTCTTGCATCATCACGCCAACGTGCTGCAGGCGATCGTCCGCGAAATAGAGCTTGGCGCCGACGGCCCCAATCTGCGGTTGCTGCGAATACTCGAGCAACGCTTCCAGCCAATCCGGGTTGATGATTTCCGTGTCATCGTTGAGGAAAACGAGATGCTCACCTCGCGCCGAGCCGCGCCTTGGTTGAGCTTGGCGGACAAGTTCAACTCGCCCGAAAAAGTAAGCCGGCGGAACGTCGCAAGAGGCAATTTCCCTCCAGAGATCGTCGGGCATATCGCCATTGTCGATGACGATAATTTCGATGTTTGAATAAGTGCTGTTTCGACGAATGGTGGAGAGGCAATTGGCGAGGAGATAGACCGAGCGATTCCGGACCAGCGCCTTGGAGCAAGCCGTGGGAATGATGATGCTGACGAATGGCCGGCCGACAATGGCGAAGCGAACGCGGAACAGTCCCTGCAGCGCCCCGGGCTCCACCCGACCCGCCTGGCCCGTGTGTGTCAAGTGGGCTTCGAGCACCGCCGCGCCGCCTCGTGAGCCCGCGGCTTGGCCGCGGCACTGGTAGCCGTCGAGGTCGGCAACATGCGCCAATGATAGAGCACGCCAGGCACATGCCGGACGCGTCCGCTGCGCGCCGCCACGCGCAAGGCGAGATCGTAATCCTGGGCTTGATCGAATTCGCTGCGGAAGCCTCCGATCTGTCGCACCAGCTCGGTGCGGTAGACTCCCAAGTGGCAGGTGTACATGTAGGAGAGCAACAGCTCCGGCGACCAACCCGGCTTGAAGTGCGGCTGAACGTGTTGGGCGTCGAGGGTCAGCTTGTCCTCGTCGGAGTAGAGCATGTCCGCATCCGGATCGGCCAACAGGGATTTGGCGATGCGCAAAGCGCATCTTCGGCCAGCTCATCATCGTGATCGAGCAGCGCGATAAAATCGCCGCGCCAGATCTAGGGCCGCATTGGAAGCAGCCGACACGCCGCGGTTCTCGTCCAGATAGGCGACATGGATGCGCTCGATCGCGCCGTTCGTAATCTTCCAGAAGCTGGCGAGCCCGGCCGACTTCACGCCATCCAAGGCGATGCACAGCTCCCAATGCGGATAGAGCTGTCGGCAAACCGAATCGATGGCGGCGCAGAAATTCTTCCGCCACATCGTGCACCGGCATGAGCACGCTGAAGAAAACCGGAGGCTGCGACCAGGAGCCGGCTTCATCGCGCATCTGCCGCGTTCCGCATCGTTCAAACGCTGGTGCTCGAACCATTGCTGATATTCGGCGTCGCGTTGATTCTCCTGCGTTTTCTTTTGCGGCCGGGCCAACGCCGGCGTCAGTTTGCCTTTGCCCAAGTCGGCCAAGAGGCTTAGCTGCGGCCGACCGGCACGTCTGGCCTCGCCAAAACGGCGCAGGGTTTCGCGGACACGCCTCTTGAATAGCTGCGGCGTCGGAACAGGGCAGACCTCGAATGCTTCCAGCCGCACGATTCCTTCGCTTTCGCGGGGATCCAGGCGCAGGCGCAAAATCGGCCTTTCCAGGCGGAGGAAGAACTCGGTGTGGACTTCGCCCGCAAAGTCGAGCCGTTCGATGCAGGTATTCTCCGAGAAGCCTTCGCCAAAATCCGCGAATAGGTTGAATTGCGTTTTCTCCGGGCTATGGAGATGAACGCGTACGCGAATCCAACCAGGTTCCATCCAGCAATGAACGACAAATTGCGGATCGTAGCCGCAGGCCCGCCAGGTTCCTGCGGGCTCGCCGGTCGCCGGTTCGAGATGTTGCAAGGGGACCAGATGCGCGGCGGTGCAGCCGCGTGGCCGCAGCAGATTTCGCAGGAACCGGATGGGCGCGGTGATCTTCCAAGTGCTCGACCCGAGCAGCGCTTGAATGAACGCCCGGGCCGTTTCCAGGCGTTGGCGTTGAATCATCTCGTCGGCCTGGAGCTTGGCGTTGGTAGCCTGCATCTGCACCAGCACCTTCCAACCTGCTTTTCAGGTCTGCCAGATGCACGATCTCTTCTTGCAGCGCCGCCACATCCGGAGGAACTGCTGCGGGTGTGGATGACGAAAACTTTGAAGTAACGCGCGACGGATTTGAGACGGCAGAAATTGGCTGTGCCATGAGTCGGCCTCCATGCCGGCGAAGGCGGAATGTGTGGATTTGAGAAGTCTAAGCAAAATGGCAGGATATGGTCAAGCTGAGTCGCAGGAAGACAAGGAGAAAGGGAGACAAGCAGACAAGGAGACAGGGAGACAAGGAGACAAGGAGTAGAGTGGGCGAGCGTCGAGGCGTAAGCCCGACGAGTCATCCATCGAAGGTGAACGGAGTGGGTTGAGGACGACTCGTCGAGTTAACGCCACGAAGCACGCCGATTGTTCCGGATTAGGGGCGCACTGATCCCGTGGCGACGGTGTGGACTAAAGTCCACACTCCGGAGATTCTGCTTAATCCGCATGCAGGCTGAGACAATCGGAGTGTGGACTTTAGTCCACACCGCGAAGACGTCGGCGTAAAGGTCTTGGTGCTCAGGTCGTCCGGTGCTCGCGAATAGTGTGCCTTGATCCGGTGGCGACGGTGTGGACTAAAGTCCACACTCCAGAATCCAGCAAATGGCGAGCGTCGAGGCGTAAGGCCGACGAGTCATGACGTGAGATATGTCGTGACTACTACGCGCTCGCTTAAAGGTCGCTTTGCGTTTGCTTGAAGACTCGTCGGGCTTACGCCTCGACGCTCGCCAGATCTTAGAACTCCGCATTCCCTGGCGTGCGGGGGAACGGAATCACGTCGCGGATGTTTCCCATGCCGGTGATGAGCAGGAGCGTGCGTTCGAGGCCCAGGCCGAAGCCGGCGTGGGGGACGGTGCCGTAGCGGCGCAGGTCGAGATACCACCAGTAAGATTCCGGCTCCAGCTTCTGCTCGCGCATGCGCTGCTCCAAAATATCGAGGCGCTCTTCGCGCTGGCTGCCGCCGATGATCTCACCCACGCCGGGTACGAGCACATCCATGGCCCGCACGGTTTTGCCGTCGTCGTTGACGCGCATGTAGAACGGCTTCAACGTGCGTGGATAATCGTAAAGGATGACGGGGCAGTTGAACTTCTTTTCGGTCAGGTAGCGTTCGTGCTCGGCTTGCAGATCGACGCCCCAAGTTACCGGATACTCAAACGTCTGGCCCGAGTTTTGGAGAATGTCGATCGCTTCCGTATAGCTGACGCGGAGAAACGGCTTGTTGAGAATGCCTTCGAGTCTGGTGATGGCTTCTTTGTCGACCCGCTCGACAATAGAACTTCATGTCTTCGGCGCAGTTGGCGAGCACGTCGCGGACGATCCGCTTTAGGAAGGCCTCGGCCAAGGCCATGTTGTCCTGGAGATCAAAAAAGGCCATCTCGGGCTCGATCATCCAGAACTCGGCCAGGTGCCGAGCGGTGTTCGAATTCTCGGCTCGGAAGGTGGGGCCGAAGGTATAGACCTTGCCCATGCCGCAGGCGAAGATTTCGCCTTGCAATTGGCCGCTCACGGTCAGGTAAGCAGGCTTGTGGAAGAAATCGTTCGAGTAATCGATGGCGCCTTCCTTGCGCGGCACATCGGCCAGGTTCATGGTGGTAACTTTGAACAGCTCCCCTGCCCCTTCGCAGTCGCTGGCGGTGATAATGGGCGCATGTATATAGAGGAAGCCCTGTTCCTGGAAGAAATCGTGAATCGACTTGCTTACTTGATTGCGAATGCGAGCGATGGCGCCGAAGGTGTTGGTACGCGGCCGCAAGTGGGCGATAGTGCGCAGGAACTCGAAGGTGTGGCCCTTCTTTTGCAGCGGGTATTTCTCCGGGTCGGCTCCGCCATGGATGACAACGCTCTTGGCGTGCACTTCCGTGGCCTGGCCCTTGGCGGGAGAGGCTTTGACCTCGCCTTCGATGCTGACGCTGGCGCCCGTGGGCAGCTTTTTGATTTCCGTTTCGTAATTGGCCAGTTCGCCCGGCGCACAATCTGAATGTTGCCCTGGCAGGAGCCGTCGTTCAGTTCGATAAAGCTGAACCCGCCCTTCGAATCGCGGCGCATGCGCACCCAGCCCTGGAGGAGGGCCTGTTTGCCGACGGCTTCCACTTGCCGGGCTTGGTGGACGGATAACTTTTCCATGGCGGGTCCCTAAAATGCAGAGGTCAGAAGACAGAGGTGATGCGATGAAGGTATTTATTGGACATCGCCCACAAGGCGGCTCCGATGTCTAGTATACCTTTGCGTCAAGTCGATTGTGGTCCTCCACACCGCTAGCCAGCAGTGGCTTGCGGCTCTGATCATTCCGCGACCGCCGCCCAAGGGCGCCCCTAGCTCCGTCGTTCCTGATATCATACCGGGCGTTGGGAATCGACCCGCATCGTTTCGGAACCGGGAACCCTGGCCATGCGCCTTCGTCTTTTCGTGAAGTCGGTCGGGTCAATATCAGCGAGTACCGAACCTATGAAACTTTTCACGTTCGTTCTGCTCTTCGTCAGTCTCGCGCGAGCCTCGCTTCGGCGCAACGCATCATTGTCAAGGGCAACCGGTTTCAAGTGGATGGAAAAGAAATCTGGATTTCAGGCGCCAGACACTCCCTGGAAGACCTGGAACGAGTTCGGCAATAAGTTCGATGCCGTTTGGTGGCGGGCGCACTTCCACGAATTGAACACGGCCGGCGTTAATTGCACGCGCGTATGGCTTAGCTGCAACGGCGACAACGCGTCGCCCGGCATCGATGCCGACGGCCACGTCTCAGGTCCGACGCCGGCCTTTTGGCGCGACGTCGACAGCCTCTTTGCGATCGCGAAAGAAAATCACATCTACCTAATGGTGGCCCTAATCTCGTTCGACCATTCGAAGCCGGGCAACCACAACGCCCTAGCATGGAAACGGATGTATTCGAGCCCCGAAGGCCGGCAATCGTTCGTCGACAACTACGCGGTTCCGCTGGTGGAGCGCTACCAAGCCAACCCTTGGTTCTTTGCAATCGACGTGGGCAATGAGCTGGTCTGGACTTGGGAAAACCACAAGGTGGCCCGGAAGGACACGCTCGACCTGGTCGCCCGCGTCGCCAATGCGGTCCACGCGCACAGCAAGGTCCTGGTATGCGAGGGCGAGGGTTGCGGCCCGAAGTACAACAGCGACAAGTACCAGGGAAATTTCTATTCGGACAAAGCCCTCGCGCCCTTGAGCCAGGCGCACGTGTCGACTTCTACAATATTCATTACTACGACTGGGTGAGGCCTTATTTCGGCAGCCCGTTCGAGCGCTCGCCGGCCGACTATGGGATGGATCACAAGCCCTGCATCATTGGCGAATGCCCCGCCCGGGGCAGCACGGCCAGTCGATCGCCGACAACTATCGGAATGCTTTCGCGAAGGGTTGGCAGGGCATCATGCCCTGGACATCGAATGGAGCGGACCGCAACGGCAACCTGACGAGTATGCGTCGCGGGCTCGAATGGCTCGTGAAAACCCACCCGCACTGATCGATCCGGCTCGATAGAAGATGCCGATTGCGCGAAGCGGATCAGCGGTGTTCCTTTGGCTGGCCTTTCGAAATCCGCACGATCGCACTTATTGTGTTCCAATTTCGCGTTCTGGCCGGCATGCCAAACCATTTGTCGACCTGACCGAGATAGCCGATCGTTTTCATGTGACGACGGTACACTCCGAAAACGAATCGGTCTTTGGATGCGATGAGTCGAGCGGTAAAGTTCGCCCATGAGTAGATCAGGGCAGGCGCATTTCAAGCGTGGGTGGTCACGTCGCGTCAGACGCCCCCAGCCCCCCCTTGCCAAAGGGGGGAGAAAGAGGGGCCTTTCGGCCCAGGTTTGTTGGGAGCCGACTTTGGGTTGCGGGCGAAGCCCGCACTATGGGTTAGTTCACGCCCATCAGAACTTCGAGGTCAGTCCTCTCGAGCAAAGCGGGCACGAGGTTCTTGTCATTGATCGCTTTTCCGGCGCGAGGCGAGACGAATCCGAACTCTCATGTCAAGGTTTGCGTTAAAGCCGCGTTTCGGGCGCACCCTATCCGGGCACTGCCTTGGCGGCGTTGGCGAAGAATTCGTCCGATGCCAACAGCGACTTGGCGACGGACGCATAGGTTGCTTCCTGGCTGCTGATTTCGTTCACCCAGAAGGTGCGGCCGCCTGGATCGGATTTGCGTTGCAGATAAGCGCCATAATAGCTGTCGATGGCGACGCCGGCGGCTTCGGGTGAGAAGACGAACGAATTGGTTACCTGCTGCCGCGTTTCCCCACTCGACAACTGTCCCAACCAGTAATTGATTTCCCCTGTCGAGGCACCGCGTCCCAAGGAGCCCTGGTAGAGCCGTTTGACAAAAACTTGGTTCGATGCCATCAATTCCTCGGGGGAAAGGAGGAAACTATCGACGATCGCCGTCTCATCGACGCCGTCTTGCAATTCCTCGATCCAAAACGCCCGGCCCTGCGGGTCGGCTTTGCGGCCCAAGTAGGCCTCATAATAGGCATCCACCTCCCGGCCGCGGTTTTCCGGGGAATTCCAAAAGGAATCGATGATGGCCGTGCGGGAAGCCCCGCTATTGAGCTGGCTTTCCCAAAAGGTCAGGCCGCCCGGGTCGGCGTTGCGGCCGAGCAACGTGCGGTAAACGCCTTTGATGTAGGCCTCGATCACCGAGGCATTGGGCGTGGGACCATAGATCACAGGCGCCACCACAACCGGCAGAATGGAGCTGAGCTCGATCGAATTGAAAGCGGTCGAATTCTGGGTAACCGTGCCGGTCTTCGCCTGAAGCACCAGCCCCAGACCAAATCCCGTGACCGTCACGCCGGAAAAAGTCGCGATGCCGTTTGCCGGGGTTACACTCGTGGCGCCGATCAGGCTGATGCCGGTCGGCAGCACCGGCCAGCGCCAACGAAACCTGGCTGGTGCTGTTGGTCGCCAAGTTGCCGAACGCGTCGAATAAGCTTACCTGCAGCGCGGGCGCTTGCACGACGCCGGAGGCACCGGTAAGCGGCTCGGTCGTAAATGTCATCGAGGCCACGGCGCCGGGAACAACGGTAACGGAATCGACAGCGGTTCCAAGGCCGGAATTATTGACGTCCCGAATCGATATCGTTTGGCTGCCGGCGGTATCGAGTATGACGCTTGGGAACGTTATGGATCCCTGGTTAGCACTGGTAAAAGTGTAATTTGACACCAAGGTTGCCTTACCATCGCTGCTTGTCATACTCACCGTTCCGAGGTAACCGCTCGCGATGTTCCCAAAATTGTCTTCGGCAGTGACAGTTACCGCAATATCGTTTCCCGCCACAGTGGTCGCGGTTGACGTGATCTCCAAGTGAGTCGCGACCGCCGAAACCTGCAAGCTGGTGCTCGCGTTCAGCGAAGCATTGGCCACGTCTTGAGCGGCAATAGTCTGCGTGCCACTCGTTTCGAATTCCACGGAAAAGGTGTGCGAGCCATGGTCCGCGGCGGTGAACGCGTAATCGGCAGGCAGCATTGCCTTGCCATCACTGCTGGTAAAGTGGACCGTGCCCACATATCCCGTCACGATATTGCCGAAGGTGTCGGTCAACGTGACGGTTACGTTTTGGGGCGTACCTGCGACTGCCGATTGTCCAAGGCCGCTGAGAACCAACAGTTGGGCGGTAGTGGTTACGGAAGTGCTGCTGCTTGCCGTCAACGCGCTGTTAGCCGTATCGGTGGCGCTAAGCGATTGCGAGCCGGCGGTCTTGAAGGTTACCTGGAAAGCGTGCATTCCCTGGTCGGCGGCAGTGAAGGTGTAGTTGGCGGGCAACACAGCTTGGCCGTCGCTGCTAGCGAAATGGACAATTCCAACGTAGTTGGTCGCCACATTCCCGAGGCTATCGAGCAGCTTAACTGTCACGGTCTGCGCGGCCCCCGCACTCGCAGTTTGTCCGAGACCACTGAGGAGCAGGGTTTGAGTAACGACGTTGACCGTGAAATTGGCTGTAGCCGACAAAGCGGAGTTCGTCGTATCCGTTGCACTGAGCGATTGCGCCCGGGGGATTTGAAGGCAACCTGAAAACTGTGCTTTCCCTTATCCGCGGCAGTAAAAGTATAGTCGGCAGGCAGCGTTGCCTGGCCATCGCTGCTGGTGAAGTGGACGGTGCCCACGTAGCCAGTCGCCACGTTGCCGAAATTGTCCATCATGGTAACCGTGATCGTCTGTGACGGGCCAGCAATCACCGTCTGTCCTAGCCCGCTGAGCGCCAGGATTTGGGCCGTAGTCGTTATGGTGACATTGCCAGTTGCTTTGAGGGCGCCATTGGCCGTGTCGGTGGCGGTAAGCGATTGCGAGCCAGTGGTTTTGAAGGTTACCTGGAAAACATGCGTTCCCTGGTCGGCGGCAGTGAAGGTGTAGTTGGCGGGCAACACGGCTTGGCCGTCGCTGCTCGTGAAATGGACGGTTCCAACGTAGTTGGTCGCCACGTTCCCGAGGCTATCGAGCAACGTAACGGTCACGGTCTGTGCCGCCCCTGCAGTCGCAGTTTGTCCCAGACCACTGAGGAGCAAGGTCTGAGTAACTATGTTGACCGTGAAATTGGCCGTGGCCGACAAAGCAGAGTTCGTCGTATCCGCAGCACTGAACGATTGCGCGCCGGTAGTTTTGAAGGCAACCTGAAAACTGTGCTTTCCCTTATCCGCGGCGGTAAAGGTATAGTCGGCAGGCAGCGTTGCCTGGCCATCGCTGCTGGTAAAGTGGACGGTGCCAACGTAGCCAGTCGCCACGTTGCCGAAATTGTCCATCATGGTAACCGTGATGGTCTGCGAGGGACCAGCAATCACCGTCTGTCCCAGTCCTGTGAGCGCTAGGATTTGGGCCGTAGTCGTTACAGTCACGTTGGCAGTGTTCTTGAGGGCGCTATTGACCGTGTCGGTGGCGGTAAGCGATTGCGAGCCAGTGGTTTTGAAAGTTACCTGGAAGGCGTGGGTTCCCTGATCCCCTGCCGTGAAAGTATAGTTTGCCGGTAAAACCGCCTGGCCATCGCTGCTTGTAAAGTGGACAGTTCCGATATAGCCGGTGGCTACGTTGCCGAAATTATCTGTCAGGGTAACGGTCACGTTTTGCGGCGTGCCTGCGGGCGCGCTTTGCCCTAATCCCGCAAAAACCACTAGCTGGGCCGGAACTACCACGGAGTCGTTCGCACTGGCCGTCAACGCATTGTTGGTCGTATCTGTCACGCCAATGGATTGAGAGCCGGGCGTCTTGAAGGTGACCTGAAACGTATGCTTGCCCAAATCGGCCGAGGTGAAAGTGTAGTTTGCAGGGAGAATGGCCAGGCCATCGCTGCTAATGAAGTGAACGGTCCCAACATAACCGGCCGCGACGTTGCCATGGTTGTCAGTTAGTGTGACGGTAACATTGGTAGGCACGCCTGGGCTCACCGTTTGTCCTAGACCGCCGAGCACCAAAACTTGAGCCAGGACTGTCACGGTTACGCTTGCCGAAGCCTTCAGCGCAAATTGACCGTATCGTCGACCGTGACCGATTGGGCGCCGGCAGTTTCGAACGTGACTGGAAAGGTGTGCTTTCCCTGATCGGCAGCAGTGAACGTGTAATCCGTTGGCAGCATTGCTCCACCATCGCTGCTGGCGAAATGAACGGCGCCGACGTATCCGGTGGCAACGTTGCCAAGGTTGTCGAGCAGCGTGACGGTCACGTTTTGCGTGGCCCCTAAAGCGCTAGTCGGGGGCAGGCCGCTTAGCACCAGATTCTGAGCTATTACGATGACGGAGAAGTTAGCGGTGGCGTTCAACGAGTTATTGACCGTGTCTGCTACACTCAGCGATTCGGAACCGAGGGTTTTGAAGGTGATCAGAAACGTATGCTTGCCAAGATCGGCAGGGACAAAGGTATAATTGGCGGGAAGCACCGCCTGGCCGTCGCTGCTGGTGAAATGCACGGTTCCGAAGTAATTGGGAACCGGGCTCCCGTTCATATCCACCACCGTGACGGTCACACTTTGCGGCACGCCGGCGCCCACCGACTGCCCAAGGCCGCTGACCACAATGGATTTCGGGATGCTGGTCACGGAAAAATTAGCCGAGCCAATCAAGCTGCTCTTCGTCGTATCGGTAGCAATAAGGTAGATGGCGCCGCCGGTGTTGAACGTGACTTGAAAACTGTGTACCCCCTGATCTGCCGCGGTAAACGTGTAATCGGCAGGTAACCCTGCAAATTTGTCGTTGGTCGTAAAATGAAGGGTTCCCTGATACCCCGTTGCCAGCCCATTCAAAACGTCTTCGGCAGTGATGGTGATCGTAAGGGGAGATCCCGCCTGCGTGGAACTCGAGCTGGAAGTAAGAAAGAGCTGATTGACCTGAGGGTTCACTCGAATGTTGCTGACGGTGGCAGTGATCGATGTCTTCACGGTATCGGTAACAGTCAGTGTCTGAGGGGCCTCCGTTACGAAGGTTACGAGGAAGGTGTGCGAACCCTGATCGGCGGCTGTAAACGTGTAGTTGGATGGCAATGTCGCCAAACTGTCGCTGGCGGCGAAGTGTACGGTACCCCGGTAATCGGCGGCAAGTGCATTTGTCGCATCGAGGGCAGTGATGGTAACGCTAACGGCGATTCCCGAGTTTAGCTGAGTGGGCATTGTGATGGTGAGATGGGTGGCCAGAGAACCCGAGGCCGCATTTACGGTAATGTTGCTTTGAGTGCCCGCAACGTTCGTCAAGGTGGTGTCGACCACCGTGATGGACTGTGTTCCCGCCGTCTTCAAAACCACATTGGCGAACGTGTGAACGCCGTGGTCGGCCGGCGTGAATTGATAATTTGCCGGAATCACTCCGATAGGGTCGGTGGTAGTGAAATGAATGGTGCCCGTATAGCCAGTAGCTACATTGCCCTGGGCATCGCGCGCTGTGACAGTAATCGAATTGGCAACGCCGGCAGTGGTTGTGGAAGGCATTCCCGTGAACGTGAAGGAAATGACCATTGGGGTGACGACAATGCCGGCGTGCGTGCCGATAATTGTATTGTTCGCGGTATCGACTGCCGTAATGCTTTGCGTGCCGACCGTTTTGAGCTGAACGCCGGTAAACGTGTGACTGCCGTTGTCGGCTCCCGTGAAAGTGTAGTTAGCAGGGAGCACCGCCGATGGATCGGTGCTTGTGAAATGGATGGTGCCCGTATACACTCCGGCTGGATTGCCCTGAGCATCGAGGGCTGTCACCGTAATGCTGAAAGTGTTCCCGGCGGTGGTTACGGGAGCACTAATGGCTAGCTGGGTAGCGGGAGCTTGCGACACCTTTATCAGAAAGGCGTCGTTGCTGCCGCCGAAGCTTGGCTGGAGGGCATTGAGAGTTGGAAGGTTATTCGAAGCGGTAGAGCCCACCACGTAGATATTGTTTTGGGCATCGACGGCAACGCCCGTGGCTCGATCGTCGTCCGAACCGCCAAAATAAGTCGAGTAAAGGAGTGTGGATCCATTGCCGGAGAGCTTGGCGAGAAAGGCGTCGCCATCTCCGCCGCCTAGCGTTGGCTGGGTTGGATCCAAGGTAGGAAAGTCGGTCGAGGCGGTAAAGCCGACGATGTAAAGATTATTGGAGCTGTCGAAAGTCAGCGATTGGGCTTGGTCGAGACCCGAGCCTCCCAGATAGGTGCTGAAGCCGATCGAAGTTCCGCCAGGAGCGAGCTTGGTGACAAAGGCGTCCGTAGCGCCGCCGAAGGTGGGCTGATATGCACTTACCGTGGGATAATTGGCCGACGTCGTGGAGCCGACGATATAAATATTGCCCGAGGCATCCAGACGAAGGGCGCTGGCCCGATCGTCTCCCGAACCCCCTAGATAGGTGCTGAACACTAGCGCGAGCCGCTGGGATTGAGCTCACTGACAAAGGCGTCGTCCCCGCCGCCATAGGGTTGTAAGGAATTCTTGACCGGAAAGTTTGCCGAGTAGGTATCGCCGGCGACATAGACGTCGCCCGAGGAATCGATACCCACGGACTGACGCTATCATCCTCGCGCCGCCCAAGAACGTGGAGTAAACGAGTGTGGTACCGGAGCTGGCAATCTTGGCGACCCAAGCGTCTTGACCACCGCCGGATGTGGACTGGAGCCCATTTAGCCTAGGGAAATTGGCCGAATCGGTGAAGCCCACCACATAAATGTTGTTGGAGGAATCCAGGGCGAGTCCTTGAGCGTAGTCGACATCGGCGCCTCCGAGAAAGGTGCTGAACACTAATTGCGTGCCCGCTGGATTCAGCTTGAATACGAAAGCGTCCGAACCGCCGCCGCCGTAGGTTCCTTGGATGGCATTTTTCATGGGAAAATTGCTGGAGGACGTTGTACCGGCGACATAGGCGTCCCCTGCCGAATCGACTCGCAGTGCCAAGCCCAGGTCCAGGCCGCCGCCGCCCACATAAGTGGAGTACACCAAGCCGGTGCCGGCGGGATTGAGCTTAGAAACGAAGACGTTTCCTTGTCCGGCCAGTTGCCCTTGAAAGGGCGTTTGGGTCGGAAAATTGGTCGACCCCGTGAATCCGGTTATGTAGACGTTGCCCGTTGAGTCGACGGCTACCGCCTGACCGTTTTCGGCTGCCGATCCACCCAGATAAGTTGCGTAGCTCAGGACCGGATCGATTACGAGCGGCAACGAATGATCGTAGGGGCCGACCTGAAAATGCACAGTATTGTCGCTGCCAATCACGTAGCTACCGGCAACGGCTTCTCTTTGGGCGCCGTTCATTTGGTAAAGAATGGGCGCATGTTCGATCAGATCGCCGCCGGCGATCTGCACTTCCAGATTGCCCGCCGCATCCAGGCTCAAATTCTGGGCACCGGCAAAACTGAGAAGGATAACGTTGGGATTGGCGCCCGCTGCCACATCGAAGTCGTATTCCAGCTGGCTCTGATTTCCGTAATAGGTCAAATTCACGCCAGGGTAGACTTGCGCGAATTGAACGCGGGCAAAATCGGCGATTTGGCTGTGCCATTGGCTGGGATCTTGGCCCACGAAGTAATTGCTCACCGAACCATCCGGATCCGCGCCCGTCCCTTGCGCTCCCGGATTGGCGCCTTCCAATTGCATTTGCACGCCGCCTGCAACCGAATCGTTTGACGCCCCGCCGGTGCGCAGCGAAAAGGCGGCCCCTGTGGGCATCAAGAACAGAGAGTAGCCCGAACCGCTTGCCGAGAACTGAACCGGCGCAGCAAGCTGCCCTGCGTTGGGAACGAAGCTTAAAGGCAGTTGTTCATACTGGGCCGCATAGCTGGCCAGAGCACTGGCAGGCGGCGTTGCCAACGGCTGGCCGCTGAGCAGACAGCGAACTTCGAGGAGTTCGAGGCTCGGTCGCTCGGAGCGCCCGAGAATTCGGTGGCGCCGGCGTTCACTTTTGTTTAGGCTGCGCGAAAAGAGCCGACGGACCTGCTTCATATGCGTTCTCCCATAGGAACATGAATCGAAGTTTGGAGGAGCGCAAAACGGGCGTCAGAAAGGACGAATGGGCCAATTAACAACCAATTGGTCGTGCACTGGACTTACAAGAATCCAGCAAGCACATTTCGTGCGAATGACACTAATGCGCTTCTGCCACCTCAAATGTAGGTCGGATTTCAACCGAAGGCTTAAAAATCCGCAAGAGCAGTCCTACCATTTCTTCCCAATTCGACCAAACGACTCTGTTTTGGCGTGCAGCGAGATTCGGGTTTCCGTCCGCTCAAACGCGGCTGAAGAATTCGTCCGAGCCAAGGATAGCGGCTAGCACCGCCTCGTCCCGAGCCCCATTTTGGAGCGCGGTAAGGAAAGTCTCGGCTCCAAGAGGATCAGCCGGCCGATTCAGATAGAGGAGATAGAGCGATTGCACGAGCACCCGCTCGGCTTCGGGGCTTTCTAGAATCTCTTGGGCGACCAGGTAACGAGAAGCACCTTTGGCCAATGACCTTTCGAAGAGCATCACAGCTCCCGTCTCTATGCCCCGGCCCAACACATCCTCGAAGACGCCATTCAAGAAGCCGACTTCCCCGCCCCCCTTGCTTGCAAAATACTCCTGCGAGCCAAGGATTACGGCCTTCAGTTGTTCGACCGTGCCCCCCGTGTTTAGAAAACCCACGGAGCTCGCGAGCCCCAGCGGGTCGGCGGCGCAATGCAGGTAGGTCGCGTAGAGCGTTTCGACCTGAGCAATCCGGCCTTCGAGGCTGTATTCGATGCTCAAAGCCACTTGTACTCTGCTCACGCCCTGATTAATCAGTCCCGTCCAGTAGTTAGCCCCGCCGAGGTCGGCCGAGCGACGCAAGATGACCTCATAAAGGCCCGATACATATCGGGAATTGTGCGACTGGCTCAGCGCGCTGTTTCCTTGAATCGTCAGCATTTCATTGTTCGGACTAACCACGATAGTTCCGCCAACGGCATTGAACAGATCGACGTCGAGCGTCCGGTCGCTGATGGATGCTGGATTGTTCAGAATCGTGAGGGTGAACGATTGCTGCGTATCACCCGGGCCAAACGTGAGCGTTCCGGATGCCGGCAGGAAATCTGTGCCGGCAACAGCCGTCGCACCCATAGTCTGGTAATCGACGGAAACGGTCCCATCGCTGCCGCCTTGGCGGATCACCGTGATAATCTGGGAGCCGCCGGAATTGGGGATGGTCGCAACCGCGTTGCTGAATGCCAACTCACCTGGAGTAGTTACGGCAATGTCATTAGAAAATCGCGCGGTCGTGTTATCGGGACCGGTCATGGTGGCACTTACGAATTCGCCGTGCGCAGACCGGCGCTGTGGACACTATCTGAAAGCTGCTCGTGCCTTGCCCATTGGTGGTCACGGTCGCATAGCTGATGAAGGTTTGACCCTGGCCGAACCCTGAGACGTCTGGCGCTGGATTCGCGAAGCATTCTAGACGGTAACTAGTGTTGGGCGTCCCCATCAGGGTTCCTGAAACTTGCAGGTCATTCGTACCTGGAACCGGACTGACCGAGAATGCTGAAATCAGGGAGGTTCCATTTGTCAGGGTGCCCGGGGTGCTGCTTATGCCGAGCTGATCATTGTCAAAAATCGAGTTTCCAAGAATGGCGTTTCCCGGGGCAAAGCCCGTCGCATCGCCAATGGCCACGCCCGATCCCATATTGAAGGCAATCGTATTCCCGGCCCCGCCGTTTGTGCCGCCGATGGTGTTCCCAGGCGAGAATTCAATGTGGACGCCATCGCCCAGGTTGCCGAAGACGGTTTGGCCAACGGCCCCACTACCGATCTGGTTTCCCTCGATAACATTGCCGGAGGTGGCAGCATCCGTGATGAGAATTCCATCGGTGCTATTGCCGGAAATGATGTTCCCGTCCCCCGCGCTGGTTCCTCCAATCACATTGTCCAAAGCGCCCGCTCCAATAGCCACTCCTGCCGCAGCATTCCCAAGATCGGCGTCCTTACCGGCGCCCAGGCCGATGATATTCCCTGTCACCACATTGCCATTGGCCCCGGCATCGACGATGGTCAGGCCGTTTCCCGTGCCGCCCATGTTGCCCGAAATGAGATTATGGGCGACCACGTTGTCGGGCGCCCCATCGATGTGTACGCCATCGCCGTCATTGATACTGAGGGCGATTTCGCCTGTGACATCCGTGCCGATGTAATTGTTCTGCACCGTGTTTCCGGAGGCAGTCGCTCCGAAAATGGTTACGCCATTGGCGCATTGCCCGAAAGGATGTTGCGCGCATCCGCATTGACGCCGCCGACAGTGTTGCCTGGCGCATTATCGAGGAATACGCCGTCGCCCTGGTTCGCGAAGGCTGCCGTGCCGGTTTCGTTGGTGCCGATGAAGTTCCCCTCGACGACATTCATGGTCGAGGCAGCATCCTCAATGTGGACGCCGGCGCCATTGTTGCCGGAGATCACGTTGGCGGCCATCGAGGTGACGCCGCCGACGGTGTTGCTGGAAGCGCCATCGCTGATATCGACGCCATCGCCTTCGTTCGCCAACGCCGTCGTGGCCGTGACATCAAGCCCAATGATGTTGCCCGCCACCTGGTTTCCCGTGGTGCCCATACCGGAAATCAGCACGCCATCGCTGCCGTTGCCTGAGATGAGGTTTTGCGCACCCGCAACCGAGCCGCCGATCAGGTTATTCGTGGCTCCGGCAACTATGCCCACCGCGCTGGCATCGGGCTTATCGTTGGCCCCGGTGGGGACGCTGGTGCCGGTGATGTCGGTGCCTAGGTAATTGCCTTCGACAATGTTTTGAGCTGCCCCGGCTCCGCCCTCGCCATCGATCGAGATTTCGTTATCGACGTTCGCGGAAATCACATTGCGTGCGGCAGTCGTTGTGCCGCCGATGATATTGTTATTGGCTCCCCCGCTGACGATGATGCCAATCCGCCCATTAGGCACTGCTGCCAATCCACTAACATCAATCCCGATGTAGTTTCCTTCAACAACATTGGCGGCTGCTTCTCCGTTGAGGCTCACGCCAAATTCGGTGTTTCCCGAAAGAAGGTTACGCGCGGCTGCTGTGGCGCCTCCAATAGTGTTGCTACTTGCCCCATTGTCGATGAGGACGCCTTCATCGTTGGGTGCAGCCGTCATGCCGTCGGCTGCTACACCGATGTAGCATCCCACCACGTGATTGCCGGTTATGCCGGAGCTGCCAAATGTCCCAATGACGATGCCGCTGCCACTCGTGAAATTATCGATTGCCAACGACTTGATCGTGGAACCGGCGGCGCTAATCACCAAGCCGTCGCCGGAGGAAAGGGCCGACCCGTCCAGCACGATGAGAGGCGTTCCGGCAAAGCCAAGTTCGTTCGATCCGTCGATGAGAATGGGCCGCGTGATCGCCGGCAAGGGTCCGCTGGTCAGGCTGATGGTTTGCACGCCACTTGCGCGATATTGAAGGTAATGACGTCCGTTCCCGGCGAAGAATCGGCATTGGCCTGCGTGATGGCGTCGCGCAAGGAATTGGCGCCGGAGTCGCTGGTGTTTAGGACAGTGAACATCGTCGGGACCAAGCGATCTTCGAGCAATTCGAGCCGCGGCCGGTTCAATCGAAAGCAATTCGTCTTAGTCCGATTTCGCGATGAGGTACGCCATGGCAGCAGCATAGAATCAGACTCCGGATGTGCCTGAAAGACGTTTGCGTTGCACCGAGCCGGCGCGACGGGCGATGTTGGCTACTCGTAGCACGCGGTCCCAGGTGAATCCTGCCCCCCTAAACAGAAGATTCAACAAGATTCAACGCGGCGGCACGCCTTTCTTACGCAGTTTGCCTGTTTTTCCAATCATTTCGGTTTAGGTGGACCGGCCAAACCCGGATTGGCGAGCATATAATGCTCTTCTGTGGAGCGATCAGGGAGACCAGGGTATGTCGTTTTCCAGCGACGACAGTGGATTGTTAGTTCGTCGTATCGTCAAGTATGATTCGGCGTGAGAGGCTGTCAGCCGTCGCCGTTGGCTCCGGGTTAAACAAAGCGTTGCCGGATGATTCACGGAGACAAAGGGACGATGCCCGAACGCGACCAAGACCCCATGGAATCCTTTCCTCCAGCATCGCGTTCCGGCAGCCTCGCAGGCCCACCCGTCACGGGCCCGTTGTTGGCCTGGCTGCTTGCAGCCCTGCAGCCCATGCCTCGAGCGCGCGTCAAGCAACTCCTTCACTTCGGCAAAGTCGCTGTCAATGGCGTCGCCACCACGCAATTCGACTACCCGCTGCAATCGGGCGACAGCGTCACGATCGCCAATAACCGGTCGGGTCCCGATGACCTAGCCAAAGCTGGCGTCACCATCCTCTTTGCGGACGACGACCTCCTGGTTGTCGATAAACCAGTAGGGTTGCTAACGGTCGCCTCGGAAACCGAGCGGAGCCGAACGGTATTCGCGCTCTTGTTGGCCCATCTGACGGATCGCAGAATGGGACGGCCATTCGTAGTTCACCGGCTCGATCGCGAAACATCCGGGTTGTTGCTGTTCGCCCGCAGCGCCAAAATACGCGACGAGTTGCAGGAGGGCTGGCAAGGCGTGGTTAAAACATACTTGGGAATCGTCGAAGGTATGCCCCAACCACCGGAGGCCACGGTGCGAAGCTATCTAACGGAGGGCAAGGACCTGCGTATGCGAACTATCAGTGCGGGGGCTGCTTCGAAGTTGGCGATCACACATTACAAGGTGATTGGATCGCGCGGTCCTCATGCACTGGTGGAATTGGGGTTGGAGACAGGCCGCAAACATCAGCTTCGCGTACACATGCGCCGGCTCGACTGTCCTATCATCGGCGACAAGTTGTATGGTGCGACCACGAACCCGGCCAATCGGCTGGGGCTCCACGCCTGGCGGCTGGAATTCGACCATCCGACAACGGGCAAGAAAATGAGCTTGAAATCGCCGTTGCCGGCGGTGCTGGAGCGGGTGGTGGGTAGAGAGTCAGGCTGATCGAATAGGTTCGTTTAACCCGGAGCCAGCGGCGACGGCGGACTTGTAGTCTCACATCACTAAATTGTTCCAGCACTGGCCAAAGATATACAGCTTCGGGAGATGCCTGACAGCCATCGCCGTTGGCTCGGGTTTAAACGAATTAATTGCCATCATATCAGATTGGCTAGTTGGTCGGGGTTATTCCGGCCGCCTCAAACCGCAATCCCCAACCGCTTCACCAACTGTTCGAGTTCCTTGCGTAGGAAAGCAAACGAGGGAATGACGAACAACAAATCCTGCATCCGTGACGGGTCATAATCTGTCGCGATCACTTCATCGGTCACGAATGGATGGCGTTTGACATCCGCCGAAAGAGAGAAGGGGATCTCGCCCGTCGACGAAAGAATCCCGGCGCCGAAGACCTTCGTTTCACTTGCTTCTTCGATGAGACCAAATTCGATGCTGAACCAACTGAAGCGTTTGAGGGCCAGCACGTGTTCGCCATGGGGAGTTGCGCTGGCCGCCTTGCCGATCAGCGTGAGCAGCTCGGCGTAGTCGCGATTCATAAGCGGCGGCACGTGGCCCAAGCAATCGTGAATCATATCGGGCTCGGGGGTGAATTCCGGATGCGAGCCGTGACGGATGAACTGCGTGACCGGGAAGCCGCGTTCGCCGATATAGGAATAAAACGTCCGGTAAGCCAGCGGGCCTTCCGCCGGCACCAGGTGCATCTGCGTTTCGCGCTCGAGCCGTTCGCTGAGCAGGCGCAATTGCGGAATCTCCGTTTGGCTGATCCCCAACGCCCGCTTCGCCTGAAGATAAATTCGGCTGGCATATTGGCAATGCAATGCGTCGAGCTTCGGGCTGACTTCGCGCCAAATCCGCGTTTCTTCAGGGGTATATTCGATTAGGGGCGGCCCCAGACGATTCAGCCGATGTCGCCGACACAAAGCGAACAAGGCTCGGCGCCGCTCGACATAAGCCTTGTCGCCCAAGCCCGGATGTCCGGCTTCGAGCTCCAGCTCGGCAGGGTCGCTTGGCTCGATCATGGTTTGCACGTCGAGCGGCTGGCCATATTCCAGAATGGGCATCGGTTCTTTCACGGCAGCCCCCCCGGCAGAAGACATGGGACACGAAGCTTCGGGATACGATCTACCGTATCCCCTATTCTTAACTCTACCCTTATGGCCAAAACGGGGCAACGCAGGCTTGGGCGGGACGGTTTGTCCTGATCGCTTGGATTTGCGCAAGCTCTTGCGATCGCCAAGCCATTGGCCCAGGAAGATCTAGGGGTCCCTGCGGGGATTCCTGCAACCGGCAACGAACACTGCAGTTGAAGATGCGAAAAAGAACCGCTTTTGGGATTCTCCGAGCGGGCCAATGCCCGTTGGGCTACCATGCATGAACTGCGAAGTCGAATAGCTGGATAAGCCATTAAATGTCCATTAACCCCCAACCTGCCGAAGGTAACGGAAAGCAACTTGGCCGGTTCGTCAAATGGTTGCCCGCCCATTATCAGCAGCCGGTTACTCCGTATCTCCTCGCGGTTAGCGTCCCAAGCGCAATTGCCGGGATGCTCATCGCTTGGCAGATGATCGCTGTTGGAGAACGTGCCGGTCCATTGGCTGGAGTAATCCTGACGGGGACCGCAATTGGTTTGTTTTACGTCCATACGTTCATTCACGAGCTTGGCCATTTGCTCATGGCGCTCGTGGTCGGCTTTCGTCTCCACAAAGTGAAGCTTGGCCCCTCGTACTGACATTCAGCAATGGCAAGATTCATTGCCGAGTAGATAGATCTCTGACCGGGCCGCCCGCATATGTAGCCGCATCTCCGGCGGTTGGCCATACAAGTCGGATGCCCATGATGGCCTTCATCAGCGGCGGTCCATTGGCGAGCTTGACTGCCGGTATTCTGAGCTTTCTGCTCGCCGCATCCTTTAATCAGCCTTCGCCTTCTTTCGAGTTACCCCCCTCCAAGTGGCTCGGGAGGATATGTCTTATTCTTTCCTCAGAACCTCACATCGGCGTGCCTTAATGTGTCAGCTGTGATCGGCATGGCGTTCGCCCTTACCACTTTAATTCCAGGGGGTACTCCAGGGTTCCCATCCGACGGCGGACAGTTACTCGATCTGCTGAGAGGAGAGGCCGGGCGGAAGGAAACTACTTGCAGGCGATCTTAGCGGGAAGCATGGTCAAAGGCACGCGGCCGCGCAGATGGGACCCAGCGCTGATCGAGCCCCTGTTGGCTCAGCGAAAGGGGTTGCCGGAAGATTCATTGTGGAATCTTTATGGTTACTACTACGCGATGGACTGCGGCCAAATCGACCGGGCAGATCAGTATTTGGGACTTGCCTTCGCCAACGAGAAGGTTATCCGATCGAATCGCGAGCTGCCCTGTTTCTCGAAGGAGCCTATTTCGACGCTCGTTTCCGCTCTGATCTATTGGCCGCTGCTTTCTGGCATGCCGAATCGAAGGAGGGCCACGCCGAGGAACAAGCACACTGCCGTGCCGAAGCTGCGATTTTTTGGGAAATGGGAAAACTGAGCGAAGCAGTTGCCCGCGACGAAGATGGGTTGCGAGCAATTCCCGATCCCGCGATCTGGGCGGCCGGAAGGCAGAACAAGAATGGCTCGAAGACCTCTTGCAAGTTTGCCAGAAAGGGATTCTAGAAGCCGGTGAAAAAGCCGCCTCAGGGATTTGAACCCTGGACCCCCGCTTTACGAAAGCGGTGCTCTACCGCTGAGCTAAGGCGGCGCAAGTTGCTTTCAAAAAGCAACTTAGCCATCGAATTCTCGCCCCGGCCACAGTATCTGACACCAGGGCTAGATATTTACCAGACCGAAAAACGTGGCCGACCGTATCACCCGGTCGGCCGTCCTGTAGCGATCGCGCTTTAAGCAGCAAGTCGCCCAATCAATAGATCATCCTACCGTCCGGGTCAAGCCAAGCAAGCCCTAACCGGAGTTTCCGCTCTGCCCACGAGATGGACACATCTGGCGGCGGAGCAGGGTAACGGTCCGGCGCCACAGCACCAAGCCGGCGGCGAACCAAAAGGCTGCAGCAAACCGCGGCCATGGGCGCTTCCCACGCTTGCGGAGCCAAGCCGCCGACTGCGTCCGATGCCACGGTGGCAGGAATAATCCGGCCGAAGACGAGAGCAGGAGAGAGCGTGATCTGGAAGCGAAATAGCAACTCGCGAATTATTGCAAAGGCTCCAGGTGAATCCGGCCTACTCTGGAACTGCATCGGCAAGGCGATCGATCCCGTGAAAAGAACAGCCACTGTCCCCATCGTGTAAAGGAGGGCTCGGTGCTCGAACTGCAGATCATTGAGTACCAGTTGCCCAGGCAGGCAATCGAGCCCGCATAAATCAGCCATGAGACGAAAAGGCTGGCAAAGGCAAGCGGCGGCACGCTTCCGAGCGTTGTCCCGATCAACCAGACTGCCAATGGCCAAAGCCAGGCGGCGCGGATGCTCAACATCGTGCCGCTCCACTTGGCGGCCAACAAATCCACCGGCATGACTGGACAGGTGAGCAAGCTGTCGAGCGTGTGCCGTTCGCGCTCGCGGCTGAATGAGCTCGAAGCATGAATGGCGATCCGGAACAAGAACAAACTGAGAATGATGCCGGAGCATGCGAAAGCATAGCGGGCATACTCCATTTCGATCATTTTCCGGTGCTGCTTCAGTTCCTCCGCGTTTTTCTCTCTCATATATGGCTGGGAAAGAGCGATTGGGGTCCCTATCTTGGCTATTCTCCATATAGGAATGAAGCTGCCTAATACGATCACCGCGATCAGCAGTTCGCAAACAGCCCTGTGTGTTTCCTCGTTCGAACCGGAGTTCATTCCAAAGCAATGGATGATTGCCGATATCCCGTTGAGGCTGAACCCTTGGCTCAATCTGGATTGGCTTGACGACGTCATGCTCTTGCTTGAATACCCTGCGAAAACGGAACATGGCGGCGGCGATTAGGATCAAACCGATGATGACGTGAAAGGCAATGAATTCGAGAATAACGGCAACAAGGCCCTGGCTTACAGTTTTTCCCGCGTCAGCTGCCCATTCATGAAATCACTGAACAAGAATGGATTGCCTGCTCCGAACAAGTTCAAGTAGTCGAAGAGGTCAACGATGGATGTAGCTGGAGGTGGTCGCCCAAGAAAGGATGACACAGGGCCGGGAAGCCGACCATTCGCCAGCGTACTTATGATGCCTGAGAATATCCAGGAGCCTATCAGGTAGCCGGCCAGCATGACGTAGGTACGCATGATGGCTTCGCGTGCTCGTCGGGCGCATACCGAGTTGTAGAGTGCCAAACAAGCCAAGCTGAACGTATAGGCAAGCGTTGCCACAAATCCGCCCAGAACGAAGTCGGCATCCAGCCCACCCACCAGTTGCAAGAGGCCAGAATGGGCAGTCCAGTCAACAGCATGAGTCCGATGATGGCAAGTCGCACGCCGAGTTTGCCCAGCAGGATCTCATTGCTGCCCAGTTCTGTGGCCATTAGAAACTCGAGCGTCTCTGCGCTTCTTTCTCATCCGCAATGGCTCCTCCCACGTAGACCGGCGCAGATCAGCGTCACCAACAGAAGGTCGGCGCATAAAAGGAGCATCGTGATCGACTGGGCCATGCGCGCGGCTTCTTGAGTCGTCAAGAAGAGGCTGGTGCCGGTCGCGCTCCAGATGGCGACGGCCAGGAAGAGGATAATCAAGATCAGATAACAATCAGAGGCGCAACAGGAAATAGCGGGAACGGCGCGTTTCCCGAATGATCTCGTAGAGAAACAGCGGCCCCACGAGAGTCAACAGCGGCCGGCGCCAAAATATCCCAACTACTGCGAACCAGACGCCGGCTACGAGAATCAAGAATTCCAGAGGAACGCTGCGTAGCACGAACCAACCGAATAGCGGCCCGGAGAAGGCGAGCAGCAGGCCAACCCACACATCCCAAGCGCCCGAGATGTGCTTGGTTAGGCGAGCGATTCCAGTGATATGCGGGATAGGGCTTTCCAGCGTGGTTTCTCTATAAGCAGGTCGTCGAGGGACACAGAAAGTACGACTTGAATACGCCGAGCCTCAACGTTTAGGTTTTTCATCTGCACGGACAAGCAAGGGTACTTTCGTCCGGTCCGCACCAAAGCGTGCCGGACAAGCGGGGCCAAGTAAGCGGATAGATTCTCATGGGCTTGAATTCCTTTACGCCGTCCTTCAGATTCGGCCCACTGAGCTTATAAATACCACGGAAACGCAACCGGTGGCCCGGAATATCCAAGAAAAAACAGCCCCTTCGGGCATGAGAAACTGATTCGCGATATTCGAAAAGCCGGAAGAAAAAGTCGGCTTAACAGGTTAGAATCTCACTTGATCCGGAACCTCACGGAGCCTCGCATGGCGGAACCGCCGCAGGCCAATCGAAGGGCAGTGCTCAGCTTCCGGTTGGGGATCTGCTCCCTATTCTTGGGACCGTTGACCGGTATGCCGGCAATCTTGCTGGGCTGGCTTGGGCTGCGCGACGTGCGGCGTAGTGCCGGCCGGTTGCAAGGCACGGGGTTGGCTCGGTTCGGCATGCTTGCGGGCTTCGCAGGAACCGCGCTGGTCTCTTGGTGCGTGTATGCCATGGCCACTGAAGTGATCTGGCCGAGTGTGGGCAAACGCGTCGACCGCATCTTCAGGGAAATCGACGCGGAAAACTTTGAGGAGCGTCAAGATGGCATCTGGCCTACTTTCCGAGCTATCGCCCCCCAGATTCTATATCGAGCTGCGGAGAAAAAGTGGCCCGGGCCGACTCAAGGGCCTGTTGCCGTATCAGGCTGGATCATGCGCTTACCCTCGGGAGATTCGGTGCATCGTCAGAGGCTCTGGAATTCCGCTCAGCCAATCATCGCGTTGGGAAAGCCCGCGGTGCCACATCTCTTCAAGTGGGTAATGCACAATGATCTACACGTTAGATACGTTGCACAATATGCATTGAAACACATCACCGGAATCGAGATTCAACGTTTGGGGCACTTCGTCATGGAAGATCCCGAAGGCCAACGACAGAAAACAATCCGGATGTGGCAGGAGTGGTACGACGAACAGCCATGATTCTTTTCAACGGGAAGCTCCAAAAAATGAACTGCACGAAATCTCTGACAGTGCTCCTCTTCCTGGCCTTCGCTGCCGCTTTGTTGCCGTCCGCTCGCTGCCAGGCCGCTCCCCCGAAGAAGGAACTGCTTGTCGTCGCCCCGCGGCTTTTTCACGCCGCCTTGGAGGAGTTCGTCGCTTACAAAAAGACGCTGTTGCCCACCGAATTGGTCGCCCTGGAAGATGTGCTCGAGAAAAGCCAAGGAGTCGATGACCCGGAGAAATTGAAGCGGTACTTCTATCGTCATTGGAAGGAAAACCACCTGGGCTACGTCCTGCTGGTCGGCAGCGCGGACGTGATGCCCATTCGCTACATGGTTCTCGATCGCGTCACGCCGGCTGCGTTCGACTATGCCTTCTATCCGTCCGATCTCTATTACGCCGATTTGGCCAAAGCCGACGGCAGCTTCGACGACTGGAACGCCGACAAGGCCGGCTTTCACGCCGGCTACTTCGGCGAAGTGCATGGCGAGAAGAACAAGGATGGCCCCATCAATCACGATCGCATTCACTATCTGCCGGAAATTGGCGTGGGCCGATGGCCGGCCCGCAACGCCGCCCAGGTCGCTACCATCGCCGCCAAGACCATCCGGACTGAGAAGGCCACGCTGGCCGGGACCAAGCCGGGACAGCACACCGCGGCACTGATCTCGGTGGGCGGCTGGATGGACAGCCGGCCGGCTCTCGACAGTGACGCCAAGGCCCTGGGCGCCGATTGGCATCTGGAGCGCCGCTACTATGGCCGAGGCAAGCCGCCGACCGCGGCCGAAGTGACGGGCTTACTCCGCTCCGGGGTTGGCTTGCTGTTGCACGCCGGTCATGGCGACAACAATCGCTGGCAAGGATGCTGCGACCTTAACAGCATCTTGAAGGTGTCGAATGCGGACCGGCTGCCGGTGATGGTGTCGGCTGGCTGTTCCACGGCCACCTTCGCACCGTTGCCGCCTTACGAGGCTTACACGGACATCCATGGCGTCGATCATCGGGGCACGAACCACGGCGAAGTGTTTACCGCACCGCCGCCGCCTCCGTCACCATATCAACGAAAGCATCTGGCCACGGGCTTGGGAGTGGAAGTGTTGGTGCGTGGCGAAACGGGAGCAGTCGCTTATATCGGCTGCAACACGGGCAGCCAACCATGCGGACTTACCCTGGTAGCCGGCTTTGCTCAGAGCGTGGGCCGCACGAAAGAGCCGCGATTGGGAGATGCCTGGGCCGACGCCGTGCGCTATTACTATGCTCACGAGCACCTGGCCGATTTGAAGCCGAACAGCGATTGGTATCCGCCCAGCATCTTTTTCCAGGCGATGAAGTTCATGGTGTTCGGCGACCCGTCGCTACGATTGACGGGGGAGAAAAAGTAGCCTCAAAACCCAGGCTTCACCAATCGATCAACGACCTTGTTTACATCCTCGTAAGTGAACGGGTCGGCTTTGTCGTTTTCGTTATCGAACTTCTTGGCTATCTTGCCCTGGCGATCAAAAACGAAGGCGATGGGAACGCCTTTCTTCACTTTCCACTTGCCGGCCCATAGGTCGGGTTCTTCGTCCAGCCAATAATTGGTCGACGTGGCGTTTTGCTTTTTCAAGTATTTCAGCGCTTCGCCTTGGCTATCCTTCGCATCCACGCAAACCGAAATGCATACCACGCCATCCTTCGCCCGGCGTTCGTGCAGCTTCACGAAATTGGGAAACTCCTTCTTGCAGGGGCGCAATAAGTTGCCCACACATCGACAACCACGACATTGCCTTTCTGCGCCTTCACCGCCTCGATGAGTTGCTGATATTTGATAGGCTTGAGCGTCACCTCCGCCGATGCTGGAGCCGGCGGCTTCCGTGCGGGATCTTGATTCGGGCCGGCGTTGACGGGGGAACCGACCTTCGCGGCGCCCAACATCAAGACGGCAACGACGCCAAAAAGTCTGCAGGTGTTTCGAAAGTCCATCATGGCCTTTGACTCCTGATCCCTGACTCCTGGTCCCTATTAATGGTGTCCGTGGCTTGCCCCAGCGACGGGAGCCGGCGGCTCAAGGGCGATTTCCGCGGGAGTCCAGCCGAAGTAGCCTTGCAGCCAGCCGCAGAAAAGGGCGCTGCCGGCGATCAAGCCCACGGCTCCCAGTTGCCACCAGAAATTGGCGAGAACCATGCCGGGCATGATCGGCATCTCGCTGGGCCGAAGCTGCGACCAAACGCCGGCAGCCATGAGCCAAAGGAGTAGCGCCGGCGCCCAACCGCCTTCGCCCAGAACGTGCCAAGCTTTTTTCCAATTGACGGCCCACAGCCACCAGGCGAACCAAAAGAGCAAGAACGACCAGGTGAGGCCCAGGGCCAACACCTCGACCGCGAGGCGCAGGAAAACCGTGATCAGGTCGATAAATGTCTGAAAGAGTTCGGCCACGATGCCTCGCCTTTCGTGTGGTTTGGCTTGGGAACAATGCGATCGCCGCGCCGTTTTCATTGTCGATTTTGCAGCAATCCCTTGAAGGCACGATAGTTGACGGCGTAAGCAACGTCAACTTCCTGGCACGGTTCAAAAGCTGCCTTTCCTCGGAGACACCCGCCCGGCGTCGTGTGTGTGCAAGGGCGCAATGCAATCCATTAACCGCTTGATCCATTGACACTTGCGTTCGGAATCGGTTGTGCTCCGTCCCACCAAGGGAGTTACCCTCGTTTGAACCATGCCAACTTCCTTGAGTTGTGCGCGGATCTCAAGACCCGTGCCGCGGCGACTTCACGCTTTGGCCGGGGAAGCGGTGACGCCCCCACTTTGGTGGTCTGGAGACTACGCACATGATCCCGCTAGGCATCAATACCCCCTCTAGCTCGAAGCTAGCGCGGTACGGGGTCTTGAGACCCGCGTACAACAGATGGCGCTGCCCACACGTTTCCGCCATTGATTCCCATTGACCTCTTTTCATCGGACCCCACCCGCGGTAGGCTACCCGCATGCCACTTTTCGGCGCGCATATGTCGGTTGCCGGCGGCTGTCACAAGGCTTTGCTCATCGCGCAAACCTTCGAATGCGATACTGTCCAGTTATTCACCAAGAACGCCAACCAGTGGAAGGCCAAGGATTTCACCGAACTCGAGGTCCAGCAGTTTCGAGACACCTTGGCCGCCAGCTCGTTGCGTTTCCCGATGGCTCACGATTCCTATCTCATCAATTTGGCCTCGCCCGACGAACAGCTCTATCAGCGCCTCCATCGATGCCTTCGTCATTGAAATGCAGCGGGCCGAACTACTCGGTCTCGCTTACCTCGTCACCCACCCGGGCGCCGACGTGGGCAGCGGCGAGGAGGCAGGCCTCGAACGCGTTGTCGCCGCCCTTGACGAAGCCCATCGCCGCTGTCCCGGCTTTCGGCTTCAGGTGCTTCTCGAAACCACTGCCGGGCAAGGCAGCTGTTTGGGCTGGCGCTTCGAGCATCTGGCTCAAATCCTGAAAGGCGTGCGCGAAGCGGATCGGCTGGGCAATCTGTCTCGATACCTGCCATGTCTTCGCCGCGGGCTACGAAATGGCGCCGGTGAGCCGCTACCGAGCCACCATGAAGGAATTCGATCGCCTCATCGGATTAGAGCGATTGAAAGCCTGCCATCTGAACGACAGCGTGAAACCGTTGGGCAGCAGGGTCGATCGGCACGCCCATGTGGGGCAGGGCCAGTTGGGGATCGAGCCGTTTCGGTTGCTGGTCAACGATAGGCGTCTGCGCGACTTGCCCATGGTGTTGGAAACGCCGAAAGAGGAGACGCCCGAAGGCCACACCGACGCCCGCAACCTGCGCACGCTACGCGATCTTGCCACAAAAGTGGCAAAAACCGTCCGCAAGCCCAAGATTTGATAAGGTTTTTGCCGGTTTCCAGCGAAGTGCCTCTCCGCGAAGCCTCTTCTCAAGTGATAGCGCCAGCCGGCCGATAAAAAGTCTTGGCCAGA
The DNA here is from genome assembly GCA_963748025.1 of uncultured Gemmataceae bacterium. GTDB lineage: Bacteria > Planctomycetota > Planctomycetia > Gemmatales > Gemmataceae > CAVVHZ01. Next base: position 96,679 of record CAVVHZ010000063.1, read on the forward strand.
CGATGGACCCCACGCTGGCCAGCCAGAAGGACGAGAGCAATCGGTCGCGGAGACGATGAAGCCCAGGGCAGCCACGCCGTCCAAGGACGAGACGAACGTGGTTGTTCCACTCATCGCCTCCTGCTTGGATCGGGTTGGACGCGCCCCCGCCGCGTCGGCCTGGACCCCAAGCTTAGCGGCCGATTCTAAGGGGCTCCGGCGTTTGACTAATGCTGCATAACCGCGACTCCACCTGATCTGCCACCCCCGGATGGGAGAGACCCCCCGCGGTACCCTGGATCGACTCCCGCCGGAGTCCCCTTTTCATTTTGCCCATCTTCGCCGAAGCGATCGGCGTCTTGAAAACCTCCCTTCGCTATATATCCCAACTTTTGTGGTGACGCGTTTCGCCAAGCCAGCGGAATTCCGCTCCGAACACCGCCCGACGGATCCAGCACACATGACCATTGAAAGCGTTCGCGCCCGCGAAATCCTCGATAGCCGAGGCAATCCGACCATCGAAGTCGAAGTCCTGCTTAGCGATGGCAGCCTGGGCCGCGCGGCCGTTCCTTCAGGCGCCAGCACCGGCGCGCACGAAGCCGTCGAGCTGCGCGACGGCGACAAAGCGCGGTATTCGGGCAAAGGCGTCCTTAAGGCCGTCGAAAACGTCAACGAAGAAATTGGCCCGCAATTGTTGGGCGAGGATCCGCTCAATCAGAACCTGGTCGACGCAATTTTGCTCGAGCTGGATGGCACGCCTAACAAGGCCAAGTTCGGCGCCAACGCCATCCTCGGCGTTTCGCTGGCGAATGCGCACGCTGCCGCCGCTTCGGTTGGCTTGCCGCTTTATCGTTACTTGGGCGGCGTCAACGCCAAGGTTTTGCCGGTGCCGATGATGAACGTCATCAACGGCGGCAAGCATGCGGACAACATCATCGATTTCCAAGAATTCATGATCATGCCCGTGGGGGCGGATTGCTTTCGCGAGGCTTTGCGGATGGGCGCGGAGTGCTTTCACAGCCTCAAGAAGCTCTTGCACGATCGCCATTTGAACACGGCCGTGGGCGATGAAGGCGGCTTCGCTCCCGACCTGAAAACCGGCGACGAAGTGCTGGAACTGTTGGCAGTGGCCATCGAAAAAGCCGGCTACAAACTCGGCGAACAAGTGGGCTTCGCACTCGACCCGGCTTGCACCGAACTGTTCGAGGAAGCCAAGAAAAAGAACAAGACGGGCTACTGCTTCTTCAAGAGCAAGCCCGATCAGATTGCCAGCTCCGATGAGATGATCGCTTATTGGAAGAAACTATGCGAGAAATGGCCCATCTTCTCGATCGAGGACGGGCTCAGCGAGGACGATTGGGAAGGCTGGCAAAAGCTCACGAAGGAATTAGGCAACAAGATCCAACTCGTCGGCGACGATCTGTTCGTCACCAATCCCGATTCGCTTGCTAGAGGGCATTCACAAGCACGTGGCCAACAGCATCCTGGTGAAGGTCAATCAGATTGGAACGTTGACCGAAACCCTGGACACCATCGAGCTGGCCAAACGCAATAAATACACGACGATCATCAGCCATCGCAGCGGCGAGACGGAGGACGCCACCATCGCCGACATCGCCGTGGCGACCAACGCCGGCCAGATCAAGACCGGGTCGACGAGCCGCAGCGATCGGATCGCCAAGTACAACCAGCTACTGCGCATCGAAGAGGATCTGGAAGATCAGGCAGTGTTTGGGGCGAGCTTCTTTCGGAAGTAGTTCCGTTCGAAGTAGGTCCGGCGAGCCGAGCCGGACAAACCCGGGCGCCATGCGGCCACTTCCATAAAATGCGAGGACTTAGAGGGTACCATTTCCCGCCACAGCGCGCAGTTCCCGCTGTCCCGCTCGGCTCGCGGGACCTACCGGGCGCGCAGTTCCCGCTGTCCCGCTCGGCTCGCGGGACCTACCTGGTGTGCAGAATCTGGTGCGGATGAGCGTGCCGAATTGCCGATACTATCTAAGCGCCAATCCATCCAGGGCACTGCTGCGCCCGTCGCGGGTTCCATGCATGGGGCTGTTTCACGGCGCGTGGTTGCCACGCGTTCTCTTTGCGATCACAATGGGGCTGGCGCTGCTTTTGGGAGCAGCCGTTCTCGCAGCGCCATTGGCGGCCCAGCTGACCTTGGCTCGCGACGTCAGGCTCGTTCATCTGTTCGCTAAAGACGCCACGTTGCGACGGACTTCGCTGGCCAGCGCTTGCGGGCTGGCGATAACGGCCTGGGTTTTCTTTCGGCCGCCACGAACTCCCCGAAAAGCCCCGGCAGCGGCGACGCACGAATCGCCGGCCGGCATGACGGGCGCTTGAATTCAGCGCCGAGAAACAGCATGCTCTCCACACTCGTCGATAATGCCACCCTAGTTTACGTTCTGCTCATCATCATCTGCGCGGGCCTGCTCTTTGCCTGGCGACGCACGCGGAAGTGGGGCTATTTGGCCGGGACGGCAGCTGGCTTCGTCCTGGTCGATTGCCTTCGCGATCCTGACGCAGCTCTATACTACCGACTTGAAAAAGATGGAGACATGATTCGCGCAACTGCCGATGCCGTCGAACATAGGGACGTTGACACCATTCAGCGCAACCTGGCCCGCGATTTTCGCTATCACTCCGCGGATCGGAAGGTATTTATCGAGAAAACGAGGGACGCCATCCAACGAGGCGATGCCACCAAAGTCGACGTTTGGGATTTCAATTTGGAATCGATGGACAAGGAAAAGGGAGTGGCGGTCTTGCTTTCATGGCCAAGCCGCATGGCAACTGGTCAGAGGGTGTTCACTATCGCGTGGTCGGCAACTTGGTTCGCGAAAGCGACGGCCAATGGCGCATTCAGTCCTTTGCGATCTTCAAACCCTTTGTCGATACGAAAGACGAGCAAGTTATTCCCGGCTTTTGAATCGCCAGCCACGAAAGCGAGCCTCCCACGTCAGTGGGGGGAGGTCGCCGCAAACTCCCCCATAGGCATCAACTTAAGAGTGAATTGATCTTTTCAAAAAAAGGAAGTCCTTCCACAATCACTGGTTAGTGACAAACAGTGTTTGGAAGAAGGAGCTTCCGATGGGGATTTAGCCAAGGTCGGCGCTTCGATGCAACGCTTGTTTGGTGAAGTTGCTCGGGAGGCGGCTGACGAAAGCGGCGTGATCAAGCGAACACGGATTTTCACGCCTATCTCGCTGGCCAAGACGTTTGTCTTGGGTTTCCTGCAGAATCCGAGGGCCTCGGATGAGAAGTTGGCTCAGATGGCAGCACAGTGCGGTGCAGCCGTGACGCCCCAAGCGATCGAAAAACGCCATACGCCGCAGATGGTTGCCTTTATGAAGAAGCTGTTTTGCGAAGCAGCCAAAATCATTGTTAAGTCGGATAAGGCCTTGGCGCCGCTCCTCGAACGGTTCGAGGAGGTCTCTTTGTTGGACAGTTCAACAAACACGTTGCCTGACGACATGCAAGGAGAGTTTCGCGGTTGCGGTGGCAGCCATGGCAGTGGGGCAGCGGCCGTGAAGTTCCAGACCGAATTCTGCCTGCGTAGCGGTGCCCTAACGTGCATTGATCTTGAGCAAGGCCGCAGTCCCGACGGTGCTTCGAGCCGGCAGCAGGCCCGACGCGGCAAAGGATCGCTACGCATCAGCGACTTAGGCTATTTCAATGTGGGCGTTTTCGCCGAGATGGTGACAGCGGGGGAGCATTTTCTCTCGCGTTTGCAGTACGGCACGCATGTGTTGTTGACGAACGGCGAGGCGGTGGATTTGCTGCCCTGGCTGGCGAAGCAACGCGGGCCGTTTGTCGACCAATCGATCTTGCTGGGGGAAGCACAGCGTTTGGGATGTCGCTTGATCGCTTGGCGATTGCCCGAGGAACAAGCCAATCTCCGACGCCAAAAGCTGCGTCGAGACACGAAGGAGAAAAGGGGCAGCGAGCCCTGCGCAGGGCGTCTGGCCTGGTGCGATTGGACGATCCTGGTGACAAGCCTACCTTTGGAAATGTTGACGCCGAAAGAAGCGGTCGTTTTATATCGGTGCGCTGGCAAGTGGAGTTGCTATTCAAACGTTGGAAATCCCAAGGCTTGACAGCTGAACTGAGTGGCTCGACAGTAACTCGGCAGATGGTACGCGTTTGGGCGAGGATGCTGGCGGTCCTCTTGCAACAATGGATAATCGTCGGAACCATTTGGGGCGATCCGACGAAGAGCCTGTCCAAAGCCTACGAAGCGGTCCGCGACTTTGCTGGCCGCTTGGCGGGCGCGATGAAGGATGCGGCGGAATTGGAGTGCGTGCTCGAATCCATCGCCAAAACGGTTGCAAAGACCTGCCGAAGAGATCCACGCTCTAAGCCCGGGACATTTGAATTAATTAACGACCGAGAGCTATTGGAGTTCCGCTTAAGTTGATGCCTATGGGAGGTTGCCGGAACCTCCCCCCACTAACGTGGGAGGCTCGCTGGAAAACGTGGGAGGCTCGCTGAAAACAGCTTAGTTCATACGCGGCAGGAGCATTCGTAGCATTATAGGCGTCCGGCACTTTCCACTGCCACCCTTGCATTTCTTCCAGCGTTTTCCACGCGGTCAGATTGAACTGCAAGGGCGTGACGGTGATAAAGCCGTCGGCCAGAGCGGCGACGTCTGAGTCCGGATGCGGGTCGGGACAGGTATAGCCCGGCGAGGTCCAGAAATAAGTTCGGCCGCGTGGATCGACGCGGCGGTCGTAACGTTCGTTGTAAGGAATGGTGTTCTGGGCCACGGTGCGGATGCCTTTGATGGGGCCTGTCCAGGCTCGGAATATTGATGTTGGTCAGGCTGCCCGGGTCCGGGCTGGCGAGCCAGCACTTGCTCGATCACATTGCGGGCAATGGCGGCGGTACGCGGAAAGTCGAGCTTGGGCTTCTTGTATTCCAGCGAAACGGCGATGCTGGTATGGCGAAAAAAGGCGCCCTCGACCGCTGCGGCCACGGTGCCCGAATAAAGCACGTTGATGCCGGCGTTGGAGCCGGCGTTCATGCCGCTGACGACAAGATCCGGCGGCTCGCGAGCAGCTCCGTCAATGCCAGCTTCACACAATCCGCCGGCCTGCCTTCCACCGCCCAGCCCAGAAAATGCTTGTCTTCGTCGAAAATCTCCTGCACGACCAACGGCGTCAGCAAGGTGATCGAGTGACCGACGGCGCTTTGCTCGGTCGCCGGGGCCGCCACGGTGACGTCGCCTAGCTTTTGCAGTTCGCGACGCAAGGCCCGCAAACCCGGAGCGTAAATGCCGTCGTCGTTCGTCAACAAAATGCGCGACAATTATCTCCCAAGGGAATAACAGCTCGGCTCAATCGGAGGCAGTGCTTTCATCTTCGAAACGTTTGCGCCGAAGCAGGTGATGGTAATGTTGGGCGAAGCGATGGGCTTCGTCGCGCACGTATTGCAAAGCCGCAGGGCGGCGGCATGCCGGCTGAGCCGAATAGGTTCGCTGTCGCCCGGGCGATAGATTTCTTCCTCGCGCTTGGCGAGCGAGAGCAAGATGGGCGGCTCGATGCCCAGCAACCGAAACGCATCCATGGCGGCATTGAGCTGCCCTTTGCCGCCGTCGATGAGCAGAATATCGGGAAAAACTTCTTCTTTTTCAGACAGGCGGCGAAAACGCCGGGTCACCACTTCCCGGATCGAAGCAAAATCATCGACCCCTTCCACGGAGCGAATCTTGAAGCGGCGGTAGCCCGGCTTGAAGGGCAGCCCGTCGAGAAACTGCACCAACGATGCCACGGTTTCGGTTCCGCCCAGGTGGGCGATGTCTACGCCTTCGATGGTGCGCGGCGTTTGCGCCAATCCGAGAATGCGGCGTAAGCCATGCAGGCCCTTTTTGGGCTCCAGCGGAAAAACTTCAGGTTGCACATCCCGGTCGACCTTGCCCCGCAAAGCCAGCTTCGCAACGCCTGGATTTCATCGCGCAACCGGGCGGCTTTCTCGAACAAGGAGGGCCTCGCTTGCCTGCTTCATGTCCCGCGTCATCTCCCGGAGGAGCCTGCTCTTCTTCCTTCGAGCACCATGCGCAAGGACCGAATCTGCCGCATGTATTCCTCACGCGTCACCCGCAAGTTGCATGGGGCAGTGCACTGACGAATGCTGTGCAGCAAGCAGGGACGAAACCAACGCCAACGCATGTCCGAAGCTTGAATATCGAGCGAGCAGGTGCGGAACTGGAAGATGCGCTGCAAGACCTGAATGGCGGCTCGCAAGCTGCGGCACTGGTAAATGGTCCGTAAAGTTTTACTCCGCCCGCCTGGGGGCTTCGAGTGAATTCGAGCGAGGGAATTCCTCGCGCATGCGGATTTGCAAATAGGGAAAAGTTTTGTCGTCCTTGAGATCGACGTTGAAGCGGGGCTGGATGTCCTTGACCAAACGGGCTTCCATACAAGCGCGTCGACTTCCGTTTCGGCCTCGACGAAATCGATGTCGGCAATGACTTTCACCAAATCGGCAGTGCGCATGTCCTCGGCGGCAATCTTGGTGAAATAATGGCTGGCGCGATTGCGCAGGTTCTTGGCCTTGCCGATGTAGATGACTCGTCCCTGGGCGTCTTTCATCAGATAGACGCCTGGTGAAGGGGGAAACTGTTTCGCCTTTTCCGCGGGCGTCGCGCTGGCGGCGGGTTCGGGCAGTGGTTCAGAATCGGACATGGCTGGCTCGAGGCGACATTCCTTCGTGCAACCCGCGTTCCGTGACGGGGATCCTTCTGTTGTTATTGTAGACAGGAGCCGCCGGCATTGGTGCCTTGGCTTTTCTGTAGGACGGGTTTTTAACCCGACCATCTTTTACGAAATCGCATTGGACGGGTTAAAAACCCGTCCTACAGAGATCTAAATCAGTTGGC
>CAVVHZ010000064.1:0-78539 GCA_963748025.1 uncultured Gemmataceae bacterium
ATGCATCGGTAGGGAAGGGGCTGCAGCTCCGCTCTGCGGAATTTCTCTATTCTTTTTCAGCGATCCTCTCCGTTTTAGCGAGCCTCCCGTCTCAGTGAGCCTCCAGCCTTAGTGAGCCTCCCACGTTAGTGGGGGGAGTTTTCCGTAGCCTCCCCCTCACTAACGTGGGAGGCTCGCATCAGCGCCTCAACACGACGCCCGGATAAAGCACCCGCGTCTCGCCGGAGCCGGGAATAGCCATCACGAGGCCGCCCGCAGGGTCGTTGACGCGGCAGCAAGCATCTGGCCGGCCGTGGGCTTCTTCGGACAAAATAGCCTCAAGCGCCTTGAACGGCAGCCACGACGTTGCGATCGCTGGCCATGTCGTTATAGGCAAGTGCACGCATCGCTTCCAATCGCTCTGCTCGGCGCTTTCGGAGGCCGCCGAACTCGACGAAGGCCGCCTCCTCGAAGAATCGCTGTAAAACCTCGAGGCCGTAACCGCGTTGGGAGCGCTCGCCCCAGGGTTCGATGAACGTGCCGTTGTAATGAAAATTGGGGGTGATCTTCATTTCATTGGGCGTGCGCTCTTCGATCGTCAGTTCCACGCCGCGCTTGCGCGGTGAGCGTCCAGACCCCGTTGTCGAACCGAAATTGCACTTCCTGCTCGACATATCCCGGGAAATTGTCCGGCGTCACCCAGCTCGGTGTGAATATCGAAAGCCGCTTCTCGGCCATCGGCGTAGGCGTAGACGACCTGGATCTGCACCGAATCCCAGGTGTCGCCATCTGCCGGCCCGACGATCCCGCGCGGCCGGTTGCGCGACGCGGGCTAGTCGCCATTCCGGACCGAAAGTGAAATCGATCAGCTTCAAATAGTGAACGGCCACATAAGTGGCCGGATTGCGTCCACGAATCCATTCCGAAAACTGGCTGCCGCTGATGCTTTGGGTTCGAGCAAGGAACAATAGCCATGGTTGACGTGCCTGAGCACGCCATCCCGAACCAGTGTCCGCAGCTTCTTATGGTCCGGGTCGCAAGCTTGTGGTAAACGACCTTAGCCAAAACGCTGTGACGGCGGGCCAGGGCGGAAAGCTCATCCAGCTCGTCCAAGCCATGACCGAGGGCTTCTCGACAAGCACATGTTGCCGGCTTGTAGGGCTTGGCGAGCCGCATCGAAATGGCGATCGTCCGGTGTCGCCACGCAGATCACGTCGAGGTCGGTGCCCAAGAGCAGGGCGGTGGCGTCGGTTCCCGTGAAGCTGGCGAACTCGCCGGGTCTGCCCGATGCTTGGTAGCCGGCAACGCGAGCGCCCGTGCGGCTAGTAACGGCGGTCAATTCAACCTCGACGAGCCCGAAGTCGCGGCAAAAAGTCCCGCCGTGCGAAGCTGCTCGAACATGGGCCGATAGGTTTCGTCGAAGATCATTCCCAAGCCGATCATGCCGGCCCGGAGACGTCGTCCTTTCGGTTGCGATGTGCTCATGCAGTGATGGTATGCGAGCGCTTGGCGAACGCCGAATAGCGATTTCGGACGGGCAACAGATTATGGGAGCGATTACTGGCCAACCGCGAAAAAGCCTGGGGTTTTTGCCACGCAATTGAACATAGAGCCATTATCGGACGTTGGGCATACAGGTTTTCCCACGCCGATTTTGGTTGAACGAAACCGCTGGTCGCGGAGGAATCGCGGGTACTAGATGGCAGTGATGCGTCAACGTGCGGGGTCGGTGCGAGCCAGAATGGAGTGGCGGCATGCTTGTTGGAAGCATGCCCAAACTTCATTCCTCCTCGCCAAAGGAGCCCGCCGTGACCCCGCTACGTCAACGCATGCTTCGGGAGATGCGCCTGCAATCCTCGCGCCACGCACCATCGAGTCCTACGTCGAGTCCATGATTGGCCTGGCCACCTACTATCATAAGTCGCCCGCCCAATTGAAGCTCGAAGAAATCCGCAGCTATCTTGACTACCTTCTCAGCGAACGCAAGCTAGCCCGCAGCACCTGCAATCTGCGCGGCCGGGATCACTTTCTTCTACCGCCGCGTGCTCGGCCAGGAAAACTTCGATCTCAAGTTTCGCCGTAAGCATTCGGGCAAACTTCCGGAAATCTACAGTGACCTGGAATTGATTCAGCTCTTCGATGCCGCCCGCAGCCGACGCGATCGCGTTTCTTGATGACGGCTTATGCCGCCGGTTTGCGTCTCAAGGAGATTCGGCATCTTCAGCCACACCATATTCACTCCCAACGACAGCTGATTCGCGTCGAGCAGGGCAAGGGACAGAAGGATCGTTACACGCTGCTCTCGCCACGCTTGCTCCAGGAGTTGCGCGATTACTGGAAGGAGTATCGGCCGGGCCCATGGTTATTCCCCAATGCCGCCAAGACCGAGCCCTTGGGAGACTGCCAGGGCCAACAGATCTTCGAACAGGCCAAGCGTCACGCCGGTCTGAAACGCGGCCACGGCCTGCACACGCTGCGCCATCGTTTCGCCACGCATCTCTTGGAAGCCGGCGTCGATCTCCGCACCATCCAATTGCTGCTGGGGCATAGCAGCATCACCACGACCACCCTCTATCTGCATCTGACGCAGAAGAAACTGGCCCAGGTACAGAGCCCGTTTGATCTCTTGCGCATGCCCCAGCCCGAGGAAGTGGCCGCCGTCGGGGAGCCGCAAGGCTAACCAACGGCGATGTCCCTCTCCGGCTGTCACCCTGCAGCCGTGAACAGGCCTGCTTGCGAGTTGGCGGACATCGTGCGTCTTTACGGCGCTGAGTTCCGCGCTCGGCATCGCCTGTCCCGGCAGCAATTGAAGGTGTTGCGGGCCATCGAAGCCTGCCGCACCGCCGTTCTGGGCGGACATCGCGACCGCTGCGCCGCGTGCGGCTTCGAACGCTACGCCTACAACTCCTGCCGTAATCGCCACTGCCCCAAGTGCCAATCCCTGGCCACGGCCCAGTGGCTCGAAGAACGCCAGGCCGAACTCTTGCCCGTGCCTTATTTCCACAATGTCTTCACCCTGCCTCACGAACTCAACCCCCTCATTCTGTGTAAGGAGGAGAACCAAGTGCGCTTCTCCAACTGCTCTTCAAGGCCGCCTCGGAAACCATTCTGGAGTTTGGCCGCAACAACTTGGATGCTGTGCCTGGCATTACCATGGTGCTGCATACCTGGGACCAACAACTACGCGCCCACTTCCACGTCCATTGTCTCATCACTGGCGGCGGCCTGTCGCTCGACGGTCAGCGCCTGGGTTCACGCACATCCGCGTTATCTCTTCCCCGTCAAGGCTTTGGGCAAGGTCTTTCGCGGCAAATTCCTCGACGGCCTGCGACACCTCTATGACCAAGACAAGCTCTTCCTGCTTCCAGGGGTCCCCGGTGTATCAGCGCTGGCCAAGCCCGAGTGCTTCGATGCCTTGCTCTCGAAGCTGCGGCATAAACCCTGGGTCGTCTACAGCAAGGCCCCCTTCGCCAGCCCTGCCAAAATGCTGGCTTATCTGGGCCGTTACACCCACCGGGTGGCCTTGAGCAACCAGCGTCTCCTCGCTTGCGACGACGGCCTCGTGCGCTTCCACTATCGCGACCGTACCGACGGCGATCGACGCAAGATCGCCGAACTACCCGCCGACGAGTTCCTGTGCCGCTTCATGCGTCATGTGCTCCCCAAGGGTTTTTGCCGCATCCGCCATTTTGGACTGCTGGCCAATCGGGGCAAGGCCGAGTTGCTCGGCCGATGCCGGCACTTGCTGGGCGGCGCCACGCCCGAGCCGGTCACCAAGAAATCGACAGCCGAGTGGGTCTTGAAAATCAGCGGCATCGATGTGACCTGCTGTCCGCAGTGTGGCCAGCGTGCGCCGGAACAAACCGAAGTGCCGCCTTTGCGACAGTGGGATATACGTCTCGCGGCCACGCACGAGCCCGTCAAAAGGGACACCTCATGACACCTTGGCGTTGGCGAGATCGGCATATCGGACAAGCCCGCTTCTCACGCCAGGCGTCCGCGGCGTGCGCCGCTACAGAAGAGGAGCGAAAGGACACGGATTGGCCAATAAAAGGAGGGCCGCTCCGAGCATGACGGTACGTGCCGATCAATCGATTACCCGTCCATTTCACAGTGCTAACACCTGTGCACTGCCACCTAAATCCAATTGAATCTCCATAGACTTGCCGCGGTCTCGTCCAACCTGTTTTATCCGCCAGGCCAAGCTCCGCGTGCTCGCAGATCCCTGCGCGACTGCGGCCTGGCGGATAAAACACTAGTGGTTAGCCGCGAGTCAACGACGAGCGCGGCGTCCAGTTTTTAGTGCCGTACAGCTTGGTCGCGGATGCAGTGTTGCGCCGTCGTCGATCATCGTTTAACCCGGTAAACGAGTTACCCAAGCCCGGAGGCGCGAGAGATTCAGGCCCCTTTTCCAGCCGCTGCCGAGACCTCGCCAGAACCGGTGCGTTGCTCGAAGACGCCGAGCTTGCGAAACTTCTGGTAGCGCTGTTCCACAGATCGGCGCGGGCACAGCTTTCAACTCGCGGAGATAACGGAGCAGGTAGGTCTTGAGAGTGTTGGCCATGCCGGCCTGATCGCGATGGGCACCGCCCAAGGGTTCGGGAATGATGTCGTCGATGACGCCGAAGCGGTGCAGGTCTTTGGCGGTCATGCGCAGTGCGCTTGCCGCCAGCGGCTTGGTCTCTCCGGTCGCCACTTTCCAGAGAATGCCGTGATGCAACCCTCCGGACTGATGACCGAATAGTAAGCGTGTTCGAGCATGCTCACGCGGTCGCCAATACCGATGCCCAGAGGCGCCCGAGCCGCCTTCGCCAATGACTACGCAGATGATCGGCGTGCGAACCGGAACATTTCCAGCAGATTGGTCGCTATCAGTTGAGCCTGGCCGTGCCTCCTGGCCGATGCCCGGAGAACGCCCGGCGTGTCGATGAGCGTGATGATCGGCAGCCCGAACTTGGCCGCGAACTTCATCTTCATGAGGGCCTTGCGGTAGCCCTCAGGATGCGCCAGCCGTAGAGGCACTCGGTGCTTTCTTTGAAGGTGTGGCCCTTCTGATGCCCGATGAGAACGACGCGCTGATCGCCGAATGCGCCGCCAGTCCCGTGCGCAGGGCACGATCGTCGCCGATGGCCCGGTCGCCGTGGAGCTCGGTAAATTCAGAAAATATGAGATCGATATAGTCGCAAGTTTGCGGACGCTCGCGATGGCGGGAAACCAGCACCGTTTCCCACGCCGTCAAACTGGAATAGGTCTTTTTGAGAAGGTTGTTGACCTCGCGGCGCATCCGGCGGATTTCTTCGGAGTTTTCCGCGCGCCGCTGCGGGTCGGCTTCGATCTGTCGCCAGCGTAGTCTCCAGCTGGTGGATTTCCTTCTCGAACTCGAGTATTTGGCCAGCCATGGCGATTGCCTCGTCAGCTAGTGGGTTTGGGCGCGGCTCGCCGGCGAAAATCTTCATGCCGCGCAAAGCCATCAAAACTTCGTGAAAATCCTTGGGCCTATCGTCCCTCTTCTTGGCGAGCATCCGCAAGACGAGGGCGGCACACTCCTCGGTCACCTCCGGGTTGATCGAGCGCGGCGACAAAGGCTTTTCCGTGATTTGCTTATTCAATAGCTCGACCGGACTGCTGGCCCGAAAAGGCGGCCGGCCGGTGATGACTTCGTACATGGTGGCGCCAAAGCTGTAGATATCGGCGCGGCCGTCGAGCGATTCGCCGCGAACTTGCTCGGGCGACATATAACTGCGCGCCCGCCGTCCGCCCTTTCCGCCTGCGAAAAAACCCGTGCTTACTGACCCGCTCGGCCAGCGCAAAATCGATGAGGCGCACCTCGCCCGCGCTATTCACGATGAGATTGTCCGGCTTGACGTCGCGGTGCACCCAGCCGCTGGCGTTCATGTAAGCCAACGCGGTGGCGGCTTGCTTGAAGATCTCGTGCGCCTTCTCTTTGATGAAGTCCCACTTTTTGTGCATGATGTGCAGCTTCAGGTTGCCCGCCGGGAAGAATTCCATCACGAAATATGGCGGCTCTTCCTTGTGCAGCGTGATGATCTTGATGACGTTGGGGTGCGCCATCTTGATGCCCACTTCGGCCTCGTGAAAGAGCAACTTGCGATGCTCGGGCATTTCCGCTTTTTCGGGCAACAACATTTTCATGGCGAAGTGGCGGCCGCTCGCGGTCTCGACCACTTCCCAAACTTGGCTGGTCTGGCCCGTCATCATTAAGTTTTGCAGACGATAGCCGCCGATAACGTCGGAGGGCGCAGTGACCAGAACGGTCTTTTCTCCCTGCCGCTTCTTGATTACCACGACAACGATCAGAAAAACCACCGCGCAGCCCACGCCAATCTCGATCTTGGTAGTCAAGGTCCAGGGGCGCGATCGGCGTCTGATTTGTGCGAGCAAGGCGCATCGGGCGCTTGTGGCGAGACCGTCTGAGCGCAAACGGGTTCGACCCAGTTCGATGGCCAGAATCATGAGGAGAGGTAAAAGCCCCAGCCGCCGGCACAGCGAAAACAAGGCGCCTGGCGTAAACCCCGGCGAATTGACCATCGAATGTGATTCCTGCAAGAAAGGCCATCCCGAGCCGTCGGTCTCAAAGGGGATCAGCGTCAGGGGAGCGGGGCGCTGGGAGAAGGCCTCACCAGTACTCCTCGACGTGGATATTGCCTTTTATCTTATTGGCATGATCGTCCAGCTGGAAGCCGAGCCCATGGAGGATTTCAACAACCCCCTTGGTTTCGGGATAAAGATGCGCTCCCGTTTCGCGATCGCGCGCCGGTGCGCCGATCATGTTGGGGTTGCCGCACAGATAGACGTGCGTCCTGGCCGGATCGAGCGCCGCTCCCAAGCGTTCGGCCAACTGGCCGCTGGTGATGAGGTCTTGAATGTAGACCTTGTGGCCGATGGTGTCCTTCTCGCGCGTGGTCAGCGAGAGATACGTGTAATGGGGATATTGCTCCATGAGCTTCTCCTGGATGTCGAGATAGCCCAAGTCGCGTTTGAAACGCACGCAGCAGGCCGACAAGATTTTGCCGCGATGGCCCTGGCGCAGCAACTGCCAGCTCAGGTAGTTATGCGGCGCCTCGCCCGTTCCTGTTGAGAGAAAAACCACGGAGTCGTCCGGCTGAATCGGGTCGGCCGTGAAGTGGCCGGTAATCTTGCGGCCGACGGCTAACCGGTCCCCCTCGCGCAACATGAAGAGCCGTGGCGTCAACGCCGGCGGTTTTTCGCGGTCGGATTCGCGTACCAAGACGATGTAGAATTCGAGCCAATCCATTTTGTCGAGATCGAGAAGCTTCGCCTGCTCGTCCAGCACCGAACAGCTCAGCGAATAGGCCCGCCTCGCCAACTGACCTTCGTCGCCTTCTTGCAGCGATTCAGGTTGGCAGCCCGGATGCCGCGGCTCCCAAAACCCCAGCCCCAGCGTGCTGTATTGGCCAGGCTTATGAATGGGCCTGGGGAAATCCGTTTTCACGCGCAGGATCATCAGATCCGGGTTCTTTTTGCGAAGATACACCACCTGCGCGTTGTAATGCTCGCGCTTGAGCGCTGCTATTTCTTCCGGCGTCATGCACTGTCACCATCCTAAAAGGGACATCTGAATCCAAAAGTTCTCTCTAGCGAGCCTCCCACGTTAGTGGGGGGAATTTGCCGAAAACTCCCCCCACTAACGTGGGAGGCTCGCTGATAAAGAAGCTCGCTGATAAAGAAGCTCGCTGATTAAAGAGGCTCGCTGGGGACCACTCAAACCTTCTTGGCCACCTCACGCAAATACTTCACGCATGCGGTCACGTCCGCAGTCGGCTCCTCCGGGTGGGCTTCATATTCGATACTGATGTAGCCCTTGAAATCCACGTCTTTAAGCGCCTTGAGCACGCCGGCGACGTCGAGCACACCTTGGCCGAACGGCACGTCGGTATCCTTTTTATTGTCGTGATCCTTCAGGTGAATGCCGAAATTCCGCTTGCCCATGACGCGAATTTGCTGGGCGGAATCCAGATGTTTGCCGAGCTGGGCCGCGTGGATCAAATGGCCGGTATCGAGACAGGAGCCAATCTTGGGGTGATGATCTTTCACCGCGTTCAGGATGATTTCGGCCGAATACCAGCGATGCAGGCGGCCGCCGCCGATCGGGCCATGCGGATGAATGGCGATGGCGATGTCGTACTCCGCGACGAGTTTGTCGAGGCTGTCGAAGCTGTCGGGATCGGGATCGGCCGACAGCGTGGTGATGCCCAGCGCTTTGCCGAATGCGAACGCTTTGCGATTTTTGTCGTGGTTCTTGGTAAAGGTGTGCACGCCGAAGGCGATCGGCTTGACTTTATATTCCTGGCAAAGCTTCAACATAGCTTTGATCTGCTCGGGAGAACTCGCCGGGTTGGCGTGCTTGTTGTAGAACTCGACCCAGCCGAGCCCGAGATCCTGAATCTTCTTGAGCGTTTGTTCCAATGTGAATTGGCGATAGGTGTAGCTCTGCACGCCTACCTTGAACCCGCCGATGTCGGCGCCCTGCTCTTCGTACCCTGCCCTAGCCAACGGATCAACAACGGCAGCACCCGCGGCTAGGGCCGCACTTGTTTGTAGAAATTGCCGTCGAGTCGTCACATGGGATGGAGTGCGCATGGTGGAATCTCTCCTTGGGTGGAATTTTTTTCAACGTATTCAACGTGAATAATACCGGGAACCAACGAAACCGCCGAGAAAAAAGAAAGCCTGCACGCGACGTTGCCGCCACATGCAGGCCCCAGAAAAGAAAACCCGAAATCCGAAAATCGAAATCCGAACAGAGAGCGCAAAGATCAGGAACCTAAAGAAAAACTAACGATCCCTGACTCCTGACTCCTGTCTCCTGTCTCCTGATTCCTGACTCCTGTCTCCTGATTCCTGACTCCTGACTCCTGACTCCTGACTCCTGACTCCTGATCCCTGACTCCTGACCCCTGATTCCTGACCCCTGTCTCCTGTCTCCTGATTCCTGTCTCCTGCCCCCTGCTACTGCTTCGCTCTGAACAGCCCGTCGATCTCTGCATCGCCCAGTTTTTCCTTCCCTTCGTTGGGATCGATGACCAGTGCCGTGCCGCTGGGAGTCAGCCAGACCAGGCAGTTGCCCAGCTTGAACACTTCGCGAAGCTGGGGCTGGCGTTCGAGTAAGCTGAAAATAGGCATCGCTTTGTGCTTTAACGGTCAGCGTGGGCGTCTTGGCGTCGAAGCCTTCGTCGATCCAGACTCCGGCGTACTCCAGACAATTGCGGCCTGCGACATTCTTGAGCGCCGTCTGCGTGAGCCTGCTCTGATTGCGCAGCCCGCTCGAATCGAGCGACAGCTCGACGCCCAATCTCCCTTCCTGTACCTGGCCAAGCCGATGAGCGGCCAACGCTTTTTTGGCCTCCTCGAAATTGGCCCGTTTTTCACCGGCTTCTCGGAGCATGGAGCCAAACCCAGGACTGGCGGCGCCCGCCGCTGGCTGAAGACTGAAATAAGCGCTATTGAGCTTGTCCCGGTTGTCGCTCAGGTCGCCCTTGTTTTGCTGGGCGTCCTTTGCCAAATCGACGACCTTGACCCTGCCCAGTCCCGGGAGCTGCCCGCTTGCGGGCATTCCGCCCAAAGGCATCCCCATGCCAGCTCCCCCAGCCCTGCCACCTCTGCCAGCCCCGCTGCCTCCGCTAAAACCACCCGAAATATTGCCAGAACCGGTAAGCCCTCCGATCCCACCACCAATTCCACCGATTCCACCTCCAATACCGCCGATCCCGCCGCTAATGCCCCCACCGCCGAACACTTCCACGCCGCGCAATTGGCGGAGCCTGGTTACTGGTATCGGACCATCGGGTACGATGAGATAACTGGTATAAGGCGTGGCGATGCCGTAGGCGCTTGGCCAGAGTTTTCGTTTCGTCAACCAGTTCCCTGGTTTCGCCATGTTGGCGGATCTGATCCAGCAAGTAACCGACTTTCCGCCTGGCCCAGATTTGCTCGATGAATGCCTTGGCAGTGCCGGTTGTTTCGGGAAACGTGGTTTCGTTGACGATTTCTTTCTGCTTGCTCCCCACCCTGCCCGTCAGCGAAATGGCCGCCGGCCCACTGCCGGAATAGCGACCTAGAACTACCAGCTGACTGCCGTGGAAAAGATCGGGCAGTCGCGGTGGAAACATTTCTTCGAGATGCACTCCGCCGCTGGCCGACAATTTCAGGTCGGTCATCACCGGCAAGCTGATCTTCGCATAGAGGCCGCTCACTTTTTCCTCGATGTCCTCGGCGGGACGCACATAGGTGCTGACTGCCCGCGTTTGGCTGGCCAACTCATCCAGGAAAGTTGCATTCACATCGTCGCCGACGCCAAATGTGAACACCCGCGTATTCGAGGTGTTTTTGTCGAGGAACCCCTTCAGGATGCGTTCGGGGTTGGTTTCGCCGATAGTGGGCATGCCGTCGGTAAAGAAGACAATGGTGAAGCCACGGCTGGCATCAGACGATCGATAGTCGAGTGCGGCAGCAAGGGCGTCCTGGATATTGGTGCCGCCGGCGGCATCCAGGCCATCGACCCACCGGCACGCCTCGGCCTTTCGATCGGCAGATGATTCTTCGAGTCTGTCCCGATATTTGTCGACGGTGGTGGCGAAATGGAGAAGCCCAAATCGGTCTTTGGCCCCAGGTTCTTCAGGCAGAACTTGAGCGCCCGCCGCGCCTGATCCATTTTGCGCCCTGCATGCTCCCCGAGGTGTCGAGAACAAACACCATGTCTCGCGGAAGGGCTTCCTTGGATTTGGCCTCCATGCGCGGCGCAATCAACATCAAAACGTAACCGGGGCGACTGCTGCTTGGACGGAACGTGAGCGTGGTGAAGCTGACATCCTTGGGACTGCAGGCGTAAAAGAGTTGAAAATCCTTGTCCAGCAGGCCTTGGTTTTTGTCGAACTTGACGGTCGCTTCGCGGTCGCCATTGTGCGTGACGGTAATCGCATGCGTGGGACTGAAAATGTTTTGAATCGGGTCGGGCGACTTGATCGAGGCTTCAATGGAAAACTCTTCAAGGGCATGCCCCTGCCCCGATCCGCAGCCGGCCTTGAGCGGATAGACATATTCCACGATGCCGTTGTCGCGAGTGAGCACGGAGGAATAGGTCAACGAGACTTTTTGATCGCTGCGCGGTTGGACCGGAAAAACGCTTAGCCGGAATACGTTGTTGTCCACATATTCCAACAACCCGGGATCTTTCGTGCGCCGGACAATGTCGTTGTAGATTTGCCTGGCCTTCGGCGCATCCAACAGCTCGCCGGTCATCTCCTTGCCGTTCACCCACATCGAAAACTTGGTGACGCTGGCCCCCTTCGGCACGGGGAAGAGATAGGTTGCCTCGAGCGCCCGATTGGTGGAATTGCGAAACGTTTGTTCCACGTGCGTGACGGCCACCTGATCCTCCAGGGTTATTCGCACGCGGTGGTTGACCAGAGCCAAGGGCGGAATCGACCGCTCCTTGGGAATCATGATTCCGTCCGCGTGAGCCGAGCTCAATCCGACCAAGATCGACGCCAAAGCCAATAAGTAACGCATGGCAACCTCCATTCGCTAATAGGAGCCTTCCCATGGTTAGACGAGGAATGAGCGGTTTGGTTTGAGGAAATGCGGGAGACTGGAGTCAGGGGTCAGGAATCAGGAGTCAGGGGGCAGGAGTCAGGAGTCAGGAGTCAGGTTGCCGGTGTGGACTGAAGTCCACACTCCAGAGTGAGGCAATGGAGCCATCCGGGATTGTGGACTTTAGTCCACACGCCACGGCCCGCGAGGAGACCGGCCCGTTCCCGTGTTGCCGGTGTGGACTGAAGTCCACACTCCAAAGTGAGGGAATGCGGACACCCGGGAGTGTGGACTTTAGTCCACACCAACTGCCATCGTGAGCCGAGTCTGTTTCCGTTTGGCCCGTGTGAGCTGAAGTCCACACTTCAGAAAATGACGCTCTTCCATCC
Source organism: uncultured Gemmataceae bacterium (assembly GCA_963748025.1). Lineage (GTDB taxonomy): Bacteria > Planctomycetota > Planctomycetia > Gemmatales > Gemmataceae > CAVVHZ01. The sequence goes on from CAVVHZ010000064.1 coordinate 11,940, forward strand.
GCCAGCGAGAAAGCCGGCCCGTTCCCGTGTTGCCAGTGTGGACTAAAGTCCACACTCCAGAATTGACGAGTCCCCTACCCCTTCCGCGCCGACAGGACGATCAAGAGCCGTAGAAAATCGGGACGTGGCGGTTGCCGCGAATTCAGAAAGAGTTGGTTCTCGCTGGTAGGTTTGCGCACTCGATTCTTCGAATCGGCGACGAGGAGTGCATTTCGTCCACTCCCCTGCCCTTGCGGCAAATTCTGCCCTTGCCAGATGGCAAAGGCACGCACCAAGGCACTGACCTCGCGGCCATTGATAGGCGGCGCTGCTTGAACCACCGGCTTCTTCTCAGGCTTCATCTCCTTGACGCCGAACAGCGATTCGAGTCGGCCTTCATCCGCGGCCGACAGCCGGCCGAGTTTGACGTCGATGAATTGATTGCTGCTCCGCGCCGTTTTTGTTCTTGCAGATCCACTTGCCGCAAAGCTGCCAGCATGGCCAGGCATTCGTGCTGACTGATGTTCTCAACCAATATCGCATAAGGCGTTTTGAAGCGCAGTCTTTGCAGATCGGAGGCATCCGGATCGATTAACAAGCGAATCCCCTGCCGTTGCAACGCTCGCTTGAGCCGATTGGTTGCGACTTCACTTTCCAGACAAGTGAAATCGACCCGCCAGGATTGCGCGAAGGTCAGTTCCTCGGCTATCTCCTTACGGCGCTTTTCCTGGTCGATCTCACGCATCGCCAACAGGAGCGGTTCCGTTTCGATCTTGCGCAAAGGCTTGGTCAGTGTGACCGGAGCCGTCATGATTTTGTTGGGATTGTTGAGATTGTTGGGCGGTTCCAGCTGGGGCATCATCTTGAGGACTTCCGCTCGTGGACCATTGACCGTGCCAGGCATAGCGATAGCCGGCGCCTTGGTTATTCCACGGGCTGGAGGCGCTGGTGTTAGCGTATCTGCAACCAGCGTTGACTTGGGTTCGCTGGCGCCTTCAACGAAAACGGGACTGTCGGGAACAGAGGGATCGACTTCGATCGGCTGCTTGGTCTTTTGCCAGAAAGCAATGCTGACAGCCAGAAGAAGGGTCGCCGCGGCTGCAACCACCCCGACGTAGCGCCACGGATAACGCCTTTCGGATTTTGTCGAGAAATCTGCAACCTTCAGCGTTCGCTTGGGAAGTTTGGCCTGGATCTGTTCGGCAAAATCGACAGGCAGTTGATTACGAGGAAGCGAACCGAGCAGGCGAGCGTCTTCTTGAAGCTCCTGCAACAACGTTCGCGCTTCCGATGAACGCCGCACCAATTCCAGCGCCAGCGCCTGCTCCTGGGCGGAGAGCTGGCCGTCGACTAGGCCGGTCAACAGGCGACTGAGGCGTTCTGGAAGCATCACAACACCAAGAACGAAGCATCAAATCCGAAAATCGAATTCGGAAAAAAAATCTAATCCGAAATCCTAATTGCGAAAGCTAAAAAAGCAGCCGTTAGGCTGTTAGTCTTTTCGGATTTCGGATTTCGATATTCGGATTTTCACAGCATTATGTCGAATCATCGGCAGACAGGAGCTCCCGAAGTTCCAATCGCGCCCGATGGAGTCGGCTGCGAATGGTGCCGATGGGCACGCCCAGAGTTTCCGCCATTTCCTCGTATTTTTGCCCGTCCATGTCCTTCAAAATCAAGACCAATCGATGTTCGGGCGATAGCTTGGCCAAAGCATCCTGTACGCGCTGTCCTTCCTCGGTCCGGACCATGTTCGATTCGGGCCGGTTATAGGCCGACCGGTCGGCAGGCTCCTCTACCGCGTCGCCGCGAGCGACTTTTCTCGACAGTGCCACGCGTTCCTTGCGTTTATGCGTCATGGCCGTATTCATGGCAATGCGATAGAGCCAGGTATAAAGCTGAGCGTCTCCCTTGAAGTTTTCCAGAGCGAGATAGGCGTTCAGGAAAGCATCTTGGAGGACATCTCGGGCATCCTCGGCATTGCCGAGAAAGCGCAGCAGCGTGTTGAAGAGACGATCCTGGTAGCGGGAGACTAACTCTCCGTAGGCTGCCGTACGCCCGTTCAGGCACTCAGTGATGAGCCTTTGATCGTCTGTCATCACGCCAACTGGGATCTTCGACGCCCCACCGAGCACCTTGGTTCCCGAAAAGAGACCAAACCCGAGCGGCAGCCGTCATCATAATGCAATAAGCGGTGTCTGGTGTCAAAACGGGGGGTGGGGGGTTGGTGTTTGATGCAGGCGAAAATGAGCAAGACAAAGAAGTGACGCAAATCAAAATCAGCTATAGAGATGTATTGGCAACACTGCACCAAAAGACTTCAACGGAAAGCTCTGCCCGGTGGCAATCATTCGTAGGACGGATTTTTGACTCGTCCGGGTCGCAGACCTAGCATGGGACGAGTTAAGAAACCGTCCTACGATTTCGTGTTGCTTCAACACTGCTATTCAGTCGACAGCAAACCATTTTCCGCCGCCATTGGCGCAGTCGGAGCCTCCTCAATAGCTAAACTCAGGCCCCAGCGTGATGCCAGCTGAAGGCGTTCTCGTCTTGAATGGGGACAAGAGGCAATGGGTGTGTGTGTCGCACCGCGCAATGCAATCCATTCCTCCCCCACCCGAGACAAGCGTCGTGCACTTTGGCCAAGAGTTGATGTGTCGGATTGTTTTGGCCAGAGTTGAAGCCGTTTGCGTAAGATAATGAAGCAGAAATACTTATAGCGATCCAACTCTGGCCAACTGGCCAGAGTTGCTTGGCCACAGTTGAAGCAAAAGTGGAATCGAACATCAGCCAACCGCCAACTCCCGCCCCAAATACATCGCCCCAGGCACCGGATTGTGGCAATAAGGCTCGATCGGCGTGAAGCCAAGAGATTGGTAGAGCCGGATCGCCTCCGCCATGGAAGGCATCGTGTCCAGCCAGATTCGGCGATAGCCGGCTTCTTTGGCTGAGTTCAGAACCTGGTCGATGAGCCGGCGGCCCACGCCATAACCTCGGAATTCTGGTCGCACGTAAAGGCGTTTCATTTCAGCGGTGGTGGAGTCAAAAGGGCGAAACGCCACGCAGCCGGCTGCGTCGGCGCCATGCTTTGCCAGCCAAATTCCACCGGCGGGTCGGGCGTATTTCCCGGGTAGCCCCGCCAACTCGTTCTCGAAGTTCTGGAAGCAGAGGTCCACACCGAGTCCGTCGGCGTATTCGCGAAAGAGGAGACGCACCAGAGAAAGATCATCCGGAACGCGAGCTTCATTCACTTCCACATCAGGTTCCTTGTCGTGCCCGGCACAAAAATACCAATGGCAAAAAAATGCAGGGCAAAAATATAAGAGAATGGATTTATTTTTTTGCCCTACATTTTTTTGCCATCAATGCATTTCTACTTAGCCCCAAGCGAGTGGCACTATTTGCCGGTCGCGCTCCCCTGCCCCGCCAATTCTGCCAGCAATTTTTCCAAGTCCGGCAAATGCACCGGTTTTACCAGGTGGGCGTCGCAGCCGGCGTTTTTCGAATGGGCGCGGTTGACGTCTTGGCCCCAGCCGGTCAGCGCGATGATGATGATGTTCTTCCCCCAGGGTTGTTCGCGGATGCGGCGCGTCGCTTCGTAGCCATTGCGCTTCGGCATGCCGACGTCCATCAAAATCACTTGGGGACGAAATGCCTCGGCCATTTCCACAGCCTTGATGCCGTCGTGGGCCGTCCGCACCTCGTTGCCCATAAGCTTGAGCATCATCGCCATCGAAACGGCCGAATCGCGGTTGTCGTCAACCACCAAGATGCGCCGAGCTGTCCCGGAGGTTCGCCGGCTTTCGTCAGCCGGGGCCTCCGGCGCCGATTCCACCCGATCTTCCAGCAAAGGCAGCCGCACGATGAACGTACTCCCCTGCCCTTGGCCGGCACTCATCACCTCAACCGTTCCGCCGTGAATTTCGACCAGCCCTTTCACCAGCGCCAGCCCAATGCCCAAGCCGCCCGTCGCCCGTTCGATGGTCCGATCGACTTGGGAAAACATGTCGAAAATATTCGGCAAGGCGTAGGCGGGTATGCCGATGCCCGTGTCTTTGACCATGATCGAGACGTTAGCGCCCTCTCGGGCCGCGGTTAGCCAAATGCGTCCGCCCCGCTCGGTGTATTTGGCGCTATTGGAAAGCAGATTGCTAAAGACTTGAGCCAAGCGGGTAAGATCGGCGTCGAGGCAAACCGACTCCGTTGGCAGCAATACGGTGAGTTCGTGCCCTGCCGCCTCGATCATCGGCCGGCTCGTTTCCACGGCGCTGCTCACCACGTCGGCCAACAGCACGCGGGACCGGCGCAGCTCCATCTTATTGCGGCTAATGCGCGAAACGTCGAGCAAGTCGTCGACAATCCGCACCATGTGGGCGAGCTGCCGCTCCATCATTTCCCTGGCTTGCGAACTGGCGCTCTGGTCGCCGTTCGCGAGCCGCATCACCTGAAGCCCATTGCGCAACGGAGCCAAAGGGTTTCTCAGCTCATGGGCCAGCAAGGCAAGGAATTCATCCTTGCCGCCGTTCTTGCTCCCGCAGCGTGTCTTCCATGCGCCGCCGATCCGTGACGTCGCTGCCGGTGGCAGCAACGAAGAGAACATTGCCCTCAGGGTCCATGACGGGCGCCAAAATGAGATCCACTATTCTTTCGGTGCCATCAGCCACGTAGAAAGGGGTCTCGGTGCGGAACATCTGCCCACCGGCGGCCTGGTAGCAGGCCTCCCGAACCATGCCCATCAGAGAGGGCGAGCGGTTCCACCATCCACACTCCCAGAACGGCTTGCCGATGACGTCGTCGCGCCTGAATCCGCAAGCATCGAGGCAAAGTCGATTCGCCTCCACCACCGTGCCATCGAGAGACAACACGCCGGCAAAGTTGGTCCCTTGCTCGAAAAAAGCGCGAAACTTGGCATTCGACGCCGCGGCTTGCGCCGCCTCGGTCGCCACCTTAGCGATAACGGGCCTCGCTTTCCGCAGAATCTGTTCGGCTTTTTTGGCCTGGGTGATATCGCGTGCGACCTTGGAAGCTCCAACGATGTTGCCTTCCTTGTCGCGAACTGGAGAAACCGTCAAGGATATGTCCAGGAGTTGACCGTCTTTCGCCCTGCGGACCGTCTCGAAATGCTCGATTCTTTCTCCGCGGCAGAGTTTTTCGAGTATCACGCGTTCTTCGTCCAGCCGATCCGGTGGAATGATCAGGGTAATCGACTGACCAACAGCCTCGGCCGCCGTGTACCCAAAGAGCCGTTCGGCGCCGGCGTTCCACGATCGGATGACGCCATCGAGTGTCTTGCTGACGATGGCATCTTGCGACGATTCGACGATCGCTGCCAGCAGCCCGTGCGTTTGATCGGCCAGCTTACGCTCGGTAACATCGCGGAAAACCAAGACCGTTCCTAGAATTGTTCCGGATTCGTCTTTCATCGGGCGCGGCGCTATCGTCTATCGGCCGCTGAGTCCCATCCCGGGAGACAAGTAAGGTATGGTTGGCAAGGCATTGGATGGTCCCCGCTCGAAGCGCCAGAACTGCAGGATTCTCGACTGACTGCCCCGTACCTTCATTGACGATCCGAAAGACCTTCACCAAAGGCTGCCCCACCGCCTCGGCCTGAGACCAGCCGGTTAGGGTTTCGGCGACGCCATTCATGAAAGTAACACATCCTTCCGTGTCGGTGCTGATTACTCCATCACCGATGCTGGCAAGAGTGATTCGCAGCCACTCCGATTGCTTTCGCAGTGCCTCTTCGGAGCCCCAGCCGCGCTTAGCAGCATGCAATGAGCGTTATGGGAAGCAACCCGGTAAGCTGTTGCTCCTGGTCTTTGGCAGCCATCTATCAGCCCCCGGGTGGTTCCGCCACGAACTTGACCGCCGGTCTGCCATCGGTGAAGGAATCTGTACCTCTGCGCACCCTGCCAGGACCGCTGCGCACTTCCGGATTCGTTATCGCAGAGCAAGTCGTCGCCTCATTGTTCTCGCGAGTAGCCCAGAATCCCATGCGGCGAATATTCTGTCCATGCCCGAAGGCTGGAACCGCTTGTTCATCGGTGCTCCCACATCCCACCAAAAAGATAGCAATCCGCGTGCCTTTCTTAGTGGTCTCGGTCGGGATCACCATAACGAAAGTACCTACCATTCTGTCCTCACACAGGCGGGTATGCCAATTGCATCAAAAAAACTCGCATATTGGCGATTGCCGCGGGGCGTCGTCAGATGGGTTGGCAGCCATCAAAGAAAGGACTGAAAGATGCGAACTTATTGCCTAAGATTCTGCTGGGTTGGGCCGTTGGCCGTGGCACTGGCGGTGATAACGGTGCCGCGCAGCCGATGATGAGCGCATCGATGATAGCGCATTCGTCAAGAAAGCCTGCAACGCCGGCATGGTTGAGGTGAAGGCGGGCGAAATGCGCTTCAGAGGGCTAGCGGCGCAAGATCAAAGCGTTTGCCCAACGAATGTCGAAGACCACACCAAGGCCAACAGGGAATTGGAGAATTTGGCCACTCGCAAAGGCTGGACACTCCCGAAGACAATCGACGAGAAATGCCAGAAAGAACTCGATACCTTGGCCGGCACGACGGCACAAGAGTTCGACCGCACCTATATGGAGGGCCAACTCAAGGCCCATGAAGCGGCCGTCAAACTCTTCGAAAACGAATCGCGCTCGGGACAAGGATGCTGCTCTGAAATCATGGGCCGGCAAGACGCTGCCGACGTTGCAAGAACATTTACAACTAGCGAAGGAAACCTCCCAGAAGAAGGACCGATAAACGAGCGGCGGGCTTCATGCCCGCCTGATGCGGGGGACCTTAAGGATCAGTCTGCGGGTCCCTTCAGACAATGCGTTTTCTTTGAAACTAGGCGGCGGGCATGAAGCCCGCCGCTCGTCAATTCTTCCCAGTCGCATGCGCAAACCAGCCAGCGATTAGCTCGTTCAGAAGATCTGGCTCTATGGGTTTGACCAGATGATGATTGAACCCTGCTTCTCGGGATCGGCGCCGGTCTTCTTCTTGGCCCCACCCAGTCAACGCTACCAAGATAACGTCGCCCAACCCAAGCTCCTGGCGAAGCCTTCTGGCTACCTCGTAGCCGTCCATGCCTGGCATGCCAATATCCAGAAAAACGACTTCCGGCAGGAACTGCGCGCCGTGGAAAGAGCAGATTGACCTTCGAACGCAACCCGGACGTCATGGCCTGTGAGCCGCAACAGCAAACCTAAAGTTTCGGCCGCATCCGTATTGTCATCAACCACCAAGATCTTTCGGGCTGGGATTTTCGCTGCTGAATCGCTGCCGTCATGCTTTTCTTCCGGTTTGACGTCCGGCGTTGAAGTCAGGCCCGGAAGACGGACCAAGAATTCGGTTCCGCGATCGAGACCAGCGCTAGAGGCCTCGACCTTGCCGTGATGCAATTCCACCAGTTTGCGTACGAGTGTGAGCCCGATCCCGACCCCGCCTTGCGTGCGATCCTCGCGCCGCTGAGCTTGGACGAAAAGATCGAAAATGCGTGGCAGCATTTCGGGGGAAATGCCAATGCCGTTGTCTCGTACGCGCAACAAGACCTCGTCGCCTTCCCGCTCGATGCTCAAGCAAATCTTGCCGCCTGGCTTCGTGTACTTGGCGGCATTGTTAAGGAGATTCGTCAGGATTTGCTCGAGCCTGGTCGGGTCGCCTTGGATTTGCACCGGGCCAGGAGAAACGGATACTGTCAGTTCGTGATGCCGTTCTTCAATCAAGGGGCTCACCGCCTCCACGGTCCTTTGCACCAAAGAAGCGACGTCCACGGCCTGGCTGCGGAGCTCGATTCGTCCACGACTTATCCGGGAAACGTCGAGCAGGTCGTCGAGAAGCCGGGCCATGTGTTGCACCTGGCGTTCAGCCATGTCGCGGGCCTTGTGCACCATCTCGTTGGTGGCAGCCGGCTGTTTCATGATTTGCAAGCTGTTGCGGATCGGAGCAAGCGGGTTCCGCAATTCATGGGCAAGCATGGCCAGGTACTCGTCTTTAAGACGATCGGCCTCGCGCAGCGATTTCTCCGAACGCAGACGCTCGCTTATATCCCGAAAAACGAGCACGACCCCTGCCACGGTATTTTGTTCGGTGCGGATAGGGGCGGCACTGTCGTCGATCGATCGTTCGGATCCATCCCGGGCAATAAGGACCGTGTGATTGGCGAGCCCTACCACCTTCCCTTCTCGAAGCGCCCTCAGAGCCGGGTTCTCGGCCGGCGACTCGGTTCTCCTCGTTGATGATGTGGAAGACAGTCTCGAGCGGCTGACCTTTGGCTTCGTTGTCCATCCACCCGGTCATACCCTCGGCGACCGGATTGAGAAACGTCACCTTTCCTTCGTTGTTCGTGGTGATGACGGCATCGCCGATGCTGGCCAGGGTCGTTCGAAACAATTCTCGCTGTTGGTGCATGGTCATCATCGCCGCCTGGCGTGCCGTTAGACTGCGATTGAGCAAGCCAACAAAGGCAGCCAGCAAGATCAGGCCTCCGAATGCGGCCAGGAGGCCCGTGGTGATGGCAATGTGGTAGGCGCGAATGGATTGACGATTTCGTTCAGCCAGCACCCCACGTTCCTCTTGCTCCAATTCCGCTACCAAAGTGCGGATCGCATCCATTTGATCTTTGCCCTTCATGGCGGCGTCCGCTATTCTCCGGTCGGGTGCCCGGCGACGGCGCAGGTCGATGCGTTCTTTGAGCAATGCCAATCGACCTAAAGTCATCTCTTCCAGTTTGTCGAGTCGTTCTTGCTGAAGTCCGTTGCCCTTGATCATTTCCTTGAGCTTGGTCATGCGTTGCTGAATTACGGGCAACGCATCGGTATAGGGTCGCAAGAAATCGTTATCGAAAGTGAGCAGATAGCCTCGTTCGCCGGTTTCGGCATCGACTAATCCCAACATGATGCCCATGGTCAGATCGAGGATCTTATGCGCTTCATCAACCCGCTGGGCGTTTTGATAGAGCAGCAAGGTGTTGCGATAGTTGAGCACGGCAATCGCAATCATCAGGGCAGTCACGAGGCCTATGCCCAAGAGTCCGCCGCGGTCGATCCTTCGCTCCATGTTGCCCACCATGCTATTCCGTTTTATTTTGCCCGATAATGAGGAATCGTCCCGGGAAGTTATTGTGATCGGGATGCCTGACTACAGCAAGCTTGCGAAGGAAACCGAAGTCGAAGCCATTGGCTTCACAGGAAAGGCAATCAAAAGCTTAGGCCCTGAGAGCTCTCTCAATCTTCCTGGCCAAGGTTCGCCAAACACTTGTGCAGGTCGACCCCGGCACCTAGTACCGATTCCACAAGTCGCCCACTTTGGCCAGGCGGCGAGGCATCGTCTTGATGGTGAAAGCGGTGGGATCGAGTCCCTTGCGGACCTCGCGCCACGCCAGAGGCGTTGACACGGTGGCGCCGGGAGCAGGGCGTAAGGAATAAGGAGCGGCCAAGGTTTGGCCGCGCGAGTTCTGAAGGTAATCCAGATAGATTCGATGCTGACGCTGCGCGGGGCTGCGCACGATGCTGGTGCTGTCGGGCAGTTGCTCATGAACCATGGCGGCGACGATCTGAGCGAATTGCCGGGCGGCATCGTAATCGTATTTCGCCCCCAGCGGCACGAAGATGTGCAGTCCGCGCTTCCCCGACGTTTTGCAACAGCTCTCGGCGCCTGCACGCTCGAGAACTTTGCGCACCGCGAGAGCAGCATCGATCACTTTGGCAAAGGGAATGTCTTCGGGATCGAGATCGAGAACGAGATAATCGGGATTGTCGAGATGGCCCACACGGGAATTCCAGGGATTCAGCTCGATGCAACCGAGATTAGCCAAGTAAAGCAGCGATCCTTCATCTTGGCACAACACATATTCAACGGTCTCCGACCTCGAGTTCGATGGGATGGAAACCGTCTCCACGCTTGAAGGGGGCGGCTGTTTGCCGACATTCTTCTGGAAAAAATTCTTGCCCTTGATGCCGTTGGGATGCCGATTGAGCGATTCCGGACGATCGCGCAGGTAAGGAAGGATGATGGGAGCGATCTCCCGGTAATAGGAAATCACATCGCCTTTCGTGTAACCCTCGTCCGGCCAAAATACCTTGGTCAGATTGGTTAATGTGGGTTCAAAAGTCGATCGCTTACCCCGAACTGCCTTGGCCGATTTCTTCTTTGGAGGGCTTCTTCTCGGCTTCCTCTTCGGCGCTGGCCTCCATTTCTCGATGCACGGACTTGGCCGGCTTATCTTCGCGAAGACCCAAAAAGATTGGCTGGCGCATCCGACCGTCATCCGTCCACTCTTGAAAACTCACTTCGCATACCAGCTTCGGACGAACCCAGTGCGCCGGCGCGTTCGTTTTGGGCTTTTCGCGAAAGGGACATTTCTTCTGAACCAAAGCGTCGAGACGTTTGCGGAGATCGGCAAGACCCTTGGTATCTATGCCTCCGCCGGAGTGGCCGATGTAGTCGAGGCTTGCTCCGTCATAAACGCCCAACACTAACGCCCCCAGATCCTTTCGGCTTCCTCGCGGTGCAGTAAATCCTCCAATGACGGCTTCCTGCCGGCTGTGGGTCTTGATTTTGAGCCAGGCGCTGCTGCGTTCGCCTTCGCGATAAAGGCTGGCCGCATTCTTGGCAATGATTCCCTCCAGTCCTTGTGCCATGGCCCTTTGGAAGCATTCTTTGCCGTGTTCCTTCACTTCTTTGCCGAGTTGAACGTGGTTCGAATGGAAGTGAAGTTTGTGCAGGAGCTCCTTTCGATCCTTCAACGGCAGTCGCTTGAGATCGTGGCCATCGAGCCTCAACAAATCGAATACGAAGTAGCGCAGGTCTCCTTGACCCGTCTTTTGATAATTCTGCAGCAATTGAAAGCGGGACCTGCCTTCGCGATCCAAAACGACAATTTCCCCATCCAATATCGCCTCATGTTCGAATCTACCGAGCGCTTCGACAATGGGGTGAAATCGTTGCTCGAATGATATGCCGTTACGGGAGTAGAGATTCACCTTCTCGGGGCACACTTCCGCAATAGCTCGATAGCCGTCCCATTTCGTTTCGAAGATCCAACCCTGCCGATCAAACGGTTCATCGACTAGGGTCGCCAACATTGGCTTGATGTGCGCGTGCGACGTCGAGCCATTTGACGCAATTGGTATCGGACGACTCTTGCGGCTCGTTTTGGCAGCCTTTGCTCGCCTGGTACCTTTGACGTTGCGACCGATCTCGCCCAAATCCCGACCCGTCGTCACCGAACGACTCTTTTCGAGAACATCGTCAGCCGTTGCGTGCTCGTCCTGTTTTTTGATGAGCAGCCATTCGTTCTTCTTGGCGCGCTGCAGCTTCACCAGCGAGAATCCGCCTTGGAGCTTCGATCCTTCCAAAACGATACTCAGATGCCCCTTGGCGAGGCCGTCACGGATGAATTGCTCGTCGGATGTCGATTCGGCCCGTTCTGCAGCGTGGTAAGTTCCTTCGTCCCAGACCATCACCGTTCCCGCTCCGTAGTTTCCTTGCGGAATCGTTCCTTCGAAGGTCCGATAGTCGAGCGGATGATCTTCTACCATCACTGCCAACCGCTTATCCGCAGGATTGAGCGACGGCCCTTTGGGAACCGCCCAGCTCTTCATGACGCCATCGAGCTCCAGTCGAAAATCATAATGGAGCCGCGACGCATCGTGCTTCTGCACGACAAATCGGAGAGCAGCGGACTTTCGCGAGGTTTTGCCTCGCGGTTCGGGCGTTTCTTCGAACCGACGTTTTGCGCGGTATTTTCGCAAACTCACCTTCAGGATCTCCGCGAGTTCCACCGATCCATGCCAGGCCAGCCGTGAACCCGCTGAGATGCAATCGCTATGCCGATTGCGGAAAGAAATGAAGAGAAGGCGTCATTGGTTAGTTTCGAGAAGCGAATTAAAAGCGTTCGTAAGAAATGAGGCAGGACTGGCTTTCAGGAACGGGAAAGCATGGTTCCGGTGCCACCACTGGGCTTGTCCCAGTGGGGCAATGACTGGCTAGCTAGTCTAATCAGAATGATTCCCTCGCCTCCGCCGGGCTTGTCCCGGTGGAAGCGCCGACTGTGAGGCTATTCGCCATACCGAAACCGTTAGCATTCCGCGAACTAAGGCGGAAAGTCATCGTCCCACCGGGACAAGCCCGGCGGTGACGAGTTGCGCGCAGATTTTTCTAGCTGAACAGTCATCGTCCCACCGGGGCAAGCCCGGCGGTGACGGAACGCATCATTGTTTCCGAATGCTCTAAGGGCTTCAGATTCGAAAGCTGATGGCAAAAAGATGTGTGGCAAAAAGATAAGAGGATCCTCTTATCTTTTTGCCGTCTCGATTTGCTATCCGATGGTTCTGCAAGTCCAAAAGAATTGGTCTTACATGCCCACGCTGCCTGACAGGGATAGCGTACTGTCCGTGACCAGGGCGGCTCGTTCAACCGCGATGGCTATGGTCTCCCCGCTGCCTTCGAAGCAAATGGAATAGAGATCGTCGCGGCATTCCATGAAATGATCGACGATACTTGGGTCCCATTGGCTGCCGGCCCCCTGAAGAAGGATCGCTTCCATCTTCGTGATGGGCATGGCGTCGCGATATGGGCGGGGTGACAGCATGGCGTCGCAAGAATCGGCCACCGCCAATAGGCGAGCAAGCAAGGGAGTTGCCGAACCGCTCAAGCCGTCGGGATATCCGTTGCCATCCCAACGTTCGTGATGATTGCGGACGCCAGGGCGCAAATGATGAAACGGCTTCAAATTCGAGATAATGCGATCGCCGATAATGACGTGCTGCTTCAGGTGCTCGAATTCTTCCACAGTCAGCTTATCGGGCTTTTGCAGGACGCTGTCCTGAATACCGATCTTGCCGATGTCGTGCAGGATGCCGGCCAAGTAGATGTCGCCGAGCACGGTCTCCGGAACCGCCATCTGTTTTCCAAGGCGCACCGCCATCCGTGCCACGCGTTCGCTGTGGCCGCCGGTGGTGTGGTCCTTGGCATCAATGGTCGCAGTCATGCAGCCGCACGAAACCAATCAAGGTCTCCTTGAGCTTGCCGTGCGTCAATGCTTGCCGGCGCTGGTTGTGCAACATGCGCTGGCCAGCGACAAGATTCTTAGGTCGGCAGAGCGAAAAGGGTGCCCCGGTTGAAAGCGGCCGGCGCCGATCCAGATCTTGCGGCTGCGATTGAGCGGCACCAGCGCTAACGAATGCGGCCAGGGATTCACGCCCGGCGCGGGCCTGGGTTCCAGGTTGCGAGCCGCTTGGCCATCGGTCGGTTGGGATTGGGCCGCAGCCGCTGCCATCACCGCATGGGCCCAGCCATCGGGCAGCTGGGTGTCGGCGGCTGCTTGCAGTTTTGCTTCGCGAATATCGAACCAAAAGACTACGTTCGCGGCCAAGCCTTGGCGAACTGCTTCCAACGTCAAGTGAATTTGTTCGTTGGCGCGCTCGCAGCTGTCCAGATCTTGCATGAGGCGATCCATAAGCTCCCAGGCGGCTTCGTGGCTGCGAGGGGCGGCGAGGCTGGAAGGAGACGAGGCAAGATTCTTGGAAATGAACGACAACACAGACGCTACCTCCAAACCGACGACCGATATTCGAACGCAATGGGAGCTGTCTGGGTTTAGGCGATTTTGCTTTGTCTGGGGTGCTCGTGTGGCGCATTGTTCAAGGTCCGCGGAACCAATTTCGCGGTATCGCGACGCAGGCGAATAGGAGCCGCCGAAGGTAGGGAAGCCAGATCGAAGAATTCCCCGACCCGTTGTCGGACCGATTGCAGCAATCGCTCGGTTGCTCGGTGAGAAATCATCAAGTCGAGAGCGGTTTCCGCCACCGTGTAGCCTTCCAGCCGGAGTTCCACTACCCGGCGACATGGTGGGGGGCAATGAAGCCAGCAGTTCGTCGACGATCAAGGTTGAGTGAGCCAGGCCCGAGCGGCAGGCTGATGCACTTTCACTGCGCGGGGGAGACTCCCCTGCCCAACGGTTTGCGCACGTCCCGGCGTCGCGAAAGATGGCGTGCGGCTGCTTTGCGAATCTGGTTGAGCGTGACGACGAGGAGAAACCCCCACAGCCCCGATTCTTCTGACGCGGAATAAATCCCGCGCCGGACCGCTCGAAAAAAACGATCGAAAACCTCTTGGACGATATCTTCCGGATCGTAACGACTCCGCATGGAGACGGGCCAGTGTTGTTGGGGCCAATCCTCGCACGCGCGCTTTTCATACCGATTGTGGATTGCTGCCGCGGCGTGCTCGTCACCCGCACGATAGAGCCGAAGCAAATCGGTATCGCTAAAGGCGGAGCTACCGCAAACTCGATTTTCCGGTAATGATGCTAACATAGAAATCCGGTGCTCGTCTTGATCCTTGTTCCATCGCCAAATTCAGCTTGGGGATGGCGGCAACGGGGAATCCGATGGGGGTAATCGGCGGGGATTTAGGTCGACACGGGCACAGGGAAGGGGGAATAGAATCAGCCCGTTAAACTACGAGGGTAAACAAGCATAGCTCACGATGTGTGAAGTTTCCGTCGGAGGGCGAGTAATTTTTCGCGCCCAGCACTTTCTTTGCGGTGCCAGGAACTCTCTGTCCCCCTAAATTCCGTTGCGAACAAGAGATGAGCAAAGTGACGAGGAGCTTGAGATGCATGCGAAGTTTTTGATGGTGGCTTTGACCATTTGTTGGGGCCGTGCCCCCTAAGCCGCGATGACTCCGCAGAGCGCAGGCTCGACGATCGACAAGGACATCGTTTACAGCACGGTCGATGGTCAGGAACTGCACCTCGATCTGGTGCGGCCGACTGCCAGCGGCAAGCCTACGCCGTTTATCATTTGGCTGCACGGCGGCGGCTGGCGGCAGGGAGATCGGAAGGACTCCCATCAAGCCATGCAGGACCTGGCGAAACTCGGCTACGCGGGCGCTGCGGTGGAATACCGCTTAGCGCCAGCCCACAAGTTTCCTGCGCCACTGGAAGATGCCCGACAAGCCTTGGCTTTCTTGCGCAAGAACGCCGCCAAATACCATCTCGACCCCAAGCGCATTGCGGTTGGCGGGGGTTCGGCGGGCGGACATCTATCGCTCATGCTTGGCCTTGCCAAGCCAGCCGGCGACAAAACCCCCAATGGGATCCGCGGCGTCATCGACATCAGCGGCCCGACCGACTTCCGCACCTGGAAGATCGATAAAGAACCGAATGATCTGCTGAAGAAATCTGTCGGCGTGAACTTGGACGAATTAATCGCCGACTTCATCGGCACCAGTGATCGGAACGATCCGCGCATGGTCGAGGTCTCGCCGATCACTTACGTTCGCAAAGATAACCCGGCTGTGCTGATCCTCCACGGCACAGCCGATGGCTGGGTGCCATTTCAACAAGCCCGCGTATTGAACGACGCTTTGAAACAAGCGGGCGTGAAAGTGAAGCTCGTGCCTTTCGAGGGCGCCAGCCACTTCGCCGTCTGGTGGTCGCCGGAACAAAAAGCAAAAATGCAACAAGAGATGGTGCAGTTCCTAAAGGAGGTATTCAAGTAAGAATGAACCGCGTCACTCCTTTTTCGCCCCGCCCGGTCCCGCCGTTGCCTTCGCCCGGCCCACGCCGAATTGATCGCCCGTTTTGACAACCTTGTCTCCGCGCCAGACGATCTCGACCATTTTCTCGCTATGCACTTCCCGCCCTTGTTCGTCCGCCAAGCCCAGCAAGATCTTCTTGCTCGCAGTATCCACCACGTCCCCGGTCGAGGGATAGGCATAGCGACCGTCTAGACTGAAAGTCACCCAGCCCGGTTGTTCGCGCAGTTTCACGCTGGTCATTTGCCGGGGCGGCATGATCGTCGCGTCGAAAACATGGACATGACTATTGGCGCCGTCGCAGACCCAAATCTCGGTTTCATCCGGGTTCAAGCCTACGCCATGGCTCGGGCAACCATGCCGTTTGGGAGTGCCTTTCTTGAAATGCTCGACCTCCACGCGGTGGAGCATTTTGCCGCTTTTAAAATCGCCCACTTCGAAGCCGAGCAGATCGTTGACCGTTACGAAACAAAGCGTTTGAGCCGCATTTACCGTGAACGGCCGGATGGGGCCGTCGAAGGGACCAACGGTTTGCACGATTTTTTGCGTCCGCGTATCGACGACGCTGAGCAGCCGCGAACGCAGACCAGCCAGATAAACGCGCGAACCGTCCAGGCTACAAATCGTGTTGTGGGCGCCGCTCTTTGGCTCGATCTTGGCGACGATCGCGCCGCTGTCGGCATCGACCACGTGCCAATGCGGACCTTCGAGCGACGGCACATAGAGCAGTTTGCCGTCAGGCGTAATCGCCAAGCGATCGCAGCCGCCGGGCAAGGCTTTGGCCCAAAGCACCTTTTCCGTGTGCAGATCGAGACAATAAAGCTTAGTCAGCGTCGTGAAATAGAGCCGTCCGGTGGCGGCGTTGCGCAGATTCCTTTGACGTTCTCGGGCTTGGCCAACTGGCTGGCCGGCGTGCTGATCCGCTTGACGAAACGGTGCCCGTGATCCATGTCAAAGATTAGGATGCCCGCCCCGCCGAATTGCAAATAATCCCGAATGCCGGGCGTCGCCACGTAAAGGAGATGCCTCTCCCCTGCCCCGGGCTCGTCGGCTTCGAGTCGCGGACAATTCGCCCCGAGAAACGAGAATGCCAGAAACAACAAGGTCGCGATGCGCCAGGACGGAAAACTATTCGAACGCATGATTTGAGATCCTCAATAGCTGCACACCTTCGACCACGTTTTGACCTCACGCTACCGTCTGCGTAAACTCACTATTGGAGGCGAACCCGCGCTTCCGGAATTCTTTTCACCTGCGAAAGCTCGTTCCACTGGAACTACCCATGACCACTTCCGCCGCCCCCGCTTCAGCTCCAGCCGCAAACCTGGGCCGCCCGCGCATTAGCGTTTGGCCCGGTGTGTTCATCGTCGCCGCCTTGTGGATCTTCTTCGAAGTTCTTCCCAGGCTCGAACTGGATAATCGTCTTTTCCTGCAGGTCTTTCAATGGGGCGCCACGGGATTGATCGGCGTGTTCGTCGGCTGGTGGCTGCTTTTTAGCCGAGTGCCCTGGGTTGAACGCATTGCCTGTTTGCTCCTTTGTGCCGTATGCGGCGTTGCCATTTGGCCTTTCATCCATCCTTCAGTTGAACCTCGCTACGCCCCCCTAATGTATGTGGTGTATGCGATTCCCGTGGTGCTTGCGGCTTGGGTCGGCTGGCTGTTGGTTACTCCGACTCTGAGTTGGCCGATTCGGCGCGTCGGCCTGCTGCTGGTTATCGCCTTGGCGTGGGTCTATCCGACCCTGCTTCGCCTGGACGGCACCACCAGCAATCTGAATGTGGAAGTGAATTTCCGCTGGAAACCCACCCGCGAAGAGCTCTTCCTCGAGGAGATGAAGACCGAAACGGCGGCGCTAAAGGTTCCTGAGGAAATCTTGACCGGCGCTCAACCCGAAGATTGGCCCGGCTTCCGCGGGCTCGACCGCAACGGCAGCCGGCCTGGAATGCGCATTGCCACCAATTGGAAGGAGATCAAGCCTCGCGAAGTTTGGCATCGGCGCGTCGGACCAGGGTGGGGCTCATTTGCCGTAGTAGGCAATCGCCTTTTCACGCAGGAACAGCGCGGCGAAAAAGAAACGGTCGTTTGCTACGAAGCCGACACCGGCAAGGAGATTTGGGAACATGCCGACCACGAGCGTTTCTACGAAGCCGTAGCAGGCCCGGGACCGCGTGGAACTCCCACTTTTCACCAAGGACGACTTTACACGCTCGGGGCTACAGGCCGCCTGAACTGTCTCGATCCCCAAACCGGAAAAGCGCTTTGGACGCGCAGCGTCTCTGCCGATTCACACGCCGAAACCCAGCACTGGGGCTTCACGGCCTCGCCTCTGGTGGCGAATGGAATCGTTACGGTTTTTGCAGGCGGCCCCAACGGCCAAAGCGTTCTTGGCTACCACATTGCCGATGGCGATTTGGCTTGGGCCGCCGGCACCGGGGCGAATAGCTATTCCTCCACCCACCTAGCCAAGCTGGGAGGCGTCGAACAAATATTGATGGCAACCGACACGGGGCTGACATCGTTCGACCCCACGAGCGGCCATGTGCTTTGGCAGCACTCCCAGGAAAAGACCAAAGACGCGCTCGCGGGCGGCGCGCCGATCGCCCAGCCGACCGTGCTCAACGACTCCGAAGTTCTTTATGGCACGACCAACGGCACTTGGCGCGTCAAGGTCAGTCATGAAGGCAACCAATGGACGACGAACCAAGTCTGGGAATCGAAAGCAATCAAGCCTTATTTCAACGATATGGTGGTGCACAAGGGCTACATCTACGGCTTCGATGGCTCCAGCCATGCGTTCTTTACCTGTATAGATCTCGCGACCGGCAAAAAGAAATGGCGCGAGCGCGGCTACGACGGCGGCCAAGTGCTCCTGCTCCCGGATCAGGACCTGCTTCTCGTTCTCACCGAGAACAACGATGTGGCCCTGGTGAAAGCCAATCCCGAACAGCGCGAAGAGCTCTGCAAGCTGCGCATGCTGAAAGGCGTCAAGAGTTGGAGTCACCCCGTCGTTGCCAAAGGCAAGCTCTATATTCGGAACGACGAAGAGGCGGCGTGCTACGACGTTGCGGAGAAAGGCCGTTAAATTCTTGGAATTGGCGTTGGTTTTCGGAAGTGCATGGCGGTTTTATTGCGTACCTTGACCAGGCTCAATTAGCTGACCCGATTGCGGCCCGCTCGTTTGGCGTTGTAGAGCTTCTCGTCGGTTTGGCGAATCAGTTCCCCGGGGGTGAGCGATTCGTCGCCCGTGGTGCAGGCTACACCCAGGCTGATCGTTACCGGGAAGCTGCGGCCCTCGAACATGAAATGATGATTTTCGACTCAGCGCCCGCACTCGTTCGGCAACTCTCAAACCCACATCCAAAGTGCTTTCGGGCAATACGATGGCAAATTCTTCGCCGCCATAGCGCGCGAACAGCTCTTCTTTGCGGATGACGGATTTGACGCAGGCAGCCAACTCGCGAAGCGTGAAATCGCCGCCCAGGTGGCCATGTTCGTCGTTGATCGGCTTGAAGCGGTCGATATCGAAGAAAATGAGCGTGAGCGGTCGATGATGGCGGGCCGATCGGGCGAGCTCGCGATCGAGAAACTCCATCAGATAGCGTTTGTTGTGCGTTTCGGTGAGGGCGTCGATGATCGTCAGACGGTAGATTTCTTCGTGGTATTCGGCTTCGACGTTGCCGCCCGCCAGGAAGCGGTAGATGCAATTGCCGACGCGGAGATAATCGCCGTCCTTGAGCTTGCACATCGAGGCCGGCACGTCGTTGACGAACGTGCCATTGGTGCTTTGCAAATCGACGGCGTAATGTCCCTCCGCCCCCGGCTGAAGCCGGGCGTGCCGCCGCGAGACGGAATGATCGTTGATGCGAATATCGCAGTCGCTGCCGCGGCCGATCACGATCGGCGCTTCGCTGAGAGAGAACCGCGCCCTTACACCAGGCCCAAAGGGGTAGATATGGACCAAACACGCATCGCGGTTGGTGGTCGATACAGGTCGTTCGGGCGTGGTCACCCACGTTTCGGTTATCTTTTCCACGTTCTCTGCGACCTTAACTATTAGTTCCATGGGCCACCTAGCGAACATGGGACAAAAGGTAGGTCGACTTTCCGTCATCAAACCTCATATTCAGATCCTAGCTTACGAAAACCTCCTATGCCAATTGTTCCTGCGCGGCCTCTAGGGCCGGCCGCACCGCTCGAAATCCCCACGATCTTAGCTTCGGGCTCGTTGAGATCGACCAGAATGGGGTCAGCCGTCTCGTCGAAGCCCTGGTTACCGGCCATATCGCGGGCGACAACCCGCAAATAGACGCGCACCAGATTGGGATTCACGGTCCAAACGTAACGCCCGGAATTCGTCAAGTTCGTTGCGATCGTCTGCCAGACGCCATCGGGTCGTTCGGCCCATTGCAGCGTGATGGGACTGGGCGCCAGATCGCGATCGCTGGCCTGCCAGGTCAGGATGATGGCATCCCGGCGACGCGGGTCGGGCTCGGGTCTATAGAGCTTGACCACTGGTGCAGTCATATCGACTTCGACGCGCATGTCCGGCGGTTCGCCGTCCGTAGGCGGCCTCCGGCCCAGCCCTGCCTTACTCGTGACCACAATCCGCAGTCCGAACGCCCCTTCCCCGGGCAGATTGACGACCATGGGCGGTTGCAGGTTGGCGTCGGAGTCGTACTTCCTCCAGGTTCGGCCTTCGTCCTCGGTCAGGTAGAGATCGACGGCGCCAACCCCCGAAGGGCCCACACGATCGACGCGATAATCGAGGCTGATTTGCGTGCTGTTGATGACGTGGGTTTGCGTGTTATTGCTCCAGCGCGTGGCAACGTAGCCCGGCGGATTGCCGGGCGGTAGCCCGATGCCGCCTCCCGAAGGCGCTGGCTGCCGCCCACGTTCTATCCCCAGAATTGCGCAAGTCCGCTTGACGGACGTTTGTGGGCTGCTGCTGAAAGTTTACCTGGACGGCGTTGCCGTAGCCCGGGCCCCTGACGAGCTCGGGCGGAGCCGTCGGCAATTCCCTGTTGATCGTCACCCGGGCAGATCCATTGCTAGGCGTTGAATAACCTCCCTGATAGCTGCCGCCCTGACCGCCTGCATATCCATAGTTCGTGTGCGGATTCCCGCTTTGGAACCCTCCGGTCTGTCCCCCGCCAATCCCATTTGTCATGCTTGAGCCGGCGCCGGCATATGTGTTGGGAATAACGGGCTGGACATTGCTCTGCACTGGATACGACGGGGAAGGATTGCTTGCATAATTGGGGGGCGTATAGGGAGCAGCCGGGGCCGGCTGGGCCGGCTGGACCGGCACAGGATCCGCAGGAAAAGTGGGGGCCGGGGTGGCCGATGAAGCCTGACCGCCGCTGGGCAATTGCATGCTGGTGGTTGTCAGGCCCGTCGCAAGGTCCTCTTTGCGCCCTGCAATTTCGGCAGCCGCCTCGGCTTGATTCCCGGCCAAGTCTGAGGCCTTGATGCGTACGGTAACTGGCCCGTTGTGCGGCGCTCGGAATTGGCACTGGCCTGTCATCGCCGGGGTGACCGTGACCGGATACCAATAACCTTCTGCCGTTTTGTACTCCAGCTTGAGAGCGTTCAAATCGGGGTTCGTCTCCTGAATCTCCCATGAAACCAGAATATTTTCCCCCTGCCGTTCGGTCTTGGCGAGGCGCAAGGTCGGTGGCAACGTATCGACAAGAATCTTGCTGATCTTGTCCGACTTATAAATGTCAGGCGGCTCACGTTTGCCGTTGACGTCGATCGTGCAGACTTTGAACCAATAGATTCCATCGATCGGCGCCGTGTAGGTGAAGCCGCCTTTGTCGGGGGCAATCACCGAGGTCTTGTTCCAAGTTTTGCCTTCGTCGGGAGAAACGAACAACTCTAACTCGCGGATCTTCTCTCTCTGTCCGCCGGAGATTTCTATTGGGATCGAAAAACTTCGCGCATTGATGTGATCGATGTCCGACGCGGCCGCCCATGCCTGAGCGACGGTCATGGCCATCAGTACGAAAAGGAACTTGCCCAGATTTCTGGCCATGTGCATTTCCCCTCTCCTACCCCAACGGCAGCCCCGCTTTTTTCGAGTCTTCGTCGTTGGGACAAGGCGACCCCCGCAGAGCCGCGCAATGGCGGTCTGTATGGGTGGTATCGACTTTTTGCGTTTCAGAAATCAGAAAAAGGCGGAACCTGAACAAGAAAACTCAAGTTTTTTGCAACCTCCGTCGCGACCCTTCCGTAGTTTCCCGCTTCCATGCCCGCTAAGATGCCGAGAACGGGCAATTTGGCCCGCACGAGCTATAAGCCAAAAAGGAGCGAGGAGATGAAAGACGGCGTGGAAGCCGACCTGGGTTATGCTCATGTCGATTTGCACCGCAAAGAGCGTTGTGGCTTCCCGGAAGTCATTTTTTGCGAAGGAAAAACCAAGGAATGGGTGGAGGGCGTCGTACGCCAATTGGCCGATTCGGGCCAGCACTGCTTGGCGACTAGACTGAACGAAGAGCAGGCCGCCTACCTTGGCAAGGCATTTCCGCAGGCAGAGGTCGATCGCGTAGGCCGGACATTTTGGCTCCCTGCCGGACCGTTGGCCAAAGCGCAGGGCCGTGTAGTCATCATCACGGCCGGCACCAGCGATCTCCCGGTCGCCCAAGAAGCGTTGGTCACGGCTCGGGCGCTGGGAACCGAGGTTTCAATTCTGGCCGACGTCGGCGTCGCCGGCATTCACCGGCTGCTCCGGCACCGAGATGACTTCGTCAACGCCGATGCTATCGTCGTCGTCGCTGGTATGGACGGCGCCCTTCCCAGCGTGGTCGGCGGACTGGTGGATTGCCCCGTCGTGGCCGTGCCAACCAGCGTCGGCTATGGCGCCTCCTTCGGCGGCCTGGCCGCCCTGCTTACCATGCTCAACGCTTGCTCGGCCAACGTGGTGGTCGTCAACATCGACAGCGGTTTCAAAGGCGGCTACGTGGCCGCGCTCATTGCTCGCAAAAAGGGTGAATCGTTGAGCGTGAATCGTGAGTCGTGAATCGTCGATCGTGAAAACGATCCGATGGTTAGCCGCGACCTGAGGGGAGCGCGGCCTTCACGCTCACCGCGATTTGTAGTTTCTCGCAAGATTTTTCTGCATGTGAGCTCACAGAAGCCAAATTGACTCCGGCAACCTGCCGCAGTCATTTGCCGGAGTTGGATCGCCGTAAGTCTCGATGCTTTAGAATCATAGATCGACGATTGCTTCACTCCGGCACTCCGGCGGGTGTCCCAGGGACGCTAGGTGTAACCGGTCCAGTCAGCGCGTCTAACAGCGGTTGCAAAAAAGCTTCATAGTGCCTCCAGCGTCCTACAGCGTTGCGATAAAGCGGCTGGCGCACCTGAAATGCGCTGGGCGTTCGCACCGGGCGTTCGGTTTTGTGAAAACTCAGGCAGCGTTCGTCCCACTCCAGGCTGCAGAAGGCTACCAGTTGGCGACTGATCATTTCCTGCTGACACGTCAGTTGCTCATAATCCAGCTCGAAAATGGGCATGGAAAGAACGCGTGCCCAATGTGCCATCAGCCGTTGGTAGGCGCGGTAATATCGACCCAAGTGACTCAGGTCCCAGGCATAAGGGATGCTGCCCCCGAAGTTCTGGAAAAATATTGAGAGGCAGGTGTCGACGGCGTTCCGACGACAATGGATAATCCGGGCCTTGGGAAACAGGGTAGCGATAACGCCAAGGTTCAGCACATTCCGCGGCAGCTTATCGATCACGCGCTTCGCGTCGCCTCCACGTTTCTGGAGGCATTGCAAATATTCATGGGCGACAGTTCGAGTTGCCTCGGCATTCAACCGCTCCAAGCTCTCTGGATAGCTTTCGGTCACGCCCAGGCGCTGGGGCAACGTGGCGATCAACTGTTCGATATCGGTCAACTCACCGGCGCCATGAACCTGGGGATGGCTGGCCAGAATTTGCTCGGCCAAGGTGGTGCCCGAAGCCGCATCATCCCCACGACGAAGACAGGTAGCTCCGAGTCCAGACCCCATGAGCGCACGCGTTCGAAGTAGACCGGCGTAAAAACATCGATGATCCGGTCCACGAGCTGATCGTGGGCCGTGGGATCGAAACCGGCTCCGCCACGCCTTTCTTGTTCTTGCCGAAGTTGATTGCCGATGCGGTAGTGCTCGAAGGCGCGGGCATAATCTCCCGCTTGGTCGAACAGAGCCCCTAGAGCGAAATGGAGCGGAGGGCGGTCTGCGGGCGAAAGGTCAGGCTGGGCGGCCCGGCGTGCGATTTCCTGAATATCGTGGTCATCGAACTGAAAGTGACCAGCGGCCGCAAGCTTGCTCAAGCCGAAGATAGCTTGGGCGTTATAGAGGTCGTGCCGGCGCACTTCTTGAAACTCGGCCCGCGCCTCTGCGAATTTTCCCTGGGATTCGAAGCCATTGGCCAGGTTGATGTGGGCGCGGACGTAGAACGGATCGAGCCGAGCCGCTTCTCGAAAGCAGGCCATGGCTTCGTCAAGCTGGTCCAGGTAACGCAGCCCGAGGCCTAGGTTGTCGTGGGCCGCCACGAAATCCGGCTTTAGGCGAACGGCTTCGCGCAGGTGTCGAACAGCCTGTTCGTTCTGCCCTGCGGTCAGGAGTGCGGTGCCTAAGTCGTGGTGTGCGCGGATGAGTCGGCGCCAAGCGGACGGTTTCTTGTAAGAGCGCCAGTGCGCTTCGGGCATTTTGCGGAGCTGGTGCAAAGTGCTGCCCAAGGTGCAGCGGGCGACGATGTCGCGGGGCATGAGCCGGACAGCCTCACGCAAGGCGGTTTCCGCCTGTTCAAGCTCGCCCAGCCGGCACAAGGCATGCCCAGGTTATAGTGGGCGATGGCCAATTCGGGTGAAATGCGAACGGCTTCGCGACAGTGGGTTGCCGCATCGCGCAACCGGCCGGCGGCCAAGCAGACTGCTCCCAGATTGCTTTGGACAAGCGGATGGGGACCGCCCGCTACGAGGCATCGGCTCAAGAATTCGATGGCCTCCTGGTGTTTACCGCGTTGGTGGAGGAGCAGCCCTAGTGCGTGCAGCGTTTGTACGTGTTGCGGCGCGTGTTCCAAGATGCCGCGATAGTGGGCTTCGGCCTCTTCCAGGCGGCCTGCCTGTTGAAGCTGCATCCCCCGCGTCAGTGCTTCTTCCTTGCTGACCATGGAGCCTGACCCTTTCTCAACGATCGCCGCGGATGCTTGATTCTAGCTGAGGCTGGATTCCAAGTAGAATAATCGAAGTTCAAAACCATCGAGCATGATCCAAGGAGGTAGAACCATGCGACCAAGAATGATCCAGGCAGCCTTGGCGTCCATGTTGGCACTGAGCTTTTTTGCCAATCCCGCCCATGCCCAGCGCGGCGGATGGGCAGGCGGCGGCGGACGCGGTTGGGGCGGGGGCTACGGTTACGGCCGTTACGGTTATGGTGGGTATGGCTATGGCCGTTACGGCTATGGTTGGGGCGGCTACGGCTGGGGAGGCATTGGCATCGGCATCGACCTCGGTTGGCCCTATTACGATGGCTACCCTTACTACTATGGCGCCTATCCTTATGCCCCGACGCCGTTGCTTTATAGCAGCCCCGTAGTTCCCTACCCGGTAGCCCCTCCTGCCCTGATCGGCGCCCAGCAATCGACTGCTCCAGGAGCGCCTGCCATACCGGCGCCACCGGGGGCTGCGGTGGCCGGCAACGGACCAGCCCAAGCCATTACGCAAGCTTTGTATAGGGAACCGCCCGCCGTGGCTGGCCGGGCTGAGCTCATCGTCAAAGTGCCTTTAGCCGATGCCCAAGTCGGCATCGGCGCGTTGCAATCGGAGCAGTTGGGAGTGGAGCGCCACTTCTATTTCCCTGCTCTGAACGGCGACAGAACTTTTACGATTCGCGGTCAGTGGAAGGAAGACGGCCACCTGGTGACGCGCGAAAAGCAAGTCAACATGCGGGCGGGTCAAAAGACGACACTCGACCTAGGCGAACCTTCCGAAGGCAAGCCTGCGACTCCGCAATCCACCGCGCCGCCCGTTAGGCCGCTGCCTGACGCCGCATCCGGTCCACGGCAGTAAAAGCGGCGTACCGGAAAAATGGGGACTGGCACCGAGTCTTCGAGGCGCCAGTCCACCTTTTTCCGCCCCCTCCATTCAAAGCACGTACCCACACGTTCTCAATCGCACCAATCAAGGAAAAAGCTAATGGCCTATCAGCCAATTCTAGAACGGCTAAGACTTGGTCCCGCTCGACCCCCGGGAACCACTCGAGAAAACTATCCAATGTAGCGCCATCCTGGAGATTTTCGAAGAGAGCTTTTACCGGCACACGAGTCCCTCGGAATACCCACGCGCCACTCATTTTGGCGACCGAGCGTTCGACAGCTAAACAATGACTCCAATCGAGCATCGTCATCCGGCACTCCAGTTCACACTGAGGCGAGTCAGAACTGGTGCAGTGTAGCAAGAGAAGGAGAAAACCAAAACATGCCTGGCCGTTTATCATGCAGCTCAGTTCGCTCCTCTAACTGTGCAGACGCATATGCCAGCCGCGTCGCAACGCCTCGTGGACATCGTCGCCATGGCACCCCGTTTGGAGGATTCAATGCGAAACGAGTTCACAGCGATCATCGAGCGTGAGGGTGAGTGGTACGTCGCCTACTGCCCGGAAATACCGGGGGCCAACGGCCAGGGCAGGACTGTCTCGGAGTGCCGCGCAAATTGGCCGAGGCCATATCCTTGATCCTGGAGGACCGCCGCGAGGATGGCTTGCGAGAAGTGCCCGCGGAGGCCATTCGAGAAACGGTGACGGTCGAATGAAGCGGACTTGGCTTCCTAAGCATCTCCGGCGGCATGGCTGTTTCCTTAGATTCCCCGTTACCGGTAGTCTCACCACCGCGCATCCTTTTGTTAACGAGAGATCCCCATCTGTTTACATCTTCGACCCATACATTCGCCTTGGCACAAACAACCATTTCCCAGTTTTTGCGAAAATCGGCCGCAATTCGCTAAATCGCCTCGCTTTGCCTGCCGCGGCACGGTAGTTGCCTTTAACGCTGCCACCGATAAATAATCCCCTCGCCTGGGCGGCGCGTTCAGCGCCGCTCAGCCAAGTTTGCATCCCACTTCTCCCCGGATCGCTCGAAGTTCAGCATTCCGAGGGTGAAGTGATGGTCCGGTTTTGGGCAGTTCGTCGAGTCGTCCCTTTCCTTCTGCTCTTCACTGCTGTTTTCGCGCTTACCGTCGGGCTCCAGGCGATCAACGGCGCCTTCTCGAACGAGTTCGGTTCTTACTCCGACGAACCGGCTCATTTCGTTACCGGACTGATGGTCGGCGACTTCATTCGCTCGGGGGACTGGGTCTCGCCGGTGAAATTCGCCGAGCGTTTCTACCTTCATTACCCCAAGGTCGCCATCGGCCACTGGGGCCTGACCTTTTACGTCGTTCAAGGAGTGTGGGAACTGGTGTTCGGGGCAACCCGGGTCTCCGTGTTGCTCCTTATGGCGGCCATTACGTCTTCGCTCGCCGTTTCCGTTTACTACCTGATTCCGCGTTGGGTTTCCCGCTATATCGCTTTGACCCTTACGCTCTTCTTCCCCTGCAGCCACGTGTTCCAAATAACCACGACGTCGGTTATGTGCGATCCGCTCTCCTGTCTCCTCATTTTCTGGGCCGCGATCTGCTGGGGTCGTTTCCTCGACGACAGCAAAGCCCGATACTCCGTGGCGTTTGGCGTACTCGCCTCCTTGGCCATCCTTACCAGGGGGGATGGGTTGCTTCTGGCGTTCTTGCCGCCCATTACGCTCTTGATGTCCAGAAGGTTGGACCTGCTCGCCACCTTGCGTTTCTGGTATCCCGCGTTGCTGGTCGGGCTCATCTGCGGCCCCTGGTACATGGCCACGCTAGCTATGCAGAAGAACGGCATGACGGCCGAAAGCTTCAGTGCGGAGTTTGTGGGCAAAGCAGTGCCCTATTACTCGCGCGAGGCGGTCAACATTGCCGGCATCTTCATGTGCATTCTCGCTGCATTCGGCCTGGCTGCCTGGAAAGGCCGGGCCGCGGATGACCAAAAAGTTAAGGGACCTTTTTACGCTTTGGCAGCGCTCTTCCTGGTGGGACTGGCGTTCCACGTGTTGGTGCCCGCTCGTTTCGAAGAGCGTTATCTGAGTGTTCTGGTAGCCCCCATTCTGGTCTTCGCTGCGGTGGGCATGGAACGGATCGCCGGACACGTGTCAAGAGTTGGCTTACAACCCACCGCATGTATGGTCGCCATTGCCTCAGGAGCATTTCTCGGTTTCGCCGTTCGGGCCGGCTGTGGGAATGTTCCAGCCAATCGCGGTTTCACCGCCATCCTTGAGGACATCGATCGCGTCGCACCTTTCCAAAAATCGGGACGAATGCTGATTGCTTCCGACGAAATCGGCGAAGGTATGTTCGTGGCCGCTGTGGCGATCCGCGATGCCAGGCCAGGTCGATACGCTTTGCGGGCCAGCAAGTGTTTGGCCGCCTCGCGCTGGGACGGGAGAAACTATCGCACCCTATTCGATTCGTCGGATGCAGTGGCAACGTGGCTAGAGAAGAGCGGGATCGAAGTCCTGATCGTGGACAATCGTCCTCAAACAGAGACTCCGGAGCAAAAACAGCTTCAAGAAGTAGTGCAGAAACACCCCGATCGTTGGCGGCAGGTGGGAACGTACAATCTTGTCCGCAACGGAAAGGTCGAGCAGAATTGCATCACGGTATACCGGCAGACGGGCCACCAATGCCGTCAGCGATTTGGAGATCAATATGACGGAAATGCTAGGTCGAAACATCCGTTAAGACAGTGCCCGGCTATTTCCCATGGAGTGCCAGCGTTTCGTTGCGCTCCAAAAGCAGTGCGTGGCATTGCTCGAAGTTGCGCGAACGGATGGGATGCCAATGGTCACCCATGGCAACGGCGGTCAAAAGGTCGCACTCGGCATCTGTGCCGGCAGTCACAACCAGCCAGAAGCGCGGCGCATCCGGGATCGGCGAGCCGTCCCAAAAATGAAACGCTTCGTGCAACGAGCGAAAATATAGACGATTTTTATTGCCTTGCCGATGATGGTATTGAATTGAGCGCTTTATGACGAACGGGCTGGCGATAAGCGTAACGTCCGGCGCGGCCAGATGTGTGCGTCACCGCCGCATCCGGCGCGGCCCAGTCAGCACGCCAGCAGCAGCATCGCCAGGATATCGGCAATCAGTTTGTATCAGATTGCCAAGTTTAGTTTGTTGCTACAAAAACCCTTTAGGAGAAATGTTAATTTTTCCTTCACCACTGCATAAGCAGGTATGTGATCAAATGCATTATTATTAGGCATCAAGGGCATATGCATGCACCATGCTGCCACAGTGCCACAGCCATATACCTGTTATCAAAATTACAAGATGTGCCCGTGTGATCAATGAGTTGATATGCCAGGCACAAAGCAATCTCAATGATTTGAGGCAAACACCGTGATCAAGATGCTAATACTGTATTCATATTGCATCATGGCTATTCCAAGGCCAGTGGTACAAAATCAACAGCTTCCAATTAATTTAATGCCCAATTAAGTGCATGCAAATCAAGCAACAAAGCCATACAAGTGGCTGCCAAACCAAGAGATCAAGAAGAAGAAGCTATGTGCAAATCATGGCTCAGCCAACAGCTTTGGGCAAACAAAATCCTGAGGATGATTATGGTGGTGGCGAGAGATATCAGGAAAACAACCACAAGTCAGCATCAAAACTATACATGGTGCAATGTGCACACAATGCCAAAATAATCTACCTTTTGTCCAATTAATTTAGTATGGTTGATACAAACATTGTATCAATCATAGCCAGTTACCAATCACACCCTGTCATCGTGTGTGCCAAATGAACATTAGCAAGTCAAGAGCAGTGATGGCAGGTGGTGTCTGCAGGAGCAATCGGGTGCGAGTGATGACTGTACACCACACTGAGGCATACACGAGTGGTGGAGGCAATCAAATTACTGTTAAATCATTGCCCGTTGAATTACAAGATGCACTGTCTCTGCAAAACAATATTATTATATGAAGAGCTATTGTCACATCACGTTCAAAGACAAATCCACACTGTTGTATACCCATTGTCAAAGTGAGGTGGTCAAAACCAATTATATAATTGAGCACATGCATGTAACCAAACAATTGGGAAGATGATGCTGGTGTCAGGTACAGTGTGATATTTTCCTGTGTGATTCCATTACGGCAGCACGTCCACATTCATGCCCAACATGCCCGGGCACACGACCATCGTGCCCATGCACCTGTTGCTGTGTATGTTCATGGCGCTTGTCCACAAATCAGTGGCCAAGGAAGAAGGAAGCTCAGAATCAGATGGCCTGTTGAACCAAGCCTCAGCCAGGGCCACTAGGTTATTCATTTCAAAATCATTTTACTCTGCCTCCAAAGGCAATGATCTGTGTCATTTTTATCATGTTGAGAGTTAGGCTGCTCATTCCAGGCCCATGCACATGCCCTGCAGAGCCTTCAGCTGATTGGTGGAATTTGTTCATCAGTAATGCTGTGTTATCAGTGGTTTGCCCGAATGTCGGCTGCTTCATAGAGATGTCATTAAGGTCTGTTGTCATTATAGAATTTATATATGCATTCACACACACACAGCACGCTGTCGGGCGGCTGGTGGAGGCACACGGCCGGGCTGTGTGTTGTTCAGGTAACCGTGCACCCCAAGATGGCGGGACCCCGTTGGTTGCTCTGTCGCTGTCCATGGTGTGTCACCCAGCCTCCTTCTCCGCATTGCCCGCCTGCTGCTGATATGGAGTGAGACTAGCTCCGGATCACATGGTCTTGAGCCTTGCCACGGTGGATAAAATCATGGATGCCGCCGGTGCCGTTCCTTGTCCAAGACACCCCGGCTCAGCATTTCAAGACCCGCATTTTCAGTGGGCACGCCGGCTCAACTCCGCCAGATGCTGGCACCATCATTGAAGGTCGAGGCTGGCAGTGCGCAGCCCATCTGAAGTGCTGGGAGCCTTACCCTGGCCACTGCTGCGGGATGAATCGCATTGACCGAGAGACGATTCTGCAAACCATCTGGGGTCAGGCAGCAGCACATTGTTCCTGTGGACCACCTTACCCGCTTGCTCGCCGGCCGAACTGTTATCAATCAGCGTGTTAGGTTGCTGACCATCAACACCAGGTCTCCTTGTGCTGCCTCGCCACCAGGAAGCGGTGGCTCACCTGCTGGTTTACAGCATTGGTTGTTGTCATCCAGCTCCGTAGAAGGTGAGAAGTGAGCGCCGTGAGCGCGATGGGCGCACGTGGTTGGGCTACCAGGAGAGGAGAACGTCGCCATGCGCCCAGCGACTGTTTCAATGAAACGGTGTCAGCGCCCGCC
The DNA here is from genome assembly GCA_963748025.1 of uncultured Gemmataceae bacterium. Taxonomy (GTDB): domain Bacteria; phylum Planctomycetota; class Planctomycetia; order Gemmatales; family Gemmataceae; genus CAVVHZ01. Next base: position 42,841 of record CAVVHZ010000064.1, read on the forward strand.
GCGCCAGGCCGACATCATCGGGAACCCCGGTGCATTCGGCTCCTCCTCGATGGCATTTGTCGGCCTGCCGGGAGTTACTCATTACCGTGACGTGATCAGACACAATCCCGGAGACGTGAACGATTGCGGTTTATTCGGCAACAGGCAGTGTCCGGTTTGCCCGCCGCCGTTGCATGGCATTTTTTTGTCGGCGTGTGCGTTATCGCGGTCGGCGCATAGCCGACGGGGAAGTTAAGTCGTTGGGCAAATAGAGCACTGGACGAACCCGCCGGCGTCAGATTTTGGAGAACGGAAATATTTCCATCCGTACGGTTGGCGACAATCATGTCCAGCTTGCCGTCATCGTTGAGATCGGCCAGCGCCACGGCATCTGCCCCATTGGCAACCGGAAAAACTTGCTGGGGTAAGAAAAACGGCGAAGGGCTGCCCGGCGGCGTGCCGTTCAGCAATACGGAGGCAAGCTGGGTGGTGCTTGCATAGTAAGGATTGTTGGCGACGGCCAAATCGGGACGTCCGTCGCCGTTGATGTCGCCCACGGCCAATGCCACCGGAGCCGGCCCCGCCGGGAAGAGCTGCGGCGCGGTCAATTCGACAGTCGGCGAGCCTGGCGGAGTGCCGTTCAGCAATATCGCGACAGGAAGAACCCTGCTATATACGTTTGCTTGAGAACTGACGACTGCCACATCCAGGCGTCCATCGCCGTTGAAATCTCCAAGTGTCACCGCGCCAAGCTGTTTCCTGGCGAGAAGATCTGCGGAGGAAGGAACGAGCTCGATGTTGCTCCTGATGGAGTGGTATTGAGGAGAACCGTCAAGAGACTATTGCCGGAGTTGGAGACGACCAGGTCCGGCTTGCCATCGTTGTTGATGTCGCCCACCGCTACGGAAACAGGATCTATGCCTGGGACGAAATCCTGTTCGACGGGGAAAGATGCGAATGATGATCCTGTCGGAGTGCCATTCAAGAGCACCGTCAGGGTGTTGTCGTATGTATTGGCGACAACTATGTCGGGCCGGCCGTCGCCATTGATATCGGCGAGTTGCACGGATGTCGGGTCCCGGCCAACCAGGAAGTTCTGCGTTGGAGCGAACGCCGGCGTATCGGAGCCTGGAACGGTCGCGTTCAGGAGGACGCCAACCGTATCGGTATACTGGTTGGTGACTACCACATCGGGCCTCCCATCCCCGTTGATATCGCCGACCGCTATCGAATTGAGGTTCCCGCCGACATAGAAATCGTCGTGATTGGCAAATGAAATGGCGGAACCAGCAACGCCTGCAATACCTGTCAATTGAACCGAAAAAGTGAGGTTTGGATTGTTGTAGATGCCGTTGCCAAAGATCGGAATGGCAATGGTCGCCGCCGCGGAGCTCGCCGCAAACGTGACGGTTCCACTGATGGGCTTGAAATCGGTGTTGGGCTGGGCACTTCCCGCAACGGTGACATAATTGACCGAAAGTGGAGCCGACAGATCGCCGGTACGGGTAACCGAGAAATCCATGTCCACCGTACCGCCAGGACCTGGCTCCACCACGCTGCTGTCGGCAATCGACACCGAAGCCGGCACCAGACGGTCCTCGAGCAGTTCCAAAAACAGTCTTGATCGAAGCTGACAAGGTCGCTTGCTGAGCCGGCGCGGTTCGAGGTGAGGACGGAGGACTGGGCCAAAGTTATTCAACCATCTCCTGCTGTTCTTGGTCGCCATGGACGACTCCTAATAGATGTCCACCTCAAGAAGAAGGGCGCACCCAGTTCATGTAATTGCTCCAAACGCACTCACAAAATGATGCTCAGGCGAGGTGGGAGATCACTGCTTAAGGGCTGAAACGAAAAACCGACCTACCTCTCAAAGCACCAGCCGCCGCTGAATTCGCCGGCATGTGGCGAGACTTACCTGGAGATTGTTTTCATGGCATGAAGGCGAGTGGTAGAGAAGAACCACATTCCAAAGCGACCGCGCATCACGCTATCGCAAGTCCGGTGCCAAAGGGGTTTAGTCAGATTTCATGAGAAAAGGCCGAGAAATGAAGGACTATGATGCTAGGCGAACTGAAATCGGAAATGAACCCGGCGTCGAATCATTCAAAGCGGAGTTTTTTGCGCCGAAGCCTTGCATTACGCGCTCAATGGAAGTGATGCGCCGACCTCAAGGTGATCCCGGGGGCGGCTGCCCCAAGGACACAAATAGCCGCAACTGGGCCTGATTATATTCAGTCAAAGCCGACACAAAGTCTTCGCGCGCCGTGGCCAAGAGCCTCACGCTGTTCAGGACTTCGATGGGCCGGCCCACCAGGCCTCGCACGCGCTGCAAATCGTGCTCGAAACCATCCTGTGGCGCGTTTGAGTTGCCGCTGGACAACGGCCAATTTGCGCTGGCTGGCACTGGCCAGGGCAACCGCTTCGGCCACTTCGTCGCGTATGGTGTTGATCGTAAGCAGCTGATCGGCTTCCGCCTGCCTGATCTCGGCGCTGACGGCGGCGCTGTACGCGCCAGATTGCCCAGTCCCAGGTCCTGCCAGGTCCAGAGGGCAACCACATCGAAGTCGGATCGGCTGCCCACACTGCCAAAAGAAGATGCCACCTGATTGCTGCCGCCGCCAAACGCGCCGGCGCTGTAACCGACTAATAGTGTGGGAAGGAAGGGCCTGGCCTGTTCCTGATGATAGCGCCTCCCGGCTGGCCTGGATGGCGGCAGCGCGCGCGGCCATTTCCGGGCGGTGAGCGAGAGCCGTTTCGACAAGTTTGTCGACAGGTTGGCTCAGATTCACCAGCTCGATCCATTGCACGGGTTCGCTGCGCGAAACCAATCGTGTTGAAGGGTCGACGTTCAAGACCTGTGCTAACCGGGCCGAGGCGACCGCAGTCTCTTCCTCTGCCCGCAGCTCATCTTGGTGAAACAACAAATCCTCGGAGCGAGCACGGTCGGCGTCTGCTTGACGGCCCTGCCCCTTGGCAGCATGTTCCGCAGTCAACTTGACCACTATTTCCACATCCGCTTCGGTGCGGCGAATGGCAGCCAAGCTCGCTTCGGCGCCAACTAGGGCGTAGTAAAGGGCCCCCACCTCCAACAACACATTGTTATGGGTTGCCGATGCATCAAACTGCCTGGTCGCAACCACATTGCCGGCGATCCGGGCGCGTAGATCGCATCGGTTAAAGGGCTAACTAACTGCACGCCAGGAATGGCTACCGTTCCTGCTCCAATGGCATCCGCGCCGGCTCCAACGTAGAGGGCCTGACGGTCTACTTCCCGTATTGCGCCGAAAGAGGACTGGAGAGTTCCCGCGTGGTAGTCGTAGTTCGTCCCGGCATTAAGATTGGGCAGCAGCAGCGCCGGCGCTTGCGTCTGTTCGGCCAAGGCCGCCACCACGGCCAGGCGCGCGATGGCGATGGTCGGGTTTTCAGCCCCTGCCAGGCCAAGAGCTTCGGGCAAATTGAGAGGCAGCGTTTGCGATGGCTCAGGGATCGCCTGAGTTGCTGTCGAGCCAAGCGCTCCTGATGCTGTTTTCTCCATCGAGAGCGCCGGCATTTGCGGCGCAGGTGCGGCGACGGTGCCCGTTGCTCCCATATCCGATGCCCATTCGCGGAGCATCCACAACCTGACGACCCAATCAGATAAAGGAGAAGAAACAGGCATGTGGTGGCTCGCCTGCATCGCATCGTGCTCACGTTCTCCTCCTTTCTGCAAGAACAGATCATTTCGAACCTGGCGGATTTGGCTCAGCGATTGGGGGGCGGCGCCAACGATTCACCAGGCGACGCCGGGAGCACGGCGGTGGCACCAGGCTGGCAGGAATGGGACGAGCCAGCACATCGGCGGGAGGTTGGCCAAGTGCGACATAAAGTTCGAACTGCGCCGATTGTAATCCGTTATTGCTTGCAAGTAACTCAGCCGCGACAGGCCTAGGAGGCGCAAATTATCGAGGACCTCAATGGGCAGGCCCTCCAAACCTTTGGTCCGTCGCAAGTCGGCCTCGAAGCCTCGTTTGCTCGTTTCGATCGCCTGCTCGGCAATCTTCAATTGAGCGAATCGAGCATGAGTGCGCGCGTAGGCCGTTGCCACTTCGGTTCGCACGCGATCCAGGATCACGACTTCCTGCAACCGGCTCATTTCGTGGCGTGCTCGGGCTTCCCTGACGATGGCCACGTTGCCTACGCCGAGGTTGCGCAAGGTCCAGAAAACGACGACGTCGACGTCTTCGCGCCCGTCAAAATTGCCGAAGCGAGGGCCCTGGAAAGTGGCCGTGCCCGTCGAAAACCCACCCGGCTGGGCAACGAGATTGCTGCCGCCGCCAAACGTGCCTGCGCTGAAACCGATGATGTAGTTGGGGGAGAAGGGAAGAACCTTCGCCCCCCTCAGGACGAGGAATGCCTGGCGAATGGCCTCGCGCTGCGCCGCCAGTTCGGGCCGCTGCATCATGGCGATGGCAATCAATTCGGGCAGCGGGATGGGTTCCGGAACCAGCGGCATGGGAACTACCCAGCCGTCTATCGCGAACAGCCGCACCGAAGGATTGAGATTCAGCACCTGTGCCAAGCGAGCGGAAGCGGTGAGTATCTCGTTTTCCGCATCCAGAATATCCTCGTCGCGCTGGGCCAGGTCCGCAGCCGCCCGGTCGGCATTGGCTTGACGCCCTTGGCCCGTACTTGCATATTCGGCAGTGATCCGAGCGACCTCCGCGCCTTCTGCGCGCGTCTTCAAAGCGATGGCACGGCGGCCTTCACCATGCAGCAAATCCACATAGCGCGTGGCCACGCGGAGCAGCACGTCGTTACGGACGGCGAGATTGTCGAACTCTCGTTGCCTCACAAGCTGCTTGGCCACCAGGTAGCCAAAGACGTTCTCCGAAACATTTCCCTGAAACAATACGCCGGGGATGTTTACCGTGCCGGCTGCGATGGCCTCACTGCCTAGACCGGCGTACAGGGCACTGCGGTTGACCTTTAGGATATTGCCGCTGGATTGCTGCAAATTGCCGTCATGAGAATCGAAATTGGTGCCGGCGTTCAGATTGGGCAAAAACTGAACGGCCGCCAGCTGGCGAAGTGCAACCGCCTCGACAACGCGTTGCTGAGCAAGGAGGATTTCCGGATTATCGACACCGGCTAATTTGAGCGAGCTGGGCAAGGTTATGGGCTGGGCGTTCGGATCGAGGAGCGTTGGCGGAGGATCCGGAATCGTGACCTTGGCGGCCGGCTTTTCAGCTGAGACAGGCTGCTTTTCTTGGGGTTCCCGGGCAAGAGTCAGCGTGGTTGAGAACAGGGCGGCAAAACATGCTGACGCGCAAGGCGGAAGAGACTTCCTGTCTTCATCGCGGCCTCCCTGCACTGGCGAAGATCGGAAGTCTGGCGACTTCCGCTACGGTCACGGGCAAAGATCGGAAGTCGGGCGACTTCCGCTACGGTCACGGGCAAAGATCGGAAGTCTGGCGACTTCCGTTACGGCAAAGCCGTTACCGTCATCTCAGATTATCGACCCGGCAAGTCCAGCAAATTCAGGAAAATGGTTAATTTGGTCGAATTCAGAACGAATCGCTCGAATCTTTCTTCGCCTTTCGGAATTCATTCCTGCCCTAAAGACGGAGATATGGGGTTCTCTGTTTTGATGGCATAACTCTGTCGATCGAGTTTTCAAGATGCACCTATGGGGATAGTTTGGCGCACGTTCGAGCCTGAAAGGCTCGTTCTTACAGCCCAGGCCGTTAGGCCTGGGAAATGGACCGCACCGAATCCACGGTCCTGAAAGGACCGTTCATGTCGCTCCTTCCAGATACGTGCTTCATACTTAAGGGCCTTCGCGAGTTTAATTTGAACGACCCATTCAGGGTCGGTGCCTCAGGGTCCCGGTTCCCAGGCCTTCAGCCTGGGCTCTAAAGAACGAGCCCGTTGGGCTCAGGGACAAAGTGCCAAGCGTTGGTCGCCTGTCTGTGATGATCCCTACTTCACTACATTCCAACCCGGCAGCGGTGTGGTGGTAACTTCCTGCCCTTCGGTCAATTCTTCCTGGTTGGTCACGATCACCTCTTCCTTGCCCGTGAGGTTGCCTATCACCTGTCCGTTGTCGTTGAGGAGATCGACTTTCGCCAACGAGCCGTCATCGATTTGCACTACTACCGGGATCAGATGCGATTTGCCATCTTTGACGACATAGAGCTTCGACCGGCCGCCTTCTCGAACGATCGACTGGCTTGGAATCAGCTTGTCCGCGCCGAACGACCTGAGCAGGAGCGTCATCTTGCCGTACATGCCGGCCATCAAATGGGTCGATCGTTGAATGGCTTGTGTGCCGGTGAATTGGGGCACCAGGGGCAAGGGACCTTCCTTGAGATCGGCAAGGTTCTTGGGGTCCGCAAAGAACTCCTTGTATTTGCTCGGCTCCAGGTTCCATAGGTCCACTTCAATGGGCATGGTGCGATCGTGAGCTTCCGTCTCCAACGAAGGGGCAAACCGGGTTACTTTGCCTCGGATCTTGATCCCTGGGAGGGAATCCAACTCGATAATGGCCTCCGTGCCTGCCGTCACGAAGGGGGCCACGTTGTCCGGCACGCGCATGACGACGGTGACGATGTCGGTTCGCTCCAGCGTAAGGATGGCAGTTGGTTTTCCGGTCGACGCGTTCTGGACGAAAGAGCCAGGATTCACTCGGCGGGCGGTCACGATGCCTTGAAATGGCGCCCGCACCGTGGCGTAGCCAAGCATCGCCTTGGCTTTCTCCTGATCCGATTTGGCCACCTCGATTAGCTGTTGAAGCTGGTCCGCTTCCGCCTCCTTGACTTTGACCAGTTCCCTGGCATCCTCCGCTTCCGCTTCTGCCTTGAGCCGAGAGGCAATGGCGCTCGCTTCCGCCGCCCGGGCTTCCTCCAAGCTTCGGGCTGCTTCGTCGCGAACGTTTTTGTCTACCGAGTCGCTCCGCGCCAAGCTGTCCAAGCGGGCGAACTGTTGTTCGCGCAGGCGCGTGGTGGCCTTGGCCTGCTGGAGCAGGGTCTTTTTCTCATCGATGTTGGCCAGAGCCGTTTTCACGGCAACCCGGGCAGCCTGGGATTTCGCCAGCCCTAGATGGAGTTCGCGTTCGCGCTGGATGACGATATTGCCCTTTTCTCGTTCGGCCGCACGCAAGTCGGGCACAATGATTTCAACGAGAGCCTGATCCTTAGTCACGTGCGACCCGCGCGCCACGCGGATCGAGCGTACTTGGCCGGCAACCTCCGATTCGATATCGGCACGGTAGTAAGCTTCGACGTCGGCAGGCCGTTCCACCGTCATCTCGAATGCGCGATCCTGTCGCGGAAGAACGGTCTTGACCAGGATGGGTTTCGGCTGCTGTTCCCCCTCCCCATCGCCTTCGGGTTCCTGTTCGTGATGGGTAGCCTGGGCCTGCGCTTTGTTCCCGTGGTAGAACACGATCACCCCTGCCCCGGCGGCTGCCACCAGGACCAGCGCAACTATACCCGAATGAGCGTGCCTCCATCGTTTCGGTTTCATGGTCATATTTGCACCTTATTTTATTTTGCTATCGTCGTTCTGCTTTATAGAGTCCTACGTGCACGTTTTGATGTTGCGCTTTTTCGTTTGGGAAATCAGAAACTGCCTTGTAGACCCCTGCCGGCTTGTCCGGCAGGTGAATCAGTTCGCCCGCTAGAAACCTAAGAATCTCTTCCTTCTGCGACCCCTGCCGGCTTGTCCGGCGGGTGAAGGAGTTCCGGCGGCTTATGTTCAGCGACTGAACTTTCTCACCTGCCGGACAAGCCGGCAGGGGCCGTCACGTCGGTCCCCTTTAGCTGCCGAACTCATTCACCTGCCGGGCAAGCCGGCAGGGGTCTCTGCGTGAACCTTAAAGAGGCGGCCCTTTTGCCGTTGTCCCATCGGGCAAGAGAACCGCGTCGCCCAAGGCGGTAAGGGGAAGTCCGGGCGGCGCCAGGATCGGCTCGGGCACGTCGGCCAACTCCGCTTCGATGTCGAAGCCGCCAGCTTTCTCTTCGCGGATGAACATCGTATACAGCATGGGTAAAACGAACAGAGACAACAAGGTGGAACAAAGCAGCCCGCCCACCACCGCCCGGGCGAGCGGCACATTTGCCTCGCTGCCCCGACCGCCCATGCCGAATGCCATGGGCAACAAGTCGATGAAGCACGCCAGGAAGGTCATGATGATGGGCCGAAAGCGGATGGAACATGCTTTAACAACCGCGTCGCGGACGGAAAGCCCAAGCTTGCGTTGTTTGTTGGCGAATTCGGCGATGAGAACGCCTGTGTTCACCTCGATGCCTATCAGAAAGATGGCCCCCATCTCCGATTGCACGTTCAGCGTCGTGTTGGTCAGGTAGAGAATGAACACGACGCCGATCAATCCCAGAGGCACGGTACACATGATGATAAGCGGGCCGACCCACGAGCGAAATAGCGCAACTTGCAGCAGGTAGACGAGCATCGTGGCCAGCACCATCCCGTTGAGCAAATTCCAAAACGACTCGTTCATGCGCTCGAACTCCCCTTTGAGGCTGATGAACATGCCCTCCGGGAGGTTGTTGCGAAGATCGGCGATGGCCTTTTGCACATCCGTGGCCACGCCCGCAATGTCGCGACCTTCCGTGTTGAGCTGCACGTTGAAAACCGGCATCTGCGCGACGTGGTTCAGCTCGACGGCTCCTGTCGTTCGGCGGAATTTTGCAAGACTCGACAGCTTCACCGGCGTGGTTTGTTTGAGGCCAGTGGCTTCGATATTGAGGAGATCTTCCAGCTTCATTCCCGGATTCTCCGGGTATTGCACCGCCACGAAATATTGATTGCCGGTTTTCACGTCGATCCAGAAGTTGCGATCGAGGGAGATGCTGGAGTTTAAGGCGGCCACGGCCTGATCGATGACTTCGTTGGGCGTCAGGCCGGCACGCGCCGCTTTCTGGCGATCGACGTCGATCACGAGGTAAGGGGCATCCAAGCGTTGGCGGACGCGAGCGTCGGCCACGCCGGCGATCGAACGAACGCGATTGCGCACTTCGCGAGCCATTTTGAGCGCCTCGCTCCGTTTGCCGCCTTCGATCTGTATGTCGATGGGCGAAGCGGCGCCATTGTTCAGAGCCGTCGAGACCATCCCGCCCGTGTTGAAGCTGACGCGCAAGTCGGCAAGGCGTTCTTCTTCCTTAAAAGCTTTTCGAAGCTTGGCTGCATATTCCTGCGAGCTGAAAGCCCGTTCCGGGGACAGCTGAATGCGGACGACGGCGTCTTGCTGGCCGGAGTTCTGCGTGTACGCCGACGACCAGTCGGGATCCACGCCGATTTCGCTGACGATCTTCTTAAGGTCTTTGGCGGGGACAACCTGGCGAATCAGGTTTTCTACCTCCATCACCCGTTTCTCGCTGGCGTCGAGACGCAGATTTGACGGACAGCGGACATACATGGTGATCTGCCCGGCATCGACTTTGGGAAAGAACTCGCTGCCGATGCGGGGACTCAGGAACCCAGCGAGAACTATGAGGACGGCGATAAACCCCAGCAATTTGTAGGGGTGTCGCAGCGCCGTTTCGAGTTGACGGATGTAGGAACGATTGGCCGCGTCGAGTCCGCGCTCGATGCGACGATGGACGCGGCCAAAGTAACCAATGGGCGAGGCATGGCCGTGTCCCTCACCCCGACCGTTCTGATGATCGTCCGGCAAGAACTTGGCGCACATCATCGGGACGAAGGTGCGCGAAAGCAGGAAGGAACTGACCATGGCGAAGGTAACCGCCAAGGCCAAGGGACGGAAGAGAAATCCGCCCATACCGGGCATCAGCGCCAGCGGAGCAAGCACGATATTGGTGGTGCAGGTGGCCACCAGCACCGGGACCATGACTTCCGCGCACCCGTCGAGCGCGGCACGAACTGCGCGATTTGCCCAGGCTGTAGTTGCGGTGGTTGTTCTCCAGTTCGACGATGGCGTCGTCCACCAGCGGCCCGATGGCCAAAGCGAGCCCGCCCAGGGTCATGGCATTGATGGAGTTGCCCGTCAGATACAACCCGATGATGGCGCCAAGGATGGCCAGAGGAATCGACATGCTGGCAATGAGCGTCATCCGCCAGCTGCCCAGGAAAATCAGGATCATGATCGAGACCAGGATGGCGCCGATCACCCCTTCCTCGATAAGGCTGCGGATGGACTCACGGACGAATATCGACTGATCCATCACCAAGGTTAGCTTGGTTCCCGGCGGACAGCGCTTGATGATGTAATCCAGCTTTTTTTTCACGCCATTGACCACCGCCAGACTGCTGGCCCCCTGCTGGCGGTAAATGGGCACGTAAACCTGCCGGCCGCCGTCGATGCGCACGCGCGAGGACTGGATGGCAAAGGAGTCCTCGGCACGGCCGATGTCGCGGAGATAGATACTGTTGGATGGATCGACGCGAATGGGCAGGTCGTTCAGCTCCTTGACCTTCTCGACCATCATGTTGGTGTCGAGAAGCAATTGATTGTTGCCGAAATAGGCGATGCCCGGCGTTACCATCATGTTGCCCTGCTTGAGGGCGGCAACCACGTCGAGCATCGAAACGTGGCGAGCCTCCATCTTCTTTGGGTCAAGGTAGACCAAAACGGTTCGATCTTTGCCGCCGACGACGACGGGAGCAATGCAGCCTTTCACGGAACCCAAGAAATTGCGCACCTGAATGCGCGCCACGTCCTTGATATTGGCCTCGTCCAGGTTCTTGTTCTCCACGGTGAGCACGCCGAGCGGCATGGTGGCCGTCGGATCGAAAGGCAGCACCACCGGCGGAAGTGTGTTGGGCGGAAGCGTCGGCAAGGTTCCCAGAGCAAGCTGACTGGTCATCGTGAGGGCAGCCGTCGGGTCGGTGTCATCGCGGAAGTAGACCCTGATGATGCTTACGCCTGGAATGGACTTCGATTCGACGAGATTCGCCCCGGGGGCCTGGTTGACCCAGCGCTCGATGCGGTTGGTGATCGTCTTTTCGATCGACGAAGCTGGCATGCCCTGGTAGTAGGTGATGACCTGCACTGCCGGCGCTTTGAAAACAGGCAAGATGTCGATCGGAATCCGCGCAATCGCCAGAACCCCAAGAACAAGGAGCATGAAGACGATCGATGCCACCATGTAGGGATTTCTAAGCGATGCTTTGATCAGCCACATGGATTAGTCTTGGCTCCGGCTAGCTTTCGTACGAGTCATGAATCGATTCAGCGGGTGAGATTGATAGCGCAGGATTGCAAAGCCATCATAGCAACCACCATGCCGTTACCGGGGAATGAACGAATAATGGATGCATCTCCATGGCGCATAATAACTTGGCTTGCCGTGCAGATCAAAGCCCAGGATTAGAATCGAAGCGCCGTCGAAATTCACCGGCGCGATTCGCGCCAAACCGGCGTATTTTGCGCCTGGAATAGGGATGGACCTTCTTGGGGAATGGGGAAGGTTTCAAAGGTTCGAATTTGAGCCCTGGGAGGCGGCAGCCCAATTTTGAATTTGAGCCCTGGAAGGGCGGCAGTCAATAGCCAGGGGCGTCAGCCCCTGGAAAAGTTCAGATACAACGATCAGCCCCGGTAGGGGCGAAAGTACTGTCGCCCCTACCGGGGCTGGATTCATTTACCAGACTAGTTCCAGGGGCTAACGCCCCTGGCTATTAACTGCCGCCCCATCCGGGGCTAGGAAGGGATGTCTGGTCCATTTCAACTTAGAAGCACTTTCATTATCCTTTTGGCCATGCCAATTCGACACGCATCTTCACCCCTCCGGCGGGGCCGTCGCCGCGTCTTGAACCGATTTCTCGACACTCAAACCGAGATCGCGGAGCTTGTAGCGAAGGGTTGAACGGTTCAGTCCCAGCATGTCGCTTGCTTGCGCCTGTCGTCCTTGCGTATGTTGCAGCACACGGGAAAATAGGTATCGTTCTACCTCGCGCATAACATGGGCGTACATATTGCCTTCACCGCCGGCAATCTGGCTTTCCACGAACGCAGCAAAATCGAGGCTTTGCCGGGCACTTGGTGATGTTGATTGGGCAGGCGAAGCTCGAAAAGAAGCAGGCAGAAACTCGGGCAAAAGGATCGGCCCCGTGGTGCGCAGCATTGCTTCCTTCAAGACGCTCTGCAGTTCGCGGACGTTGCCAGGCCAGGAGTAGTGTTGAAAGAGTGCCAGTGTCTCCGGGTCGATCGCCCGGATGCTGAGTTTCAATTCCCGGTTGTACAAGGCCAAGAAGTAGTGAGCCAATTCCTCGACGTCGGCTCCGCGCTGGCGCAACGGCGGCACGTGAATGGAGATGACTTTCAGACGATAGTAAAGATCTTTGCGGAAGCGACCTTCGGCGGTCAGTTTTTGGAGGTCCTGATTTGTGGCCGCCAGAATTCGCACGTTCGTGCGGATGGTCTCTTTGCCGCCCACGCGCTCGAACTGTTGATCCTGCAGCACGCGGAGCATTTTTGCCTGAGCCGCCGGCGGCAAGTCGCCGATCTCGTCGAGGAAGAGCGTGCCGCCGTCGCATTGCTCGAACTTGCCAATGCGCATGCGGCCGGCGCCTGTAAATGCTCCCTCTTCGTGACCGAACAATTCGCTCTCGATGAGCGAGTCCGGCAAGGCAGCGCAGTTCACAGCCAAGAAACGCCGATCCGACCGCTTGCCGTGATGATAGATGGCGCGTGCGACCAGTTCTTTGCCGGTGCCGCTCTCGCCACCGATCAAGACGTTGACGTCTTGCGGGGCAATGCGTCCCAGGCTCTTGCACATCTCTTGCATCACGGCACTGCCGCCGATAATTTGCTGCATCGACTCGATAGCGGGGGCAACCACGGGGACGGCCATGAGCTGGCTGGCGGCAAATGCGCGCTTGAGCAGCTCGCTGAGCGATTCATAATCCACGGGCTTGATCAGATAATCGAAAGCCCCGTTCTTCATGGCTTCGATTGCCGTCGAAGCCGTTCCGTGAGCGGTAATGAAGATTACGGGAGTCTTTTTGTCGAGTTTGCGGACTTCGTCGAAAACGCGCAGCCCGCTGCCGTCGGGTAATTGAAGGTCGAGCACGACCACGTCGGGCCGTTTTTCCCTGAACAGTGCGATCCCCTCGGCCACGGTAGCGGCAGCCGCCACTTGAACGTCCGGGGAGCTGAACAGCCGATTGAACGTGTACCGGACGCTGGACTCATCATCGACGAGGAGGAGAATCGGCATGACCATCTCCCGATACGGGCAGTCTGACGGCGAAGCAGGCTCCAGAAGTGCCGACGCGATTGGCCCCTGTCAGCGTGCCGCCATGCTCCTCCACGATTCTACGGGAAACGCTCAATCCCAGTCCCGTTCCCGTCGACTTCGAGCTGACGAAGGGCGTGAAGAGTCGGTCGACCAGTTCCGGAGCTATCCCCGGACCGTCGTCCGTTACCGTGAGTTCCGCTTGCACAGCGACGGCAAGGCGTATGGTCAACTGGCCGCCGCCGGGCATAGCATCCAGAGCATTGAAATACAGGTTCACGAGCACGCTGGAAATCTGATCGGGATCTACCCGAACGCTCACCTTATGGGGAGGATGCGAATACTCGATCGATACGCCTTGTTGGCGAGCGCGGCTCCGCACAAGCTCGATAGTCGCTTCCGCAATCTCAGCTAGATCGCACTCTCGACGCCGGCTCTGCATCGGCCTGGCAAAATCGAGCAAGGTTTGCACCCTGGCTTCCAGCCGTTCGATCTCCTGATGGATAACCTGCAGGTCCTCCGCCGACAATGCCTTGTCGCCGCTCCGGCTGCGCCGCGCCAATTAGCAGCTTGACGCTCGTCAAGGGATTGCGAATCTCATGGGCAAGTCCTGCGGCAAGTTGTCCCACTGCCGCCAGTTGCTCCGCCCGCAACATTTCTTGTTGTTGTTTCTGCGTCTGCACTACCACAGCTTGCACGCGCTCGACGACGTGATCCAGTTGCCGGTCGAGGTCTTGCAGGCGCGTCCCCGCCTTAAGGCCCAGGCTATCCACCTCTCGATCCAATTGTGCGTTCAAATCCTGCACGCGAACCACCAGACGCGTCAGCGTCCGGCCCAGGCCGCGAGCGATCAGATAGCCGCCTGCCAATCCGCTCAAAGGCCCCAATCCTCCGACCAAGAGCATCCATTCCCTCGTGCGATCACCGATGCGGTCGCTCGCCGCCGCAGTTTCTGCCATCGAGCGCTGGTTGAATTGGGACAACTCTTCGCATCGAGCGGCCAATTGGCGCAGCGAATGGGTATCGGCCCAGTGCAGCAATTGTTTGCGACTCCAGGTAGCGGCGCCAGGCTCGGGACCTTGTTGCAGGTCGTTGCGGTATTGCCGATAGCCCCCTTTAACCGATTCGACGAGACGGCGTTCTTCGGGTTGGTCCGCTGTCTGCTCGGCCTTGGCCAGCGTTTTTTCGAATTCGCTAACGTCCCCGTCTACGAGCCGCACAGGGCCGCGCTGGGTTCCATGACGTAGAGGAAACTGTGGAAGCGCAATTGGCGCAAACGGAGTTCCAGTTGTTGTGCTGCCAGCACACTGGAGAAGTTCTTGGACAGGATGTGCGCCTGGCTCGCTTGCAGGTAGGCGATCGACCAAGTCCCTCCCAAGCAAGCCGCCACGAGCAACACCACGACCAGGACGGAAGGCAAAGCAACCCGATAGAGAATCTGGCCCGTCATGTTTAGGTGCTCTTAGCGCTGCGAAGTCGCTTGCCGGTCCTGGAGCAGCTGCAATGACAGGAAGAAAACGGTGCCGTCCGTGAGCGGTACGATGGCCGTCTCCGTACCAACCGCGACAGGGGTGCCGGTGGGCGCCGCACTCGCGTTGAGAACGTAGCCGGGGCCGCGAGCCCGGCCAGTGTGCGAATCGAGACCGACAAATCGGCCGTTCGAGCTTGCCACCACGATCAGGTCGCCTATGCAGCACGGTTGGCCGACGATTTCTGCATCGGGCGTTTCATATTGCCATAGGATGCCGTCCTTGGCCGGATCGATGCAGACCAATCGTTTGCGGTCGACAATGACGCAGAGGGAACCCTTGCACGAGATGAAGCCGCTGGTGATTTTGCCCGGCAATTGCCACGATTTTTCGGTCGCCAGGGTGGAGCCATCGAGCAAGCTCACAACTCCCTGGGCGTCGGCGACGCAAACCTTGAATCCAGGCAGCACCACCGGCGCCGTGACGATGTGCGCGGACATATCCCTAGTCAGCTTGCTCTGGAAATTGCCGTTAGCGGGCCAAATGTCGCCGGGTAATGCCGCGACTGCCGTCGGTAGTCAGGAACTCGTCATCCTTGAGAGCAACCACATGGCCCAAGGCATCCTCATCGGCATTTCCCGACCGCCAGTCTGGCCCACCGGCGCCCGCGGTCAAGGGAAGTTTGAAGAGGTGCAAGCCATCGGCGAGCGGAACGATGAGCGCTCCATTCACCACCGCGGCCGTGCCTTGAGGCAACGCCGCGATGTCGATTGCGCTAGTTTGCACGCTCGGCTTCTGGCCCGCCGGCTCGGACCGGATGGTCCGGACCACCATTTTGTATCCTGCATTGTTTCCCTGGGAAACAATGCCAAGCTCGTGGACGGTCCCTGCGTTCTCCGGGATAATCTGGACCGACCCGGGAACCAATCCTTCGATCGGCTCGGCCAAATGGCTTTCGCTGACTTGCCATTCCGGTCCAGTTCGAGCTCGGGCGCGACTCCCTTCGATCAGCAACACCGCCCCGTTACGATCCACCACCAGGGCATCGCTACCCAAAGCGATCGGGTCGCCTTGGCTGTCGATGCCCAGTTGTCGCTGCCAGAGGAGTTTGCCGTTTCGGGAATCGACAGCAGTCGCCAAAGTGATTTGCCGCGTCAGGTCGCGAGAAACCGTAACCAAAACGTGGTTGGTCTCATCCATCTGGCCGGCGTGTAGTGGAGCTCCTGTGGGAACGCCTGCCTTGGGCCAATCCGGAGATTGAATCAGCTGTTGGCCCTGGCTGAACATGTCGAAATAATAGCGCTGCAAGACACCTCCGCCCACGATCCAGAAATCGTTATCCAGCGCATAGACGACTTGCCCGCGCACCAGGTGCGAATTGGTGCCGCCCAGGTGGATATCGTCCCGATTGAGAGAGAAGACGGCCTGGTCCTCGTTGCCGAACTGATTGATCCCAAATAGCCCTACGGTTCCTTCATCGGTGACGAACGCGAATTTCTCCGGATCGTGACAAGGCTCGAACCAGCTCCAACCGCGAATGCGTTTGTCCGGCTGCAAACTGGGAGCATCGGGAGCATCGATGGGCAGCCTGAACACGCGCAGCTTCATTTGCTCGAAGCCGTCCGTTTGGCAAAGAACCAGGTAACCGGGGGCCGGGGCTCCGCCAGGAGGCAGATGGCGCGGATCGACGCGGTTGAGCACCAGAGGCTCACTCCGCAAAGAGCCGCTCGGGTGCCCCGTGTTCAAGATGCCGATGCAAGATTTCTTCCGTGGCGGCTTGCCCGGCTCCTGGGACCGCGCCAGGTCGAGAACAAAGACGTTATCGCTGTCGCCGGGAACATAGAGGCAATCGGTCCCTTCTTGCAAAACGCCGCCCAGGCTGAGGCGTTCATCCAGTTTGAAATAACCCAGCAAAACGCCGCCATTGATTTCGATTTCGTTTACCCGCCCATCGTAAGTTGGCACGTAGGCGCGCTGACGGTCGACGACGAGCCGGCCCAGACAGGGCGCCGACAGATTATGACGCCAGGCGACGCTGCCATCGGCTGCCGCCAGCGCCATCAAGGTGTTGCGGTCCGCGGACAGCACTAAAAACATCTCCGCGGATTGGGGTGTGGCGGGCAAGCGTTTCGGCAGCGCCGTCGTGTCGATCCCGACGCGCGTTGCCCAGAGGACCGCGCCGTTTGTCTCGTCGAGCGCATAGAGCACGCCACGGTCGAGTGCCGCGACGACGTGCTTCGAGCCGGCCTTGGGCTGCGGAGATCCTGAGGTGAACGGTGTGACGAGCAAGCTGGGTTCGACGGGGTCAGAAAGCGTGGCCGGCGGCGAATCTTTCGCTTCTACATAGACGATGCGCTCCCGCAGGGTTTTTTCGATCTCTTTTAATTTTGCGACAATTTCCGGATCAGCATCGAGCTTCGCAAAGCGGATTTCGGCGCGGATCGGTTTGAGTTCCGTCCCACTCTTGCCCGAAGCCAGGAAGGCAATTAGTTTGTTGATGAAATTGGCGCGTTTTTGATCGAGAACAATTTTGGCTTTCGTCTGATCGAGCTTTTCGACAATCCCTTTCGCTTCGGGATCTTCAGGCGTGTATTTATTGCTCAAATCGAGGGCCTGATGGCCCACCTCGATGGGTCCGGTTGTGCTGTTGGTCTCCGCGAACTCACCGAGATTCTCGGCCATCTTCCGCAGGATCGAGCCGACGTGTTTGTGATTCTCCTTCAAAAGCGGGTCATCGCGATGCTTTTCCAAAAAGGCTTTGAACTTCGCGAAGTCCGCTTCGGGATTAGTCTGCAAACCGCTGTTCGCCTCTTCACCAATCATGGAGAGATCGCGCAGGAATTCATAGCGCGACAGCTGATCGCTCTTGGGGAAAGTTTTGACCAGGCCCGCGTAGCCGGCTGACGCGGCGCCATAGCGGCCATCCGCAAAATCCTTATCCGCCAATGCACTGGCACGCGTCTCGGCCCGAACAAAAGTTTGAATGAAGACCGCCGCGACGCCACCGATTATGAGCACAACACACGCCAGCATGGCCACGACCGCTAGCAAGGCCTTACGGCTGCGCGGCGGCGTCACGGTTTCAAGGGAATCCAACTCGCGCTGACTCGGTTCGGCGTCGGGCGGAAGGTAATCCGAGGGCAAAGCGGGCGTGGTCTCTTCCTTTGGCGCAGGGGGAGGCGTTGGAACTTTCGTGGAATTGGACGACGCTCCACTGTTCGTCTTTTCCCCTGGTAATTCAGGCTTGTTGATTTCGCCGCTTCCAGGGTCCGCCGGACTCTTTGCCGAGTCGCCCGTGCGCCGAGCGGGCGGCTCATCCCGCCAGGATGCCACCCGCTGGGGAGGCGGAACAGCGATATCCCCATTCGTCGTCGCAGTTTTGCCATTAGGCGGCGCCTTGGGCTCCGTTTCGCCAGAAGTGAACGCGTCCAACAACGGCACCACGTCGCTTACCGATCCAGACTTTGGAGACTTGCTTGGCTTAGGCGGCAACGAGGGCGGTGCGACGGCAGGCGGCTCCCCTTCCAGGCGGTAAACTTCCGGCGGCTTTTCGGGCGTTTGCTTATCTTCGCGTACTTCGAACACCTCTCGGCAGATCGGATTGGGGCAGCGCACTGCGCTGGCCCTTCAAACCCGGATCGAGCTGGTAGCGGCTGAAGCAACTAGGACAACAGACGTTGATGTGCACAAACTATTTCCGTTGGTGTTTCTGCTCAGGGGCCTTTCCCACAGCGGAAACCTCGAGGGCCCAAGGCCCTGCCGCCACGAGGAGGACATCCCTACCCCAGCGCCCGCGGCACGATCAGGCACGACGAATGTTCAGCATACCTCGTCCCCTCAAGCTTGCCAATCCAAAGGCAAAGCACCAGGCATTAGGGCACTCGGGAGAACCCTACATGTCAAAGATGCGCTATTCACGCTCCACCCTTCACCCGATACCCGCCACGCTCCTTCATATTGCTCTTTCCCATCCGCTCTGGCTATCCCATAATGGCGATTCCAGTTAGGGACTGAACTGCTACGGGAGATGCCCGCGTGCTGGACCGAGCGGCCTTGTGGATCTACGGCACTGTTTTCTTCTCCATCCTGGCGACGGGGCTCGGCGCATCCGTTTCCCGAAGAGTTACCGATCGTTGGCGCCGGAGTGACTTGCGGGCACAACCGCGCGGAGATGGACGCTTCCATCGCCCAGGTGGCCGCGCTTTTGGCCGTAGATCCTACACTGGCGGTACCGGCAGGCGTTCCCTGGGTGGCCCTTTGCGAAGCACAAAACATTGAGGCCCCCTTGCCGGTTCCGACGGTGGGACTCAAATGGTATTTCATGCTGCCGATCTGCGTGCTTGGCGTGGTGATCGGCGACGGCTTCTTGTACGGCATCGGCCGGATCTGGGGCACGCGGCTCATTGAATCGCGTTGGATGAAACGCGTCCTGCCGGACGACAAGAAACTGAGGATCGAGGAGAATTTCCATCGCTATGGCGTATGGGTGCTTCTCTTCGCCCGTTTGCTGCCCACCATTCGGAGCCCGATCTACATTATGGCCGGCGTCATGCGCGTGCCATTCAGCCTCTTCGTGATGGCCGACGGCCTTTATGCCATTCCCGGCGTCAGCTTGCTTTTCTTCTTGGGCTATTGGCTGGGCGATCAATTCAAGGATTTGATTCAAGCCTTCGAGGGAAAAATCGCGGCTTCTCGCCCCATTCTCGTCCTTTTGGGTTTGGTGGCGCTGACCGCTTACCTCATCTATCACTTTTTCCGCCATCCCGTGGCCACCGGCGACCCGCGGCTGGAAGTGCCTGTGATTGGCGAAAAAGTGGCGGAACGCTCGGAACATCACCATCCCGAACAAACCCCTGCAAGCGACAATTTCCGTCCAACTCCTTCGCCTGATCCCGCGCACTCCACGCCGCTGGAGGGCCGCTAATCCGAGAAACATCCCATGCACTCCCGCACACTTGCCAGCATCCTGCTTATCGTCGTCTCTTCGAGCGCCGCCGCTGACGAACCTCTACCGCCCAAGGTTGCCCCGAGTCGAATGACTCTGCCGAAGGGGTTTCAGGCCACGCTGTTTGCCGGCGAGCCGGACGTGGTGCAACCCATCGCCTTCACGTTCGACAATCGCGGCCGCCTGTGGGTCGTCGAGTGTCTTTCGTATCCGAAATGGACGACAGCCAAAGAGGGCACGGACCGCGTCCTGATCTTCGAAGACTCCAAAGGCGATGGTCATTTCGACAAGCGCACCGTGTTTTACGACAAGGGAGCCAATCTCTCGGGGATAGCAGTCGGCTTCGGGGGCGTTTGGCTGTGCAGCAGCCCGAACCTGATTTTCATCCCGGACCGAGAAGGGCGCGACAAGCCGGACGGCCCTCCTGTCGTCGTTCTCGATGGCTGGAACCTCAAGGAGGCGGGACACAACATCTTCAGCAACTTATGCTGGGGACCTGACGGCTGGCTCTATGGCTGCAATGGCATCCAGTCGAACTCGCGCGTCGGCAAGCCGGGAACGCCTAATGCCGAGCGAGTTTTCCTGAACTGCGGCGTCTGGCGCTATCATCCCACTAAAGGAAAGTTCGAAGCCGTTGCCCATGGCACCACCAATCCCTGGGGCCTGGATTTCGACGAGTATGGCCAGGCATTCATCACGAATTGCGTGATCAAGCATCTGTGGCACGTCGTTCCGGGGGCACACTTCCAACGCATGTATGGCGAGGACGCCAATCCTTACACTTTTGGCTTGCTGGAAAGCTGCGCCGATCACATCCACTGGGGCGGCGGCAAATGGACCGATTCGCGAATTTCCACGCCGACCAACGATGCCGCCGGCGGCGGCCATGCCCACGTGGGGGCCATGCTCTACCTTGGCGATAACTTCCCGGAAAGCTATCGCAATGGCCTGTTCACCTGCAATTTGCACGGCAACCGCGTGAATCACGATAGCCTGGAACGGCTTGGTTCAGGCTATGTCGCCCATCACGCCAAGGATTTCTTGTTGGCGAACGATCCCTGGTTTCGAGGTCTCTCCATTCAATACGGGCCGGATGGCGGCGTCTTCGTCTCGGACTGGACGGACACCGGCGAATGCCACAACCATGTCCTTGTGGATCAAACCAATGGCCGCATCTACAAGGTCGTCTACGGCAAGCCAACGCCCTGGCATGGCGACTTGGCCAAACTGAGCGATCACGAATTAGTTGGCTTGCAATTGCACCACAACGACTGGTTCGTGCGTCACGCGCGGTTGATTCTGCAAGAGTGCGCGGCCGCCGGTAAAGTCGGTCCAGAGACCTCTCGCGAATTACAGAAAATGCTGCAAGAACAGCCCGACGCCACGCGAAAGTTGCGGGCGCTTTGGGCCTTGCATGCCATCGGCGCTGCGAACCCCGATCTGCTGACGAGCTTGCTGGACGATCCCAGCGAGTACCTACGCGGCTGGGCCGTTAGATTGCTGGTCGAGGATCGGCAACCCTCCGACGCCGCACTTTCCAAGTTCGCGAGCATGGCTGCCCGGGATCCCTCGCCATGGGTGCGCCTGGCACTGGCGTCCGCGCTCGCACGCACGCCGGCCGCAGGGCGCTGGTCGATAGCCGAGGCGTTGATCGCTCACGAGGAGGATAACGCCGACGCCTACTTGCCGCTCATGAACTGGTATGGCATCGAACCGCTGGTTGCCGCCGATCCCGCGCGTTTCCTGGGACTGATTGCCCATTCCAAGATACCGCTCGGTGCGCAGATATATTGCCCGCCGGCTTGCCGCCAACGCCTTGGGTTTGCGATCCGTGGTACAGCAACTTGGCAAGTCCGGCACGCAGGTACAACTCGAGATTCTCAAAGGTATCCAACAAGCCACGCTCGGCAGATCCCAGGTGAAAATGCCTGATGGATGGCAGGAGATCTATCGAATGCTCGCTCACAGCACCGATGCGGGAGTGCGGGAAAAAGCAATGTTCTTGGCGGTGCTCTTCAACGATCAGGATGTCGTGAAGTCACTTCGCGGCCTCTTGGCTGACCGGTCGGCGGCGACCGCTGCCAGGCTCAACGCTTTGCAGGCTTTGGCCTATCGCAAGGACCCGGCTTTGGTTCCCGTGCTGCAAGGCTTACTCGAGGAAAAGCCGCTTCGCGCTTGCCGCATTGCGATTGTTGGCCAGCTATAGCGACGGCGCCACGCCGCACCTCATCCTAAATCAATATGCATCCTGCACCGAGGAGGAAAAGACGGCTGCCATCAGCACGCTGGCATCGCGGACTTCTTATGCGCTGGCACTGCTCGACGCGATCGAAAAGGGACAGGTCCCCCGCACAGATGTCTCCGTGTTTACGGTTCGACAAATGCAGTCGCTGAAAGATAGATCGCTCAGCGCTCGCGTGACAAAAGTCTGGGGAGCAGTGCGATCGCCGGGCGCAGGCCGCTCGCCAGCAGATGGCCAAGTATCAAGCTGAACTGACGCCGGCTGTGCTCAAAAACGCCGATCGTTCCAAAGGCAGGCAGGTATTCCAGCAGACCTGCGCAACTTGCCATGTCCTGTTCGGCGAGGGAAGCAAGATCGGCCCAGATCTGACAGGTTCACAACGGACAAACCTGGATTATTTGCTGGAGAACATCCTCGATCCCAGCGCCATCGTCCCCGTTGAGTATCAAGTAACCGTGTTGGCGCTCAAGGACGGCCGCGTCATCACCGGCCTCGTGAAATCGGACGCAGGCCAGGTCTTAATGGTGCAAACCGAAAAAGAGCTGCTGCGGGTGCCGCTCGCGGATGTGGACATGCGACAAAAAACCAAACAATCGATGATGCCGGACGGCCTGCTGACCAAGCTCAAAGACGATGAAATCCGCAACCTGATCGGCTACCTCACCGGGCCTGTGCAGGTGCCCCTGCCAGTGAAAAGTGCCCATCCTTGAGACATAGTGTTCGGCAAACACTAACTCAGCGTTCGCAGAATCGCCCGCACGGGGCTGGCGTCAAAGCCGACCAGGCGCAACGGCAGGGCGATCAACTCGTAAACGCCAGCCGGCACATGCGCGAGTACCAGCCCCTCGAGAATCGCCATGTCATTTCGAAGAAAGCGCTGGTGAGCCGGCAATGATTTCGACGAAAAGGGATCGACGCTGGGCGTGTCGATACCGACCAGACGGACGCCTCGTTCGTGGAGGAAGTCGACGGTCGCCGGGCTCAGAGCGGCGAAATCTTCGCGAAACGGCAAGCTGAACTGATAGGTTCCGGTCACAAGTAAGAGTCGCGGGTGACGAATAACCTTGGGCAGCTGCTCCGGCTCGATACACGTCCCCTGCCCTGCCGGAATGTGCACAACTTCGCAGGGCCCGAGGTAATAATCGAGAGATCGTTGCTCGATGCTTGGATCGTCTTTTCCGTAATGGCTCGGCGCGTCGGCGTGAGATCCCAAATGCACGGTGGCTCGCATGGTGGACAGCGTGATGTTGTCCCCTTGAGCCATGGCGCACAACACTTCGCGTGACAGCGGTGTGTCGCCAGGCCAAACCGCCAACTCGCTCGAAAGCGGCGGAGAGAGATCGTAAATCACCGCAACGCCTCTGCGAGTGCGCTCACGAAGCGCTGCACGTCCGTGAAAGTGTTGTACAAAGGCGCGGGAGCGACCCGAATGACATTCGGTTTGCGGAAATCGCACACGACACCCTCCTCATGCAGGCGACGCAGCATGCCTTCGCTGTCCTTGCGAAACGCCAGCGAAAGCTGGCAGCCGCGAGCCGCCGGATCGCGAGGCGTCAGCAAATCGAATTCGCCCGCAGGCAAGCGATCGAGCAGATATTCCAGATAGCTCGTCAGAGCAATCGACTTGGCTCGTAGCCTTGTCATGCCCGCTTCAGCGAACAGCGGCAACGCTGCCCGCAGTGGCGCGAGCACAGAATCGGGGGGTTGCTGATCTGCCAGCCGTCGGCTCCGGGCTTGGGTTGAAACTCGGGCTGAAGCTGCATCTGAAATCGCTGGGCCGGATCGTTACCCCACCAGCCCGCCGGTCGCAGCAGGTTCAGGTTTTGGCCATGACGGGTATGCACAAAACAGCCGGCGATGGCGCCTGGCCCGGCGCAAACGTATTTGTAAGTGCACCACACGGCAAAATCGACGTCCCAATCGTGCAGTTGCAGCGGCACATTGCCGACGGCGTGGGCCAAGTCAATGCCGAAGACGCAGCCTTGCTTGCGCGGCCGCTGCGATTCGACCAAGGTCGAATGCCTGTCCGGTAAGGAAATTGATGCCGCTCCAAAGCACCAAGGCGATGCGGGAACCTTGCTGTGTCAAGAAGTGTTCGATCGCTTCAGTGGTCAGCGTCTTGCCCTCGGCTGCCCCCAGGCTCAGGAGGTCCTGACCAGGGTCGCGGCCGCGCAGCTTCAGGTGCGATTGCACGGCGTACAAATCGGAAGGAAACGTAGGCGCATCCACCAGAATGCGTGAACGCTCAGGTGTCGGCCGATAAAAAGTGTCGAGCATCAGGTGCAGGTTTACCGTCAAGCCGTTCATCAGCACGACTTCATCAGCCAAGGCACCAACCAGATCGGCGTGGGGCTGTCGTAGGGTTTCTTGGTAGGTGTACCAGGGCCGGTCGCCGTGAAAATGACCGTCAACGCCCAAGTCGGCCCAGTTCTTCAAATCGTGTTCGATAACCTCGCACAGCCCTCGCGGTTGCAGGCCCAGCGAGTTCGAACAGAGGTAGATCTTGGGATTGCCCCCGGCATCCAAGGGAAGATGGAAACGATCCCGGAACGTTTGTAGCGGATCGGCCTTGTCGGCATCGCGTGCGAAAGCCGGTGTCGAGGAAAAGTCGTTGGGGTAACTCTGGCTTATCAGTTCAGTCATGGCGGGCTTTCATCAGCGTTTCATCAATGTCTCGTCCAGGTTCAACATTACATTGCCCACCACCGTCCACGCGGCTAACTCTGCAGGATCACTGTTTTTCGGCAGCGGCCCCAGCGGGTCGGTTGCAAGTTTTCGAGCTTGTTCGGGCTCCGAACGAAATCGCTCAAGGGTCTGTTCATAAAGCTTGACCACCCGTTCGCACTCGGCTTCCTCGGCTGGCCGGCTTAGACAAACGCGGTATAAGTAACGCACTTTTTCTGTAAGCCCTGCCCCACCCGCGGCAACGGCTTTTCGCGCCAGCGCCTGAGCCGCTTCCATATAAACGGGATCGTTCAGCGTGACCAGCGCTTGCAAAGGCGTGTTGGTGCGCACGCGGCGGATGGTGCAGACTTCGCGATTGGGGGCATCGAAGGCAGCCATCGAAGGATAAGGGTTCGAGTGCCGCCACATGGTATAGAGGGCACGTCGATGGCGATCCTCGCCGCCGCTGACCTTCCAATCGATTTCGCCGCCGAAGGCAGCTCGCAGGCCAATCGAAGGTTGCGGCGGATGGACCGGGGGACCATACATCTTCTCGCTCAGCAAGCCGCTCACGAACAAGGCCTGATCGCGAACCATTTCGGCGGACAAGCGGAAACGCGGCCCCCGAGCCAGGAGCCGATTGTCGGGATCGCGAAGTTGCAGTTCAGGAGTAACCAGGCCGGATTGGCGATAGGTAGCCGAGGTCACCAGCAGTTTCAAAGAGGCTTTCACGTCCCACTTCGAGCGAAGCAGTTCAGTGGCCAGCCAGTCCAGCAGTTCAGGGTGCACGGGCAAGTCGCCCTGCATCCCGAAATCTTCGCTGGTGGCGACGATGCCCATGCCGAAAAGCTGCTCCCAGTAACGATTGGCGATGACGCGCGCCGTCAGCGGATTCTCCGGGGCGATCAGCCAGCGGGCCAGCGTCAAGCGATTGGCTGGAGCCCCCGCCGGCAGCGGCACCCACGCGGCCGGAACGCCTTCCGTCACCGGTTTGCCCACGTCGAGATAGTTGCCGCGATGCTGAATCTTGGTCACGCGCCGCTGATTCCCGGCCATCTCGCGCATGACGGGAACGGTGATTGGCTTGATGCCGGCTAACTGCTTTCGAAGGTTCGCCAACGAAACATAGAAAGGCTTGAGCTTTGATTCGGCCGAGTGCGAATGATTGGAAAAAACGAGAGGCAGGCCATTCTTGTCCCCTGCGGAAGCGGTTCGGACTTCTTGGCTGAACTCCGCCTTCAGCGCGGCTATCTCCGCCTCCAACTGCTGCCGGCGGCGCAGTTGCTCGGGGCTATAAGTCGAAAGCACGGGCGACTCGTCCGCTTTGTCCGAATCTTGCGTGTTGTTGAAGAAGGCGAAGAAACGGAAATACTCTTCCTGGGTAATGGGATCATATTTGTGGTTGTGGCATTGAGCGCAGGCCATGGTTGTACCCATCCATACCGCCATCGTGGTGCTCACGCGATCGACAACGGCCACGTTGCGGAATTCTTCGTCGACGGTCCCGCCCTCGTTGTTCGTCAGCGTGTTGCGATGGAATGCGGTCGCAATGAGTTGCTCTTCATTCGGATGGGGCAGCAGATCGCCGGCGATTTGTTCGATGGTGAACTGGTCGAATGGTTTATTAGCGTTTAGCGATTTGATGACGTAATCGCGAAACAGCCAGATGGTGCGTGGCGGATCGTCCGCATAGCCGGCGGAGTCGGCGTAACGCGCCAGATCGAGCCAGTGGTAAGCCCAATGTTCGCCGTAGGCCGATTTTTCAAGCAGCCGATCCACCAGCTTTTCGTAGGCTTTGGGATCGGTGTCCTGGACGAAATCTTGCACTTCTTGCCAGGTGGGGGGCAAACCGGTCAGATCGAGGGAGACCCGGCGGATCAGCGTGTAGCGGTCGGCTTCGAGGCTTGGCCTCAACCCTTCGCGTTCCAGGCGAGCAAGAATAAAGCGGTCCACCGGGTTCTTTGGCCAAGCCGAATTCCGCACGACAGGCAGCGCCGGCACGATGGGCTTGGTGTACGACCAGTGAGGGTTATAGGGAGCGCCTTCTTTGACCCAGCGGGTCAGAAGATCGATATCGGCGGGGGAGAGCTTCTTGGCCGATTTGGGCGGCGGCATCTTCTCGCCCTTTTCGGTCGAAGTGACGCGGCGCAATAGTTCACTTTCGCCGGGTTTCCCTGGCACGACAGCCGAGTGTCCGCCCAGATCGCCGAACAGTCCTTCTTTGGTGTCGAGGCGCAAGTCCGCCTTGCGTTCCTTGTCGTCGGGGCCATGGCATTGAAAGCAGTTGTTCGACAGCAGCGGCCGAATGTCGCGATTGAAGGAAACCGCCTTATCGGGCGGCGCGGCTGCTGAACGCGTGCCGACGATCAGAACGAAGCCCGTGCATCCAATGGCCACGGTTCGCAGCAAAGCCGTATTCATGGGTCTATGGATCTCGTCGATTCATGGTGCAACAACGGAATAGCAGATCAGGCAGGAGCCTCGTCCTTTCGCACGGACCAAGACCGCTTTCATTATGATGCAGAACAGCCGGAGTTGCAAATAATGACGCCCCGTTGGTGCCATGCCCACGGTACTCCGTGGGCATGTCGGGAACCGGCCCACGTTTGGTGAACCTGCAATTTCAGTCATTTGGCGGACCAACCACCCATCAAGGTTACGTGCCTCACATGCCCACGGAGTACCGTTGGCATGGCACGAAACACGTTCGCACTGGTTCTTTTCAGTCGCTTTGCATGCCGATTACGTCCAACCGGTACGTGCCTCACATGCCCACGGAGTACCGTTGGCATGGCACGAAACACGTTCTCTTGCCGACAGGTTTTACATTCGGCCGATATTGGGAGGGTATTTAAGTGACATCTTCCACCGTGCCTGCGCCCGCAGAATCGAATCCGGGCAATTCGCTTACTAGCTTGCGGAACGAACTCGAGCGCAAGACGGCAAGCAACGCAAGCAGCCGTGGGTCAGAAGCGTTAGCTTCGGCGAAGCACAAATCGTACTGTTCGTGTCGGACGCTGAGAAAATCCAAGCCGCCTTCTTCCGTGACGTAGCGGTGGCAAATTCCCGCATCCGCCCAACCCCAACGCACTGCCAAAGCGACTCCTCGATGATCGGGCGCCTGGCGGCGCGGCCGCGAACCCTCGGGCAGCAGCTCGGCCAGGCATTGACCGGCGGCAGAGCCGGGGTCGCGGCCAACCCAGCGGAGTTTCGAGCGCACGGCTTCGTCAATCGTCGAGACATGGGATGCAGAGCTTACACAAACGCCTTCTTCCCACGTTGAAACACGAGCCAGCCGATAGCCTTCCCCTAAAACCTCGCGAACGAGTTGCACGTTGCCCTCGGGCTGCGTGGGCGTGGCGAAATGTACGCCGGCTGCATGAATGACGCCACGGCCCAAAAGTTCCAGCGCCTGCCTGCTGGAACGCTGCAATATGAGCAGCCTTCCGCCAGTGGCCTGCGCAAATGTTTCCGCCAGAAAACCGGCGGCAGGATCGCACGACGCCATCACCAACGTGGTGTCGGGATTCGATTGCCCGGTCTCCTTGATCGTGCCTGCCTCCGAGATGCCGTCGTGTGCGGCAGCGTTCACAGCCGAAGGCTCCACCGGATAAAGCCAGGTTCGCCCCAGCACTGTCGCCCGCCAAAAGCGGCAGGGCTCACGCTCCGGTGGCCAGGCCCAAGCTGACTGAGTTTCCGCAGCCGAACCAAATAGCTCCTCAACGGAACAACCGAATACTCGAGCCAGGGCCAGAGCTGCGGCAACAGAAGGCACCAGCCGCTCGATCTCGATAGCGCTGACAGCAGCGCCGACAATCCAGATCGGGCCGCCACCTCGGCCTGAGAGAGGCCGAGGACAAGCCGCTGTTGGCGCACGCGGTTGGTTCGTTGATTCAGCATTGTGCCCCTTGGTTAGCCGCGACGCGCAGCGGAGCGCTCCGCTGCGCGTCGCGGCTAACCAAAACAGGTAACGTTTCGAAATAGTCGTTCGCGTCTCACAGTTTGTCGTAATCGAGATCGAATAGCAATCTGGCCTGCCCCACATCGCCCGTTTTGAAGCCTTGCGTAAACCAGCGCCATGCGCTGCCGTGATGTGCCATGCGTGAAGGAATCCGGCCGAACGACGCCTGTGGCTCGCTTTTGCAATTTGTCGTCGCCGATTTGATTGGCGGCGTTCAAAGCCGATTCGATATCGCCTTCCTGAAGGAAATTCTTGAACTGTTGCTGAGCGTGATAGGCCCAGACGCCGGCGAAATAATCCGCCTGCAATTCCAGGCGAACTGAGGCTTGCGATGCGGCGCTCCTGCCGCCCGAAGCGCGAAGCTGATCCGCCCTTCTCGAATAGCCGAGCAGTCGCTGAACATGGTGGCCGACCTCGTGGGCAATCACATAGGCTCGGGCGAAATCTCCTCTAGCATGAAGCTTGGTATCCATCTCGCGAAAGAACGACAAATCGAGATAAACTTTGCTATCGCCAGGGCAATAGAACGGACCTACTGCCGCATTTGCTTCACCGCAGGCAGAAGGGAATTCGCGTGAGTAAAGAACCAGTTTCGGCTCCTGATACACTTTGCCCATTTCTTGAAACTGCTTATTCCAGACACGCTCGGTATCGCCGAAAACGACCGCAGCAAAGTGCCTTATAGGCTCTTCCGCCGGATCGACGGGAGCATTTTCTTCTTGAGCGGCGCCGTTAGGTCCCTGTGGTTGGCCGAGCAAATTCATAATCTTCTGGGGATCGACGCCCAAGAAAAGCGCAATCAGCACGATGACGATGCCGCCGCCGCCCAGCACCAAGCCCGTGCGTCCTTTGCCGCGCTCATCCTCGACATTTTGGCTCTCTTCTCGATCGCCTAGTTCCATTTGCAGGTTCCCCTGAAAAGCACCGTCAACCGGTGCCGGTAAGTTGGCATTCCAGTCTAAGGTTTTTTCCCGGCGGCCAACAGGTCTTGGAGTGTGCACCGTTGAAAATCGCCAATCCGTTCGACGGTCACGTCGGCAGGCGGATTGGCGGCTACCACTTTGGCATCAAGCGCATAGCGGCCTTGGCGGGGAAATACGGTCGTCAGCCGGTTGCCCCATATCTTCTTGGCCGCCGTCAGAATGCGAATCTTGTCGTCGACCAAGACATAATGTTCGGCCGGATAGCGGCGTTCCACATCGGCGAGTTCCTGTTCCTTGTGGATATAGACCAGAACCCGGCCATCCACGGCTTCCGCCAGGCCCGAGCGTTTCAATTTGCGGGGCTGAAAAACGGCGTCGCCGTCGGTGAGCAGAACGACCGTTCCCCAACGCTTTGCCTGTTCGATTGCATCGATCGATTCGGGATATAAGCGATTCGCGAAGGGGTATTCGATCAGGTAAGAGGAAATCTCGAGCAAATGCGGGTCGCGCGGATTTTCGATGCGATAGCGCTGCAGTGCTCCAAGGTAATCGGTGTAACCGAGTTGTTCCCGCAGTTCCTCGAAGATGACCCAATAGCGTTTCTGCCGTTCGGCTCCGAAGGCGGTGGTCATGTGCCTTTGCAAGTCTTCGGCAACGCGGTCGTTGTTGAGCAGCGTGTTGTCGACGTCGAACAGAAACACGATTGGGTTGGATGCTGCCAAAGCCGCACTCCTTCGATTTCACGATTTAGAAACGCCGGATGGAATAAGGCGCAGGATCAATGTGGGGAGTACGCCCACTCGCCATTTCCGCAGCGAGCTTGCCGGTCGCGGGCGCCATCGACACACCCAGCATATTATGCCCGGCAGCCACCAGCACGTTTGGCAAAGCCGGACTCCAGTCGATGATCGGCACGCTATCGGGCGTCATGGGCCGCCAACCGAACCATTCCTCTTGAGTGGGTTCGCACGTTGGCTCGCGCAAATAAATCTCGGCGGCGCTCCGCAACAGGTCGAGCCGGCGACGGTTCAAGGTGTCGTCGTAGCCCGCGAATTCCATGGTCGAACCGATGCGATAGCCGGTTTGCATCGGCGTAATTGCCACGCGATGCTCTTCCAGGATGAGAGGATATTTTGGGCAAAGCCTAGGCCGGGGCATGGTGATCGAATAGCCTTTGCCCGGCTGAATGGGGATCTTGCAGCCAAGCGATTGATTGAGCAACGGCGTCCAGGCGCCGGCGGCCATTACGAATAAGTCACCCGCAATCTCGCCCACGGTGGTTAGTACAGCCTGAACCTTACCGGACGATTGCTTAAATCCCTCGAACCGGCAGCCGGGCCGGATGACAACCCCCTGTCGTTCGAGGGCCATTTTCCAGGCGCTCATGAGCCGATCCGGGCGCAAATGCGCGTCACCCTCATAATGCCAGGCGCCGGCCAAGCCAGGCTTAAGCGCTGGCTCCAGCTCGGCAAGAGCAGCACTATCCAGCCGCCGAGCCGGCATGTCAAATGTGTCACGCAACAACTTGTCGGTTTCTGCGTAATGGTCCATGGCGGCAGGCGTGCGGAAAACAAACACCAGCCCTTTCGTTTCCCATTCGCATTCCATCTGCTCGTTGGCCAGGATTTCCGGATAAAGGGTTCGAGAGGAGTTGAGCAAAGCTTGGATACTCATGCCGGCAGCATGCATGTCGGTCGCGTTGCAGCGCCGGGCGAAACGCAGAAGCCAACTCCAAAGAGCCGGATCGAAACGCGGCCGAATGGTAAAAGCCGAGTTGGGGCTGAGGAGAGCCTTGAGTGCTCCACGAATGGCGCCGGGCACCGCCAACGGCAGCACGTGACTCGGACAGACATAACCGCAGTTGCCATGCGAGCAGCCGCGGCCAAATTCGCCTTGGTCAATGAGGGTCACGTTCCAGCCATCGCGCACCAGGTAATAGGCGCTGGCAGCGCCAATCACGCCGCCGCCGACCACTACGGCTCGCTTGCCTTCGGTGGTCATGCCCGCAATCCCATCTGGAAGGGATCGGCGGGATCGAGCAACAGCGTGGCTTCAGCGTTCACAAACGCAGTCCCGCGGATATGCGGAATGATACGGCCGTCAATAATGCGAATTCGCCCTTCGAAAATGCTGCCCACGATGCTTTCTTGCCGCCAAACCTGGCCCTCTTTGAGTTTGCCTTCCGCAAAAAGGCAGGCAAGCTTGGCGCTGGTGCCGGTGCCGCAAGGGGATCGGTCGTAGCGCCGCCGGGACAGAGGACGAAGTTTTTGCTCTGAGCGATCGGGTTCCGCGGCGGGCCAAATAACTCGATGTGATCGATGATGCCGCCATCAGCACCAGTCACGCCTTGCCGCTCGAGGACCTGGCGGCACCCGTTGCGTGAAATCCGTAAGCGCCGCGACGTTTCCGTATTCCAGTTTTTGCCCGTGATCGCCGATCAAGAAGAACCAGTTGCCGCCCCAGGCAACGTCGCCGTGCACGATGCCGGTTCCCTCGACTTCAACTGCAACGCCGGCCGCATGGCGATAGCTGGGCACGTTCTCGATCTCTACCGATTCACCGCCTTGATATTCGAAGCCGACAACGCCGACCGGCGTGTCGAGCAGATGCCTTCCTGGCCGGATTCGCCCCAGGTGCGCCAGCGTCACCGCCAGGCCGATCGTGCCGTGGCCGCACATGTGCAGCATGCCGACGTTGTTGAAGAAGATGACCCCCGCCACGCAACGCGGATCGGCTGGCGGACACAGCAGCGCTCCCACCAGCACGTCCGAGCCGCGCGGCTCATTGACCACCGCCGATCGGAAATCGTCGTGATGTTGCTGGAAACGGGCCCGGCGTTCGGCCATGGTGCCCTCGCCCAAATCGGGGCCGCCGGCAACCACGACACGCGTGGGTTCGCCGCCCGTGTGCGAGTCGATGACTTGAACGCGTCTGATCGCCATGGGTCACCTATTTCGTTGGGCGCGTTCGGATCGCCTGTCGGATGATCTGCAGAATTTCTTCCCGCTCTCGACCGACCAGAGGCAGCCGCGGCGGGCGAACCATTTCGGAGCCGAGGCCGGTTTCCGCCATCGCCAGCTTGATGTATTGCACCAGTTTTACGTGAGTATCCAGATGCAAGAGCGGCGTGTACCAACGATAAATTTTGAGGGCTTCCTCGTACTTGCCCTGCTTCGCGAAATCCCAGAGCAATCGATTCTCGGCGGGGAAGGCGTTGACCAATCCTGAAACCCAGCCGATGGCGCCCAGCATGGCGCTTTCCAGGACCAGATCGTCGACACCGCAGAAAAGCAGATAGCGATCGCCGCACATATTCTTCAAGTCGGTGATGCGGCGCACATTCTCCGACGATTCCTTGATGGCGACGAATTTCGGCTCCGCGGCCAGCTCGGCAAACATGGGCGGCGTGATATCGACGCTGTAGGAGATCGGGTTGTTGTAACACATGATGGGAGCGTCGCTGGCTGCGGCAACAGCCCGAAAATGCGTCATGGTCTCGCGGATCGGATTTATACACCATGGCCGGCAGCACCATGAGGCCATCGACTCCGGCCTTCCGAGCGGCAGCCGCAAAGCGGCATGCTTTGGCCGTCGTGCACTCGGCGACGCCGGTGAAAACCGGGACGCGACGCTTGATATGCGTTACCGCCGTGCGCACAACGGTAAGTTTTTCTTCGTCATCGAGCGAACAGTTTTCGCCCACGGTGCCGAGAAGGATGATGCCCTCAACACCAGCGGCGAGCAGAGCGTCCAGGTGCCGAGTTGTGCCCGGCATATCGAGAGCGCCGTCGGCATGAAACTGCGTGGTAACGGCCGGAAAAACGCCTTGCCAATCGACCTTCATGGAAGCACTCCAAAATCAGCCAGCATTCCCGTTGCTCAGGATAAGCCTTCCTTATGGCGAATCAAGCTGAAGAACTGCTTCACCTGCCGGGCAAGCCGGCAGGGGTCGACATGGGTTTTCTTGCAAAGCTTAGCTGCTGAACTAATTCACCTGCCGGACGAGTCGGCAGGGGTCTTGAATCTTGAGCTGCCTTGTTGGTCTGAGGTGGAACATGGTTAGAGCTCAGGCCCATAAAATCATCCGTCTCGCGGAATCAAATGAATAGCCGGCGCCTTGACCAGGGCGAGCACGCGATCGCCCTGACGCAATCCAAGTTCCTCCCACGCGGGTCGCGTCACCAGCGCCGTCATGGGGAAGCCGCAGTCGAGCTGCACGCGCACCAGAGGGCCTTCCGCCTGCCAGCCGCGCACAATCGCATCGAGTCGATTGCGCGGCTGCTGGCTTCCCCGCCACTGCTGGTTTGCAGAACTACATCCTCGCCGCGGATGCAAACGGAAACGTGCTTGGTCGGCCCGCGTGGCGCGACCGCCGTGAGTAGAACATTTTTCACGGCGACGGCAGCAAGCCCGTTCTCCACGCTGACGAGAGTTCCTCCTTCGACGGTTTCAATGCCGACGATTTCTGCCGTGGCCAGGTCGGCGGGCCGGCCAAAAACATCGGCGATGGGTCCTTGTTGCAGAATCTTGCTCGATCAAGCACGGTCACGTGATCGCCCAGGGCCATGGCTTCCACACGGTCATGCGTAACCAGGAGGACCGGAACGTTGAGCGTGGCCAGCAGCCGACGCAATTCCGGGCAACGGTGCCGCGGGTGCGCGTTAGAGCCGAGAGCGGCTCATCAAGAAGCAACAATTGTGGCTTTAGAGCAATCGTTCTGGCCAAAGCCACGCGTTGTTGTTGCCCTCCAGAGAGCTGTCTGGGGTAACGGTCTCCAAGTCCTCGATCTGGAACAACGCGAGCAAGGCAGTAACTCGAGTGGTCCGCGTCTCGGAGCTACGCCTTGCATGCCATAAGCGATATTGCGGGCCACGGTCAAATGGGGAAAGAGAGCGTAATCCTGAAAAAGGAACCCAACGTTCCGCTGCTGTGGCCGAAGGTGTTTGTTCGTCGCCGCGTCGAACCAAACGGTCCCTTCGCAACGGATGAATCCAGAGTCGGGTCGGTCGAGGCCAGCCAGGCAACGTAAGGTGGTGGTTTTGCCGCAACCGGAAGGACCGAACAGGACGGATACCGACGATTGGCCGGCTGGCTTTTGCCAATCGCAATGGATGAGGCGCCGCCTCGGAATCGTTTTTCGAACCGGGCCTCCAGGAGTCCAGTCATGTAGAGACCGTTCGCCGCTGGAGGAAAAAAACGAGGCAGAGTGCCAAGAAACTGAATGCCACCAATCCCAGCGAAGTTCGACCGGCAGCAGCGTAATCAAGGGCCTACACA
This sequence comes from uncultured Gemmataceae bacterium, assembly GCA_963748025.1. Lineage (GTDB taxonomy): Bacteria > Planctomycetota > Planctomycetia > Gemmatales > Gemmataceae > CAVVHZ01. Next base: position 77,494 of record CAVVHZ010000064.1, read on the forward strand.
TCGTCGAAAATCGCAATCGACAAGACGCCTTAAGGACGGGAATATTGCCGCCGATCATGAGCACCACGCCGAATTCGCCAACGGCGTGGGCGAAAGTCAGCACGATTCCCGCCAACAAGCCGGGCCAGGCCAACGGCAAAACGATGCGACGCCAGGTATCGAAGCGAGACACGCCAAGGCACCAGGATGCTTCCACCAAACGCTGGTCGATGCCCGCAAAGGCGGCACCAAATGGACGGACCGCGAAGGGCACGTTGAAAATAAGCGTGCCAACGAGAATTCCTGCAAATGAAAAAGGCGGCGCAGTTGACCGACGACTGCCGTATAGGTTTGGCCAAGAGGGCTATGGGGCCCCGTGCTCCACAGCAGATAAAAGCCCAAAACTGTTGGCGGCATGACCAGCGGCAAGGCGACAACCGCTTCGATCAGAAACTTGCCCGACCAACGCGAACGCGAGAGCCGAATAAGCCAAAGGGGCGCCCGGCGCAAAGAAAATGAGCGCATTCAAGGTGGCCAGCCAGAGCGTCAGGCTCAATGCCGCCCAATCCATACTCACTCCGCTTCAGGCAAATCGAAACCCGATTGGCTAAGCACAGCCTTGCCCGCTTCGCTTAACAAAAAAGCCCTGAAGGCGTGAGCCGCCTCTTTATCTTGTCACAGGTCATAACGACGCCTCCTTGCTCCAATTGAGGATGAGCATCGGCTGGAATCATCCACGAGCGGCCCTTATCGCGCATCCGCGGCGATTGCGTCAATGAGTGGGCGAGTACACCTATATCGGCGGCTCCGGTTTCTACGAACTGCGGTATTATTGTGCGATGTTCTCGCCAAGCACAGAGCTTACCTTGCACTTTTTCGTATAAGCCTTGCGTGCGCAAGGCCGCTTACCGCCAGCCGGCCGTAAGGGGCAAAACGCGGATTGGCCATCGCGATCTTGTGAACCGATGGATCGAGCAAGGCCTGAAAACCCTGGCTTGTTAGATCGAGCTTGGACAGGATTGGGAACCCAGAGGACGATGCGACCCAAAGCGTAAAACGAATTCCGA
>CAVVHZ010000065.1:0-73503 GCA_963748025.1 uncultured Gemmataceae bacterium
TTACGTCTTACATTTGCGCGCCGGCGCTGCTCGTATATGCCGGCTTGCTAGGTGTAACCGGTTGGATGTTCAGCTGGTATCCCGTCGGCTTCATCCCTCAGCAGGATCAGGGCTGGCTCCTGGTGAACGTGCAACTCCCCGATTCGGCTTCGGTGCAACGGACGGAGGAGGTGATGCTCCGCCTGGACAAAATCGCCCGAGCTACTGCCCGGCGTGGCTCACACGTCGGGCGTGGCCGGCCAGTCGATTCTGCTGACCTCGAATAGCTCTAATTTCGGCTCGATGTTCGTCGTTCTTGGAGCTTCGACGAAGCGCCGGAAGCCCGAGCTGCACGCCAACGAGATCATGCTCCGCCTGCCGCGAGGAATTCGGCAAAGCCATTCGGGAGGCCGAGGTAAACGTTTTCGGCGCCCGCCCGTGCCCGGCATCGGCGTGGCCAGCGGATTCAAGCTGATGGTCGAGGACCGCGGCTCCCTGGGCATGCCGACAGCTTGCAAAAACAGGCCGACCGCCTGATCGACAAAATCCGCGCAGGAACGCGGCTTCATCATGGTGTCCACGCAATTCCGCGCCGACACGCCCATGCTCTACATGGATATCGACCGACCAAAGTCGATCGCTACGGCGTTCGCATCGACGACATCAACCAGGCGTTGCAAGTACCTGGGCCCCTATTACGTTAACAATTTCAACGAGTTCGGCCGCTATTGGCAGGTGAACATTCAGGCCGACGGCAATTTTCGCAACAAAGTTGAATGATATCGCCCAAATCAAGCTGCGAAATGACAAGGGCGAGATGGTGCCGCTCAGCACGCTCGTACGGATGAGCAATGTCGGCGGCCCGGTAATGGTCGACGCGCTACAACCTGTACGCCTCCGCCCCGGTCAACGGCATTATCATTCCGCCCCTCAAGCTCCGGTCAGGGCATCAAGGTGGTCGATGACCTAGGGATACCGTCCTGCCCCGTTCTATGGGGGCCGAGTGGACGGATCTCACCTACATGCAGATCAAGGCCGGCAACACGGCGATGTATGTGTTTGGGCTGGCGGTGGTGTTCGTCTTCCTGGCCCTGGCAGCGTTTATGAAAGCTGGTCGCTGCCGCTGGCGGTCATTTTGGTAGTGCCGATGTGTTTGCTCTGTTCGTTGGTGGGCGTCATGCTACGCCGACCTGGCCATGGATATCTTCGTCCAGATCGGCTTCGTCGTGCTGGTAGGTCTGGCCTGCAAAAACGCCATCTTGATCGTGGAGTTCGCCAAGCAATTACGCGACGAAGGCAAGAATCGCTTCGACGCGACACCGAGGCCTGCCGGCTGCGGCTGCGGCCCATCCTGATGACTTCGTTTGCTTTCATTCTCGGCGTTTTGCCGATGGTGATAGCCCAGGGGGCCGGGGCGGAGATGCGTTGGTCGCTGGGAACGGCGGTGTTCAGCGGCATGCTGGGCGTCACGCTGTTCGGCATCTTCCTCACGCCGGTCTTCTTCTATCTCATCGATGGCCTCGGGGAGACCGGCCTCTTCCGCATGCCGCAGCATCCAATGGGTCGGCTTCGTTGATCTGGCGCCGGCGTGGGCCTGGCCGATCGGGTTCTTGACCTAAAAGCCGGCTTCCCGCAGTTGCGCTGGGCTTTGGTCGGCGGCGTCGGCTTTGGGATATTCGCGGCTGCCCTCGTACAGTACGGCACAGCCGCGGCAGGAAACGGTAGCGACAGGCACATGTTTTTCACCCATGACCTGACATTCGAGAATGAAGCGAGACACCTGTGATCTCACATTTCTTTATCGATCGGCCGATTTTCGCCGCGGTCCTGTCGATCGTGTTGACGATTGCCGGCGCTGTGGCGGTTTTCACTTTGCCCGTCGCTCAATATCCGGACGTCACGCCGCCCACCGTGCTGGTGACGGCCAGCTATCCCGGCGCCAACGCCCAAACCGTGCGCGACACCGTGGCGGCGCCCGATCGAGCAGCAAGTCAGCGGCGTCGAAAACATGATCTACATGTCGTCGCAATGCACCAACGACGGCAAATACATCGCTGACCGTGACCTTCAAGCTGGGCATGGATTCGGACATGGCCCAGGTGCTCGTGCAGAACCGCGTGTCGCTGGCCCAGCCGGTCATTCCCGACCTCGTGCAGCGCCAGGGCATCAACGTCAACAAGCAATCGCCCAGCACGATGATGATCGTCAACCTGGTTTGCGGCACCGATCCGACGACCAGAAAATCGATCTACGACGACATCTATCTGAGCAACTACGCCACCATTCAGATCAAAGATGAGTTGGGCCGCTTGCCCGGCGTGGCCGCCGTCTCTTATATGGGCGAGCGCGATTACAGCATGCGCGCCTGGCTCGATCCCGAACAAGATGGCCACGCTCGGCCTGAGCAGCCAACGGACGTGGTCACGCGCCATCAGCGAACAAAACCTTCAGGTCGCGGCTGGGCAGATCGGCCAGGAGCCGGTGCCCAAGGGGCAGATGTTCCAGCTCACCATCAATACCCTAGGCCGGCTGATCGACCCGGACAGTTCGGCGCCATCATCATCAAGGTCGGCCAAGGCGGCATCCGAACGGACAGGCCTTCGAGCATCGGTGCGGCTGCGCGACGTGGCCCGGCTCGAACTGGGCTCCGCAGCAATACGACCAGTCCTGCACGCTCGACGGTCAGCCCTCGGTGGCCCTGTCGATTTATCAGTTGCCCGGGTCGAACGCGATCAAGACGGCCCAGGGGGTCTACGACAAAATGGAGGAGCTGAAGACAAGCGCTTTCCCGCACGGGCTCGACTACAAGATCGTCTACGACACGACGCCGTTCATTCACGAATCGATCATCGAGGTCTTCAAAACGCTGCGCGACGCCATCATGCTGGTCGCCATCGTCGTGCTGGTTTTCTTGCAAAACTGGCGAGCGACGCTTATTCCCTTGATCGCGGTGCCCGTGGCCATCATCGGCACCTTCGCCGTCATGGCCGCCATCGGCTTCAGCCTGAACAACCTCTCGCTTTTCGGGCTGGTGCTGGCCATCGGCATCGTGGTGGACGACGCCATCGTCGTAGTCGAAAACGTCGAGCGCTGGCTGGAACAAGGGCTCTCGCCGCGCGATGCAGCCCGCAAGGCGATGGACGAAGTGACCGGGCCGGTGGTGGCCGTCGCCCTGGTGCTCTGCGCCGTGTTCGTGCCTTGTGCATTCATCACCGGCATCACCGGCCAGTTCTTCCGCCAGTTCGCCGTGACCATCGCCGTATCGACAGTGTTCTCGGCCTTCAACTCCCTGACGCTGAGCCCGGCCCTGGCGGCCATTCTGCTCAAGCCGCATGGGACCAAAAAGGATCATCTTGACGCGGCTGCTCGATCTCTGTCTCGGCTGGTTCTTCAAGCTGTTCAACGCGCGTCTTCGACAGTCGGCACCACTATCTACACGCGGCATTGTGGGCATGTTGCTGCGCATCAGCGTCATCGTCCTGCTCGTCTACGGCGGCTTGCTCTTCCTGACCTATTGGAGTTTCACCCAGGTGCCGACCGGCTTCATTCCCGATCAGGACAAGGGCTATCTGTTGTTGAACGTGCAGTTGCCCGATTCGGCTTCGGTGCAGCGCACGCAGGCCGTCATGCGACCAGCTCGAGAAAATGGCCGAGGATACGCCGGGCGTGGAGCACACCGTCGGCATCTCCGGCCAATCGCTGCATCCTCAACGCCAACGCTCCGAACTTGGGCTCGATGTACGTCATGCTGAAGGAATTCGAGCGAACGGCCGCGGACATAACCGCCGATGAGCATCGCCGCTGCAGCTGCGCGAGCGTTGCCGCGATGAGATTCGCGAAGCGCGTGGTGACCATCTTCGGCGCCCCGCCGATCGACGGCCTGGGCACCACGGGCGGCTTCAAAATGATGATCGAGGATCGCGGCAACCTCGGGCTTGCCGAACTGCAGAAAGTCAGCGACGCGATCGTCGAAAAGGCCAACAAAACGCCCGGCCTGCAAGGCGTGTTCAACAGTTCGCGGTCCGATACGCCTTGGCTTTATCTGGATATCGACCGCACCAAATGCCTGGCGCTGGGAGTACCGCTCAACAATGTGTTCGACACGCTGCAGGTCTATCTCGGCTCCTACTACGTCAACAATTTCAACGATTTCGGCCGGTCGTGGCAGGTCAATGTCATGGCCGACACCCGTTTCCGCAATCGCGTCGCCGACATTCGGCAGCTCAAGGTGCCCAACTCCAAGGGCGACATGGTCCCGCTGGCGACGCGTGCTGCGCGTCCGCGACACCAGCCGGCCCGCTCATGCTGATGCGTTACAACATGTACTCGGCGACCGCCGTCACCGGCAACTTTGCGCCAGGGAACCAGTTCCGGCGAAGGCATCGCGCTGATGCAAGAAATCAGCGAAGGAGACGTTGCCGCGGGCGATGGCCTACGATTGGACCGAATTGATCTACATGCAGCTCCAGGCCGGCAACACGGCCATGTACGTGTTCGCGCTTGGCCGTGGTCTTCGTGTTCCTGGTGCTGGCCGCCCAGTATGAAAGCTGGAAACTGCCCCTGGCGGTCATTCTGGTGGTGCCGATGTGCCTGCTTTGCTCGGTGGCGGGCGTGAGCATGGCCGCACATGGACATGAACATCTTTACGCAGATCGGCTTCGTGGTGCTGGTCGGCCTGGCCAGCAAGAACGCCATCCTGATCGTGGAATTCGCCAAGCAGCAGCAGCGAGGCAGGCGTCGACGCGCGTCGAGGCGACCACCGAAGCTTGCCGGTTGCGCCTGCGGCCCATTTTGATGACGCGCTTCGCCTTCATCCTCGGCGTGGTGCCGCTGGTGATCGCCACCGGCGCCGGCGCGGAAATGCGGCGCACGCTGGGCATCGCAGTCTTCAGCGGCATGCTCGGCGTGACCTTCTTCGGCATCTTCCTGACGCCGATCTTCTATTACGTCATCACGGCCTTCGGCAAGACGGAAGTGAAAGTGCCGGCGGCTGAGGGGCAGGGACATGCTTGACACGGATGTGGAGGACTTGTGGGAGTGTGGACTTTAGTCCACACAATCCGGCGTGGAGTTCACGTGTGGACTAAAGTCCACACTCCCGGCTTCGACAAGGCGGAAGTGGAAGTGCCAGTGGCTGAGGAGCAGGGGTATACATGACATCAATGACTAAAGCCTTTCGGGAGTGTGGACTTTAGTCCACACAATCCGGCGTGGAGTTCACGTGTGGACTAAAGTCCACACTCCCGGCTTCGGCAAGGCGGAAGTGGAAGTGCCTGTGGCTGAGGGGCAGGAGCATACTTGACATGGATACTAAAGGCTTACGGGAGTGTGGAACTTTAGTCCACACAATCCGGCGTGGCGCGCAGGTGTGGACTAAAGTCCACACTCCTGGCCCGCTTGGGTCACCTCGTAAAACTCTCACTTCGGCATCGCCGGCACAATTATCCCCGCTGCGGGAGCCACCGGCTGGCTCGGTTGAGCGCTGACCACCGAACCCGCAGGCTCTTCCGAACCTAAGCGAATCTGCCAGCCACCGCCCAAGGCACGATAAACCTGAATCAGCCCCGGCGCAATGGATCCTTCCGCTTGGGCCAGGGCTTGTTGCCGATCCACCAGCTTCTCTTGCAATAGAACCACGCGGTTGTAATCGACGAGGCCGCCTTTGTATTGGGCGATAGCTTCCGTCAGTGCTTCTCCTTGCGTCTTGACCGCTTCTGCCTGATCCTCGGCTTGTTTCCGCGAGCGCAGGAACGTGACGATGCCGTCCTCTACATCCTCGCCTGCTTTGAGGACCGTGTTTTGGTAGTCAGCAACCAATTGTTGGAACTGGGCGTCTTGAGCCCGGATGTTGCTCAGCAGCCGCCCGTAATTCAGGATGGCCCAATTGAAGGACGGCGAACCACGCCCTGGAAGGCGTTGCCGCCAAAGAGGTCCTTGAAGTTCGGGCCTCCCAGCCGAGGCCGCCGCCGATGGAGATTTGCGGGTAAAGCGCGGCGATGGCCACGCCGACCTCGGCGTTCTGCGCGGCGGCCAGACGTTCCGCCTTGCGGACGTCAGGCCGGCGCCGCAGCAGATCGGCGGGGATGCCTACGATCACTTCCGCGGGAGCGGTTGGGAATTGCCTGATCGCCAAGCTTGGCCATGAGGTCCTCAACCGGCATGCCCATGAGCACGCAGAGCCGATTGGCTGTTTGTCGTAGCGGAATAAGCTGCTGTTCGATGAGCGCTTCCGTAGAGGAGACATCGCTCTGTCCCTGCTCCACATCCACCTTGCTGGTTTGACCGCCCTTAAATTTCGCCGTGGCGATTTCCAGCGATTGCTTCTGCAGAACCAGCGTTTGACGAGCGTAGGCGATTTGCAACTGGATGGTGCGAATCTGGACATAGGCATTGGCCACGTCGCCAATCAAGGTGACGAGCACGTCATCATAGTTTTCGACTGAAGCGTCGAGCTCGTCGTTGGCGGCTTCGATAGCCCGGCGGAAGCGGCCCCAGAAATCCAGCTCCCAGGCCAGGCTGAAGCCATAATTCCACTGGCTGTAGTAGCTTTGCGGTATGGCCTGGCGATTGGCTACCTCCTTGCTGAGGTTGATGCGCGTCAAAGTTGCCGTTTAAGGTTTGCGTTTGCGGGAAGAGATTGCCTATGGCGCCTGACAGCATGGCCCGATTCTGCAGCACGCGGAATCCAGCCTCGCGCAAACTCAGATTCTGTTGGTAGGCATTCTGTATCAAATCATTGAGTTTGGGGTCGTTGAAAACAAGCCACCAATGGCTGTCGTCCGCTTCGACGCTGCGCACGCGGGCGTCGTTATCGTCGATCCAGCGCTGAGCCACCGGGGCGGGGGGACGCTGGTAAGCCGGACCGACCTTGAAGCCATTAGCCACATAGTCGCTCACGGTAGAACAACCGCATAAGGATAGCGTCAGCAAAGCAGTCAGAGGCAGCGCTCGTGAGCTAACTCGTTTCCAAAGCGCATATCTAGATGTTAGCGCCATGGGAATGGACTCGGGATTCCCGCGCCAACCAGGGCTTTGCGTTTTGATATTCATCCCAATGTCCCCGCCTTGCCTCTTCTAACAGAACTCACACACTGAAATGAGTCGATTCTCGCAGTTTTATCGTCAAATGGCGAAGCTTTCACCACTCCGATTACTCGATACAACTGAACTAGTGGGTAGCCGCGACGCGCAGCGGAGCGCGGACGTATCGAGCAGTCCGCTGCGCGTCGCGGCTAACCGGGAACTTCAGCTTCACGAGGACTTATGGAGCTTAAGGTCAAGCAAACGGTCGGTGAATCCGATACTACCGTTAGATTCGGTCCATTTTGTCATGAAGTGGGCCATCTAACGGCACGCTGCTAACGGACAGGCGACCTATTGGGAGATTGAGCCCATGCGTCTGGCGCTGGATGCTGATACTTAATGGCTTGTTCATGGCCAGCGGCTGCGTTTATCACGTTCAAGAACGGGTGGATCAGATCACCTGCGATCTGGCGAATCATCCTTTCGACGTGGCGCCCGCGAACCCTGCTCAAAAAACCACTGCCGAGGTTAAGCCTGCCGAGCCTGCCGCCAACGGCGTCAAAGTTCCGGCAGGCCCAGCATATGATCTGCAAACCACGGCCTACATGCAGCAGGATCCAGCCCGCCGGCCTTTCGATTTGTCGAAGCCCGTGGTCGATCGATTGAAGATTCCGGCCGAAATCCCGGGTTCCGAAACGCCGCTGGTGGTGTTATCGAAGGACCGGGCCACCCAGCAGGCCAAGATCAAGAAGCTCTACCCGGAGCTGCCGCCGCTTCCAGTGGAGCCTCGTGAGTTGCCCGGTCCCGACGGCCATCCCTATTCGCTGGCTAGCTTCCAACAGATCGCAGCACAGTACAGTCCGACTTTGAAGCAAGCAGTGTCGGACGTGGCAGCGGCTCAAGGCAACCTCATTCAGGCCAAGGCCTATCCAAACCCCAATAGCGGCTGGGAGGTCGATCCGGGTAACGATGGCAGCACAGCTTCCGTCCAAGGTTTATTTGTCGATCAAACGATAATTACTGCAGGAAAAATCAAACTAAGAACGGCCGCCGCACAAAAGGATTTGGATAACGCCGAGTTGGCTCTACGCAAGGCCCGCAGCGATTTGGGCCACTCAAGTTCGTCAGCAGTATTATGCCCTGTTGATCGCCAAAGAGACGCTTCGGGTAAATTGCGCTTCGAGCAGATTTCACCGACGACATCTTATCGGCTCCAGGCTGACCTGTTGCTAGGCGGTCAGGTGGCGGCTTATGAGCCCGCGGCCCTCCGCGGTTCTCAGCGTTCACGGCTCGTCTGCGCTAAGAACTCAATTACCACCTATCTTTTGCAGTGGAAACAGCTGGTCGCGACGGTTGGTTTGCGGCAACTGCCGCTTACCGAGGTCTCCGGACGAGTTGACGGCGCCATTCCTTACTTCGACTATGATACGGTGCTTGCTCACGCTTTGCGTCAGCACACTGATATCTTGACGGCCCAAAATACGGTCGAGAAGAGCCCGCTATAACCTCAAACTGGCTCAGGTCACTCCTGTGCCCGATGTCGATGTGCGTTTCGCATTCCTCAAGGAATATGCGCTGCCGCCGCAACAGTTCGTGCACAGCTTGCAAATGGGCATGCCGATCCCGATTTGGGATCACAACAAGGGCAATATCATCGCCGGAGAAGCGGCTCTCCTACGTGCCAGCGAGGAGCAGCATCGGGTCGAAACCGTGCTGACGAGCAACCTTTCCAACGCCTACACTGGTTACAAGAACAACCTCGATGCCCTCGAGGATTACCGCGCCTTCATTCTTCCGGATCAAGTTCGCGCACTTCCGTGGCGTACACGACCGCCGCAATGGCGACCCCAATGTCGCTTTTGCCGACTTGGTCACCGCGCAACAAAACCTGGTCACCGGCGTGCAGGCTTATCTGACGATTCTTGGCCAGCTTTGGACATCCGTAGTCAATGTGGCCGATGTGTTGCAGACCGATGATCTCTTCCAGCTAGCCGAACCGCGCATGCTGCCGGCGTTGCCCGATCTCGAAAGCTTACCGCCTCTGCCGTGCAACCATGCTTGCGTTGCTGGGTGCGTGACGCCAGTCACCGGGACAGCCGTGGCCGCCATCACGCCGATAGCGGCCACGAGCGGGACCATTCTCAGCCTTGAGCAGTCAGCCGGCAGCACCTCCCGCACCGCAACCCTCGAGTAGCGATAATGCTCGTACGATTCCGGCGGCGAGCTCGCAACCTACTTCGGGAGCTTCGCCACTGCCAGTGTGCTCCCGCCGGCATTCGCCCCCGGCTTTGGCGTGCCGCGGCTGGGATTTAGCCAGCCGCCTGGAGCGAACTCGCGCCTCTGGATTGAACCAATGAAGTGAGCCTGACGAGGTGAGCCAGATGCAGTGAGCCTCCCACGTTAGTGGGGGGAGTCCTCCGCAACCTCCCCCCACTAACGTGGGAGGCTCGCTAAGACGGAGGCTCGCCAAGACGGACGCTCGCTAAGACGAAGGATCGCTAAGGCTAAGCTCACTAAGACGAAGGATCGACAACCACACGGCGGCGCTGCCATGCCGAATAGCATCATGATAAGGACAGGAGGAGCCCTGAGCATGCGCAGCTATTTTCAAAACCGAGCAGGTCTGATCTTGATCGGACTCGCCGTCTTCAGCGGCCGAGCGGCAGCGCAGGGCCCCGCCATGCCAGCGTCCTCGCCTGCGCAAGAAACGGCTGACATGCTGTCGTCACTGCCTAAGCCGCTCGATGTACCGCGTTCCATGCTCAGTCCTGCGATTCCCGAAGGGCCTCCGCGAGCGATTGTGCCGGATCATTATTTCGAAGAGGATCCGTTGCTCGATGTCCCGCAGCTACCCTCTTGGGGTTGGTTCGCCGGGGCCGAGGCATCTCTGGTAGGCGCGCACACGTCAAAAACGATGCTGCAGAACAGCGTTCCCTTCGCCGGCCGCATGGACACGATCGCTCTGCAAGGCGCCCCGTTGGATTGGACCGTTTCCCCGCGCGTCGAGATTGGCTACCGGCTCCCATCGGGGTTCGGCGAGTTTTCGCTGAGTTATCGGTTTTTGACAACCGATGGTTCCGAGTCTGCGCAGTTCCCCACGGGGCCGGCCTCATTATCCAGCGGCCTCAGCACCAATACGTTCGATTTTGATTACGCCAGCCACGAGCTATCGCTGGGGGACAACTGGGTCATGAAGTGGCGGTCGGCGGCCGCCTGGCGGTTCTCTATTTCGATTCGCAAGCATTTCAGGCATTCAACGAACCTGGTCTGCCTGCATTCGATCTGGCCCAGCACACGACCAATCTTTACACGGGCTTTGGCCCCCACGCCGGTTTGGAGCTGACGCGGCACATCGCCGGGACCGGATTTTCCTTCGTGGGAGGGGCGGATTTTGCCACGTTGTTGGGACGCACCAAGCAGGATTTCCTCGAAGCAACCTCGATTACTCCGCCCAACAGTCCCCTTCAACGCCAGCGAGTTGCGCGTTTCCGGCTCGCAAGATGTGCCCATGGTTACCGCTGACGCCGGCATCGGCTGGCAGCCGCCTGCTTATCCATTCGCTCAGTTCTTTCTTGGCTACCATTTCGAGTATTGGTGGAACGCCGGCCGGTTGAGCACCAGCAACTCGCGCGGCGAAGTATCCGACGAAGGCGTAACCCTCCGAGCCGAATTTGTCTTCTAAAGCATGGCAATTCCGGGCGAAGCCGTTATATAATCCTATCTTCTCAGCCTCTCCACACGCTTTCCTGGGACGGACTGCGCAGGGCGATCGCCCGGGGGGCAGAAAATCGACTCGACCGCGTCCCGGCGCCTGTTAGGTTGAACCCTTTCACCATTCAACGAGAAGCGGCTTCCCTCAATGAGCAACGAGCATTCGAGCCGGGACAACGATTCCGCGCAATCGCCGCGTTTCCTGCCATTCCTTATCCTGCTGTTTGCCGCCAGCGGCTGCGCGGCCCTCATTTATGAAATCGTCTGGTTCCAAATGCTGGGGCTGGTGATCGGCTCTTCCGCTATCTCTTTAGCGGTCTTGCTCGGCACCTTCATGGGCGGCATGTGCCTCGGCTGCATCGCCTTGCCGCGGGTAGTCACCGAATCGCGCCATCCTTTACGCGTTTATGCTTCGATCGAATTCGCTATCGGCATAATCGGACTGGCGGTGCTTTGGGGCATGCCCTACGTCGATCAAATCTACATTGCCATCGCACGGCGGCTCTTTTGGGATCGCCTTGCGGGCCGTGATCTGTGCGGTTTGCCTGTTGCCGCCCACCGTGCTGATGGGGGCAACCCTGCCCGCCATCGCCCGCTGGATCAAATCGACTCCGGAAGGCGTGTCCTGGCTAGGTTTCTTTTACGGCGGCAATATCGCCGGCGCCGTCTTCGGCTGCTTGCTGGCCGGGTTTTATCTTCTGCGCTTCTTTGACAACGCGACGGCAACCTATGTGGCAGTCTGCATCAACATGGCGCTGCACCTGGTCAGCCTGACATTGTCACTGTTCGCGAAACATGCGGCCCCGGCGCCCGACACGGTATTGGCCCGCTCGAAGCCGGCTGCCGGCGCTGGGCATCTATATCGCCATCGGGCTTTCGGGAGCCAGCGCCTGGCGGCGGAAGTCATCTGGACTCGCCTTTTGTCGTTGCTTCTGGGCGGTACCGTTTACACTTTCTCCATCATCCTGGCCGTTTTCCTGATCGGCCTGGGAGTCGGCAGCAGCATTGGCTCGAGCATCGCCCGTAACAGCAAGAAGCCGCGGATTGCGCTCGGTTGGTGTCAATTTCTGCTCGCGGGGGCGATTGCTTGGACCGCATTCATGATGGCCTGTTCTTTGCCTTACTGGCCCGTCAACGTCTACCTTTCCGAAAGTCACTGGTATAGCTTTCAGCTCGATCTCATGCGCTGCCTCTGGGCGCTGTTCCCGGCTACGTGTCTTTGGGGCGCCAGTTTTCCGCTGGCCTTGGCGGCTGTCGCCACCGAAGGAAGCGATCCTGGCCGGTTAGTGGCGCGGGTCTATTCCGCGAACACGCTAGGGGCCATCGCCGGGGCACTTTTCTCCAGCCTCTTCTTCATCAAGTTGATGGGCACTCAGCATGCTCAAAAAGTGCTCATTGCCGTGTCGACCGTCGCCGCCCTTTTGCGCTGATCCCCGGTTCGTGGTTTTTCGCCCGCGAATCGTCGACGAAGCGCGATGCCGGCGGACCTCTACAGCGCGTCGCCGGAGGTTTGGCCATGCTGGGGGCCATCTGTGTCGCTCTCTTTCTGATGAGAACGGTTGCCCAAACTCCCTGGGAATTGATCGCCTATGGCCGTTCGGTATTGACGCAGAAGGACAAGGGCAAAATGCTCTTCATGGGTGAGGGGATGAATTCCTCGGTTGCGGTTACCGACTCGATGACGGCGTCAGGAACTTTCACGTTAGCGGAAAAATCGAAGCGTCCAGCGATATTCAAGACATGCGCTTACAGCGCATGCTCTGCCATTTCCCGGCCTTGATACATCCTAATCCGCGCTCCGTACTGATTGTGGGTTGCGGTGCGGGCGTAACTTCCGGTTCTTTCCTGGTGCATCCAAGCATCGAACGGATTGTCATTTGCGAGCTCGAACCGCTGGTGCCTAAAGTCGTGGCCGAATACTTCGGCAAGCAAAACTACGACGTGGTAAAAAACCCCAAAGTCGAAATCGTTTATGACGACGCCCGCCATTTCATTCTGACGACGCGGGAAAAATTCGACATCATCACCTCCGATCCCATTCATCCGTGGATGAAAGGCTCCGCAACGCTCTATACGAAGGAATATTTCGAGCTTTGCAAGCAGCACCTGAACCCGGGCGGCGTCATCACGCAATGGGTGCCGCTCTATGAAAGCGACAAGGACGTGGTCCGTAGCGAATTCGCCACCTTTTTCGAGGCTTTTCCCTCCGGCACCGTGTGGGGCAACGATCGCAACGGCGAAGGATACGATGTCGTCTTGCTCGGTCAGGTCGAGGAGACCAAGATTGACGTGGATGCCATGCAAGCCCGGCTCGACCGCCCCGATCACGCTCGAGTGGTGAGTTCGCTCGAAGACATCGGCATGGGCTCGGCTATCCGTCTGTTGTCGACTTACGCCGGCCAGGCCACCGACCTCCATAAATGGCTGGAAGGGGCGGAAATCAATCACGACCGCAATCTACGGCTGCAATACCTGGCTGGCCTGTCCTTGAATATGGAGCAAGAGGGCATGATTTACCAAATGATCTTGGGACAAAGACGCTTCCCCGATGGGCTGTTCGTCGGCAAAGGGAGCCATCGAACGGGGCTGAAATGGGTGCTGGAACGACCGCGGACTGATCAGTAATAGAGACCAGACTCTGACTGCGCCTCAAGGATAATCTCCAGGTGGAAGAAACGAAGTTTCCCCCATTCGATGAAAAAGGAAATCTGCCAATCGGAGTACATCGTGCTACGATGGCGGCCGTTATCCAATACTTCGGTCAAGGCTCGCCGAGACGGTGGACGGCGCGGCATCGTCGAAATCCTCGGGTGAGATCATGATCGCAAATGATGTGGAACTCCAAACGACGCTTGAACGAATCGCGTGGTTTCAACAACAGGTGGCTCATCTCCGGCGCACCGAAACGAATCCCGTGAACTACCACGCGGCGATTTCCGGCTTCTTGACCGAGATCGATCGCATGCAACTCGAAATTCGAGACTATTTCCGTTTCCTTCCCGCTGAGTTTGTGCAAGGCGTCTCACACGTAGCCGAGGATGGCGTTATCGCGTAGCCGGGTGCACTGGTCTTAGTCAGGCCATCCCAGATTTAGAAAACGGACTGTCGCGGACGACCCGGCGTGGAGGTAATCGGCGAAGATGATTGCCCTCACACATGTCCCCTCGCCGAAGATGAGCGCCGGATTGCGCACCTTTGTCGGCCGTGTTCCCATTGATGCCGATCTTGCCATGCGACAGCATGTCGCCTTCCGCCGCCTGCTCGGCCGCTGCGGCACGCTGGTCCGCACCATTGATGAGAATCGCCATTTGCCGGATTGCGCTTTCGTCGAAGATGCCGCGGTGGTTCTCGATGAAGTCGCAGTGCTCACGTCGATGGGTGTCGCCGATCGTCGGCTCGAACTTCCGGTCATCGAACGGGAATTGGCGAAATACCGTGAGTTGGAGCGGATCGAATCCCCGGCGTCCCTCGAGGGCGGTGACGTATTGGCGGTGGGCAGGACGCTTCTTGTCGGTCTTTCCTCGCGAACCGATCTTGCCGGCATCCGAGGCCTCGAAGCTATCGTTCGGAAATATGGCTATCGAGTTGTGCCCGTTGCCGTGACTCAATCGCTGCATCTGAAAACTGCTTGCACCGCCCTGGACGATCGGACGCTCCTGGTAAATCCGAACTGGCTTGACACCAAGCCACTTAAGGAATTCGAGTTAATACCGGTACCCGAAGAAGAAATGTGGGCCGCGAACGTGCTCCGGTTAGGCGGCCGCATTTGCATGGCTGAAGGAAACTCACGGACAACGGATTTGATTCGGAAGCTCGGCTTGCAAGTGGAGACAGTGGACCTTTCCGAGTTCGCTAAAGCTGAGGCCGGCATCACGTGTTTGAGTATTTTGTTCGAGAGGGTGCAAGCTTATGATTCTTTCCAACTCGGACTCAGCCCCGCGGAAGGAATTCTCTGCCTTCGTATAAAGGAGAGGATGCAATTCAAAGGGAATAGCCAAGAAGATCGAATCCCTACTGAGGCATTTCGATGGAAACCGTGACCGTCGGCCGATGGTGATCTCTCCGCTGTGGCTTCAGGGAGTGATCCTTACCTTCATGATCGGCTTCACGATGCTGGGCTACCTGGCCCTGCGCGTCTACCAAGACCATGCCCCGGTGCCCGGCAAGGTAGTTTCCGAGAGCACGGGCAGACGCTTTTCACCGGCGAGGACATCCTCCAGGGCCAGGAGTCGTTCCTGACCTACGGCCTGATGGAGTACGGCTCGATCTACGGCCACGGCGCCTACCTCGGTCCCGACTTCACCGCCGACTACCTGCATCGTGAAGCTGTGGAGATGGAGCGAGCTCTACGGCGGCGGGGCCGAGGCCCAGGAGCGCGTCCAAAGCGAGCTTCAGGCCAACCGCTACGACCCGAACGACCGACACGCTGACCTGGACCGACGGGCAGGTCAAGGCCTTCGAAGTTCTCCGCCGCCACTACGAGGATGAAATCCTCAACCGTCCGCACAGCGGCGGCGGCATGGGGCCGGAAGCCATTCCCGACCCGGCGGAGATCCGCCAGCATCACCGCCTTCATCGCCTGGACGGCCTGGACTGCCTCGGCCCGCCGGCCCGGGCCGGCCCTACTCGTACACCAACAATTGGCCGCCCGAACCGTTGGTCGGCAACCAGTTGACCGAAGAAGCCGTCGTGTGGAGTACGCTGTCGATCATCACCCTGCTGGGCGGGATCGGACTGATGCTGGCCGTATTCGGCCGCTACTTCCAGCCTGTTGGGTTGGCACGGGCAGGAAGAACGCCGCCTGCGCTTCCTGCCGCCGGGCGGAGGTGTTGCTGACCCCGGCCCAGCGATCCACCGCCTGGTACTTCTTCGCGGTCGCCGCCCTGTTCCTGGTGCAGACGCTGCTGGGCGGGGCCACGGCGCACTACCACGCGGAGACCGGCGGTTTCTTCGGGCTCGATCTGGCCCAAGTGGCTACCCTACAACCTGACCCGCACCTGGCACCTCCAATTGGCCATCTTCTTCGTGGCCACCGCCTACCTGGCGGCCGGCATTTTCCTGGCTCCCCTGATCGCCGGCCGCGAGCCGCGCGGCCAACGGTTGCTTGTCCTTCTTGCTGTTGGGCGCACTGGTCGTGGTCGTGGTCGGCAGCATGGCCGGCGAGGCGGCCAGCTATAAAGGCTGGCTACCGCACGATGCCAAGCCACTGATCGGCGCCCAGGGCTGGGAATACCTCGATCTGGGCTGGCTCTGGCAGGCCCTCCTGGTGGTCGGCCTGGTCCTGTGGTGCGTCATCCTCTATCGCGGGCCTTCGCAGCAAGCTGGCCGGCGAGAGCCGGGGCAACCTGCCGTACCTGTTCTTTTACAGCGCTCTGTCGATCCCGCTGTTCTACGCCGTGGGCTTGGTCAACCGGCCGCACACCAACTTCGCCATCGCCGACTTCTGGCGCTTCTGGGTGGTGCACCTCTGGGTCGAGGACTTCCTGGAGTTGTTCACGACCATCATGGTGGCCTACATCTTCGTCCTTTTGGGCGTGGTCTCGGAGAAGACGGCCACGCGGGTTATCTACTTCGACGCCTTGCTGTACTCCGTCGGCGGCGTGGTCGGCACCATGCACCACCTCTATTTCAGCGGCACGCCGGCCGATCCACATGGCATTGGGGGCCTTCTTCTCGGCGGCGGAAGTGATCCCGCTGACCGTTTCTGACCGTGGAAGCTTGGACCTTTCTTCACCTGGGCGCGCGCCAGGAGGTCGCAGCGGCGGCAGACGCGGTTCCCGCACCGCTGGGCGGTGCTGTACCTGGCCTCGGTCGGCTTCTGGAACTTCCTGGGGGCAGGCGTGTTCGGCTTCCTCATCAACCTGCCGGTCGTCAGCTACTACGAGATCGGCACCCAGTTGACGGCCAACCACGCCCACGCCGCCATGATGGGCGTCTACGGCATGTTGGCCATCAGCCTGCTGGTCTTCTGCCTGCGCTATCTGTTGCGGCCGGAGGACTGGAGCGAACGGCTGGTAGGCTTCTCGTTCTGGGCGCTGAACCTGGGGCTGGCCTGGATGGTGTTCGCCAACCTTTTCCCCATCGGCATTCTCCAACTCGGCGATTCAGTGGCCAATGGCTACTGGCACGCACGCTCCGATCGAGTTCTTCAACGATCATGCAATGATCGAATGGCTGCGGCTGCCGGGCGATGTGGTGTTCATCGCCGGCGTGCTGCCGCTGGTTTACCTGACAGGCCGAGCGGTCGTCACTCCGGCGGCCTGCCGGCGTCACCCCCAACAGCCCTGCGAGGCATCTGTGGTCAGCCCGCTGTTCACCGAGGTCTCGCCCGACCGCGGCCGGCCGATGACGCCGGCCGCCTGATGGAGCTGCTTTATGGACCCTGTTAGCATTGCTTGCTGAGTATGCCCGCCGATCTGGAAGCATGGCTAATCCTGGGTTATGTGGTTGTGGTCCTCGTCGGAGCACGCTGCTCGAGGCGCTTGCCAGGGCTCCACTTCGGCGGGCGCGGCGGTACGCCGAGCAGGGGTTCGAGTACGACGTTGACGGTGATCACTACCAGATGCCCGCAGGGTGAGCGTTTCGCCTCTGGTATCGAGTTGAACACGCCAGTAAACTGGCGGTTTACCGGGCCTCGGCATCGAGTTGCAACGGTTGCCCTTTGAAAGCGACTTGCACGCCCCACGATGAAGGGCGCCGCATCTACCGTCCCCTGGCAGCCTGGGCCGAGACGGACATCGGCCGGTTCCACCAGATCCTATCCGCTCTCATGATCGGCGTGGGCGTAATCCTTAGTTCTGTTGGCCTCATTCGCTTGAATGGCCGCCCTGGCACTGGACTCATGATGATGATGATGGTCCTAAGTTTTGCCGCTCTGGTCGTGATGCGGCAGGTGGCGTGCCGGCGTCCGTAAAGTGGAGGAGGTTTGACCCCGTAGGCCCGATGCCTAATGTGGCCTAGCACCGTCGGGCCAGCCAATCTCAGCGATGTCAGCATAAACAGAGCATGCACGCTTACGAACTCGGTCTGGAAGCGTGGAGACCATCTTGCGAATCCCTATCCCCGGCAGTAGTCTGCTTTGCATGACTGCTTATGCAATTTCACTGGACGACATTCGAGCGGCCGGCCAACGCATCGCCGGATCAGTGCATCGAACGCCTGTTTTGACGTGCTCCACCCTCGACGCCATGGCTGGCAAAGCGCTCTTCCTCAAATGCGAAAATCTCCAAAAAGTGGGGGCTTTCAAGTTCCGTGGGGCTTGCAACGCCGTTGCCCAGCTCGATCCCGATAAGGCCGCGCGTGGCGTGGTTACGCACAGCTCGGGCAATCACGCCCAGGCGTTGGCCCTGGCGGCTCGCCTGCGCAACATTCCCGCCTATATCGTGATGCCGCGTACCGCGCCGGCAGTCAAACGCCGGGCGGTCGAAGGGTATGGCGGCAAGGTCTTTCCTTGCGAGCCCAATTTGGCGGCGCGGGAATCGGAAGCCGCCAAGCTCTTGGAGGAAACCGGAGCAACCCTGATACCGCCTTACGATCATCCGCACGTCATTGCCGGACAGGGAACCGTTGTACTGGAGATTTTGGAACAGGCGCCGAACTTGGACGCCTTAATCGCTCCCGTGGGCGGCGGCGGTTTGATGGCAGGGCTGGCAATTGCTGCTCGAGGCCTCAATCCCAGAATTCGCGTGTTCGCCGCCGAACCGGCAGGTGCCGACGACGCTGCTCGCTCTCTCGCCGCTGGGAAATGCCTGCCGCAAACAGGTCCGAAAACGATCGCCGATGGCCTACTCACGAGCCTAGGTCAACTGACCTGGCCGATCATTCGCGATCATGTCGAACGGATCGTGACCGTTTCGGATGATGCTATCATCGCAGCCATGCGGCTGGTCTGGGAGCGCGCCAAAATCATCATCGAGCCCAGTTCGGCTGTGCCCGTTGCGGCCGTGCTTTCGGATGAATTCAAGGCTCTCGAGGGCATCCATCGAATTGGCATCGTCTTGAGCGGCGGCAATGTAGATCTGGATGCTTTGCCATGGCGGAAAGCCTGATGGAGGTCACCCCGCCTGTTCGGTGATATGCCGGATCCGTTCCGGCAATACCTGCTGCGGGAATCCTACATTAGTACGAAGTAGCATCCTGTCAAAGCCGATATCGTCGAGCCTTCCCTGAAGTAGCTGATCGACGCACTCCACTTCCACTTGTTTGCCCAACAATCCCATCCGCCACTTCCATGCCGATTCCAATTTGTCCAGGTTTCCCTCGACAATCTGGCTATATTGCGCATCCAATTCCTGGATGAGTTGGCGAGCAATCTCGTCACGATCCAGGTTTTTGCCGGAGAACATCTCCAACGAGGCCGCGACGGCCAAACCGGCGTTTTCGAAGACGCTCTCCGGTTGCAGGACATTGAGGCCGATGCCAACGACTGTGGGCCCGGTTTGCTCGATGAGGATGCCGCACACCTTGCGGCCGCGGAGCAAAACATCATTGGGCCACTTGATGCGCGCTTGGAGGTCCGTCGTACGCCGAATCGTCTCGCAGACGGCATTTGCCGCCAGGGCCGCTAATATCACCGGTCGCCGCACGGCCGGTGGCGGAAACAGCAGCACCGACATGAGCACGCCCATGCCGGAAGGGCACTGCCAGGTTCGGCCATGTTGCCCGCGCCCTGCCGATTGCTCGTGGGCCATTACGACGATACCGGAATTGGCCGGATCGTTGCCCAAACCGGCCGCATAGCTGTTCGTGCTGTCCATCTGGGCGAATACAAGCACCTGGCGGCCCACGTGCTTGGTCGGCAGCTTCCATTCCTCCAAGGGGTGCATCGATGATTCCGCAAGAGAAAGGATGCTTCAAGCAGGCACGAAATCGAGCCCGATGTCTTGGGCTATGGCCGAATGAGTCAGCGCGCCGACGCTAATCCGTTCGACGCCCGTTTCGGCGATGGCGCGCACGGTGGTCAAGTTCACGCCGCCGGAAGCTTCGAGTTTGATTCCTTGGCCATCCGCATTGCGCATTTGGACTGCGATACGAAGCTGAGCCGGCGTCATGTTGTCGAGAAGCACGATGTCGGGGCGAGCGGGCAGTACGCGCTCCAATTGTTCGAGGTTATCGACTTCGCACTCGATCGTGAAGCCACGCAGCTCCTGGCGGGCCCGATGCACGGCCATGACCAGATCGTCGTCCAGCGCCGCCAAATGGTTGTCCTTGATGAGCACGCCGTCATAGAGCCCCATCCGGTGGTTGCTGCCGCCGCCCTGGCGAACCGCATATTTCTCGAGCGACCTCCAACCCGGAGTCGTTTTGCGCGTATCCAAAATCGCCACTGGTAATCCGGCAACGGCATCGACATAGCGGCGCGTCAGCGTGGCGACCCCGCTGAGCCGTTGCAGAAAATTGAGCGCCACCCGTTCGGCGGTCAGAATGCTCCGCAACGAACCGGATGCCGTGGCCAGCACTTGCCCAGGCTGAGCAAACGAGCCGTCCGCGACATGCGGCTCGAAATGCAGCGAACCATCGATCGTTTCCAGAGTCATGGCAGCCGCAGGCAGCCCCGCTGTGACGCCTGCCGAGCGTTGCACGAAATGAGCTCTGCCTTGCAAATCCGCCGGCAACAGCGTCCGGCTGGTGATGTCGCCGGCGGGGCCCAAGTCTTCCCGGATTGCCCATTCGACTAAGCGCAGGCAGGCGTCGCTCTCTGCTTCCGTGAACATCCGCGGAACTCCGTTCGATCTCGATAAGCGTGGCGGCTCAGGCCTCATCCTACGCATGCATCTGGGCAAAGGCAGCAGACATTCCTCGCAGTCTCAGTAACCCTCTTGAGCTTCCAGCGCACGGA
Organism: uncultured Gemmataceae bacterium; assembly: GCA_963748025.1. GTDB lineage: Bacteria > Planctomycetota > Planctomycetia > Gemmatales > Gemmataceae > CAVVHZ01. The sequence continues at coordinate 20,552 of CAVVHZ010000065.1, forward strand.
TACTATAAGCCGGCATCCCACGGGATAGATTGTTGCCGAAACCTGCCCTGCAGAGGGGAGTCAGGCAAGGCAGGCAAAGTGAAGGATCACAGCATGACGCGCGAAATTGCCTGGATTGCTTCTCCTATGCATAACGTTGGGCATTGGATCTTTGAATTCCCTCGCCCAAGCACAGACGCCCGTGACGGATCGAGTTCCGCCGAGTGCTGACGGTAAAGTGGCGCAGACTGGCGCTGACTCTGCTCCCATTCCTGCAACGCTTCCGCTGATTGACTTACCTCCCGAACCGGAACCCAAGTTGCAGCTCCTCCTTCCCCTTCCGGGGGATGAAAGTATCGGCAATCAGGGAATTGACGGGCCCATGGGGGGGCGTTCGCCCTTCGGCAATCCGCTGGTTGGTCAAGCGTCGCTTCGTGGCGACTATCGAGCCAGCTGGTTTGCTGCGGAACCGGTAGGTGGGCAGCCCACCAACATGGGCTATTTTCGACAAGACCTTACCGTCTCGTCGCCGGTTTGGCAAAAGAGCGGCCAAGACGAATGGTCGGTGTTCGCCGGTGTGCGCGACGAGATCTTTCAGACGCACGCCATTCTGCCCGATACCCGGCAAGCCTTTCCGGAGGACCTCTGGAACATTCGGTTCGGCACCTCTTATCGGTATCTCTTCGACAATGGCTGGATTCTCGGCGGAAGCCTCAGCGTGGGGTCGGCCAGCGACAAGCCTTTCAATGGCCTTGAAGAAATGACGGCCGGGGTCAACGCTTTTCTGCGTGTCCCATCGGGGGAAAACAACGCTTGGCTGTTCTCCTTGTCTTACTCGCCCACCGGCCAACTCCCCTACCCGATTCCGACCGTGGCCTATGTCTGGCAGCCTTCGGACACGTTCCACCTGAATGTGGGCCTGCCTTTCATGCTCATGTGGCGGCCCACGGAGGATGTGACGCTGGACGTCGCCTACATGTTGCTCACCACCCTCCATGCCATCGTCAGCTATCGTCTCAGCGATCAGGCGCACCTCTACCTCGCATACGCCTCGGAAAGCGAGGCCTATCTGCTGGCAGACCGCGTCGATAATAACGATCGATTTTATAACGTCGATCAGCGCGCCTATGCGGGATCGCAATACTTCTTCACCAAGAAATGTTCTCTCGACTTCTCGGGCGGCTATCTATTCGACCGCTATTTTTTCGAAGGCAAGAACATCAGCACCGATTCGAACTTCAATCGAGTCGATCTCGGCGCGGGACCCTACGCATCGGCTCAGTTTCAGATGCGATGGTGAACCAATCTGCTGACTAGGCTCGTGAAATGGTGGGAAGCCGTTTGGGACTGGGAATCTCGCAGAGCGGATGGCTCTCGGTTGGCTCGGCCAAGATTTCGGCTAACGTGGTAGTTCGAAACGCGTCTTCCACAAGCGCCAAGGCGTTGTCCATGCGTTTGTGCAGAGGGCACAGGCGCACGCCGTGCGTCTTCAGATCCAACGGGCATTCGCGAATCCTGCCTATGGGTTCAACGGCATTCACTACTTCCAAAATGGTCAAATCGGCGGGAGCTTTGGTGAGCGTCATGCCGCCGCCAATGCCACGTTGCGAGCGCACAATTTGTGCATGGCACAAGCCTTGAAGAACCTTGGATAAATAAGGCTTGGGAACCAAAGTGGCGAGAGCGATCTGGTCAGTGGTACGGAGCCCGGGGCCTGGTCGGCCAAATGAACGAACAGCGCGTAAGGCATATTCGACTGTCTGCGAAAACATGCGATCTTCTTTCGAATCGTTAAATTGGATATTGACATCCAGTTTCCTTGGCCTATTCTAGCAGAAATTGGATGAAGTTGTCCAATTAGTTGCTTCGCATCGACCCATCCTTAATTTACTTGCCGAGGAGCCGCTCGTGAATCACATCAACGAAGAACGTCTGGAATCGGACCTCCCTTACCGCTTTCACTATCTTGCAGAATTTATGGGTTTCGGTCCCGAAGACGTGGCCTCGATTCATGCGGCGGCGCCGGCTCTGGCGCCTCTGGTCGCCACGCTGGTGGACGCTGTCTACGACCAACTACAACGCAATGACGCAACCTGGCGGCATTTCGTGCCTCGCCAGCACGGCTACGCCGGAGCTGTGCCGAAGGCGCTCGCCGATTTGACACAGGATCACGACATCATTCGGTTTCGCAAAGAACATCTGGCTCGTTACCTGACTTCGCTGGTCACCAAGCCCTATGACGGCAAAATGGTGGCTTATCTCGATATGGTTGGCAAAATGCATACTCCGAAAGCGGGTGCCTCTCAACTGGTTGTGCCCCTGGTGCAGATGAACGCCTTGCTCGGTTTTGTAGCGGACGCCCTTACCAGCACCATTCTCAGCTTGGGGCTCGAACGCCAGCAAGAAGTGCGCACCTTGCGAGCGTTCAACAAGCTGCTTTGGCTGCAAAACGATCTTATCAACCGGCATTATCAGGAAAGCATTGAGATGGTTTCGGTTGCGTGATAGTTCAAGCGCAGCGTCACGCTGATCTGGCCGCTGCCCAATCCAGTGATTTGCCCCACCACGGCAGCCGCTGGCACCCCTGCTGCTTGCAAAGAGGCAACCAAGCCTTCGGCTTGATCCGCGGGAACGCTGGCCAGCAAGCCTCCTGAAGTTTGGGCATCGCAAAGCAGGAGCTGTTCGTGCTTCGCCACATCCGGGCTGTAACTGACCCAGTTCGCCAGGAAACGCCAGTTGGCGTGCGTTCCGCCCGGAGCAATGCCTAAACTCACGTATTCTTGGGCAGCGGCGATGACCGGCACCGATTCCAACCGAATCGTGGCGTTCACGCCACTGGCCGTCGTCATGTTCCGCAAGTGGCCAAGCAGGCCGAAACCGGTAACGTCGGTCAGCGCGTGAATCTCGGAATTGCTCGAGCACTTCGGCGGCGGCTCGGTTGAGCGTGCTCATAATCGAAATGGTTTCGCCGATCGCCCCGCGTTTGTCTTCGCCATTCTTGGCAGCGGTAGTGATGATCCCCAGGCCGATGGGCTTGGTCAGCACCAGCACATCGCCTGGCCGCGCCCCGGCGTTGGCGAGCACCTTATTCGGATGTACGCTTCCCACGACGGCCAAGCCGAAGATGGGCTCCTCCGTTTGAATCGTGTGCCCACCGATGATGGCGATTCCCGCTTCGGCGGCTTTGTCCGCGGCGCCGCGGAGGATGTCGCCCAGAACCGACGCAGGGAGCTTCTGATCGGGGAAGCCGACCAGATTCAGGGCAGCCAAGGGTTTTCCGCCCATGGCGTAGACGTCGCTGAGGGCATTGGCAGCTGCAATAGCGCCGAAATCGTATGGTCGATCGACGATGGGGGTGAAGAAATCGGTGGTCAGAACCAGGGCCAAGTCGTCGTTGAGCTTGTAGATGGCCGCATCGTCCGCCGTCGCGCTGCCCACGAGAACTTTGGGATCGGTAATTTTGGGCAGCATGCCCAGAAGCGAGAGCAGATAGCCAGGCGGCTGCTTCGCTGCGCATCCCGCTCGTTTGGCGAACTGGGTCAGGCGGATTGGACCAGCAGGGGCTGTTTCGTTTGGCTGGGTCATGAGCCGTTCGCATCGGGAAGTTCCAGGCGGCAGCAGCCGAGATCGAGATGATCCGCCTCGCCTCCCTCGATTTGCAACAAACCCGGGGACAAGGTGTAGAGAACGAAGCGGCCTTGTTTGCGGCTCTCGACGAGCCCGGCGTGCCGAAGAACGGTGAGATGATGGGACACATTGACCAATTCCATGTGGAGCTCCTCCGTGAGCTCGCTGACATTGTGCGTGCCTTTCTCGCAATGCTTGAACGATGCGCAAGCGGTCCGGCTCGGCCAGAGCCTTGAGGAGTTGAGCACAGCGCTGGGATTGCAAAGGGTCTTTTACCAATTTGCCCTCAGAATAACGGCCACCTGCAAGAGTACAACCACGCTTCGTGCTGGCTTCAGTGGATGATAGCTTCGCCGCCGTGCCATGGCAACAACTCGCTCGCGGCGGCAGATCAGGCCCTTTCCACAGAGAACGACTCGTTGTCGCCGCGATTCCGGCCCGATGCCGCTCGGGGCCAACCTCTTTGGCCCGGAGCGCCTATAATGTAACGATGGCGATGTTGGAAAAGATTTCCACAGCTTCGCGGCCGGCGAGGTACTGGAAGCGTCGTGCAATTAGATTTTGCGTCCTGATCGCAATTGCGTTCTTGGGTGTGAACTTGATTCTGCTCACGCTAGAAAACTGGCTGCTGTTTCACCCGCTTAAGACCTCTTTCTCCGAACGGGCGGCGCACGCCAATGTGCGCCTCCGCGACGTCGATTTACGCCTGGCGGATGGAACCAAGATCCATGCTTGGTGGTTCCCCACCGCGAACTGGAAGCCGCAAGACGGAGCGACGCTTTATCTCCACGGCAATGCGGGCAATTTGATCGACCGAGGCCCGTTGCTCGAGCAGTGGCAGCACCAGATGGGGCAGGCCGTCATCATTGTCGACTATCCAGGCTACGGCCGAAGCGATGGCAGTCCCAGCGAAACGGGTTGCTATGCAGCAGCCGATGCGGCCTACGATTGGCTGACGCAGGAACGAGCAGTTCCTCCATCGAGCATCATACTTTATGGCGGATCGCTGGGAGGAGCGGTGGCGGTCGATCTGGCCAGTCGGCGCGAGCATCGTGCTTTGGTGTTGGTGGATACTTTCTCTTCGATTCCGGAAATGGCTCACTTGATGTTTCCGTATTTGCCGCTTACCCGATTTGTCCACAACAAGTTCGACAGCTTGAGCAAGATCGCCAAATGCACGAAACCGATTTTTCAAATCCATCGCATCGGCGATCAGGTTGTTCCTTACGAACAAGGTAAGCGACTTTTTGATGCTGCAGGGGAGCCAAAGTGCTTCGTAAAACTTTCGGGAAGTGCTCACGAAGAAGGCCTGCCGGATGACGTCTACGACCAATTCCGCCGCTTCCTGCAGGAGGCCGAGGCCCCGAGCAGGGACGCCGTACCGGTAGGTGCGGCAAAGTAAAAGGGCGCAGTGGTATTGAGACGGGAACTCTGGGTTCGGGGGCTCTTTGGACGGCGGCGCTATTCCGCCGCTTTTGTTTTTTGCCCCCAACACAATAGGAAACCTAAGCGGCGGAATAGCGCCGCACCCCAAATCTGACTTGCTCCCACTATTCATCCTTCAGCTTATCGTGAAATAATTCTCTCAGCTTTTCCAGCTTGGGGCCGATGACGGTCCGGCAATAAAACTTTTGGGAGTGTTCTCGGTAATAGTTCTGATGCCCCTCCTCCGCTCGATAGAACTCGGTGAAGGGAACGATCTGCGTTACGATGGGGCCACCGAAAAGGCCCGACTTGTCCAAAGCTTGTTTGTAGTGCTCGGCTAGCTGCTTCTGTTCATCGTTGTGGTAGAAAATCACCGAACGATATTGTGTACCCACATCATGGCCTTGGCGGTCCGGGGTAGTGGGGTCGTGGGTTTTCCAGAAGATCTCGAGCAGTTCTCGATAACTGACCACCTTCGGATCGTAAGTGACTTGAATCGCTTCTGCATGTCCTGTCGTATCCGAGCAAATCTCCTCATAGGTTGGGTTTTTCAGAGAGCCCCCGGAATAGCCCGAGACCACCGACTGCACGCCTTTCAGCTGCTGAAAGATCGCCTCGGAACACCAAAAACAGCCGGATGCAAATGTGGCTTTTTCCAAACCGGCCGGCACATCAACAGGTTCGAGGACGGTGGGCGTGCCATGCGCTTTGAACATGCCACCCCAAAAGACGGTGCCGGCCGCGACGAGGACCAATCCGGTGATGACCAACCAAGCTGGTTTCCCACGCATCAGGCTACTCCGTCCGTCTGGGTCGAATCCGGTTCATCGAGAATCCATCAAGCCTTGGATTTCTCACCAAAGGACATTAACTTGGCCCCAGGAAACGTTCGCGCATCTCTTCCTCTTCCACCTGCTTGGCTCGCGGAACAAGGAGGTCGCTACGCGTGATGATTCCGACCAACCGATTGGAGTGATCTGCGGAAACGACAGCAAGCCGGCCGACTTTGTTCTGGGCCATTCGCTCTGCGGCCGTCCGGCAAGTCTCCCAAGGAAAGGCGGTAACCGGAGGCATCTCGATGAGATCGAAGGTAATGATTGGTTCGAGTTCCAGCGGCTTGCCATCGCGCGTGCCATGGTAACGAGCCGACACCCAATGCGTGAGCAAGCTCGAACGGGTGATAACTCCCACCAGAAGTCCCTCATCGTCGACCACAGGATAACCCTGATGCTTGGGTTGACCGTCGCGGAAGAAGTATTCGCCTAACAACCGGCTAACGGGCAAGGTGGCGGAAATCGTGACGACCTGAGTCGTCATGACATCACTGATGGCTAGGCGTTCGAGAGGATCGACCGAATACTCCCTGCTTACGTGGAAGCCGGCCGCGCGACTTTTTCCGTGAGAATCGATCGCTTCATCACCAACACGGTGAAGCAGTGAGCAACCACGGAGGCAATCATAAGCGGCAAGAGGGCGCGGACATCATAGGTGAGTTCCAATCCAAAAAGAGCTCCGGTAAGCGGCGATCGCATCGTGCCGCCCATGACGGCCGCCATGCCGACCAGAGGCCACAAGCGGGCATCGCCGCCAGGCACATAGAACGATTCGATGGCCCCGAGCGCTCCGCCCATGATGAGTAGCGGCGCCAGCACGCCACCGGAAGTGCCTGACCCCAACGAGACCGCCCAGATGAATCCTTTCACCAGCAGGAGTGCGAGCAGCGGCCCGATCAAATGCCCTGTGGGTGAATCTGCGGGAGGATAGCCTCCGGACAGGAGCGCCTGAATGTTATCGTAGCCGACGCCCAAGGCCTGGGGCTGGATCAAGCCGCCCAGGCCGACGACTATTCCGCCCAGGGCGGGCCACCACATCCAATGAATCGGCAATCGATGAAACGCATCCTCGGCTGCATAGACGGCGACTGTCAGCAGTAGCGACATACACCCAGCAATCAATCCGACGACAAAAGAAGACAACAGAGCCGCCGTTCCCGGAGCAGCCAGGCGGTCGGCTACGTGAAAAAGCGGCGCCGCATCGAGAGGTAGGAACGCCCGTGCACCGGCTGCCACCGCGCTGGCCAACGCGACGGGGACCAGGCTACGGGGTTTCAGCTCGAAGAGGAGCAGCTCTACTGCCAAAAGTACGGACGCTATAGGAGCGCCGAAGGTCGCCGACATGCCTCCTGCTGCGCCGGCCACGAGTAACGTTTTGCGCCTCGGCCGATGTTAGATGGAAAACTTGCGCAATGATGGAGCCAAAGGCGCCCCCGGTCATGATGATGGGCCCCTCGCGCCGAAGGGCCCCCGGACCCGATCGAGATGGCGGAAGAGAGCGGTTTCAGCACGGCCACCTTCGGCTGCATGCGGCTCTTGCCGATCAGGATGGCCTCCATGGCTTCAGGTATACCGTGGCCCCGGATGCGATCCGAGCCGTACCGAGCCATGAGTCCGATTATCAGCCCGCCGACGACCGGAACGAGAACCGCCAGCCAGCCCAGCGCCTGACGCGCCGTGCAAAGGGGAGACCAGCTCTGAAGGAATCGCCAATTTCTGAAAGTAGAAAAGATTCGTGAAAAAGCCGATAAGACGTTGCAGAACCAAAGCGAGAAGAGCGCAAACAATGCCGATAGGCATAGCCAGCAAAGAGATCCAAATCAATCGAATGTCCGCAGAAAAATCGCGTTTATCCATGCCCAGCACATCCTTTTGTTCGACTCGGTACCTTCAGGCATTCTAGGTGCCGGGTTACGCACGGCAAATCTTGTATCATTCGTCCTCGATGGACTCGCAGGTCCCATGGATTACCTCACCTTCTCGATATCCGCCAGTTTCCAGCTTCTATCGTGGAAAGTCTCCGTGGGCCCGAACAAGCGAAAGTAGGTGAACCAACCTTTTCCAGGTATCGTTTGCACCCAGTTCCGCTCCTTTCCCGCGGGTGGAGTAGGACCGAAGTAAAGGTCCACCGAGCCGTCTTCGTTCTTGGCCAGGTCGTGCCGGGATGAGAGATCGGCCTTCTTCAGCCGGTTTTCGAGCAGGCAGCGCGTGTCGTTATCGTAAACGGTGGCGGACCAGAACTGCTTGGCCGGAACTTCAGGCGGCACGTGCAGCCAATAGCTCTTGGCCCCGTCGAGCCAGTCGCCGTCTTTGTCTTTGTAGGCGGCCAGGTAAACCTGGCCGACGCCTGGTGTCTTGCTGACCATCGCTTTCGACGCCGTCACGGCTTCATAAAACCAGGCCGTGCGCTCGTCGAGTTGGTCATAGTTTTCAAGCCGTTGGGATGGATCGAGACACATGGCGATTTCCCAGCGCCGTCCCGGCCAGACCGCGATTTTTTCGAGCCTCCGCGAAAAATCGTTCGCCTTGGCCATCGCTTCGCCTACCAGAACAGCTTCGGTCAGCAGGTTCTTTTGGCGCTCGGTAGGCTGAAACGACTTGCCCTTGTCGATGCCCAGCGGCTTGAGCATGGCCATGAAAAATCGATCGCGTTCTTGAACGGGCTCTCTTTGCAGGATCGCGTGGAGGCGTTCCCAGTAAGCCAACCCGCGCGGCGGCATGGCCGACCAGCGCTTGCCGCCCGTCGTCAGCCTTTTGGTGACTGGCGGTTTTTCACGCTGGGCATAAGGGAAGATGCGGAAGTGCTCGAGCAGCTCCCTGCTTTCTTTCGGATCGGTGCTGAGCACGCGGTAGCCCAGGATCACGTTATTGGTGGAGGAGCGGACCACGCGATAGCCTTCTGGCTTGGGGTCTTCCTGCTCCGGACCGAGCAAAAGGTATTTGCCGCCCTTTCCTTTGTCAGGCCCGGTGAGGCCGAAGTCGACCACCGGCCGCTGCCAGAAATCTCCCACTCCTCCGGAAGTCAGCCCGCCGGGTGTATCGAGAACCAGTGGCCCCGTCCGCGCCAAATCGGCGAAACCAGTGATGTAAGGGGTGGTAAGGTTCGGAGTCAGGATGCCGAGTTTCGCTCGATAATCGGGATAGATGACGAGATCGCCATCACCAGCGCCGAAGGTTTTTTCGTGTGCCAGTTGCCATTCGGCAAAACTGACGATCGGCAAGGCCCAGAGGTAGGCCTGGCAAGCACGTTGAAAATCGATCTCGTCAAATAGCTTCGCGGTAGTCGCAGGCGCAGGGTAGCCCTTCTCGAATTTCAGCTCGCCGATGCGCAGTTCTTAGTGTCCCGTCGGGATAGCGCTCCTTCGGGTTTGTTGGCGTTTTTTCCTGGGAGATGGCTATTGAGGAATTGAGCCGACCCGATGCCGCCGCCAAACCAAACACCGCGCCGGCGGCAAATAGGGCGATCCAAGTTTTGAACTCTCGCTTTTTCATGATGCGCCATCCTGACTCCAAAGAAGTATCGAGCCGCCACCAAGGTGCAGCGGCCAACGGAGCGCACAGGTTCCGTTAGCGGCTCGGCTCGCGCGATAATCACCTTCTCAGTCATTATTGAGACTCTGCTTCATCTTCTGCACCGCCTGGTCGATGATAAAGCTTGCAGCTCTCTGACGCGGCGGAAAATCTTTGAACGTGTCCAAGAACTTCACTGAGCGTGTGGCGTCGAACGAGCGGATAGGAAATCACCGTACAGCGGAAATGCTATTCGGGTGCGGATTGCCTGTTCAATGATTCTTGGAAGCGCAAACGATGCCCGCACTGGTGCCCGGAAGATTCTTGGCGAGCCTCCCACGTTAGTGGGGGAGGTTCGGAAGACTCCCCCCACTAACGTGGGAGGCTCGCTAGAAACGTGGGAGGCTCGCTGGACATCGTGGGAGGCTCGCTGGACATCGTGGGAGGCTCGTTGGACATCGTGGGAGGCTCGCCGGACAACCTGGGAGGCTCGCTGGACATCGTGGGAGGCTCGCTGGACATCGTGGGAGGCTCGCTGGACATCGTGGGAGGCTCGCTGGACATCGTGGGAGGCTCGCTGGACAACATGGTAGGCTCGCCGGACAGGGGGGCGCTCATCAAGCCTGGCGCGCCGCCGCCAGCATGGCGGCGGCTTCGCGGCGCGTGCTCTCGCTCCGCGATTCGCCGCGGAGCATGATGGCCAATTCGTCGATGCGGGCGTCGTCGGTCAGCGGCGTGATGGTGGTAGTCGTGCGTTTGCCATGCCGGGCCTTGCGAATGGACCATTGCCGGGCTGCAAAACAAGCGACCTGTGGGAGATGGGTGATGCAGATCACCTGATGCGTCTTGCCTAGTGTTGCCAGTTTTTCGCCGAGAACGTCCCCCAGACGGCCGCCCACGTTGGCGTCAATTTCATCAAACACCAACGTCACCCGTTGGTCGTGAGCTGCCAGCACCGTTTTGATCGCCAGCAGCGTTCGCGACAACTCGCCTCCCGAGGCCACCTTCCGCAAGGGATGAGCAGGCTCCCCAGGATTGGCCGCCAGCATCAGCTCGAGTGTTTCGAAACCTTCGAGTGGAACCATCGTTTCGACGGGATCGTCGGCAGGCCGAGTAGAATCGAGTCGGACGTCCAGGCGTGCTTCGGCCATGCCCAGCTCGGCCAATTCCTTCTGCACGGCTGTTGCCAGGCGCTTGGCAATCCGTTGGCGCTTCTTGCCCAGCTCGATGCCCAGGGTTTTGACCCGCGTGAAGGCAGCAGCCAGTTCCGTTTGTGTTTGGGTGCGGTCGTCTTCGCTGGCAGCCAAGCTTTTTTCTTGTTCATCCAGTTGACTGCGATAAGCAATCAACTCATTGTTGGAGCGGCCGTATTTGACCTCCAGGCGACGAAGCAAGCGCAGCGCGATTCCACTTCATCCTGGCGACCCTGGTCGATTTCGAGTTCTTGCGTCAATCCGCGCAATGTTTCCGCCAGATCCTGGGTTTCGGCGCGGACGCCGTCCAGGCGACGAATGAAATCAGCCAGCGCCGGCACCAGGCCCAGCCAATGTTCCGCGTCGCGTTCGATTTTGCCGAGCTGCTCCACAAGCGAGCCTTCGTTGTCGTAGAGAATGCCGGTACCGGCTTCATAAAAGGCCAGCAAAGACTGCGCATGCGCCAGCCGTTCGCGCTCTGCAGCCAGCGCTTCGAGTTGGTCGGGGACCAGCTCGGCGGCGTCGAGTTCATCGCGTTCGAACCGGAGGAGCGAGAGCTCGCGCTGCCGTTGCTGGCGATCGCCTTCGAGTGTCTTCAATTTAATTTGCATTCCGCGAACCGCTTCCGCGGCTGCCGAGTATTCCCGTCGCTGTTCCGTCAAGCCGCCAAAAGCGTCGAGCAGGCGCAGTTGGTAGAGAGGATCGAGCAACGCTTGGCTTTCGTGTTGGCTGTGCATGTCGACCAGCGTGCTGCCCAAACGCTTCAAGGTCGCCACGGCCGTGGGTTGATCGTTCAGATACGCGAAGCTTCTGCCGCCGCGGGTCAAACGGCGCGAGAGGATCAATTCGTCGTCGTCGAGCGGCCGTTCGAGCAGCGTCTCCACCGCTTCGCGCAGGCTGGGCCGATTCAGCACAAATCGGCCGGTGATGTGAAGTTCATCGGCGCCGGCGCGGATCAGGTCGGTCGAGCCGCGCTCGCCAAGCAACAAGCCCACCGCCGCCAGCAGCAGCGTCTTGCCGGCACCGGTTTCGCCGGTCCAGGCGCAGAAGCCCGTCTCCAGCTCGACGCGGACATCTTCGATAAGGGCCAAGTTTCGCACGGCCAGCTCACGCAACATCGTGCTGCTCCTGCCTTGTCATGCGGGAACGGCCGCCAGGACTTCCCGAGCCAGGCGGGCGATTTCGTCCGGTAAGGGCATGTTGTGGAATCGGTGAATCCAAACGGGGAGGCCATCCAAGGCGGCCTCTTCAACGTGCAACTGATCCGAAACGGCCAAAACGAAAGGAGTTTTGGCCTCGCGGCGCAGCCTATCCAAGTAAACATCGAGCGAGGAACGCCGCCAAAATCCCAACACTTCCAAGTAGACGATGCGGCCGCCGGCGCGCTCCGTCAAACGAAAGTCCGGCACCCAAAAGTGATTGCCTAGCCGAAAGATTTCGCCCTCCTCGGCCAGTTCCCAATCCGCGATCTTCTTCCGAAACAGTTCGACGAACATGCCCAGCTCCGGCGGCACGTATTGTCCTTGATCGGGGCCACTCGCCGTTAGGCCGTCGTGGTGCGTGAGCACAAAGGTCTTTTCCTTGCGCTGCGCGCCCAGCGCACCTCGGCAGTGAGCTCGAAGTTGGGGCAAGCCAGAATCGCAGGCAAGAAAAGTGCCAGTTGCAAGCCATACTTCTGGGTAGCTGAGAAGAGACTCAGCGGCCCATCGAGACGCAGAATCAAGTTGGGCCCGCGCGTCTCGATGTCGCACACCAGGCGATGGAACTTGACGCGCCGGCACAATTGCCGGCAGCGGGCTGGAGTGATGCCCTGAAGTTTGACCAGCACTCGACTTGAGCGCAGCAAAATCGCTTGAGCCAATGCCACGTTATAGCGCTCGAGCAGACGTTTCGCTGAAATATCCTCGAAGCTCACCAGCTTCTGTTCGCTTTTCAGGTCCGCAAAAAGGGCTTGATCGATGGCCTCGGCCGTTTGTCCCAGCGGCTGGGCAATCTCCTCCAGAACCGTCCGCCGATCGAAAGCCGCGTCCGCCTTTTGCCGCGCTCGAGCCGCGGCCTCGAACGTCAGCCGGCGCAACTCCTCCGGCTCGCCGACGGCTTGGACCGCGAACTCACAGCGATCTTCGAGCAGCCGGGCCAGACCCTGGTAAACCGGCTGATTCGGGGCGTTGCCGAACAGGGCGTCCGTCTCATCTTCAAGTGCGCTGCGCGTGCTCCCCTCCCGGCCGCGGAACTGGTCGAGCAAGCGTTCGGCTGCCGCCAGCCAATCGGGATCGTCGATGGGTAGATAAACAGGTATGACCCGCTGTTTAGCGAAGCGGACTCGAACTTGCGTGCCGGTCAACATGCTCCTGCATTCACCGTTATTTGGACGTGAAATCGATCACCGGGTCAAATGCCTTGGGCGGCAGTTTCAGACATTCGATGGCCCGGGTCAGCAAATTCAGGCAAGAAATGTCGTAGTTGCCCTCTTGCATGCTCAAAAGCGGATAAATCGCCCGGCAGCAAGCCGGCCACTGGCCCGCCTCGAAAAGCGCCAACGCGGTCTCGTAAGCATCGCGCTGCACTTGCCAATCCGCGCTCGCTTCGTGGGTATAAAGCTCGTGCAAATCCACCGGCGTGTTCATGCCCACTACGCGAACCCGGCACAGCCGCCGCATGGGGAATTGGGAGCCGGCAAGCCGAAACGTCGAGCCGGTGACCAAAATGGGAATCCCGAGTTGTTTGGTGGCCCCTTCGACTCGGCTGGCCAGATTGACGGTGTGTCCCAAAGGCCCATATTTGAACTTGTGCGCGCTGCCGATGTTGCCGACCAGCGCCGGACCGGTGTTGATCCCTACTCCCACCGACAACGGTCCGCCCAGTGCGGCCGCCCACGTTTCGGAAACCCGCGGCATGGCCTTGATAATGGCCAACGCCGCCTGGCAGGCGCGGACGGCATGATCGGGCTGATCGGCCGGCGCGTTCCACATGGCCATGAGGCCGTCGCCGGCGTAATCGACGACCACCCCTTCCCGCTCGCGAATCTGTTCCGTTATTTCGCTCAGCGCATCGCGGATCAATCGACAAGTGTCATGTGGGCCCAATCGCTCCGCCAGCCGCGAGAAGCCCCGGATATCGCAAAAGAGCACGGTTACTTCACGCTCTTGCCCTTCGAGCAAGCGAGGGTTCCTCTCCAGCTCGCGTGCCAGCGACGACGAAAAGAATTGCTCGAACTGTACGCGTAGCCTGCCCGCCTCGGCTTCCTGCTCTTGCCTGGCCAGGCCAATTCCCGCAGCTGAGGCCAGCAATTGGACAATCTGGGCTTCGAGCGGACCGATGCCGGTGTCACCGGCGGCAGCCGGGCGAGTCCGAATGCCATAGACCGCTCCCACGATCTGGTCTTGCGCCCGAAAATAGGCGAGGCCACAACGGCTTCCACGCCACGCAAACTGTTGAGGAACTGGGCCGACGATGAACTTTGGTAGAAGGTGCGGCGCTCGTCCAAAACTTGATTCAGAATCGTTTGGCTGAAGCTGCGCTCTTCGCTGCCCTCGGAATCATAAGCGGCCGCCACTTCCCAACCCCGATCGCGCAACAGCAGAACCATGCCTCGATCGAGGCCGACCAAATCCACCAAAGCCTGCGAAGTTTGACGATAAAACTCGGGCGAACCCACTGCTGCCCGTTGCACGGTGATGACCGTTTCGAACCAATGGGCCAAAGTTTCGGCATCTGGGGAATCGCCCAATTGGCGCAACGGCTTCATGCCGGACAATAATCTTTGCTGGGCCGCACCGGTTTTTGAATGGTGGCCAGGGCATCGTAGCTGGACGGCCGCGACCCCATGGAAATGTCGATCAGCGTCTCGCCCACCGTCAGGCGCACCGGAAGGTCCAGAACCGTCTTACTGCCGGGCGTCAGGCTGGTGTTGTCGGCAAGCCAGATGGGATTGCGGGCGCTCAGATTCTCGATCTGCACCTTGCCGCCGGCCGCGGGCTCGATGCGCACGTGATCCTTGGAGACGTAGAGATCGTCCGCGATGACGCAACGCGGCGTCGGTTCCCGCTTGGGCCCGCGACCGAACTCGATAGGCCCGCTCGCATGCTCAAATTGCTGGCGCGTGCACTTGTTGCTTACCTGAAACAAGAGCATCGGGAATCTGATCTCCTGCGGGGATCGTGTTTGCTGATCGGCGCCTAATCCGCTTCAAGCAGAATCGTTTTCGTTTAACCCGGAGCCAACGGCGACGGTTGACTAGTAGCCTATCGCGTCGGCCAGCATGGGTCGGCATGAGATGCTGTCAGCCGTCGCCGCTGGCTCCGGGTTAAACGAATAGCCTACGAGCACATATACCGGCCCCGCTCATTATTGCGCATGAACTCCCTGGCTGCCACCTCTTCAGTTCATCTTGACAGCAAAAACCTTCGCGGCCATAAGGTGCCGCTTCGTGCAAAACTCGGAGTCATTTGTAGGCTGCGCAATCGAGATAAATTCGCGTGCAGCTCGAAAACGCGGGGCGGCGGCATGGGGCGCTGGTTGCGGAAGCTGACGGCGGCAGGAACGGCGACCATGCTGGCATGGGCGTCGGGCTGCGTCACGCCGCCGCCAACCATGCCCACCACGATTCTTAGCCCCGAACCGCAAGTCGCCATCGAGAACCCGCTTTGGCTTCCGTCAGGCCCGAACGCCTACGGAGCCGTCTTCGAGAAAATCGAAGACATCATGACCGAATATTTCGACATCCGCTATTCCAACCGGTACGACGGCCGCATCGACACCTATCCGCGCATGGCGCCGGGCTTCGAGCGGCCCTGGCAACCGGGGAGCCCCGACTTCTATGGCCGTCTCCATGCCACCCTGCAAAGCATCCGTCATCGCGGCGAAGTGCAGATCGAAACGGCCAAGGATGGCGGGTTCTTCGTTAAAGTGGTTATCTACAAAGAACTGGAAGATCTGCCTCGGCCGGTCCAAGCAACCAGCGGCGCTGCCGCATTTCGGACCGACATAACCGTCGAACGGCAGTTCGAAGTGATCGAACCCTTCATCTTCGAAACGACCTGGATCCCCATGGGCCGGGACACCAAGATCGAGCAAGTGATTCTGGAACGCCTCAAGAAATGCTTCTAATTAACTCAGCGAGCCTCCCACGTTAGTGGGGGGAGTTTTCCGGAGACCTCCCCCCACTAACGTGGGAGGCTCGCCAAATCAATCCTTCTCAGATTCTTCCATCAGCGGCAACTTCACCGTAAAGGTGGAGCCTTTGCCGGCAACGCTTTCCACGCGAATCCGGCCGTTATGTTGTTCGATGATTTGTCGGCACACGCTCAGGCCTAAGCCCGATCCACCGTGGCCATGCTCATCCGGTTCCTTGGTCGTGTAAAAGGGCTCGAATATCAGGCGGAGGCGTTCGGGGGGAATGCCCACGCCCGAATCGCTGACGCGAACTTCCGCCATGTGCGTTTTGTGGTTTTCGATCAGTTCGATCTTGAGACGTCCTCCCCGCGGCATGGCCTGGCGAGCATTGATCACCAGGTTCAAGAGAATCTGCTCGATCTGCCCGGCAACCACCGGCGCCCGTGGCCTGTCTTGATATTTCTTCTCAACCTGAATGTGGTGCTTGCTCAGATCTTTCTCCGCCAAGATCAGCACTTCGTCGACCAGCTCGGCCAAATCCGTTACGGCGCGTTGATTGATCGTGTTGCGCAAACCCGAGCATGCTGTTGACGATGGTGGCAGCCCGCTGGCTTCCTTTTAGAATTTTTTCCAACGATTCGGTGCGATGGCGCTCGTCGGTTTGGGGCCGCAGTCCCAGCTTGGCATAGTTGATGATGGTGGTGAGAATGTTATTGAATTCGTGTGCGACGCTCGAAGCCAGAGTGCCCATGGTGCTGAGCCGTTGGGCCTGAAGTAATTGTTGGCGAAGCGAATCTGCTTCCGAATTGGGCGTCATCAGTTCCTCGCCGATCATGCGGTTGTCTCCTCGAGTTCGCGGCGGCTGTGAAGGCAGCGGGCAGCGGCACTTGCGGTTGTTTGAGGACAACTGGGTCGGGAAATGTCCGCAAATGACAGACGCGCGATTCATTGGTGGTATCGGCCGACAAGTTAGAGGCTCTTCATCGGAACTCCTTGCCGTGGTCGTGGATCGTGAAACGTGGATCGTGAATGGTTCATGGCAGAAAGCTGCGAGTCGTTAGGGGAAAAAACAGCGGAGGCGAATGAAGTGAAATGGGCAGAAAGAGAGTGGCTGGAGAAAGTGGCGGCGCTGGCAATTTGCAGCGCCAAAGGGAATTGGGTGAACTGAATCTCCTCTTCGCAGATTCCGTTTGGGGATGCGCTTCTCGAGACTTCGTTTCGCGATCGACGAGATCACGGGCGAGCGTCGAGGCGTAAGCCCGACGCGTCATCCCCATGGCGATTGCGTCGATTTTGCGCGAAGACTCGTCGGGCTTACGCCTCGACGCTCGCCAAATCCCTTTTTCTGCGATTCAGATTTACTTCACCTTGCCGCCCGGCAGCGACCCCAGATTATCGAATAAATGAGCAATCGATTGCATGAGCCGGCGAAAATCGGCTTCGTGCAGGCTCTCGTTGGGCGCGTGGGCGTTGCTTGCCGGATCTTCGATGCCCAGAAGTAAAGCCGGCGCTCCGCCAAAGAGTTTGGACAATGGCCCCACGAAGCCGATCGAGCCGCCGCAGCCGATGGGCACCGCCTCCTTGCCGAAGGCCGTCTTCATGGCGGACGATGCCGCCTCGAAAGCAGGGCCTTGCGGATCCGTCATCCACCAATCGACGGCGTCAGTAGCCGTGAAGGTCGCTTTCACACCC
The DNA here is from genome assembly GCA_963748025.1 of uncultured Gemmataceae bacterium. Lineage (GTDB taxonomy): Bacteria > Planctomycetota > Planctomycetia > Gemmatales > Gemmataceae > CAVVHZ01. The sequence goes on from CAVVHZ010000065.1 coordinate 37,926, forward strand.
CAGGGCGGATCTTTGGTCAAGAAATCGCCCAATTGCCGAGCCACTTCCTCCGGATCCTGATCGGGCACGATGCGGCAACTAATCTTGGCGGCAGCCTTGGGCAACACTTGGTTGGAGGCGTTGGCGAGCGAGCTCGCTTCCTGGGCAATCACCGTCACCGCCGGTTTACGCCAGGTTTGCTCATAAAGGTTGCTCTTCTTTTGCACCGCGAATCGCGTGAAAGCTGCGATGCCCAACTCCCGGCGGAACTTGGCCTCATCCACCGGCAAACCGGCCATGGTACGGCGCTCCTTGGCCGTGGTGGGGCGGACCGAATCGTAGAAGTGCGGAATCGGCAGCGGTCCATTGTTCCAATAAAGTCGGGCGATAAGCACGTTCAAGGCTATGGCGGCATCGGCAAGAAACCCGCCGGCCATGCCGCTGTGCACCGGGGTTTTGGCGCTCTCCACCTCCAGAAGCCCCGCGACAATCCCGCGCAGCGCGTAAGTAATGCAAGGCAGGCCGACTTCGATATTCTCCGTATCGCACACCACGATGACGTCCGACATCAGCCGATCGCGGTGTTCGCGGAAGAACTGTTGGAGATTCCGCGAGCCAATCTCTTCTTCGCCTTCAACCAGCATCTTTACGTTGACCGGCAAACTGCCGTGCGTTTTGAGAAAGGCTGCCACCGCGCCCAATTCCGCCGTGATGGCGCCCTTGTCGTCCGCGGCGCCGCGTCCGTAAAGTCGGCCTCCGCGCGAGGTGAGCTTCCAGGGTGGCGATTTCCAATCGGCTTCGAAGTTGATGGGCTGAACGTCGTGATGAGCATAAAGAAAAACCGTCGGCTTGCCCGGTGCTGCCAGCCATTCACCATAAGCGTAAGGATTGGAGTCGCCGCACTGCAGAATGGCGGTCTTCTGCAAGCCGGCCGCCTTCATCTGCTGGCAAGTAACCGCGGCAGATTTCTGAAGCTCTTTGGCATGCTTCCCATCGGTGCTGATGCTTTGGACAGCGACCAACTGGGCCAAATCATCGACCAAGCTTGCGTGGTTTTTCTTGAGCCAATCGAGAACCTGCTTCATGTTCCTCTCCTCCGGTTGGTGGTTCGGGAAGAGTGTACCGCTCAGCCGGGTGTAAGGCAATTCGCTAGAGCGTTCTGAAAAAAGCCCAGACTCTTGCACTAGGCGGGCAACACTCCCACAATCATGGCTAACTCGCCAGGACGATTAGAAAAGCCGCTGCCAGAATTCGCCCATCGATCGAGAGGAACTATCAAATGCCCCCATTGGGATTCGGCATCGTGGGCACCGGCATGATCGCGGGCGTCATCGCTGAGGCGATCGGCAAGTCGACGCAGGCGAAACTGAGCGCCGTTTCGAGCCGGCGGCTCGATAACGCCAAGAACTTCGTGGCCAAACGCCCAGGAGTGGCCGCGGTTCAAGGAATAGACGCCTTGCTTGCTCGTGCAGACGTCGGGGCCATCTACATCGCCACACCCACCATCGCGAAGGAACAAATCGTCCTTGCGGCGATCGCGGCCGGCAAGCACGTGCTGGTGGAGAAGCCGTTCATCGACCACACCTCCGCCTTGCGAATGACCAAGGCGGCTGCCGCCAAGGGCGTCGCGTTCATGGACGCGACGCATTTTGTCCACCACCCACGCACAGCTGCTATCCAGGCGGCAACAGCGGAGAAAATCGGTTCGCCGCGATCACTACACACTGCTTTTTACTTTCCTTTTTCGGATCGCGACAACATCCGTTTTGATGCGAAACAAGAACCGATGACTGCGCTGGGCGACATGGCGTGGTATTCCATGCGGGCTGTGGTCGAATATCTGCGCCCGCAAGGGCGCATCGCGAAAGCGGTCACCGTTCCCGAACGCGACTTTGCGACCGCCGCAATCGTCCGCGCTTCGGGCCTGATTGCCTTCGATAGCGGCGAAGTGTCGACTTTCGACATCGGCTACACCGCTGGCACAATTGTCATGGATTTGCAGCTTCTGGGAACGAAGGGCGTCATCGGCATGGACGACTTCGTTCTGGATTGGACCAATAGCTTCGCGTTCAAAAACCCCGACATCACGACCGGTTACCTGCACCGCACCGGGATGGCGACACGGAAGGACGCCACCTTTGTGCCGACGCCGGCAAAGGTAGCACAGGAAGTCGCCATGATCGACGATTTTTCCCAACTGCCAATAACGTCCAATGGTTCCCAACGAGCCGCCTATGCCGAAGCTTCGCTGAAAACGCAAGCATACCTTGACGCCCTCTGGGCCGCTGCAATTCGCCCAAGCGAATGAGCGCGCACCTTGTCCTACGAAAACTCACGATCGTGATTTTTGTACGCTATCGGACAGACAGGCCATAACAATTTTGAGGACATGGATTCAAACGCTCCAAAAATCACGTTTCCAACGAAAGTCGCAAATGCGCGATTCCGACTACCGGTTCGTAGCGGTCGAATTCGTTCAGCAGATCGCAGAGTTATTGGTTCATCGCGGATCGAAGAATGCTCTAAGCATCGCCCGGGCATGGTCCGATGGCGAACACGTTGGCGACAAGGTGCTGGAAGCCGCCCGCCATGAAGCTGCGAAAGACCGCGACCGCTGTGCCGATGACGGCCATGATGGGCGCTATCATGCCGCCGAAGCAGCCTGGCACTTGCTCGCTCCCAAGGCCAAAGACTCGATCCAACTGGTGGCCGAATATGTCGCCAAGGCCAAAGCTACGCGGGCCGTCTTGGCAAAGTACGGCGAAATGAACGCTCAAACAGTCGACGTTCACGAATACTTCCGCGCAGTGGAGTTGGAGCTCTTGCAAGACCGCGTCGCCAGACGCGAAGCCCAAGATTCGTCGACAGGAAGCCAGGCTCGCTGAGCTCCAGTCCGTTATCCGCCGGCAATAGCAATTATGGATGGGCACCATGAATCGCGTCTTCCTTTTGCTTGTCGTCTTTGTTTTTGCCTCCCAGGCGCAAGCCCAGAACGTCAAGCGCAACATCCCTTATGCTGACCCAGCGCAAGCAGCGCCAGAGGCTCGATGTCTATGCGCCGCCGAATGCCAAAAACCTGCCGGTCGTGTTCTGGATTCATGGAGGAGGTTGGCAAGCCGGCGATAAAGCAGATGTCCAGGTCAAGCCGCAGGCATTTATGGACAAAGGATTCGTATTCGTCTCCACCAACTATCGACTCCTGCCGAGTGTCGACATGGGGACCATCGTGCGGGACGTCGCCAAGTCGATCCATTGGGTGCACGACCATATCGCCAAGTTCGGAGGCGATCCGGAGCGTCTTTTGGTTATGGGACATTCCGCCGGCGCCGCAACTCGCCGCGTTGATTTGTACGGACGATCGCTATTTGAAGGCCGAAGGAATGTCCTTCTCCAGCATCAAAGGCTGCGTGCCCGTCGATGGGGACACCTACGATGTGCCGGCCATCATCGAGACGGCGGAGACCCGCTGGCGAGTGCATGGCCTGCCGCCGGCGAAGTTCGGCCATCGCGAGAAATTCGGCAACGATCCGGCGAAACATCGCGACTTCTCCGCCGTCACGCACGTGGCCAAGGACAAAGGCATTCCTCCGTTCCTGATCTTGTATGTAGCCGGCCATCCCGACACGACCGCGCAGGCGCTGCGGCTGGGCAACGTGCTGAAAGCAGCGGGCGTTTCCGCCACCGTCTTTGGCGCCAAGGATACTTACCATAACAAGATCAATGCCGACCTCGGCCTACCCAACGACCCTGCCACCAAGGCATTGTTTGAGTTCCTCGGCAAAGCATTGAAAAAATGACTGTGCGCATGACGCCGAACGAAATAAGAGGACTGGGACTCATGCTTCGGGCCTTCCTGATTAGCCTGCTCTTGCTGGCCGGAAATCGAGCCTTGGCCATGGATCCAGGTCCAGTACCTGTAGCGCGCTTACGCCAGGCCATCGACAAATCCTTGCCGCCTCTGCTCAAAGGGGCCGAGGGGCACGCAGCGCAGCGTAGCTGTTTCGCTTGAGGCATTTTAACGGGACAGGTCTAATTTATGCTTCCCAAACCTTGTTTGGGTATGCTTTTTTTCCCATGTGAATTGCCTAAGCCGAATAAGTGCGCCGAACTTGGCATTGCTCGGTTTACTCCGGTTCTTATAGTTTTCAGCCAGCTCAGGAGTTCCGGGATGATGTGCGGCCCCTCGCACCGCTCTGACGATTCTCACTCTGTCGGTTGCCGGCTTGGTCCACCGCGATTAGGACCAGAGCTGGTATCCTTCCGCCGAGCCGAAAATGCTCGCTAGCACTAGCTGGTCGGTGTACCCAGCATTGAGCGCATCGACCCAAGTCGTGAGTCCTAACGGATCGGCCGCACGGAGCAGGAAGGTCGTGTAATCGTCTTGCACCAAGTCTGTGCGGTATTCCTGCGAGGTGAGGAAGCCGACGGCAACGCCAAAGCGACTCGCCCCTGCGTCGAAAGCTGCTTGCCAGGGGATCAATTCCGATTTGCCGGGAGCTCGATTGAGAACGTCCTCGTAGAGCCCCGTTACATAGCCTAGATCGGTGCCGCCCTGGTCGACGAAATATTCAGCCGAGCTGACCAGCCCCTCTGCCACTTGTTCGAGAGTTCCGCCTGCCAGCAAGAAATTAGTCCAAGCCAGCCCGCCCGACGCATCGGGATTTCGTCCCAGATAACGGTTGTAGAGAATGAATACCTGGTCGCTCAAGTACTCCGGGCTCCGCTCAATGCCGAGCACGACGCTCGCCGGCGTGGCCCCAATGTTCAGGGCGTTTACCCAGACGGCGGAGCCTGGATCGGGGGCCCGATTCAGCAAGAGCTGATAAGCATTCAACACGAAGACAGCGTTGGCATTGACGGTCAACGGGATGGCAGAGGAAAACGCCGAGGTGTCGTTGATATTTTCACCCTGGCTCATCGGGCCTGTTGCCGTCGCCGTAAAGGTAGTTCCGCTGGCTGCCGCATAGGTGGTGCGGAAGACGAACGAAGTGAATCCGGAAGCATTGGGGTAGACGATCAAAGAGCCAATGAAATCTTGGCCTTGGCCGGCGGGCGTGCCAGCCGGAGTGGCGAAGATTTGGACGACATAGCCGGGCTGTTCTATGCCCGTAACGACGCTTAGGGTCCCGCTAACCTCGATGGTGGTGGGAGTGGGCTTAAATGCCGAATTCAAGACGGCGCTGCCTGATTGAGGTTGCCGCCGTTGACCAGGAAGATGCCCCCCGCCCCGTTATGAAAGATCGAGTTTTCACTAATCGCGTTTGCCAAGCCCGTGTCGACGACGACGCCGTATCCGCTGTTGTAGGCGATGGTATTGCCGTGCGCCGGGAACAATGCCGCCGATGGAGCTGAACTGGGTGAGGGTGATCGTGATGCCGTTGCCCTGGTTGCCTACTGGCGCCTGCCCGGTGGTGTCCGTCCCGATGAAGTTGCCTTCGACGATGGCTTGTCCGCTGATCTGAATGCCGCCCGCGCCGTTGCCGCTGATGACGTTGCGATCAGCGGCAGTAGTCCCGCCGATGGTGTTGTTCACGGAACCGCCGGGGACGAGCAAGCCGACGCCCGTGTTGGCGGCCACCGATCCATCGATGCAAGGCCGATATAGTTGCCCGCGACAGTACCATAGAGCGTCACGCCAGGGCCCTTGGCGTTCACGATGCTCAGGGATTCCATGCTGCCAAAAACGGTAATACCGGCAAAGCCGTTGTTATCGATTTCGACAACCGGAGTGTCGGCGAACCCTGGCGCAGTTGCCCCGTTGATGTTCACGGTGCCGGGATCGGTGATGGTAGGCAGGGCGCCCGAGGTCAGTTTGATGACGCCTGCAACCGAGAAGTCGATCGTGTCGCCCGTATGATCGCCGTTGGCGCTGGTGATGGCGGCACGAAGCGAACCCGCGCCAGCATCGGCCAGCTCGAGACGGTGTAAGTAGTCGGCGTCAGCCTGGCTTCCAGGGATTCGAGGAGAGGGCGAAAAGCGGGCCGGGTGGATTTGCGAGCAGAGGACGGCTTCTTCATAGGTCGGCACCTTGGCCAGTAGGACAAAAAGAGCGAGTGGCTGGCAGGCTATCAAAGTATAGCGATCCTCGCAGTCTACGCAAAATGCCCATTTTATTGAAAAATTGATTGTTTCTAGACCAATGCTAGTCTTGGCGCTTTGCCAATGGGTTTGCAAGCGTATGCGTTTAGGCGATCGGCATGAATTGGCTTCCCCAAAGTAGACCTCACGCTCCGCGTGAGGCGTTCCTCACGCGGAGCGTGAGGTCTACTTTTTTCTGCCGCTCGCCATAAGCGAGAACAAGACGAAATGATAAATTTGAATGTATTCGATGGGATAGCACAGTCTCTAGCCGTCAAGGGCGGCCATAACGAATCGCCGTTTCTCAAGAGTCGCATTACAGCGGCTTGGCAAAATCCTTCAGGGCGAAGGCGAGCTTTGATCCAGAGGGGCCAGCCGGATGACTGGCCCTTCTCGCTCGCGTTTCGCGCTAACTTAGGGGAGGGGCCCGTTCCTATCCTCACTTCGCTCCCACCGCAATCAATCCCAACGATTGAGGGACTCTTGTTGTTGAGATGACCGTAAATTCCCGCGTAGAAATGGCCCTGGCCGCCGAGCGTCGAACGGCCGCCGCCCTGGCCGCTGATCCATGGGGCTCGTGTAGTGCTCGTTCATGTCGAGATGGTCCTCGTCTAGCTTCACGAATTCCATCGAGAAGCCGTCGATCAGGAGCCCAGCATTGAGGTTGATGCTGCCAACCACGAAACCGGCTTTCGCCTTGTAGGTTGTGGGGCGGGCCGGCCCGTGCCGTACGATTTGCCCATGACCTCGCCGCTTTTCGTCAAGTAAATGGGCCGGAAAGCATCCACAGTCGTATTGTTGACGAACTTTCCAAGTCCAACTTGAAATCCGATCAAGATCCCGCCTGCTTCGGGCACATCACGATAAGTTGACTTACCAGCTTGAACCCGGTGCAATCCGCGTCGAGCAAGTAATTCCCGGCCACCGCTGACTTGATATAGTCGAACGGGTCCCCGGGAATAACCTTAAGCGCATTACCATTGAAGGTGCTTTTCGCTCGGTTAGCGTTATTGTTGGCCCCGGCAGTCCCTTTCGTGGTTTCCGCGCTTATCGTTGGCGTTCGCAAACGATAGGAATCCAAGAAGGTGTCCCATTCTTGCCCTCCACCAGGTCCTTGGCCCCCGAGACCATGGCGATATAAATGCGCGTGCCGCCGGAAAAGATGCGCATGCGACCAGCCCCTGGCGGGTCACGACCGAGTATTCGGAACCTTTCAAATTCCCAAGCTCTGACTTGCTGTTCGTTCTCGACGCGACCTTTCCACATATCCACAAAAGCATCGCGAATGGCCTCCACGCGCTCCTCGCCGGGATCCGGCGCGTCATGAGAGCGGACATCGCGATCGTCGACGCGATGAATTGCGGCCCGCCACTTTTGTCGAACTGAACCAACGCGATCTTCATGCGCGTGCCGCGAACCGAGATGTTGCTCTCTCGCTCGCTTTTCCGGCCGCCACCCTCCGGGATCCAGACCACGAAGGAATGGTCGCGGAGTGAATTCACGCCAGCCGGCCGGCGGCTTGGATTCGTCGTCAGCGCCCGGCCATGTGGCGCACTCACGAGGCACAACAACAATAGTCCCGTTGCCATGTTCCACTCTCTCAGGTGCAGTGAAAGGAAAACCAGTTGTCGAATCTGGAAACAAATTCCGGATGGGGAAGGGAAAGACCATCACCGGCCGGACGCGTTCCGGTTTATCACCGTTCATCGCTAGACAAAGCTAACAACTCCGACGGGCAGTCGCCACCCTTTTTTATGATGACTGCCGGTTAGCCGGAGAGGCAACTCCCTCATGCCCGCGAAAAACGGAACCTTCCTAAGAAGGTTGTGCCGACGATCATCAGCCACGGTCGAAGTTGGAATATGGAGAAGAAAAAGCCGGGCCGCGCGACCCCCCCCTACTTCGGATCGGAGAGAATTGGATTCGGCCTGACGTGTGAAAAGAAGTGGAATATCAAGTAAAAAATCCCTTCGACCGACGTTTATGTCAGGTATCGTATCCGTGGAGGAGACGCCAAATATTGCAGTCAAGGTTCCGGTTCGCCTTCTGATCCAACTCCTGCTCTTCGACCGCCAAACCGGAGAAGGCCACGATCTCGCGAATCTGGGATCGCATAGGGTCGTGCAACACCGAATAACGGAGAATCTCGCCGTTCTCTCTAATGAGCAGGTTGAGGTCGCCCTCGATTGCGCTTGAGTGCATGCTGATGCTGCGGATCCACTGGAAGGCCACTACAGAGGAGAACGGGAATTCCCTCAGGAAAGGCGGCAACGAAACCACCCGGCTTTCACGGTCTATGACGAGAGGATAACCGTGCACTTTGATAAGCAGCAGATTAACTATTATCACAGTCACGATCAGAAGGGGAAAACTCGCGAAGAGGCCGGTAATAAAAAAGGGTGCGGCCGATGAAGTAGGGAATTGCTCCGAATGCAGGTATGAACAACGCGAGCCCGATGACTTCTTTCCAGATTTTTGCGCGGCAGGGCGATGAGCTTGCTGTCTCTTACCTCGAGGATGACCTGGCTGCCTGCAGTGCGCCCTTTTCCGTAGTGGGCCGCATTGCGCCAGAGAGGCTCAAAATCCTCGAACGCGAAGATCAGGCGCCATTGGCCTGCAAAAGCTATCCGGTCCGCTGCCAATGCCGATTTCTCTCGGTGCGCCTGTTCGTTCCACCCATGCGAGCATGTTTGGCGCGATGAAAACAACTAAGCCAGCGGCGATCAGAAGAAAAAGTCCGATCAAAGGAAGCCCCAGGCATCCATAGTTGAAGCCAGGCTCCAGTACGCTTCGTTCCGGGTTGGAAGGCTGGTAGTAGATCAAGACTTCCTTGCCTTTGGGAAACTTCAACAGGATGTCGCGAGCATGCCTTGAATCGCTGGAACCGTAGTCGCCATAGCTGACACCCTTGCCTTCCATACGCCTACTGTTCACGACGTACTCGTACTCGATCTTGGCCTCTGTGGTTTCATCGTCGTACTTGAGCTCAGAAACCAGGATCACCCCTTGAACGGTCGGCCAAGCGGTGCTGTTCTGTGCCAACCAAAGATTTCTAATCCCGACAAGTATTAAAACGGCGCCTCCCAGAATAAGGGAAGCGTCATCAAGCAAGCTTCCCATCTCGGCCGAGACTGCTGATCGCCGGCCTTAGTCATTGCCAATGCCCTCAATGAAGGAACAAACGCGTTGCCCATTCTGATCGAAACATCCAGGGAGGGCAATGAGATGCAGGCCGCGGAGTTTGCCAGTTGCCGCCATGATAGCCCTCTGTACCACCGCCTCTCCGACGATAAATTTCCTTTCCGACTCGGCAGACGCGATGAACGGGAAGCAATCGCCAATGGACTAGGCAGAACCTTCACCATCCCGCCCTCGGATTTCACGAGTACCATCCGATGGGAAACGCCCCAGGCAGAATCGTCGTCTTAGCCGGCAGACCGAGCTATCCGCCCCGTTTTCGCTGCACATAGTTTGTGCCTGGCTGGGAAACACGACGGCCGTTGCCGCCGAGCATTATTTGGAGGACCGGGACGAGGATTTCGATCGCCCCGCCCAAATCGGTGCAGAATCCGGTGCAGCAAAGGTGCAGAATCCGATGCGGCAAGTAGCGGCATCAATTCTCATGGCGTCGCAAGATCAACAAAAAACCCCGGGAAAACCGGGGTTTTTGCGAACGGATGCAGTTCTTTGCGGCTCTTTGCGAGATGAAAGGATACCCCCACGGGGACTCGAACCCCGGTCTTCTGGCTGAGAACCAGACATCCTAGGCCTCTAGACGATGGGGGCCTGCTCCTTCAATTACTACTCTCCGACGCCCGGCATGTCAACGGCTGCCGCGCTCGATGCCACTTGGTCAGCCTTGCTCAGAAACAGGCTCTCTCCCGGTTCAGGGATCGGGCGCCATTCAGCAGAACCTAGGAAAGAAGATGGTTCTGCCCCGCCATTGGTTCGGACAGACATTCAGCTTTTCAAGCCTGGCTGCAGAAATGTAGGACGGGTTTTTAACCCGTCCATGAGTTGACTCGCCTTTTTGGACGGGTTAAAAACCCGTCCTACGGAGATGAGTAAGCATCGCTAAGAGATACCCGATGAAGCCAAGCCGGCGTCCAATCTCGTTCGTTTCTCCTAGGGCTAACATTGCCGCATCCCAGGGCAATCGATTACCCTAAATAGTAAGGCAATTTGGAGTCCGGCGCCTCTACCGCAATCATGTAGCCGCGTTCGCCAGAACGCGGGCCACGCATGGGCCTACCCGATGGCGTGGCGAGGCAGCGGCAGTCCTAGCCGTATCTTGTGACGTCCTTAAAAATCGGAACGATTTTTGACCCGATTTTCAGCAAAAGTGCCGTGTTTTCGGTAGTGGAAATCGCGGTTTGGCGTTGTAGTGGAAACCTACTTCTTGCCTTGGCCCGGCCTCCGGCCTCATGCTGGTCACGGGAGGCAGGAATGTTCGTACGACGCTATTGCAGGACCAAGAACGGCAAGCCTCACGTCTATTTCGCGCTCGTCGAGAGTATTCGTACCGATGCCGGGCCGCGTCAGCACGTCGTCGCCCATCTTGGCGAGCTCAACCACGATCAAGAACGCCGCTGGCAACGAACCGCGGTCTTCTACAACCGCCATGGTGACGCCCACCAATTAATGCTCTTTCCCGAGGACGATGTTCCGCCCCCTGACGATCCGAACGTGGCATGCGTCCGCCTCGACAAAGTATCCTGGACCAACGGTCGACGCTTCGGCGATGTCTGGCTCGCTCGCTGGCTCTGGCAGATGTTGGAACTCGACAAGATCGTCGCCCGCCATTTGCCGCACAACCAGGAGACCGTCGCACCCGCCGATGTCATCGCCATCGAAGTCATCAATCGCTTGTGTCAGCCCTGTAGCGAGTATGCCTTGGCCGAGCATTGGTACGCCTCGACCGGTCTCGAGGATCTCTTGGGCGTGCCCGACGCGGAGGTCACCAAGGACCGCTTCTATCGCACGCTCAATCCATTTCAGGCCGCTCAGGAGAAGATCGAAACTGATCTGAAGCAACGCTTCGGCATCCTCTTTCAACTCGATTACGACCTGTTGCTTTACGATTTGACAAGCACCTACTTCGAAGGCTTGGCCGAGGAGAACGACCTGGCCCGCCGCGGCTACTCACGCGATCATCGGAGTGACTGCTCCCAAGTCATTGTTGTGCTGGTGGTGACACGCGAAGGCTTCCCGCTGGCGCATTACACCTGGGCCGGCAACACCCAAGACCTGAAAACCGTGCAGCGTCTGGTCACGGCCATCGAAACTCGATTCGGCAAGAGCAATCGCGTCTGGGTTATGGATCGCGGCATGGTCAGTGAAGATGCCTTGGAGTTCCTCACGCCCGGGACGACGCTATTTGCTGGCCACCAAACGGCAGCCTTGACGGGGTTCCAAGCCGAGCTGCGTTCACCCGGTTGGCAGCGGTTGCCGGAAAATCCCGACGTCGAGGTCAAACTCCTCAAACGCGACGAGGTTCACTTTCTTTTGGCACGCAGCAGACCACGTCGCCTCAAGGAACGCGCCATCAGGCGGCGCCAGCGTCGTGTCTAGCCAAGGTCTGAAAAAGCTCCAGGTTCGCGTTGGCGCCGGCCGTCTGGAAAAACGCGACAAGATTGTCGAAGCCGTCGGCCGCCTCAAAGAACGCTTCCCGAAAACGCGGGTTTCGTCAGCATCGCCGTTCATGACAACCCGGTGTCACTGAGCTATACCTGGAACGTCGTCAGGTTCCCGCCGCTCTGGTCCGCGACGGCGCTTACCGTTGCGCAGTAACCAAGCCGGCTGGTCGGCGAATAGTTCTGGGAGACCTACATCCAACTCACGATCGTGGAACGTGCCTTCCGTGTCCTCAAGAGCGAGTTGCTCCTGCGGCCCACTGCATCACACCAGTGGACGAACTCAGGCCCATATCTTCGTCTGCGTCTTGGCCTATGCGTTGTGGAAAACGCTCGACCATTTGGCCAAACAAGCGGGTCTGCAAACCTTGTGTCGTAAGCCCGACCCCGGCATCCCGAAGACGCTCCCAAGCCCCGGCCCATGACACCGGAAGCCATCCTTGCGAGTTGAGCAAAATCCAGATCGGCGACATCCACTTGGAGACCACGACCGGCCAAAACTTGAGGCTGCGCCGCGCGGCGCGTCCCAACGCCGAACAAAAACGCATCCTGGACGCCTTGGGTGTCCAGATACCCGAGCGACTGAGTCCCGACCGCCTTTTGTAGTGAGGACCGCCGAGGACGATTTGCAAAAAACGCTGGGAATCGGCCCGCTTGTACATTCTTGTACACCAAAGGGTGCGCAAGATAGGCTAGCCAACCCGCGTTCTGGCGAACGCGGCTATTTCTACAGTCCGGGAGTTCGCTTTTAGAATTGCTAGGCAGTTTCAATGCGATGAGAATATCGTTTTTCGCAACCCCACTGGCCAATATTGGGGAGGATTCTTCTTCTTTCAGGAGAACACCTCCATGAATACGTCCGAGGTGTGCGCCGCGGCGAAAGGAACTGGTCACTTTGCATGATCGTTTCGCTCCGCTGTTTGGCCGCAAGGAAACACAGGCCCATTCGCGTGTCTACCTCAACGGCTTGCTTTTGGGAGAAGAACGCAAGAGTGCCGAGCCCATTGCCTTGGTTTTCGGCACGCCCGGTGCCGAAGGTCGCAGCCAGAACCAAGTAATAGGCTTGCAACGCTTTCTCAGTTCTTCTCCCTGGGACTACCACGATATCCAGGATGAAATCCAGAATGTCTTTGTGGAAGAATTGGTCCCCTCTTGCGGCCAGTCCACGGGGGCCTTGTCCGGGATTCTCATAGCTCGACCTTCGTCAAAAGGGCACCGAGAGTGTCGGCGTCAAGCGTCAATACTGTGGCCGTCTTGGCAAGATCGAAAACTGCCAGACCGGCGTGTTTTTGATCGGTTTGACGCCAGCGGGCACCGCGCTGCTCGACCACCAACTCTATTTGCCAGAAGAATGGGCCTCAGGATGCGGTACGGTGAAGTTCGCGTGCCCAAGGAGATTTGCTTTCAGAATCAACCGCAGATTGCCGCCGAATTGCTACGACTATGAAGAAAGCGGCGTGGTCTGCTTCGATTGGTGGTTGCCTATGATGGCTTTGGGCGTTACGGGGATTTTCTGGATGCCTTGGAAGAACTGAAGCAACAGTATTTGTTGGATGTCCCGTACAGCCACGGTCTGGACGAGTGGCGACGCGCCGGAATATGGCGTGGGCGGCGGCCGCGCCGTTCGCGTCGCAATGCCGTGAAGACGGTGGCCGCGGTGGCTGAGAGCTTGCCCATCCAAGCATGGCACAATCTTCAAATTCGTGAAGGGAGCCATGGCCCGCCTGGATCTGAGTTCGCCGCAGTGCGGGTTGAAGCCGTACGCCACCGCAAACGCGGCCCCAAAATTTGGCTGGTCATAAGGCGCCATTCGGCCCTTGACCCGGAGACCAAGTATTATGTTTCCAACGCGCCCGAGGACACGCTACTCGAGAAATTCGCGTTGGTCAGCGGCTGTCGCTTTGGTGTCGAAGAGTATCTGGAGGAAGCTAAGAGCTACCTGGGTATGGCGCAGTACGAAGCCCGCGGCTGGGCAAGTTGGCATCATCACATGAGCATGGTGGCCCTGGTGCATCTCGATGTCACGCTGTCGCGGCGCCACCTCAAGAAACAGGAGAGCGAATTGACGTTGGACATGGCTATGCGGCTGTTATGTGAAGCCTTGCCCGAGAAAAATCTGGCCTTGGAGGATGCCATGGAAATCGTCGAGTATCATCTTCGCCGCAACCGGACAGCCCGACGCTCGCATGAAAAAACCTGGCGCGAGACCGCGCCATGGAATACTCGATTTATCAAAGTGTTGCTGTAGAACTATGTGGAAGGGAGAAGATTGCCGTTAGCAAACGAGTTTCCGAACAGATGAGCCTGGCAAAAGGTCGCCGTTAGCAATCGGGTTTGCCGGTGCAGCGGAGCAAGGCCATAAATCCCTACTGGATTGATGAAGTAAGCCAAAATTCACCAAAATAGGCGCGATAGGAAACGGGTTCTTCAAAGTAACGATCCGGTGCCTGCATTGAACGCAAAATGGTCCTGGAATTAGCGTTCGGCGCCATTTTGAAGATCGGAATCAAATACATCACCTAGAGACTGACAAATGTCGCGATCCGGCCTCCTGTATACTGGCCATTGGCACACAAACGAGGTTCGACGGGTTCGTTGATGAAACCCAAAAAGAGGGGCGGCGGCTGGGCGGCGATCCGGTATACGCTGCGGATGGCCACCGCGTTGGCTGGTGGCGGCTGTGGAAGGCGATGCGCGCCAAGAACGCTTGCAAGACCTGTGCGCTGGGCATGGGCGGGCAGGCCGGCGGCATGCGCAACGAGGCGGGCCATTGGCCCGAAGTCTGCAAGAAATCGCTGCAGGCGATGGTCGCCGACATGCAGCAGGGACTGCGGCCGGAGTTCTTTGCGACGTTACTCCATCGCCCAATTGCAGACCCTGTCGCCGCGCGAGCTGGAATGGTGCGGCCGACTGACCACGCCGCTGTACGCCGGCCCTGGCGACACCCATTATCGCGCCATCGACTGGGATGAGCGCCCTGGAGCGCATCGCCGGCCAGACTGCAGAGACAGCCGCCCGATCAAAACTTCTTTTACGCCAGCGGCCGATCTTCCAACGAGGCCGGCTTCCTGCTGCAACTGTTCGCCCGCCTGTACGGCACCAATTACGTCAACAATTGCTCGTTCTACTGCCACCAGGCCAGCGGCGTCGGCCTGGCCGATTCGCTCGGCACCGGCACGGCCACCGTCACGCTTCGACGACGTCGAAGGTGCCGACCTGTTCTTCCTGATCGGCGGCAACCCGGCGTCCAATCATCCGCGGCTGATGCGGACGCTGATGAACATTCGCCGCCGCGGCGGCCAGGTCATCGTCATCAATCCGGTCAAGGAAATCGGCCTGGTCAATTTCAGCGTGCCGTCCGACGTGCGGAGCCTGCTGTTCGGCTCGAAGATCGCCAGCCTCTACGTCCAGCCGCACATCGGCGGCGACATGGCGCTGCTGACCGGCATGGCCAAAGTCGTGCTCGAACAGAGGAGCCGTCGATACCGGCTTCATCGCCGAGGCCACCGAAGGCTTCGACGCCTACGCAGGCACGTGCGAGCGACGACGTGGGACGAGATCGAGCAAAGCTCGGGCGTGGACCGCGCGACGCATCGAGCAAGGTGGCGGAGCTGTATGCGCAGGCCGAGCACGCCGTCTTCGGCTGGACGATGGGCATCACCCATCACGAGCACGGCGTCGGCCAACGTGCAGGCGATCGTCAACCTGGCGCTGCTGCGCGGCATGGTCGGCCGCCCGCACGCCGGCCTGCTGCCGATCCGCGGCCACTCCAACGTGCAAGGGATCGGCTCGGTGGGCGTCGTGCCGAACCTGAAGCAGAAGGTCCTCGACAACCTGGAAACGTACTTGAGCGTGCCGCTGCCGCGCACGCCGGGCCTGGACACGATGGCGTGCATGCAGGCGGCCGACCGGGGCGAAATCCGCTCGGCCTTCTGCCTGGGCGGCAACCTGTTCGGCAGCAATCCCGACGCCCAATTCGCCCAGCGGGCCTTGGGCAAGCTCGAACTCGTCACCTACCTCAACACCACGCTGAACACCGGCCACGCCTGGGGCCGAGGCAAGGAGACGCTGATCCTGCCGGTGCTGGCCCGCGACGAAGAACCGCAGCCGACCACGCAGGAATCGATGTTCAACTTCGTGCGCCTGAGCGACGGCGGCCCAGCCCGTCTGCAGGGCCCGCGCTGTGAAGCCGACATCATCGCCAGCCGGCAACGGGTTTTCGGCGAAAAGGCCCGGTCGACTGGGCAGTTTGAAGCAGCACAGAAGCATCCGGGAAATCATTGCTCGCGTCGTGCCCGGGTTCGAGGAGATCGCAGCTCTCGAACAAACCAAACGGGAATTCCATGTCGGCGGCCGCATCTTCCACGAGCCGCGTTTCGCCACGCCGACCGGCAAGGCGCAGTTCACGTCCATTCACTTCGATGACGTCGCCGAAAGCGACTCATTGCGTTTGATGACCGTGCGTCGGAGGGGCAATTCAACACCGTTGTTTATGAAGAGGAAGACATTTATCGCGGCCAGGAACGGCGCGATGTCATCTTGCTGAATCGGCAAGACATCGAGCGACTGGGCTTGAAAGTGAATCAGCAGGTGACGGTGCGCAGTGCCGACGGAATTATGTCGCCTATCCTGGTGCGGGCTTATGACATTCGTGCCGGCAACGCCATGATGTATTATCCGGAAGCGAATGTGCTGGTTTCGACCGAGATCGACCCTCGATCGAAAACGCCGGCGTTCAAGTGCGTCAGCGTAACGCTGGAACCGATTGCGGCGGGGAATTTGCCGGCGAAAGGGCCTGAGGCGGCCGAGACGGATTCGGGACGGGTGCCGTTGCGGATATTGGGTGGGGAGTGACCGGAGACTTGCGCACGACTGCAAAGCGTTCCTCCAACGCTCCAGCGAGCCTCCCACGCACCCAGCGAGCCTCCCACGCACCCAGCGAGCCTCCCACGCACCCAGCGAGCCTCCCACGTTAGTGGGGGGAGTCAGCGGTAAACTCCCCCCACTAACGTGGGAGGCTCGCTAAAGCGAATGGTTCGCCAAATAGCATGGCTCGCTAAAGCGAATGGCTCGCCAAATAGCATGGGCTCGCTAATTCGAACGATTTGTTCCTTCAGGAGACTTGCTCCCCAGAGAAAACCTTCATGCCCGCAGCGGCCACGTCGGTAACGACGATCGAAAACCTGAAGGATGTCACACGCGCCATTCAGAGGCGCAGGGCCTTCATGCGCTAACGGCTGCGCTGCTCAACGGGCGCGGAGCCACGGTCGATGGCGTTTGGGGTTCTTCGGGCGGCCTTGTGATCGCAGCTCTCGGTTTGCACGCGCCGCAAACCGTGCTTGTCGTCATCGCTCACCCTGCGCGACGTCGATTCTTGGGTCGAAGATATCGCCAGCTTCGCCGGGGCGAGGCCAGTCGTTTTCCCCGCCTGGGACCAGATGCCCGGCGAAGACAGGAAGGTCGACGAGATCGCCGGCCAACGATTGCGCGTGCTCACACAGTTGGTGAGCGAAAATCCGCCCCATTTTGCCGTCACTACCATGCATGCCCTCATGCAGCCGGTTCCGCAGCGCAAGGAATTGATCCAGGGCCGCCGTGCATTGAAGAAGGGCGCGACCGAAGATCCCGATGTCTTGGCCACATGGCTCGTAGACCAGGGCTACCGCCGTGCGGAAGCAGTGGAAGTGCCGGGCGAGTTCAGTCGCCGCGGCGGCATCATTGACATCTTTTCGCCCGACGCCGAAGCTCCCTACCGCCTAGAGTTCTTCGGCGATTCGATTGACTCGATTCGTCAATTCGCGGCCCAGACCCAGCGCAGCCTTGGCGACCTGGAAGCCATCAACGTTTCAACCGTGCTCAGCCCGGCGGTCAGCGGCATCAAGGCCACAGGTCATCTGTGCGATTATCTGCACCCCGATTCGTGGACCGCCATCGTCGAGCTCGAAGATCTCCACGAACAGGGCAAGCTTTACTTGGAGCGGGTGGCCGACCAAACGGGCCTCTTCGCGATCGAGGGCGTTTTCCAACAACTCGTCAAGTTCGCCAACGTTCGCTTGTCGTCTTTGCCGGCGCCTTCGGTAGAGGCGACGTGCCATCTGCGTGTCGAATCGGTCGAACGCTTCAGCGGAGAAGTCGGCAAGCTGCGCGACGAATTGGACACGGTGGCCTCAGGCGATCGCGTGCTTATCGCATGTCACAACGAAGCCGAGCGTAAGCGTCTGGGCGAGGTTTTGGCGGCTGGCCAACTTGCCCAGTCAGACCGGTTGCGCCTGGTCGCCAGGCCGCGTGCGGGCCGGTTTCCGCATGGTGGAACATGGCCTGGTAATTCTGAGCGATTACGAACTGTTCCATCGCGAAGAGACACGCCGCATCGAGCCGCGCCGCCGCCTCGAATCGCGGGCCATCGACAGCTTCCTCGACCTGGCCGAAGGCGATTTGGTCGTGCATGTCAGTCACGGCATAGCTCGCTATCGCGGCATGCAGGTGCTCGAGAAGAACGGCCGAACCGAAGAGCACCTGATTCTCGAATTCCGCGAAGGCACGCGCATGTACGTGCCCGCCTCCAAGATCGACTTGGTGCAGAAATATGTCGGTGGTTCGAAACACGGATCCCGAACTCTCCAAGCTTGGGGGCAACAGTTGGCAGAAGAAGAAAGATAAAGTCCAGGAAGCGGTGTTCGATCTGGCTTCCGAAATGATCGAATTGCACGCCATGCGCGAAGCCAAGCCAGGCTACGCTTTTCCTCCGGACACCGAATGGCAGGCGGAATTCGAAGCTGCCTTTCCCTACCAGGAAACCCCCGATCAGCTTCCATCCTTGGTGGAAATCCGGAACGACATGCAGCGGAGCAGGCCGATGGACCGCCTTATCTGCGGCGACGTCGGTTTCGGCAAAACCGAATTGGCGATGCGGGCTGCTTTCAAGGCCATCGACAACGGCAAGCAGGTGGCAGTGCTCGTGCCCACGACGATTCTGGCCGAGCAACATTTCCGCACCTTCAGCCAAAGGCTGGCGGAATACCCGTTCGTCGTGGAAGGCATCAGTCGGTTTCGCTCGGCGGCCGAACAGAAGCGGATCTTGAAGAGGCTTGCCTTGGGCGGCGTCGACGTCATCATCGGCACGCATCGCCTGGTCAGCAAAGATGTGCAGTTCAAGGACCTGGGTCTGGTCATCATCGACGAGGAGCAGCGCTTCGGCGTCGACCATAAGGAGCGGCTCAAGCATCTGCGCCAGACCGTCGACGTGCTGACTATGACCGCGACACCTATCCCGCGAACGCTGCACATGTCGCTGCTGGGCATTCGCGACATCAGCAATCTGGAGACGCCGCCGGCCGACCGCTTGGCCATCGAGACGCGGATCGTTCGTTTCGATCCGCAACTCATCCGCCACGCTATCCTGCGCGAGCTGAATCGCGATGGTCAGGTCTATTTCGTTCACAATCGCGTGCAGAGCATTCAGGCCGTTGCGAAGCAGTTGCAGTCCATCGTGCCGGAGGCGCGCATCGTCGTCGGCCACGGCCAGATGGCTGAACATGAGCTGGAAGAAGCGATGGTGAGCTTCGTGCGCCGCGAGGCCGACATTCTGGTGGCGACCACGATCATCGAAAGCGGTCTCGATATTCCCAACGCCAACACCATGTTCATCAACCAGGCCGACCGCTATGGCCTGGCGGACTTGCATCAACTGCGCGGCCGCGTGGGGCGTTCCAAGAACCGGGCCTACGCCTACCTGGTGCTGGACAGCGATCGTGCGGTTTCGCCGACCGCGGGCCGGCGCCTGAAGGCCATCGAGGAATTTACGGAGTTGGGCGCAGGGTTCAAAATCGCCATGCGCGACCTGGAAATCCGCGGCGCCGGCAACATTTTAGGCACGCAGCAAAGCGGGCACATCGCTGCCGTCGGTTACGAAATGTATTGCCAGCTCATGGAAAACGCGGTGCGGACCTTGAAAAAGGAGTCGCCCAAGACTCCGCTCGAAATCAATATCGATCTGCCCTGGGAAGCTTATTTGCCGCGCGACTATGTGCCTGGCCAGCGCTTGCGGATCGAGGTTTATCGCCGGCTGGCACGCATCCGCAGCCTGGACAAGTTGGAAGATTTCAGGCAGGAAATGCGCGATCGCTTCGGGGCCTTGCCCGAGCCGGCCGAATGGCTGTTGCGCCTCAACGAGATTCGTTTGTTGGCCGCCCAGTGGCAAATCGCCCAGGTGCATCTTGAAGAATTGCTGGACAAGAGTTCCGGGCCGCGGGACCTCGTCCTCAGTTATCGGCATCCGGGCAAGATCCAGCGATTGGTGGAATTGAACAAGGGGCGCGTGCGCATCGTCGATGATGCGACTGCCTTCTATCGCCTGGGGCCGAAGGAAACCGAGGGCAAGAGCCTCTATGCGCGCTTGAAACAAGTCTTGCGTTTGCCGTAGACGCCGGTATAGTTCGGCCCCCTCGATGCCGGAGGGATGGGAAGGACTCCCAGACAAAGGGGCCTGAGACGATGCGCACTCCCCGAGGCTTTGGTCCGTTGCCTTTCGCGAGCCAGCAGGTAAATCATCTGCTCAAACCGCTCGCTCTTTCGATGATTCTAGGTGTTTCCAGCTGTCAGATGCTCTTCCCACGCTAGGGTCGCCCGCCGCCCCCACCGTATCGCGGGGGCAGAAACCGGACGATCCGGCCTCGAACAATCCGGGCACTGCGGTGTCGAAGAAGCCGGCCATCGACCTGGTCAGCTATACGCCTGGCTACGCTTCGAATGCGCCAGACTGCCGCCCGCATTTGTGCAACGGTCAACGGGGTGGCCATCCTGGACGACGAGCTGCGCGAAGCGACCTATGGGCAGATGTTGGCATCGATGTCGATGCGCGAGCCCGAACGAAGCATCCAACGTAAACAAGTCCTGGCCAGGGCGCTGGAGCAACTCATAGAACGCGAAGTCATCTTGCAAGAAGCCTTCGACCGGCTCAAGGAACAGCCCCAGGCGATCAAAAAACTCAAAGAATTTGCCACCAAGGAATACGAGAAAGAGATGCGTAGGGTGCGCCAACGCACCGGCATCAAGAGCGACGAAGAATTTCGGATGATACTTGCCACGCAGGGAATTACGCTAGCCGGCGTGCAGCGCCAGCAAGAGCGCAACATCATGGCGCTCGAGTTCATGAAAAACGTGATCGTTCCCAAGCTCGACAGCATCGGCCGCGAGGACTTGGAGAATTACTACAAGCAGCACCCGGAAGAATTCCGTGTGCCCGACAGTGTCGCCTGGCAGGATATCTTTATCGATGCCAGCAGGTTCCCCAACCGGGCTGCAGCACAGCAATTTGCCGAGTCGCTGGTTGCCCGCGCCCGCAACGGCGACGATTTCGCCAAGCTGGTGAAGGAGTTCGATCAGGGCGACAGCTCCTATCGCAACGGCGAAGGCTTTGGCAAACGCCGTGGCGAAATCAGGCCGGTCGAAGTCGAGCCCGTGCTCTTCCAACTCAAGTCAGGCGAAATCGGACCGGTCATCGCGTTGAATACGGGGTTTCACGTAATCAAAGTGACGATGCGCGAATATGACGGCATCAAGCCCTTCAACGAAAAGACTCAGACGGAGATTCGCTACAAGCTGCAGGGCAACACCTGGGAATTGGAATACAAGAAAGAAATCAGCGATTTGAAACGCAAGTCGACGATTGAAGTTTCCGCCGGCGCGGTGCAATAATATGAGGAAAGCCGCTCCCCTTTCGAGAAAAGCGGCTTCCAAGCAACGACGATGCCAACGGCTCAGGATTTTCCACCCGAAGCATTCTCGGCGGACAAAGTGACCGGCACGGAGCTCGATCCTTCCACTTGACCGAGCAGCGTCTTGATTCCCTTACGGAATTCATTGAACTGGTTTTGCAACGAATCCCGTTCGGTCGTTCGCGTGGTTAGTTGGAGCTTGAGCTCGTCGCGCTCCTTAGCGACCAAAGTCAACTGCTCGACCTGTTTACCGAGTTGGCTCTTCTCTTCCTCGGCCGTGGTCAGTTTCTTGCGAAGTTGATCGCGCGATGCCACCGCTCCACGGAAATCTTCTTCAAGTTTGGTGACCTTGGCTTCGAGGGCGCGCATCCGTTCGGCGCTGGGGCCGCCTGCAGGACCTTGGGCACAGCCCCAAAGCCCCATGGCGGCTATGACGAAGACTACCATTGCCTTTCCCGCATGATTCATTGTAGTTTTGCTCCCTGGAAGTGGACCGTTGTAGGCGCGACGGCAAGCTCCCGTCGTCCAGGCCCAGACTCTAGCACCGGCGCCGGCCAAATGTACACTGTGGCAAAGGCCCTCTAGCGTAAAGCTTGCGCCTTACCCAAGGACCGCGATTCACCACTTTCATTCTCGGCAGAAAACTCCGTGGAACTTTACCCAGTTCCGCGCAATTTCCTTTGCGTAATAGTCAACCGCCGTTCTCCCAGTTGCGCGATCGGCAAATGAACGAGGCCGAAGCAAGTTCTCCCGATGGAGACGTTGCTTCGGCCCTGTAAAAGTCAGGCGAGCCTCCCGCGTTAGTGGGGGGAGGTTTGCAGCGGTGTCGTCCGAAGACTCCCCCCACTGACGTGGGAGGCTCGCTTCAAATGGCGTCGCCTATTGGCGTTTTATCTCGATGTTGCCGTTGCTGGTGTGCAAATTAAGGAAGGCACTGGTTTGGCGGGCGCCGAAGGTGCCCGACAGTTGAGACTTGGTCGATTTTTTCTTCTTTGCCGAAGGTTCTGATTCGCCCGCGAAATCGGTAGTGATGCGGCCATTGCTGGTGCGTGCCTCCAGCTTGAACGCCGCCCCGTCAGGCAGTTTGACGACGATCGATCCGTTGCTCGTGCTCAGGACGTGGTCGCCGGCGATTAGCTTGCCGCGAAAGCCGATACGGCCGTTCGTGGTGTGAGCATCGAGCACCGCGTCGTCGGAAGCAATGTCGATGGCTCCGTTTGACGATTTGGCGTTGAGCTTGCCCACGCCGCCCTCCACGGAAATCGTCCCGTTCGAGGTTTCCAGATCGAGCGTACCCCGCGCCCCTGGATTTGAATGGCGCCATTCGAAGTGTGTCGCCAGGGTATCGCCCAACAGGCCGACCGTGCTCACCTTTCCATTGGTGGTATGCAGATCGAGCGTCGAGCCTTCGGGAATTTGAACCTCGATCGCGGCCCCTCGGTTCACGAATGGTTTGGGATTGCGCGAACTGACATGGATGGCGATTTTGCCGGCCGATTGCTCAAAGTCTACTTCAATATTGTTCAGATCGTCGTCGGCTTCTGCCTGACTCGGCCCGCCTGTGCGTTTCGTGACTTTGATTTCCACCTTATCGCTTGAGCCGGTCAATACGTCCACAGCCCCGTTGAATGTGTCGGCAACAATCTCCTGCTTGCCTTCGACCTTATACGATTTGAGGACCGTTTCCACCGCGGGGAAACGATTGCTCAGTCTGAAGGGACCACAACCGGCGACCAGGAGACAAATCGGCACAAGCGCCACCAGGTATTCGCGAAGGGCGCCATGGAATACTCCCCCTGCGGTCCGCGCTGGCCGCTTCGAGCTGACAAGTCCAAGAAACGACCGAGCAATTCATGGGTTGCTACTGCTAGTTCGTAGCTGCGCGCCGTTCTTTCAAAGAATCCTTTCTGGAATTGTCGAATCTGCCCGAATTCCGATTCAAGGAGCCCTCTATGCCTTGACGACACGAGCCTTCGTGTTCGAGACACCGTGCATCGCGTTGCGCGTATCGACGATCAAATGAGCGTTGGCGCCGAGAAATGCGTAGTCGAAGGCCGTGTGGTCGGTCACGATCACGACACAGTCCTGTGCCGCCAGGAATTTCGGAGTCAAACGCTGGCTTTTCAGATTCATGTGGTGCCGCCGCATGGGGGGTGTGAAGAGCACATGAGGATCGCTATAGGAGAGACGTGCTCCTTGAACTTCCAGCAGCTCGAGGATTTCGAAAGCCGGCGATTCGCGAGGATCGCCAACATCCCTCTTGTAGGCGACGCCGAGTATGCAGATATCGCTTCCGCGAACTGCCTTTGAGTCATCGTTAAGAGCTTGAGTGATGCGTGCGACCACATAGCGCGGCATCACTGAATTGAGTTCTCCGGCCAATTCGATTAGCCGTGTATTTTGGCCGAACTTGCGTGCGACCCAAGTCAGATAGAAGGGATCGATGGGGATGCAATGGCCGCCGAGACCTGGTCCCGGATAAAACGCCTGGAAACCGAACGGCTTGGTCTTGGCGGCGGCGATGACATCCCAAATATCGATGCCCATCGCATCGAAAACAATTTTGAGTTCGTTGACCAGGGCGATATTGACGGCTCGATAAGTGTTTTCCAGAATCTTGCAAGCCTCGGCCACCCGCTCGTTAGCAACCGCTACGACTCCCCTGACTACGGGCTGGTAAATCGCGACAGCGAGGCGCCCGCTCAACTCATCGAGTCCGCCGACGACTTTCGGAATTGTCCTGGTCGAGAAATTGGCATTGCCGGGGTCTTCGCGCTCGGGACTGAAAGCGACGAAGAAATCAACACATGCTTGCAACCCATTGCGATTCGAGAATCGGTACGAGCAGATCGCGTGTCGTCCCCGGGTAGCTCGTACTCTCCAGAATGACGAGCATGCCCCGGCGTAAATGGTTCGCCAGTGATTCGCCAGTCTTCACAATGAAAGAGAGATCCGGCTCGCGGGCGTCCGTGAGAGGAGTCGGCACGCAGATGAGGACGACGTCCGTTTCTTCGAAACGTTGAGGGTCGGCGGTGGCTTCGAATCGTCGCGATTGCACCATCTCGGCGATTCGAGAATCTGGCAGATGCCCAATATAGCTTTTGCCGCCGTTGAGCATTTCGACTTTAGCGGGATCGATGTCGAAGCCCAGAACCGCGTAGCCGCCGGCCACGAATGTTTCCGCTAGAGGCAATCCGACATACCCCAGGCCGATAATGCAGACTTTGGCTTTTCGTGATTCGATCGAAGCCATCAGCTTGGAAGCGAGTTCCTTCGTTACAGTGATCTCGTTCATGGGAATCTTGGACTCAGCCACTAAGAAGTTGTCGTTTCTTCAAGAAAAGGCCGCCGCTGATCGAGTCAGGGGTCGCAGCTACCTGCCAAACGAGCGGGCGGTGACGGTTGTCAACGTGCCAGACCCTGAAGGAATGTTCTAACGACAAAGTCAACTTCGTCGAACTGCAAACCCGGATAAAAGGGTAGGCTAAGTTGCCTTCTGCCGAGACCTTCCGTAAGCGGCAGGTTTTGGGGGGGGGCCTGGTAAGCGGCAAATTCGTGGACCAAGGGATAATGAATGCTGGTTTGGATGCCGTGTCGTTTCAAGTATTCCATGATGGCAAGGCGATCGGTTCCGGCCGGCAGCAGAACCGGCATCAGGTGAACGCCGGTATGCGGCAATTCCTCGGCGAACCGGCCGCTCGCAAAAGGTAAAGTCACGGGCGATCCGAGCAGCAGGCGAAGGTAATGGCTGAACAGTTCGCGCCTGCGGACAAGGAACCCGGGCAGCTTGCGGAGCTGGGCCCGCATCAAAGCTGCCCGGATCTCGTCGAGCCGGTAGTTGAATCCCGCTTCGATCACGTCGTAGCTGAAGGCGCGCCCCTTGAAGCGGTCGAGCGTCAGCGTCGTCATGCCATGCGAGCGCAAGAGCCGAAGGCGATCGGCCAAAGCGTCGTCGTCGGTCATCAGCGCGCCGCCTTCTCCGCAGGTGGCATTCTTGTTCGAGAAGAAACTGAAACAGCCTACTTTCCCAAAAAGGCCCAGTGCTTTGCCCCGGTGAAAGGTAAAAAGTGCGTGCGCAATCCTCGACAACTGGTAATTCATGTTCTTGAGCCTGGGCAAGAATTTTCTCGATCTGGCAAGGGAAACCGGCATAATGCACCACGAAAATCGCCTTGGTGCGCGGCGATATACGCTGCTCAATGGAAACGGGGTCGATGGTCAAATCATCGGGGCCAACGGACTCGCAGAATTGGACGCTTGCTCCGGCGGACCGCGGGGCGTTGGCAGTCGCACAAAACGTCATGGTGGGGCAAAGGATTTCGTCGCCAGGTCCAATGCCCAGCGCCACCGAAGCCAGATGCAAGGCAGCAGTGCAATTGGTTACCGCGATGGCGTGCTTGGCTCCTGAGGCTCGCTTCAGCTCTTCTTCGAGTTGAATGACCTCTTCCCCCATGGTGAGCCAGCCGGCTCGAAGCGGACGCAGAATGGCAGCTTCTTCTTCAGCGTCGAAGCGAGTGTCGAAGAAAGGTATCCGCCAATTTGCTGGCATCTTGTATTTCGCGCTCAAGGGAGGAGTCCCTGACGATGGCCTCGGCAGCGTGCGACGCGGTAATGCTCGCTCGCTAGGGTACAGTTTTTTCGCGGTCGAAGGCGTTGAGCAACTCCAATGCCCTGGGCTCTTTCGAATCGTTTGAGAGGATCTTAAACAATTCCAACTTGGCTTCTCGCTTGAGCCCAACTTCAAACAAGAATTTGGCGTAATCGATGCGCAAATCGACCAGTCCAGGATCAAGAAGAATGGCGGTGTTGAAGGCGGTTCGGGCTTCGGACATGCGCCCTGCGAGGTAAAGAGCGTTGGCCTTCAGTCGCAACTCCGGCACTTTGAGGCCATTCCCTGGTTGTTCGAGCAATTCCAGGGCCTGATCCAGGAATGGCTCTCGTTCCACTTTGTCGGCAGGCGGGGGGTACAGCTCCAGCGCGACGCGAAGCAACTGTCCTGGCTTGTCGGGCAATACATCCTCAATTAGCTCATCGGTGGACAATAGAGCCAAGCTGCGATGGACGATTTCCATCAGGAACGCGTCCGAGAGTTCCAACGAGCGCCTCCAGCTCTTCCAGGCCGTCTCGGTTTGGCCGGCTGCCAACTCCAGGATTCCGGAAATGTACCAAACCTCCGGGTCATACTTTCGCAGATAGCGAACCCGTTGCATGTACTGTTCGCTGGTGTCTCCTCGAGCCAGCAAGTCGCGATGAGCTGCGATGTGCGCATGCGGCTTGCCAAGGAGCGGGCAGAGATCGCGAGCGGTGATGAAATAACGAAGGGCCGGCGCCAGGTAGCTTTTTTCGAAATCCACTTCGCGGGCGGCGACGTAGGGACGCCAACGGGCTTCCTTGCATGCGCTATTGCCGGCCAGCGTGACCAGGCCAGACGGGAACCCATTCCACCAAGGGAAGGGCATCATGGATACCGCGATTTCCTCGGCTGATTGCAATTCGGCAATCCGATTCTGCTGGCCGGCATAGGCGTCGTAATAAGCCTGCGCTAGCTCCATTGTGGTGCTTGCGAACGTGGGGGCGAGAGCGACTGCAGTCTTGAGATAGTCGATTCGGCGTTCTTGTAGTTCGAGACTGTCATCTTTGGGCTTTCTCAGCCCCGCGGTCAAAAAGCGATGTACGCGCTGCCAATGATAGCTCTCTGCGAAAAGTAAGAGCCCGATGCCCGCGATCAATCCAGCCGCCAGGATCGGTGCGAGCCCTCCCCAACGAATCAGCCGCAAAGAAGAAGTGTTCCTGCCCTGGGCCCGAGCATGGCGGTCCTCCAGGTCGTCGGCCATTCCCATGATGTAGGCCGCTACCACGGCAACCAAGATCGTGATGGCGGGAACGTGCATGCCAAAATCGCCGATGCTGTGCAGGACGACGGTGGTGAACGCGAACAGGGCGCCGGCGACCAGGCCGGACGAGGGACCTGGGTGGCGGCGCAACACACGATAGCCGGCCGCGAAAACGAAGCCGATGGCGGCAAGGGTGAAGAGCAAACGAAAGATTCCTCCCTCAACCATCGCCTCGATGAATTCGTTGTGGGCATGGGCGAAGGTAAGCTGAGTGAATTCTTCGGAAACGTAGGCGCGATGGAGCGGTTCGACGAGCTGAAAGGTCCCATAGCCGGTCCCAAACAGTGGGAATTGGCCAAGCAAAGGCAGGCAGCTGGACCAGAGGGGCGCTGGCGCTTCGAGCCCTCCGCCCTGCAAGAGTGTTTCGAGCCGGTCTTTGACGAGATTGAATCCGAACCAAGAGAGCAGTGCAAAGGCGCCCGCCGCGCCGATCACAATGCCACTGACGGAATGGGAAAGGCGAAGCAGCGATCTGCCCCAGGCGATGAAGCTTACGAGGGCTGCAACGAAAAGCACCACGACGCCACCGCGCGAAAGGCTGAGCAACACTCCGCTGATCATCAACGCCATTCCCACGCCTATCCAAAGCGTTTCAATGCGAACGAAACGCGAATCCGAGTTTTCGGATTCGGCAACCTTGCGGCGGCGCGAATGCCTTGTTGACCGACGATGTCGATGCCTGGAAGACACGCCGTTTTCGAGCTTCGAACTCGCAAAAAGATCTGAGCCCTGAGAATAAATGAGCAGTCCAAGGCCCAAACCGAGACAGCAATTGATGTAGAAGGGGAAATGATTGCGGCAAATGAAGGGACCGAAAACCACCGCAGGCACTTGGTAAGCCCAGTAGATCTCGTTGGGCGGGGAAGAGAACAGCTGGAAAATCGCCAAAAGCGATAGTGCAACGCCGTTGACGAAGGCAACCAACGACAGGTGAAGCAGACCTTGTCTTGCCGGTATGTTGTTGCGCACCAAAGCGAACAGAGCCAAGGCGGCCAGGAGTCGGCAAATCGTCTGTGCCGTCGAACTTTGATAGAACGTAAGCGGATGCGCTCCCATTTCCTTCGCGGCAAAATCGCCTTTTTCCGGGAGTAGAGCTTCCGGTTGTTCGGGAAGCAAAAACTCCAACGTGCGCTGAGTGCCAGGCGAAACGACTCCCAGGATTTTCGTAGGCAGCGGTAAAATCTGGCAGAAGCCGACATAAATGATGGCCGCCGTGCACAGGGCTACGCGACAGGGTCGCCACACGACTGCTCCTTCGAGCAAAATCCGCAGGCCCCAAAGAATCAGTGCGAGCACCAGACCCGTGAACAGCCACCATTCTTGGATCGGTTCGACACCTCCGAACAACCAAGGGGACACCGCAACCATCACCAGAACGATGATCTCGATCCAGCGGCCCAGCATCGAAGCAAGCCGCGCACGGAAAGGCCTCCCTGCCGCGGCTGTGTGGAAGGGAGGCTGATTTTCATGCCCTAGCGAGGAATGAACCAGGATTTTTTTCTGGGAGGCCATCGAGTCTGCCAGCAACTCCATCGGGCAGGTAGCGAGAACTCAATCTCCAAGGAACCAACGAAACGCACGCTTGATCGAGCCGGCTTGAGCCGTTGCTTCGCCGTTGGGCTCGTTGTCCTGCGGCGTTGCCGAACTAGGCTCGGCCTTATGACCGTTGGAAGTCTGACCGGCAAGCGGGATTCGATCCCGCCTATTGTCTTCGTCGGTGTAGTAGCCGTCGTTGCCGTAAGTGTAACCGTTGCCGTAACGGTAACCGCCGGACCCGTAGTAGTACGAGTAGCGGCCGTAGTAGTAGCGGCCATAGCCGCCGTAGCCAAGGCCATCCTGGCCGATGGCGTTGACGACCACCCCAATGACGTTCGCTTCCAAGGTGCGCAGGATCTCTGCGGAGCGTTCCGCCATGTTGCGCTCGCGTTTGCCCAAGCGAACCACCAAGAAAACACCGTCCATGCGTGGAGCAATCACCGCAGGATCGGTCACGGCCAGCAAAGGCGGCGTGTCGAACAACACGAAATCGTACTTTTCGGCCAATAGGTTCGCGCAATCGTGAAAGCGGCTGGAGGTCAGGATTTCGGCGGGGTTCGGCAGACTCGGCCCCGCGGGAATCACCGAAAGGCCGGGAATGACGTCGGCGTTGGTGACATCCGCAGGTTCGGCTTGCTCGTTCAGCACCGTGGAGAACCCGGTTTCGTTGGAAAGGCCGAAGAGCGTGTGGATGCGCGGGCGGCGCAAATCGCAATCGACCAGCAGCACGCGTTTCCCCGATTGGGCAATGGAAATGGCCAGATTGGAGGCCATGGTGCTCTTGCCGTCGCCTGACGCGGCACTGGTGATTTGAAGTTTGCGGCAACTGGTGTTGCGCGTGTTGAAATAAAGGGCGGTACGAATCTCTCGAAAGGCCTCCGCGTCTCGGGATTTTGGGCGATGGTGTGTGCACAGGAACGGCGAGAGATTCGAGTCTTGATCTGCCCCTGCCTTTGCCGTGAGCACCGGTACGTGCCCGACAACCGCCATGCGCAAGCTGCCGCGATGTCGACAGGAGTGCGGAAGCTCCGGTCGGTCAAATCCGTGAGATAAGCAAGGCCCAAACCGACCAAGAGGCCTGCGACGGCCGCCAGGGAGAAGGTGATGGTGGCACGGGGTTCGACTTGGAATGCCGCGGTAGGCCGCGATAGGTTCTCAGCAAGGTAGCCGCCTGAATCCTTGGTGATGTCAAGTTTTTGCAAGTGGTCGAAAATGGATTGTCGTAAAGTCTCACCCGCGGCGATTTCCGATTCCAAGGTCGCCAATTGGATTTGGTCGCCAATTACCTGGCCGGCGCTTTCTTTCTCCTTATCCATCAGGGCCATGAGGTTTTCGTCTCGAACGTCGAGATCGAGCAATTCTTGGTGCATCAGTTCTATGTGCACCGAGATCATGTCTTCCTCACCGGGACCATTGTTCTTTCCTTGATCTCGTTTAGTAATCATCTTCTCGATCAACTTCATCTCATCGCGCACCATACGAAGTTGGCCGTGATCGTCCCCAAATTTACTCGACAATTCACTTTCGACCATCATGAGCTTAAATAGGTTTTCCTCCAGATTCATTTCTCCGCCTAGTCCCCTGGTACCTGCATCAGTCGCCATTCTGTCGAAGCGGGTAATCATGCTCTTCAGCACCGTCCGGCTTTTGCCCGACTTTGTCGCCCTGTCGAGCGATTTCAGGTGGCTCTCGATATCCATTTTTCTCAAGCGCAAGGCGGATTGCTGATCTTGAAGGGCGGCGTAACGATCCGAAACACCGGCAAATCCTTCTTTGCCGTTCGGGCGCTTCATGGCCAGCAGTGGTTTTTTTTCCACAAACTCCTTATATTTCTTGCGGTTTTCAGCCAATGCCTTTTGCTGGGTTACTTGTGCGGTCTCAATCAGGTGGATGGCTTCCAGGCTTACGCTTTTGTACGTTTCGTCAAGGTATAGCTTGTAGGCATCGAGCAAAAGCCTGATGACTTCAGAACAATCATTAGCATTGGCGCTGCGGAAGACGAACGTCAAGACATTGGCTCCGCCACCCATGACCGACCGCGCTTGTGCCGCCTTCCTTCTCTTTGTCTGCGCCACGCAGAACGCTTAAGTTGGCCAAGATCTGATCGATCGTTTTTTCGGGATTTTCTTTCTGAAATGAGAGTTTCTGGAAATCGTCGTAAATTCGTTGACGTGGCGAATCGGCTTTGACCTTAGGGTCTTCCTTAGGGTTTTTCACCAAATAACTCAGGACCGCAGGGCTACGAATCAATACCTGCTGCGTTCCGACGTAATCGTCGATATAACCCATGCGCGGATCGGTTCCCTGCATCGGTAAAACATCCGGCCCTTTCTTTATGATCAATACCCGGACCGTCGATTGAAAGACAGGCTTCACGCGAACGTAATAGAGCGTTCCGATCAGAAGACCGAGAGCCAAGCCGAGAAAGACAAAGGTCTTTCTTTCCCAAAAGATCCGGAGGAAGCGCATGAGGTCTTCATGGCTTTCCGTTTCGACTGCTTCGCGTCTGGTAGTGCTCATGGTGGATCTGGCCCTTGCGGCTGGGGTTCACGGGGACTGCACGGGCATCATTGCCAAAGCTCGAACTTTCTCAAAAGGAGAAGCCGAGGTTGGAACAGACCATTTAGGGAGGCGACGGGGAACCATCGGCATCTCTTCCGGCTGACAGAACTCCGAAGAGTTGATTCTACCGTTCGCGCTATCGCTCGTCAGTAAAGATCGAACGGATGCGCGCGCTTCCGAATCCAACTCCTTTTTTCGGGCGGGCATATTCAGATTCTCCCGCGCAACCAATACCAGAGGAGTCCTTCCCATTCGTGGCAGGCTCGTTGAATCATTTTCGCGGCATCGACACTCGGGAGCGCTCCCGGCAGGCGCGGGTCGAGGTCAGAGGAGCGATATTGACACCCCGAGGGAATGACATCGATCCCCTGAGCCCGAAAACAGCGAATTGCCCTAGGTAAATGGCTGGCGTCGGTTACCAAAACCACCTTTCGAAAATGCCTCTCTTCGATAATCTTCCGACAGGCTACAGCATTTTCATAGGTGCTGAACGATTGATTCTCGACAATGAGATCTTCCAAGCGAACGCCGAGTTGAATGAGGAGTTCACGCATGACCGGAGCACAACCAACATCTTGGCTGTCGGGATCCGAAGTTGCGCCGAGAGGATCACGGGGCAAGACTTTTTCCGGTAAAGGTCGGCAGCATGAAGGCAACGATAAAGGGTGCTAGGGCCTGGTTCTGCTTCAGGACGCAAAACGTCCGGCTGCATGACGTCGCCCGAGAGCACCACAATCGCATCCGCTCCCTCAGGAAACTCGCTGTTCGGTGGATTCTGTTTTTCCAACCCTCCCAAAACGAAATGTTCCGTGGCAGGAAGAGCCAAGAGGGGTAGCAATGCATACAAGAAGACGATGCTGCGCAGTCCTTTCCTCATTTCGGGCCTTGCCCACCAGGCCCTGAAAATGGCAAATCCCAGCACCAAATAAACAAGAATGGTGGGCTGGGCAAAATAACTAAACAAGGCGTAGATGTTCATGTGAATTCAGGAGCGTCGGCAGCGACGCCCTTCGAGGCTCGCACGGGCACAGCCACTTTCTCGCCACGGTTTCGATGATGAAGGGCGCCGTGTCGACTCGCCACCGGGCCGTGGCGGGTGACGTTTTCCAGTACCGCATTTACCCTGACGGGCAAAGCGGGGAGGAATCGGTCGACGTGCTTCGTGAAAACCTGAGCAGCGTCTTCGTGATCTTCTGGGCGGCCAATGTCCAGCCAAAGTCCTTCGAAGAGATATGCATTCGTTCGGATTTTTCGCTCGAAGCAAAGCGCCATCAAGTTATCGAAGCCGAATATGCCTGCTTGCGGGATCAAGCGGATCAGTTCCGGTTCCAGCACATAGATGCCCATGCTGCAAGGGAAAGTCAAAACAGGTTTTTCGCGAAAGCCAACCACTCGTTGTTCAGCATCGAGATCGAGCACGCCCAGGGAAATCGGCACGCGTTTGCCGTAAACTCCCACGGTCAGGTCTGCTCCCGAACGAACGTGCCCTTCGAAAAGTTGCGAGTAATCGATATCGGTGAGCAGATCGCCGTTCATAACCAGCACAGGCTCGTCCGGCGATTCGAGTCGACTCAGCGATCCCATCGTTCCCCGAGGTTCGTCCTCCCAGAGGTAATTGACGTTCGCGCCCCAGCGTGAGCCGTCGCCGATGACCGCATCGATCAGGTGGCCGAGATGCCCGACGGCGATGGTGATATTCGCGAAACCGAAATGAACTAATTGCCGAATGACGATCTCCAGAACTGGATAGTCGCCGATCGGCATCAGCGGCTTGGGCAAAACCGAAGTATAAGGAAGCAGACGCGTTCCCTTGCCGCCCGCTTGAATGATGGCTCGATTCACCGTTGATACTCCTGAGGATGAAAGAGCGTGAGGTGATCTTTTACGAAGGCTGCACAATCCTTAAGCCCATCGTCGAGACTGATCGTTGGTTGCCAGCCGCACAAACGCAAGGCCAGGCGGTTATCGCTCACCAGTGCCAGCACTTCGCTCTTCTGTGGGCGAATGCGCTGTTGGTCCACGATCAAGGGTAACTTCAAACCGGTAATCGACATGCATTTCTCGGCAATTTGACCAATGGAGAGTGCCGACCCAGTACCCAGGTTTACCGTTTGCCCAATGGCCTCATCGCAAGCGCCTAAGGCAAGCATCCCTGCTACCGTGTCCCTTGCATGGGTAAGGTCTCGCTCCGGTTCGAGCGAGCCTAATTCAAGTTGTTTGCAGCCCGCCAGTAATTGTGCCAAGATCGTCGGTATCACCGCTCGAGCGGACTGGCGCGGGCCATAAGTGTTAAAGGGTCGAACCGTTACGACGGGCAGCCCGAAGCTGCGATAAAAACTCTCGGCAAGCTTGTCGGCCCCAATCTTGCTGGCGGAATAAGGAGACTGCCCCACCAGCGGATGTGTTTCGTCGATCGGGCGAAACTGGGCCGTTCCATATGCTTCGCTCGTGCTCGTCTGGATAACGCGCTGCAGGCAGTTCCTGCGCGCGACTCGAGGACGTTGAGCGTACCCGTGACGTTGGTCGCTACGTACTCCGATGGAGCAATATAAGAGTAAGGAATCCCAATGAGCGCAGCAAGGTGGAAAACGATTTCTTGGTCGGCCAAGGCGTAGAGCATGAAGTGCGGATCGCGAATGTCGCCCCGAACAATCTCGATTTGCCGCAAGGCATCCGCGGGCAAAAACTCAAGGTTCCCGCGATCGGAGACACCGGAGGTGTTACCGGAGCATCCGCACCAGCCGTGCACCTTGTTCGAGCAAGGCTTCGACGAGATGTGAGCCGATGAAGCCGCCGGCTCCGCTCACGAACACATGGCGACCAGAATGAAAAGGTTGGGCCTTCACGAAGGATATTGTCTCTAGATGAAATCAGGAGATCTGGGAAAACGTGCTCCCCTTGGTAGGCGAACTGCCGGCACAAGCACGCTGAATTAGCATCAGCGCAATCGATACAGCATCCGCAAGGCCCACCCGGGAAAAAGCCTGGCGACGAACACGGCAAATGGCCAGAAGTAGAAGCGTATCGGTAACGCGGTCTGCTACAGTGCCGGAACCCAGGCCAGCCTCGCAAGCCGCGTAGCGGAAACCCCTGCGTCTCCCGACCGCAAACGTTCCGCCGGTGACAAGAAACTGATAATGAAACTCGGCAATGTTCGCCATCCTTTTCTTGGCCGCGAGGGCTCTCGTCCAGAGTTCGGTGTCCTCGACATAATTGTAAGCCGGATCGCAATTGTACAAGCCAACCTCATCGAAAAAGCTCCGCCTGAAAACATCACGGTTGGATGGATGAACGGGTCCCGCTTGGCCATGAATTCTGTGATTGAGTCTGTTCCGTGGGCATCCTTTTCTCGAACAGAATATTGCCTTCGTTGTCAACTTCAGTGGCCCAAGTGCCAACAATAGTCACTTCCGGATGCTGTCGAAGGAATTCAACCTGTGCTTTCAGTCGTCCTTCAAGGGAAACATCGTCGGCATCCATCCGAGCTACGAATTCCCCACGAGCATGTACGATGAGCGTATTCAAGGATTGGGCTATCCCGCGTTGTGATGGTGAGGCAACAAGGCGAATACGGTCGTCATTCTGTTCCCAGGTTTTGGCTGCATCGGCAAGATTCTGCGAACGCACACCATCGAGCAAAATCAAAAGTTCCATATCCTCGATCGATTGAGAAACTATTGATTTAACCGCCCGGTCGAAGTATTTGACCGCAACACCGTCATGTGCTGGCATGATGACGGAGACGCATGGGGCCTCACGCAGGGGCACGGTAACTCCACAGCAATTCTAGTTCGTGTACCATTCTGGATTAAACGCTTCAACGGTAATCTGTCGAGCACGCTCCCGGCGGCACGTACCGCGGCTCTCGGAGGGCACAATCGTTGACAATTGCAATTACCTTTTGTGCGATTCCCTCAGAATCGTTCGGCACACAATCATGCCATCCACATCGTGCTTTACGGATGACTCGACGCCGCCAACCCTGGTTGCGACGACAGGACAACCAAATGCTCGTGCTTCGACCAACACGCCCCACGGCGTGCCCTCGCCCGAAAGGCTGGAAAGGACCAGGACGTCCGAATCTGCATAGACCTGAAAAAGACCGGGACCTACTCCATATGTCCACGGAGCACAATGGAACCGGCGAGGTCCAGTTCACGAATTAGTTAGCGATATTGGT
>CAVVHZ010000066.1:0-85181 GCA_963748025.1 uncultured Gemmataceae bacterium
TAAGGGGATTTAGTGACGAACCGGTGCGGATTTTCGATGGAATCTCCGTCTGTCTCTGTTCGACTTCCGCGTATAATGAAGTAGTTTGGTAAGCATAGTGCTGAGGGAGGTGTTTTGTGGACCCGGCAGCCTACCGGCAATGGTGGGAGGTTCATGTTCGCGTGGCTCGAGGGGAGCAGTTGAGCCCCGAGGAACGAACTCGGTACGAAGCTGGTCGTCAAGAATTGGAAAAGGACGAGCAATATCGCGAGGTTCAAAATGCCCGTGAAATACGCGACCGACTCACGGTAATGGAGAGAGAGCGCGGGTTATTGGATCAGCACAGGCAGAAGCTATATGTCGAAATAGCATCACTGGAAAAGCAACTTCCGCAACAAACCCAATTCGTGCTGGGCGTCAAGGAATAAGATGTGGCCCATGCCCAGCATTCTTTGATCCGAGATCGATTTTGCGCCCATTGCGGCTACTGCGGCGTGACGGAAGAGGAAGTGGGTGGTGAGCTAAGCGTGGACCATTTTGTCCCCACCTCCGCTGGTGGCGGCGAAGGAGAAGAGAATCTGGATTACGCCTGTATTCGGTGCAATCTTTACAAAGGCGATTTTTATCCAACTCAGGCCGACCGCACCCAGAGGCACATCGTTCTCCATCCTTGCGCGATTCATTCGAGATGCACTGTAGGCTCAATCACAGCACTGGTCTTCTAGAAGCCTTGACCGAAACTGGACGCTTCCACATTTTGCTCCTCCATTTGAACCGCCCAGCACTTGTCTCCTGCCGCTTGCGTCGACGTTCAAGGGAATTGCTGGAGACAACCCTGAAGATTTTGGAGGCGGAAAACCGTGAACTGAGGACGATAATACGATCTCAGGAGGCGTATATCGCACACCTCAAAAACCTAATTGGAGATGCGCCGGAGGGCTGACAATTCTACTCGCAGGGTAATTCTAGCGCACCGCGAAAACCTTCAACACCTCGTCGCCATAGTGGTTGATGACCTTCACCGCTATCTTGCCTGATGCTGGCTTGTCTAATGGCCGGCTCACCGTGCTGTAGAGGCCGCTCCAGGCGGCTTCGTCGATATCCGCTCGCAACGCCCGTTTCAGCTTGTCGTAGGGTTCGTCGGCCCCGGTGAAGTAGGCGTGCCGCACGAAGAAGCTTTCGCCGTTGTAATCCGTGTCGATGAACCAGCAAGCAATATCGTCGGTCGACGAATTCCGAATTGCCCCCGTGCTCGGATCGTAGACGTCCAGACCCTTGATCTCGACGACGAATTGCTCCCCTTTTTGCTTTTTGATCTCCACGTCCGGATCGCCGAAGACCATGAAAAGATTGCCGGCACCGGTCTTCTTGAGCAGTTCGTCGCCCATCGCCAGGTCGGGGTTCATCTTGGTGGGCAACACGACCAGCTTGCCATAACGCTTGGCTTCCTCACTGACCGCGGGATCGAACGCGAAGCCGCAAACGATGAGCACGTCGAAGCCGACTCCTTTTACCGCTTCTTTGGCAGCCTCTTTGATGAGCAGAGCACCCACGGTCCCATGCTCCGGCCCGATGCATACAGCAGCCCGCTTCGTGGAACCATCAGCCTCCGAATAGGCGCCGGCCCCGTGAATCCATTCGCCGGCGTAGATTTCCAGCGAATCGAACTTGAGGCGTTCGCCTTGCCGGGTGTTCTGCACTCCGGCTTTGCGCAGATTTTCCAGGATCATGTGGCCGAAGTTATCCGGTCCGATAGCTCTTATGCGCCGGCCGTCTTTGCCCACTTCCGCCCGATGTTTCTTCTCCTCGGCGCTGATCGTTCGGTGCGGACTGAGCGATTCCACCGAAAACGGTCCGCATACCCGAACACGTTTATTGTCCTCGTAAGGCTGGTCGAAGAGCGTTTCCGTGTCGGCGTGTTTGGCGATGGCGGCATCGATTTGTTGCCGCGTCATTCCGGGTTTGATGTCCGGATTGTTGGCGATCGACTTGAGCGTGACGTGCGGCACACGCTGGTCATCACCAGCAGCGAGTCGCCCAGGATCATCCGGTTGGCCCAGTTCTGCTCGTGATGGTAGAAGTCGATTTTCTGGGCGAAATCGCTCGGGTCGCCGTTGAAGTCGGCAAAGAGAAAAGGCTGATTGTCGGCAGCCTTCTCCATGCGTGGCAAGGCGTCGATGATCGCTGACGGGTGAATCTTCTCCTGGATGTAAATCGGCACCACCGGAACAGCGAGATCAGCGCGATCCTGTTCATCCTTCCCCTTCCAGACCAGTTGCGGGTC
Source organism: uncultured Gemmataceae bacterium (assembly GCA_963748025.1). Taxonomy (GTDB): domain Bacteria; phylum Planctomycetota; class Planctomycetia; order Gemmatales; family Gemmataceae; genus CAVVHZ01. Next base: position 2,264 of record CAVVHZ010000066.1, read on the forward strand.
GAGAGAGGGATCGCGCGGGTAGAGCATGGTCTTGGGCGCCTGCTCGTCCTGGGCCACGAAATCGCGCGGCTCCTCGGTGGGGATGTTCTTCCGCTTATCTTTGTGGCGGATCGATTCGACAGGCGTGGGGGCGGGCTTTTTCTTGGCCATGGCGCTACTCCGTTCTGGGCTTTGCTTTTTCCGCCACGGTAACGATGGCGTCAAGCTTCGCGGATATCTCGGGGTCCAGCTTCTCCTTCGGCACCAAGCCCGCCAGGATGTGGTAATCGGATTTACGCAACTGGAGCGGCAGCTCGAGTTTCTTGAAATAAACTCTGAAAACTCGCTCGAGTACTTGTTCGCTCGCTTTCACATCCGCCGACCACGGATCCAGGTCGTCGATTTCCAGGAGCTTCGTCACGTCGGCAATGGCCTCGCGCATTACCTGCTCTCGTTTCTCACTTTCGACTTTCGCGAACATATCATCGGGCAGGTCGTGTCTGGCGTAGGCGAGCAGAACGCTCTCCATGCAGAAATAGTTCTCAATCTCCTTGCGCAGCCACATGGTTTCAGTCAGTCCTTTGGCGCTTTGCAGTTCTTTGTCGAGACGGTCGAAAACGGCGATTCCCACAAGATCATGCTTCGCTTCTTGCAAGCCGAAGAAATGGTCGCGTGCTTTCTGTGGCAGGTTGGTTTCGACATACTTGACAAACGGTCGTTCCAAATACTCTTTGGCTTTGTGATCGAAAGATTTGGCAAAAGCCTGGAGGATTGCCAGATCGGTCGAGTTTTCGACGTAAAGAACCCAACCTTTTTCTTCGGCCAGATAATACTGATCAAAACCGATATCCCGCAGTGCCTTGAGAACATGGGATATACGGTTGTCGATTCGATGGGGTTTGCCAACAAAGGCAATAACGACATCCCGGGAAGCGGCTTCGTTGAGCACGACCTCGGAATGGCTCGCAGCGATGATTTGCGAGCCTTGCAGTTCGGCAACCTCGATCAGGAGGTTGTAGGTTTGTCGCTGGCGCAGGATCTCCAAGTGAGCATCCGGCTCATCTAGAAGGAGTACAGCTCCGGGATTTGCATAAAGATGGCCTAATAAGAGGAGCGTTTGTTGCAGTCCTCGTCCCGAAGAGGAAAGATCGAGCTTGTTGTGACGCTCGTCCTTGTACGCCATTGTGATTTCGCTGCGTTCGGCAATATACTGCGGGGCCAACAACTCGACGCCGAACAAGGTCCGGACATGCTTCACCAAATGCTCCCAATGGCCAGAATCCTTGTTCTTATAGATTTGGTGACAAAGATTGCGCAAGACCTGGGCTGTCTGACCCTGGCCAATGAGGACGCCAATCTCGCCTAGCTCTTTTACGAATTCGCGATCGGCCAACCCGGACATGGGAGGCAGAAAGGCGACCCGCGCGCCAGCCGCCTCCTCGGGAACGAGCATGCGCTCGCCGTTCTCGCCGGTTCGCAATGGCCGGCAATAAAAGGATTCCTCGTTGGCGTAGTCAAACTCGAAGCCGCAAGACCATGCTTTATCCTGGGTGACGCCATCGACGACGATGTCCACGCGAACATTTTCCGTTTTTTGGATCGTTTTCCCATTTTCTTTCGACTGAAGGACGTTTCGAACATGCAGGTCGTGCCAGAGAAGGTTTGCTACTGGAACGGGAATGGACGCCAGGTCGCGCCGGTTGACCGTGACGCCGGGTCTTTTCTCTGGAGATGATTTCCCACGCCGTTTTTCGTTCCAGCGCCGCAACCCTATGTCCCAGAGAGCAAGCGCCTGCAAGGCCGTAGTTTTGCCGGAATTATTGGGCCCAATGAGGACAACGGCGCCGCCAAGCTCGATTTCGACGTCGTCGAAGCGCTTGAAGTTGCGAATTCTCATGCGCGTCAGCATGCGGCAATGCCCTTTCTGATCGCATTCTGCCCATCCCAAGGATCATCAACCTCAACGAACGCCCAACGCCCAAGCCCACCATGGTTGTTGATAGCCGGAACCCAAAGCGTCCGAGCCGTGGCGACTTTGGCTGCTTTTTCCTTTTTCTTTTCTCCCGTGACTTCGATTATGAGGTTCAAGAGATCGTCGGGGCCGTGGCCGTCATCAATGCAGACGATGAAATCTGGGATGTACTGGTGCTCTTCGCCGTTCAGAGTATAGGGAATGGCGAACCCGAGGTTTTGGTTCTTGACGTAGCGAATGACCTCGGGCATGTCTTCCAGCGATTGAGCCATCTTCTGCTCCCACGAATCGGTATCGGCAACGACGTAACCGATGTGGCATTTGTCCGACTTGGTTGCATAGACGGGCCGGGTGGTGTCGAAATCGACATAGCGCGTGGAACCGATGGCGTCATAGGGGCGCAGAATGGGCTTGAGCGCCGCGTTGCCATCGGTCGAAGCGACTATCGCTTTGTAGATGCGGTCGGCCGCATCGTGGGCGAACTCGATCAGCAGCAGCAACTGCCTAAAAGTGTTGTCTTTGAGCGTGACGCATTCGGCCAGCCAGCGTTTGGCGATGTCGAGCAGCTGGGGAAATAGCCAAGGCTTGTCGTTGCCCTCGTCGTCGCGGAAATACTTTTCCAGCGTGAGCTTGGCCAGCAGGAATGCGACCTCATTGGGCCGCCGGCGTTTGAGATCGTCGAGCGTGTGGATACTCGATTCGCCGACGATGGGAGCGTTCTCGACCCTGGTGGGAAGGTCGGCAGTTGAAAGAGTCAGTTTGGAATCGGGCGTGAAATTAGCTGAGAGCAGCTCATCGCCCACATCGTAGCGGTAACCGAGCAAACGCGGGAAGGTGATCTCGCAACTAACTCGGCTTTCCAACGCTCGAACCCGGGTGGGCAGAGGACCTGGCTTGGGGTCCGGCGTGGCGCCGCTGCACGGGATGAAAGAAAACGGTACGCCGTAAACCTCGGCGTATTCGGGGTCGAAATGACCGTGTTCGTTGGCGGCGTAACTCATACGCCGCAGCGCACGGCCGACCACTTGTTCGCAGAGCAGTTGCGTGCCGAAAGCGCGCACCCCAAGCACGTGGGTAACGGTGTTGGCATCCCAGCCTTCCGTAAGCATGGAGACACTGACCACGCAGCGGACCTGTTCGCCGAGCTTGCCGGCCGCGAACTTTTCACGCAGTTGGAACGCGTGAAAATTGGTGATGAGGATTTTGGCCTGGCCAAGTTGATCCTGCAGTTGAGCCGGAACGATGTCACGTTGGTGGTAGTAGTTCTCCGGGTCGTTGGGCAGCAGCACCCGCAGCCGATCGCGAATGGTGATGCCGGGCGTAACGATCAAAAAAGTATCCGAAAAGCGGGCATCCTGCGGATTCGCGCGATTGTTGAGCGTGTGCCAGGCAATGAGCATGGCCATTACGACGGTCTTGCCGGAGCCGGTGGCCATTTTGAAGGCCGTGCGTGGCAGGCCTGGGTTCGAAGTGTCATTTGCCTCACGAATCTCATTTTCGATCCAGGCGTCGCCATATTTCTTGGCCACCTCGGCAATGTAAATGGCGGTTTCGAGCGCTTCGATTTGGCAAAAGAACAGCTTTTTCTCGCGGGCCGGATCGGTCCAGTAAGCAAGCAAACGCGCGGTCGGCGGCGTCACGCCGACGTAGCCACCCTCGCGCCAAAGGCTGATGCGCCTACGGATCTTGTTGACGAGCTTGTTTTCCTCGATGCGATCCTGGGTCCATTCCGTGCCGAAATCGAGCTGTTTGGCTCCTTTTTTCTTAGGCTTGGCAATGGGCACAAAATAAGAACTGGTGCGTCGGCCCTCCGCCACATCGTTGGAAATGCCCTCGTCGGTAAATTTGAAGTGGCGCGTTGGCTCGCCGAACGGTGAATTGAGGATCGGGTTCTCAATGACGACTTGTGTCATGGGGCGGTTGGCCTGCGGGGAGGAATAGGCAACCAATCAGGCACGATTATGCAGGATGGATGAGGTGGAAACCAGCCCCAAATGGCGAGAGGCAAGGTCTGGGGAGTTCGGATCACATTCCTGAATTTGAGTTGCCTCTGTCTTGCGGTCTACGTTAGCTATCTTCAGGCGGTAAAAGTGACATGACGAAGGCGAGCACGGTCGGCAGATCTTTCAAGACCGTTTCCCAAACTACTTCAAGGTCCACTGCATCATAATGATGGATCAGCTTGTCTCGCATGCCTGTCACCAACCGCCAGCGTATCTGGGCATGCGTATCACGAAAGGTCTGCGACAGCCTCTTCGCCGCCTCGCCGAGGATCAATAGCTGATGGAGAACTGCCGATTGAGTTTTGGCATCGGCCAGAAAGGCGGCTTCATCCATTCCCTCCACGAACTTCTGCGCCTCGCGAGCAGCGCGAGCAAGGTCGCTCAGGACGGCTTCGTCACGAGCCATAAAAGACCTTCGCAGAGTCCAGGATTTGCCGTCGACGAATAGAATTTGCGCTTTTCTCGACTGCACGCCGGCTTATCAGATCCACGGTGCGGCCGAAAATAGCTGATAGTTCTTGCTCCATCTCCACACAGTCAAGGAGCGTCCAGTGCGTTCCGGCAGAGAAGGTGACCAGGACATCTACGTCGCTGTTGGGGCGGAAGTCAGGGCGAAGTACCGATCCGAACAAGGCCAATTCGGAGATGTTCCAGCGCCTGCAGAAGTCAGCTACCCCCATCTTCGGAATTTCAAGAGAGACCGAGGACATGGGATTTCTCCATTTCGTCGGTGAATGCTGCCTCATTTTCGCGAATGTCCTCATCAATCTCGGCGGGATGCTGTTGGTAGTAAATCCAGGCAGCATGCAAGTCATCGGGCGTAAGACCCCCGATACTCTTAAGGATTTGCGCGTCAGCCTCTCCGAGCCGACGGGAATTCACCAAGCCCCAAACCGTGATGCGCGTTGTGCGAATGCAGGCGCGTCCGCCGCAAATGCCTGGCGTTTTCTGAACCCAACTCTTCTTTTGAGTCGTGTCTGTGGCCATGATGATCGCCTCCTTCCGGGATATTCTACCATGCCCTGCTCAGGCTTCGCGAGCCTTGCTTCCGCTCGGCAGAACCTTCCCCCTCTGCTTCACGGCAAATCCGTCCCCCCCATCAGATATCGGTCGCATTCGCGGGCGGCTCCCCGCCCCTCATTGATGGCCCACACCACCAGGCTCTGGCCGCGGCGCATGTCCCCGGCCGCGAAAACGCCAGGAATATTGGTCGCGAATTCGCCGTGAGCGGCTTTCGCATTCGAGCGCTCGTCTTTTTGCACACCGAGTTGATCCAACACCGGGCTCTCCGGCCCCAGGAAGCCCATGGCCAGCAGAACAAGCTGCGCTGGAACGATGCGATCCGTTCCCGGGACAGGCTGCATCGCCAAGCGTTCGCCGGTCTTCACCCATTCGATCTGTTGCGTGTGCAATTCCTTGACATGGCCCTGGTCGTCGCCGACGAAGCGCGTGGTATGAACGGCATACGCACGGGGATCGCTGCCGAACGCGGCCTTGGCTTCTTCTTGCCCATAATCGAGGCGATAGATCTTGGGCCATTGCGGCCAGGGATTGTCCACCGCCCGAGTTTCCGGCGGCATGGGCAGGATTTCCAATTGCACGAGACTCCTGCAACTGTGGCGCATGGAGGTGCCGACGCAGTCGGTGCCGGTGTCGCCGCCGCCAATGACGACGACGTCCTTGTCCTTGGCGGAAATGAACCGATGGTCCTCGTGATGGCTATCAAGGAGGCTTTTCGTGTTCGCGGTCAGGAACTCCATTGCCATGTGGATGCCGGCCAACTCGCGGCCAGGAATCTTGAGATCGCGAGGATTGGTCGCGCCGCCACACAGGACAATGGCATTGAATTCGTCGCGTAATTTCGCAGCCGGATAATCCTTGCCGATCTCGCGGCCGGTCATGAACTCAACGCCCTCGGCGGCCATAAGATCGACGCGGCGCTGTACTAGGCTCTTATCGAGCTTCATGTTCGGTATGCCGTACATGAGCAGCCCGCCGATGCGATCGGCCCGCTCGAAAACCGTTACGTTGTGGCCCACGCGGTTGAGCTGAGCCGCCGCCGCCAAACCGGCCGGTCCGGAACCGACCACGGCCACCCGCTTACCCGTGCGTCGCGCCGGCGGTTCGGGCTTGATCCAGCCCATCTCAAAGCCGCGGTCGACGATGCGCACTCGATGGTCTTGATGGCCACAGGAGGCGAGCTGATGCCCAGAACGCAGGATCCCTCACAGGGAGCCGGGCAAACGCGACCGGTGAACTCCGGGAAATTGTTAGTCTTGTGCAGTCGATCCAAAGCCTCGCGCCAAAGGCCGCGATAAACCAGATCATTCCATTCGGGGATCAGATTGTTGATGGGACAACCGGTGGCCATGCCCGCAAGCATGCCTCCCGTGTGACAGAAGGGTACGCCACAGTCCATGCAGCGGGCGCCTTGCTGTTGAAGAAGACTGTCGGCGCCATGTTCGTGGAATTCGTTCCAATCGCGAATGCGCTTGGCCGGCGGACGAGCCAGCGGCAGCTCGCGGCGGAACTCCAAGAATCCGGTGGGTTTGCCCATCAAAGGCCTCCTGCGCAGGTCCTACTTGCCGCCTGCGCGAGCGAGGTCGTGAGCGTTTTCTTCGAAAGCGGCCATGGTGGCTTCTTCCTCGCTCAATCCCGCTTCCTTGAAACGCTTTTGCTTTTCGACCATGCGGCGATAATCGTTGGGAAATACTTTGACGAAACGAGGCCGCATTTCGTCCCACAAAGCCAGGATTTTCCAGGCATGTTCGCTGCGCGTCAGTTCGGCATGACGGCGGATGAGGGCCCGAACTTCCTCGGCATCTTCGTCCGTCAAGGTCGTGAGTTTCACCATCTCGTGATTGCATCGTCGGCTGAAATCGCCCACCTCATCGAGCACATAGGCGATTCCTCCGGACATGCCGGCGGCGAAATTGCGGCCGGTCATGCCAAGCACAACCACCCGGCCGTTCGTCATGTATTCGCAGCCGTGATCGCCCACGCCTTCGACCACGGCATGAACGCCGCTGTTGCGCACGCAGAAGCGCTCGCCCGCGATGCCGCGAATGTAGGCTTCACCCGCCGTGGCGCCATAAAGAGCAACGTTGCCGATGATGACGTTATCTTCCGGCAACAAAGGTGGACTCGGTGGGAGGAAAGACGACAATCTTGCCGCCCGAAAGTCCTTTGCCCACGTAATCGTTGGCATCGCCTTCGAGAATCAGCGTCATACCAGGAGGCAAAAAGGCGCCGAAGCTCTGGCCTGCCGAACCTCGAAACCGCAGACGGATGGTGTCCGGCGGCAATCCCGCCGCCCCGAAGCGGCGCGTCAGGGCACTGCCGACCATGGTGCCGACGACACGATGGACATTACGGATCGGCAACACCTCGCTCTCCACGGGAGTTCGTCTTTCGAGCGCCGGCTTACAGATTTTCATGAGCGGTCTTGCGGTCGAGCGATTCATCGAGGCCGTGATCTTGCGGTATTTGGCAATAGAGCCCATCTTCCGGCGCCGCTTTCGTGGGATGGAGGATCAGGGAAAAATCGAGGCCCTGCGTTTTGTAATGATGCAGCGCGTCCTCAACTCCCAGGCGGTCGCTTTGGCCAATCATCTCTTCGAATTTGCGGAAACCAAGCTGAGCCATCAGCTCGCGCACTTCTTCCGCGATGAAGCGCATGAAGTTTTCGACGTGGGCCGGGTCGCCCGTGAAGCGAGCCCGCAAGACGGGGTCCTGCGTGGCCACGCCGACCGGGCAAGTGTTGAGATGGCAAACGCGCATCATGACGCAGCCAAGGGCGACCAAGGGCGCCGTGGCGAAGCCAAATTCCTCCGCGCCTAAAAGGGCGCCGATCACCACGTCGCGGCCGGTTTTCAACTGGCCGTCGACTTCGACGACGATGCGATTGCGCAGCTTGTTCAGCAGCAGCACTTGCTGCGTCTCGGCCAGCCCCAGCTCCCAAGGGGCGCCGGCGTGTTTGATACTGGTCAAAGGCGATGCTCCGGTGCCGCCATCGTGCCCGCTGATCAACACCACATCCGCATGCGCCTTGGCGACGCCGGCGGCCACGGTGCCCACGCCCACTTCAGCGACAAGCTTCACGCTGATGCGCGCCTCATCATTGGCGTTCTTGAGATCGTGGATCAACTCCGCCAAGTCTTCGATGGAATAGATGTCGTGATGCGGCGGCGGCGAGATCAGCCCCACGCCCGGCGTCGAATGCCGCACTTTGGCGATCCAAGGATAGACTTTTTGGCCAGGTAGCTGGCCCCCTTCGCCTGGCTTGGCGCCCTGGGCCATCTTGATTTGCAACTCCTTGGCGTTGACCAGGTATTCGCTGGTGACGCCAAATCGTCCGGATGCCACCTGCTTGATTGCGCTACTCCGCGAATCGCCGTTGGCGTCGAGAACGTAGCGAGCCGGGTCTTCGCCGCCCTCCCCGGTATTGCTCTTGCCGCCGAGCCGATTCATGGCGATGGCCATGGTCTCGTGAGCTTCCTTGCTGACGGAGCCATAGGACATCGCCCCCGACTTGAAGCGCCGCACGATCGAATCGACGGATTCTACTTCTTCCAACGGCACAGGCTGCTCGGCCAAGCGGATCTTAAACAGGCCCCGGAGCGTACAGAGGTTTTTCGCCCGGTCGTTGACCAGGGCGCGATATTGCTTGAAAACCTCGTACTTGCCCGTTCGGCAAGCGAGCTGCAGTTTGTGCACCGTATCGGGGCTGAACAGGTGCAGTTCGCCTTCGCGACGCCACTGGTAGCTCCCGCCGGCATCGAGCGTCTGTCCATTCACGGTACGATCGGGGTAAGCGTGAGCGTGACGGTCCAAAACCTCACGGGCGATGACGTCGAGCCCGATGCCGCCAACGCGGGAAGCGGTCCAGGTGAAGAAGCGATCGATGACCTTTTGGCCGATGCCGACGGCCTCGAAGATTTGCGCACCGCAATAGCTTTGTGCCGTCGAGATGCCCATCTTGGACATCACCTTCAAGACACCCTTGTTGATGGCCTTGATATAGTTCTTGACTGCCGTGGTGGGATCGGTGTCGCGAAGCAAACCTTGGCGCACTAAATCGTCCAGCGTCTCGAAGGCGAGATAAGGATTTACCGCTCCTGCCCCGTAGCCGATGAGCAGAGAGAAGTGGTGCACTTCGCGGGGTTCGCCCGATTCGACGATCAAGCCGACCCGCGTGCGCGTGCCCTCGCGTATCAAGTGATGGTGCACGCCGGCCGTCGCCAAAAGTGCGGGAATGGCGGCATGGTCGCGATCGACCCCGCGGTCCGAAAGGATGATAAAATCGTGGCCGCTGGCAATGGCTTCGCTGGCCTGGCGGCACAATTCCTCCAGCGCCCGGGCAGTTCGTCGACGCCGCCGGCCACACGGAAGAGCATCGGCAAGGTGATCGATTTGAATCGCCCTGCCATCAGCGGGCGGCTGCCCCCTTTGCGATAAGTTCCGTCCAATTGGCGGAGTTTTTCCAGTTCTTCGTTTTTCAGAATGGGCGACTTGAGTTTGATCTGGCGACACGAAACCGCGGTGGGCGCCAGCAAGTTGCCTTCGCCGCCGATGGTGGTGTCCATCGTCATGATGATGTCTTCGCGAATGCCGTCGACTGGCGGGTTGGTTACTTGCGCGAAGAGCTGCCTGAAATAGTTGTAGAGGAGCTGCGGACGGCGCGAGAGCACGGCCAGGGCGGCGTCGTTGCCCATAGAGCCGACGGCTTCATTTCCCTCTGCGGCCATAGGCGCCATCAAGATGCGCCACGTCCTCGGCGGTATAGCCGAACGCGTGCTGGCGCTCCAGGACGGTTTTGTGATCGGACCTGAATTCCTTGGGCGATTCCGCCAGATCCTCGAGCGCCACTTGCTGTTGTTTGAGCCATTTCGCATAAGGCTTGGCCGTGGCGATTTCGAACTTCAGTTCCTCATCGTCGACAATGCGCCCTTGATGGAGATCGACCAAAAACATGCGCCCCGGTTGCAATCGGCCCTTGGATTTTATGTTCTCGGGCGGTATGTCGAGCACGCCCACTTCCGACGCCAGGACTACCAGCCCATCTTTGGTCTCATAATAACGCGACGGCCTTAAACCGTTGCGATCGAGTACCGCCCCGATGCGCATGCCGTCCGTGAAGGCGATGGAGGCCGGACCGTCCCAGGGCTCCATCAAGCAAGAGTGATATTCATAGAACGCCTTTTTCTCGGCGCTCATAGTTGCATGGGCGGTCCAGGGCTCCGGAATCATCATCATGACAGCGTGCGGCAACGATCTACCTGCCAGGGTCAGAAGCTCGAGCGTGTTATCGAACATGCCCGAATCGCTGCCTTCCGCATCGATGATGGGCATGAGCTTGCGGAGATCATCGCCGAACAAATCGGAAGTGAAATGGCTCTGCCGGGCGTGCATCCAGTTGATATTGCCCCGGAGCGTGTTGATCTCGCCATTGTGAGCCAAGAAGCGATAGGGATGCGCTCGAGCCCAGTTGGGGAAGGTGTTAGTGCTGAAGCGCTGATGAACCAAGGCTAGCGCCGATTCCATATCGGGATCGTTGAGATCCGCAAAATAGTCAGAAAGCTGGGCGGCCGTGAGCATCCCTTTATAGATGAGCGTCCGTGCCGAAAGGCTCGCCACATAAAACGTGCCGCGTTCGCGGAGGCTCGATTGGCGGACCGCGTTCTCGGCGCAGCGACGGATCACGTAAAGCTTGCGCTCGAACGCCAGATCTTCCCCTTGCCGTTTCGGCCGGGCGGGCAGTCCCTTACGGCCTACGAAGAGATGGCGCATCACCGGCTCGGTCGCCCGGGCGCTGGGGCCGATGGGGCCATTGTTGCAGGGCACGTCACGCCAACCCAAAAACTCCTGTCCTTCATCTGTAATGCATTTTTCGAAAATGACCTCGCAAGCTCGGCGCGATTTCGGATTGGCCGGCAGGAAGACGAGCCCCTGCGCCATATTCCCCGGCCGCCGGCAAGGTGATGCCCGCGGTCGCGGCGGATTTTGCGAAGAAGCGATGAGGCATTTGCAATAGGAGCCCCGCACCGTCGCCGGTGTTCTTCTCACAGCCGCAGGCGCCCCGATGTTCGAGATTGACGAGGATCTGAATCGCTTTACGGACGATGTCGTGACTGGGACGATTCTTCAAGTCGACGACGAAGCCTACGCCGCAGGCATCGTGCTCGTGAGCAGGATCGTACAATCCCTGCGCCGGGAAGGGATGGATGAGCCATGACTAAGAAGTCCTTTTGCTGTGGCCGGGCGCGAATCCATTAGAAACCGTGCGCCCTGAACGCTTGCCTCGCTTGACTTGTACGTCCATCGAAACGGCAGGCGACGCAGCGTCAGTCGTTTTGACTTCGCGTAACAGCTCGCGAAATGCATGGCTGTGGAACTGAGATTGTGTTGGCGGCTCTGGATGATGCCTAACGGACGCGTGAATCGGCTGCCTGCCAGGGGAATGGCCACGAGGGAGGAGGCTTCGACTTCGCGATGCACCGTGGCGAAAGGCAAGAGTGCGATTCCCGCATCCACCTCTACGGCTTTCTTGATGCTTTCGATGTTGTCGAACGCATGCGTGGTCTCGACGGTTACGCCATGGTCGCGCAAGAATCGATCGACTCCTCGGCGGATCATGAGGTTCCTGTCGAAATGGATATACTTTTCCCCCACCAACTCCTGCGGCTCGACCGACGCTCGTCCGGCTAGCCGATGACGCGGCGAACAAGCCAGCACCATTTCTTCCTCGCGCCAAGGCAATACGAGCAACTCACGGGAACGCTTGGGATACGACACCAAACCGAAGTCCGCGGTTCCCGCCGACACGCGTTCGTAGACCTCATCGGGATGGAGATATTCGATCTGAACCTGGGCGTTGGCGTGCTCGGCTTTGAAACGTAGGACCAAGTTGCCCATGTCTCCCAAGCCCACCGAATAGATCGCCACCACTTGAACGATGGCGTCCAGTTCATCCTTTGCGTTGCGAATGGTCGCTTCCAGCTCGGCGTGCTTCTCCACCAACTCCCGACAGCCTTCAAAATAAGTGCGACCCACAGGCGTCGTTTGCAGCGGGCGCGTGGACCGGTCGATTAGTTGAACGCCCAGTCGGCGTTCTAGCTGCAGCACGATTTGGCTGGCGGCAGATTGCGTAACGTGATTGATCCGAGCGGCCTTCGAGAAGCTCCGCTGGCGGACGATGTCACAGAACAGCTTCAGCGATTCGAACTGCATGCGAAGAATTGTATCATCGCTAGCTCTTATATCAATGCAATGAAGTATTAAATAATCTAATAAAATTGGCGAGCGTCGAGGCGTAAGCCCGAGGAGCTAGCCCTTTGCGTCACTTGATCCTGAGAGTGCGGCAGGCCTCTTCATAGCTCGAATTCAAATCGAGCTCGATAGCCCAATTCTCTTTGAGCCAGATAGGCAACGTCGGTAATGGCTGGCCAATGGAAAGGGGGTTGTACCAATTATCCATCATGCGGCGCTGGCCTTCGTAGCGCAGGCGAAGCGTTGCTGCATAAAATGGGCGCCTGGTTCGTCGCCCAGGGCTGGGTCGGCGCATTCGAGAAAGGTCAACAACTCTGCATACAAGTTGAAGTTGCTCGTGCTCACGACATCGACAATCGAAACGCAGATATCGCGTTTGAGCAGCGCTGCGTTTTTGGAAACAAATGTGCCCCGGGTTTCGGGGCGGTCTTTGTTGGATGGGCTGACAAGTTCAATAACCGCTACCAAGCGCCGGTTGCGTCGACTGTCATAGAGGCGGACTTCGTAGACGTCTTGGTCCGGCAACCGCGGTTCCAAGGTCAGGGTCGGCTTGGGCGGAGCATAGGTTGCGACCGCGACATGGCTTTCGCCACCATCCAGGCCATTCGATTCCGGCGCGGAGGCGCGGTAAGTACCGACGTCAATTTCGTAAAGCGTCCCGAGGTGAATCCCCGGCGCTGCGAAATAAGGCTCCGGAAGAACCTCGACCAGCTTCCTGACGATCAGCGCCGGCCACATTCCGTGAAGTTCGTCCCAAGAATGCACATCATCCAAGGGCGAGCGAAAGTGATCGCGCAGCGGCATGGAGCCCTCATTTTCGAAACTATTGTACCCTGCTCCGGGACCAGATCCGTTCCGAAGAAATGCCAAAGCGACATCGACTCCCGCCCGAATCCACGCCCATTTACGCATTAACCAGCATAAATCGACGGGGCCGGATTTACAAACTCCGTCGCATTGCCTGGTTAGCCGTGCTAAGCGGAATCCATAAGGATTCCGCAGGGGTAGGCGGAGATCAAGGCAGGAGGTTGAGTTTTGAGGGCAAACGGAACTCTGGCGAATTCCGCTACGGGACGTGAGTTGGCGCCGCATAAGGCAAGAACCTGATTGAGGGCAGTGAACGGAACTCTGACGAGTTCCGCTACGGGAGGTGATTTGGGGAGGCGAACGGAACTCTGGCGAGTTCCGCTGCGGGAGGTGTAGGGTGAACGTAACTCTGACACCATCCGCTAACGGGCCGTTCTGGTCGTCCAAGCCGCGTGGATTTCCTTGAAGATGTCATCGAGGCTCTTGGTGATGTCCCATGAAGGGAAATGAGTGGCGGATCTTGCGCAGGTCGCTGATGTAACAGATGTGGTCGCCTTCGCGGTTCTTGTCGACATATTCCGATTGCATCTTCTTCCCGGTGACCGAGGCAACGCGATCGAAGGCTTCCAGGATGCTGATGGAATTCTTGCGGCCGCCGCCCAGGTTATACACTTCTCCCGAGCGCGGCTGTTGCCAAAAGGCCTCGATAAACTGGGCGACATCGTGGGAGTGGATATTATCGCGCACTTGCTTACCTTTGTAGCCGAATACCTTATAGATGCGCCCTTCGAGATTGCACTTGATCAGGTAGCTGAGAAAGCCATGCAGCTCGACGCCCGAATGGTTGGGGCCCGTCAGACAGCCGCCGCGGAGGCAGCAGGTTTTCAAGCCAAAATAGCGGCCATATTCCTGTACCATCACATCCCCCGCCACCTTACTGGCGCCAAATAAGCTGTGCTTGCTCTGGTCGATGGGAAAATCCTCGGCAATGCCCTCGGCAAAGGCCGGAGCATCGTACTCCCAGCGCGTCGCAAGTTCTTTGAGGGGGATGGTGTTGGGGCGGTCGCCATAAACCTTGTTGGTGCTCATGTGCACGAACACCGCTCTGTCGGCATGGCGGCGGGTCGCTTCGAGCATGTTGAGCGTGCCAACGGCATTAACGTCGAAGTCGTCAAAGGGACGTGAGGCTGCCAAATCGTGGCTGGGTTGAGCCGCCGTATGGACGATGAGGTCGGGCTTCAGGTCGGCAAGCAGTTTCAGTACGCCTTCCCGATTGCGAATATCCAGTTCCACATGGTTGAAAGAAGGAAATGCTTCGGCAAGCCGCTTCTGGTTCCAGCGCGTGTCGCCCTGAGGTCCGAAAAAATCGGCGCGTTGGTTATTGTCGACGCCAAAAATTTGCCATTTCGATCGGCCAAAATGACCGACAACTTCGGAGCCGATCAAGCCGGAGGAACCGGTGACAAGAAGCGTATTCATGAGTCAAGCATCCAGTCGATTTATGGCGAAACGCGTCGGCTGGGCCTCTTGGGCTTGAGCAGCTTCTTGCAAGTGCCGGTAAAGACTCGTCCGAGCTAGCTGCAAATCAAAATCGCGATTGCCGGCGGCTAACGCCCCGCGTGCCAAGGCCAACGCATAATCGGGTTCCATAACGATCCGGCGCAGGGCATCTCGAATGGGTTCTTGATCGGGTGTAGTGAACGTAACCGCCGACGTGGAGTTCTCGAGTCCCCAACGAACGGCCGAACTCGACGGCGGTCCCCAGATAATAATTGGCAAGCCGATGGCCGTATAATCGACCAGCTTGCTGGGAAATAGTGTCGAAACGATGATCTGTTCGTCCGGGTGGAACGACGCGGGCAAGAGCAGGGCATGAGCGGAGCCACCCAGCTTGGCAGCCAGCTCGGCCGGTGGTAAGAAACCCACTTTGCGAACATTAGGAGAATCGAGTTGCAAAGGAGCCAATTCCGTTGCTTCGGGCACGTAAAGATCGAGCCGACCGTTTATGGGGAGCAGTAACTGCGCCATGGAGCGCAGCAATCGAATCGCGCCGACTGTGTGCAGCGTGCCAGCGAAGGCAACGACAGGTCCATTCCCGAGGCCCACCGACTCGTATTTGGGGCACGGGGCTATCATCGCCCCTATTGGGATATAGGACGTCGCCATCAATGCCAAGTAACTTCTTATAGTATTCAACCATTCCCTGACTAACACATAGCCGTTTGGCCGCCGCATCGGTATGCGCGACCAAAACGCGCTGGTAGAAAAAGCGCAGCATTCCGATAAACAGGCCACGGCGATGATCTGTCATGGCGATCATCATGCTCGGCCAATCGTCATGAATCAGGAGGAGAAGCGGAATCCTTAAGGCTTTGGCAACAGCGCAAGCGGAACCCATAAAAAGCCGTCGGGAACGGTTAGCACCTTGCGGGATCGAATTCCCTGAGCGGTGCGGATCGCGCGATGCCGATATCCTTTCATTCCCAAGTAAAACATCAATGGCCAGAGTGGGTTGAACCTGTGCTTGATCCAACGAGGCGTCCGATAAGAGAGTGGTCGATATTCCACTCCGGGCAATAGACGATCTGCTCGGGGGTACAGGGGATGGGTTGAACGACTAGAAGACGATCGACCGGGTAATCGGTCAGGAGCCGATGAAGAAGCGATCCGCCTCGAGTACGCTCTACCGGGATGTCGGTAATGACAGCCAGGCGAGGTAGTTCGGCGCTCATGGTAGTTGCGTAATCCCATCTTGCTCGTTCGCATTTAGATGAATCGATGCTCGTCAGTTCCCAATGGGCGATTGGAGTGTTGGCATCCTTCCTCACGATTTTCTCCTGGGTAGCCATACTTCCCGATAAGGCGATGGCCAACTTTCGGGAGCGTGCCACGCCCTGGTTCGATACAAAAGCGAGCGCCAAGCATTCCTTTTCCAGCCGGCCTGCTCCGCAAGGCCTCAAGCGCCGCGTGGACTGTAGCCCATATTTCTCGATCTGGTTCGTCTGTTGTCGATTCTGCATGCGAAATCCGGCCAAGTGGACAGGCTAGCCCTGACCAAACTGGCGCATTGGTAAAACCGCCCCCAAAGTGCAAAATCACCGGCGGCCGCCGTATTGGAGGCGGAATTCTTAGCTCCGGCTTTCTCCCATAGCGAGCGACGCCAGAACGTGGACTCTTGTTGAATGATCTCCCGATGCGCCCGGTATGCTGGCCGCATCGAACGTGCATCCGGGGAGCATATGGCCGTCCAAGAATGCGGTTCGATCGAAGCCGCGAACCGAATGGAAGCCGAGGCAATACCCGCGATAATCCCAATGGCCCTGCGCGAGACTGGAAAGCCATTGGACATCGGGGAATTGTGTAAAAACATTCTGCAACAACGTGCAACGTCCAGGGCAAATGCATGTCGTCGCTATTGATCCACCCCATAATCGCGCCGGTCGATTTTTTGAACGCCGCATTGATGACTTGGTATTGGCCCCGATTCGGGCCGGTTTCCCAGTGAGCTAAGCGATTTTCAAACCGGCGAATGATGTCGACACTGTTATCGACGCTGCCATCATCCATGACGATGTATTCCAGATTGGGATATTCCTGGTCGATAACACTCCTTAAACGTGGCCTCGAGGAAATGCCCATAGTTAAAGTTGGGAGTAACGATCGAGATCTTGGGAGGATCGACAAGACTTGTCTGGGGGCAATACGCATTCGATTGCTGATCTGCCGTCTCGTTTATTCACCATAGCGACTTTCGACTCGGGGCAATGGTGACCACCGTAATTAGTTTAACCCGAAGCAGAGCGACGGCGGAGTGCTTGCCCTGGATCGATGGTTTGGTCGACTGCAGAGATGCAATGTACGATGGAGGGTGACCGTCTGCTGTCGCCGTGGCTCGCGGGTTAAACTTAGGGTGCCCGAATTGCCCGCCTGCGCGAAAACTGGAGAGCATCGCAAATGCCTTTGATTCCAGCCGTCTGATACCGGCGGGAAAAAGTGGAGCGACGAATGGCGCTAGCTTCCACTTGAGCCGGGCTTGCCAAGAAGAAAGCGGATGCGTGCGCCTGGGCTCCTGTAGGCATTGCAAGAGCGTGTTGGAATACTTAAGTCCATAATCGAGGCGAACGTATACTCTTCTGTAACGCGTTGTGCAGGTATGATGTGGACGAGTTCGAGTGCTCGAAACACACCGCATCCCAAGCCCATATCGCAAGCTGTCAGATTGATGTCGTAGTCGCCCGCCGATAAGAGCGATTTGCCGCTGCGGTCGAGTGACAAACGCACGGCGGACTCGTTGCGATCGTGCGATATCGAATCATCACTTTGCGACGCACGCACATGCCGGCGCCATAAGGAAATGCCTCCGACCAAGTAGGCAGATTGGACCACGAATCCCGGTCACAGGCTCGAATGGCCAAACTTTGGATATGAGGCATCAGGTGCGGCGCCGGCGAAACCTCGAACTCAGCCAGGCATTGACCGCCCCAGGCTCCCAGAATCGGCCAGGCGTTCGCGATCGTGAGGGCCGTCTCCAGATAATTGGCATTCAGAACGTTGTCATCGTCCACAAAAACCAAGAGGTCGGCGGAAGTTTCTGCCAGGCCGCGGAGGCGAGCATGCGTCAGGCCGAGGCGTTCTTCCCGGACCTGTTTACCGTGCGGATGCCACGACAGTCCGACTCGTGCCGACAAGGGCTCATCGGAGGCATTGTCGATAAGTGCAATTTCCCATTGGTCGAGGGGAAGCGTCTGATCGCGCAAGCTAGCAAGCATGCTCCAAATAGGCGGGCCGCGGATTGTGAGTACAAAGGACTAAGCTCACCATTGCTGTGGTGGGGCGCGAACTGCTGTTGTCATGGTCGCGGCAACGAAGGATTAGAGCTTCCCACTAACGGGACCTGCCCGCTGGGTCTGCAAATGACGTTCGGGCAAAGCAGAGCGTGAGGAGCTGATGCGTCTCCAATTCGTCCGGGTCGTCAGGCGAACTATCGCCTGCACCCATTCGGGACGTCCCACAAAAGTGCGAGCAGCTCCCGGTGCCAATCGTCCATGATGCGCCGTCGCGAAAACTCTTTCCGATAAAACATTCATGCAGTGTTGTTGGAGCTGGGCCAAACCTTGGGGATCGCGAGCGAGAACCCACAAACGCTCGGCAACTTCATCAAATGATGAACTGTCGAGCACCCAGCCTACGCCATATTCCTCGATCCAGTGGGCGATAGCAGCGTCGCGCGGACCGGCGAAAAGCACCGGACGGCCCGCGGCCAACGCTCCAAAGAACTTGGACGGCACCACCAGCCCCGACCACTCCGGCCGAAGGCTAACGAGATGGATGTCGGCAGCCGTCAGGCGTTTGGTCAGGTCGGCTTCCGGAGCAAATCCGGCCAGGCGCACGTTTGTATCATCCGGTCCGATGGCGGCACGCAGTTCTCCAGCAGAGTTGCCGCGGACGCCGAAGCAAAAACCGACGTCGCTGCCGCGCAGTTTTTTTGCCAAGTCGAGAATATCCACATACGAATGGGCGACCGAAATTACCCGAATAGAGCAAACCCAACGATGCCGTGCCGAAGAGATCGTGACGCACCGACGGCTCCGGTGCTTCCACCTCACTTGGTTCGACGAGAGCCCAGGGCGCCAAGGTGATCTTCCGGGAGGAATGACCGTAGGCTCGAAGCCGCTTCCGCATGCAAATTCCCAAATCGGCGATCAGATCGCAGGAATGAGAGCGCGACGTAAGACGGCGCGGGTGATGCGAGCGAGCCGGCCGGTGTCGGCAATTTTTCCCTCGGCGATCGAACATTCCGGATGGAGATCGAAAGCCCAGTGGGCGATGCGGATGGCGGCGGCGCAGCCAGCGGAGTGCGCAGGCGACCACCACGCCGAACACCGGGTCGGTGCCGACCACGACAACGTCGGGCGTTGAACGAGCGGAGTCGCAGCCCCAGGCGGCACCATGCCGCAACCATCCATGCGGAATTGAGCATCCGGCCGAGCGTAGAAGCCTGGCGAAAACGAGGCCGCCAAATGCGCCGCACCCTGATCCCTTGCCATGATTCTCGAAGCGGATAAGCGATCGATTCGTCCCGGCAGCCGCGGTTACAGGGGAGTGCTTCCACCTCCCAGCCGCGTTCTTGCAAATCCAAGCAGAATTGCGTTAGATGACGCGCCGAGACGACATCGTCCGGATGAAAGTAGTGATAGAGCACTGCAACTTTAGGTCGGTGGGAACTTCCTGTCATCCCTGGTCCAATGGATTAGGCCGGCTCGCGCCAAGTGACGTCAATAGAAATGAGCTAGGCCACCAAAGATTTCTTCCCCGATGCCAGCTGATCGTAGATCCATGCATAAGTTTTTTCTAAGCCGTTGCGCAGCCGGGTGCTGGGCGACCAGCCGAGAAGCGATTGGATACGGGCGTTGTCGCTATTGCGGCCGTTGACGCCCTTAGGAGCATTCAAGTTGTACGAGCGTTTCAACTTGATGTGAGCAATTTCCTCCACGATATCGACCAATCCATTGATGGATACCATTTCGTCGCTACCCAAGTTGATGGGGGCGGTGATTGCGCTTGCCATAATGACTTGAGTGCCTTTGATGCAATCGTCGATAAACGTGAAACTTCGCGTCTGCTCGCCCGTTCCCCAGATATCGATTTCGTGACGGCCGGACAACTTGGCCTGGGCTACTTTGCGACAAATGGCCGCCGGCGCCTTCTCGCGTCCTCCATCCCAAGTGCCCTGTGGTCCGTAGACGTTATGGTAGCGCGCCGCACGCGTTTCGAGGCCGAAGTCTTCGCGGAAATGCCGGCACATCCGTTCGCTGAAGAGCTTTTCCCAGCCGTAGCCGTCCTCGGGCATAGCCGGATAAGCATCCTCCTCCTTCAAAGGAATGACTTGGACGGATTTCTGTTTATCCTCCGCATAGACGCACGCCGACGACGCGTAGAAATAGGCTCCGACTCCCATTTCCTTCGCGGCCATCAAAAGGTGGGTATTGATGAGCACGGAAAGCATGCACAGGGCCTTGTTCTTTTCGATGAACCCCATGCCTCCCATGTCGGCGGCAAGATTGTAGACCTGCGAGGCTCCTTTGACCGCGGCCAGGCAGGCGTCAATACGCCGCAGGTCGAGTTGTCGATTATCCACGTCGGGGAAGAGTTGCCACCAGGAATCCATGGGCTTTAGGTCCACGGCCCGGATCGATTTGTGACCCTGTCTCCGCAGATCGGCGATGAGATGGCCGCCGATGAATCCGCCGGCCCCGGTAACGACTATCAAATCCTGTTTCATCGTGCTATCCGCTCCGAGCGATTATTTTGCGGGCTTGGATTCATCCGCACCGTTGCCGTTTTTATGTTCTTCGTCATAGTAGGCATCGCCGCGGGCGTAATAGCCGGCGTCAGGCCGATAGCCATAACCGCCATATTTATAGCCGCTGCCGTAGCTGTAACCATAGCTTCCGTAGCCATAGCCGTAGCCGCCGTCCTTGGTCATCCGGTTCATGACGATGCCCAGAAGCCTGACCCCCAGCGTCTCAAGCAGGCTACCCGCCCGCTCGGCACTGGGCCGCGTGTTTCGACCCATCTGAACGACCAGGATGACGCCGTCCGCACGCCGCCACCGAACAGGGGTCGGTGACCGGCAAGAGGGGCGGCGTATCCACGATGACATAGTCGTAGAGTTCCTTCATCTGATCGAGCGTTTCGGCGAGCAACGGGCCGGTGAGAAGCTCTGCGGGATTCTGCGGCCGCTCGCCGCAAAACAGCACGTCCAGGTTAGGGACTTCCGGAAACGCTTTCAGGGCATCTTGCCAACGATCGGTGCCGGCGAGAACTTGGGCGAACCCGACCGCGGGGGTTCTTCCAAACACATCGCCGAACGAGGGTCGCGCAGATCCGCTTCCACAATGATGATGCGCTTGCCCGATTGAGCAATCGACAAGGCGACGTTGCACGCCAAAGTCGATTTGCCGTCGCCTGCTTGGGCACTAGTGAATTGAATCAGCTTGACCGGGTTGCCTTGACTGCCGAAATAGATCGCCGTGCGAATGCCGCGAATCGCTTCGGCATCCCGCGATTTCGGTCGATGGTAGGCGCAGAGCACGGGGGAAAGTGTGGTGCCACTATCGATATCGGCAGCCGTCGCCAGTTTCTTGTAGTCGATGGCCGGCATGTGAGCGATTACGGGGGCGCCCAGGCGATAGACGACGTCTTCGGGGCCTTTGAAGCTGCGATCGGTTATTTCGGCCAGATAGACCAAACCGAATCCAAAGAGGACACCCGCAAAGAGCGAAAGCGAAAGGCAGGTGGAAAGGATGGGGGCAACCTTGCGGCCTGAAGTCGGATCTGCCAAAACCAGGGTATTGATGCCTACCATATTCTTGACCAGGTTTATCTCCTGGAGGCGTTTGACGGTTGTTTCCCAGAGCTGTTTGGTGCGCAGCCAGTCGCCATGGAGTTTCTCATCTTCCAATTCGTTTTTCAGACCATCGCGCAACTGTTCCTTCTGGTTGCCGATGAGTGTTGCATAGGCTTCACTCATGGTCTTGTTGCACTCTGATTCTTCACTCAATTCTTTGATATGCCGGTCGAGCGGGTCCAGGTCGGCGTTGTGCGGATAGCCGGATTTTCGCGTGGGCAAAAAGCTTCTGACCAGCGCAATGCGAGCGCAAGCGCTGCAGCGGCGCATAATCGTCGCCGAACATGGACGCCATCTCCTCCTCTTGCCCCAGGAGCATGAGGAGTCCATCGGCTACCGCAGCTTCCTGGCGCCTGCTCCGGAAGCACTCGAAAACCGCTCGGCCATGGCAAGGAGCGCCCGCAGGGGGCCGACCGGCTTTTTTCGCAGCCTCGAGCGCCTTCAGGTGCGTGCGAATCTCGGCTTCGCGCATGAGCAAGGCTTCCTGACGGGTTTGAAAAACGGGCTTTTCGGCGAGGGAGGATCTATCGAGACCGATAACGAGAGGTTCACCTACTTTGCTTTCTTTGGTGCTCTTGCCGAGCGGGCTCGACATGGTCCTAATGCGAAATTCAGTATACGCCTTGAATTTCGCATCTAATTGTTCCTCCAAATCATCTTTCGCCGTTTCGATCAGCTCCACAGTCTCTTCACCGAGATTCTGATACGAATTGGCCATCACCTTCTTGTGAGCTTCGAGCACTGCCTGGAGAACCGTCTTGCTGTCCGAAGGACTGCCCGTGCGGTAGCTCAGGATCACCACACTTGTCGATTCGCCGGAGCGCAAGTCGCCACGTGTCGCGTTGAGTCCACTCAGGATGGCGCCGGTCCGCGATTCGGGGCTTTTATCGTGAAATGAGGGCGGAAGCAGCTGGATATTGTCGGCTGCTTCTTTGGCGATCAGCGGACTGCGAATCATAGAGATCTGATTGGCGACCTGATCTTCCAAAACTGTGGAACTGTGCATCGCTTTGGAGAACGTCGGGATTCTTGTTGGTAATCAGTATTCTGGCATGGCTTTCGTACACCGGGGGCACGCGCATGTAATAGATGGCGCCCAAGGTAAGCCCGATGACGATCCCCAAGCACATCAGGCTTTGCGCCGCCTGATCGCATGAAGGTATGCCATGATATTGAGCGCCTGGGAAACGGCCTCAACCGGTGTGGAAGTCTTCGGGATTTCGTATGCCATGTGCCCATCTCCGCGGAGGCTTGCGCTGTTCTGAGCTGTCGGGAATGCCGATGAGCCGACTGGAAATGCAACGCCAAACGCGCTACCGAGATTCGGACGAAGCCATGCGAGACTCGGACCGAATCAAACCGTGGTGCCCAAGTCCGGAATAGTCTCGGTTTCCTGAGCGCCGCGGGAGCGGGAAATTCCTGGGCGGCTGCGTAAGGGGCCATGGACGGCAAAAGAACCGGCAATCCTGCCTCCAAATCGTCAATCAAATCCGCCAGCAAGATCATCTGTTTGCCGATCGGGCGGCTGCTGCGTTGCCCCATGACGTGGAGCCTGCCGACCACGGAGCCTCGCAGCGACAAAGGAATGACCGTTTTCCACAGGTCCATGGATTCGGTCGAGGTTTTCACTCTGGTCCAGTGCGCATGATATCTTTCCAATCCCGCTTTGGCGCTGACGTCGAGCACCAAGGCGTTCAGTTCATTTTCGGCTGCTGCTTCTACCAGTTTCAGCCACAAAGCTTGCCAATCGGCTGACCCATTGAGCCTGACTTCCATCGAAGTGTGATCGTTTTGCGCCATGCGCAGCGACAGGAAGGAAGAGGCGAAAACCGCCAAATGCTTCTTCACCAAGAGGAACTCGGCGTAACCGAACATGCGCGTGACGACCAGCAGCGTGACAGCCAATGCCGTGGTCAGGATCGCAAAAGTTTGGTCCTTGAGGATGACGGAAATCATTCCACCGGCGGCCGTCAAGGCACAGAAACACGAAACAAAAAAGAGGACGTGCCGGCTCGAAAAGCCCCTGTGCTGAAGGCAGTGGTGGAGGTGTTCTCGATCGGCGATGTAGATGCTTCTACCCGTCAGTTTGCGCCGGGCAATGGCGGCCGCCGTATCGAAAAACGGGATGGCCAGCACGGCCACGGGCACGCTCAAGGCCACAGTGGTCGGCCCTTTGAAGGTGCATTGGATGCCCAAAACGCCAATGACCAAGCCAATCAACATACTGCCGGCATCGCCCAGGAAGACGCTGGCAGGCGGGAAGTTGTAACAGAGGAATCCAGCCAAAGCCCCGGCAAGTGTGATGGCGATGCAGGCTGCCGTATGCTGTCCCGCCAGGAAAGCCATCACCGTTAACGAGAGGCAAATGACCAAACCGATGGAGCTGAGCAGGCCGTCCATCCCATCGATCAGGTTCAAGGAGTTGATGGCCCCCAAGAGCCAAAGGGCAGTGAAAGGGCCAGCCAAGATTCCCAATTCCAGCTCGAAACCGAAAAGATTCAGGTTCCGAACGATGACTCCGGAGGCGATGAGTATGAAAACCGAGATGAGCTGACCGGCTAGTTTGTAACGCCCGCGACAACATCACGAAATCGTCAACGATTCCGAGGATGCAAATGAAAGTGGAGGCAGTCAAAAGCGCGAAGAGAAACGTCCAGTTTTCTTCTCCCCCTTTCACAAAAGACCAGCCCAAGAGCCAAGTCGCCAACAGGGCAATGGCCGAGGACAGGAAGACCGCCAGCCCACCAGCCAGCGGAATGGGCCTCGAATGGGTTTTGCGGCCGCCATCAGGCAGGTCGACCAAGCCTGCCTTGGTCGCGAGATCGTGCGCGAGCGGAGTCAATAAGACGCATAAAAAGCAGGTGAGACTAAATAGAAGCCAAAGAATCGTCATGGGGCGAATCTCCTGAATCCAAGGCGTCTACTTTGCGACATCCTCAATTCCTTTTGTACGCTTCGATTGCTATCGGGCTCGACTGCTTCGGCGTCCAATCCCGACAGCGTGAGCCGGGCTCAGAGCGAACTCCGTCCCCGTGGGTTGCGCCTGGAGCGCAACCGGCATGCTCCTACCATTAACACCGGATGGTGATTTAGGGAGCGACGAACCGAACTCTTTTGTGGAAATGGCTGTCCGTGCCGGCTGGCCATGTGCTGTGACACAAATGGCCAAGAGGAGCAGTGTAGAAAACCAATCGATCTATTCGCGGTTTTCTAGGTTGTCGGATCCCTTGTGTCGCCCAATCTCCAGCGACACTCACAGGGGACGGATTCAGAAACCCATCGCCCGTTTCGGAAAACCGGCAGCGACCCGGTCAGTTAGTGGCACATTTGCCGACGATTAAGTCCTTTGGGGAGGGCTCGCCAAGAAAAGATCATTGCGGAGAAAGACTCATAAATGCGCCTAACTCGAAAAAATCCAACCATGTCGAGGATCTCCGGGGAAATCAGATCCATGGGTTTCGCGGGCTACCGTCGGAGCACGTCGAGCATCTCCGAAAAACACTAAACGCCTTCATCCATTGAAGGAGGTCACCTTCTCTCTCAAGGCCTGGAAATGCCCGGGCCTTCGACGCGTCATGCGGCTTTTTGACGATTGCGAAATGCGGCGTTTTGACCGCCGTCGAACTGAGGAAATACTCACTGCGCAATGGAGCATGTGTGGAGGGAAAGCCGCCGCCGCTTCGTTCATAGAGGCGAATTATAGATTCGACCTGCGGGGAATCAATCCATTTTTCGGAAGTGCTGGATTCAAGCCAGCAAGCCTCTCGGTATATTCGATCGCATTCAATGGGGATCTGGTGTCGAGAAGAGATAAACGGCGAAGGAGGCTAGCCAGTGCTCGCCGACGAAGTCGCCGCTGCTGACGTGAGCCAAGCCAGCAGCGGCATGGCGGGCGGCGGAAGCAGCCAGAATTCCACGAACCGGGTCCTCTTTGGGCAAGGCCGAGGCTATGTTCCGCATGCACCATGCTCTACTCAGGCTCAGTCCATCGAGATGAACGATTTGAGGGTCGCTGCGATCGGTTACGTTGGGAGGTTCCAGTAGCGATTTTGGCTGGTTTTGCGCCAATTCGGGCAGGAACTTCTGCAGCCAACTCTGAAACTCGGCGGCGGGCATGATACGGCGCATCAGGTCAGCCTCCATGAGGCTGGGGGAGAAAAAATCGGCGCTCGTCGGGCTCCCACTTAGCTGGGATGCCGGCGTCTTTGCCGAAATAGCTCCGCCCGCGTTCCGTGAGCAGCTTCAGCAGGTTTTCATTGCCGGCAGCGCGGGCATAGTCGACGGCAAATGCCAGTCCGAACGCAGTGTTCGAGTGCACGCCGCTACGAATCGGGTAAGATCGCTTCGGGAAATATGCCAAATAGCGGGCGACCAGGACATCAGTCAGAGGTTGCAGATTCTTTTCCCACATGCGGCCGTCCGCATCGTCCCAGCCATGCAGCTCTTCGGCCAGCTTCAATAGCCAAGCCCAACCATAGGGCCGTTCGAAAGATTGAGAGTTCTTTCTCTTGAACGCCTCGGCCTCCTGTTTGAGGTTCGCCGCGCTTAAATGCGAGCCAAGACCTTGCGGATGGCTGCGCTCTCGGGGAGTTCGGGGAACAAATGCAGCAGGCGCACCAGCATCCAATGACCGTGAACCGAGGAATGCCAATCGTAGCTGCCATAGAAGGCCGGATGGAGCAAGCGTGGCGCTCGAATGTCCAGCGCGTCGTTCCAAACATCTCCAGGCTTGTTTGGGTATTCCTGCTGAATGACCTTGAGAGCGAGCCGTGCAAAAGACGAAGCCAGGGCGGGAGTCATTGCTGGAACCTCGTCAAACGCTGCAGCGGCAGGAGCCGATTGACCACCAAAGGGAAGAAGGGCGACGGTTACGCAAAAGCAGTTGCCGCGAGCAGGCATGTCAATCTAAGCCGATGCACAGACAAATCTCCAGTTCGAATGGGGCTGCATCATCCTACGCTCTGGAATTCTCCGCACGCAAGCAGAGAATACTGGCCATGGGTTCGATGGCATCAATGCTTAGTGAACGGGAGAACGAGGCATGAAGGAATCGAGTGAGTACGTGCTCGGACAATCGGAGCGTGCGGCCCGGCGCTTGGCGATCCAGGACGAGCAGTTTGCAGCCGTTTCCGAACGCTTGCTCGATGAGCTCGACCTGCCACCGGGCTGGCGCGTGGTCGAACTGGGGTGCGGTCCGGGGGCCTTCAGCCGCCGCGTTCTACGCCGCCTTGGCCCAGGCGGAGTTCTGGTCGGCGTGGACTCGAGTGCCGATTTGCTGTGCAGGCGAAAGTTGCTCTGGCGGCGAACGGCCCCGCTAAATTCGAACCCGTGTGCGCGGATATCGCCAAGCTTGGGACCTGGCTCGACGGCGCGGACGCCGTCGTCTGCCGAACCGTTCTGCATCACGTGCCTATGGTGGAAATCGTACTGGGCCGGCTGCGGGCGGCCGTCGCCCCCGGAACCAAGGTTGGCCTTATCGAACCGGATTTCCGCGGGCCGCTGGGCCGCATCGGTTATCTGGAAGCAAAAGGCCAACCGGAAATGGCGGCCTTGCGCCTGGGCTTTCGCCATCAATCAGCTTTATCTGGCCCGACGGCTGTCGCCCGACGTCGGCGCCAGTCTGGCCCGAACGCTCGAGGTGGCCGGTTATAGTCGCGTTCGCGCAACCTGGGAGGAATGCCCCGCCACTGCCACGACGCTCGAGAACATGGGCATGTTCTACGACGAGGTGCGCGAAAAACTCGCGGAGTTGGGGATTTTGTCCGTCGAAGAAACCGATCGGCAAAAGGCCCTCCTGGCTTCGCTGGCTCCCGAATCGCTCCCTCCTGCGTGGGGCACCTATCGGGTTACTTGCGAAACTTGACCTATCATTCGAGACTCAAGAGGGTGGCCGAGCGATTATAGTGCCCCACACGCCCTTTTGGTCCGGCCAGCCGCGATCGATCGCCAGAATGGGGGGACCGCTAAGCCGCTCCATGATGTAGCCTCGCTCAGTCAGCCAACGGGCGACCAAGAGATCTTGGTCGGAAGAGTGGAGTTCGATGAGCAGCGTCGGCGCGAATCGCTTCACCGTGTCTTCGCAGCCGACGAGCACGCGACTCTCCGCGCCTTCTGCGTCGATCTTTATCAGGTCGACGCGCTCTGAATGCCTCCTCGTTCACCAGAGCGTCCATGAGGCAGGTCCGTACGGGAATGGCATGGGCGGGAGGGGAGACGCCGGCCTCAAACAGCAGCTTGCCCGTGGTCGGCGATTCCCCAGGGAAAAAAAAGGCCGATCCCTCACTGTCCGATATTGCCAGGGAATGAATGCGCACATTGGAGCAAGCATTCTGAGCAACATGCCATTCCAGCTCCCTCAGAGCAGGCGGAAAAGGTTCTACCGCAATCACGCGACCGCTGCAGCCCACCAGCCGGGAGAAACACAACGTGTGCAAACCCCAATTGGCGCCGACGTCGATGGCAACGTTTCCGGGGCGTAAAACGGCTTGAAAAAAATGTTGCTCGTGTCCCTCGCTTCCCGAATACCAAGGAGAGAGGCCCGTGATGGGGCTGACTCGATAGCACATTCCTTTGAGAGCTCCAAAACGAATTCTCCGTACCGACCCATCCTGAAAAAACAGGGAGCGCAGAACGGCCTTAAGGCGCGCTTCTTTCAATTACCTTCCCTCGGATTCCTGGTTGTTGGACATTCAATCAATGGCAAAAGCGGAGGGACAGGGATTCGAACCCTGGATGGGTTACCCCATGCCGGTTTTCAAGACCGGTGCAATCGGCCACTCTGCCATCCCTCCGGAAGCTCGTCGACTATTGTAAAGAACGGGTATATAGGAAGGGAGATCAGTTGACTCGTCCGGGTTCACCGGACACCGGAAAAGCTCGATGCTTTTCCCCTTCATCCGACGGGTTGACGTGAGGCCAGCCTGCGACTAAAGTGCCGACTTCACTTTGAGAAGCGACCCATGATCCATAGCGTCTTTATCCAAGCAGCAATCGAGGAAGCCAAGGCCGGGCTAGCCGAGGGTGGAATCCCGATCGGTTCCGTGCTCGTATTGGACGATCGAATCGTCGGGCGCGGCCATAATCGCCGCGTGCAGAAAGGCAGTGCGATCCTCCATGCCGAAATGGATTGCCTGGAAAATGCCGGCCGGCTGAAGGCCCGCGACTATCAGCGAACCATTCTTTATTCTACCTTGTCGCCCTGCGACATGTGCAGCGGCGCCACGCTGCTTTATAAGATTCCCCACTTGGTGGTTGGCGAAAACCGCACCTTTCAGGGCCCGGAAAATTACGTTCGATCGCGCGGCGTGCATCTGGAGATTTTGGACGATCCCACCTGCATTCGTCTCATGCAAGAATTCATCGCGGCACAACCGGAACTGTGGAACGAAGATATCGGCGTCTAAAAACGCCTTGGAAAGCCGTCTCATGCTTCGGGCAGTCGATATTATTCGCAAAAAACGGGATGGAGGCGCTGTCAGCGCGGATGAAATCGAGATCTTCGTCGCCGGAGCCACCTCCGGGGCCTGGCCGCCTTACCAGACCTCGGCTTTGCTCATGGCCATTGTCCTTCGCGGGATGAGCCCTGAAGAAACCGCTCAGCTTTGTGCCGCCATGGTTGGATCGGGGGTCAAGCTCGATCTTTCGGGCCTGCCTGGCATCAAAGTCGATAAGCATTCCACGGGCGGCGTTGGCGATAAAACCTCACTTATTCTGGCGCCATTGGCCGCCGCGTGCGGCGCCGTTGTGCCGATGATGTCCGGCCGGGGCTTGGGGCACACCGGCGGCACGCTGGATAAGCTCGAATCGATTCCTGGATTTCGCGTCGACTTGGAACTCGCCGAGTTCAAGGATGTTTTGGCGAAGATCGGCTGCGCCATGATCGGCCAAACCGCCGAGGTGGCGCCGGCCGACAAGGCTCTTTATGCCCTGCGGGACGTAACAGCGACGGTCGAGAGCATCCCGCTGATCGCTTCGTCCATCATGAGCAAGAAAATTGCCGAGGGGATTAGCGCGTTAGTCATGGACGTCAAGTGCGGCCTGGGAGCGTTCATGAAAGAACGCGGGCAGGCCCGCCAACTTGCCGAGACGATCGTCGCGATCGGCTCCGGCAACAACGTCCGCACGCGCGTGCTGCTTACCGGTATGGACGAGCCGCTCGGCTTCATGGTCGGCAATGCTCTCGAAGTCATCGAGTGCATCGAAACGCTCAAGGGACGCGGGCCGAAAGATCTGGAAGAGCTTTCGATCGAACTGACCGCTCACATGCTCGAGATTAGCGGTGTGGCTGCGGGCTTGGAAGCCGCCCGTTCTAAAGCGCGGGCCGCACTGAGCTCGGGCGCGGGGCTGGAAAAATTCCGGGAACTCATCGCCGCGCAGGGTGGCGATCCGCGCGTTATCGATGACTACGAACGTTTGCCCACGGCAACGCACCGGATTATCTATCGGGCGGAACGCTCCGGATTTGTGCACGATCTGCATGCGGAACGCCTGGGACGAGCGACCATGCTGCTGGGCGCCGGCCGCAATCGCGTTGAAGATTCAATCGAACCATCGGCAGGCGGCGTGCTCTTTGCCAAGCGCGGCCAAGCTGTCCAAGCCGGCGATCCGCTTTTTGAGCTGCGCTACAGGCAAGGGGTTGCCTTGCACGCAGCCATGGAAGAAGTCAAGAACGCTTGCCGCATCCAAGACTCGCCGCCCCCGGTTCCCCCACTGATCTTGGAGACTTTGGGTTGAAGGCGATAACCCAATCGGGACTTTCGCGGCGCCGGGCCGCTTTTCTTTTGCCCTGAGAACCTTTGCCGGACAGACTGTAGCCGTCCCAACTTCATTTGGATTACTTATGCGCTTGCTCACGCACCGTCGGAAAGGCGATCTGCACTCATGATCAGCGACGCACCAGAAGAACCGATTATTCCTGCGCCAGCCCCGGCGGTTTCGATAGCCACGCCGGGGACGCCCATGAGTTGGCGACTGGGTATTGCAGGCATCATCGTCGCCATCGGCGTTGTCGCTTATCTGTTGCGGGAAATCGTCGGACTGCGCGGTCAGGCATTCGCGGGCGTGATTTTCTATATCGGCCTGATCGCTGCTTTCTCGACTAATCTGAGATTGGTCAACTGGCGAACGATCGGCTGGGGGATTGTTCTCCAGCTAATTCTAGCGGGGCTCGTACTGAAGGTGAATTCGGTTCGCAAGGGTTTTGAAGTAGTGGGTTCAGCAATGAATCAGTTCATCACTTTCTCAAACGCCGGAGCCAAGTTCGTTTTTGGTAATCTTTATGATGCCCGCCCCCCGGAGGCTGGGGGCACTTGGTCCGGCCTATTCCCAAACGGCACCTACGCCTTTCAGTTTGCTTTTGTCGCATTACCGCCGATTTTATTTGTCTCGGCATTCTTTACCGTGCTCTATCATTGGGGCATTTTGCAGCGCTTTGTCCGGTTGCTGGCCCGGGTGATGGTGCATCTCATGGGGACGAGCGGGGCGGAAACCCTTTCCGTGTCCGCCAATGTTTTCATGGGACAGACAGAGGCCCCTCTCATCGTCAAGCCCTATGTGCCGCGCATGACGAACTCGGAACTTTTCACTTTGATGGTCAGCGGCATGGCCCACATCTCGGGCGGCATGATGGTTGTCTATGTCAGCTATGGAGCTGACGCGGTGTCCGTCCTGACCACGTGCGTGATGGCCTGCCCTGCCAGCCTTTACTTGGCCAAGCTTTTCTTGCCGGAAACGAGCACTCCCGAGACCGCCGGCACGCTCCATACCTCATCCGAGAAATCGCCTTACGTAAATGCCATCGATGCTGCGGCCGCAGGCACCACCGTCGGCCTTCAGCTAGCGCGCTCAACGTGGCCGCCATGCTGATTGTATTCACGGCCTTCGTCGCCATGTTCGATGCTCTTCTGACAGGAATCAAACCAGCCTTACTTTGGGCAGGAGTTTCCGCGAGCACCTTGTCAGGCTGGCCGGACCAGTTGAGCTTGTCCACGGTGTTCGGTTGGTGCTTTTCTCCCGCTGCCTTCCTCATGGGGGTCGAACACAAAGATGTTGCCAATGTAGGCGCCCTGCTCGGCTCCAAGTTAGCTGTCAACGAACATTTTGCCTACCTTCAGATGAAAGGCATGAAGGCGATACCCGATGCCATGAGTGCACGTTCCTACCAGTTGACTGCATTCGCGCTTACTGGTTTCGCAAACTTCGCTTCGATTGGCATTCAACTGGGAGGCATCGGAGCGATCGCACCCAATCGACGCCACGATCTCGCCCGCCTCGGCGGACGAGCCTTGTTTGTCGGTTTCGTGGCCACACTCCTGAACGCCGCCATTGCCGGCATGATGCTGAGCGAATGACGGAAGGACAATTCATGACCCATCAGGTGGAGAAACTGGTAGCGGCAGCTCGCGCTGTGAGGCTCAATGCCCACGCCCGCTTCTCCAATTTCTTGGTAGGCGCCGCGCTAGAGACTGCCGAAGGCGACATCGTCACGGGCTGCAATATCGAAAACGCGACTTATGGCTTGACGGTGTGTGCCGAGCGCGTGGCCATTTGGAAAGCGATCTCGGAAGGCTATCGCGATTTCAAACGTATTGCAATCGTCGCCGACACAGAAGCGCCGACGCCCCCATGCGGAGCTTGCCGGCAAATCCTCTGGGAGTTTGGCGGCGACTTGGAGGTAGTTTTGGCGAGTTTGCGCGAGATCAAAGGGGTGCATGCATTGAGCAAACTCCTGCCCCACCCATTCGACGCACGTCTGTTGACCTGACCCATCAGAAGCCGAGGAGCAAGCTTGTGGCCGATTTCGTGCACGTATCGCAACATCCCCTGGTCCGCCACAAGCTGGCGATGTTGCGCAACCAAGACACGGAGCATATTCTTTTTCGCCAGTTGGTGCGCGAACTTTCCCAGTTGCTCTTTTACGAAGCCACACAAAATTTGCCGTTGGCGCATTGTGTGGTGCAGACGCCCTTGGGCGAGTGTCCGGGCTATGAAATCACCGCCAAGATTGGATTGATGCCCATCTTGCGTGCCGGCCTGGGCATGGCGGAAGCAATTCTGGATCTGGCCCCCGGCGCTCAGGTGTGGCATCTCGGGCTATATCGCGATCATCAGACGCTCGAGCCGGTCGTCTATTATCAGAAGCTGCCACCCAAACCGACGGCGGACTTCTCCATCGTGCTCGATCCGATGCTGGCAACCGGCGGGTCTGCAACGGCTGCAGTCGACATGCTCAAGAAGTGGGGTACGCCCTACATCAAGTTTCTGGGATTGATAGCTTGCCCCGAGGGAGTGCAAACGCTGCAAAAAGCTCATCCAGACGTGCCGATCTACTTGGCCGCAATCGATAGCCATCTCAACGAGAAGGGGTATATTGTGCCCGGACTAGGAGATGCGGGGGACCGGCAGTTTGGGACTTGAGCTCCGTGAAAGCGGAGCGAGGCTCTGCGCCTTGCAGCCTTCCGTTGAGGCTGACCCTGTCTAATCGAAGAATCTCCTATGTGCTCTATTTATTCTTCAACAAAAAAAGCGTCGTCCGCCTCTTTTCGATGGCTGACGACGCTCACTGGTTCTAGTCGATCTTGTCTAATCGCTGGCTATTTGCCACGGTTCAGCCAGTCTTGCATGATGTTCAGGACTTCCGTGTTAGCCGGGCTCTTGGCGAATTTGTAGACGGGCGAATCGCTCTTCGGTTCGTCCGGGCGCCGCCGTCGAGCTTGTCTTCGGGCGATTCGCCGTTGCTCTTCGCGAATTGCGCCTTCAATTCTTTCTCGTTGAGCGGCAACGATTTCTTGGCCTTCTGCACTTTATAGGCATCGATTTCCTTTTCCAGTTTCGCGAATTCCTTCGACTTGCCGATGCGCTCGGCCGACCGCGCTCGTAGGTCGTTCTTCAGTGCGTCACTGATCCGTTTCATGTCCTCGTGGGTGACCGGCTTCACCTGATCGAAGGGCAAGGCATAGTCCAACTCCTTTTCAGGCGTGGCGGCAACCTCGCTGAACGAGGGCAGCACGATGTCGCTCAATACCCCTTTGTTCTGGGTACTGTCGCCGTTGACGCGATAGAACTGCTGGATCGTGAGCTTGAGGGCGCCGAGCTTGGGGGTCTCTTCTCCCTGTCCTTGGACCTGGTCGCCCAAGTTGATGACTTGTTGGACCGTTCCCTTGCCGTGCGTGGCGGTATCGCCCACAAGCAGAGCACGGTCGTAATCTTGAAGCGCCGGCGAGAATCTCCGAGGCGCTGGCGCTATACCGGCTGACGAGCACCATGAGAGGGCCGCCGTAAACGATTCCGCTGTCGGGATCGTTCTTTCGTTTCACTACCCCATCGAATCCCTTCACCTGGACGACTGGGCCGCGATCGATGAAAAGCCCCGTCAATGCCAGGGCCTCGTTGAGCACGCCGCCGCCGTTGAGGCGCAAATCGAGAACCACCCCGTCAACCTTCTTGGCAGCGAACTCCTTGAGGAGCTTGCGGGTGTCGTCCGTCGCACTCTTGAGATCGGCGGCTCCGCGGTTATTGGGACTCATGTCAGCGTAGAACGAAGGCAAATCAATGACGCCAATGCGGTAAGGAGTGCCATCGGGCTTCTTGCCATGCTCGATGATCTCCGACCTCGCCTCCTGCGATTTCAATTCGATATTTTGCCGGGTCAGGTTGAAGACAACGGGTTCGATTTTATTGTTGGGAATTACCTTGAGCTGCACCGCCGTGCCCTTGCCGCCGCGGATCAGCTTGACCACGTCGCGAAGCTTCATGTCGATGACATCGACGAACTTGCCGTCGCCCTGGGCAACAGCAATGATTTTATCTTTGGCCTTGAGCCGGCCGTCGCTCGCGGCGGCGCCGCCCGGAATGATCTCGGCGACAATGGTTGTGCCGTTTTCCGAGCGCAGCAGAGCGCCGATGCCTTCGAGCTGCAAGCGCATGGCGATTTCGAAATCTTCCAGCGTCGAAGCCGACATGTAACTGGAATGCGGGTCGGCAAGTGGTCAAATCGGTCAGGTAAAGTTCGAGCAAATCGTTGCTGTCTAGCTGCTTGAAACGCTTCACCATGCTTTGGTAACGCTGCAGAATCTTCGCTTTGGCCTCTGCGTCGGTCATGGGCTTGGTTTCTTCCGCAGGCGGCTGCGTCTTGTTCTTGTCGGGGTCGCCCTTCTTTTTCTCCGGGTCGCTCACCGCTTTGGAACCGAGTTTTTGAACCAGCAGGTCGAACTTGATGCGTTTGCGCCACCGCTCGTGCAGTTCCTGCTCGGTCGAGGCGTAATCCATCTTGTCGTAATCGGTGTCCATGTACTCGACTTTGGAAAAGTCCATGGGCTCGGCCAGCAACTTTTCGACTAACTTCACGCGCTCCGCGGCCCGTTCCATGAACTTTGCGTAAACTTTATAGGCGAAATCGATTTCGCCCCGCTTCAGCTGATCGTCGAGCTGAGTTTCGTAAACCGAGAGCTTCTCGATATCCTCTTTGACAAAATAGAGCTTGCTGTAATCGAGCGTCTTGAAGAAGCGCTTGAACAAGCGTTTGGAAAGTTCGTCGTCCAAGACCGGCCGTGCCAGGTGATACCTGGACATGTCCTGACAAACGAGCATCGTGATGAGGCGGTCCTGGGCAGTGGGCACCGGCTCTCCAGCCGAGATTTGTGGGAACGTAAGGCGCCGGCTTCGCTCGCCATGATTCAGGCCCAGGAACAAACACACAACGGCTGTCAGCAATGCAACACCGAACTTGGCGCGTAGCAAACACCGGGTCATGGTTTTTCAGACCTCGCTCAAGTCGCCTCCACAGTCCACGCCGATCGGCACAACGCTTTGCCCTATCGGCGGCGTTACCGGACATCGTCAGGCAGCGCACGTTGTCCAGGTCGCCTCATTCCTTTGTGCATCTTAACCGGATGACGCTTTTACAACAATCTCAAGCCGAAAGAGCCATGCCTTCCCGGCTCATCCAAAGAGCGGCTTCCCGTCGCCCGTGCCGCCGCGCAAGGGTGTCGTTCGTGGTCGCGGGGGCTTGACCGGTGCTGCCGGCTCCTCCGGCTCTGGTTCGGGCTCGGGGGCCGGTTCTGGTTTGGCTTCGGCTGCCCTGAGCGACAAGGACATGCGACGTTGAGTTTTGTCGGTTCCCAGCACCACTACCGTGACTTCCTGATCGATTTTGACGATATCGGTAACGCGGCGCACCCGACGCGATGCCAGTTCGGAGATGTGCACCAGCCCTTCTATCCCCGGTTCCACTTCAACGAATGCCCCGAACTCCGTTATCCGCGTGACTTTGCCTTTTACCACCGACTTGGGCGGATAGTTGGCGTCGATGGCGTCCCAGGGGCTCGTCTGCAGTTGCCGCAAGCCTAGGCCCACCTTGCGTGTCTCCTGGTCGATTTTGAGCACGACCACGCGCACCGTTTGGCCAGGCTGGACTACGTCCTCGGCTTTTTGTACGCGCTGCCAGCTCATTTCGCTCAGGTGCAAGAGCCCGTCGACGCCGCCCAGATCGACGAAGGCGCCGAAATCCTTGATCGAGCGGACGATGCCTTCGCGAATCTGTCCCTCGGCTAACCCTTCCCAAGTCTTCTCGCGTTGTTCTTCGCGGTCTTTTTCGAGCAGTGCCCGTCGGCTGACCACCAGATTGCGCTCGTCCGGTTTCACTTCCACCACGATGCAGCGCAGCCTTTGATTGAGGAATTGCTCCGGCGTTTCGACGCGGTAGAGATCGATTTGGCTGATGGGCATGAAGCCCTGGATGCCGTTGACTTCAACGGAAAGCCCGCCTTTGTTCACGGCAGCCACTCGGGCTTCTACGATCATCCCTTCGCCCACACTGGACCAATCCACATGAACGGCCGCGCCTTGGCGAGACAGAATCAGCAAGCCATTGGCGTTGTCATAGCCCTCAATGTGTACTTCGACCTCGGTCCCAACTTCGGGAACGCCTTCGGGAAACTGGTCGGCCGGCAAGACGCCCTGGCTGCGACCGCCGGGAATGTCGAGGAAGATGTCGGAGCCGTGAATAGCCATCACTTTGGCTTTTTTCTGTTCCTGACCGGCACCAGGCTTGGCCCCGCTTTGGCCGCGCGCATCGACGCTCATGACGTCTTTGCTGCTGAAGTCGCCCATGGCTTCTTGCAGCTCGCGCTCGATCAGCGAGTCCAGCTCGCGCAGGCTGACGTCGGGCCCTCTGCTCTTCGACGGGAGCCAACTGTTGGACAGGCTCTTCCTTGGAGTGCTGCGGCCTGTGCTTGCCAAATCTGCGGCCCGGCAAGGGGGGTTCTGCCTTGGATTGCGGATCCACCTTGGGTTGCACACCCACTGGTGGTTGAGGCTCAGGCTTCGGCTGCTCCTCGACTTTCGGCGCCGGCGGCACATACTTCGGTTGCGAGGGTAACTTGTCGGGATCGATCATAGGGAAATCCTCTAACGGCGGCACGTCAAGGCCCGGCGCTCGATTTTATCTCTCGGAGTTGGATGTTGCGAAAATCGAGAATGCCGCCATGGTTTTGCAAGCAGACGTAGCCCTTGAGCGGCTTGTTCTTGATTTCTGCAAGGGTTGTCTGGTCCACATCGATTACTTTTTCATCGTTGATGGTTACGCGAATGTGCGGGCCTCGCAAACGATATCGGCGCTATTCCACTCGCCCCGAGGCTTGGACGGATTGACCCGCGGCGCCACATACGCGATAAAGGGATCCGGTGGAATGCACGTCGGGGGCCTTGCCGTGATCGTCGAATAACTGGATCTCGTAACTATAGAGAGAAGGTCGCGTCTCTCTGGAAAGCTTGGGATCGAACGCCCGAGTGCGAATGCCGATGCCGCTATTGCACTGGGGACTGGTCATGCGATATTCGAGGTGAAACTCGAAATCCGCGTATTCGCGTTTACCATAACGCAAAAAGCCGAAGCCTTTGCCTTCGCAGTGCAGCAAGCCATCGTGCACCGACCAGACGGGAACGATCTTGCCCTCTTTATCCTTGAAATCCTTGGCGCCTTCGGCTTCCCAACCCTGCAGATCCTTGCCGTTGAATAGCTTTTGGCCGTCGTTCGCCCAGGCCGCGGAGGCAAACAGCCCCGCGAAAAGCGCTGCAAACACGGTGCATTTCATGGTGCAAAATCCACTGCCGATTCTCGTAAATGAATCAGCGACGCAAGCGATAAACCTATCAGAGGGCCGCGCGGAGGGCAACGGTCGGTGTGCGGCACGTAGAGCCGCACTCTTGCCCTGCGAGCGGTCAGTTCGTCTAACCGCCTAAGCGAGACGCTTGCTCAATGTGTTATAATCTCCATGAAATAGGGATTGGATACCCTCGTGCGCGCTTTCCTGGAGCCGATGACATGGGGCAGCAAGATTTCACGCCTTATCAGCAAAAAATCATCAAGCGGTATTACAACAACGAGAGCGGCGTCAAGCAGCAGCACTTGGCCGAATTGGTGACGGAGTTGTATCTGGCGGAAGGGAAGAAAAGGCAACGCGTCTGGTCGCAAGCCGTCGCGGCTATGCAAAAGCTGGAAGTGCCACAAGCTCGCGCATCGATCATCTGGTCGCCAAGGACAATCCAGTTCTGCTGGCGGAATTGGTCAAAGAGCTCGAGGGGAAGAAATAGGCAGTGACCTCAGTAGCCATCACGCTCCGCGTGATGAAGGGCCTGGTAGCCGGTCAGGACAGGCCATGCTGAACGGGGTCGAGTCTAGATAAGCGGCACAGATCTCCGTTTGGGTAGGAAGCGTGCCGAAGGGTGACGAAATACATCACGCGGAGCGTGATGACCACTGAGATCGTCACGCTCCGCGTGATGAAGGCTACGTCAGAATGCATCCCTTGAGCCGGCCGCCTTGCAGCGGGATCAGTTGCAGTAAATTGCGCGTGGCTTCGTTCTCGGCTTCGTCTTTTCCCAGCACGACATAAATCGCATCGCAGGCGGCGCCTAACGCGGTGACGTCGGGCCGGCCATCCCAGGGCGGGGCATCGATCATGATGCAATCGAATCGCGCCTTGAGATGCCGCAACACGGCCAACATAGCATCGCCGGCCACCAGATAGGGCAACGGGTTGTCTCTCCCGGCTGTCAATGCGACTAGCGATTCGATCCCAGTATCGACGAGCACGCGTTCCAGCGAGCAGAACCCGCCAAGCACATCGCGCAAACCTGGCCGGCCCAGCAGACCTAGTCGCGCCGTGGTTTTGGCCTCGCGAGAATGAGCATCGACCACGACCAGACGCGACGAACGCTGACGAGCCTGCACGATTGCCAGGTTGAGAACCACATTGGAAGTGTCGGCACACCGAGAGGCTGCCGTGAAAAGCGGCACGCGCGAGCGGCCGGCCGGAAGGTGCTGGCTAATCGTCGCCGCTACCTGTTCATATTGGCGGGAGACGGCATGATCGGGTTGATGAAAAGTCAACAGTTCGGAAGCTAGACGCTGGGGAGCCGGGGTAAGCATCTCCGGTTCGGTAGAGAGCGGCTTGAAAGCAATGATGGTAGCCGGCGCTTCCACCTCGGTGCGTTCCTGTGCCTTCTCGACGGCCGGGGCTTCGACCGGTTCGGGCCG
Organism: uncultured Gemmataceae bacterium; assembly: GCA_963748025.1. GTDB lineage: Bacteria > Planctomycetota > Planctomycetia > Gemmatales > Gemmataceae > CAVVHZ01. Next base: position 41,239 of record CAVVHZ010000066.1, read on the forward strand.
ATGCAGATGAAGCTTTGGGCTCGGTTGCGGTGCACAAGCCAAAACGCTGGCAGAAGCTTCCGTGGGTGTATTTTTGCCGCCCACTTCGATAAACGGGATCTCTGCTTCGTCTTGGACTGGAGCCTCGGTGGGAATCGCGGGCAGTGCGACAACTTTGGGACGACTGGATTGGTCGTCCCGACGCAGGGCTTGCAGAGTCCTTGCCATAAGTCCAAATCCTTCCCGGAATCCTTCCGGGGAACCCGATGCGTCGATCTAGAGGAGTCGGCGGGGGCCGGCAAAAAGGCGATGTCCGCGGCCGGTGTCGCGACCAGGGTGCGACTCGGAACGCTCGCGCTCTAGGCCTTCTGTAAGCGGCGTGGCTTCTTCCTGCACCAGACCCAAGGCCGCGATCGCTTCCAACACGGCCTCGGCGTCCAAAACGTCGGCGCCGGCGGCCTGAGCCAAGCTCAGGGACTTAAATATCGCCCGGTTGAGTATCCGAGGGATCCCCTGACACGATTGGGCGACGATCTGCAGGGCTTCCTCGGTCAGGATTTCTTCAGGACGCGAGCAAACCCGCCGGGCTTGATGTAAAAGAAAATCGGTGGCCTCGTGGAGATCGAGCGGCCTGAGTTCCGCGCGAGCCGCCAACCGTTGCTGCAACGATTCCAATTCCGGCAATTGCAAGGTTTCAAGAATCACCGGCTGGCTTAGCAAAACGATCTGAACCGCCTTGCCTCGTTTTCCTTCCAGGTTTCCCAGAATTCGCAATTCTTCCAAAACCGACGGAGCAAGGAGATGGGCTTCGTCGATGATCAGCACTCCACGCCGTCCTGCCTCGTAATTCTGCAGCAAATAGTCCGTCGAGCGCCAGACGCATTTCCTCTTCCGAACGTCCTTCATAGGGCAGTGCGAAATCGTAGAGCAGCGCTTGCAAAAGTGCGGCAGGCTCGCGGAAATGCGAGGTCAGCAAGAATGCGGAAGCGACCTTGTCGCCCAAGCGATCGAGAAAACAGTGGCCCAGCAGCGTCTTGCCTAGTCCCGGTCCGCCCACGATCAGCGCCATGCTTTCGTCGTCGGCCAGGGCAGCCGCGGCGCACGCCAGCGCCTGTTCGTGACCGGTTGCAGGATAGTAGGCGTCGCTGTCGGGAATCGGTCGGAAGGCCCGCTTCAGTGTTTCGAGGCGGCTCTCATCCATGAATAACTCCCCCCATCGGTTTAATTCGACTATTCGGGAGGGAATCTTGAATAACGAGCTGCTGCGTTATTTGAAGCGAGCCTCCTGCGCAGGTTTGATGCGAGCCTCCTGCGTTAGCAGGGGGAGGATTCGGCAAACCTCCCCCCACTAACGTGGTAGGCTCGCTGCAGATTAACGTGGTAGGCTCGCTTAACGTGGGAGGCTCGCTCAAGACTAATGCGGGAGGCTCGCTGGAGATTAACGTGACGGCCTCGCGCAAAAGAAGGCGAAGCCATTGCGAAAATTCAGCGGGCCGCATCAATCCGATGGATGCCCAAGGCGCCTGCCGGAATCCCTTCATCGCCTTCGGCCGTAGCGTAATCGAGGAAGATAGGCCGTCCCAAAACCCGCGAACTCGCATCGGTATTCTGGATAAGCAGGCGTGGCCGGAGTTCTCCACGCGTCTGGTTCTGGACGGACAACGACGTAACGGAGGAAGGCCTCAAGCTATTGGGGGCCTTGCCTTCCACGCGCAAGGCGTAACGTCCCGGTTGATCGACCGTAAACTCGACCGACTGTTCGTAAGTGGAGGAGTAGGCATTCTGGTCCAGCCTCTGCGGCAAGCCGGAAGAAGCGGCCGCAACGTCGAATTCATCCGTGGCCAGGAGCTTGCCTTGCGGGTCCCTTTGATGGAGCACCACGAGCCGAAGCTTCGCAAGCGGTTGCCGATAGAGGCTGGGATCGGCGATGGCAGGATCGTGAGCTTCGCGCCACTGCACGCTGATCCGATACTTGCCTTTGGGCAGATCGGCGTTGGCGCGGCCTTTCATGGGCTGGAAACCCAGGAAATCCAGTTCGGGCGTCCATCGGCCTGCCGCCAATGGGGCGTTAGGGCCGGCAAATTCCATGACGTCATTGCCGTCGAGATCGCGGAAGAGGCCGGTCCAAACTTGGCCAGGCAAGAGACCGCCCGCCTGGAACCAGGTCGCCGCCCGGAAGGGCGTGTCGTTGAAGTACCGAGCCAGTGCACTGGCGCCTTCGGCGGGATAGCCTTCCGCCCAGACGAGATCGTTCACTACCAGCCTGATGCCGCGCAGATCTTTTAGATCGCGCACCAGCTCTAGATAACGCTTCTGATCCGCGTCGGCGGCCTTCTCTTCCCTATCGAACGCTTCCTGACTCTTGAAATAAGCTTCGCGGCGGTCGAGCGTGGCCTTGTCGATCGCGAACGTATCCAGAACCTTAGCACGCTCGGCCAGCAAAGCGAGCTGTTTGTTGTGCAGCTCCTCTTTACGATTAGTCAGCTCGTAGGCGCGAACCATGAGGCTTTCGGGTAGGAAGTCGTCGCCTTGAATGAAGCGGGCCGCCTCGAGCAATTGAAATGGCGCTTCCGGATCGACACGCAGCAGCGTGAACTCAGCTTGCGGAGCATACGCGCACCACGGCCAGAGCGGTCCGTGTGCCGCTGCCCAGGTCGTCGCCCGCGATCGATGCAGGATTCAGGTCCGGATCGCATTCGGAACCAAGATCGACGAAGCGCGTAGTCGCAGGCAGCCGCTTGCCGATGACCCCGGCGGCGCCGCGAAAATCGCTATCGATCACGGCGATGCGCAAGCCTTTTCCGTGGTTCGGAATCGCCCGGAGCATCTGCAGACCCGTCGAACCCAAAACCCCGGGCAACGATTCCGCCGGCTCGGCGAGCACTTGGCTCTGAGCCCGGATCGGCAAGCGCAAAGTGCTGACGCCAGGCACCTGAGCCAGCGTAAGCGCCTGACTGGCCTTGGCGCGAGCGGTCACGGTGGAGCCCACGCGCCCTTCAATAAATGCTCCCGGTGCGGCTGTTCGCAGTTGCCGCCGCCATTCGCGATCCAGTTCCGGCGGCGGTGCAACCAGGATCACTTCCATTCGCACCAAATCATCCTTGGCGGCCAGGGCGCGCAGTTCCGGCGTGATGGTGGCTTGCCCGGCAGGCACGGCGGGCGTCGGCAAAGCCGCTTTGGCGAGGGGAGCCCCGGCCGGCTCGGGCACAACTTCAATCACCCGCACTGGCCAGGTGGAGCGAATGGGTTCGGGCATCTCTTCCATGGGCGGGGAGGGGACCATCCACCCGGTTTGCACGCGCAAATCGTCGAGCAGACGAGGCAGAGCGGATGCCGGAACGTAACCCAATAAACGGGTGTGGCCGCGATTGTCGTAGCCCACCGCTTCCCGAAAACCTTGGTCCTCCAAAAGGACTTTGGTCTGCGCTGCCAATAACCGTTGGCGGGCCAAACCGCGGCCGCCATCCAACTCGATCTGAATCTTGACGGGCTCGTCACCTTGAGGAATCTTATAGCCCGAAGGCACGAGCAAGAGCGTCCGCACATCCGGCTCGGCCAGGAGTTTTCTGGCATTCGCGTAGGAAACGGTTCCCCGCAGAATGGTGGCGTTTGGATCTTCCGCAAGCTCGTCGGTGCCGTCCGCCTTCTTGAATCCTTGAGATTCCAGGTAGCGAGTCATGGCAAAGAATTTATCGAGGCGGGCCAATCTTGTGCCGTTGATCTGGTAGCGGACTTGCACTTGGTAAGAGGTTGGCGGCGGCGGGGCTACAACCTGAGCCAAAGCGGGCTGGCTTCCGAAGAGGAGGGCTAAGAACCCAAAGTAGCTGAGCCTGCCCAGCCGACGCATTCCTGTAGATCGCATGTCGAACCGCCTCGCTGGCAAATGATTCGCTGACGCTTCTTCATTGTTCCGCGCGGACCGACCCCCGCCAAGGCGCAAGTATGCCATGCCGCCTGACTCGACTAATGCTTGCACCGGGGCGACACCTGGGAGAAAGTAACAAGCCGCGTGTCGCGGGCGACAGGCGCGCAGGCGGCAACGATTGCGCCGCATGTGGCGATTGACGAAAATGAGCAGGAGATAAGGATGAGCCAGCCATCACCCGTTGCCGTCATCACCGGCGCCTCGAGCGGCATTGGAGCAGCCCTGGCCCGCGTGCTGGCGAGTTCAGGCTACCATGTGGGGCTTATAGCCCGCCGGGCCGAGCGCCTCGAAGCGCTGAGCAAAGAGCTGGGGGATCGGGCAGCCGTCGCCATTGCCGATGTCAGCGTGCGGCCCCAAATCGTCGCCGCCATTCATCAACTCGCCGACAAATTGGGCCCCGTCGATTTGCTGATCGCCAATGCCGGCCTGGGATACAAGACGCGCCTGGAGCCGTTCAACGTCGAAGAAATCGAGCAAATAATCCGCGTGAATCTGCTGGGCGTCGTCTATTCGCTCGAAGCCGTTCTGCCCAGCATGCTCGAACGCCGCAGCGGGCACTTGGCGGCCGTCAGCAGCGTCGCTGCCTATAAGGGCATGCCCCGGGAATCCGGTTATTGCGCCAGCAAGGCTGCGGTTAGCGCCTTCATGGAAGGATTGCGGATCCAGGTCCGAGACCGGGGAATCGCCGTCACGACGATCTGTCCGGGGTTCGTCAAAAGCGAAATGACGGCCGGCTACCGGTTCCACATGCCGTTCCTTTTGGAGACCGACGATGCGGCCCGCCGCATTTGTCGGGCGCTAGAGCGCAAAACCAAGGTGTTCAATTTTCCCTGGCAAACGACCTTATTGATGAAGCTGGCCCGATGGTTCCCCGATGGCCTGGTGGCCCGCCTGGTGCCTAAGAACCCGGAAGATTAGAGAGCGCTTCGTTTAACCCGGAGCCAACGGCGACGGCGGACGTCTAGGATTTCGTGTCGTGCAGCATGGTTCGGCGTGAGGCGCTGTTCGCCGTCGCCGTTGGCTCCGGGTTAAACGAAAAAACGACAACGGTAGACGTGCAGACTTTCGTGTCGTGCAGCATGGTTCGGCGTGAAGGCGCTGTCGGCCGTCGCCGCTGGCTCCGAAGGTATCCGACAACTTCCTCGCGGCGTGCACGGATTCTAGCCGAATTCATTGGCGCCGAAAGTTCGGCGCTTTTGCTTAGAGCGTTGGAAACGAAAGGAAAAGGCGAAGCCTTGAATTCTCCCCCCCTTGGCAAGGGGGGGCGGGGGGGGTCTGACGCGACGTGACCACCCACGGTAGAAATCCGCCTGCCCTGATCTCCTCATGGGCGAACTTTGCCGCTTTGGGGTGCAGATTCTGCGACCCCCCCTGCCCCCCCTTGCCAAGGGGGGAGAAGAGGGGCCTTTCGGCCCAGGTTTGTTGGAAGACGCCTTTGGGCTGCGGGCAAAGCCCGCACTATGGATTAAACGAAAAAAATGAAAACTGTGGACGTGCAGTCGTTCGCGAAGAGACACCCGCCTATGAGCCAACTCGAATTGGTGGCCCCGCCGGTCCCATCCAAGCCATTCTTGCGGGCTCGGTGGGTTCACCTGGTGATGCTCAACTATGAGATCGACCCCGGCTGCTGGCTTGTCACGTTCCGGCGGGAACCGAACTGGACATGTGGAACGGCAAGACCTTCGTCAGTATGGTGGGATTTCTTTTTCAAGAGACGAGCTTGCTGGGAATTCCAGCCCTGTTTCATCGCAACTTCGAGGAAGTGAACCTGCGCTTCTATGTGCCCCGGCAGACAAGTGAAGGCTGGCGGCGCGGCGTTGTGTTCATCAAAGAGATCGTACCCCGACGGCTCGTTGCACTGATCGCTCGCACCGTTTACAAAGAAGCCTATGTTGCCTTGCCCATGCGGCACACGCTGCAAATGCCCGGCCAATTCGAGCGGCACATTCACCTACGAATGGTTGACGAGCGGAACGTGGAATTTGCTGGAGGTGAAGACGGTCGCGGGTGAGCCGGCGTTGCCGGAAGTGGATTCCGAAGAGACCTTCATTACCGAACATTACTGGGGTTACACGCGACAGCGCGACGGCAGCACCATCGAGTACCAAGTGGAACATCCGCGCTGGCGCGTATGGCGAGGTCAGGCGTCGCGATTCGAATGCGATGCCGCCAAGTTCTATGGTTCGGAGTTCGGTGCGGCATTGAGCCAAAGTCCCAGTTCCGCGTTCGCGGTGGAAGGCTCGGCTGTGGTTGTGCGCCGAGGTCGCAAATTATTGGCGAGCGCTAATCGTCATCCTTCTCCAGCTTGACGACGTCACCGGTTTGCAAGCCCTGGCCTTTGGCCACGATGAACTTGGCGTCTTCGAGGTTCCCTTTCCAGCGTTTCTTCGGGTCTGGCTCGGGATCTTCGAGCCGAATGATCTCCACTTGATGCAACATGCGATCGTGAATTCCCGTGATCGCTCTGAGCACGTGGGCTTTGCCGATCTCCTCAGGCTTGCTATTGCCTTCCGCAGGTTTCTCCTCGATGTTCTCAACGGCAATGACAGTGGGAGGGTCTTGATCTTCCATGAAGGCAGATTCGGGGAGCGAATGGCACGCCTTGCCGGGTTTGGTGAGCACGCGAATCCGTAGCGTCGTATTCGTGCGCAATCCCAGCTCTTTGTTGGGAAACCGAACTTTGACGGCGACATTTCCGGTGTCGGTCTCGCCTTGCGGGCCGATGAAAACGACGCTGCCTTCCACATTCGACGCGTGGGCCGGATCGTCCGCCAGAGCGCCACAAAAGCCGATTGGCCTAATGCCAGCTCACGAGCAACTTGACTCGAAACGAAGCACAAAACGTCGATCTGATCCTCGACGTCCACGACCTCGGCAACCGGAGTTCCGATCGACACGGTTTGCGCCGGCGAAACGAGCAATCGCCCGAGCCGGCCGCGGATCGGCGTGGCGATCGAAAAAAGTCGCCGCTGTGCCTGCAGTGCTTGCACCTCCTTGACGCCGGCTTCTCGCTTGAAATGAGCGCCCATCACCTTTGAGGAAGCATCCTCCAAACCAATCTCGGCTTTCTTGATTTCGATATCTGAAACCCCAATCAAGCCGGGCCCGCTTTTGATGCCTTTGAGCCGGTCGACGTCGACCTTCGCCAGCTTCTCAGCAATCTTGGCTTGCTCTTCTTCCTGCTTCAGAACATTCAGGGCCGCTGTTGCCTTGGCCAAATTGGCGTCGACGAGCGTGGGGTCGAAGCTGCACCAAAATCGTGCCCGGTTCAACAACCTGGCCTTCGATCACCGGCTTACCGTTCTTGTCTTTGAGGACGTCCACCACTCGCCCTTCCACCGAGGCGCTGATGCGGGCGACTCGGTCAGGCAAGGGCGTCGTGTGCCGACCAACTCCGTCCACTCTTGCAAAACCAACGGCAAAGCCGGCTCCCAGGTCACAGGCGCGGGCGGCGGATTCTCTTCGGCCGGCGGTTTGGCGCACTCCGCAACCGGACAGGAGCGAGAATAAAAACAAGCCAGTCAGCCAAAGGCTGGAGTATCGTCGAACGCACATCATGGAAGCCAATCTCGGTGAGTAGATGCGGCAAGTATCAGGTCAGTGGGCAGGTTTATCAAGCGGCGGCAGCGAAAAAGCCGAAAGGGCCGGATCGCCCACCGCTGCAGACAGGTCGGCTTGGGCTTGGCGCAGTTCCCAAAGAGCGTCCAGTTCTCCGTCGCGGGCTCGAAGTTGTTTGCGTTGCACGTCCAGCATGCGCAAAGCGTCCACGTTTGGGTCGCCGTGTTCGAATAGATTGCGCATGTCGCGCATGGCGGCGTCCATCACGGGCCGCACGTCATTCCGATAGAGATCGGCAGCCGGCGCGAGCCTGTTCCAGTCGCTTCAAGGCCGCAAAGACATCTTGGCGGATCTGCACTTCGGTTTGAATGAGATCGTAACTTGCCCGGTTGCGTTCGGCCTCGCGCTGTTGAATGTCGCCCCGATGCGTATTGAAGACCGGCAGCGGCAGGGTGAGTTGGGCGCCGATATAGTTGATCCGCGTGGCGTCATATTCGTAGGCGGGCCCAACAATCGGGTTCCCATATCGATTGGCAATTTCCAAGCGCAAGCGAGCCTCGGCCTCGTTGACGGCAGCTTGGCGTACATGAAGATCGGGTCGCTGTTCGAGCGGCCGTCTTCTCCAGCTCAGCGAGGGGCTGCGGCGCCGGCGGATAGATTAGATCGCCATCCAGTGCAAACGTTTCCGTCACCACGCCCAAAACACGCCGCAGATCGTTCCAAGCCAGCACGAGCTGATAACGAGCAGCGGTCAGTTGGGTGCGATAGTCGGCAGCCTCGGTGCGCAACGCGATCAGATCGGGAGTTTTGAGCAGGTTCTTCTTCCACAGCTCTTCACCATGCTCGGCCGCTTTGACGTTCAAATCGAGCGTCTGCTCGATGAGCTGTTTTTTCTTGTGCCGGTAAACCACCGTTTCGAAGCTGCACACCACCCGAATGCTCAGAGCCAATTCCTGGCCTGCTATTTCCCAGTCGGTTCGCGAAAGCGTGGCGTTGGCGGCATCCCGGCGAAAGAAGCGTTGGTGGCGAATCTCAACATCCATGAAAACCTTGTGCACGTTGCTGACCAAGTTGGTAACGGCGGCCGAGGCCGGTCCATTCGCTTCGCGAATCTCGGATTCCAAAACCGGGTTGAACGGATAGGTATTGGCAATCACGATGCCGGCTGCGGCGATGCCATGCTGTTGCCTCAGCGCCATCAATTCGGGATTATGCTCGAGTGCCCAGCGGATGGCTCCGTCCACTGTAAGGGTTGGGAGCCCGGCATCCTTGGTTGCCTCAGGCGCCTGCCCCGAATCGCGACGCCATTGGCCGAGATTAGCACGGCAAAGCAAACCACGCCGGCTATGCGGGAGATCCAAGAGTGGGTTCCTATCTTTCTGTTCATCGACTCCTCCTGACAAGTTCCCACTGGCAGATTGGGCACTTTAGGAAGACGGTCGCCATGCGTTGGATTGGCGCGGGTGTACATGTCTTTTAGTATCGCCCACTTTATCTACGAACTCGAAATTTCGGGCCGATCCTTTGGGCGCCTTCAGAAATTGAGTGCATGAACGCTGCTTGGAGACACGAGGGCCCCTTCGCTCTCTTTCCCAGCTTCGCTCTTTCGCATCCGCGCAATGGGTTCCTGCGCAGGATCGTTGGCGATCGGAAGGTGAATCGAAAACGTGCTGCCTTGCCCGGGCAGGCTTCTGACAGTAACTCGTCCTCCAAAAGCAGCAACGGTTCTGGCCGTGACTGCCAACCCCAGTCCCAGCCCTGCGATGCCAAGCCTTCGCGCATCTGCCGATCGGAAGAAAGGTTCGAAAACATGCTTCAGATCTTCATTGGAAATGCCGGAGCCATGATCGACGATGCTGAGCACGGCTTCGGCGCCTTCGCGTGCAAGGCTCAACAGCACGGGGCTGCCAGCAGCGCTATATTTGCAGGCGTTATCAACCAGATTGTCGACCGACTGCTCCAGCAGGACCGGATGAGCCGACACCCACAACGGCTCCGCCAGCGCGGCATCGAACTGTAAGTCAGGCCTTCTTGGGTGCGCGTCCCAGACTTCAAGGTGGCTCTTGATCCAGTTCGTCAACTCCAGCGGTTCCGGTTTCGGCAGCCCGGCCTCCGCATCGGCTCGTGCCAGAAACAATAACGCTTCGACTATGTCGCGCAAACGCTCGGCTTGCGCGGTAGGCAGTCCCCAGCACCTGGCGGTAGGCCTCCGAATCGCGCTCGCGGCGAAGCGCTACTTCGATCTGGCCAAGCATCACGCTCAAGGGCGTGCGCAATTGATGCGATGCCTCCCCCGTAAATTGTCTTTGACGTTCGAACGATTCTTGCAGGCGCGTCAGCAAACCGTTGAAGGATGCGGCAAGTTCGTGCAATTCATCGTGGGGATGGGGCAGCGGCAGCCTTTCGCCCAAATCATGGACGGTGATTCCCCGCACCGCCTGGGCCATGCGCGTCACCGGAGCCAACGCTCGCCTGCTGAGCCAGCGGCCTGCGCCCGCCGCGGCCAGCCAAACGAGGCGCCGAACCTCCGCCACACACCAAAGCAGCGTGCCCAACGTCTGATGGAGGGGCGCCACCGGCCAGGCGGCGACAAACACCAAGGTGCGATAGCGAACCTTACCGGGCCGCCGGTGGCTCCGGATTGTTTCCGGTCGCGGATGATGAATGGTCCGACGAATCACCCACCACGGTTGCCCGGACCAGGTCACGTCGAAGCGCGATTGTTCCAGGTCCGCTTCGGGTACGGCGAATGCTTTGAGCGGGTGTTCCGCGTCGTTCGCGCCGTCCACGCGTTTCCCGGAACCATCGAACACGGCCCAGTTTTGCCGTTCGCTTTCGCCACTGAAGAGAAGCTTGCGTTTTTCAGGTTCCCAGTCGATGCCGTCCGGCTCGATCTCGGCGGCAGCGACCAGCGTGTCGAGCATGGCCGTGGAGCGTTCGCTCAATTGGCGAAATAGAATGGTCCGCATGAGCCCATAGGCAGAACCGGCGAACGCGGCCAAGACCACGGCCAAGGTGACGAGATAGAACAGAGTCAAACGATTCGTAAGTGTCATGATCGATGGAGCTGCCAGGGTCTTACAATTCGTTGGGCCGATTGCCGAAAAGGTAGCCCATGCCCCGAACCGTCTGAATGAGTCTCTGAACCGTGCGCTTCAAGTTTGCGGCGCAACTCCATCACGTGGACCTCAAGTGTATTCGAAAGGCCATGATAACGCTCGTCCCAAACTTGCTCGTAAATGCGCGTTCGCGATAGCACTTCGCCGGCGTGGCGCATGAAAAAAACCAGCAGCGCCAGCTCCTTGGCGGTCAGGTCGAGTCGTTGATTGGCCCGCTCGGCCTTGTGGGTCGCCAAATCCACGGTCACGTCGCCATGCGTCAGCGTCGTGCCGACGCGGCCATCCTGACGCCGGGTCAGCGAGCGCACGCGGGCCAGCAATTCTTCGAAGGCAAAGGGCTTGCACAAGTAATCGTCCGCGCCGCTGTCAAGACCGCGAACCCGTTCCGAAATGGCGTCCCGCGCCGTCAGGAAAAGCACCGGAGTGGAGTGGCCTGCCTGGCGAAAACGCTTGAGCAATGTCAGGCCGTCCGGCCCGGGAAGCCACCAGTCGAGCAGCACCACGTCCCAAGTTTGCGTCGACAAGGCATGCCAGCCATCATCGCCGTCTTTGGCTTGCTCGACCGTGAAGCCTTCTTCCCGCAAGCCGCGAACAACGAAATCGGCCAGGTCGGCTTCATCTTCAATGACCAAAACCCGAATGCCCATGACCGCCGTCACCGCCGTTCCAAGATGCGCTAAGGCACAGCATCAAGCATACGCGGCAATGCTGAACAGGTCGTGAGCCGTAGATAAATTCGGGTTCATAAATGCGATAGCGAGCCTCCCACGTTAGTGGGGGGGAGTTCCCTGTTTCCTCCCCCCACTAACGTGGGAGGCTCGCTAAAAACTTAATCGTCCTTGTTCGGCTCGCCGGACCTACCCGATTTATACCGGCTACTTTTTCTCCCTCTCCCAAACTGTATACGCTCGTTGCGATCCCTGAATTGCCTTGAAATCCTTCGGTCGCTCCCCTCCCGCTGGACCGAAGATGATTTTGAGCTTGTCGCCATCCCATTCGTAGATGCCTTTTTGGACCTTGGCTCCTTGGAGAGCGGGCTGGGCATCGATCTCCCGTGGAGTTTTCCCGGCGTCGATTTTGATAGTTCCTTTGCCCAAGACCTTGCGGTATTTCGAGATCGTATAGCTTTCGCCCTGCACCGAGCGGAAGTAAGCCTGAGCGTCGTCTGGTTCGAGCTTGTTGCCGTCGCGGATCATCTCGGCGCAGGCCCATTCCCCTTGCATCTTTTGGAGATCTTTCTTGGTCAGTTCGGCGTCATCGACCACGAAGCAGACGGCGCCCACCAGCATCAAGCACCCGAGCAACTTCATGGCATCTTCTCCTTATCCGAAGCGGCCAAGGAAACGCATACCATCTCTTTGTCGTTCCGGGCATAGACACAGCGATTAGCAAAGGCAGGATGCGACCAAACCACCATGCGGCCGCGTGCCGGCTCGCTCGCTTCCAGAATCTTGGCCTTGTCGATTTCTACATAACCGGCAGGCGACATTTTCGCCAGAATCAACTCGCCCTGATCGTTGAAGATGACAAAGCGATCGCCTTGCGGAATCAGAAACGCGGTGCCGCATTCGCTGCGTTTGCCGCCTGTTGCTTTGTAGGTTTGCCAAAGCTGCTTGTTGGTGGCCGCATCAATGCAACGCAGCTCGCCCATGGCGCACACACCGTAGATGCAGCCGTCCTTGAACACCGGGGCTGCCATCAAACTGTGAATGCCGTCCGGCTTGGTCGGATTGTTGCTTTTGCCATGCACCGCCCAGCGGAGCTCGCCAAACGATGGGCGGTCCGCCCGGCGGATACTTTTCTACGAGGCCGGTCTCGTGCCAGACGCCGTCGCGCTTGGGCCCCCACCGTTGCGGCCAATCGTCGGCGCAAACCGCCGGCGCGAATAGAGCAATACAGAGTAGGCCTACAGCGCTGATTTTCATGAACAGGCTCCCCCAAATCCATCGAGCAATTGGTCAAGGAATTAGGGCACGAACGGATCGCAAGTCGCGCCAGTGTCCCGAGTGTTAAAATTTTACCATGTTGGTCCGTAATGCCAACCGTCTCGTCAGATTTGCCTGATCTCTTCCGGGGGTCTACTGTATTCTGTCTATGGCATATTCGGTTCGCCCGCCATCACTCTCCTCCTGATCTGGAAAGGCATCGTCATGAAACTCGGTTGGTCTTTGCTCGCGTGCGGGCTTGTATTGGGCACATCGTTGGCACCCCGCCCGGACGCCTACGTTCGAGCAGCTGAGGACTCCTTCGCCCGCACGGAGGACGTTATTTATGGCCGCAAGTATGGCGTAGCGTTGACCATGGACGTCTTCATGCCCAAGGAAAATGCGAACGGCGCCGCGGTAGTGTGGGTCGTCAGCGGCGGCTGGTTTTCTGCACACGCTGGCATCCCGAACAAGATCGCCGGTTCAACGCTCGACGAATTGCTCAAGCGTGGCTACACCGTGTTTGCGGTCGTTCATGGAAGTCAGCCGAAATTCACCATTCCGGAAATCCTCGAAGATATGAACCGGGCGATTCGCTTCATCCGCTTCAACGCCGCCAAGTACAAAATCGACCCTGAGCGCATCGGCATCACCGGTGGCTCGGCTGGCGGACATTTGTCGTTGATGCAGGGACTCGCCGGCGACAAAGGCAACCCGAAAGCCAAGGACCCGATCGATCGAGAGTCCAGCCGCGTGCAGGCGGTTGCCTGTTTCTTTCCGCCGACCGATTTCCTGAATTATGGCAAACCCGGTGAAAACGCCATCGGCCGGGGCGTCCTCAAAGATTTTGCGGCGCCCTTTGATTTTCACGCCTGGGACCCGAAGCTAAAGAAGTTCGTGCCGATCACCGACGAGCAAAAGGTGCTGGAGATAGGCAAGCAGATTTCGCCCATCTATCACGTAAGTGCGGACGACCCGCCAACGCTCATCATCCATGGCGACAAGGATTTCCTAGTGCCCATCCAGCAAGCCGAGTCGATCGTCGCAAAACTCAAGGAAGCCGGCGTGCCGGCTGAGCTGGTGGTGAAAAAAGGCGCAAGCCATGGCTGGGCGGCACATGGAGAAGGACATGCCGACCATCGCGGATTGGTTCGACAAATATCTCAGGAAGAAGTAGCACCGACAGCGTGCCTGTCTTCACTTTGGCCAGGAATCGCTAGGAGCGCTGCAAAGTCGGGTTCTCTATGGCAACGGCGAGGTGCCGCCCAGCAGCGGCTCGATGCGCACGTCGTCGAAATAGGCCGAGCCCATGCCGCTTAAGGCCAGCGTCACGTGAATCTTGCCGGAAGGCGGGACGCGGCGATAGCTGACGTATTCCTTCCAGGGCATGGCCTCCGTGGTGCGGACTGCCAGGGGTTCACCACCGGCGCTGTCGTAGATCAAAGCGCCGTCCAGGGAGCCAATCAACGGCTTGGGGATGCGCATCCAAACGCTGATGCGCACCCAGGTGCCGGGCGGCTGGCTCACGTCGGGACTGTGAATTCCCAGGTAACAGCGTTCCAATGCTGCCGGCGCTTGCAGCGGATTCTTAGGTTTGACTTGCAGCATCAGGCACTGCTTGCCCAAGTGCGGCAGGTCGGTTGTACGCCGAGCTAGGAAATCAACCTCATCCAGTTTCATTTCCTGCGGCAGCCAGCCTTGGGCGCCTTGTCCTCGGGCAGTTCGAAATCGCCGTCGGGGAGAAGATTGGCGCCGAATGCCAAGGCTTTGAGGCGATCCATGAGCTTGAAGTGCTGCGGCAGCGTGTAAAAACTCAGCGCATAAGGGCTGGCCCCGAAGAAAGTCAGCTCGCGCGTCGCTGAGGTCCATTCGGCGCGCATGAGGATCCGAAGAGGCCGCAAGGCTCGGTCGGCATCGGCGAAAGCCTCGCGATATCGACCTCGGTTGTACGATTCGCCGGCACTCTTGATGAGCGCTCGCGCCTTATCCAACAGCGGGGCGCCGTCGGGAATCGGGTGGCCTGCCGCCACCAGCTTGTCGTAGACGAGGCTGGTTTTGCGAAGCGATTCCTCGGCGAGTTGGTTGGCAAAACCAGCAGCCAATTTGCCGTTTTGCCTGGCTTTTTCTTGCAAGCGCACCACCAGGCCGTTGGGGCCGTTATCGCCGGTGAAGATGACCGCCGTGGTCAGACCAAATTCCGGAATGGTAATGGTGGTTCCGCCAGGAACGCGCTCGGGATAGAGCGAGCGCACCATGCCAGGAGCCACCTCCCAGGGTTGCGTCCCCTCCGGGGCCTGCGGCACGGTCAATTTCAAATTCACCTTGGCGGATTGGCCTGGGACACATTGGGCGCCGCGGCCTAGCCACATGGGCAGCACCAGGAGGCCGCCGGTGGTGCGCATGACCGCCGCCTTCACTTCCGGTTCCGAAGTGTCGATCCAGATCGGCTCGCTGGCGCTCACGAGCAAGTCCTCGATCATCTTGAGCTCGAGATTGAGCAGGGCAAGCTCTAGAAGGCGGTCCCGGCCCTGGTGGCTGTCCGCGAGGAACCGGTCCGACCAGTAGCCAAAGCCATGGCAACCCGATGCCAAAGCGATGTAGGTGAGCAAACGAATCTGCTCGGGTTGAGGGCCGATTGGATCGTCGAAACCGGCAGCCGTCGGCCGTTCGTAGATCAAGGCGTGATACCATTCGGGCATGTGCGTTTGCAGCCAGGTCCAGTAAAAGCCGCCCGAGCGAGACAGCAGCCGGCGTTGGTTGAGCCAATCGCGGTAACTGGTCAGCTCCAGGGTGGTGAACAGCGGCCAGCGACTGGAACCTACCAGATCGAGATTGCGCGAATAGCCTCGATAGTTATCCATCACATCCGCGCCCACCGGCCGGTTCGGATCGATGGCGCGCACCGCCTGAGCAAGCTTGGCGGTTGCTTCAACCGATTCTGACCGCAGACCGTCTCCCGCATCCCAGAAGAGCACGGCGTCCTTATCGATGAAGCGCATAAGGTTCTGACGCAACTGGTCCGGGGTCACAGCCGGAGCATCTTCCTCGGCGCCGTGCAACATGGGGACGAGCCAGAAACCTAATTGAACCGCCTCATCCAGTGACCTGGAAGGAACTGTCGAGTCGAGGAAGAGCGTATTCAAGCCGAGGTCCCGGAGCACATTGAGAGGCGTATCCGTGTAGCGGATGCCCCGAAAAATGATTGGCTTGCCGTTCAGCATCAAGCGATCGTGGGTCACGTTAACGTTCACCGGCAAGCTTGGCGGGCGCAACATTCCTGTGCTGGGAGCTTCGAGTTTGACAGGGGCATCCTTATCGCGGCCTGTAGTCTGGAAAGGCTTGGATTCGATTACGGGCCGATCTCCAGATCGTCGATCCAGATTTCCGTCATGCCAGGCCCGGAGTAGGCGTTGATGACGACGCGATCGATATAGGCGTCGGTAAAATCGACGTCGCGTTTCAACTGCTCGCGCATGATTTTCTGTTGCGACTTGGCGAGGACCGTGGGCCGGTTCAACCCCAATTGCTGCCAGCGACTGACCTTCTGGTAGACGTCGCCGCGAAGGAGCGTCGTCAAGGGCTCGTCCAGGTTGTTCGGATTGTGTTCCTTCGGAAGCACTAACCGAGCCAACAGTTGGGCACCCGGCCGGTTTGCCTTGACCCATAAGTTCAAACTCAGATCCATCGACACGGGCGCTCGGCTCGTGGGAAAATAGTAGTAAATATTGTTGCCTTGCTGGCAGGCGATTTGCAAATGCTCGGAAAATTGACCGCCGTGCGAAGTGGCGTCGGTCACGTCGTGGGCGTACTCCTGGAAGGGTGCGTCGGCGGTTCCCTTGATGAACGCGGGATCGCGGGTTTCGAAGGGATAACGATAGATCTGCTGCCCCATGGCGGCGCCGGTAAAAACCAATGGGGCGGCAACCAACGCCAACAGTTGAGATCGGAGAGCTCCTCTTGGCATAACAAGGCCACTCCCTGGCATGGCAAAATCCGCGAGCGGAAGGCACCGGCGACGGCCCGCTCCTCGTCCGTGCGCCACACGACAATCTGGCGGCTTGTACCAAGGTTGCTGGGATAGTTGAAGGGCAATCAAATTCATTTAAGAGCTGCGCCCAGGACGAATGCACAAGCGAGGCAAAAGCGGCAGGCTCGCAGCAACCACTTCCAGCGCGTACCATGGAAGAATGAGAGTAGAAAATCCGAAATCCGAAATCCGAATCTCGAAGAAGAATCGCAAAACCTCCCGGGAAGTATTTGCTTCGGATCTCAAGCTTCAGAGATCGAATTTTGGCGCAAGCTAAACCCTCGCCAGAGAACCTAGCCGTATGGAAGTTGACATTTTTGAATCCTTGGCCGTCACGTTGCGCCAGGAGGGCGACCAAGCCGCTGTCGATCGCTTGATTGCCGAATTGGAACAACGGAAAGATTATCCAGCCCTGTTCTACGCATTGCTTGTCAGGAAGCGGCTGGAATTGGGGGTTTCGCCGGTGCCGACGGAGGCCGCCCTGGCTTTGCCGGAGTCGGTGCACGCTCAATATGAGGACGGCATCCGGATGGCAGCGCGGCGGATTGGCGACCTGTTCTTGCAGGATCGCAACCTGGCCCAGGCCTGGCCTTACTTTCGCATGATTGGCGAATCGGCCCCGGTCATCGGCGCCTTGGACAACTACCAGCTTGGGCCCGACGAAGACGCCCAGCCCTTGGTCGATCTGGCCTTTCACCAAGGCCTCAATCCCCGGAAGGGCTTCGATTGGATCCTCGATCGCTTCGGCATTTGCAGCGCCATCACGCTGGCAAGCGGCCAGGATTTCGCCGATACCGCTATCCGTAGTTACTGCATCCAAAAGCTGGTGCGCGCGCTCTACGATCAGCTCAGCGAACGCATCGCAGAAGATGTGGCCGCCCGGGAGGGCCAGCGCCCCGGGTTGGGCTCGCTCGGCGATCTCATGGCCAATCGCGATTGGTTATTCGAGACCGATTTCGCCCACGTAGACGTTTCCCACCTTCAATCGGTCGTGCAAATGAGCCTGGCTTTGCCTGTGTGCGACGAACTCCACAAGGCTCGGGATCTTTCCGTTTATGGACAAAAACTGCCGGCGCATCTTCATTACGCCGGAGAGCCGCCTTTCGAGAATTTCCACGAAGCGCACCGGCACTACCTGGATGCTCTCCTCGGTGAGAGGGTAGATGATGCCATCGCCTATTTTCGCGACAAGCTCGAAGCCTACGAACCGGATCAAATCGGTTCGCTCCCTGCCGAAGTCCTGATTAATTTGCTCGTTCGCGTTGGCAAGCCAGCCGAAGCAGCTCAGGTTGCCAGACGTCACCTGCGACCGTCCGAAGGGATGCGCGGAGCATCGCCCAGTCTAGCCGAGCTATGCCGGCTGGCCGGAAACTATGAAAACATGATTGAAGCAGCCCGCGAGCAAAATGACCCGGTACACTTCCTTGCCGGCCTGTTGGCCCAACAACAGTCGCCAAAGAATTGACGAGCAGCGGGCTTTATGCCCCGCCGCCGTGTGAATTGTACAAAATCCGGCGGGCATGAAGCCCGCCGCTCGTTAATCGCAATGGGAGCTGAGAATTCGGTGGGCATGAAGCCCGCCGCTTGTTTTTACGAAGGCACCGAAGATTGGGCCAGATTTGGCCCGCTCGCGCAACAATTATCTCTTTTCGCTGGTTTTCTTGAGATCGAAATTGTAGTCGGTGTGCCGGTCCGCCGTCACTTCAACCGTAAGGAGCGGCTTGCGTAGGTCGCTGTAGCCGGGAGGTATTCGTGAAGTGCCTTTGGCAGGGGCAGGATTGTTCTCGTCAGGCTGGGCTGCCTGGGGATCGTTGTCGCGGGTGGAAAGGCCGCGCCCGACTTGAATGATGACAATGTGCTTCCCGATGACGGCCCCCGGATGCTCACCCGTTTGCATTTCGAAGTGTCCTTGGCTGTCGGTGATCGCCGAAGCCGAGAGCAGGCCCGATACACCGTCAGGCACGAATTCGATCATGACGCCCACGGCCGGCGTGCCGTTAACCTTAAGCGTTCCCTGCACGTTGTCGTTCATGGGTGGCGGAGCTTGCCCGCAGCCGAAGGAGGTTACGATCACGACCAAACCCAGCCATGCCGGTCGGCGCCACCCTTGGTTGTTTATCATCGCAAATCTTCCTCAATGCACGAAAACGCCTGGGTTTGGCTCTAATGTTTCGAGCCAAACCCAGGACAATTAAATTGACTACGCTTCCTTCAACCGCATTAGTTGATCTGGCTGGTGTTGACCACCTCGCCGCCGGCGCGAGTCGTCAATGCTTGCAGGGTCGCCAAAGGAATCGAATCGGCAATGAAATGAACCGAACCGTCCGCAAAACAGAAATTGGCTCCGCCTACATGCTGGCTGCCAAAGGTCGAGTAGCGCTGGTCTTGGTAGACGTAGCCGCTGTCCGAGGTGAGGCCGGCACTGGTGAACGACCAATCGAGCGGCATCTGGGCGCCATAAAGGAAATCGTAGCCGGGGTAGTAGTTCGCCCAGGCCCAACCGCTGTGCTGTTCGATCACGTTGACGCCGGGGTAAACGATGTCGAAATTCGGGTCGACGCGATTGCGCTCGCCGAAGGCGATCGTGTTGCTCGCCCCGTCCGTAATGCTCGTGATGCTGACGCTGCTGTTAATGTAGAAAATGCCGTCCTGGGTCATGCCCGTGCCGGTGGGATTGCTGCTGCTATCGAATGTGTAGAACGAGCGAATGCCGGCGCATGCGCCGTAGGTGTTGGCGCCAAATAGATAGGTCAATCCCTTGCTGACGCCGGAGGTTCCCACGTAGGTGGTCTGCGTCGGGGCCGTATCGGAAGGGCAAAGGAAAGTCTTGATGATCGTGCTGCCCACGGGAGTCGGGTTGGTAGCCGTCGCGCAGTTGTTGTATTGGCTGTCGTTGCCCGCGTTGCCGCCAGCCGTGGTGGGGCCCACGAAATTCAACTGATTATAAACGTTGTTCTGTTCGACGTAGGGTAACAAGGCTTCGAAGATCGAGAATGATTGTCCCGCAACCACAGGAGGCGGTGAACTAGCGCCGCCGCTGAGGCCCGTCAAGATGCCGGGAACGTTCACGCCAGGCGGGAACTTGCTGGCGGTGGAATGATAGTTGTGCGCTGCCAAGCCTAGTTGCTTGAGGTTATTGGAGCAGCTCATGCGCGCTGCCGCTTCGCGGACTTTCTGCACGGCCGGCAGCAAGAGTCCGACCAGGACCGCGATAATCGCGATTACCACAAGAAGCTCGATCAGGGTAAAGGCGCTCCGTCTGTTCATTCGATGCATCTCCGAAGGTGGAATAAAGGAAGCCGCCCGTTCACCGGGCGACAAAGCACGGACAAGGCCGGGAGAAAATCAATAACTCCGCATTTCTAAGAAGGTATAGTGAAGCCCTGGTGCAATTGCAAAGACAAAACCTTAAGGAAACGTGAAGAAAAGATGAAGAAATGGCTGCCTGAGTGCGAAGTGCAGCAAAGTAGTACCAAATGAAATTGCACGCTATGACGGAGAGAAGCCGGGAAAAACTGCGTTTTTCCCGGCTTCTTTCATTGGGCTGCCGCCCCGAGCATTAGCGCTTGGGCAAGCGCCTCACTCCCCAATCTAGATTTGCATGCTGCTTTGGATTAGACGCCATCGGAAAGTACAGCTGGCGATTGGGCCGAACTCCTCCCTAGCTCAGGCTGTCGGCGTTCATCACCATTTCTTCAGAGACGTTGGCGTTAGAATAAACGTGTTGAACGTCCTCGTTGTCGTCTAACGTATCCATCAGCCGGACGACTTTTTTCCCGGTCTCCAGGTCGAGCTCGGCCGGCACTTTCGCCACCTGCATGATTTCCGCCACCAGCGGCGTCAGGTTGGCTTTTTGTAAAGCGGCTTGCACCTGGTTGAAAGCGGCAGCGTCGGAAGTGATCTCGAACACGGAGTCGGCAAGTTTCAAATCGTCGGCGCCCGCATCCAAAACGATGGCCATGAGAGCATCTTCTTCAATGGCTTTGGCATCGACGTTGAAAACGCCTTTGCGTTCGAACATGTAGGAAACGCAGCCGCGCTGCCCATTTTGCCGCCGGCACGGTCGAAGATCTTGCGTATCTCGCCAGCGGTA
Organism: uncultured Gemmataceae bacterium; assembly: GCA_963748025.1. Taxonomy (GTDB): domain Bacteria; phylum Planctomycetota; class Planctomycetia; order Gemmatales; family Gemmataceae; genus CAVVHZ01. The sequence goes on from CAVVHZ010000066.1 coordinate 61,865, forward strand.
CGGTTGCGATTGTCCGTAAGCACTTCGACGAGCACCGCGACGCCGCCGGGACCATAGCCTTCGTAGAGAATCTCTTCGAAAACCATGCCTTCGGTTTCGCCGGTGCCGCGCTTGATGGCCCGTTCGATATTGTCTTTGGGCATGCTGACTTCGCGGGCTTTGTCGATGGCGTAGCGCAGTTTGAGATTGGCGTCGGGGTCACCGCCGCCGTGCCGGGCCGCAATGATGATGGCGCGGCTCAATTTGCTGAACAACTTGCCGCGCTTGGCGTCGATCGCGCCTTTCTTGTGCTTGATTGTCGCCCAGTGCGAATGTCCAGACATAGGTGTTCTCCTTCAGAGCCGAGCCACGGTCGTATCACGTCGCATGGGCGAGCGGTTCAGGACGGGCTCGACTCTTGCTTCACGAGTTGCAATTTCCGCTTCAATTCTTTGTAGTGATCGTCCAGCTTACGGCGTTTCTCCACTTCATAGAGGTGCACAGATTTTTTCCAAGCCGTCCGGGCTTGTTCTACCTGATTCATGCGGGAATAAACGTCTCCCAAATGTTCCCAAATGACCGGATCTTCATCGCCTCGCGACAGCTTCACCGCTTGTTCGAGCAGCTGCGCCGCTTCTTGCATCTTACCCTTGCGGAACAGGACCCAGCCAAGGCTATCCAGGTATTCGGGGTTATCCTCACCGGCATTGGCATCCACACCAGGGCCGCGTTTCTTTTCCTCGCGTTCCAGTTCCAGAGCTTTGCGAATCAGTCTCTCGGCTTCGGGCAGATTGCGATTCTGATCTGCCCAAAGATAACCGAGATCGTTGCTGGCGCCGGCATCGCTCGGATCGGCCTTGAGAATCATTTGCAGCTGCTCTTCCGAATGGGCAAAGTCCTTCATTTGCGAATAGACATTCGAAAGTACATAGCGAATAGGCGCACTTGATCGGGTTGCACGAATTCCTTCAACAACGATTGCGCTTTGGCCAAGGCCGCGGGGAATTTATCCAAGAATCCCAGCGCCTCCAGGCGCAGCAAACGAAAACGAAGGTAATTGCGTTCGTCCGAAGCACTGATCGGCACTGCCAGCTCGCATTGTTCGAGTGCCTTGCCGAATTCGCCGGTATTCAAAAGTGCTCGGATGGAATAATCGTAGAAAATCAACAAATTCGTGGCTTTGGCCTGGGCGACGCCCTGCCGGGCAACTTCGATCACTGCATCATATTTCTTGGCTTGCATCAGGACTTCCAACAGGCCTTGATAGACGGTTGGCTCGGTCAGGTTCGAAGGCCCTGAGTCGGTCAGGCAATGACGATAAAAAGCTTCCGCTTCGTCGAGCTGCTTCGAGCGCGCCGCCAACGCCGCCAAGAATTCCAACGTCTTGGTGGACTGCAAATCGCGCCCGGCACGCAACCGCACCAACGTTTCCGTAACCAGGCCTTTGGCCAGGTCGCGATCGTCGCGCAACGCCGCCAGCATTCCCCGGGCTTGGGCTATGGCGAGGGAATCGCTTTTCTTCTTTTCGACTGCCTCGCTCGAACGGGCCACGGCCTCGTCAAACATCTCCAAAACGCGCGTCATGCCGCCCAAGGGTTCGCGGTTGGCTTGATAGAGCTGGAAGAGCGAGGTGTAGGTTTCGGCATCGGGCGACTGTTCGAGCAGTTTGAGAAAGAGAGGCTCAGCGCGACCCACCTGGCCAGAACTGCGCATACTGCCGGGCTAACAACAGAATCAACGATTTGTGCAGCGGATCCCGTTCCACGCACTGTTCGAGCCAAGGGATAATCTCGGGTTGCCGGCTCAGTTGCTTCAAGACTTCGATGCGCAGCTCATAAGCTTCCAAGGCTTCGGGCTGCGTTTTGAGATAATCGTCGACATAGCGCAGAGCCAGGTCGGGCAGCTTACGAGCGATGCTGAGGCGCGCGAAACTCAAATCGAGTCTCGGCCCCACTTTGGGGTATTTCTTCTCCGCTTTTCCGTAAAGCTCCATGGCTCGGTCGTACTCTTTCCCGGCAACGCAGGTGCGGATCATGCGCTCGTAAGTGTCGGCGGCTTGTTCCGCAATCTCATCGCGAGTGAGGCCGGTGGTCTCCAAAAGCTGATAAGGCTGATCGAGGACCTTCACCACCTGCAGGTAGGCAGCAACCGCTTGATCGCATTGGCCCAATTCTTCGCGCAATCGGCCCAGGGTGAAGGCATATTGCGAGCGCAAATCGGGGCGATCGTCGAGGCCGTGACTGGCGAGAACGCGATCGAACGCCCCGGCGGCATCCTCGATGTGGCCCATGTGCTTATATTGCCGGCCCAGAAGCACCCAGCTTTCATAATCTCCCGGCTCAATCTCCACTGCCTTCCGGGCAGCGCTCAGAGCGTCGTCCGATCGATTGACGGCAAGATAAAGCGGGGCCAGCGCCCGGGATATGGCCGGCGATTCCGGATCCAGTTGACGAGCTTCTTCGAGCAGACGAACGGCATCGACGAGCCGATCTTCATGTTGCCGGGTGATCGCCAGGCCAAAAAGCGACATGGCTTCGCGGCACGCAGGTCCTGCGGCGTCACCGGATGGACCGGCTTGGCGGGCGCCGGCTTTTCCTGCGGCCCCCCATCTTGCCCCGGAGCCCGATTGGCCACGAGCAAGACCAGAAGCATCGCCCAGCCGCTGAGGAAGAATCGCCAAGAGCGCATGGCCTCGTTCCCTCGAGAACAGACGGAAAGAATCGCGAATCGTGCGTAGTGGATCGTTGGTCGTGGATCGAAAATGAACGCGGTGAAACCGCCGTCCCAAGGGTTCTTAGAGCCCTTTTAACAATTCCCGATTCCCGACTCACGATCCCGATATCCGGAATGGCCATCCTAGGCCGGCATGAATTCTACCCAGAATGGGCAGATTCTGCCAAGGCGAGCCATGGGGCGGTGGGAATTGTAAGCAGGCCATTGCGAAAAAGGGCGATTATGAGCCGGGCTTGACTTGGTATCATGAGAGGAAGCCATTTTCCCTGGCCTGTTACGATTCGCTCCAGAATGAAGTCCCCCCCGGTTGACGGGAATAAGCGAGTTGGACACGCTGCAATGGAAACGTTCCTGGTCCTCAACGGTCACCAATTGGCCGCGGACGTCGACGAGCAAGAACAGGTAGTGTTGGGGTTGGCTGCAGGTAATCTGAAGCGTGAAGAACTCGCTGTCTGGGTCGGCAAGCATCTTCTTCCCGCATAGACCGAACATGGCTTCAAAAAGATGATCCTAAGGACTGATTGAACACTCTTCCCAAAATCATTCGCTGAGAAAATCTTGCTTTTCGATTTGAAGTCTTTATTCTTGCAATTTTGCCGTTGCATTCACGAATATATTCGTTACACTTTCGTCATTACGAATATATTCTCTTTGAAACGTCTCCAGGAGGAGCCGGATGCCGAGGAATCCTTCGAGCCAACTCAACGATGTGGAACTGGCTATCCTCCGCGTCGTGCTGGCGCGGCAAAGCCTGTTCGGTGCGTGAGGTGCACGAGGCTTTGCTTGCCGAGCGCGACACGGGTTACACCAGCACGCTCAAGATGATGCAGGTAATGTGCAAGAAGGGCCTGCTCAAACGGGATTCCAAGAGTCGGCCGCATCTGTATCGGCCCGCCATTCCTGAAGAGCAAACGCAGAAACAAATCGTCCGCGACGTCATCCAAAAGGTATTCGAAGGTTCTGCCCGCAAACTGGTTTTGCGAGCAGTGGAATCACACGCCATTACGCCCAAGGAGCTCGCCGAGATCCGCGAACTCTTGGACCGGCTGGAAGGGAAAACGCCATGACGCTTCTTCACAGCTTACTGGAAATGCCGATCGTCACGCGGCTGGGCTGGGTGTTGCTGCACTCGATCTGGCAAGTCTCCGCTGTGGCTCTGATCCTGGCACTGGTTCTGCCTTTATGTCGCAAACGCGGGGCCCGGCTCTGTTACGGAGCATGCTGCGCAGCCTTGTTGATGACGGTGGCATTGCCGGCAATCACGTTCTTTTTGGTTCCCGAGCAAGCACCTGTGCGGATTGCCTCCGCGGGGGCACCGGAAAAACTGACCGTGGATTCCGTGCATCAAGATGCCCCCGATATTGACGAGGTGCGACAAGGCGCGGCGATTCGGTCGGAAAGACCCTTGCCGATCCTCGAAGACCGACCCCTCGCAATAGAACGCCTTGTCGATAACGCCACAAGCCCGCCGCCGCCCGCCGTTCCGGTCCTTGAAATGGTCGCCACGTTTGGACGCCAAATTATGGCGGCGACTTCGTCGTGGCTGCCATGGGTGGTCGTAGGTTGGTTACTCGGTGTGGCGGCTCTCTCTCTATGGAATCTCGGCGGTTGGATGGCGGTGCAGCGGCTCAAAGCCCACGGAACCAGTCCAATCAGCCTGGCGATTCAGCAGGCTGCGGAGCGCATGGCACGACAGCTAGGCTTGAATCGGACGGTTCGACTATTGGGATCTTCGTTTGTGGATTCGCCGCTAGTCATCGGCGCTTTCAAACCATTGATTCTGCTGCCGGCCAGTTTGCTCTGCCAGCTTCCGCCGGATCAGTTGGAGTCGCTGTTGGCACATGAGTTGGCTCACATTCTGCGGCAGGATTACCTCATCAATTTATTGCAATGCGCCATCGAAACGCTGTTGTTTTATCATCCGGCCGTCTGGTGGATCTCGGCACAAACCCGTGTGCAGCGTGAGTATTGCTGCGATGACATTGCGGTGAGCATGGGTTCGGACCGAAGCGTTTACGTCAGAGCGCTGGCGGCTGTGGCAGAAGCGAAAACAAAGGCGCTTGCGCCGGCGGCCGGTGGCAGGCGGTTACTGCCACGCTTGCAACGATTATTGGGTACAGCGAATCCCCGAACTTCGCATACTTCGCGGTGGCTTACCGGGATGGCGGCATTGACCTTCTGCGCGACGGTGATCGCCTTCTTGGCGGTCCGTTCTCATTCGGCGGTTGCTCAAACAAAAACGGAAGCTGATGCCGCCCAGGCAAAGAAATTGGCCGATGCGGCAGCCCAAGAAAGAGCAATCCAAGCCGTGTTGAGGGTCGGCGGCACCATTCGTCGGGACGCCAAGATAGATGGCAATCCCGTGACCGCGGTTTACCTGGGTAAGGGACAGGTCAGCATGCGCGGTAAACCTGACGTAACCGACGCGATTCTCAAAGATCTGAAGGAATTCAAGAGCCTCAAAACATTGCGCCTGAACGGCGCCGCAGTCACGGACGCCGGTATGGCGGATCTGATTGAGATCATGAGCCTGGAGTCGTTGGTCCTTAACAGAACGCAGATAACAGATTTGGGACTTAAATCCCTCCAGGGCCTTAAGAATCTGCAGGGGCTTTACCTCGAAGACACCGGTGTGTCGGATGCGGGACTCAAAGGAATCAAAGATCTCGAAAGCCTGCAGACCTTGGTCCTCACGCATACAAGAGTTACGGACGTGGGGCTGAAGGAGCTTGCGGGCCTCAAGAAATTGCGGACGCTTTCCATAAGTGGAGCCCAGGTGACCGACGCGGGGCTGAAGGAGCTGACGGCACTACAAAGCCTGGAGACCTTGGATCTCTCCGAACCCAGAGGGTTGGATGCAGGGTTGAAGGAACTCGCGGAACTTAGAAGCCTCAAGACCCTTATTCTTATCGGCCCCCAATGGACGGACGCAGCGTTGAAGCACCTCAAGGAACTACCCGGCCTTCAGACGCTGAGCATGAGCGAGACGGACATCACAAATGAAGGGCTAATAAACCTCAAGAAGCTCCCCGGTCTGAGGACGCTTCATCTGAGCGGAATGCTGGTGAGCGACGGAGGCTTGAAGGAATTGGCCGGCCTAAAAAACCTCCAAAGGCTGGCGTTGTCGCGATTAGCCGTGACGGATGCCGGACTGCCAAATCTCATCCAACTCATTAACCTCCAGACGCTCGTGATTAGTGACACTAACGTCACCGACGCAGGAATCGAGTTGTTGAAAACTGCGCTGCCACACTGCCAAATTCAAACGCCTGCCCTCCGTGCGGCCGTGCCCAGGCCAAGCGGCTCGCCCGTACCAAGCGATAAACAGGCTGCGGCGGTGCATACCCTTGAGAAACTTGGCGGACGAATCTCCGGGATCCGTGCACGGGGACGAGTGACGGAGACAAACGCGGTCCTGAATGGTTACCAGATTACGGATGCCGTACTCAAAGATGTCAAGGAACTCACATCATTGCAATCCTTGCGACTGAACCAAACTTCCGTAACGGACGCAGGATTACATGAGCTCGAAGGACTTATCAATTTGCGTCAATTAAGTTTTGATGGAACTTCCATAACGGACGAAGGGCTGAAGTATTTGAGGGGCTTCACCGACCTGCGGACCCTGAGCCTGCGGAATACCAAAGTGACCGACGCGGGGCTGAAGAATCTTAAGGGATTGAAGAATCTTCAAGGATTGAACGTCGGTTTTACCAATGTGACCGAGGAAGGACTGCACGACCTCAAGCAAGCGCTGCCGGAATGCCTGGTAGTTGGGCCTGGGCCCACCGGCGTCCGGGAAGAGCTAAGGCCGCTTCGCCAGCCGGTCCTGCGCCAGCCGGTCCTGAATCGTCGACAGGCGCCGAAACCGCCTGAGGTGCCGCTGACGCCCGTCGCTGCAGAAAAAGAAACGCAGGCAGTGCAAACGATTCGGCGGCTTGGCGGACGCTTCGTGCGCGATGCCGATCCAAAAGGACAAATTGTCGATGTGGATTTTCGCGGCACAAAGGTGACGGACGCCGACCTGAAGGAAATCGCCCAGCTCACCAATCTCCAAAGGCTTTACCTGGGCCGAACTGCAGTAACAGATGCCGGCCTGAAAGAACTGAAAGGACTCAAGAACCTTGTGTTCTTGGGCCTCTTGGGAATCAAAGCTTCGGAAACAGTTCTGAAAGAACTACAAGAGGCCCTCCCTCGGTGCCAAATCATGGGCGGCGTAGGCGCCACCAGAGGCCAAAGGCGTCCGCCAGTCGATGGTCAGGTTGCGCCAGTTCAAGTAGCCCCGAAAATTGCGGCGAATGAATCGCCCACGGTCATGTCCTTGCAAAAGCAGGGAGCTGAAGTTGTCCGAGATGCCAAGATAGAAGGCAATCCGGTTGTGGGCATTTATTTCAACATCGTTGGCGTTACTGATTCGGATCTCAAGAAAATCAAGGAATTCAAGGACCTAAAGGCGATCGGGTTACAGGGTTTCGGAATCACAGATAAAGGATTGCGGGAACTGACGCAGTTCAAAAACCTGGAAATGCTGCGCCTCGTTAACACGGCAGTGACTGACACGGGTTTGCGCGAATTGAAGGCATTCAAGAACCTTCGCGGGCTTACCCTTGAGGGCATCGGAGTGACTGACGCCGGCCTTCGAGAGTTGAAGGAACTCCCGAACCTGAGGACGCTTATCCTTGGCGGTCCCAAGATATCGAACCCCGGGTTTAAGAATCTCAAGGAACTCAAGAACATCGAAGTCCTGATATTCCGCTTCACCTCCATCAATGACGCCTGCCTTAAGGACATCGGGGAACTCAGGAGCCTCAAGACGCTCTATCTCGGCGGCACGCAGATCACCGATGCGGGCCTGGGCGAGTTGAAGAATCTCAAAGGGCTTGACAAATTGGATTTGAGCCACGCAGAAGTGGCTGATGCAGGTCTCGCATATCTCGCGGCCCTTCCCAGCCTGCGGACGCTAAACCTGGACCATACCAATGTGACGGACGCCGGACTGATCGAGCTTAGAAAACTTACCAATCTGCAGGACTTGGATCTGAATCGAACCTTGATTACCGATGCCGGGTTATCTCAGCTTAAGGGACTCAAGAATTTGAGGAGGCTAAATCTGTTGAACACAGCCGTAACTTCCTCGGCGCGTAGAGAATTGCATAAAGCGCTGCCCGATTGCCGAATGAGTGGCACCGGCGGCACGTTAGGGCCAAGAGAACAATAAATCTAACGAAGGAATTTCGAAATGGAAATGCCGTCAACACTGGCGTGACTATTCGGGAGCGAGCCTCCCACGTTAGTGGGGGGAGTTTACCGCAACCTCCCCCCACTAACGTGGGAGGCTCGCTAAAGCCAACTGACGTGGGAGGCTCGCAAAATTCAAGTAACGTGGCAGGCTCGCTAAAGCCAAGCAACGTGGCAGGCTCGCTAAAGCCATGTAACGTGGGAGGTCGCTATTTATCGCTGCTATTTCTTCTCGCTTTCGACCGCTTCTACTTCTTCTCAATCACCGTAATCTCACTGTAAAACGTGTTGCCGAATTCGTCGTCGGCTTCGGTGCGCGACATGTCGAACAACAAGTAACGATATTTGCCCAGGGCGGCACCTTTGGAATCGGCGATGCTTACGCCGTATTGGCCGCCGGCTTGGCCCGATTTGGGTCGCGTGTCGACGGTCGTTATCAGCGTCCAGCCCACTTTGGTCGGATCGGTTCCTGATTTCGGTTGGGCGTTGAAGTTCGCGGCTTTGCCGTCGCTGGCGTAGAGTTTGTAAACTTGCGGGCCGCGGGTGTTGGGGTGCCAGGAATAGGTGTTCACCTGGGCAATGTCGATGGCGCTGCCCAAATCCATGGCCAACCGGCCGCCCTCAGTCCCGGCGTTGAAGAAGAAATTCTGCTCCGGCTCATCCTCGTTGCCGGGAAGCTTGCCGTCGTTGACCTTGTCGACTTCGCCGCCGTTATCGTCACGGACACCATCGACGATGCTTACCTTTGCCTTGCGAGCCGCGTTCTCCTTGGCAGGCACAGGGACAGTCTTAAATTTGAATTGGGGCGTTGCGTCGTCGTTCGATATATGCTCGACCGTCGCCTTGATGTTGGTGTCTGCTTGGGCTACCAGCGTCGCCAAAAGGAGAGCGGCGACTCCAAGGATCCAGACATTCGCAAGTTTCATTAGGTGCTCCAGAATTGGGAAGGATGTGCCCTGACCGAAATTCTAGGGTCGCGGTTCGTGATGTCCAGTTGAGTGGCGCCGTACTTGGTTAGCCGCGACGCGCAGCGGAACGCTCCGCTGCGCGTCGCGGCTAACCGGCCGCCAAGACTTAGCAAAATCTTTCAAGAAACGAGGAGCCGCGCCAATCTGCGCTGGGGAGGCGCTGACAGGGAATTCTGCGAGTTCCGTCGGATCGAGCCATGCGGCTTTTTGATAAAACTGCGAAGCGAATCGGCCTTTGCGATAATGGGCTGCGAAGCAGACCAAGGTAATTTGATGATGATTGACGGCGTGCTTGATGGTGAGTAATTCTTCGCCGATAACCCCCGCCAGGTTTGTCAGCTCCAAAAGCAAACGGCCGGCAGCCCGATCGTGTGATTCCTTGGGCAAGAGCGTGCCGTGGGGAAATTCCCAGAGATTTCCCCAGCGGCCGGTACTCGGCCTTTGCACTAGAAACAGTTTGTCTTTCTTCTTGAGAACGACCGCAGCCTCAGAAACGGCATCAGGATCGGGGCGCTCGGCTCGGAGCGGAATCTCTTCCTGTATGCCGAGCTGCCGGGCTCGGCACACACCGTTCAGCGGGCAACGCTCACATGCTGGAGCTCTCGCTCCGCAGACCAGCGCCACCCAACTCCATAAGGGCCTGATTGAAATCGCCGGGATGCCGGGGCGGCACAAGCGTTTGGGCCGCCGCCCAAAGCCAGCGCCGCTCGCTGGGGCTGCGCGGGTCGGTTCGTCGTGCAAAGAGCCGGCAGAGCACCCGTTCGCTATTGGCTTCGAGAATTGGCAACGGGGCGTCGAAAGCTTGCGAAAGAACGGCCCCAAGCGTATAGCGGCCGATGCCGGGTAATCGCGAGGCGGCAACCGGCTCGTGCGGGAAAACGCCGCCATGGTCCGCCACGATCATTTTGGCGGCGCGGTGCAGATCGCGAGCTCGTCGATAGTAGCCCAAACCTTCCCAAAGGCGCAGGACCTGCCGTTCATCCGCTTGGGCCAGTTGAATTAGCGAAGGAAAAGCGGCAAGAAAACGTTCGAAATAGGGGATAACGGTGACAACCTGCGTCTGTTGCAGCATGATTTCGCTGATCCAAATGCGATAGGGATCGCGATCGAGCCGCCAGGGCAGCGGCCGTTTGGCTTTACGAAACCAGCGGAGCAAGTTTCGGCTGATGGTGCGAGCTTCGTCCGGTTGGGGAAGGTCCTGAGTGGGAAGCTGAGGCACGTAGATTTGTCTTCTTTGAGCTGTTGATTTCGTGGTTGGCCGCGACGCGACTGAGCCAGTGAGCGCTCCGCTGCACGTCGCGGCTAACCTGCGCTGCGCCGCTCACCCTCCGCGGGGCCGGCGCATGTACTTTTCGAGGATGGCCTTGGCGGCAACCGACGTATTCGCAGCTTGAGTTTTGGCCGCGTTCATCCGTTCCGTGCTGGCTTTCTTGTCGGCGGGCGTTTCGATGGTCCCTTCGGGCGGGGGAGTGTTTTCGGGCGGCAGATTGATTGCTTCCATGATGGTGCTGCCCGTGGGCACGCCTTGGCTATCGACGGTCATGCCTGAGGGTGGGTTGTCGTCGTCGCCCAAAGAAAGGAACAAGGCGGCAGCGGCGTCCTCCGCGTCCGAAGGCATGGAGCGGGGCGAAGGCGTTTGTCGAACCGCGGGGATGACTTCCATTTCGACGCGAAATTCAATGGGGCCGACCTTTACGATATCGTCATTGGTGATTTCGCGCTCGCCCTTCAGCCGTTCGTCATTCACCAAAGTGCCATTGGTGCTGCCGAAATCGCGAACCATTGCCCTGTTGCCCTTCGTAATGAAAGCACAGTGCTTTTTGCTGATAAGCGGGCTGGCAGGGCGCAGATGGCACTCCGGATCACGGCCTATGATGAATTCCGGCAGCGTAATGGGAATGGACTTGCCCTGCATCTTTCCCGCAGTGACGACGACTAAGCTCAATTTCATGGAACGACCTCACTCCTCCCCCGGAATTCCTGGTGGGCCGATTCTTTGGCAATCAAGTCCGCTCTCGAGTTCTTCCGCACGCACAGAGTATTCGCGAGCCGGGCGATACGCTTTCAGTGCTGCATCTTAAGCCGCTATCATTGAAATAGCACGACCAACAGCGAGTCTGAACGACGACGGACTATTTCGCCAACATCGTATTCTGACAAGTGGTCGAGCGGTATGCAACGGGAAAGGATTGGGATGATCGGGCAAAACCTTCACCTTGTCAGTTATGAGACGATTCTAATCATTTGTCTTGCCGTCGGCTGTTCCGGACCGAAACGGGAACCAGTCGTAGCGAAAAACGTGAAAAAACCCGTTGTAACGGTTTCTTGCCCGGCGGGACCGGCCTATGAGATCTTGAAACGCTTTACACCCTCATTTCAAGCTGCCAATGGCATCAAGGTAGCGATCAAAACGCACCCGGAAACGGCGCCCGACGCCGGCGCCGACCTTTGGGTCATCGAGCCGGCGCTCATGCCCAGTATGGCAGCAACCGGCAAGCTGCGCACGATTCCAGAGGACTTGACCGCCCCCGACGGCGAATACTCCTGGCATACGATCTTGCCGATTTATCGCTCGAAGCTCTTGATTTGGGACCAGGAGAGCTTCGCCTTGCCGTTGGCCGACGAGGCCATGCTCTGCTTTTACCGCACGGATCTGTTGACCGACCCGAAGAACCTGGCGGCGTTCAAGGCGAAATTTGGCCGCGACCTGACTGCGCCGACCAGCTGGCAAGACGTCGAGCGCATCGCTGAGTTCTTTCATGGCAAGCCGCGTTCCGGCCTCGACCGCCCTTGTGCCAGCCTGACGGCGTTGCCCAAGGACGACGACGGGCTGGATCGGCTCTATTACCTGATCGCCGCCCCGTTCGTTCGTCAAGCGATGAACGAATTCAAGGTCACCAAGACGTCGCGCCGGGAACTTTTCTCCTTTCACTACGATGTCGAGACCGGCAAGCCCTTATTGCACACGGCGGGTTTCGCGGCTGCTCTGGACATGCTTTGCCGTCTGCAACGCTTTCGGGCGGCGGCAGGCCCAGATCCGGAAAAAGCGTTCGCCGACGGCGAAGCGGTGATCTGCTTGGCCCCTGTTCCAGCCATCGCACGCTTTCAAAAAAGTGCGGCCAGCAAAAATCGATTCGCCGTCTCCCGGCCTCCTGGGTCGGAGGTGGTTTACGGATTCGATCAACACAAGAATGCAGCAGGCGCCGGTGTCAACGAGGTCCCGTACTTGGGCCGCAAGGGTGAGGTGATGGTTGTCCCGAAAACAGCTCAGAATGCGAATGATGCCTTCGGGCTGGCTGCTTACTTGAGCAATCCCAAGACGAGCCGCGACATCGTCACCGATCCGGAGTGGGGAGGCGGCGTATTCCGCAACGAACATCTCGCCGTCGGCATGGGCTGGGGTTCATTCGGCCTGGCGGTGGGACAAACGGAAGATCTCATCAAGATTCTGCGAGAAACCTACGTTCATACGCAAATCAGCAATCCCCTGCTGCACCTGCGCATACCGGATCAGGCCAGCCACCGGGCCGTGGTTTTACGCGAGATAAGAGCCGCTTTGTTCTCGGGCAAAAAGCCTGCAGAGGCCATGAAGGACGCCGACAAAGCCTGGCAAGAGCTCGATGCCAAAATGACGCCCGCCGAACGATTGGCGACCTATCGGCTGAGCGTGAATTTGCGTTAATAAACGAGCGGCGGACTTTGACCCGTTGTAAAAAAGCGGCGGGCATCAAGCCCGCCGCTCGTTAGATGTCTTTCACGCCGATGCACCCAGCACAACGTCCACGTCCTGCGTATCGCTGCCGCGCTTGATGGTCAGCTTGACCGTGTCGCCGACTGCGTGATTCTCCAAGAGGCTGTAAAGATCGTCGCGATCGTGCACGGGCTTGCCATCGACGGCGACAATGATGTCGCCCGCCACCGCGCCCAGCCTGCTGCGGCGAATGCCGCGCAGGCCAGCGGCGCCAGCTGGGCCGTCGGGATTAACCCACCAAAGCATGACGCCATCGATGCCGCGAGATTTGCTCCAGGCATCGTCCGCCAGTTGCACGCCCAGGTCGGGACGAACCACTTTTCCATGCCGAATCAATTCCGGCACGATGCGATTCACCTCATCCACAGGTATGGCGAAGCCGATTCCCGCCGACACGCCCGATGGACTGAAGATCGCAGTATTGACGCCAATCAACCGGCCCGCGCTGTCGAGCAGCGGCCCACCTGAATTCCCAGGGTTGATGGCAGCGTTGGTTTGGATGACATCGTGAATGGCGTGATGGTTCACAGACTCGATCTGCCGGCTCAAAGAGCTGATAATGCCGTTGGTATACGTGCCGTCCAGCCCGAAGGGATTGCCGATGGCGTAGACGCATTGGCCGACTTTCAAATCCTTCGACGCGCCGAGGAGGATGGGCTTTAGCTTGCGCAGCGGGGCGGTGATTTGTAACACGGCCAGATCTTTGTCCGCGAAGAAGCCAACTACCGTGGCATCGTAGGAAGTCTGGTCTGAAAGCGTCACGCGTTGACCGGTCGAATTCTGGATCACGTGAAAGTTCGTGACGATTCGGCCCGTTTCGTCCCAGATGAAGCCAGAGCCGGTGCCCTGCGGAACTTGCTGCGGATCGAGGCCGAAAAAATCGTCACGGCTCGCCAGCGTCGTGATGTTCACGACCGAAGGCAGCGTGTTTTCGTAGATTTCGATATTGGTTTTTTCGAGAGCCGTCAGGTCCGCCCGAGGCGTGACGGCGCACGGCGCCGCGCTGGGATCGAGGCGTGCCCGCCAGGAGGGATAATACCACCAGGCGGCCAGCGCCAAGCCAATTCCCAAAAGGATGAGGGAACTCAACAGATTGGATCTTGGCTGCCGCGGCGGTATGCGCTGATAGGAGGCCATGGAGGGATTCCCATATTAGCGATGCACGATGTCGAAGCCCTTGTCATTGTGCGCAGCGCGTTTGCGGATGACAATGCTGCCGGCAGCCTCAAAAAGCAAACGGCCCCCGCTCGAAGAGCGGGAGCCGTTGCGGAGGGGCAGGGTGAATAAGGGGGGGGTTGGGGTCGGCTGGCCACGACCCCAACCTTGCGGGGGGTACTACTTGCAGCCGCAGGGCGACTCGCAGCACAGGCGTCGCGAGCAGAGTCGTTCCCACAGGCTGGGGCGGCAGCTGTTGTCGCAGCCGCTGGTGCAGCTCGAGCAAGAAGAACTTCCGCAGCCGCTGGTGCAGCTCGAGCAAGAAGAACTTCCGCAGCCGCTGGTGCAGCTCGAGCAAGAAGAACTTCCGCAGCCGCTGGTGCAGCTCGAGCAAGAAGAACTTCCGCAGCCGCTGGTGCAGCTCGAGCAACCGTTGTTGCTCTTGGCGCCGCAACCGCACGGCTCAACCGGCACGAAGTGGAGCCGCTTGACGCAGATCTCTTCGGGCACAGTCACCTTCACGCGTTTGCAGACGGTCGTCGGCACGCATTCAGTCGTCGTGACCGGAACTTTCACGCAAACCGTGTAGGGGATTTGCTTGCAAGTCCGATAAGGAACCTGCTTGCAAACCGTGACATTCACCGTGCGGCAAACCTGGTAGGGCACTTGCTTGACGTGCTCTTCCTGGATCATGACGCAGGTCTTCACCGGCACGCACTTCTTGACGCAGACCGGAACCATGTGGCACACGGTATAGGGCACCTTCTTGACGCAGTCTTCCGAAACCGTGCGGGTCACGGTGTAAGGAACTTGTTTGACAACCTTTTCCTGAACGTGCCGAACGGTCGTGTAGCTGTGGAACCGAATGACCTTGCGCACTTCCTGGAAGACGCGGCCGGGGCCTTCGGTGTCATAACCACTCTCGCAGCAGCCGCCTTGATTAGCTCCTGCTCCGCAACCGGCGCCGTTGCCGTTGCAAGCGCCTGGCCGGCACTGAGCCTTGAGCCGCGACGTCAACATAAGCACCCTTCACCGTGCGAACGGTGGTGTAAGGAATGCTCTTCTTGACCAGCTGCGATTCCATGTGGGTCACGGTGTAAGGAACCTTCTTGACGACGGTTTCCTTCACCAGGCGGGTGACGGTGCAGGGAACCTTCTTGCTCACCGTTACGGGAACCTTCTTGCAAACCGTCACGGGCACTTGCTCGCAAATCGTTTCCTTCACGTAGCTCGTGACCGGAACTTGTTCGCAAATCGTGTGGCACTTCCAAACCTTGCGGGTGCAGGTGTGCGAAGGAGTTTCGCAGATCGTCAACCGGCGGTGAGCTGGGGTGTGGCTGGTCTTGCAGCCACAGGGATCGAAGCAGCATTCTTCCGGAACGCATTCCCACTTGAGGGTCTTGTGGCCCGGCACGCAATACTCTTCGGTAACCCATTCGCCGCATTTCTTCTGGACGGTCTTCATCGTGGTGACAGGCGTGCACACCGTTCGCTTGCAGCTCTTCATCACCGTTTCGGTGGTGTCTCTCCAGCAAGTGGTGCACACGTCCTTCATCACGCATTCGGTAACCGGCCGGCACACGGTGGTGCAGACGTCCTTGACGCGGCACTCCGTCACCGGCTTGCACACGGTGTAGCAGCACTCGCGGCAGTGCTCTTCGCAGATCTTCTTGCAGATCTGATGGCATTCCGGATCGCAGTGCTGTTCGTACACCGGCTTGCAGACGGTATAGCAGCACTCTTTCCAGCAAGTTTCCGGCACCTTCTTGCAGATCGTGTAGTGGCATTCCTTGTAGGCAGTCTCGTAGACCGGCTTCTGGCAGGTCTCGGTGCACTCCCTCATCTCGATCTTGTAGCAGGGCCTGTTCACCGTGTAACGGCATTCTTTGTAGGCCGTTTCCACAACCTGCTTTTGGCAGGTTTCTTGAACCGTCTTGTAACCCGTCTCAACGCAGTTCTTGTAGCAGGTCTTGAGCTCCTCGTGGTAGCAAGTCTTGGTGACGGGCTTCATCACCGTTTCTTGCACGGTTTGGTAGCAGGTGTGCCAACGCTTCTCCAAAACGGTGTCGTACACCAGCCTGTAAGAAGTGCGGCATTGCGATTGGCAGGCGCTGTACGAGCTTTGAGCGTCACACTCGTTACAGTCGCTGTACTTGCAGGCGCCGCAGTTCGATGATGCCGATGCTTGTTGCACTGCCCCGAAGAGGCACATCGCAACAAACAGCGACTGCGCGCCAAGCGGATCCTCATCACGTTCGCCTCCTATTGGCACCGGAACCAACTCTAATGCGGAAACTGGGTTCGGCTCGCGCCCCTCCGCAGGCGTACCCTTTCAGGCCGTACCCCCCTCCGTGGACAGGCCGACCTCCATGGTCTCTTGGAACCGCTTCATCCTGGTCGGTGCGGCTTCCTTGGCCGGCGTCCGGAAACGCCCTCGCCTGTCCAAGCTTCTTATCGGTTCCCCTTTTCCGACCCGATAACGGCTTGCCTGCTTTATGATGCCTTTGCGGCTTCGCGAAATTCACGTGGCGCACGACATGCGATTCGTGACGCCTGGAAAGATGGGGTAAATCTGACCGGTAATTTCGGCAGTATGGGGGAAAGCGATTGCGACAGATGTCGATGGGCATAACAGGCGGTGGAAATGAAAAGAGGCCGGCGACTTCTCAGGTCGCCGGCCTATTGGCGGGATGCAATCGAATTGGGTCGGGATAGGAGCCGCCGGGGGAGGCGGCCTAGGGGGAATAATTGAGAGAAAGTGATTCTGCGTATCTCGGACTAAAGCTTTTCCTTTCGTTGCTAGCGGGCGTCGTTAAGACATTCATTGAGAAAGCAATCAGCGTGCCAATGAAGTTGCTCGCCGATCGTTTCGATCAAAACTGCAATCCGGGAAAAGGTTTAGAGAATGAATGCGTGCAATGGATACCCGCCGGCTATGCAGCATCTTGCAATTCTTGCCGTCTTTTGGGTGCGCAGTGTTGTAAGAACGAACATAAATGGGTGGCAGGGACTAAGCGAGCCTCCTGCGTCAGCAGGGGGAGTCCTATGGAACAAAGTGCCTTTTCGTCGGATGAGCCGTCTCATCCTCCTCCTTCTTCCAAATGCGCAGTGCACTCCCGATCGGCGATGTACTTTTGTGCACTACGCAGGAACAGCCAGCTAAGACCTATGAAGAAGGCTGCCAGAGCTATAAAGGAGAGAATCAAGAAAGGCGTAGCGGAGTTGGCGAATAGGTCGGCCAGGTGCATCTGGCCACCGAGAACAAGCGTATCGAAGATCCATAATGCCAGCATGAAGAACAGGAACCCGATCGGCACCACGATCCACGCGAAGCCATAGACAAGAAAGCCGGCGGCGTAGCCCAACCCAACCGTTGCCAGCAAGCTCCGCCAAGAACTGGAGGAACGAGCCGAACAAAACAATCCTGCCGAGCCGGCATAAGCCATTCCCAGCCAGGAAACGAGCAGAAGAGCGCCGTCCAAAAGAAAGCGGCGAAGCCGCCCCATAGCGACAGAAGCAAGGCTGGTATCGCGTAAGCAGCAAGGTAGGGATAACTCGCTCCAATGATGCCCCAGAGTTTTCCCCGAAGAAGCTGTTTAACGGGAAGAGGCGTAAGCAGCAGGGCTTCCCAGGTTTGCCGCTCCCGCTCGCCGGTCACCGCGCGGAACAACGCAGGCCCATAAGCAGCGTGGCCAAGAACAAGGCAAGGACCGCTTGATTACGAAAGCCTTCACCCGCAGAGCGCAGGCACTGACTCCACTCGGCAGGATCATGGCGAACCAGCAAAGACGCAGTTTCACCGATGGAGAGAACCGGCTCGGCGTGAGCCCCCAGGATCGCCAGCGAGGCAACGATGGTGGCGCCCGCGGTGATGGTCACGCCTAGCCAGCGCGGAAACCGCCGTAAAATCACCAACGGCGCCACGCCCTCCATCTGGCTCTCCTTCCACCGGATCGGATCGTCGCTCACCGGTCGCCTGCGTGCTTTCCACCAGCGCGGCTTCCTGGTCATGCCTTCGTTTTGAAGTTGACGCAAATAGGCGCCACGGAGCCGCCAGCCGGCCAAGCCAAGAAATACCAAACCCATGCAAAGCCAAATCGCCGCGCCAGATGCCGGCACGCTTACTCAGTTCGGCAAGGTTTACTTCTTCATCCCAGGCGCTTTCCATAACGTGCAACGGATCGAAATAGCTCCTCAGGCCAAGCCAGGCCGCCAGCCCAGACGCGGCCAAGAGGCCGATGTAGACCATTAGCACTGCATCGCGCGTTTGCCGGCACCAGACCGAGGCCAACAAGCTGGCCGAGGCAATGGCGAACACCGGCACCAGAACCAAGACGAAGGGCACTGCCAGGGCGATGGGATGATACCCGCCTAGCCCAACGAGGAAACAAAGCATGGGCAAGACAGCTAGACACAAGATCAGAACTTGCCAGATGCGCCCGAAGAGCTTGCTGGTGACGATCTCCCACCCCGTTACATCCGCCGTCAAAAGATATTGAAGGGTGCCCCGGGTTTTTTCGTCGGTGATGGCCCCGGCAGTGAGGGCGGGGGTGCACAGAGCCAGCAAAATGAATTGCTGCGTGATGAGCGTGGAGGCGCACGAATTCACGAAAGCGGCGGCAGCATCGGTATTGATTGGCACATCTGCGAAGTAATGGGCCAACAGATTAGATTGGATCAGGTAAAGCCAGTAGAAGAAGAGCAATTGGACAACCAGCCAGCCCGTGTAGATTCGGCGAAGCAGCAGCAATCCATTGCTGCGGCTGCCCCGCAAAAGCTCGAAATCGAGAACGGGGCCGATCATGTGCGGCTTCCTAGGTCGGATTGACTAAGGGCGTTCAGAAAGATTGATTCCTATTGCTAATCGAAATGAGTGTCCGTTCATTGTCATCACGCTCTAACGGGCCATGTAGCCGCCTTCGCCAGAACGCGGGCAGGCCATAAATGCCGCTGCCTCGCCACGACACTGGGATGACCCATGCGTGGCCCGCGTTCTGGCGAACGCGGCTACAGGACTGCGGTTCGTCCTTGCAGTGTCGCAGTGATGTTACTTGGCCACGGATCCCTTTGCCAGCCGGACAGCGAACAGTGGGGACCGCCACCAATAGGCGGGTAGGTAAGCGATTCATTATCACTACCCTTTTTTGCCCAAGAATTCGGCTTGACAGGCATGACGAAAACTGCGACCTCTGGAGAGGGAGGGTTTCCGCACCGCTCAGTTTCTTGGGCGGATCGAGCCGGGAAAACGGTCAATGGCTTTGCGAGTTTGGACCAAACGCGAAGCCAAGGCTCAGGAGGCTAAGGCATTCATGTTACACATCACCTGCGACCTCTGCGGTAAAGAACTCTGTCCCGGCCAAGACGATCGCTACGTCGTCAAGATCGAGGCGTTCGCCGCCCACGATCCAGGTAAGTTGACCGAGGCGGACCTCGACGACGATCACATGGAGGCCGTTAGCGAATTATTGCAAGAGATGGCTGACCAAGGTGACGAGGGCGATGCGTTTCCTCCGGCCAGCAGACATTTCCGATTCGATCTCTGCCCCAATTGCCATCAGAAATTCGTTCGTGACCCGCTCTCGAAAGACGCTTCCCAGAAATTTGATTTCAGCAAGAACTGATTGTCAGGAAATCAACTACCCGTTCTTCATTTGCTCGATCAAAATCGAAGCGGTTTCCGGTCGCATGACGCGGGCGTCGGGGAGCTGGCCCGGCGCGGAGCTTCTCCCGCAGTTCGCGGCCGCTGATCGAAACTTGCTTATACCCTTTGGGGCGCACTCTTCCACGAGTCCGACCCGGCCCAACTCCTCGTAGAAGGCAGCAAAGCCTACTTTCACAGGCTTGATGTGGAGTTCGCCTTTAAGTTCGTCGAATTTCCGCTGGCGCGGCCAGCCCGTCCCAAATATCTTTGCCGTCATCGTAGGGGGCGTCTGCATGCTTGCGGCCGATGACGATATCGGTAAAGCCGAAATTCTTCTTGCTGGCGAATGGTTCGGCTTTGGCAGGGGCCACGGGTGCTTGACGGTCTCCGCAGTCCGCCATGAGGTGCGATCACGTCCGACATGAATACTTCTCTACAAATGCACTGACAGCCGATTATTTTCCAGGTTTAAGGCGATCGGCATGAATTGGCTTCCCCAAAGTAGACCTCACGCTCCGCGTGAGGCGTTCCTCACGCGGAGCGTGAGGTCTACTTTTTTCTGCCGCTCGCCTAAGCTATTCCCCGGATGGCTGCGGCTTGGTCCGGCCACCGGGTCATATTTGGTAGGAAAGTGCCGGAAGATTCTTGGGTTTGACGCACCAAGTCGGCGAGCGTGATTTGCTCCAACATCTGCTGCTCCATGACTTGCACATCGCGCCAAATGCCCCGCAAGGTCGAAAACGCCAAAGAGGCCGGCGGCTGTGAACTCGAGGCTCGAACGGGTAATGCCCGGTCGATGATGTTGATGATGTCGGCGATGGAAATCATGTCGGGGGGGCGGGTGAGATGATAACCCCCGGAGGCGCCCCGGGTGCTGGCAACCAGTCCCGCTCCTTTGAGCTGCAAAAGGATCTGCACCAGAAACCGCAAGGGAATGCCATGAGCTTCGGCGATGGTCTTGACGCGCAGCGGCTGTGAGTTATCGCGACTGGCGGCCAGCTCCGAGCATGGCGACGCACGCATACTCCGCTTTGGCGGAAACCCTCATATTCGGTCCCCAGGTATCAAATGCCGCTGCCGTCTTGATGTTCGAGCACGTGCAAGCCGCATTCCTTTTTCTTCGACCGGCCCAGCGGCCGGCGCGATCGTCCGCACCCAACTGCACGGCTTGCGTGCAGGGCCAGCAGCCAATGCTTGGATAGCCTTGATCGTGAAGGGGATTGTAAGGCACTTCGTGTCTGGCCACAAATGACCAGACGTCCTTCTTCGTCCAATTGAGTAGAGGGATTGATTTTCACCAGGCCGAACTTGGCGTCCCACTGAACAACCTGGGCGGCGCCGCGCTGGGCGGTTTGGTCGCGGCGAATGGCGCTGATCCAGGCTTCTTGACCAACAAGGGCCCTGCGAAGCGGAAGGATCTTTCGGTCATGGCAGCACTGATCCGGACGATGCGGATATACAGGGCCGCCGTGGTCGGCCTCGTATTCCGCGACAGTCAGGTCCGGACGAATGAGTTCGACGTTCAGGCCATAGCGCTCCCGAATCCGCTCTCGCAGGGCCAAAGTTTCGGGGAATTGGTATCCCGTGTCCAAATTGAAAAGGAAAACCGAGCCTTCGATCTCCGAAAGCATATGCAAAAGGCAGCACCCTTCGGCTCCGAAAGCAGTCGCCATGGCCAGCCGAGGCTGAAACTGCTCATAGCCCAGCCGCAGAATCTCCTGGGGAGATTCATCCATAAGTCTAGCATTGACTTCAGGAAGCGACGAGATATCGAACACCGACGTCGGCATTAAAGCTCCAGTGGGGAAGCCGCGGGCCAATGACTTATACCATCTTTATCACTTTACTATAGATTTGGCAAGGAAAAGCGAACGGATGGGGCTGGAAATGGGCGTTGAATAGTGCGGATTTCGGCGGATCTTGCGATAGCAAGGACTCGCCAGCCTGTTGGACGGCGCACCTATTGAATTGCCTTATCCTTGCAAAGAAACGAGAATAAGAACGATAGCATATAGCGATTATTGGGAGTTATCGAAAATGAGGAGTTTGATAGACAGCGGCACATGAGGGTCATTTCGCTTAGCAGCAGCAAACTCGGTCTTGAATGCGCCGCTTTTCACGATCCGGCGTTTTTGACAAGCCATCAGAACAATCCTATCACTTGTGTATCCGAAGGTTCTACTGTTTCACTTCAATCCGCAGCGGCGTCTTACTCGGGGGCGGCTCGGGAGGATATCCGGGGCGTCCCAGTCAAGGTCAAGGGCCTTCAGCCCTCGGCGGATGGCACGTAAATCCCAGATGCACAGCACCTGACTGTCGAAAGCAAAAGCGATGAGCTGGCCGCCATCCGGCGTGAAAGAATACGGCTCGATGCTAGTCTGCTGGGAAGCATCGAGCCGCACGTATTCCCGGCCGTTTAAGGGATCGACCAGACGAACCATACCGGCATCGCCTCCTATCGCCACCATGCGGCAGTCCCGAGTGAACACAAATCCATTTCCTTTGCCCAGGGCTTTTTTCTCCCAGGTGCCCACCTCCCACAATTCGCACTCATCCCCAACGGCAAGGAGCCATTTGCCATCCGGGCTGAATGCAACCCTGCAGCCCGTACTCATAGGCAGGTCCTTGACCAGGTGACCGTAGGTCGCATCCCACACTTGGCGCCCACGCCCTGCGTGTTGAGTGGTTGCCGGTAGCGATCCACGCCCATCGGGGCTGACTCCACAACTTCGGACATCCTCTTGCGGCCCAAGCTCAATTGGCGCCCCGGGCGGTCCCGCGCAGTAATGTGCGCCACGCTGATAGTTTGGGATCGCCAGGACCTGGCCATCGGTACTGCTGCCGTGGCCGTCTTCAGTTTTCACCGGGAAGAGGCACTCCGGCGGGCCGACACAAAGACGGGCCGTTTCCGGGTCCGTTCTGACAGGCCAGCGACACACCCCCCCCGAACCATAAGTCAACAACTCGCCGGAGGAATCGAACGCAAAGGGGCAGCTGGGCTGTGCCCGGGTCACCGCCAACTCCGCCCCCGTGACGGGGTCCACCAAGGCACAGTTGTTTTCCTCGGTTTTGATGGCCAGGAAGCCGGCCATCGGGACTGGTGCAAAGCCGGGGTGAACGGTGGCATAAGGGCCGCGGCCTGTTGCTCCTGGGGCGGGAGCGTGCGGAACTCGTTACCGCCGGCAACGCGGAGTACTTGTGCGTCATAATCTCCGGCAATCACTACCTGTCCATCTTGGCTCTGCAGGATGCGGGAAAGTAATAGCCTTCGTGTTGTGCTGAAGAGTTGCCGACCCGAATGCACATCCCAGACCCGCAAAAGATGGCTCCAGTCATTGCTGAGCAGCGATCTCCCTCAGGAGTGAAGACGCAAAAGATCCCAAAATTCTTGTGGCCCGACAATATCCGGATCAACTGTCCGGTGGCCTAGGTCCCACAGACGAATCTTGAAAGTCATCGCAACATGAGACGATTAACTGGCCGGTTGGGTGCCAGGCAGCGAGCTGAGAAAGTTTGGATGAGGCAATCGGGCTTTCTCCTCGCCGGTGCTCACGTCGCGAACGTGAAGAGTGCCTTGCTCATTTACCCTCGTCCAATACAGCAGCGAGTGACCATCGGGGCCGAACGATGTTCCAGCCGGACTGATCCTCCGTTTCCTGCCAGCCACTTGTCACCTGAGGCTTCTCGAGAGTCACCAGCCTGAAAAAGCCATCGATATTCCAGTACGCCAATAGCTGATCATCTGGGACGTAAAACACAGCCCCTTCTCCGCCAGCATTCGGTTGCTCGTAGATCAATTCCGGTGCCTCATCCCTTAACCGCCGGACCTCCAGGCGATACGTCCTGGTGTTG
>CAVVHZ010000067.1:0-124856 GCA_963748025.1 uncultured Gemmataceae bacterium
TGCGGCGACGAGCTGGCGCTGTTCAACGAGCTTTTGGCGGAGTTTCGGCACCATAACGCCGTTTTGATCGGCATTTCCGTCGACGGCGTTTGGTGTCATAACGCCTTCGCACGCGATCGGAAGTTTCATTTTCCCCTGCTCGCCGATTTCGAACCCAAAGGCGCAGTCGCCCGAAATTACGGGGCGTATCGCGGGAGCGAAGGCGTATGCGAGCGGGCGCTGTTCGTCATCGACGGCAAGGGAATTATTCGTTGGAGTTACTTATCGCCCGTCGGCGTCAATCCCGGCGCTGACGGCATTCTGAGCCGCACTCGAAGCCCTCCCTAAAATGGAGGTGCCCGCATGAGCCACACATCTGCAACTCGCTTGACCATTCCGGTCGGGCCGCGCGACCATGTCCAGGGTTCGGAAGAAGCTGCGGTAACCCTGTTGGAATACGGCGACTTCGAGTGTCCTCATTGCGGCGCGGCTCATCCGGTAGTGAAGGAAGTGCAGCAACGCTTGGGCGCCGCTTTGCGCTTCGCCTTCAGGCATTTCCCTCTCAGCACGGCCCACCCCCACGCCCAGCAAGCCGCGGAAGCGGCAGAGGCGGCGGATACGCAGGGACAGTTTTGGGCGCTGCACGACCTTATGTTCGAAAACCAAGACGGGCTCGACGATAGAAACCTGGCACATTTCGCCAAAGAACTTGGCCTCGACTCAGTTCAATTCATGGACGAACTTACCAACCACGTCCACGCGGCGCAGCGTGCGCCAAGATTTCATGAGCGGCGTCCGCAGCGGTGTGAATGGCACGCCGACTTTCTTCATCAACGGCAGTCGCTACGTCGGCTCCTATGATGTTGAATCGCTCTTGGAGGCAATTGAGACGACCGAAGTGGATGGGTGACGCTTTTTCTCCCCCCTTGGCAAGGGGGGGTTGGGGGGTCTGACGCGATGTAACGATTCACGGAGAATAGGTGCCCACCGCGATCTCCTGAATCTTCTAGTCCACCGCATTGGGATAGCGGTTCCGCGACCCCCCCTGCCCCCCCTTGCCAAGGGGGGGAGAATTAAAGGCTGGCGCACTTCTTAGGCGATCGGCATGAATTGGCTTCCCCAAAGTAGACCTCACGCTCCGCGTGAGGCGTTCCTCACGCGGAGCGTGAGGTCTACTTTTTTCTGCCGCTCGCCTTATTAGCCCCCAGAGTTCAAAGTAGCAGAGCCGATTCTTCGGTGCTGAAGATCATTCCCAGATTCACTGCAGGCCACGAGGATTTTGATGGATATCCTTGAAGCGTAAGCGAGGGCTGGGCAAAATGCCTCGCTTACGCTTCGGGTTCCCATCGTCGGCCCGAACGCTTCGGGTTCCCATCGTCGGCCCGAACGCTTCGGGTTCCCATCGTCGGCCCGATTGACCAATTGATTTCTGCGCGGCTACCTACCGTACCAGTTCCCGGTTCACCACCTGCAGAAGCGCTTTGATGTAGCCGAAGGAGTAGGCGAACGCCTGAGCGCCGCGGGCGTCGCCTTCGATGCCGGGGACGTGATCGGGCATGATCATGCCGGTGTAGCCGACATCGCGATAGACGCGCAAGGCGCGCAGCATGTCCACGTCGCCGTCGTCCGGGAATGTCTCCTGAAAATCGAGAAAGCCGCCCTTGATGTTGCGGAAATGGACGTTGAAGATCTTGTTGCGTTCGCCGAACCAACGGATCACGTCGTAGATATCGCGGCCTGGCTTTTCGAGCATCTCCGCCACCGTTCCCTGGCAGAAATTGAGCCCGTGATAGGCGCTGGGCATAATGCCGACGAACTTCTTAAGCCCTTCGACGCTCCCGAGCACACGGTGAATGCCCCGATACCCCTTTTCCGCGGGCATGCCGGGATCGTGAGGATGACAGCAGAGCCGGACCTTGTGGTCTTCCGCTACCGGCACCACGCGTTTCAAGAAATACTCAATCCGCTCCCACATCTGGTCGGCACTGGCGGATCCACTATCCGGAGGCGGCGGGTCGCCGGCTTTCGACTTACTGTATATGAAGGTGCTGTAACTCGCTCCCCCACGTCCAGGCGTTTTGGCCGTGCGCACGACACCAAGCAGCGTCAGGTTGTACTTGAGCGCCGGTATGCCGGCCTTGGCGGCATTGGCAATCATCCGGCAAATGTGGTCAATCTCGCGATCGCGCTCGGGGCTCTTGCCGCGCATGATGTCGGGATTGTCGGCGCTTCGCGCTAGCCGTGGAGCTCAGCGGCAAAGGCGCCATATCAAGTTTGATGCCATGACGTTCCACGCGCTCGCGCAGACGCAAGAGGCCTTGAACCGACCAGGCATCATCCAAGCGCCGCGATGGCACCGCACTGCAAATGTGCTCGACGCCCAGGGCGGCCAGGATCTTTAGCTCGGCCTCGCTCGATTGATGCTGATGCCCCAGAACCGGCCGCCCTCTGGGGCGGCTCACAGCCGGTTGGCCAGTTAAGGTACGCCGACTGACCGTCGCCGCGGCGAGCGCCGCGCCGACCGTGGTGGCGCCGGCAAGAAGCGCCTGCGATTCATGGGAGGAAACCTCCGGGAGTGGCGGGCTGAAAAAGAATGCGTCATTAGAGTAGCCGAAGTCGTGAGACTTCGGAATCGAACTCTCACGAGTTCGGCTACGATTGTGCGCGATGGGTGAGCTTAAGCCGCTTTGTGATGGAATTGCTTTGGAGCGGCCGGCGCATGGCGCACCGAGGGCTGCGAGTGGCTCTTGTGTACCTGGTAATTTTCCAAGTAGTGCTTCACGAGGCCCGAATGGTGGGTGAGAATTAGCAGGTTCTCGGCGTTCTCGTGCTCGGCCTGGTTGGTGAAATTGAAGCTGCCCGTGAGTACGATTCTTCGATCGATGACCATGATTTTGTTGTGGGCGATGGCGTGCTTGGCGTCGATCAGCAACGGCACCTGGTTATCCGTCAGGATGTGCAAGTCCGAATGAGCGTCTTCTTCGTTGCTGCGGTCGAGCAGTATTTCGACGTGTACGCCACGTTTCTTGGCTTCGACGAGCCCGTTAGTAATGGGATCGGCCGTAAAGGAGTAGGCCTGAACCAGGATTTCCTTGCGGGCCCGCTGGATTGCGCGGACGATCGCATCCTGGCAGCCGCCCTTGGGCGAGAAAAACACGTCGGTTTCCGCGGGCGGGACAAAGAATTTGTAAGCGCGGCGCAGCAGGAAAACGAGCGTTAGCGCTCCAGTAAATCCTGTCGCTATCAGCACCCACTGCATAAAACTTCTCCGCGAATCCTCCAACCGACCGGACAGGATAAGCAAAGCGGCTGAAAAAGGCAATTCGGACTGGTGGTTAGCGCCGCCGTAAGCATTCGTCGCCAAATTGAAGTACGGCTGGCCAGTCCGGTGAGCCGATCAGCTCGTCGAGACTGAGGAGCGGCCCAGGGGCTTCTGGATAAAGCCCCAGGGCCAGCTCCCACCAACCGACGTCGTGCCAAGCGCCGTTCTTGAAGCCCATTCGGTGGAATACACCCACGGGACGAAAACCCAGCGATTCGTGAAAGCCAACGCTTTCGGGATTGGGGACCGTGATGCCGACAAAGGCGCTGCAATAACGCTGACAACCCAATGCCTTAAGAAGCGTCCGGTAGAGCGCCCGAGCGACACCCTTCCGGCGACTGCTCTGGTCCACATAGACGCTCACCTCCGCGGACCAATCGTAAGCGGCGCGCTGCCGATGCCGGCTGCCATAGGCGTAGCCCAGCACCCGGCCGCCCTGTTCGCACACCAGCCAGGGATAGTGGACCAAGGTCTTCGCGATGCGGTTGCGCATTTCCTGTTCGGGCGGCACCTCTAGCTCGAAGCTGATCGGCGTCGCCACCGCCGGCGCATAGACGGCCCGAATGGCCGGGGCATCTTCCAATCTGGCTAAACGGATGGATGCGTTCAATTTAACATTTCCTTTTGTGGCAGGCATGAGCGAGCCTTTCGAATTAGCGAGCCTCCCACGCTAGTGGGGGGAGTTTTCCGCTGCCTCCCCCCACTAACGTGGGAGGCTCGCTCTGTGACGTGAGAGCCTTGCTTATCTGGCGCGAGAAGCTGGCTCATTTGACAAGGCAGGCTACGTTCAGCCGCTTGCATTAAAGCGTAGCAAGCCGGATACTGCGAATTCATTTATTACTCCTCCGAGGATTCATTCATGGCACAATCCCGCTCGAAAACAGACGCCCCAAAACCGCCGATTTCCCGGCCGCGGCTGTTCGCATTGACACGCCGGCAACTTCTTGGCGCTTTGGGCGCATTGGGCGTGGGAACGCCCGTGTTCCAGCGTGCCTTGGCCGCTCAGGTTCAGCCGAGGGCGCCTCAGGTCACCCCGGAAATGATCGAGCAAGCGGAATGGATTTCGGGAATCGAGCTTTCGGAAGACTGCGCAAATCGATAACGGGAGCCGTCGGCCGCCTGCTTAACGATTTCGACTCGATCCGCAAGGTGAAGCTCGACAATAGCGTCGCTCCCGCCTTGGTGTTTCAACCCTGCCCCTGGAATGTTCCCACCGGGCCGCCGGATCGAGGGAGCGTTCGCCTCAGCAAGGAAGCCGCCTCCAAGAAGCCCGATACGGCCGAAACGCTGGCTTTTGCTCCCGTCGCCGAATTGGCCGGCCTTTTGCGCAGCCGGCAGGTTTCTTCGGTGGAGTTGACCAAGCTTTACCTCGAGCGTTTGAAGAAATTCGATCCCGTGTTGCATTGCGTCGTCAACTTCACGGAAGACCTGGCCCTGAAAGCCGCGGAAAAAGCCGATCGTGAGATTGCCGCCGGTCGCTATCGCGGCCCACTGCATGGCGTGCCCTGGGGCGCCAAGGATCTGATCGCCTATCCGGGCTACAAGACAACCTGGGGCGCCAAGCCTTACAAGGATCAGACGATCGCCATGAAAGCCACGGTGGCTCATCGTCTCGAAGACGCGGGCGCTGTGCTGGTAGCCAAGCTGGCGCTGGGCGCCTTGGCCATGGGCGATCAGTGGTTTGGCGGACGGTGCCGCAATCCCTGGAACCCGCAACAAGGTTCGAGCGGTTCCTCGGCCGGCTCGGCGTCGGCCACCGCGGCCGGCTGCGTGGGCTTTGCCTTGGGCAGCGAGACCTTGGGGAGTATCATTTCGCCCAGCTCACGCTGCGGCAACACCAGTTTGCGACCTACGTTTGGCCGCGTGAGCCGTCATGGCTGCATGGCTCTTTCCTGGAGCATGGACAAAATCGGGCCGCTGTGCCGTTCGGTCGAGGATTGTGCCCTGGTGCTGGGCGCCATTCACGGAGCCGACGGCCAGGATGCTGCCGCCGTCGACCGGCCTTTCCACTGGCCTTGCCCGCGCGAGCTAAGCGCCATCCGCGTCGGCTACGTGGAATCGGCAAACGACCGGCCCGAGTTAGCTGTGCTCAAGGATCTGGGAGTGCAGCTCGTGCCGATCAAGATGCCCAGCAAATATCCGGTTCGCGCCATTGGATTCATTCTCACTGCCGAAGCGGCCGCTTCTTTCGACGACTTGACGCGGGCCGGCATTACTGACGGCTTGAACAGTTGGCCGGGGACTTTTCGCAGCGGCGAATTCATCCCCGCGGTCGAATACATTCGAGCGAATCGCATTCGTAGTTTGCTCATGCAAGAGATGGAAGGCCTGCTGGGGCAGGTCGATCTCTATGTCGGCGGCGGCCGTGACGAACTACAAATCACCAATCTCACGGGTCATCCAACCCTGGTGATGCCGAACGGCTTCAACAAGCGAGGCGAACTGGAGACGCCACTTGCCATCACGTTCACAGGACGTCTTTACGGCGAAACCGAACTTTTGGCCGTGGGCCAGGCTTACCAGCAAGCAACAGGCTTTCATCTCAAACGGCCGCCGATGGAACGCTGGCTCGAAAAGCCCAAGCAGACCGAACCACTTAAAACTCCGGAAAAGAAGGGGGACAAACCATGAATTATCGAAAGATAGGCCTGCTGGGACTGATCTGCTTTGGCGGAGGCTTAGCAATTGGCCTGGGGCTGGCGCGAGAGCGCTTCACCGGCCTGGAAAATGCTGTCAACGCACAGCAAACTCAGGAACCGGTTCGTCCCGTCAATCGCCCCCCTGCCCCACCGACCGACGGCAAGCTGCGCATCATCTGCTTCGGAGCGCACCCCGACGATTGCGAGCTGAAAGTGGGCGGTACCGCCGCCATGTGGGCGGCGCAGGGGCATCACGTCAAGCTGGTGTCGGTCACCAACGGCGACATCGGCCACTGGCGCGAAGCAGGCGGTCCGCTGGCCCGTCGGCGCACGGCGGAAGTGCAGCAAGCCGATAAGATTCTGGGCGTCACCAGCGAGGTGCTCGATATTCATGACGGCGAGTTGCTGCCTACGCTCGAAAATCGACGCACCATCACCAGGCTCATCCGCGAATGGAAAGCCGACATCGTCATGAGCCATCGCCCCAACGACTATCACCCGGATCATCGCTATACCGGCGTGCTGGTGCAAGATGCTGCTTACATGGTGACGGTGCCTTTCTTCTGCCCCGATACGCCCATCTTGGAAACCAATCCGGCCTTCTTCTATTACTCGGACGGCTTCCAGAAACCGAACCCCTTTCAAGCCGACGTGGTGGTGAACATCGATTCCACCATTGAAAAGAAACTCGACGCGTTGGATGTGCTGGTGTCGCAGTTCTACGAAGGCGGCGCTAACGGGTCGGCGAAGCTGATCCCCACGACAGCAGCTGGGGAAGCGGCCCGTGCAAGCTGGTGGCGCGATAGTTTTCGCAGCCGCAACGCGGCGGTTGCCAAGAAATATCGCGCTGAGCTGAACGAATTGTACGGCAAAGAACACGGCGAACCGGTGAAGTACGCCGAAGCCTTCGAGATTTGCGAATATGGCCGACGGCCCGATCGGAAGGAGTTGGTGAAGCTGTTCCCGTTGGGGAATTGAAATGCTGTTTCCGTAAATCGAGGGGATCCCCGGTTAGCCGTTACGCGCAGCGGAGCGTGCAGTGATCGCTCCGCTGCGCGTCGCGGCTAACCGATAGCAGCGCCTCTGGCGCGAATGCGACGGGGTCTAGCCGAACAAATCCAACGCAGGTTTGCCGCCGTCGACGACCGATACTTCGCGCCCTTGCGGATCGTGCAGGCGCAAATCGGCGTTGATGCCTAGCGCGTGGTAAATCGTGGCCGCCAGGTCCTCGGGCGATGTAGGCCGTTCGATGGGATAGGCGGCGTCTTTGTCGGAAGCGCCGTAGGTAACGCCGGGACGGATGCCGGCGCCGGCAAGCACGGCAGGAAAAAGCGTGCTCCAGTGACCCCGGCCCCACTGGGCATTCGCCAAAGGAGTTCGCCCCATCTCGCCCACGGCGACCACCAGAGTCTCATCGAGAAGGCCTCGGTCGTCGAGGTCGGTCAGCAGTGCGGCCAATGCCTGGTCAAAGGTGGGCAACAGATGCTTGCGCAGGTCCTCGCTATGAAGGTGCGAATCCCAGCTATAGCCGTCGCAGCAGTCGTAATGAATGGTGACGAAACGTGCCCCGGCTTCGACCAGCCGCCGACCCATCAAGCAAGACTGCCCGAATAAATGGCGACCGTAGCGATCGCGCAACGCGGCGCCTCCTCGCGAAGGTCGAGGGCGCGGCGCGCGGCGCCTGAGGTGACCAGATTCAGCGCCTGTTGCCGAAAGCTGTCCAGTTCGACCCCCGCCCCGCGATCGAGGATCCGTCGTGTGGCGTCCATCTGTTCCAGAAGCGTCTGGCGACAGCGGATGCGGTCGGAAGACAGTTCCTTCGTCACTCCCAAGCCTTCGATCTGAAAAGTCAGCTCCTGATCGGAGCAGTCGCGCCAGTAAGGATTGTCTTGGAGGTTTTTCTTGTCGACAGCGGTGGTCAGCGGGTTGTAGGTTCGGCCCAGCCAGCCGGCGTATTCGCCTGGCCGTCTATATTGCCCCGCTTCCTGGAGCCTGCCCAGGCTGTTGGGAAGCACTATGTAGCCAGGCAGGTCGCGGATTTTTTCGTTAGCGGCGCGCCTATCGAGATATTGGACCACGGAACCCATGGCTGGCCAATCGCCAGGCGTGGCGACGAAGCCGCCGCCGATGGGCAGCTGCCAGCGTTTGCCCGTTTGCAAATAGTGACCGGCTCCCGAGTGATCGTTGTAGGTGTGCGTCATGGTGCGGAGCACGCAGAATTTGTCCGAGACGTTTGCGAGTCGGGGCAAGTGCTCGCAGATGCGCAAGCCGGGAGTGCGCGAAGGGATGGGCTTGAACGGCCCGCGAATTTTTTCCGGCGCCGCCGGCTTCATATCGAAAGTTTCGAGCTGACTGGGGCCGCCGAACTGGAAAAGGAACATGACCGAGCGGGCGCGGGGGCGGATACCGGATTGAATGGCCTGCGCTTCCAGGATGCGCGGCAGGCTCATCCCAAAGAGGCCCGCGCCCCCCACCTGCAACAGCTGCCGGCGCGTCATCAATCCGCCCCGCCCTAGTCGGGGCCTGCTTCGGATCGTCAACATACGTATTCCCCCTGTCGCAGATTGGCGAAGCTTCAGAATGGTACCACGCGCAGCATTCATCCGCGACGCAGGATTGCGTCGTGCAGGCGGAACTACTTCCAACTGATTCCAGGGGGGCATCTTCAGTGGCCATCACGCTCCGCGTGATGATTGGAACGTCCATTCCCTGAATCGGGCCATTTACACAGAAGCCGATTGCGTTCGAGCAACCAAGGAGATTCAAGTGGCAGCGGAGCAGTTTGGGTGGAATGGGCAATCGCCCTGGAACGTGAGGAAATCATCACGCGGAGCGTGATGGCCACTGTGACGGTTGACCGCACTGTGCCGTGAGGAAATCATCACGCGGAGCGTGATGGCCACTGTAAGCGTCGAGCGTCTTGGAACGTAACGAAATCATCACGCGGAGCGTGATGGCCACTGTCGCTTTCTTGTGGCGTTGAGCGGTAGGAAACAAATCAGACCGTAAGAGGCGGAGATCATCTTGGCATCGTCGCTGCCGAAGATAAGCCGCTTCTTACGGTCTGATGCAGGCGCTGAGTGCACCTTGTCTGACTAACTCAGAGTCGTGTTCAAATCATAGGAGCCTTGGGCAAAATCGTAGCCGTAGACCCAGATGAGGATCGGCATGCCTCCGCCGATCACTGTGGTCACTGTTTGTTTACTCTGACCAGTCGTTACGCTGGCGCCGATCGGAATGAGCGTGTTATTGGCATCCACCGTGTAGACCTTGAGATCCAGATCACCGGCGGAATTGTAGTTGATCGAGACCGTCAGTGTCCCCGTGGCGCCAGCCGTATAGCGATACCAATCGTAATCCGGCAAGCCGTTCGCGTGGTTGATGATGGTCAAATCGTTGGTGGTTTGCGTACCCGTCGTGAGCACTCCCAAATTTGTGGCTTGATCGGAAGTATCGTTGAATTCGAAACGGTCGTCGCCCGTCGTGCCGCCGCTACCACCGCCACCGCCGCCGCCGCCCCCGCTGGGCGTGAAGGGGGTGAGCTGGACGACGCCGGCGCCGCTGCCGGGGTCCCAGCCTGGAGCGTCGATGTCCAGAGCGGTTTTTTCCATTTCTTGAAGGACCTCGACATTCGTTCCGCCAGATTGTTGCATGAGCAACGCTGCTGCTGCTGCAACATGCGGAGCAGCGGCGGAAGTGCCGTAAAGCGCGGGAAACCATCGGCCTTATCGGGGTCGTCGGGAAGTGCCATTTGACCGAAGAAGGATGTCTCGACTCCGTCGGGGCCCGTAAGTAAGGGTTCATTGAGCGTCTCAGGGGTCGCCAGGCGAGCGCCCGTGTTGTCGAACAATTTGGGCAGCGCGCCGCCCATAGCGCTGAAACTCTCCGTTACATAGTTTGTGTTGCCATCGATCTGATTGCTGTACCATTCCGTGGCGCCTACAGCCACTCCTCCGGTCGCCATGGAATGGCCGAAAACGGTGGGACCACCGCCTGTCGCGAGAACGAGGGTCTGGGTATTTTCGTCAAAGTTCATCCAACGCAGCACAGTAAGCGCCGGGCCTTGCGCGAGAAAGAAAGCGAAGGCGAAATTATTCGTGCCCAAGGCTCCATTGTTGAAGAACTGGCCGATTTGATTGGCCTCGTTCGTGTTGAGTGTGTTGGTGTTGAAATCGCCGAACAGCTGCGAGCCATCGGCAGAAGTGACGAGCATGTCCACTTCGGTTTTGACCTGGTAATTGGGTTGGTTGGGATGCCTCCCTCGAGAAAAGCATTATCCCACTGCAGCGTCGGTTCAACGACGTCGCCGGGCTGCAAGGAGAATTGCTCGAGTGCGCTACCGTCAGACATCTTCAAGAAGGTGCCGCTAATGCCTCCGACGGTGGCCGTCGTCGAGGTCCAGTTGGAAATAAAGCCCATATCTCCGCTATTTCCGGCGGACGAATCGTAGAAGACGCCCTGCGATTGCACCTGATCGACCGCCTGGGAAATAAGGCCGTCGTTGAACATCGGGTCGTCGGCGTAGCCGATGTCGTCGGCGATGGCTTTGGCGCCGACCCCTGCTAATTGCATGATCCCGGTCGCGAAGTCCTGCGGGGAAATGGTACCGGTGTGGAATGCAAGACTGGCGCCGGGCGCTGACGTCGTCGACGATTTCGAGCATGGCTCGGCCTTCGTCCGTCGCGCCTTGTGCAGCACCATCTTCCAAAACGTTGACGCCTGCGGCCGGTAAGTCGCCGGTTGCTTGCGAAGCGGCAATGCCGCCATTCACCTGATTCACCGTATCCGAAAGTATTCCAATAGTAATGCCGGTTCCGGTATCTCCGGTGTTCGCGCGAAATTGTGGGCCCAAGATGACCGCATCGCCTTGGGACTCCGCTGAACCGGTGTAGAGAACCGCCGGATCTACCGGCACGATGTCGCGGAAATGAGGCGTGGTTACGATGGTGCTGA
The DNA here is from genome assembly GCA_963748025.1 of uncultured Gemmataceae bacterium. Taxonomy (GTDB): domain Bacteria; phylum Planctomycetota; class Planctomycetia; order Gemmatales; family Gemmataceae; genus CAVVHZ01. The sequence goes on from CAVVHZ010000067.1 coordinate 10,894, forward strand.
GTTCGGAAATCGGGTAATAACCCTGAATCATGTCTTGAGTGGGGTACACGCCCTGCACCACCATCCCCTGGCTCTGCAGACTGGTCTCCAGGGCGGTCAAGTATTGGGGCAAGGTGGAGTGCACGTTGATCTGCACCTGGTTTTGAGCGTTGATTTTCACCAGAGGATGATTTTGGACGAAATTGGCGGGCAACGTACCCGTTTGGCTCATGTTTCTCTGATAGTCGCTAATCAACTGCAGAATGGGCTGTGAACCGATGAAGCCGCCAGAGGGATCGATGGTAATGGTAACCACTGGTGTGGCGATGTCGGCGCCCGTCACCGTCTTGATGTCGCCGCGAATGTTGTACGTGCCTTCCGGCAGCGGTTGCAGCGTGACCGAATTCGTCTTGGCGGACAGAATGCCGCTGGCTTCGTAAAGTTCGTTGCCGGTGAACTGCCCGTCGTTGTTGTTGTCGATCTGAATGTAAGCTCGGCCGCTGATTCCGGTCACATTGGGAGTAAACGCAATGGTAGGCGTTGCCGTGGTGTAGTAATTGGTCGCTGCCAACGTTGCCGAAGTCACTTGAGAATCGGCGACGTCTAAACTGCCGGCAACAGGCAACATCGCGCTCGTGTAAAGGTTGGAGTATTCAGGCGAAGCAGCCAGTTGCACTTCGAGCTGATCTTGGGTCATGCCATTTTTCAGGCTTGTCGTCCAGTAATTGAGACCGCCCGTATCCGGATTGCGGCCCAGAATCTGGTGATACGAAGTCGTCACCGCGTTCTGCAGCGCCTCGGTGCTGAAGGCGAAGTTGGCCGCCACGCCCTGGCGACTGGTGCGCTGGGCTAACTGAGTATCCCAATAGCCCTGTCCTTGAGTGTCGGCGGCCCGACCCAGCACCGCCTGATAGATGTCCGCTACCCAGGTGCTGTTGCTGCCATTCGCTACCGTGCTGAAATAAGCTGCCGACGTAATTTGATCGTAGAGCAAAACCTGAATGTTGCCCCCGTCGGTCTGCAGTTGCGACGTCATCGATGCCAAAGTTGCGGCATTGGGCGCTGTGCCGAACAGGCTTTGATAAACGCTTTGTGCTTGGTCTTGCAAGAACTCGCTGCTGCCCAGAAAGGCTTGAGCTACTTGACTGGCGCTGGCGCCATTGTCGATGGCCTGATTCCAGGCGTTGAGTTCACCTTGCGAAGGCTCGCGCTGCAATACATCGAAATAAAGGCCGGCCACCGTATTGGTGGACAGAGAGACACCGGTAGTAGGGACGGTGCGATCTTCGAGCGCTTCCAGGTAAAGGGGAAGGGCCGTCCGCCGCCTGGCGGGAGATTTCGATCGCGTCGCTGCGCGTTTTGGAGAACCAAGGGAAAGACATAAACCGCCTCTCCTGCGTGCTGAAGTTATTCGAAGGTGCTCGATCCCGAGCTAGCAGGGCTTCCGTGCCGTGCGGCCCCCTGGGAAGAGCAAGTTAGTGCAGATTCGCTAACGCTCCTCTGCTGCCATTACTCGACTTTCTTGCAAATAGGACTGAGCGCAACCCGGTTAAAGGAGTTACAAACCGACCTCTTGCGACACCCCTTATCGATAAATCGTGCAGGACTGCCAGACTCGCGGTGCCGATCGAATCGATTGTAGCGCCAAACGCGACTGTCTCGAAGCATGCCACTCAGCTTGCCGACAAACTGCTCAGCATAACGACGAACGTCAAGAAGGTTCCGATTTATCCCAGGGGCGCAAATGGGGCAATTACTGCCGGTGCCGAATAATGGACCCTGACTCCGATGGAGAAGAGGGCAGTTCGCTATGGGTCTCTTCGATTGCCCGGCACAACCCGCAAACGGCCGCCACTCACCTGGCCGAAATGTGGCTACGGCGTCACAAATATCCGAAGGCTTTGGAGCAGTACGATTGGTTCATCAATCAGCGCCCTGAATCGGCCCAAATTGCCGGCAGAAAAAATCTTGGGAAGATTTGGGCGGTGAAACCTGGAGACTGGTTCTATCTGCAAGCTCCCACCGACTTCACCCGCAAAATCTAGGCAACCCGCACGACGCGCAAACCCGGAACAGGTCCCCTGGCTCTGCGCCTCGATACATCGCAACTTGGGTAAGCTGGGCATTCCGCGCCTTCAAATGTTTCGATTCACGTTATAATGGCCCGTGGTCCAAGTCTCCATTGCACGTACCCGAAGTGGGACGGGTATGAACCAAGGCTCCGCGTTCAGACTTGTGCTGCCAGGGATCGTGCTCATGGCGCTCATGGCGTCACAGGCGTCCGCGCAACCGGTGCGTGCAGGGGCAGCCAGCCAAGATCCCGTCAAACGCGATGAGCCCGAAAAACGCCCCGCCTCGCTTCCCATTCAATCAGCTCAACCGGAAAAAAAGTCCGGCTCCATCACGCTGGACGCTTTGCGGCTGCCTGCGCGAGCAGTTCTCGTCCTTTATGACGAAGCCAAGGATGCTTTGCAGCTCTTGCCCCGGCTCATCGTCATGACTCCTGAAGAATATCAACGCCTTCAGGACCAGATCGAACAACTCCGCCGCCAAGTTCGAGCGGAAAAGCCCGAAATCGCCCAGCGTCTGCAAGCTCAAAGGCCGCGTTGACGGCGACCTCGTGCGCCTGGAAGCGCATTTCGAATTCCATACGGAAGGCCCTCGCGCCACGGTAAAGCTCGGGTGCCAGAAAGCCTGGCCGATCGCCGCCAAAATGGATGGGAAGATTCCTTGGCTTCGGCAAACCGACGACGGCCTAGTCTTGAACGTCGACACGGCAGGCAAGCATGAGGCGGATATCGAGTTGCTGGCGCCTGTAGTGAGCCGGCGTGGCCCGCGCGGCACGGAACGCGGACTCGATCTCGATTTGCCGGGCGCTGCCATCACGAGGCTCGAACGGCTCGAACTGCCTGTGGGCGTTGCCGAAGCGCGGGCTCGGGAAGCCGGCAGCTCAAGCCGCGCCGGCTGGAAAATCGAGTCGAATTGCTCGAAAACGTTTTGTTGGGGCCCGGGCCGGTCGATCACCTCGATTTGACCTGGCAAGCGCCGCGCAACGACGGCGCGACCACGTCCGTGCCGGTATTCGCCGTTAGCGAACGCATCATCGTGCGCGTGCACGCGGCCGAGGTTCTGACCGAAGCGGAAATCACGCTGCGCGTGCTGCACGGCGAGATGTCGAAATGGCGCTTCCGCATGCCGGCGCCCGGGGCCACGCTCGTCGAGCTCAAGCCTGCCGCCCAAGAAGAAGATCGGGGGGCAGTCATCGAAAAACACCTCGATGGCAATTTCGTCGACTGGGACGTGAGCCTCAAAGACCCAACTAGTGAAACGCTGCACCTGAGCTTGCTGGTGCGCCAGCCGAGGCCGCGCCAGCCTCTGGGCATTGGCCCGATCGGCGTGGCGGGCGCCACCACGCAGTGCGGGGAGATTGAAATCCGGGCCGCCGAAGATTTACGGCTCACGCTGCAGGAATCGCCCGATCTGAATCGCCGGGAACTCTCCGAAGAGCAGCGGCGCGACAAGGTGCGGGCTGCATATGTTTTTGGTTCGCCGGCTGATACGCTGCGCGGCCGCGGCTCCGCTGGTGTCGGTTCAGGTGGAAGACGTCAAAGGCGTTGTGGAAGCGAAAACGCTGCAAAGTTTGCGTCTTCTGGAAAATGAAAAGAACAAGTCTCCTGCTTGGCAGCTCGTGACCCGTGTCGAAGTAACGCCCCTGCGCACGGGCGTCGATCGCTTCGAGCTCACGCTGCCGGCCGGATACGAATACGACGCTTCGGTCGGCCCGATGCCGGCCGAGCTGGTTGAAGAAGTGACGCCTGATCCGGCCTGCGCAGCGCTGAGTCATCAAGCTGGCGCAAAAGCAATCGAAAGCCTTTGCGATCACCATCGCCGGCACCTATCCGATGGCGGACGATCGAACGCCCAAGGCGAGCCTGGAACTGCCGCGGCCTTTGACTTGGAATGACGGACGCCAAGGGGCCGGCCAGCAGTCGCCCGTACTCGATCGAGGCGGCGAAGTGACGGTGCAGATTCCCGAAGCCTTGGAGCTGTTCGATCCTGCAAACGGTCGCAGCTTGGATCCGCACCAGGCCAAAGGGCTGGGCAACGTTTCCTTGTTATTCGCGCCCCAGGTTGCCCGCCCCATCGGCGCGGGCATGCGCGAGTATGCGTGGATTTCGGAACGCTTGCCCAAGAGCATCAACTTGAACTGGAGGCCCTATCGGCCCGAACTGCCGGTCGATGCTGTGGTCGACGTGTCGCTGAGCGCCGGTCGCGCGCGGGTCCGCGAACGCTTGCAATTTCAATTTTTGCAACCGCCACCACCACAGGTGCCTCTCAAGGTAAGTGGCGGACTCGAGATGGAGGGTGTGGAAGGGGGCCGCTTTGTCGGTGAGACAGACGCCAACGGCGAGCGCGACTTGATCCTGCAAACGCCGGTAGGCAAAACGCACACCATTACGCTGGAGTATCTGGTTCCGTTCCCACCGGCAGTGGATGGCGAGGGACACGCCGTACTCATTCCGGTGTTCCAAGCGCAGACCGCCACGCGCGGCCGCACCCGACTCCGCATTTGGTGCGACGCCGATCTCCAGGTTTCGTCGCCCTCGAAAGATTGGAGCGTTGGTCCTGCCGAAATTGTGGCCGATCGGGATAGCATGCCGGTGTTGGTGTTGAATGGCGGACTGGCGGATGCCGCTAGGTTGCACCTGGAGCCGGCAACTCATCCTGCAGCCGCGGTCCTCGTCGATCGGATACTGGTGAGCGCTGGAATTGGAGAAGATGGGGCCCAGTCTTATCGCACGCGCTTTGTCCTGCAACGATTGGCCGATCATCATCTCGATCTGGACTTTCCCGTTCTGCTTGGGCGCGGCAGCGTGGTGGCGACGCTGGGTGGCAAGCGCTTACCGCTGACTTTTCTCGACGCCGCCGGCAAACCCGCGGAAATCGGCAAGACGGCTCGTTTGGCGGTCGAACCCGAACTCTATCGGCAGCCCGTCATTCTCGACGTCAGTTTTGAGGTGAATACCGAGCGCATGGAAGATCCGTCGCGCTGGCACGTCAATCTGCGCCCCGTGCTGTTGCGCAACGCCGTCTTGCTGGGCGCGTTCGCTGGCAAGTGGAAACTGCCGGTGACTGGATCCCCTTGCTTGCCGGCGCGGATACACGCGCGAACAGCGCCGGGGCTGGCGCGGCTGGCTCTGGGGGCCACGGCCGGCTGCCAGCGCCGCCGACCTGGAGCAATGGCTGCAAGGGAGCTTGACCGCTCCCATGCCGGATGCCGGCGACCCAAGCTTTGTCTGCTGGAAATCGTCCCTGGGAGAAATGCGGCTGCTGCTCATCCCGAACCGGTTTTGGCTCTTGCTCTGTTCGTTGAGCGCGCTTCTGTTGTTCATCCTGCTCACGCTCGTGCCTATGCCGGGCTATCTTTACGGCACGGTCTTGGCAGTCGTCACCGCTCTGATTGGCGCGGCGGGGCTTTTGTGGCCCGATCTTGTGGGATTGGCAGCATTTGGTTGTGAGCCAGCGTTAGTCGTTTTGGGTATCCTCCTGGTAATTCGCTGGCGATTGCACCATCGGTATCGCCAACGCATGGTGTTCATGCCCGGGTTCACCCAGCTCAAGAACGGTTCCTCCTTGACCAAGAAAGACGGCAGCAAAATTCGCCGCGATCTGCCCACCGTGGAGGCACAGCCGCCCAAGAGTGTTCCGGTCGGTCCGGAGTCACAGCCATGAGGAGGCTCCCTGGCCGCAACATCACAGGCGCTGCTTCCGAGCCCAACGGGCTCGTTCCTGTAGCCCAGGCTGAAGGCCTGGGAGTAGCCCGATCTCCTCTGGGCGGCCCTGAAAGGGCCATTCATCTCAACCCTCACCCATGCCAGAATCTTCAAGGGATGAACGTGAACGACCCGTACCGGGTCGATGAATCGGGGGTTGGATTACCCAGGCCTACAGCCTGGGCTGTAAGAAGGAGCCCTTCAGGCTCAAGAGGCCAGTGCGTACCCCCGCGGCGGCAAACGAGCGACGGGCTTTATCCCCGCCGGATTTCGCCACTACTCTGTTACTTCGACCATTTGAGCCATTGCGAGCACCCGGGCCATGTTGATGAAAAGAGATCCACCGGGGGCGCTGACGGCGGGCATAAAGCCCGCCGCTCGTTTGCCGCTGTTGTTTTCTACGAAAACAAACCCGATTTAAGGTTTACGCTTCAGGCTTGTGTAGCCCTTCTCCTTTGCCTGTTCTTCGGCCTCAATCCGTCCCCCGTGCAGGCACAAATTGGTCCCTTGTTGATTCCCATTCCAATCCCCGCTCCAGCCGAAGTCGCCGATCCGCTGCCCATTCGCAGAATCTTGGTGCCGCTCGAGCGCGTTTCAACGGAGCTGGAACGCGCCGGGGCGAAAAAGCTAATCCACCTCTCGCAAGAGGAGTTCGAAGCGAAGATCGGGGCCGCGCGAATGGCAACGGAAGCCATGCGCGAGCGGCCTCGTCTTGTCGAAGCTCATTATCGGGCGAGCTTGAGCGGAACGGCCCTGGTGGGCAAGGCAGTGGCCCTGACCCACGCCGGGATAAATCCGGGGATCCTGCCTTTGCGCCCCATGAACTTGGCCTTGCGCCAGGCTTCCTTGGATGGTAGCCCGGCAATTCTGGGCGACCTGGAATCGCGCACGCTCGGCCTACTCGTCGAAACGCCCGGGCCCCACAAACTGACTCTCGATTGGTCGGTGCGCGGCGAATCGGACCCAGGCGGCTTACGTTTCGATCTGCGCTTTCCCGCTTGCGTGCTGACTTCGCTCGAGCTGGATCTACCAGCAGGCCGCACACTTACATCCCCGCGCGAACAATGTCTGATTACCGGACCGCTGCCGGGCTCAGTCCCCGGGCGCGAGCGTTGGGTGCTGGAGATTCTCAATCGAGTGCGCGTCGGGCTCATCGTGCGCACGCCGGACCGTCAGGACCGTGGCACAGCGCTGCTCGTGGCGCGCGTGGAAGAGCGGCAGAATCTGTCGCTCGACCAGGTGGAATGCATCTACGATTATGCCATCGAGCTGGGCCGAGGCGCCGTTCGCGAGTTGGATCTGGCCTGCAGCGCCGGTCTGCAGCCTATCGGCGTCGTTTGGCGAAACAGCGATATCGAGGATTGGCGCCTGCTGCCGCCGGAACCGGGACAGCAGGAGGGCCGGCTTCACATACGTCTGCCTGAAGCCCTGCAAAGCGGCTCGGCTACTCTCCGCGTTCGCGCCCTTGCGGCCGGGCCGTTGAACCAGCCGTGGTCTTCTCCCGAATTGCGTTTGCAAAACGCCGTGGTGCTCTCGGAATCGTTAACGATTCAGGTTGCTACGGAGTTGGAGCTGACGGACTGGCATCCCGGACGTTTCGACTTGATGAAAACCACCAACGATGCCTCCGGAGGCTATCTTCTGCACCTGCAAGCCGGGCCATTCGAAGCGGGCAAGCAAGCGCAAGCCGACAGCGGCCGGCCGCGGGCGCGGCCGCGCCTGCATACGGCTCAGGCAACCGCCCGCCTTCAACTTTGGTGGGACGTAGGGCCTGCGGGCGAACGCCTGACTGCCCGCGCTCGGCTGCAGCCTCGGGGGGCGCCGCTGTTCCGCCTGCAATGTCGCATCCCCGCGGGCTGGCGCGTCGAACGCGTCGACTTGCAACCGGCCGGGCTCTTGGCCGACTGGACGATGCCGGCGAGCGACAAGAACAGTTCCCTGATAGTCATTCATTCCAAAGAACCGATTGAGCCCTCCCAGCCCGTTACCGTATTCCTCACATTGAGCCGGCCTCCGCTCTCCATCGAGGGGAGCGAACAGCATCTCGCCTTGCCGAGCATCGATTTTCCCCAGGCTCTCGCTCAAGTTTGCACGTTGGGCGTGACATTGGCATCGCAACTACGCGTCAAGTCGGCGCCGACAGGCATCACTTGGCAGCGAGGCGAATCCAACAGTTCCCCGTCGGATTATGAGGAAAACTCGACAAACCTCGAAGAGCCTTTATGGGGAAATCGCGCTTTGTGGGGATTGGCTCATTTCCATGGATTGCCGCCTGCGGGGCATCTGGTGGTGGAAGGATTGATCGTGCGCATCAAGGCTGCGCTCGACCTGCAGAGTCGACCTTTCGCTGGATCGGCCCACCGTGGGCATGCGTCTGGAAATCGAGCCCCTTGCGGAGCGCCTCAAACATTTGACGTGCATTTCAGCGCACCGATTCCCGCGGGCTGGAAGTGGCAAGAAGCTGACGGCCGCCCCCTTGCCGTACGCCCCGTCCCCGCGTGGGAATCCTTCTGCCTGCCAGGCATTGGCTCGGGGCCGCTCCCGCGAATCAATCTCCTGGCTCTTGCCACGACCAGGCCGCACATATGGCGCTTTACTTTGTCGGAGCCGCTTACCGAGCGGCGGATCATCGAAAAGGCTGCCGATACGGAGCCATCTTCCTCGTTTGGGCCGGTTCCTTTGCCGGTGCAGGTGGGCGATGTGCCTGTTGCCGGCGAAATCGAATTGCTTGGCGCCGAGGGGGGCGGGCGACAGTGGAAACGCATGGGCTCACTGAGGGCCCGGTCCCGGTTGCCGCGCCTACCCTTCGGATTTTAGCCGGCTGCTTTACGAACGAAGTCCGGTTTCCCTGATGATTCACGCGCCGACTGCGCTGGTCGAAGCTGGCAAGGAGGCGCGCGTCGAGAACGTGACGATTGCTGGCTTCGTTGAGCGTTCCGGCCTTCTCCGTGAGCAATTAACCTTTCGGTTGCGTCCCTCAGCGGGCCCGGTTTTTTCCTTCGGGGTTCCCGAGAGCGTCCGCGTCGTTTCGGTGCGCGTGGATGGCCGTTGGGCCGATGCCACCTTGGCCCATGCCGATGGTGCGGAGCCAATCCTGCAGGTGCGGACGCCGGTTGGAACGGGGCTGCTGGCGCTCGAGGTGAACTGGGAACGCGCAGCTCCGGCTTGGCGCTTGTGGAATCGAGTTGAGGGGTCCGTTCCCAAGTTTCCCGGGCAGACGCCCAAGATCCGGCGCATCTGGTTTTTGGCCCCGGGCCTGCGCCGGCGAACCTCGAGAATCTCGAACCTTTGCCCGGATTTGCCGGCGGCCTTAACTCTCCGGGCATCGAGGCGTGGCTCGCGTCGAGGATGACGGCTAACCGCGATCGAACGCAGGTGCAGCATCTGGCAGCCGAAACCGAGGTTCAGTTTCGAGGCCTGGCGAATGAAACCGGCGCCGTGACATTAGGGGATCGGCTCAGTCTGCTCGTGAACGAATTGGCCAAAGCACAATTAGGGCTCGTCGTCGATGCGGCAGCTCTTCGCGCAGGAGGCCTGAAGGTGGGCAGCCTGCCAGCGGAACTCAAACCATCGGGGCCCGGGAGCTCGGCTCGTTCCAGGCTTACAGTGGCAGCGCCCTTTTTGCAGCCATTCGACCTGGAGTTGCTTTCCACTAGCCCCGTACCGCTTTTGACCACGCGGCGCGCGAAGCTTTTGATGGGAACAGGCGCAAACGCGCCGATTACGGAACAAGCGCTCTTGCAAGCCATTCGCCTGGGGCGCGACGCCAGCGGCCGCTACGAAAATGCCGCCCTGTGGTTGACGGAAAACGGGAGCGACGGCGCCGTTTCGTCACTATTGGGCGGCCAGTTACAGCCACTCCCGGGCTGGCCCTGCTGGCAAGTTCAGGGCAACGCAGAAGAGGGCCCACCCTATTGGTTGTCAGGCAAGACTATCTCTCCTGGGCCGGTTATCTCATCCTGACGGCTCTGGTGATTTTCGGCTGGCGGATCCGAAAACGGCAACGCGCGCTGTTAGCTCTAGCTTGCGCCTGTTCCTCTGTTCGTTAACGCTGGGGCTGATTTTGCCGACGCACCTCTATGGAGCGGTGGCTGGGCCGAGCACAGGCGGCCTGCTGATTTGCCTGGCAATGCTCCTGTTGATGCGGATTTCGCCTCGGACGATGGCGACGGCCGCGGCCAACCTACCGATCGCCCTTGTGGCCCTTGCTTTACTCGCTGCCCTTCCGGGGCGGGCCGCGGCGCCGGGCGATTTTACGGTCCTTTTGCTTTCGGAGGAAGCCGGCAAGAAGATCGGCGTCCTGGCGCCGACGGAATTGCTCGACGCGCTGAATGCCTTGGTGGAGCAAAGCAAACAACCTCTCGATCGGCCCGTTTTGCTGGAGGCGCGTTATCGAGCTACAGCCAGCGAGGGAGTCGTCGAAATCGAGGCGGACCTCGCGGTTTACTGCCCGAGGAAGGGGCCGACCGATTACCCGCTGGCGTTAGGGAACGTGGAGCTGCGCGAAGTGCTCTGCGATCTCCAGCCGGCCTTCCCCACGCCGGCGGCTGCCGGGCAAACCGGCTACGTCGTGCGCCTGAGTGGGATGGGCCGGCATCGTCTGCGGCTGCGCTTTGCCGCTCCGGCGAACGCCGTGGGCCCCGAGCGAGATTGTCGTATCGCCATTCCGTCGACGGTGTTTGCCCAACTGGATTTTCTGGCTCCCCCAGGCAGCCGGCGCCTTCAAGCCGTGCTTGCGGCGGGTTCCCAACAGGTGGCGCCCGAGGCTGACGGCGTTCGCCTTCTTGCGGACCTTGGCCGCATTCCCACCTTGCAGATTCGCTGGCGCGTGGCCGAAACCAAGGAAGATCGGCCGGTGCTGGAAGTTAAAGAACTCTATGTGTGGGACCTGCAAACTGCCAGGCGACTCTTGGGGGCGCTGCGCTACCAAGTCGTTCGGGGCTCGGAAACGACGTTGTTCATCGACGTGCCCGCCGAATGGGATGTTCGCCAGGTCGAGATTGCTTCTTTGTCGGGCAACAGCCCCAATCGTTTACGCGATTGGGGCATCGTGCCAGGGCCCCAAAGCTCTCGTCTGCGCCTCGAATTCCAGTTCCCCATGACGACAAGCGTTCAGGTGTTCGTTGAATTGCTCAGCCGCAAGCCGGCGACTACGCAACCGGTGTTGGCGTTGCCGACTCCCGTTGGGGCTGCCAGCAGCGGTGGCCTGCTGGCTTATCATTTGGGCCTGCGTGAAGCGACGTTGACGGAAAGCCTGGGATTCACCGGTGTCGATCTCAAGAGTTTCGTCGCTCAATGGCAGAGCGCCGGCGTTGAAGACCCGGGCCCGCTCGGCGCGCTTTTTCGTTTCGGCGTTCCGCCGGCCCCCCGCCCTCGATGCATCTCGATCTGAAACCATTGATTCGCTCCACGGTTTCTCAAGAATTCGCCTGGCGGGTGAGGCCGCGGGAGCTTGCTTGCGAGGCAACGCTGAATCTCGAGGCGCAAAGAAGACCTCGCGCTTGTGGAATGGGACCTTCCTGGCGGCCTTCAGATGGAGGAGGTTTTAGGCCCGGACGTACACCAATGGTCCGTCACGCACCACCATGTACAAGTCTGGTTGAACCCGGGGGTGAACAAATCGACCATCCATTGCGCGCCTGGCGCCCAATGCACGGCCCTTGGGAGAGCCCTGGGCGATACCGATAACCCATTTGGCCCATGCGACCGAACTGGAAACCAGCATTCGCGTGGAGGCGGTGCCGGGTTGGTCCGTCACCGCCGGCCCGTTAGCTAATCTCCATTCTTTGCCTAGCCCGGCGGGAACGCTTGCGCTTACTGCCGATCGGCTTCCTTATGGTGGATCGATCGTCCTTCACGAGGCCCCCCTCAATCCCGACAAGATGATCGGCAAAAAGTTGCCTCCGCAGAGGGAACAGCCGGAGCTGGCCCCCTTGGGCAAGGTATATTTGACGCTCGAAGAACAGTCCGCTTTCTTGGGACCGGACACTGTTTGGGAACATCGCGCCGACTATTTCCTATTGGCCAGGACCGGCCAGGTCGTCCTTTTTCCTCCGGCGCGAGCGACTTTCACAGCGGCATTCCTGGACAGCCAAGAGCTTCCTCTCGGCACTGCTGCCGGTCTGCCCGTGCGTTTAGAGGGCACACTGAGGCGGCGACGATTGACTGTCTGCTGGCGTTGGCCGCCTGGGCAAGAACCGGCCGGGCAGCCGGACCTCAGCAAGCCGCGTTTGGAAAACGTTGCCAAGCTGCCGGGCACGCCCGCGGACGAGGGATTCTGGGAAATCGTCGCTCCTGCCGGGCTAAGCGTAAAAACGGGCAAACTAACCGCTCGGCCTGTCGATCCACCGCTTCGACTGGTGCGCCGGGCCGCTGGAGCGTTGTGCGAGGCGCAGTTTCTGGCATCGGTAGAGGGTGAAGCGTTCCGAGAATCCGAAACTCAATTTCATCGCAATGCCGAAGCGGCCACGGCTTGGCTCGCGCAAGCAAGTGGCGCTTCAAGCACAACCGGAAGATGGGCCCGCACTGGAAATCCGTTTGCGGCAACTCGAAATCGACAATCGCCAGCTCTCGCAAATGGCTCGAGCGCCGGAGGCGCGCAGGTCAGCGCAGTCGCCGGCCAAACCGGCTGGAACCAGTCTATCGATGGCGTCCACGGCGAATCGTGAACCGTCTATCGACAAACTCGCTCGGACGGCAGGACTTTCATCGTTCTGGCAAGCAGCTAACGCAGCTCAACCGAACCTAGTTGTCACCGCCGAAAGGAATGAGTGGCTTAAACATGGGATGCGCTGGAGCTTGACGGCTGCCCTTGGCGGTCTTGTGCTGTTACTCCTTGGCCCAAGGATTTCGGAAACGCGGCGCTCGACCTGGCGCCCGGAGATGACGGCGCTCCTGGGAACATTTGCCGGACTGCTGACCGGATCCTGGCTATTGGCGCTGGGCGTCATTGGTTCGGCCATACTCTGGCGGCTGGTCCTCGTGGTCATGGCGGCGTTTAGCGCGAGTGTTGAGAGTGAGCCTCTTACCCAGAGCGCGCAGCCCAAGAAAAGTGAGCCTCTCACGTAAGTGAGGGGAGGGAGCAGGAAACTCCCCCCACTAACGTGGGAGGCTCGCTACTGCAGGGAGGCTCGCTACCGCCTCACCAGCTGACTGACTTTCGCAAGGAGAGCCTCGCGAGAGAAGGGCTTGGTCAGAAAATGCAAGTTCCTCTCCTCGCTGCCTGCTGTTTGCCTCATATCTTCCAAACGACCGGATTGGTACAGAATCGGCAACCGCGGATGGAGTAGGGCGAGCCGATTGCCCAACTCGACGCCCCCCATCACCGGCATGAAAACATCCGTCACTACCAGGTCGATAGTTGAAACGTTCTGATCCACGAGCACGAGCGCCTCGGCGCCATCGCAGGCTTCCAGAACCTGGTAGCCTCGTCCGCGAAGAACCAGGCCGGCAAACTTGCGGACGCCCTCGTCATCGTCTACCAAGAGAATGCCGGCGTTCGTAGGCGGGAGCGCCACAGCAGGGGTCGCGGGCGTTGCCGGCGTGCCCGGCGCGCCGCTGACGGTTGCGAAGAAAAGTCGGAACGTGGCGCCTTCGCCTGGTTCGCATACCACATCGACGCCGCCGCCGCTTTGGTTCATGACGCCGTCGACAAAAGCCAATCCCATGCCGATGCCTCGGCCGAACGATTTCGTGGTGAAGAACGGCTCGAAGACGAAGGGCTCGATGTCGCTTGGAATTCCCCGCCCGTTGTCGTGAATCGATAAACAGACATAGCGCCGGGCTGCAATTCGGGCCTGCCACTCGCGAAACCGCCGATCACTTCGGATTCGCTGGTGGTCAGCCGGAGGGCCCCGTGTTCGGGCATTACGTCGCGGGCATTGGTCACAATCTGGACCAAGGCCCGTTGGACCAGCATCGGATCCACGAAAATCCGCGGGAGCGATGGCGCCAATTGGAGTTCGATTTTGACGCCGCCGCCGACGATCAGGCGAATGTGCTCTTCCAGGTCGAACAGTAGATGGTTGAGGTCGATCCACACCGGGACCATCACTTGTTTTCGGCCAAATGCCAAGAGCAACTGTGTCAGATGCGCCCGCGCTCGGCGCTGTTCTTGATCTGCAAAAGGGCGTCGCCGAATCGACTGTCCGCAGCCGCAAGCCTTATCGAAAGATCGCTATATCCCAGAATCACCGTGAGCAGGTTGTTGAATTCGTGGGCCATTCCACCCACCACTCTGCCGAGCGAATCCATTTTTTCCGCTCGGTGGTCCAGGGCTTGCCGGCGGGTGCGGGCGGTGGCGTCGTGCGCACGCTCAGATGATGCCAGGCGACAACAAGAGGCGAACGCTTTGCACCAAGACATTTTGCGGAGCATCCGCCGCGAGGGCGAGATCGCCCACCGGACTGGCGCTTGCCTCCTCGAGTCGATCGCTAACGCAAAGCAAGAGAACCGGAGCCCTGCGCTGCCGCCGACTTGGGGCGGCATCCTGCCAGCCACTCGGCGGTAGCTGACTGTATGGGATAGCCGAGCAAGAGAATTGCATCAGGATTGATGGCGGCGGCCGAGGCGCGTTTCTTCGAGCGAGGATGTTGGCACAACGTCAATGCAGGCCGCGCGCAGAGCGTCCACCCCGGACATCAATGATGGGGGAAGTGCCGCGACCACGAGCGCAGGCGCAACAGCGTCGGCGCCGCCCTCGCGAAACTTCGATTCGAGTTCAGTCATGCCGGACTGCGTTCCAAAGGAGGAGCACGAATGCAGCAGGCAACCAGAATCCATCTTACCTTTCGCGCCGCCAAGCCAATGCCAAAGGCATGTACGTCACGGTCGTACGAATTCTGTTCGGCCGCAATTCCGCTCCTACCCGAATAATCGTGACGGAGAAACTCCTGTGAACTGGTTGACCGCGAAATCGAAATTGCAAACACCGCTTACTGCTTTAAGAATAGAAGTAAGAATCTAGCTAAGCCAGCAAACTCCGGCTGTTTGGCTGAAATTAGACGATGATCGCGCTTACACCGGCCATGCTGGCTGAAGCGTTGATGAAGTGGAAAACCTCATGCAGCCTCAGCAGAATCCTGACTCGAGCGAACAAGCATCGCGAACGATCGGCGATCGCTCGGCCTTGACATGCGCGTCGAAAGCAGTTTGAAGGAGCGCCGAACGGAATTAGCCCGCATGACAGCGGAGATGCGCGATCTCTACCAATCGGGAAAAAGCCAGGCCCAGGCTGAAATTGAGGGCCTGCGCAATCAAAAGCTCCAACTCCAGCAACAGCTCGATCACCGCCTGCAGGAATTGTCGGCTCTAAGCGAGCATTCCCGCGCGACTTGAAGCTCACGCCCAGGAAACGGAACGGCACTATCAGCAAGTTTTGGCAGAGGCCGAAGCCGCCCTTGCCGACCACGGCACCGAGATCGGCCGGTTGATGGAGGAGTTCAAGCAACCGACCGACTGCAGCTCCTCGTCCTCAGCGGTTCCCCTCAGCCAATCCGACGTAACGACGCTTCCGCCTCAGGTGGCGCGTGAACTCGTCGAGTCGATGCGGAAAATCGAAGAACGCGATGAGGAGATCAAGCAACTTCGGGCCGAGCTAGGCGAGCGCGATCAGCTCATTCAAGAATTCCATGCACAACAATATGCGGCCCGACTTACCACTTCCACACATCCTGTCGAGATGGAGAAACTGCGCGGACAACTGGCTCAGGTGCAAGACGAGCACAAGGCGGCACAGGAGAAATTGTCTTCGATGGCGCCTGCCGGCGAGGTGGAGAAGCTGAAGGGCGAACTGGTCCAGACCCGAGAGAAGCTGCAAGAAGCAAACCGTAAGGTGGCAGCGACGGTCACGATGGTGCCTGCCGCAGAGGCCGAAAAACTGCGCAACGAATTGATCCGCACACGCGAGCAATTGCAAGAAACGAAAAACAAAGTGGCCTCGGCGTCCACCTTGATGGCGCCAACCCCGGCAATCGCGCCGGCCGAGCTCGACAATCTCCAAAAAGAATTAGCCGGCCTTAAAGCTGAGATCGCGGAAAAGGAAAAGGCCCTACAGCATTCGGTTCCCGCAAGTGAAGTGGAAAAACTGATCGCCGAACTCGGACGCGCTCGCGGGGAACTCGCCCGCCTGCAACAAGCTTCACCTGCAGCATGTAATGGCAGCGAGATCGAGCAACTTCGAGCAGAACTCACCATTCTCCAAGAAGAGAGCCGGGAAAAGGACCGCAAGCTGGAAGAAGTGCACGCCGCAGTCAATGAGCCCCATCCGACCGACGATCCTCGCATTGCACAATATGAAGCCGAGCTGATTCGCTATCATCGGCAATTGGAGACGGATCGCCAGACGCTGAATCAGTCGATCGAGGAACTCGAAAACCACAATGCCGAGCTGGCACTAGCGGCGCAAGAGGCCCAGCAAGATTTGGCGGGCGAACGCGCTCAGCTCAACCAACTCCGCGACGAACTGCACATCGACCTTGCCTTCGAAGATCTGGCCTTCCTGGCCCGCAAGCATTTGGCGCCGATTCAGCCGGCGAAGAAGAAGTAGGAAGTGCTTGCGAGCCTCCCACGTTAGTGAGGGGAGTTTACCGCCTCCTCCCCCCACTAACGTGGGAGGCTCGCCGGCAACGTCGTCATGTGCGCACAATCGACAAATCCTCTTGACGCATCGACCCGTCTACGCAACAATGCGTACTCATGGTATCGTAGTTAAGGAAGCTGCAAGCATGGCTGGACGCAAGGCGATCGCGATTACGGACCGGCAATTCCGAGCACTTCAAGTGCTTTGGGAGCATGGCTCGCTGACCGTGCGGGAGCTGATGGACAAATTGCCGCTCGGGGACAAGCAGCCTTACACCACGGTTCTGGGGCTTTTGCAAAACATGGAAAAGGCCGGTCTGGTGGATCATCAGGAGGAGGGCGTTACCTATCGCTATGGTCCCAAGCTCAGCCGGCAGGAAGCGACGCAGACGCTTTTGCGTGACTTTGTGGCCCGGTTCTTTCGTGGCTCCGCTGAGGCTCTGGTGCTAGGGCTTGTCGATAGTCAAACGCTCTCGCCCGCAGACCTCCGTGAGATCGATGCCAAAATCCAGCAGATCGATCATGTAAAGCAGCCAGGTCCCGATCAGCGTAAATCTCCCGGCACGAAACGCTCGAGGTGAACGATGAACGCCTTCATCGATAGCGTGTTGACTCCTCTCTTACTTTTGATGGCCGATTGGTCGGTGCGCTGGGCGATTCTCGCCGCCCTGCCCATCGGCTGGCTCCTGCTCCGACCGCCGCACGATACGAAACTGCGCTACAATCTGTGCCTGGTCACCTTAGTCGCTGGGCTGGCGGTTCCTTTGGTGCCGCGTTGGGGCGGCGGCTCTACGTCCGCGACGTTACTTTGATGCAGGAGGAGCCGGCTGCCCTTGAAATCGGCAATCCCACGCCAAATTTCGACATTCCGCAAGCAAAGCCAATCGAAAGCCAAATCGTTCGAGACGAACTGGCCATCGTCGAGGCGATTCCTGTCCAGGAATCGCCTGCCGCTGAGGTCGAATCAAGGGCAGGCGATCTCGATTGGTGGGCTATTGGAATACGTGGCTCCGTCGTCGCCTTGAGCGCCTCCTGGCTTGCCTGCGCAGGCTTTCTTATCCTCCGCTGGATTGTGGGCGTGTTCTACCTCCGCCGCCTACGCTGCACAGCCGAGCTGATCGATTCGACCTCCAAGCTTCTTTTGACCGCCTGCGAGCAAGATCTCGGTATGCAACGCTCGGTCCGGCTCGGGTTCCATCCGGAGGTCGCTTCGCCCCTGACGCTCGGCCCCTGGAAGCCCATGATCCTCTTGCCCACCACCTGGCAAGCGTTGCCTCCGGAGCAGCAACGAGGCAGCCTTCTGCATGAACTGGCTCACGTGCAGCGCTGGGACGATTGGATAGCGCTTCTACTGCACGCTGTGGGCGTGGCGTTCGTGTTCCATCCTTGCGTTCGATGGCTGCGGAGCCGCCTCGAATGCGAGCGTGAAATTCTGTGCGACGAAATGGCCTTGGCGTGCGGCGTGGATGCCCGAGCTTACGCCGAGATGTTGTGCGATTTTGCCAGCCGGACAGTACGGTTGCGCTCTCATAGTGCCGGCCCTGCCCTTCGGCCAAGGCCCGACAGTCAAGCGGCGAATTCAACGGATAATGGAGGATATCATGATGCCTTCACGATCGGTGTCACGATGGATTTGGTGCGCGGCTGCGCTGATGGTTGCGGGTTCCGTGGCCATCGGCAGCATGCGGTTATGGGCGGCTACCGAAGCTCCCGCCAGCCAAAACGAATTGGTGGAAGATGTGCCCCGACTCCAGGAGAAAGTCGACCAACCGACCCAGCCGGCGATACCCAAAGAGCAGTTCAAATTTGGGGGCAAGTCGTTTCAGCAGTGGCAAGCTACTTTGCGTTCCGATCTTAAGCCGCAGGTTCGTGAGGAGGCATTCCAGGCGCTGAGCACGTTTGGGAAAAATGGCTATGCGGATGCGGCTACGCGTGCAATTCTTGAGATAGCGGCTACTTACGATCCAACAACCGACGATAACTCCGACAGAGAAGTCTTGCATTCAGCGAGTTTAGAGATCGGACGACTCGGACCCTTGGCCATACCAGCACTACAAGATGAACTTCAACGCGGCAAAACCAATGGGCGGCGTTTTGCGGCGTTGGTGTTGAAGCAGATGTTCGCTCGTGCCAAACCAGCGGAAGCGGCTCTCATTCGGGCTCTCAAGGATGAGGATGCCTTCGTGCGAATACAGACTGCAATTTGCCTGGCCCACTTTTCAACTGAAAAGGGGCCTTCGTTCGTGAAAGCCTTGGTTGAAGCCGTGGCAGCAAGCTTTTATCCGAGACAGGGCCAGGATGAAAAGGAAACTCGCAAGGTGCTCGAAACGCTAGCAAAGATTGGCAAGCCTGCACAAGCCGCGGTGCCCGCTCTTGCTGAGCTGCTCAAAAAGCCAGATCCACGTTGGCAACTTCGCTTTGCCATCGCCAATGCTATTTTGGAGATTGGTGGAGATGCCAAGATGATGCAACCGATCTATCCAAGCCTTCTTGCAGTACCCATAGAGGCAAGAATGGGCTCGCCTCGCGATCATCCGGGATTATCAACACGAAAGTAATCAAAGGCTTGTCGGATATCGGTCAGGAAGCCAAGTCTGCGGCTCCGCAACTCATTGCTCGGTATCATGCGTTGCCTGGCTACCAAAGGGATGCGTTGGTGGATGCGCTTATGGCGATCGACGCGGACCCCAAAGACCTTGTCCCGGTGGTAAAGGACCATCTGAAACTCCAGAAAGGCTACAATGCATCAGAGCCCCGAGACCGGTACATCGAATACCTAAAGAAACAAAATGTAGAGGTTCCAGGACTTGGTCCGGGAAGAAGGAAAGCGGAGAATGGAAGAGCAGCCGGATCGAGGAGGGAGGATCCACTCTCTAGCTGCTTTCAGCAAACTGACCGACATTCGAGAAATCGAAGAGCCCAATGGTGCGGTCCTGAGAAAAGTGGGGCATGCAAACCTCTTTGACATTCACAACAACCACAAGATGCCTCTGCAGGCCGACCCAAAGAACGGTTACACCGAGTTCAGCGTGGTGAATGAGAATAGCCCGGTCGTGATTCACGCGAAGGTCATCAAGATCAACACGAGAGACTTGATCTTCCAGGGCAGCGACAACTACTACCGGATCAATGTCGGCGAAACTATCAAGGATGCTTTGACGAAACCGCTATCGAAAGAAGTGTTGGCGCAAGAGAAAATCGTTGTCGCGCCGAAGGCCAACGACGTCCAGAAACAGGGCAAATAAACGAAAGCCTGCATTTTCTGGCCACGCGAAGGCGACAGATGCGGTCAAACCCAGGCTCGCATCGCGACCCTGGCTGAATTAGAGCGAGCCTCCCACGTTAGTGGGGGGAGGTTTCGGCTAACTCCCCCCACTAACGTGGGAGGCTCGCTAGAGACGTGGGTTGGCTCGCTAGAGACGTGGGTTGGCTCGCTAGAGACGTGGGAGGCTCGCTGGTGGCTCGCCAGTGCTGTCCGACCCCTTCATATAACCACCTTGTAGCCGGGGCCTCGCCTTTGCACCAAGGCGCATACCCACGGCGTCGTGGCGAGGTGCGTAATGATCAAAGTCACCGTGGCGAATCCGCAAGAGATTGTCGTCGTCGAGAAGGCGCACATGCGCCAAATCGTGCAAGCTGTCCTCGAAGGTGAGGACGAGAGCGACGCGGAAATCAGCCTGGCTTTTGTCGACAATCCAACCATCCATCGTCTTAATATGCGCTACTTGAAGCACGATGAGCCGACCGATGTGTTGAGCTTTCCTCTTTCGGATCCCGGTGCTCGCAAGTTGCAGGGCGAGTTGGTCATCGGGGCGGAAGTGGCGAAGGAACAGGCGGCCGAGAGAGGACACGCCGTCGACGCCGAGTTGGTGCTTTACGTGATTCACGGGCTCTTGCACCTTTGCGGGTACGACGACCACGAACCGAAGGACGCCGAATTGATGAGCGAGCGCGAACGCCACTACCTGCGCTTGCTCGATTTGCCCGCCATTTCTCCAGAACGGAATGCGTGACAACCGTGGCCATGGAAAAGGCAGAAGGCCTGGTGGTTCGCGGCGTCGATTGGAGTGAAACCAGTCGCATCGTCACCATCTGGACGCGCGAGTTCGGCCGCGTCCGGCTGCTGGCCAAAGGCGGCCGCCGGCTCAAGTCCAGCTTCGAATCTGCACTTGACCTCCTATCGGTCTACAGTATAGTCCTCCTCCGCAAAACTTCCGGCGGTCTGGACTTGCTTACCGAAGCGCGAGTCCTGCGCGGATTTCCGCGTTTGCGCCTGGATTTGCAGGCTTTGTACGCGGCCTATTACATGGCCGAGCTATTGTCCGACTGGACGGAGGATTACGATCCTCACCCGGTGCTCTACGACGAAACGCTGGCAACGCTGGCCGAACTCGGAGGCACACACCAGGGAATGCGCCTGGCGCGATTCGAGTGCGTGCTTTTTGCGGAGCTGGGTTACAGTCCCAGCTTGGATGCGTGTACTGGCTGCGGCCGGCCCTGGACGGAGGCGAGCTGGTTTTCAGCGCCTTGGCCGGCGGCATTCTCTGCCCCCGGTGTGCACCCAGTCAACCGGACAGAAGGCCGCTTTCGGCGGAAGCTTGGCGAGCTTTGCGTGAATTGAGCGTGTCGGGGGAAGCCTGGCAGCAGCCGTGGAGTCCGGCCGTGCGGATGGAAGTGCGGCGACTCCTGAGCCACTATGTCACGACCTTGATGGGACGCCGGCCGCGTTTGTTGCCTTACCTGGGGAGTTGATCGTTGTGATCGACGGATGCCGCATCACCCTCGCGAACGCTTTGTCTCCGTCGGGCAGGCTTAGGCCCCGATGGCTGGGACTCCTGGCGATCGCGTTGCTCTCCACCGTCAATGGCTGCACCTGGGATCGATGGTATCTGTTCACCGATCCGCCGCCCATGCTGCCGGCTGAAAGCCTCGTGCTGCGCGGCGATCATCTCGAGCCCGACGTACCCAGCCATGCGGAAGCGGCGGTTGGGTTGCTCGCCAGCGCTCACGAGCTCTATCGTGCCGGCGAGTACGAGAAGGCGGAGCACGTTTTCCACCGCATCGAAAGCAACAAGAAGACCACTCCAGCCCTGGCGGAAGAAGCCATCTTCTATGAGGCCGAATGCTTGCGTCAGCAGCGTTGCTATCCCAAGGCCGCCGACACGTACAACAAGCTTTTGAACGAATTCAAATCGGGCGCCTATCGCGAGCAATGCATCGAACGCATGTTCGAGATCGCCAATTTCTGGCTGCAAGACACGCGTGCCCAAATGGTTGCCGAGGACGAAAAGAACGCCGGCAAACGTTGGGTGGTGTGGCCCGAGTTTATGCACTTCGAGCGCGAAAAACCGCTCATGGACGAACAAGGGCGAGCGGTCGAGAAGCTCGAGCAGGTACGCTACAACGACATGACCGGGCCTTATGCGGATAAATCGCTGTTCCTGGCCGGCGGCGTCATGTTCTTCAAAGGCAATTACAAGGAAGCCGACTTTTACTATCACCAAATTGTCGAAATGCACCCGAACAGTCCATTCGCCGCTCAGGCCGTCAAGCTCGACATTATCTGCAAGCAGTTGGCCAACGGCGGGGCCGCTTACGACGGTCGCAATGTGGCGGAAGCCCGCCGCCTGGTCGACACGGCCTTGCGCAGCTATCCGGAACTGGCGAATAAAGAAGCCGACTTCCTCAATCGGCAATTGCTGGCCATCACGAATCAACAGGCCCAGAAAGATTACGAAACGGGAGAATTCTACGGTCGCACCGGCCATCCCTGCTCGGCCTATTTCTGTTATGAAGTGGTTCGCCGCCGCTACCCGGGCACTCGCTATGCCGAAATGGCCGCGAAGCGCATGGAAGAGCTGAAATCGCAGATCGAAAAAGAGGAAAAGAAAAAGAAGAATGCGGCTCCAGTTTCGAGTTTCGATCTCAACCGGCCGGGACCGGAAACGCCCTCGATGACTCCGGGGATGCCTAACTTGAGTGCGCCTCCCAAGGCGTTGCCCGCGGGATCCTTCTGAGCCTAGGGACGAGGACGACCCATGCGACGATTTCGCTCGATGAAAGTCTCTGGCCTCAGGCTTCTGGTCATCATGGCTAGCCTCGCGCTGCCTTCGTGCGAATCGGACGGCAATTTCACTCTGTTTGGGTACACAACCCGGCCCAATTATGAGGCAGGCATCCATTCGGTCCGCGTAGTGATCTTCAAGAATGAAACCATGCGTCAAGGCCTCGAATTCGAGCTAACCAAAGCGATCGTGCGCGAGATCGAAGCCAAGACTCCCTTCAAGGTCATCTCGGGTGAAGGTCATGCAGACACCGAGCTGACGGGCACCATCACGATAATGAACAAAAACGTCGTGCTGCGCACGCCCCTCAACGAAATTCGCGACGGCGAAATGGTGATGGCCGTTGCCGTCACCTGGAAGGACCTGCGCACGGGCGAATACTTGACGCGCCCCCGTTCGGGACCAGGGTCCTTGCCGCCCGATGCACCCTTGGGCGCTCAGTTCTTGCCACCTCCTCCCGTCGTTGTCACTTCGACGGCTGACTTCGCGCCGGAAGTGGGCGAATCGATCTCCACGGCCCAAAAGTCGAACGTCGACAAGATCGCCATTCAGATCGTTTCGATGATGGAGAAGCCCTGGTAGTCACTGCGAGAATCAACCTATCCGCCTTAGCCTCACGACCGGAACGACCCCTGCCCGGCTTGCCCGGCAGGTGAAGCAGTTTTGCAGCTAACCTTGGATACCAATTCAACGACGACCCCTGCCGGCTTGCCCGGCAGGTGAAGCAGTTCTGCAGCTACACGCGGCGATTGTAGCGGGCGAACTCCTTCACCTGCCGGACGAGCCGGCAGGGGTCGACCGCAACATGGCGAGAAATTCTAGCGGGCGAACTTATTCACCTGCCGGACGAGCCGGCAGGGGTCGCCGATAAATAATGTACGGCGAGCCAAAATAGGAGGACCTCTTTCAGCCTGAAGGTTCATTGGGTTACTATGCCCTCATGCCACTTCCCCAAAACATCTGGCAAATCCGCGGCCGCGTTCTCGATCTGACCGACCGGCCTCTGGTTCTGGGCATCGTCAACGTCACGCCCGACAGCTTTTCCGATGGGGGGCGCTTCGCCACCGTGGAGGCGGGCGTCGCACAGGGCTTACGTCTGGTCGAGCAAGGCGCCGATATGCTCGACGTGGGCGGGGAATCGTCGCGTCCCGGCGCGCAACCCGTTGCCGGCGAGGAAGAGATTGCTCGCGTACTGCCGGTGGTCGAACGTCTGGCTAAGTGCGTCGATGTGCCGATCTCGATCGATACCTACAAGGCCGCGACAGCCCAGCGCTGCCTCGACGCCGGAGCTGCGATCGTCAATGACATAACCGCTCTGGGCGATCCTGAAATGGCCCGGATCGTTGCCGCAAGCGGCGCCGGCGTGATTCTCATGCACATGCAAGGCACGCCCGCTACGATGCAGCAAGCGCCGCATTACGACAATGTGATGAACGAAGTGCGCCAATTCTTTCAGAAGCGGTTGCAGGAATCTGCGAATCAGGGTATAGCCGTCGAACAGGTTGTGTTCGATCCGGGTATTGGCTTCGGCAAGAAGACCGAACATAACCTGACGCTGCTGGCTCGGCTGGCTGAATTCCAAGATTTGAGCCGGCCCATAGCCTTGGGGGTTTCGCGCAAAGGGTCTGTTGGGCGCCTGCTCGATCGACCGCTCGAAAAGCGGCTGGCGGGATCGCTGGCGGTAGCGAGCGATGCGTTAAGCCGGGGCGCTGTTCAGATTTTGCGCGTGCACGATGTGGAAGAAACGCGCGACGCAGTGATCGTTTTGACGGCCCTGCGCCGGCAACGCGAAAAGACGCGCAGCACAGAAGGGGACTAAGCTTGGGCAAGCGGCTGGCGCAGCTTTACGAACTGGTCGGTACGCGCGACCTGGTCGAGATCGCCATCCTGGCCGTAGTCATTTTCTGTCTATTGCGCTTGCTCGGCAAAACGCGTGGCTCGGCCGTGGTGCGGGGCTTGGGCCTCATTGCCGTGGGCCTATTCCTGGTCGCCCAAGTGGTCGTCGCCAGCTTCGATCTCACCGAATTGAGTCGTGTCCTCGATTACTTATTGACGACCGTGCTGCTAGCCCTCGTCGTCATATTTCAACCCGAACTGCGGCGAGGGCTCATCGTCTTGGGGCGGTATCGCATCGTCCGCTATTTCAACGGCGATAGCGATCCGCTCGCGGACAAACTCGCCGACGCGGCGGACGCCCTGGCCCGCGAATGCGTCGGCGCCTTGATCGCATTGCAACGCGAAATGCCACTCGATTCCTACGCCGAAACGGGCGAGCGCATCGACGGTGAAATCTCGGCTTCCTTGATTCGGACGATTTTCAAGCCTGGGAGTCCGCTGCACGATGGCGCCGTCATTCTGGCCAACGGTCGTCTGTTGGCCGCCGCCTGTCAGTTGCCGCTCAATCAGCCTCCCGAGGGGAGCAGCCCCAACATGGGCATGCGTCATCGAGCGGCAGCCTGCCTGAGCGACGATACCGATGCGGTGGTCTTGGTCGTTAGCGAAGAAACCGGACGCATCTCGGTCGGCGTCGGCGGCAAGCTGGAGGCCGTGCCGCGTGAGAATCTGTCGCGGCGTTTGGCGGCCCTTTTCAGCCGACCGGTGACGCAGCGAGCTGCCTAATCGAGGATCAGTGAGCCTCCCAGGCCAGCGAGCCTCCCACGTTAGTGGGGGGAGTTTTCTGCAACCTCCCTCCACTAACGTGGGAGGCTCGCTAAGCTGAGCGTTCACGATACGCAACCGGCGAGGATGCCATGTTGGACCGCTTGATCTCCTTCTTGGTGGCCTTGAGTCTGGCGTTCCTGGTTTGGCTCTATATGCGGAGCCGCGACCAGGAAACGTTCGATAACGTCGAAGTTCCGGTAACGATTGAGTTGGCAGCCAGCCAGAAAGATGCCTACGAATTGGAAGTCAACGGGCCGAGCAAAGTTGCCATGTCGTTTAACGGGCCGCAATCGCGCATCCGCGAGCTCCGCAATCTGGTGCAGCGCGACGAGCTGCACATCAACCGAACTTTGGCGGTGCCCATCGAACGCCTCGATGAAAGCCGCTATTTCGATACGGTGATAATCGAGGCCGGCGACGTCCATCCGCCCTCGGGCGTGACCTGCCAGGTGCACGAAGGGCGCAATCGCATCGCAGTCAGCGTCAATCGGCTCGTGGAACAGCGCTTGCCCGTGCGTTTTCAGGCGGCGGGCGGCGCGACCATCAGCCAGTGGACTGCCGAACCGGCGGCCGTGCTGGTGCGTGGGCCGCAAGAGATCCTGGAAAAGATGACGGACATCCCATCGGCTCCTTTCATCCTGCCTTCGCGGGCCGTGCCGCTGGCACGCCCGGAATCCTTAACTCTGCCCTTTGTGCCCCTCGTGCAAGAACTGAAGGGCAAACCGATTCGTGTGACGCCCGCCGGAGTGTCCATTCGGCTGACGGTTCAGCCGCAACAAAAGATCTACGAGCTCAACGATGTGCCGGTGCAATTCCTCTGTCCCCCGAACTTCGTGTTGCGTCCCATTTTCAGCGACGAACGAGCGGGTAGAATCTCCTTGACGGCTTCAGGGGCCTTACGGCGAAGAGCTGCCGGCCGTGACGGCGTATATCGACCTGAGCGGACGAAAGTGGGAGCCGGGCCTCTATGAAGAACGCGTCAAGCTTCAGCTTTCCAAGGATATCCAGCTTGTCGGAAGTGGGCCCCGGCCGGTAGCCTTTCAACTGTGTCCAGCGGACGCGCCGATCAAGACGGCAGGCGTGGTTCGCAGTCCCTGAAGCGAACGAGCCATTCGAATGTCCTCTACGACTGAGCCTTCGGAGCAACGAGCAGAAGCGCCTCTGGCGGAGGCTTGTGCAGCGCTGGCCCGCCAGGCGCGGGCGGCGTCTCTCGAGTTGGCTGCGGCGCGAGGCGATCTCAAGAAGGCCTGGCTCGATTGCGTTGCGCAAGCTCTTGCAAAACGCCAAGAAGAGCTTCTCTCGGCCAATGCAGGCGATTTGGCTGCGGCCCCTGAATTCGGCCTGTCGCTTGCGGCGCTCGATCGGCTGCGGCTGACACCGGAACGCCTGCGCACGGTCGTGGAAGGCGTTCGCGCGGTGGCGGCGCTTCCCGATCCCATTGGCCAAGTCATCGATGGCAGCGTGCGGCCCAACGGCCTGGAAGTCTTCAAGGTCCGCGTGCCTCTGGGCGTGATTTTTTTCATTTACGAATCGCGGCCCAACGTGACGGTCGATGCGGCTGCCCTGTGCATCAAAAGCGGCAATGCCCTGATTCTGCGCGGTGGGAAAGAGGCGTTTCATTCTAATCAGGCCCTAGGGGAGATCTTGCAGGATTGCCTCGAAGAAGTGGGGTTGCCGCGTTCTGCCATTCAAACCGTACCCTTTCAAGATCGTGCCGCCGTCGGTCATCTCCTGAAGTTGCCGCAATACATCGACCTGGTTATTCCGCGTGGCGGCCCGAGCCTGATCCGGCGCGTGGTCGAAGAAGCCCGCATGCCCGTGATGAAGCATTACTTGGGCAATTGCCACGTCTACGTCGATCGTGCCGCCGACCTGATCATGGCTGAGCGCATTGTCGTGAACGCCAAGTGTCAGCGGCCGGGCGTTTGCAATGCGGCTGAAAGTTTGCTCGTTCACCAAGATATAGCCTCGATTTTTGTGCCGCGCCTGGCTGCCGCGCTGGCAGAACGTGGCGTCGAAATGCGGGGCTGCCTCCGTTCCCGGGCGCGGTCGCCGAGCGTGAAACCTGCGACAGAGATGGACTTCGCAACCGAGTATCTCGATTTGATCGTGTCGATAAAAGTGGTGAATTCTCTGGAAGAAGCCGTCGCGCATATCCGGAGCTACGGGTCGCAACACACCGAAGCGATCGTTACGAATGATTTGGCCGCGGCCAAGCGATTTACGGCGGCGGTTGACTCCGCTGCGGTTCTCGTGAATGCAAGCACGCGGTTCAACGATGGGTTCGAGTTGGGCCTGGGTGCAGAAATCGGCATAAGTACCGATAAAATGCATGCTCGCGGCCCGTGCGGCTTGTTAGAATTATGTAGTTATAAATATGTGGTGTGGGGCAACGGCCAGGTGCGGAATTCGTAGCTGCCGAGATTTCATGAACCAGTTCGTCATTCCGGTGATTGCCGTTTTCCTGCCCATGCTGCTGGCCGCGGCGTTCTTGCTTGGCCGCCACTGGCATCGGCGCCAACCGCTCATGCACCAGCTTTCCGCGGTGACGCGGCAACACATCGAGCTTTTCCAGGGCGGACAATTGAGCGAGGTCGCAGTCGAATCCGCCAAGGCGCGCTTCCGCGATTTGTTCTCGCGAGGAGAAGTTGCGGCCGTGGAAGAGAGCTTGCGCCGGCACGCATTTCGTCATCCACGTTCGTGCCTTGGCGGAAATCGGCACCGACGACGCCGGCCGCATTCTCGAACGCCAACTTCAGCGACGTTTGACCAGCGATGCCATCGAACAATCGTGGTATTGGATCGACCTGGCCAATGGCTTGCGCAATCTGAACCGCGAACAGAGCTTGCCCCATCTCCTCCGGTGCGCGGAAGCGAATGGCGATCATCCGCTCAGCCATTTCTTTGCCGCGGAAACGGTTTGCTTCCTGAGCTTCGCGGGCTATCTTCGTCAGCCTCACACACCGCTGGGTCGGGCTGCGTTGCGGGTGCTACATCGAACGTTGGAGGGCCTCCGCTGCGGCCTGCAGCCTCAAGTGGTCATCGAGGCTCGTTTGGGCGAGTTGATCGAAGATCTTTGGGATCATCGGCCCCGTCGTGTCAGCCCCTTGATCGTGCATGTTTTTGCCGAGGCGCTGAGGCTCGAGCGCCGGGCCGCGCATGCAGAACTGATTCTCTCGGACGAGCGCTACGAACAAGAAGCCTATGGCTGGCAGATTTCTCGGCTCGGCGTGCTCGAGGAGGCCTTACGCGATTACCTGAGCGAAGCCCCTGCTCAATTGGGGGCTCAGTTGTCGTCGGCCACACTGGAGGAACAAGGGGATATCCTCCACGCGTTGGAGGATATTCATGGGGAAGCTGCCTGGGCGATCCTGCCCCTGTTGGCTCGATCGAACGCCCCGCATGCCGAATTGGCGGTCAATGCATTGGCGTGGTCGCGCGACGAAAGTGTGGGGCCTTGGTTGCGGGCCTGGGTTTACCGAAACGTTCCGGTCGCCCGCCGCATGCGCTCCCGGCGGCTGTCGCTGCCGCCCAAAACGCCGTCAGTCGGCTCCGACATTCCTTATGTCGCGGTCCTCAAAGCCTTGCGTAATTTCGCTTCGCCCGAAACCGAGACCCTGCTCCTTCAAGCGGCTCGCGATGGGGACCCGACCTATCGAACCGCGGCAGTGAGCAGCCTGGGCTGGTGTGAGCCCTATGCCCGCCGCCAGGTGCAAGACTGCCTCCGCCAGGTGCGCCGGGATGCCAATCATGAAGTCCGTGCAGCGGCGCGGGCCGCTTTGGCCAGGCTAGGCGAACTGCAAGCGCTGCAGTGGTATCGTCTGGCTATCACGTCACAAGACCCGCAGCGAGTCCACGAAGCCATCCAACTGGTGGCTCAAGAACAAATCGTGCTTCTTTGGCCCGATCTTGATCGGCTAGCTGAATCCGAAAATGTCGATGTGGCTCTGCATGCCTGCGAGTCGCTCGAACGGTTGCGGGAGAATTTGCTGCGTCAGCCGTTCTAAGGCGCGTAGCGGCAGTCGTCAGACTTCCGTCGGGTATTCAAGTAGAATCTACGTAGCGGAAGTCGCCAGACTTCCGTTGAGGGCCGAGCCAAATCGGAACTCTGGCGAGTTCCGCTACGATGAGGTTTGGATGGACATCAAACAGTTCGAGCGATCCCTGCGGACATTCCAGCGCCAAAAGCCGTTTCGATCATTTACAGTGGCTCTGGTCAACGGAGATCGCGTGCAGGTAGATCATCCGGAAGCAATGGTTCTCCGAGCAGGCATGGCCGTTTTCATCGCCGCCGACGGCACCCCGACGTTGTTCGATCACGAAAGCGTCAGTCAATTGATTGGCGATTCCTCGGCCAAGCGCAAGTAAGGCATCAAATAAACTCCAATCCCGGCACATTCTTTCCAAAAAATCCGCACCCCGGTGCGCTGAAAAAATACAGCGTTGGCATCCACTCAGGTAGCGGGCCACAATGGACCCATTGCCAGAAAGCGGGTGACCGATGACGGAAGAAAACGCAAACAACGAACGCGACCAACAAGTGGACCGAGTCCTGGCCGACTATTTGGAAGCGCAGCGTCTCGGCAAGAATCCGAACCGTGAGGACCTACTCCAAAAGCATCCGGTGTTGGCCGCCGAGCTGCGTTCATTCTTCGCCGACCAGGACTGCTTCGGCCGGCTCGCCGAGCCCATTGGTCCGCCACTCGTTCCAGCGACAGATATCGCTGAGGCGCCAACCTTGGCGCCCGGTGAAGCCGCCCGTGCGGTGCTGGGTACGGTGCGCTATTTTGGCGACTACGAACTTCTGGAAGAGATCGCTCGGGGCGGCATGGGAGTCGTGTATACGCGCTCGCCAGGTCAGCCTCAATCGCGCGGTGGCGCTGAAGATGATCTTGGCGGGCCAGCTGGCTTCAACGGACGACGTCGCTCGCTTTCGACGCGAGGCCGAAGCATCCGCCAATCTGAATCATCCCAATATCGTGCCCATCTACGAGGTCGGCGAGCATCATAATCAGCACTACTTCAGCATGAAGCTGATCGAGGGGGGCGCCCTCAGCAGCCGGGTCGCAAGGCTGCGTCAAGAACCTGCCGCCGCGGCTAATCTTCTAGCAAACGTGGCCCGGGCCGTGCATCACGCCCATCAGCGGGGCATTCTGCATCGCGACCTGAAGCCATCGAACATTCTACTTGACGCCGACGGCCAGCCGCTCGTCATGGATTTCGGCCTGGCCAAGCGAATCCAAGGCGATTCTCGCCTTACGCAATCGGCGCAATCGTCGGCACGCCAAGTTATATGGCTCCGGAACAGGCACGGGCGGAAAGAGGCCTGACGACGGCTGTCGACATCTACAGTCTCGGTGCAATCCTCTACGAGCTGCTGACCGGCCAGCCTCCCTTCCGGGCGGCAACACCGCTGGAGACGATCCTGCAGTTGCTGGACAGTGAGCCGGTACGGCCGCGGAAGCTCGATCCTCGAACCGATGCCGACCTGGAAACCATCTGCCTGAAGTGCCTGGAAAAGCAGCCGGAAAAGCGCTATGCCTCGGCGGCAGAGTTGGCGGACGATCTGCAGCGGTTCGTGGAAGGGCTGCCGATTCTGCGCGTCCGGTCGGCCGGGTCGAACGGGCAGTGAAATGGGTGCGGCGTAATCCGGTATTGGCGGGCATGAGTGCAATTATCGTACTCGCGCTGCTAGGCGGGGCAGCGGTTTCGACGGGCTTCGGTCTCGCCGAGCGCGAGCAGCGGAATTGGCGCGAAACAATGAGGCCGACGCCATCGCCAAGGGAAAGCAATTAGGACTGGCAAATGACGACCTGACACGCTCTGCGCGATGCTCTCGAGTCGACCCTCGCTCGCAGTTGGCTCCGTCCGCTCGCACTGCCGGAAGAGAACGGTTTTGCCCGCGACGCGGAGTGGGACGCGTTATGGGAGATGGCTGGAAACCGCGACGGGAGGCTGAGCGTACGCTTCATTGAGGAGGCCCTGCGTACCCCTGTGACCATCCGAAAACTGCGGAATCGAGCATCCAACGTACTTGCTACGGTAGTCGGCCTGGACGAGAAACGGCGCGATGAGATCGAGGCGCTCGATGGTGACCCGCCTCGATGATCCTCTCCTCAATGACGAGCAGAAAACGGATTTGGCCCTCGCCCTGTGCACCATGGAAGGATTGAGCAGTTCTGCTGCTGTTCGAGTTGGATCTCAACTGACGCAGGCGTTGAAGAGTGCAAAGAATTCATTCATGCTGTCCGATTTGCGACTTGGTTTCCCGATGCTATTAGCCCACATGGAAACCAAGGATGCCGCTGCATTCGCTGCCCAGATCGCTAGTGAGGTCATACGGGTTTTGAAAAGTCCCGAAGACGATCTGGATCTCTATCTGAATGCCCTGTCGGCGGTAGCTGGCAACCTCGATCCGAAGGACGCTGCCCGAACCGCAAACGAACTCGTAGGACTCATTATCGATGCCTGGGAATACGTCCGCCCGGGGAATTTTGAAACTTTGGATCAGGCTTTATCATCCATTGCAGACCGTTTGGATTCCAAGGACGCCATTGATGCTGCGACTCCGCTTCTTCGTGCCATGAATAAGCCGCAGGGCGTTCGCGGCTTGCGCGAGCCGGTGATGGCCTTGTCGATATTAGCAGCCCATATGGAACCCAAAGACGCTGCTGCCAGCGCAGTGCAGGCCGCTACCAATATCGTCCGTGCCATGAAGGACACTAAGAATTCCACCAGATTGGATGATTTCTCAAATGAGCTTTCGGCCGTGGCAGGTAAGTTGGGGGCCATGGATGCAGCCTGGTTCAATACCACACTCCTCGGACTCCTAAAGGAGAAAACCGTGGGGAATTTGTTTTGGCTTTCGAAAAGCCTGCCGCTGCTGGCTCCGCGGCTGGAAACCAAGGAGCTTACACAAACTGCCATCACCCTTCTTCAGGCCATGAAGAAAGAGCAAGACTCGAACGCCCTGCGGCAGATGGCGGAAACTCTGTCGGGTATCGCCCCATGCATGGACCCTAAGGACGCCGCCCAGGCTGCGACCGCTCTCGGCCAACTTATGCACGATATGCGCGCCACGAAACAGGAATTCGCCTTCCCGGCCGTCTTGAAAACTCTATCGGCTATCACCGCACGCATGGAAGCCCAGGAAGCGGTGACCCTTCTTCTCCGAATCACGAATGACACCAAGGATCAACTCTCTCGGCCCTTGGCATTCGCTTTTGCGGCGGCAGCCTCCCGCACGAACGACAAGGACGCCGCTTCGATTGCTTCTACCCTAATCCAGGTGATGAAGGAGTCACAAAACGCCGATGCTCTGAAAGCCCTTGTAAACTCTTTTTCGGCCGTTGCGAATCGCCTGAAACCCAACGACGCTGCCCAAATCATCTTTCCTCTCGTTCAGTATCTGCGTGACAATCAAGTAAGGCGCGCCCTCAACTGGAGTTGGCCCTTGCAACCGCTGTCGGCTTTGGCTGCCCGCCTGAAGGCCAAAGACGCCTCCCGGCTTGCTACCACTCTCCTCGTTGCGATGAAGGACCAAAGAACGCCTCTCCTCGAGTTGGCCCAGATACTTTCGGGCACCGCGACTCGGATGGAGACCAAAGATGCTCAGGCATCCACGGCACAGGCCGCAGCCATTCTTTTCTCGAGCATGTCGCAGACTAGGAACCCGGAGTCCGTATCTAACCTGTGCGCGGCCTTTCAGCGCTGGCAGTTCATATGGATGCCCGTCAGGCAAAGAACGTCACCGTACCAGCTGCTGCCATGCTCCTTCGAGTCATGCAAGCCGATGCTCGGGAGGGATTTGAATCGCTGGCGGCCGGACTATCGGCACTGGCGCCGCGTATGGAGCCCGAGGAGGCTAACCGAGTCGCAACCGAACTCTTACAGTTCATGCGCGAGACGAGGGAACCGTTTATAATTGCCTACGGGGCGCACGTCCTTGCGGCTTTGTCGGCAAACATGGAAGTCACGGTTTCCGCTGAGGCCGCGACCATTATTGCTCAAGCCATGAAGCGCAACCGCGAACCACGCATCTTGAGCCAGCTGGCACAAGGCCTAACGGCGATTGCAGCCAGGCTCGAAGCCAAAGAGGCAGCTACCCTTATCGCCGACGCCGCAACCTCGCTGGTCGAAACAATGACGGACAGAGAGAGTGGCGGAGCAATATCCATACAGGCGCCCTATCTTTTGTCCGCCCTTTTGTCGGGCGAGCCTCCCTTGGACATACGCAACCGAGCCTTTACGACTGTCTCGGCGCTAGCCATTCTGGCCGGGCCGCGCCACTCGTTGACTGCTCTTTCGATGCTCGGGGTGGCCGCTAAGCCAATGACTTGCCGACTGTCGACGCAGCAGCTCGTTGAATTGCTGAAGATGCCAACATGCGTCGTAGAAACTCGTCGGATTATCCTCGCTCAACTGGCAATCCGCTATCATCGGCCTTTCGGCGACGTGTGGGAGTTCGTCCGCTTCGCCGAGGTGAATCTTCCCGACATCGATCTCACCAGCCCGCCGCAGCGCCCCGAACCGGTCGTCCGAGAGTATTGATGGCGCCAGGATTAGAAGGATGTGATCGCCTAAACGCTCGTCGAGGCTCGCGGCTCGACGTACAACCGTTGTCAAGGCTTTTGAGTAATGGGGCCAATCAATGACCCTGCCAACTGAACAAGCAGGCCAGCTCCTGGAGCCCTTCCGCGCTTACCTCCGTTTGTTGGCCAGGCTAAACTTGGCTCCGCAACTTCGCGGCAAACTCGATCCATCCGATATCGTTCAGCAAACGCTCTTGCAGGCATACCAAGCTCTGGGTCAATTGCGCGGGCAGAGCGAGGCGGCACGAGCGGCATGGCTGCGGCAGATTCTGGTCCGAAACTTAGCCCAAGCCGTTCGCGATTTCGGGCGAGACAAGCGCGATCTGGCTCGCGAACAATCCCTGCAAGCGGCCGTGGACGCTTCGAGCCCGTCTGGACGCATGGCTGATCGCCGACCAGTCTTCGCCCAGCGGCCGAGCCGAACGAAATGAGCAATCGCTGCATTTGGCCCAGGCACTCGAGCAATTGCCCGAAGCTCAACGTGAGGCCTTGGTTTTGCAACATTGGCAAGGACTATCTCTGGCCGAGATCGGCGGGCACTTGGGCCGCAGTCCCGACGCAGTTGCCGGGCTCATTAAACGCGGACTTAAGGAATTGCGGCAACTGATGGCCGAAAAATAAATATCAGTCCGGCAAATCCGTTACAGTTTGCCGCCATTCGCCTGCCGATCTTAATGATTGTGGGTTATCAGCGAGTATTGTCCAAAAGTCAGTGAGCCTCCCACGTTAGTGGGGGAAGTTGGCGGGGGCCTCCCCCCACTAACGTGGGAGGCTCGCTCAACATGAGAGGCTCGCTCAAATTTGGAGGCTGGCAATGATCGATGAAATAGGGAATCTGGGATGCGGTCGCGGTTGATATGCCTGGGGATGGCGATTTCCATCACCCTATGTGGATGCGAAACCACCGAACAAAGGGTCGGGCGCGATCCGTTGTTGCTGAGCAGACAGGGGGTCGAAGGCAGCCCGGGCCAAGCGGCGCCTTCCGCATTGCTCGTTAGCGCCGAGCCGTTGCCGCCCGATCTGCCGGCAATGTCCCTGGTTTCGTCGCGCCAGCCCGCAGCACTGTTGCGGGAACAAGCCAGCGCACTAGCACGCCAGAAACTTGAGACGAATGAAGAACGCTTACCGAAAGCTGAAGAGAAATCGATTGCCAGCCAGCCGGCGCCCGCGGCGGTGGCACAGCCCGAAAGGCTGCCTTTGACCGCGATACCCGTCAAACGGCAAGTCGTTCACGGGCTGTATGGAGCAGCCGCCAATCATGCCTGGCTGCAAGGGACGGTAGAAACGCTCGGGCCAGACGGGGCGATCTTGCGCTATGGAAGTCCCTGGGTGGCCGGGCCCGACGCCTTTCGCGTTCTGCTCAATGCCGACGACCGGCTCAAGGAGCTGCGTGTCGGCGATGTGATCCGCGTGGAAGGAGACGAGAGAAGAAAACCCAAGGAATCGCACGCTTCCTCTCTATCAATTCAAAAACCTGACCAAGGTTTCCCAGGATTCTTGAACGCAGCTAAAGACAAAGGGATTGGCTGGGCCAAATGGCGGCGCAGCCCTTCTCTTGAGCTGCAGCAAATGTGATCGGAATTGTCCGGATCAGAGCAAGCGCTTCTGCTCGCTCGGCGCCATTTCGTGCAAGAATTCGCAGCCGATCAGCCAGCCTTCGTCTCCCTGCGATGACAGGTGAACGGCCCGCGCGTGCATCGGAACGCTCATGTCAACGAAGTTGCTCTGGAGCTTGATCAGGAACCGCGTTCCTTGCTCGATTGGCCGGCGCGAGATCAGCCCGACGCCGCCAACAGAGATGTTTTGCACGATCGCTGACCAGGGTTCCGTATTGGGCGACTCTGGCTGCCAGCAAATCGCATCCAGCGAGCTGGGAAAACGCACGGATTCGCGACGTTCGGTTCCTTCGAACGTATGGAAACTCGGTGCGCTGTGGGTTCTGCCCAATCGAACGGGTGTATCCATCATGGTTTGAAGCTGCTTTCAGACGGGGAGACCGGAGATAGGTCTGATGAAAGGCTAGGTCACAGAGAGGGGGCTTGTCAAATCGGCAGCAGATCGAATGATTGGGACCGGCCGCAAATAAGCCTGAAGCACAGTTTTGAAGCTCTGCTTTTCTTCCTGATTTTGAATTTCCGAACCTGAAGGGTTCGTTCCTCCAGCCTGTCAGGACGAAACAACCCTTGCAGGGTCGATGTGGTTGTCGCTTTGTTCCCAGGCCTTCGGCCTGGGCTTCAAGAACGAGCCCGTAGGGCTCGATTGCCACATTTGTAATGAATCGCGAACGCAGAACTTGATAGTTGTTCGCTGGCGATTCAAACACTAGGCCGTAACGAAATAATCGGCCGGGGCCTTTAGGCGATCAGCATGAATTGGCTTCCCCAAAGTAGACCTCACGCTCCGCGTGAGGCGTTCCTCACGCGGAGCGTGAGGTCTACTTTTTCTGCCGCTCGCCTTCAGCGCCGGCGCAGGTATTTGGTGAGAATCGCCGAGGCGGCGACAGAGGTATCTGCCTGAGCTTGCTTTATTTGTTCGAGCTTGCTGGCCGGCGTTGCTGCAGCTGAAGCGGCAGCGGCGGACTCGGCTCCGGACAGCGGATGTTCCACCGTGCCGGCGGGCATATCGCTTTCCGTGGGCGCCTCGCTGCGAGGCGGCGCGGAGGGCTCGTCCGTGAGGCTGAGAAGCAGCGCTGCCGCATCTTCTTCCTGACTGGAAGCAGCAGGGGCGAGTATCTTCACCGTGGCCGGCAGGACGGGCGCTGGCTGCTCGATGACGACGGCAAAGAGCAGAGCACCGAGCGAAATCTTGTCGCCATGCTTGAGCTCGATCTCGCCCTGAATCTGCTCGTTGTTGACGAACGTGCCATTGGTGCTCACCAGATCGCGTATGAACAATTTGTCCGCACGGATCATGACGCGCAGTGCCTATGGCTGATCAGGGGACTGGACGGGCGAAGTTGACATTGTGGACCGCGTCCTATGAGGAACTGCGTTCCGGGCACGGTGATGGCCTTATTCTCCATCTTCCCGGGGGACTTGACTACCAGACTCACCTTCATCAGTGACAGACCTCTTTTCCCGTCGCTTACGCCCGCACAAGAGCGCACCACGGTTTTTTCAGAGGCTGATACTCGCCAAAAGGGATTCGCAATTCGGGATTAAGCAATCGCTTGCGCCAACGACATCGGACGATCAGTTCTTCCTAGCCGCTGGCATAATCCATCAGCATTTTCCCTCGAAAGAGGCGCCAGCCTGGAGAGCTGGCCGGCGAGCACAACCGTTTCCGAAAAAGGCTACAAAAAACGCACGCAACACCCGATCGAAGCTTCGGTTCCGGCCAAAACAACGTCGAGCTTTTTGTTCCTTCCTTGATTGCCAGGGATCTCACCAATTTACCGCCATCATACTTCAATCCTCTATCATGGCAAGCGCCAAGTTCAAAAAACAGCACAATCCGCATCTTTCTTGGATTTGTTTGCATCCAATCGACCCTTAAATGCTCCCCAATAATTAGAATCGGACGCAGCCGTGTCACTTTGGGGATTTTCAGTAAGATGTAGAGGACTACACCGCCTAGGCTTATGCGTAGAATGAACCTTGATCTGTTACGCTTGATTCCCAGCGTTACAGTTGGAAAAGGCTGTTTACCCATAGGTTCGAGGAGGACCGGCGTTGAGTTGGATGCAGAGATTTCAATCAGCCCGGCGTAAGCTTTCGTTTGTCAAATCCCCCGGTCCACGAGAGTTAATCGTCGTATTGACCCGAAGACGTGAGCGCGATGAAGCAGCCGATCGGGTCACCTATTCGGGCTACGACATTCACTGGCCCGACGGTCGAGCGGTCACCATCGGCTTGCAGCGCTTTTGCCAACAGGGAACCCGGCTTCTTTTGGGCCGGGCCGCAATCTGGAGAAGGCGCTGGTTCGCGTAACGCTTTATCCCATCTCAGGTTTGGAAGCCGACTTAACACGACCGGAATCAGGAGTTCGTTGCAAACGATTTTATTCGTTGGCCGAAGGCGACGATATCCGCTTCCACTTCTTTACGGGCACGCCTACCGAAGTTCTCTTCAATCGCCGGGACGACGATCCCGCTGTCCTCAAGTGGCTGCACGCCAACCGCATTCGGGAGAACGAGCCTTTTTGGTTCGATCTGGGCAGCGAGATTCTCGAAAAAACGGAGGTCGGCCAGCCTTCGATACATCTGGCCGACTGCTTTTGACTCATGGATGCAGAAACCGAATTGCTACAGCTGACCGAACGCCTCTTGACGGCAATTGCCGCTGCCGACTGGGACACCTACCAGCAGCTGTGCGATCCGTCGCTTACGGCCTTTGAGCCGGAGGCCTCGGGCCACTTGGTGGAAGGCTTGGAATTTCACCGCTTCTATTTCGATTTGGGCGGCGCAAAAGCTCGGTTCAACACCACTTTGTGCGCACCTAAGGTGAGGCTCATGGGTGATGTCGGCGTCGTTGCCTATGTCCGCCTCAATCAGCGCGTGGCTGCCGATAGTTCCGCTGCCACCTATGGTTTCGAAGAAACGCGCAGTTTGGCAACGACAGAACGGCGCGTGGAAGCATGTACATTTCCACAGATCTCCTCTGCCTGCCAATCGCTGAATTGCAGCTTTTCTTATCTCACCGATTCTGCCGATCTTTAGCAAGAGACTGCAACGCTGCCCGCTGCTGAATAGCTGCCAAATTGCCCAAGCTGTGGGGAACGCGCCATTTTTCAAGGAGGAAAAACCATGCGTCGGCAGCGCCAAAACCGCGCCCGGCTGGAAGTGGAAACGCTCGAGGATCGCTTCACGCCTGCCATCGGCTATCACGGCGGCATCGTCGTTGCCAACGTTCAGGTTGTGGCCGTTTATTCGGGCAGTTACTGGTCGACTTCGGCTGGAATGCAATCGGCCGCCCAAATAAACACCTTTCTGTCGTACATCGTCGAATCTCCCTTCATGGACACCATGAATCAATATGGAGCAGCTCGAGGCACGACTCTTGGGGTCGGTGTCATCGATCCGGGCTTGCTGGGCACCGTGAACGTGACCGACGCAGGAATTCAGGCCGAATTGGCCGGCGACATTGCCATTAGCCGCTTGCCAGGAGCTTCGATCGATACCCTCTATCTCGTTTTTACGCCGCCCAATGTCACCGTTTCCGATGGCGCGGAGACCAGCGTCAACGGCTTCCTGGGCTACCACAACATCTTTGCTTATGGAGCGACTGGAATCGTCAACTATGCGGTGATTGCCAGTCCCGTCGGCAACGGCACCTACGACTCGCTGACGGACTTTCAAACCATTACGCATAGCGTAACGGAGGAACTGGCGGAAGCTGTTACCGATCCCGACCATAACGGCTGGATCGACTCGGCCACCGGGGACGAGATCGGCAGCAAAGTCAATCAACCAGGCAATATCGCCATTCTCAATGGCTACGTCGTTGCCGGGCTCTGGTCCGCGGTTCAACAGGCGGCAGCTTATCCCGTAGGCTCCACGCCACCGAGCTACTATCCTTCTACCGACGCGATTATCGCGGCCAATGTGCTGGCGCCGGTCGCCTCGGATTTCACGCACACGCTCGAATACTACGATGGCGTTGTCGACGCTTATTACGAAGAGTACCTGGGCCAAGTTGCCGGTCAAAGCGAACTGAATTATTGGGCCCTCAGCATGAACGCGGGTGCTCGCAACGAGGAGGTCCTCAGTCAGATTCTTGGCTCCAGCGAGTTCTTCCAGAAAGCGGGCGGGACAAACGAAGATTGGCTCAACCAACTCTATCGGGACTTGCTCGGCCGCGCTCCGGACAAGGGGGGCGAGGCCGCCTGGCTCAAAGCATCGCGTCCGGCGCTCGCGCCAACAGGTCGCCTCCTTGGTCGATTCAAGCAGCGAGGCCGAAGGGGTTGTGGTCGCCACTTATTACCAGTCTTACCTGGGACGAACCGCTTCGACCAGCGAGATCAATTATTGGGTGGGGGCGCTGGAAGGCGGCGCCACGCAGGAACAGGTAATAACGGCCATCTTGTCCTCGTCGGAATACTTGAACCACGAAGGTGGGACCCTGAGCGGTTGGTTGACTGGCGTTTATGAAGCAACCCTCGACCGCGCTCCCGACACCGCCGGCTTCGATTCCTGGATTCGGGTGCTCAATGTGCCATTCGCCGATTGAGGAGAGTGCATTAGCGGCGGGTTCGATGCCCGCCGTACAAGATTCGGCATGAGGATGCAAAGCAGACGAGCGGCGGGCTTGGTGCCCGCCGTTTTTTGCGCGCGGAATCTTGCCCTTCGCCGGGAGACCGTATTCAGTCCTCCCTCGTCAGCGTCTATCACATCGCGGCAACACGGCAGGCATCAGCCCGCCGCTCGATTACCGCTCGCCGCAAATTTGACCTTTTTTCTTCCGGCCGATTTTGCCACTCTTTAGCAAGAAAATGAACGCTGCCACCGTGGGATCGGCTGCGCACTGGGCTTTGCACGGATGCCGAGAAGCCCGCGCCGCTACTTTCGAGGAGGAATAAAATGCATCGGCAGCGCCGCACCGGCACTCGGTTGGAACTGGAAACCCTCGAGGATCGTTGCACACCGG
The DNA here is from genome assembly GCA_963748025.1 of uncultured Gemmataceae bacterium. Classification (GTDB taxonomy): domain Bacteria; phylum Planctomycetota; class Planctomycetia; order Gemmatales; family Gemmataceae; genus CAVVHZ01. The sequence goes on from CAVVHZ010000067.1 coordinate 51,126, forward strand.
CAATTAGCTTTCAGGGCGGGGCGGTAGTGGCCAATGTCCAGGTCGAGGCTGTCTTTTACGGCACCTACTGGTCGACGTCGGATGGGCAGCAGTCGGCCTTGCAAATCAACAATTTTCTATCGTATATCGTTAATTCCTCCTTTATGGATCTCATGAACGAATATGGGGTAGGCCGCGGCACGTCTCTGGGCGTGGGCATCGTCGACCCGGGCTTGCTGGGAGCGGCGACAGTCAGCGACCAGACGATCCAGGTCGACTTGGCCAACGACGTGATGGCCGGGCGACTTGCCGGGAGCGTCCATCAACACGCTCTATATCGTCTTTACGCCTCCCAATGTCACCGTGGTGTCGGGCACGCAAAGCAGCTTGCTCGATTTTTTTGGCTACCACAACACCTTTCCCTATGGGGCCAACGGCACAGTCAACTACGCGGTGATTGCCAATCCCATCGGCAACGGCGACGATGGCTCGATGACCGATTTTCAAACCATCACACACACCATTTCGCACGAATTGGCAGAATCTGTCACCGACCCTAACGGCGATGCCTGGGTCGACCCGGTAACCGGCGACGAGATCGCCGATGTCGTGGATCAGCCGGGGAACATTGCGTTTCTCAATAACTATGTGGTTGCCGGCCTCTGGTCGGTGGCACAGCAGGCGGCCGTTTATCCGGCAGGCTCTACGCCGCCCGATTACGATCCATCTCCTGCCCAAATCATCGCGGCCAACGTGCTGGCCCCTGTCGCTTCCGCTTTCGTGCACGCGCCGGAGTATTACGACGGCCTGATCGAAACCTACTATGAGGACTTCCTTGGCCGATCTGCTGGCGCCAGATGAGCAGAATTATTGGGCACAAAGCCTGGAGTCCGGCACGCGCGATGAGATAGTGCTCAGTCAGATTCTTGGTTCCGACGAGTATTTCCAAAAAGCCGGCGGGACCAATCAAGATTGGCTCAACCAGCTTTATCAAGACTTGCTCAATCGCGGCCCCGATCAGGGGGGTGAAACCGCCTGGCTTCAGCGCTTGGGAGCCGGGGCCACGCCGACAACAAGTGGCGTCCCTGGTCGATACGAGCAGCGAGCGGGAAGCGGACGTGGTCGGCACCTATTACCAGTACTACCTGGGCCGCACCGGTTCCACCGGCGAGATCGAAAGTTGGGCCGTGCTGCTTCGCACTGGCTTCACGCAGGAGCAGGTGGTCACGAGCTTTCTAGCCTCCCCGGAATTTCTGAATAGTGAAGGCGGCACGTTGTCCGGTTGGCTGACCGGTGTCTATGAAACCGCCCTCGATCGCGCTCCCGACGACGCCGGCTTCGACGCCTGGATCCGCGTGCTCAACGTGCCATTCGCCTCCTGAGGGCAAATAAACGGGACAGGTCTAAATTCGCGTCCGGGGCAAATAAACGGGACAGGTCTAAATTCGCCTGCAGATTCTTCGATCAATCAGAATCCGGACGCGAATTTAGACCTGTCCCGTTTATTTGCCCGCCCGCCCCTCGACGACTTCAATCCGAATCTTGTCCGGCCCCTCGATGAAAGCGAACTTGGTTCTGCCGCCGGCGATCGAGCGCATCTCGTCGGTCACTTTCACGCCATCTTTCCGTAATCGTTCGAGCGCTGCGGGCAGGTTCTCGAAGCTGATGCCGATGTGATCCACCACCCGGCCCTTGGTAGCCGTCATCTCCTTGATCCCGTGCCAATGCTCCGGGTAGGCTTTCTTCGAATACTGGATGGGAAAGATGATGATATTGACATTGTCCAGCATCAGCGACGCATTAGGCCCTATCTGAAAGCCATTGATGAAACTTGCCGTTCGCGAGGAAAGTCCATTCGGCCGGCTCGTCGCGCAAAATGCTTCATGTACCATTCGCCAGCGGCCACCGAATCTTCACTGAAAAGGTGCAGGTGGCCGAACCGGTGATGGTTGGCGGTGTTCATTTCGATGAGCGCATGATCGGGGCCCTCGACGTAGGCGTAATAGAAGCTCGAGCCAATCGGACTGATCGGCGTAAAAAACTTGGTCTTCATGTCGAGCTGCTTTTGGTACGCGGCCTTCATATCCTCGGCGCCCCACCCGAAGTGCCAAATGGCCGAAGTCAACTCCCACGCCGGCGGCGTCTTGACTTTATTGAACAGCAACCACGATTTCTGGGCCCACACGGCGTCTTCGATGCCGGCGAAGCGTGCTTTTTCGCAATCGAATTTGCTCGTGTAGAAATCGATGGCCGCTTTCGGATCGAGGGTGTTCAGATGCACGTGGTGAAAGTGAGCGACAGGTTTATTCGGCTCCTCCGCTGGCGTTGCCGAAGCAAATACGGCGAGCACAAGCGTCGCTGTCAGAACGATTAAGTGCATCTTCAACCAATCGCGTTTCGAGTTTGCCATGTTCGTTCTCGCGGAACAGGAGAGTCGGAGCATCTGCGCAATTATGCTCAAAAGGAAAGGCGAGAACAGGAAAAACTGGTGCGCGGAGATTGAGACAAAGACAGATCTCTCGTTTAACCCGGAGTCAACGGCGACGGCGGGCAGGTCCCCGGCGAAATCTTTTAGGGTTGGCGAGTGCTGCATCAAGCCAGTAATGTGAGGCGTGAAGTCCGCCGTCGCCGCTGGCTCCGGGTTAAACAATTGGGGCGGTATATCCGCGCGGTGTTGATCAAAGCTCAGTCGGTGCTCCCATGCTTCTTGGAATCCTGTCCGACACCCACGATCGACTGCCGCGCACCAGGGTGGCCGTTGAGATGCTACGCGCGAAGGGTGCCGAAGCTCTCGTCCATTGTGGCGATTTCACCGGACCAGACATATTAGCCGCCTGCTCGGTGCTCCCGCTCTATTTCGTCTTCGGAAACAACGATTCACACCGAACTATGGCGTTAGAAAGGGCAGCCACCGAGGTAAGTGCAATCTGCCTTGGCTGGGGCAATGTCGTGGAGCTTGGCGGGAAACGAGTGGGCGTAACGCATGGCCACATGATAAGCGACTTCCGGCGCGTGCGCGCGGATCGGCCCGATTATCTTTGTTCGGGCCATTCCCACGTTGCCCATGACCATCGGGATGGTTCGGTTCGTTTAATCAACCCGGGCGCGCTTCACCGAGCCAGTACCTTTTCGGTAGCTTTGCTCGATCTCGGCACGGATGAATTGCAGTTTCTGGATGTGCCGAAGTGAAGAGGCATTGATCGACGCAACTCTCCTCGAAGGACTATACTGGCTTCATTCTCTCCGTTCGAATCAGTAGGAGGTTTCAGCGAATGGCTCTGCGCGATCCGGTGGCGGTTTACCATGCCGCCAATAACGACGAAGTTTACCTCGTCCAGAATGCTTTGGCCGACGGTGGGATTGAGGCATTTGTTGCCGAGGATAACTCTCAAGCCGGGACTTTGGCGCTGGGCTTGATTCCGGAACTTCATAAGCCCCAAGTCTGGATTGAACGGGCCGATATCGATCGCGCTAAGCCGATCCTGGATGAATTCGAACGTAGGAAAGCCGAATTACAAACCGTTGATGGCGAGGTCACCGGACCGGACATCGAGGCTGCGTGCGAGGAATGCGGCGGCCAAGCGAGTTTCCCCGCCTCTCAGAAGGGTTCTGTGCAGCAATGTCCGCACTGTGGGGCGTATGTTGACGTCGGAGTCGACGAAGCGGATGACGATTGGGGAGATGCCGAGCCCGAAACAGAGGAATCGTGAGATCTCGTTCGTTAGTTTCTGGCACTCAGCGGCCCCGCTGCCGGAGGCTCGTTCGAGAAATCGTAGATGAGAAAAGTCGAGGTTCGCGCGATCGGTTGGCGGCCGTCCAGGAAATGGATCACGCGCCAATAACATTCGGCCGGCACCGGAATGCCGCTTTTCATGACGGTGCTCATCGAGCCGCGGAGCAGCGTCGTGCCGACAGCTAGCCGATGGCCCCGAACGCGCGTCAACACGTCTTCCGGGCCGGCGACAGGAATCAAATGAAACTTGATTTCATGCACCGGCATCTTGTCCAAGAGAGGATCGCTGCCGAAATACCAGACATCGAGAGGAACTGACTCTTTGCGTTGCCAGCGCGCCAACTCCTTCAACCCCTGACCCCAATCGTAATTGGAATCGCTGGCCGCCAGCCAGCCATTGGCCGTGCCGCCCCAGAGCTCGTTGGTGTAGCACAGACCCTCGGGCCATACAGATGCTGAGGCGAGCGTCGACCAGCCCAGCCCCAAAGCGACCAGGAAAACGCAGAATGCCGTCGCCAACCGGCGCCCATGTGCAATGTTCGCCGACCATTCGCTTAGTGCCCGGACGACGCTGCCCGCTGCCGCCACGATCAAGAAGGCGACGAGCGGCAGCACCAGGCGAATGCCGATTTGCACGCGGCAATTGAAACTGAAGAGGAGAAGAACCAGGGCAATGAATCCAACATAACTAACCAACGCGCGCGGCCTCAGCACCAAAACTACCACGGGCCAAAGCAACAGGGGCAGGCTGAGCTTGATGGTGAGGAGCACCGGGAAGTAGTACCACAAGGCCCGATCGGCCACGACGCCCAACAAATAGGTGCCATGGCCTCGAATGTTGTGCTTCACCTGCCGAACGATCCCTTCGCCGGCGTTACTGAAAATTCGCAAGTGATCCGCAGTCCAGCTCATGGCGCTGTGCAGATGGCCGGCGGGCAAGGCATTCGCCCACGCCACAAAGGATGGCTGCCGTTGCCAATCCGATCCGCAATAAGCGAAAGTCAGAACCAACCCCAAAATACCGATTTGCAAGGCGTCGCGACACAAAGGGCGGCAGTCCTTCTTCAAGAAGGCGATCACCCACGATGCTCGCGAGCGCCATGAAGAGTAGGGCGCCTCGTCTGACGAGTTTGTGTTCCGTCTTAATTGGATAAGTCGCTCTAACTCGACAACCAGCATGCAAAGCGGAACGAACACCAGCCCCGATGCTTTGGAAAGCAAAGTGGCAGCGACCCAAAGTCCAGGAACCGCGATGCGGAATATCCAGGCTCGAGAGCGATTCATTTTGAAGTGATAGGTGAAAGCCAATAGGCAGGCCGTGGTCGCCAAATCGGTCGTCGCCAAACTGGCATGAGCGAGAAGCGTCGGCTCACAAGCCAGAAAAGCCACCGCCAGGTGGCCGCCCCAGGGACCAGCAATATCACGGCCCAGCAAACGGCCGTACCAGAGAAGCAAAAACCAGAAGACGAGAGTCATCGACCTTGCCCAGGGCAAAACCTGATCCAGGTCGCTAACTGGATCGATGCTAGTTCCTTGCCAGCGTTCCCACACGAATAGGGGCAGCGTGGTGAGGTCGACGGCGAGCGGCATGGTGCCCAGCGCCATCAAGCCGCGATGGCTGCCGGTGTGCCAGAAATCCAACCCGCGAGCAATGTAGACGGGCTCGTCGAACGTGTCGCCAAGCTGACGTGCCGCGGTCCAACACCAGCAGCTCGAAAGCATGAGCCAGAATAGGAACCAGGCAGCATCGAAAAGGCGGGCGCGCCGGGGAGTAGCATCCATCGCGTTTCCTTCATCCATGACGGAAAGAAACGGTGTAACGGGTTCGGAGAATCGGGTCAAGTGCAGGCAGGAAGCGTGGCGAGATTGGTGAAGATTGGCTGAGCAGGCAGCGTAGGCGTTTAAGCCGCTTATCTGGAGGAGCGACCCGGTCATTTGCGAAGAGGTTCGAGCGGAAAGAAAAGATGTAACGGATCGTTGTAAGAGGGAATGAACCCGTGCTTGGCATAAAACCGCTGAGAGTCGCCATCTTTGGCCTGTACAAACATGGCCTTGAGCCCAGCGATCTCAGCCGCTTGGAGCGAGCGCAATACGGCGTTCTTGAGCAACGCTTTCCCGAGTCCTTGACCTTTTTCGCGAAAATCAACAGCCAATCGGGCAAGAATCATTAAGGGAATTGGGTAATTGCCAAAACCTTTAGTAAGGACGGGAGGGACATCTGCCTGCGCTGCGGAGCCATAGGCGAGTGAATAGTAACCAACGATCTGCAAACCGCGGCAGGTCACATAATTGCGGATCATGCCTTTCTTTTGGTTCTGCAAGGCGAACTGTTTGAGGTAGACATTTAGTGGTTCAACTCCGCAATCGAAATGGCTTCGGTCGTGGCGGGAGTCCAGTAAGCGCGATGGCGCTGAACTCACTCATCGAGAACGCTCGGTTCGTTCAACAGCTTTTGCAAAGCCTTGAGGTTTTTCGCAGGCGGGGCATCCAGTGCTTTGCAGAATCGCTTGAACTGTTCCGGGGTCATCAAAAAATGGGTCTCCTCGGCGACCAACTGACTGGCTGCCTGAAAAGCGTTCTCGATGACAAAGTCGGTAAGGGTGGTATGTCGAAGTTTGGCGGCGCGAGCAATGACTGCTTTCTGTGCAGAATTGATGCGCATGTTGATGCGCGTCTCTTTAGCCTCGGGTTGACTAGCGAGTATCTTTCCCATGGCTATCGGCCTCCTTTGTTATCCCAATGTACACCCAAGAATTGCGCAGTCAAGAACAGAATGGCTCTCTTGCCAAGGATGTGGAGCTCAAAAGCTACCGTTTTCCGGGAAGCATACGTGCGTCACACCGCCGTCGGTTCATCGTCGCGGAGCTTTCTTCCCGTCAACGAAACGAACACGTCCTCCAAGCTCGCATGCCGCGTTGTCAGCCGGGCAAGCTGGCGGTCACCAAGATATTGCAAGAGAGCTGGAATCGCCACATGCGGAGCGTTGGCCGTGAGGATGTAGGCTTCATCTTCGCGCCGGACGGCGGTGACGGCTTGCAGTCCTTCGAGCGCGGAAACTTCAACCACGCGCGGATCGTCGAGCGCAAACTCGATCAGATGCTCGCCGCCCAATCGGGAAATCAATTCGGCAGGCGTGCCCAAGGCAATGACCTTGCCATGATCGACAATCGCCACGCGATCGCAGAGGCGCTCGGCTTCGTCCATGTAATGCGTCGTCAGCAACACGGTGCGGCCTTGCGAGCGCAGCTCGCGCAAAATGTCCCAGAGCTGGCGACGCGATTGTGGATCGAGTCCGGTTGTCGGTTCGTCCAGAAACAGCAGCTCCGGGTCGCCGATCAAAGCGCAAGCCACGGCCAGGCGTTGCTTCTGGCCGCCCGAAAGTTTGCCGACTTGCGCCTGGGCTTTTTCACCCAGCGCCACTTGATCCATGGCGGCCGTCGGCTCGAGTCCTTGCCGATAGAAGCTGCGGAAGAGCGTCAAAGTCTCGAGCACAGTCAGCTTCTCCGACAGCCTGGTGTCCTGGAGCGAGATGCCAAGCCGTTGACGCAAGGCCTCATCATCCTCTCCCCAACGCCGGCCGAGGACTTCGACCTCGCCAGAGGTAGCCGCCATCAAGCCTTCGAGGATCTCGATCGTGGTTGTCTTGCCGGCGCCGTTGGGGCCGAGCAGACCGAAGCAAATACCGACCGGCACTTCCAAATCGAGGCCGTTGACGGCCTTCACCGGTTCCGGCTTGGCTGGATATTGCTTGTGCAAGTTGTTGCAGAGGATGGCGGCCGTCATGAATTGGTAACCCTAAACGCGGCTTACAGCATGCTGCTACGATACAACCGGCGGCCAAAGCCGCCAAGAATGGTCATCTGCCTATACTTTTGTCCCGTCGTGGTTTGCTAGGTCCCCGGTCGCGGTGTAAGCTCGATTTGGGCTTCTATCAGCCCACGCCAAGATAACGGAGCGAGAAATGCGGCGAAGATTTTGGCTGGCCGGCGCGGTAACCATCATTTTGGGTTGCCTGACGTGGCTTGGTGTGAACTGGTTCAAGGAAGCGCGCAAGCCCATCCTGGTGGGCATTCTGCACTCGCAGACCGGGCCCATGGCGATCAGCGAAAAATCGATGATCGACGCCGAAGTTCTCGCCATCGAACAGATCAATGCCGCCGGCGGTTTGCTCGGCCGGCCGATTCAAGCCGTGATTCGCGACGGCAATTCGGATTGGCCGACGTATGCCCGCGAAGCCCGCCGCCTCATTGACGAAGATCAGGTGTGCGTCGTTTTCGGTTGCTGGACCTCCGCTAGCAGAAAAACCGTCCGCCCGGTTTTCGAGCAACGCGATCACTTGCTCATTTATCCCATGGCCTACGAAGGCCTCGAACAATCCAAGAATATCATTTACACAGGCGCGGCCCCCAATCAGCAGATTATCCCTGTGGTCAAATGGAGCTTCGACAATCTCCATGCGCGCAAGTTCTTCCTGGTCGGCTCCGATTACGTTTGGCCTCACGCGGTCAACGAGATCATCAAGGATCAGCTCACAGCGCTCAAGGCGCAAAAGGTAGGCGAGGAGTACATCTATTTCGGCAGCTCGAAGGTCGCGGGCGTGGTCGAGCGCATCAAGCAAGCCAAACCGGACGTGATTCTGAGCGCCGTGGTGGGGGACTCCAATGTCGCCTTCTATCGCGAGCTGTATGAAGCCGGCATTCGTCCGGACAAAACGCCGGTGATCTCCTTCAGCATCGGGGAAGACGAGCTGAGCAAGCTGCCCACGCGCGATACCGAGGGCCAATACTCCGCCTGGAGCTATTTTCAGAGCATCGACCGCCCGGAGAACAAGAAATTCGTCGCCGCCTTTCAAGCTCGCTATGGTAACGATCGCGTGACCAACGATGTCATAAGCGCCTCCTACAATAGCGTCCAATTCTGGGCGCACGCGGTTGCCGAGGCAAATACCACCGACGTGAAGACCGTCCGCGACGCCATCAAACGGCAAAGCTTGAATGCTCCCGAAGGGGTGATTTCCATCGATGCCCAGACCAATCACACTTGGAGGCAAGTGTTTATCGGCAAGGCTCGCAGCAACGGCCAGTTCGAGATCGTGCTGGACTTGCATAAGACCATCCGCCCCATTCCCTATCCGATCACGCGGACGATAGAAGCCTGGAACGGCATGCTGGATGACCTGTACAAGGGTTGGAATAACTCGTGGGCCAATCCCGTCGATCAGACGGCGCTGCCTACGGCTCACGGGGGTTGATCCGTGGCGATCACGCTCCGCGTGATGATTCAGCAGGCCTCAACGGAATCGTGCTCGTCCTAGCCCCAAGGGGGCGGCCTATGATAGCCCAGGGCGATGAGCCCTGGGATTGAACCATGATACTAATTCAGCCCCAAGGGGGCGGTCTAGATCGCCCCCTTGGGGCTCGGGGGAATCCGGGAAGCTGCGCCCAGGGCTAAAGCACCCTGGGCTACCATAAATCGCCCCCTTTGGGGCTGCAATCAATTGTCTGCCTGTTGTCATTGTGCCCGCTAAGTTAATGGCATTCGATATTGCCCCTTTTTTCGGATGAACTGAGGAAAACACAGCGTGTTTCGATCCATCGCCAGCCAGTTGATGCTTTGGTTCTTGCTGATTGCCCTGGTCCCCTGTTGCACGGTCGCCTTTTTGCTCAACCGCATTTCGATAAGCGCCATTCATGAGCTGGTCGAAGGCAATTTGCGCATCGTTGCCGACACCAAGGCCGCCGAGCTCGATCGCTTTGCGCTCGAACGCTTACACGACGCCAGCAACCTCGCTCAAAGCCCCGGCTTGATCGATACCGCCGAATATCTAGTGAAGGCTGGCGACAAGCCTGCCAACCTCAAAGAATGGAACGCCCAACGCGATCTCTACCTGCGGGGCATGCGCAGCTTCGCTGAAATCAACGACTATCCCAACATTTTCTTGTTGGGGCCTGACGGACAAGTCATCTTGCAGCTTCACCCCGGTTTGGACATGGGGAAGTCGTTGTTCACCGGGCCGCTGAAGGATACCGAACTGGCAGGCGTGGTCGATCGCGCCGGCACGTTGTTGCAAACCGATCTTTCCGATTATCAGATGTATCCGGGCGACCTCAAGCCACAGGCCTTCACGGCTTGTCCCATCCTGAAAGACGGCGCTGTCGTAGGCATCGTGGTCATCAAGCTGGACAACGATCAGGTCTTCAGCACCTTCAGCGATTACTCGGGCCTAGGAGAAACGGGGGAAAGTCTGGTCGCGACGAAGATCAACGAAACGGCCGTGTTCGTGGCGCCCCTGCGAAATGATCCTGATGCCGCCTTCAAGCGCCGCGTGGAAATCGGCGAAAAGAACGGGGAGGCCATACAGTTTGCTGTCCAGGGTCAGCGCGGTTACGGAGAGGAAACCGACTATCGCGGGAAGAAAGTGGTTGCCGTTTGGACGTACATTCCTTCGTTCCGCTGGGGTTTGGTCGTCAAACAAAACACCAGCGAGGCTTTTGCCCTGGTCTACCAACAACAGGAAGCCGCGGCCATTCTGGTGGCCATCACGGTACTGGTCGTGGCATTCGCCGCCCTGCTCGTGGCCAGCAACCTATCCTCGGCCGATTTTCGAAGCGGTTCGGCGGCCCAAAGTGTGGCCGGCGGCGACTTGACCACGCAGGTGCAGGTGAACTCGCCGAGGCGAAACTGGAGAGCTGCAAACCGCCATTCAGAAGATGGTCGAGTATCTGCGTTCGCTCATAGGCAAGATCCAGCAATCGAGCGTGACCCTGCTGACCACCGCGACCGAGATCTCGGCAACTTCGCGCCAGCAAGGCCAGACTATGAGCGATTTCGGCGCTTCCACCAATGAAGCGGCCGCGGCCGTCAAGCAAATCTCTTCCACCAGTCAAGAATTGCTTCGCACCATGGACGAAGTCAGCCAGGTGGCAACTGCCGCCGCCGAGCGTGCCATCAGCGGGCAAGGCGGTCTGGAAGTAATGGACGGAGCCATGCGCTTGTTGGCCGACTCGACGACGTCGATCGGCTCGAAACTAGCGGTCATCAGCGAGCGAGCCCGGAACATCAACGTCGTGGTCACCACCATCACCAAGGTAGCCGACCAGACGAACTTGCTCTCCATCAACGCCGCCATCGAGGCCGAAAAAGCCGGCGAGGCCGGCCTTGGTTTTCTGGTGGTGGCTCGCGAAATCCGCCGGCTGGCGGACCAAACCGCCATCGCCACGCTCGACATCGAACGCATGGTTCAGGAGATGCAACAGAGCGTGACGGCCGGCGTCATGGAAATGGACAGGTTCAGCGAACAGGTGCGCCGCGGCGTGCAAGAGGTGGCCAACGTCGGCGCTCAGCTTGGCGAGGTCATCCATTCCGTTCAGCTTCTGACCACGCGGTTCGAGCAGGTCAACGAAGGCATGCGCGCCAGACCGCCGGCGCCGAGCAGATTCGCGACGCCATGGCCCGCCTCAGCGAGGGCGCCGGCCAGACTATTCGCTCGCTCGCCGAATTCAACAAAGCAACCGTTCAGTTGCGCGAGGCCGTCGGCAGTTTGAAGGAAGATGTCTCCTGGTTCACGTTGCAGCGCGAAAGCGAACAAGTCAAACCGGGGTAACGGCCATGTTGCTCTTGAAGTTCGAAATCGGCGCGGCCGCCTATGCCGTCGATTCGGCGCACATCGAAGAAGTCGTCCCCTGGGTCGGACTCCGCACTGTGCCGCATGCCCCGGCCTATTTGCCCGGGGTGTTTCACTATCGCGGCAAGGTCATCCCGGTGGTCGACATCGGCTTGTTGCTGGGCGAAGCAGCGGCACTTAACCGTCTGAGCACGCGCATCATCGTGGTTCGCACGATTCGAGAGAGCCATCGGCTTCTCGGTCTCTTGGCTTGCCGGGTCAGCGACCTGGTACGCGTCGATGGCGAAAGTTGCAACCTGCCGCGGTGCAACTAAAGGAGGCTCGCTATCTTGGCGCCGTCGCGGAAACGCCCGAAGGCATCGTGCAGATTTTGAACGTCGATCATCTCCTTCCCGACCATATCGCAGCCGATGAAGCTGCCTTGTCGGAGGCGCCAGCATGACCGCGCAGGCAGCCGTCGAACTCCTCCTCACCGAGAGGATCGGCTTGGACATCGGGAGCACCGGGCCGGCTTTGATTACGCGGGCCATGCAATCGCGTATGCAGCAATGCGGGCTGATCGACCCGATGCACTATGCCAGGTTAGCCCAGCGCGACGAAGCTGAATTACGCGCCTTGATCGACCTCGTGGTGGTCACCGAAAGCTGGTTCTTTCGCGATTTGAGGCCCTTCTTGCGGCTGCAGGCGTTTGTTCGCGACGAATGGAACTCGCGTGGCCAATCACGTTTCCGCGTCCTGAGCATCCCCTGCGCTCGCGGCGAGGAAGCCTATTCGCTGGCCATCACCTTGCTGGACGCCGGCTTGAAGCCTGAACAGATCTCGGTCGAAGCGGTCGATGTTAGCGACAGCGTGTTGGATCAGGCGCGGCTTGGCAGCTTTCGAGCCAACGCGCGACGCACGGAAATGGTCGGCGATCCGGCACACTATCTGACCGCAACGGAAAATGGCTTCGAGGTCCGGCCGGAGGTGCGCCGGTTGGTGCACTTTCGCCAGGGAAACCTGATGGATCCAGCGCTTTTGGCGAATGAACCGGCATTCGATGCCATCTTTTGCCGCAACGTGCTCATCTACTTGACGTCAGGCGCCAAAGAAATTGCAGTCGCTAAGCTTAGAAGCCTGGTTAGTCCGGGCGGACTTTTGTTTGTCGGCCACGCCGAAGCGTTGACTATTCTGCGCGATCAGTTCACGGCAGATCCCGATGTTCCGAGCTTCGCCTATCGCAAACCGGCTCCATCGCTGTTGAAAACGGGAGGCCCAGCCCCCGCGAACGCCACGACCATGAAAACGTCCTCGCTTTCGAAGTCTTATCCCTTGGCGCCTCTGCGAGCGAAGTCCCGGCCGCCCGCACCGATTGTGTCGACGAAGCAATCGGAGTTCTCGCCCGCAGAATCGCCAGGCGCCGCGAAGTTCGCAAAGGCTGCGCAATTGGCCGACTGCAAAGAATATGCTCATGCGGCCCAGCTCTGTAGAGAACTGCTCGCCGCCGATGGCCCGGACGCTCGCGTCTATCTTTTGCTGGGTATGATTGAGTTGGAAGGCGGCAGGCCCATTGAAGCAGAAGCCTATTTCCACAAGGTTGCCTACTTGGATAACGGCAACGTCGAAGCGCTGCTGGCGCTGGCCAGCTTGGCCCGGCAGCGCGGCGATCTGGAAGAAGCCGAAAGACGAACGCGCCGGGCGGATCGAGTGCAGCGGAAGACGCAGGCATAGGCGATTATTTGCATGCAGAACCAGAGAGAAGCAGCATGACCGTTCCTTTACCCGTGATCGACGATTGCTGGAACCGCATCGGCGTTGCGGGGGACCGTAGCTGCCCTGAACTTCCTGCGCATATTCACTGCCGCAATTGTCCGGTCTTCAGCAACGCGGCGCGCAGCCTGTTCGATCGTCCCGCTCCCGAAGGTTACCTCAAAGAATGGACTGCCGCTCTGACCACGGCAGTTCACGCAGCCGAGGATGATTTCGCCAGCCTGTTCATCTTTCGCCTGGGCGACGAGTACCTGGGACTCAAGACTCCGTTGTTGGTTGAAGTCACGCCGCGCCGGCCCATACACCACGTGCCTCATCGCAGCAATGCGGTGTTTCGCGGGTTGGTCAACATTCGCGGTCAGTTACAGCTCTGCCTTTCGCTGCATGGCCTGCTTGGTTTGCAGACAAATGATGACGGCAGCGCCTTTTTGGCGGTAATGGAAGATCGCAGCGAGCGGTGGGTGTTCTTGGCCGACGAGGTGTTAGGCGTACATCGGGTGCCGCGCTCGGCGTTGCGCAAAGTGCCGGGAACGTTGGCCAATCCGCTGACCAGCTTTACTCAGGCCGTCTTCACCTGGGAGGATCGGCACGTGGGCTACCTCGAAGAGCATCGTCTTCTAAGCGCATTCCGGAGCCTGGGCACGTGAGCGACGATCTCAGCGGCTTTTCCCTGATGGAGTTGTTTCGGTCGGAAGCCGAAGGGCAGACCGCCGTGCTCTCTCAGGGGCTCATCGACATGGAACGCGGCGCGGTTGCGCCGGCGCTGCTCGAATCCATGATGCGCGCCGCTCATTCGCTCAAGGGCGCCGCACGGATCGTTGGCATCGACGCGGCGGCCGGAGTCGCCCACGTTTTGGAAGATTATTTCGTCGCCGCTCAAAAACAGCAGATCGATATATTGCCTCAACACGTCGACGTATTGCTGGCCGGCGTCGATTTGTTGACGCGCATCGCTCAACTCTCCGATGACGAATCCCAAACCTGGTTAGCGCAGAATGAATCGACCGTGGCGGCTTATGTAGCCAATTTCGATTCGATTTTGTCCGGAGAAAAGCCAGCGCCCACGACCGATGATCGGGGCCTGCCCGCCGCTTCACCGCCAGCGCCACCTCCCCCAGTGCCTGCCAAGGTGGAAGCCGAACCCGCACCTTTGCGCGAGCCTGAAAAAGCGGTGTTGGTCGAGTCCACACCCGCGCCCGAACCGAACAAGCCCGCTCCCGAAAAGGCCGATCGCGTCGTCCGCGTTACCGCCGATAGCCTGACGCGGCTACTGGCGTTGGCAGGCGAATCGTTGGTTGAGTCGAGACAGTTTCGGCCGTTTGTCGGTTCCCTCCGTCAACTGAAACAGTCGCACACTGGATTGAGCGACCATTTGCGGGCACTCGAACAGCAATTACAAGATTGGGAAGAAGGCTCGTTACAAACGGCTCGGGACCTGCTCGCACGCGTTACGGATCAGGCCGCCAAATCTCAGGTGCAGCTCACGGAGCGCATTCGCGAACTGGACGATTACGCCCATCGCAACGAGGATTTGGCCGGTCGTCTCCACCACGAGATCATCGCCAGCCGCATGCGGCCCTTGGCCGATGGAGTAAAGGCATTCCCGCGCATGGTCCGCGATGTGGCTCGCCAGTTGGGCAAACAAGTCCAGTTCGAAATTCGCGGCGAAAACACCGGCGTGGACCGCGACGTGCTGGACAAGCTGGAAGCGCCGCTCAATCACCTGCTGCGCAATTCGCTCGATCACGGCATCGAGTCGCCGGAAGAGCACATCGCCGCCGGCAAGCCGGCCACGGGCCGGGTGGTGCTGGACGCTTGTCATCGCGCCGGCATGCTGCAAATTACGCTGCGCGACGATGGGCGGGGCGTCGATCGGAAACGACTGACCCGCAAGATCGTCGATCGCGGCATGGTTAGCTCGGCGATGGCGGAGCAGCTTTCCGACGCCGAACTCCTCGAGTTCCTCTTCCTGCCGGGGCTTTCTACCAAAGAAAACGTCACGGAACTGTCCGGCCGCGGCGTGGGCCTCGACGTCGTGCAAACGATGGCCAAAGCGCTAGGCGGCACGGTGCGGGTCACGTCGACGTTTGGCCGCGATACCGTCTTCTCGCTGCGCTTGCCCATCACCATGTCGGTGCTGCGCGCTCTGCTCGTGGAAATCGGCGGCGAACCTTACGCCTTTCCGTTGACGCGGATCGAACGTATTTGCGCCTTGCCTGCCGAGCGCATCGAATGCCTGGAGAGCAGGCGTTATTTCGCGCTCGACGATCAGACCATCGGTTTGGTGGAGGCCACGCAAGTTCTCGAATTGCCTGCCAGCATCGAACCCAACAAAACGCTCTTCCCGGTGGTCGTTCTCAGCGATCGCGGTCACCTGTTCGGCTTGGTGGTCGATCGCTTCTTGGGCGAGCGCGATTTGGACGTGCGGCCGCTCGATCCTCGGTTGGGCAAGGTCCCCAATTTGGGCGGAGCTTCGCTTCTGGAAAATGGCAAGCCGGTGCTGATGTTCGACGTTGAAGACGTCGTTCGCTCCGTTGATGTACTCCTTACCGGTCGCAAACTCAAATGGTCGACAGTGGAGTTGGCGGCCCAGCGCGGCCGCGTTCGTCGAATATTGGTGGTGGACGATTCCATCACGGTGCGCGAGCTGGAGCGGCAACTGCTCGAGAGCCATGGCTATCAAGTCGATGTGGCCGTCGACGGCATGGATGGCTGGAACACGGTGCGCGGCGGCAAATATGACTTGGTGGTCAGCGACGTCGATATGCCGCGCATGGACGGCATCGATTTGGTGCGGCGCATCAAGCAGGATGCCCGGCTCAAGAATCTGCCCGTAGTCATCGTTTCTTATAAGGATCGTGAAGAAGACCGCCTGCGCGGTCTGGACGCGGGCGCCAACTATTACCTGACCAAAAGCAGTTTTCACGACCAGACTTTTTTGCACGCCATTGAAGATTTGATCGGCGAGGCGAGGCCAAGCAGGAAAATTTGATCCTGCGCCACGGAGTGGCGGAGGCATTGGCTCCTTAACTATTCGATGGTTGAGTGTGGGAACGCGGGATGAGAATCGGCATCGTCAATGACATGGCGTTGGCACGCGAAGCCCTAAGGCGGGTGATCGTGTCGGCGCCCGGATTGACGGTCGCCTGGGCTGCTCGCGACGGCAAAGAGGCAGTTGAACTCAATCGAGGCGACCGGCCCGATCTGATTCTCATGGACCTGTTCATGCCGACCATGGACGGCGCCGAAGCCACCCGGCAAATCATGTTTTCGCGGCCGACGCCTATCCTGGTCGTGACCGCGACGGTCACCGGCCACATCGGCAAAGTCTACGAAGCCATGGGATACGGCGCTCTGGATGCGGTTGATACGCCAACGCTCGGCGTCAAAGGGGACTTGGCCGGAGCGGCGACCCTGCTCGCCAAGATCGACACGATTGGCCAATGGATTGCGGCCCCTGCCACTATTCTGCAGGCATCTGCTCCAACTGCTCCAAGCGAACGTCGGCGCACCGGCAAACTCCTATTGATGGGAGCATCGACGGGCGGCCCTTCCGCATTGAAAGAGATCCTTGGGCAGTTGCCCCAACCGTTCCAGACGCCCACCGTAATCGTTCAGCACATCGATAGCGCGTTTGCCGAAGGATTGGCGTCGTGGTTGACGGAGCACTCGGGCTTCGAAGTCACGGTCGCCGAAGAGGGTCAAAGCTTGGCGCCGGGCATGGTGGTTTTGGCGGGCACGAACGACCATCTCATCCTCGATACTAACGGCTGTCTGCACTATACTTCGGTCCCTATCGAGATGGCCTTTCGCCCGTCGGTGGATGTGTTTTTCGACAGTGTGGCCAAGCAGAGTCGTTCGATCGGCGTGGCGGTTTTGCTCACCGGCATGGGACGCGACGGCGATCTGGGCTTGTTGAAGCTGAAACAGCGTGGCTGGCATACCGTTGCCCAAGATGAAAAAAGCAGCGTGGTTTGGGGGATGCCCCGGGCTGCGGTCGAATGCGGAGCAACGTGTGAAGTATTGCCGATTCAATCTATCGCCGGCGCTGTCGCTGCACATCTGTCTCAGGCCTAAATAAGAGAAGGAGATCGCTCGTGGAAGCAAAACCGGCGTTGACACAGCACAAAATCACCGTCCTTTTGATCGACGATCAGCCTCTGGTCGGCGAAGCCGTGCGCCGCATGCTGGCCAAAGAGCCCGATATTGTCTTCCACTATTGCAAAGATCCCGCCAAGGCTGCGGAAATGGCGGCTACGGTCAAGCCGACCGTTATTCTGCAAGATCTGGTTATGCCGGATATCGACGGACTAACACTGGTGAAACAATTTCGCGAGCAAGACGCCACCCGCGACATCCCCATGATTGTGCTCTCGACCAAAGAGGAGCCCAAGATCAAGGCGGAGGCCTTCGCGCTGGGCGCCAACGATTACATGGTCAAGCTTCCCGATCCCCTCGAAGTGCTGGCCCGCATTCGCTATCACTCCCGTGGCTACATCAACTTTTTGCAACGGGACGAAGCCTATCAAAAACTTGAAGCCAGCCAGCGAGCTTTGGCTCAGGATGTGGCCGAAGCGGCCAACTATGTGAAATCGCTGTTGCCGCCGCCCCTGCGCAAGGGGCCGATCCGAACCGATTGGAAGTTCATTCCGTCCACCGATCTAGGCGGCGACGCCTTCGGCTATCACGAGCTCGACAACCGCTATTTCGCCTGTTATCTGCTCGATGTGTGCGGCCACGGCGTCGGCGCTGCCTTGCTCTCCGTTTCGGTTTTGAACGCGCTGCGCTCGCAGTCGCTGCCCCAAACCGATTTTCGCCGGCCCGATCAGGTATTGACCGCTCTCAACAAAGCCTTTCCCATGGAGCAGCAAAACGGCAAGTTCTTCACCATCTGGTATGGCGTCATCGACCGCCAAGATAAGCAACTTATCTATGCTGGCGGCGGCCATCCGCCAGCGGCCCTCTTGAGCGGAGACGGTCCCGGTCCGCTTAAACTCACCGCTCTCAAGGGCGACGGTCTCATGGTCGGCGCTGTCGACGGCCTCGATTACTCGGCCAAAACCATCGCCTTGACGCCGGTGAATCGCCTCTATCTCTACAGCGATGGGGCAGTGGAGATCCACCTGCCTGACGGTTCGACCTGGACCACCGCCGGCTTCCTGGAATTCATGGCGAAGCCGCGCCAGCCGGAGTGTCTCTCATCGACCATCTCATTGCTCATATCACCAAGCTCGGAAACAGCGACTCGTTCGCCGACGATGTCTCGGTTCTCGAGATTGCCTGGGATGGGTGAGTTTCCAGGCACCGTTTTTGCAAGATTCGCTGCGCCGACTGGTCCCTGTGTCGGCGCTGATTGGTAGAGTTCCGGAGTCCATCTATGCGCTGGTTGCTTGTGCTTCTCAAAGAAGCGGCGGTGGGCTGGTCGAACGACAACGCCCAGCGAATGGGAGCGGCCCTGGCGTACTACGCAATTTTCTCGCTGGCGCCCACCTGGTGATCGCCATTGCCGTGGCCGGTTTCTTTTTTGGCAGGCACACGGTGAAAGGACAAATCACCAGCCAGTTGGAACAAGTCGTCGGTCCGGAGGCGGCCGAAGCAGTGGAGACCATGCTGGCCAACGCGGATAAGCTTGGTTCCAAAAGCTTGCCGGCGATTCTCGGCGTCGTCATGCTCTTCATCGGCGCTATGGGCTTGTTCTCGGAATTGCGCAGTGCCATGAACACCGTCTGGAAGGTGCAACCAACCGGAAGCTCGGGCATTTTGGCTTTCCTGCGTGGCTACTTGATATCGTTTATTATGGTGCTCGTGATCGCGGCTTTGCTCTTTCTGATGGTGGTCGCGAATGCCCTATTGAGCGCTGTTCGCGCACTTTCAGCAATTGAAATCGTCGCTGGGCAATCCGGTGGTGAACTGGGCCATCTTGTGGTCGATCACCACGCTCCTTTTCGCCATGACTTATCGGTTGCTGCCCGACAAGCCTGTGGCCTGCGCGATGTTTGGCTCGGTGCGGCCATAACCTCGATCTTGTTCAGCGTCGGCAGCTGGTTGATAGGCTTTTATCTGGTTCACGCCGGGATTGGCTCGGTTTATGGCGCCGCCGGTTCACTCGCTGTGTTGCTGACTTGGCTTTACTACTCTGCCCAAGTTTTCCTATTTGGGGCGGAGTTGACGGTAGCTTTTGCCAGACAGTTCGGCCGTTAGGCGGCGTATGATATCCCAGTCCGTCGCGTTTCTTCCGGTTCTGGAATGAGGATTGGCTCCATGTTTCGCGCACCCTCCACGACATTGCTCTGCTTCATCTGTGTGGTCTCACTATCGCTCCAATCGAGTTTGATCGCAGCGGACGATCCGACTTGGGTTGGCAAACAGGTCATGCCGAAAACAGCAGAGCTGCAGATAGGCCACACGGACAAGGATGGCAAACAGGTGTACGACGCCAAGTTGACGGACTTCATTTACACAGTGATTCAAGAACAGGGCGACCACATTCTGCTCAGGCACAAAGCGGCGACAGGTTGGCTGCCCAAAACCGAGGCCGTGCTTCTTCAAGAAGCCAATGCTTTTTTCACGGCACGAATCAAAAAAGACCCGAAGGACGATTATGCCTTCGCCGGCCGAGGCGTGGCAAGCCAACACCGAGGGGATTTGGACGGGGCCATCAAAGATCTGACCCGTGCCATCGAGCTCAAGCCGGATCTGGCTGTTTGGCGCAATAATCGGGGAGTCGTTTATGCAGACAAGAAGGACTTCGACAAGGCGTTTGCCGATTTCAAGGAAGCCATTCGGCTCGATCCTACGTCCCCTCTTCCCTTCAATAACCGCGCCGGCATTTATCTCAGCAAGAACGACTATGACAAGGCGATTGCCGATTTCGCTGCCGCCATTCACGCGAATGCCAAAGACCCCGACGCCTATGCGGGCCGGGGGCTTGCCTATGAAAAAAAGAAAGACTTTGAGCATGCCCTGACAGATTACGAAGCCGCGGCTCGCCTCGATCCCAACGATCCCGCCACGGCCAATAACCCGGCTTGGCTTTTGGCGACTTGCCCCAAAAACGAAGTGCGCAATGGCAAAAAGGCGATCGAGTATGCGCTCCAGGCTGCCAAACTTTGCGCGTGGAAGATTCCCGGCGTTCTCGACACTCTAGCCGCCGCCTATGCCGAAGATGGCCAGTTTGCCTTGGCCGTGAAGTGGCAAAAGAAGGCGCTTGAAGATGCGGAGTACACCAAGGAAAACGGCCCCGAAGGCCGGCTCAGGCTTAAGTTGTATGAAGCGGGCAAGCCTTACAGAGAGAAGTGAACACAGCAGGTAGAAGAAACAAGTCGCCCCGCCTTCGGCTCCGTTGGCGATCACCCAACCACCTACATTGCCTCGGGCGGGACGCTTCGCATCGCCCGATGACGGGCGATGAGCTTCTTCCCCTTGGCAATTCGCGTTCCAATAAACATGCGTTATTGTAAAGCACGCTGCCCATTAGAATTGCATCGATCGCAACTTCTCTAGGCCAACCAAAACTCGGGCGATTTTCACGTTTCGTCGTGCAAAACGCCCGAGCGGTTCATTCCGAGCTAACGGTACAATTCGAATCAAGAGCAGATTCGGCAATGTCGAATAACTCAATACCCAACCGCCATACCTGAATCTTCCCTGGTTGTTCATTCACGCCAGGAAATACAGGATTTCATTGATGAATGTCGTTTTCCTCGCCTTGGCGCTGGCGGTGGGTCAGACTTTGCCAGACACTGCACCCTCCCCAACCACACAAACCAATCCATCCCGAGTCGATGGGCCAGCCGTTGCTGCGTCCTCCTTGTGCCCGCGGACAATCCTCCCAAAGTGCAATCTCCTGAAGCGGCGACGCCCGCTTCAACGCGTCCTGGCGACGCAGTTCCGGGAATGGGATTCTTCAAGACGTTTATCAAAGCGAACAAAGACGCCTTCTTCCCTTCCAAAGACGCGCCCCCCGAGGAAGAGGAACCGGAAAAGGCTCGAAGAGCTCCGCCCGACCCCTGGTCCTCACCACCATTCCCGACGCATGAATACCAAGGCTATCCGCTGATCGGCGTCCCACCGGAAACTCACGATTACCCCTTGATGAAATCCCTGAACACGACCTCGTTAGGCGACCTCCTCAAATGCGCAAATATCGAGGTGTATGGATGGGTGACCACATCGGGAAACTTCAGCGATGCCAAGAACTCCAATTCTCCGACATCTTACTGGCTCGTTCCCAACCATCTCGAGATGGATCAGGCAGTGCTCCGATTCGAACGACAGGCGGACACCGTGCAAACGGATCACATGGATTGGGGATTTCGATCCAGCTTTCTCTACGGCATCGATTATCGCTACATGACGGCCGGCGGTTGGTTTAGCGATCAGTTACTGGTAAATAATCGGCTCTATGGGTTCGATCCGACGGAACAATACGTCGATTGGTACATTCCTGGAATCGCCCAGGGAATGATCGTTCGTGCCGGACGCTGGATTGCCTGCCCGGACATCGAAACGCAGTTTTCGACCGACAATTACCTGGGCAGTCACTCCCTCCTATTTACTTACGACACCTATACGCAAACCGGTTTGATGTTTACCTTCAAGTTGAGCGACCAGTGGATGGTTCAAGCTGGAATCAACGCTGGCAATGACATGGCGCCCTGGTATAAAGGCGCGGTTCCTTGTGGATATTTTGGCCTCCGCTGGGTAGCCCCGGGCAACAACGATTCGATCTACACGGTCCTCAATCAAATCGACGACGCCAAGTTTAGCCACTTTACCGTCGATGGGCAGCCCGCCGGCCACGACAACTTTAACTACCTAGTGAGCACCTGGGAACATACCTTTAGCAAGGAATTCCACACGGCAACGGAAGGCTACTTCATGTGGCAGCGCGACGCCGAACTAGGTGGTACGCCGAGCATTGGCCCGGTTCAATCGTTCGGCGGCGGCGGCGGCGACGGAGTGCTCTTGCCAGGCACTTCTTTGACTTACGGCGTACTCAATTACACGGAGTATGCCGTCTCCAAGAACGATTACATTTGTCTGCGCAATGAATACTGGAGAGATGAGCGCGGCATGCGCTCTGGTTACCCCGGATGTTATACCAGCAACACCATCGGCTATAGTCACAACTTCAATTCGTTGTTCCAGGTCCGTCCCGAGTTTGGCTACTATCGCAACTGGACCAATGAAGCCTTTGATCTGGGTACGAAAAACGGAATCTGGATTGCCGGCTTCGACTGCACCTATCGTTTTTGAACGGTGGAGACAACACCGTGGCCGGATCGGTAACTCTCTGAAATCAACGCTTGGTTTTTGGTTCTGTCTCCTCGCTTGCCGGAGCGACCTTGACGGTGAGCTGCAGGCCAAAGTCCTTCTTGACCGCGCCGTGAAATGGTTCCCAATAGCTGATCCACAGCGGATCCAAGGCAGGATCGGGGGCAAATTCGGCCGAGGCTGCTTTGCTGAGTTTCAGAGTTCTTGGATGCGAAGCGGTGATTGCCCAGGCGCCATGAAGCGTAAAGTGTCCCGCTTCGACAGTCGCCGCAACAGGCCCTTCGCGGCAATTGATCGAAGAATTCTCGCCGCCGGTAGCTCCATGCACCGGCACAGACAATACGAGAACTTCGGCCTGCCCAAGATTGATGACCGCTGTGCCCGGGCACTGTTCGGCGCTGCCGGTGCACCGCGCAGTGGCTGCGCAACAGGCCGATAACGCGCCCTTCCACAGTAAGCTTTGCTCGTTTGATCTCGGGCTTTTCGAAGGCGATTTCCAAAGACTGCTCCAGGTCGAAGTTCAGTGTGGCAAAAGAGTTCTTAAGGGGATGGGCTCCGGCGACGGCAACGCCGGTCATCGTTATGACCAGTGTATCGGCGGCTGGTTGGGCTACATCGATGTTGCCGCCTCCCGTGTGCGTGAAACCTTGCACCGTAGGAGTCACATGAGCATGGCGGGACCCAAGCGTGATAGTCACGGGTGGGCCTGATGGCGCAGGGGCATCAGCCGCAAAGACTGCCAACGGTAAGCAGGTAATCATTGTGGTCAAAAACAATGACTTCATGATGGTCGGACCTCCAATCGGACGGGTGAATGCCTTTGGCTTAGCCCTACCAACGCAGAATAATGTCGGCCGCTGCGGTGAGGAGTCCATGTCTGTCTTCGAACGGGCGCGATTCGTTGTTGTAGTCGTAACGAATTTCTGGGCGAAAGATGACGTCTTTGCGAGGCTGAAAATTCAGCCCTGTCGTGGCCGCCGTGTAGAGTCCCTTGTAGCCCGTCCTGTTGCCTTCTACATCGTCGAAAAATTCCAATCGGGTCGTGGCGCTCAGTCGCGGCGTGAGTTTATAGGTCAAATAATCGACGAGCCCATACCAGGTTGCCGTTCCTATAGAGGGCACGTCCGTTTGGTAGCCGAACAGCGATTCCAGTGTATAAGTGAGTCGCGTGTTGAATGCGTGCGTGTATACCAGATCCAAGATATTGGGGTTGTTGAACTGATCCGCAGCGTCAAAGCGCCCCGAACCCAGCAACCCCGAAAAAAGCACCGTATCACGGCCTCCGGGCGGCGCCCACTTGGCGCTGAACATGCCGTAAGGCGACGCGGCAGAGTCGATGAAAACGTCAGGCCCCATGATCGCGCCTGCTTGGATGGACCAAGCGGGGGTTAGCTGGATGGTTCCCATCACACCAGTCTGTGTGAACGGATCGTAGATAAAGGTGTAGGAATGTGATGCCAGAGCGTTCGATGGCGCATCGATTGCTTCAGCTCCATACTGGCAAAACATGCGGCCAATTTTGATGTCCAGCCCACGAGCGCATGTAGGGACATATGCTTCCCCGTAAAACTGAACCGGGTCGATGCCGTAGGTATTGGGCTGGCCGTCATTGGCGGTCAACTGGCTGCTGAACAGGCCGCGAGCAACGGTAAAGCGGTAATCGGTACCGGGCAGGATCGTATCGGAGCGGAAGCCGAACGTTGGCTCCGTAGTACCGCTGGTGACCACAGATTGCTCGACGCGAAGCCAGTTCTGTTGCAAGGCGAACTGGTTCGACAAGTAGTTGAATCCCATGGGGAGGTTGCTGTGTTCGGCCGAGCTTGCGGTGAAGGAAGCCTCGGTCCAGCCGGAGATTTGCATCCTTTGCGAATCGAGAATCCACCCGGGGTAGGTGCCTTGCAACGATTCCATGAGAAGCCAGCGGTCGGGAGCGGGCGTGGTTGAAACCGGGGACGGCGAGCTTTCGTCTGGCGGCGGAGCGTCTTGCCCCAAGGCGAGAGCGGCGGCACAGAAGCAAATACGACGCCATGGCAACCTCGGTGGGGCATATGTGGCGTCAAATGAAGCTCGGGCTCGAGCCAGGGCTGTCTCGCGTTTGCCATTGCCTGGCTTGACAGCGCTTCCATGCGCTGTGAATGCCCTTCTCATCGGATTAACCGGTGTTAGGCGTACAGTGCATCGCAACGGTGCTGGATCGATTTTCCCTGCCTGACTCCAAGAATCCGCGTATCCGGCAAATGCGCTTAGGTCGAACGAAGAGAATGGTCAGAATAGCGAACGAAACAGGAAACAGATTAAAGTTGCAGCAGGCGCATTCGACGACCAATCAACTCTCAGACGAGACTTGGGCGCGCGGACATCAATCCACTTCGTGAATATCGTTCATAACGCCCCGGGGAATGCACACGGTGAGTACCGTCAAGTTTCCCCACGCTTTGTGCTTGGTGCCGCGTGGGACGTAGACGACTACACCCTGGTGCAATTCGATTTCTTGATCATCGAGAAGCATCTTGCCTTGGCCGGCGATCACATAATAGAACTCATCCGTTCGTTCGTGGTAGTGGAGCTTGGCATCTTGGATCTCCACGTGGTGAACCTCGGCCGCTGCTCCATCCTTTTCTTCGACGAGGCAGCGGATCTGCCCACACGTTTCAGCCCATGGCTGAATGTCGGCCGGATCGCGACGGAGGAATTGCGTTGCAGTTTTCATGAGAATCGCATCGCGCTCGATTGAGAACAGGACAAGGGAACTAAATAGCGCCGCCCTCGGCCGGGGAATCGCCTCTCATGGTACTAGAGCTTCTGGTGGAAGCAATCCTCAAGCAGGAATTAAATTTTACTTAAATGGCTCGCTGGAAGTATTCATCGGAGCCAACAAATCCAGCCACGACATCTTCGTTGGTGAGGCCCTGAGCAAACTTGCTTGCCCAATAATCCACCTCGGCCGTGCTGGGCGTCCGGTGCAAGTAGTGCTGGTAATCACCCTCGATGCGAATCTTTTCTTCTTCCGTGCTGGCCGTAAAGCCGTAAGCGATGCTTCCACGGCTAACACCGGCAGCAAGTTGACTTAGCCAATAGCTCTCACCGCTGGGGTCGGCGGTCCGGTCCAGGAGGTTCAAGTAAAGAGCATCCACCCAGCCTTTATTGCTGTTGCCCGCGTTCGCATAAAACTCGGGTGAAGCGATGAAGCCGGCCTGGAGTTGTTCGTCGGTCAATCCCTGCTGCATGCGCCCTGTCCAATAGGCCAGGCCGCCCGCGTCCGGCGCCTCGGCCGAGAAACTGTTGATAGGCAGGAGTGATGATCGTTCCGTAATACTCCGCACTGTGCGTCAGTTCGGTGGCGATCGTGGAAGCGCGGGCGCCACCGGCTAAGAGTTTTACCCAGTAAGCCAATCCCGAACTGTCGGCCGGTCGGCCCAACAAGTCCTCATAGGCCTGGCTCACGAAGAGTTGGAGCGGATTTGCGACCGTAATGGATGCAGTGCTCGTGAGCGATTCCTGGGCCGCATCGCGGACCGTCAGTGTCTGCGAACCCGCTGAGCCAAACGTTAGGTTGAACGAATGTTGACCACCATCGGCTGCAGTGAAGGTATAGGACCCGGGCAAAGCAGCCAAACTGTCGGAGCTGCTCCACTTCACTGTGCCGGTGTAGCCGGTAACCGCATTGCCATAAACATCCTGAATGGTGACGATCGCAGTCAGGGGATAGCCGATCAGACCTGAGGACGCGATGCTGAGCCCGAGGTGCGAAGCAGGTCCGGGATTAGCGGTTAGGGGCGCCGACCCGGTCAGGTTTGCATTGGTGGTGTCGGTGGCCGTGACGGTCTGCTCGCCCGCCGTATCCAAGGTGGCCATGAACGTGTGCGTGCCATGATCGCCTTCCGTGAAGGTGTAGTCACTCGGCAACTGGGCATGAGGATCGGTGCTGCTGAAGTGGACGATGCCCGTGTATGCCGTGTTCGCGCTGCCGTCCAGAAGAGCCGTCACAGTGAAGGAAGCTGCTGTACCGGCCGTTAGGGGGGACGAGAATCCCGTAACCGCGAAGCCCGTTTGCGTGGTGCTATAGGTGAAGCTGTCGGCCTCGACGATTGCGGACTCGCCGTAGCCGAACACGGGCGAGGTTATGTTCTCACTATCGTTGGGATCGCTCACCCCAGACACCACGCGAACATCGACGGCGCCTGTGCCCGCAGGAACCACCGCCGTTACGTGGCTATCATCGACCACGTTAACCAGCGTGGCCGGTGTCGCTCCGAACAACACTCTAAGATGCCCGGCAGCGCCGGAAAAATTCTGCCCGCTGACGGTGACTGTCATGCCGGCAGATCCGTTCGTCGTGCTGAGGCCCGTAACGATGGGGGAGAGATCGACTACTTCGAAATCGCTGAAGGTCAGGCTCTTCAGCCCATGGAGCGTGTCCTGGATGTCGTCGTCATCCCAGGTCAGGTTTTCGTCGTTGTTGGCGTCCACCGAATAGCTGGACCCTGTGATAAAGAAATTGCTGCCGTTGTCGGCGACGATGAGCCCGTAGTCCTTGAGCACTTGGGCGATAATTTTGGCCTCGGGATCGA
This sequence comes from uncultured Gemmataceae bacterium, assembly GCA_963748025.1. GTDB lineage: Bacteria > Planctomycetota > Planctomycetia > Gemmatales > Gemmataceae > CAVVHZ01. Next base: position 78,058 of record CAVVHZ010000067.1, read on the forward strand.
GCTGGGAAATATCTACACTCGCCTTGAGGCGAAAACGCGCCCCCATGGGCGGTTCGATGGTCGAGTTATCGTTGCCGGGGTTGGCGACGTGTGAAGCAGGATAAAGGAACTGATCGAGAATGACGGAGTTTTGCAAAGTCATGCGCAACGCGTGGGTGATGACCCCCTGCCCTCCCTGGCTTACCGGCAGCGCCTCATCGGGCCGGGCCAGCCCCGGCAAGATCGGCAGCCCGGCCGCGTCCGCTGATGTATAGCCTATGGTGCGAAACGTGTTGGCATCCAGGTTCCAGACGCTTTCCTGGTCGGCGTGCCATTGATCGTCGCCATTCTCGGTGGGCCGTGAGGCTGCGTAGAGCTCATAAACGATATTGTTATCTTCGTCGTAGACGATCAAGTGCGAATCGCCTCGATTGTCCAGACCAACTGTGGGGCCGTCTTGCATGTCGCCTTCGATTACGGCATTGGCTGGGATGGGCACCGGTTCGACGTCGCTCTCGTCGGGGTAAGCATCGATAGCGACGTTGACCTTCGGCTGCGTATTGCCGTGCACGACGTTGTAAGGGATGCCATAGAGCGGATTGTCGCTGTTGGTATCCTGGCCGAAGTCAGGGTGAAGCCGGCCGTTGCCATAGACGCCAATGATGGAATTCATGATGCTGGCCGAATTGGCTGCCACCGGCGCATTGGCGATGTTCTGATTCCAGGGGTTGTCGGCAGGGAACAGCGCGTTGCCCAGCAACGTCGGCACGAGGCGTTCTTCCAGCGCCTCGAGATTCAGCCTGGCCCGATTTGCCCGAAGACGAGACGCCACGATGCCTTTGTGTTGACGCGAGAATTGCGACATGCTCTGATTTCCTGAAAGAGGCGAAGCCGAGGGAATTGGCTTGAACGCCTGGTGCGGAGATGCCTAAGACTAGCACGCTAATCCATTCGATGGCAGGATGAGTTGGCATTCTGAAAAAGACGAAGACAGGATGAAATCCGAAAACCTGAATTGGTCTTTTGACTTTCCTATTAATCCCGTTAATCCTGTCTAAGATTTTCCGGCCAAGAATCAGGCCGTGCGTCCTTCCTCGCATTCCTGAAGCGGCATGGGACGCTGGGCCCAATCTACCAGAAAACAGCTCATTTCTCAGTGCGGCGACCCATTGGCTCAGAATCTTCTGCGAATTGCCAATTCCGCGCGTGACAGTTTACAATTCCACTCGCCTAGTCTTGGGGGAGAAAAGTTATGGTCGATGCCGTCCCAACCTCGCTGCTGGCACGTTGCCGGATGGGGGACCTGAGCGCCCAGGGAGAATTGCTGGCCCTATGCCGCAATTACCTGCAAGTGCTGGCACGGGCACGTATCGACAAGAACCTCCGCATTCGCTGCGACGATTCCGATTTGGTGCAAGAAACCTTGATGGAGGCCCTGCGCGATTTTCCCAGCTTTGCAGGGGCCACGGAGAAAGAGTTGCTGGCCTGGCTCCGGCGTATTCTGGTTCGCAATCTTGCCGACCAGGTGAAGCGCAACAAGGCCCAAGTGCGGAATTGGCAACGCCAGGAATCGCTCGAGGAGATGATCGACCGTTCCTGTCAGGCCGTGCAGAAAGCGCTGGCACAGGGCATTTCCTCGCCCAGCGTTCAAGCGAGCCGGCGTGAGGAATCGGTGCGCCTCGCGGATGCGCTGGCGCGCCTGCCTGCGGACTATCGAGAGGTGATCGTTCTCCGACACGTTCAGAACCTCAAATTCGAGCAGATTGCCGCCCGCATGGCCCGATCGGCCGGAGCGACACGTATGCTCTGGACGCGGGCTCTCGAAAAACTTCAGAGCGAATTGACGAGCAGATGCTAAATTCACCGAGCACATTGTCCCATGTTCCACTAAGCGAACCGACGGCCGAAGACGTCGAGCTGGCCCAGGTTCTGGAAGGATGCCTGGCTGAAATTGAGGCTGGCCGGCCGGTTGATGCCGAGCTGGTGATAGCCGATCATTCGCGCATTGCGGATCGCTTGCAAACCTGCCTGAGTGCCCTGGATTTAGTTCAGCAAGCGACTACGGGCCTGATCCCCGAGGAATCGGAATCGCCGCAGTCCCTGGCCGTGGGCCGGCTGGGCGATTTCGACATCCTTCGCGAAGTGGGCCGGGGCGGCATGGGCGTCGTCTATGAAGCCCGGCAGATTTCCTTGGGCCGCAAGGTAGCGCTCAAAGTATTGCCGTTCGCTGCCACGCTGGATCCCAGGCAATTGCAGCGGTTCTTGCTGGAGGCACAGGCCGCGGCGATCCTGCACCACGTTCACATCGTGCCGATTTACAGCGTCGGCTGCGAACGAGGCGTGCACTATTACGCCATGCAGTTCATCGACGGGCAAACTTTGGCCGAAGCCATTGGAGCGCACGCGCCTGAGCCCAACCGAACTTGCCGGCGGCATCCGCCCGGGCATGAAAGCGCCTTCGCCGGCAGATTCCGCTCCGACCGAACCGACCCATGCGCTGGCCACCGAACGCTCGGCCGAAAGTCCCGGTTATTTTCGGGCCGTTGCCCGATTGGGCATTCAGGCCGCCCAAGGTCTCGAGCACGCCCACCAGCTGGGCGTCATCCACCGCGACATTAAGCCGGCAAACTTGTTGCTGGATAAAGCGGGCAACCTCTGGATCACCGATTTTGGCTTGGCCCGACTGCGTTCGCATGCCGAAATCACCATGAGCGGCGACGCGGTGGGAACCTTGCGCTACATGAGCCCGGAACAAGCCCTGGCCAAGCGGGCGCTCGTGGATCATCGCACCGACATTTATTCGCTCGGTTCCACGCTCTACGAGGCGTTGACGCTGCAGCCTGCCTTTCCCGGAACCGACCGCGAGGAAATCCTGCAGCGCATTGCCCAAGGCGAGCCGCTGCAGCCGCGGCGGATCAACCGCTTCATCCCCGTCGAGCTAGAGACCATCGTCTTGCATGCAATGGCCCATGATCCCGCATGCCGTTATGCAACCGCACAAGAGTTTGCCGACGATCTGACGCGCTTTCTCGAACATCGTCCCGTTCGAGCGACGCGCCCCGGCCTGAAAGAACGGCTGCACAAATGGGCTTGGCGTCACAAAAACATCCTGACGACGGCAGCCCTTGTGGCCACACTTGCTGCCGCCGGCTTGGCCGCCATGACGGTTCAATTGTGGAAGGAACAGAGGAATACCCGAGCCGCACTTCAACTGGCGCAAAAGAAGGAAACCGAAGCATTGGCGGACCAAGCCCTGGCCGAGGCTAATTTTCGCAAGGCATTGGGTGGCTTGAATCGCTTGCTCTGGGAACTCGAGAATCCGCGCTGGTCTAATATCCCCGGCTTCATGGCGGCCCGACGCGAGCTTACGCGCCACGCCATTGGGATATTCCAGGAGTTCATCGATACCCAGGGCAACGAGCCGGCAGTCCGTTATCAAATGGGGCGAGCCTACGAGATGCTGGTGAACGTGCTTCTCGTATCCAGGCAATTCGCCGATGCCGACGCGGCTCACGTGCAAGCCATCGAACTTTTCGAGAAATTGCAAACTGCGTATCCGGAAAAGCCGGACTATAGCCTGGTGCTGGCGCACGTGCGCAAAACGATGGGCAACTGGGACTTCTCTCGAAAACTGCCCGGGCCTGCCAAAGTGGAATACCAGGGAGCCATGGAAGCCCTGCGGAACGCCCTGCCCTACGATCGCGACGGTTGCATCCATAACAATCTGGCTTTCCTGCTCTGCGATTGCCAGGAAGTGGAGTTGCGCGATCCGCATCAGGCGGTCGCCCTGGCGACGCAAGCCCTGGCGCAGTCCCCTCAACAATCGGCGTATTGGACCACCTTGGGACTGGCTCATTATCGGGCCGGCGAGTGGCAAGCCGCACTGACGGCCATCGACAAGTCGATGGCATTCGGCGCGGACAACACTGCTCAGAACTGGCTGCTCCGCGCCATGATCGAATGGCGACGCGACGATCGACAGCAAGCGCAAGCATGGTATGCCAAAGCAGCCACCTGGCTCGAACATAACCCCATGACCGACGAACTCTACCACTTTCGCCGAGAGGCCTCCGACATGATGGGAATCCAATGGCCGAAAGATAGCCCGAAGTAATACGGCGGCCCGGGAGTGTGGACTTTAGTCCACACACAGCGGCGGAACTGCCCTATAGCTGTCACCCGATGTGCTCGATTCATCAGTTGGGGAGGCGAGCATTTTTGTGGGGAAGATAAGAACCCCTCCGAAGACCCCTGCCGGCTTGTCCGGCAGGTGAATCAGTTCGCCCGCTAGAGCATTCAGACTGAACATTCTTCACGACCCCTGCCGGCTTGTCCGGCAGGTGAAGGAGTTCCTGCGGCTTGCGTGCAGCGACTGAACTTTCTCACCTGCCGGGCAAGCCGGCAGGGGCCGCAGAAATGAACTTTTGGCCCAACTAGCTATCGAACTTATTCACCTGCCGGGCAAGCCGGCAGGGGCCTGAGAAACTGACTCTGGGTCACCTGGATTCCTCCAGGCGACAACCGGCCGGTTCGCCTATTGCCTTGACCTCTTGAAAGGAGCGACCATGACGGGCAGATGGAACATTTTGGTGCTCATGCTGTGCATCGGCGCAAGCTCGATGGGGTTTGTTGGCGGCGCTGTCGCCCAAATACCGGCTGCGCGGCCGCCGGGAATTCGCCCAGACGATCCGCACATCGTGGCTTTACGGAACCGCCTGCGCAGTCGCGCGTTCTCGGTGAAGCCGGAAGACATCGGCAAACTCATCCAACCCAAATCGCCGATGATGCCACCTAAACCACCGCCGCAAAAGGAACCCACAACGGGCAGCAATCCCAAGCCAACCAACCAGATTGGCAAAGTGGTAAGTCATGTGACGGCGCCGCCTGCTAAGGATCAGAAGCAGGCACCCCCGCACCGGCGCCAGCGCAAGCGAACGCCAAAAATCCCAGGCCGGCGGGAAGGGTGCAGCAAATCCATGGACTGATAACTCCAAATCTAGTACCGGCGTTGCCAACGGGCTTCCATCCTGTGGTTCGCGTGCAGGCGCCGGGCCGGCTCGATTGGACCTTTGTCGTTAGCCGGCAGAGCCTCGATCCCGCGCCTGCTCTCCAGATGGCGGGATACAGTTCCACTGCGCAAACCTACGAACTGTATATTCCGCCGCTACGCAAGCCGGCCCGCTCCTTGGGCCTGATCCTGCATGTTTCTTGCGCCCAACAATCCGATGGTTGGATCTATTTCCAAAAGATTTGCGAGAAATATGGTTTTGCGTTGGCTGGCGTGCACGGCGCCGGCAATGCCATCCCCGACCCATCGCGCGCCCGTATCGTGCTCGACGTACTGGACGACGTCCGCCACCGGCTGCCCATCGATCCGGATCGCACCTACATCACGGGCGGTTCGGGCGCTGGTCATGAAGCCGGCAGTATTGCCCATGCCTTGCCCGAACTTTTTGGCGGTGTGATGGGCATATGTGCGCGCTGGAACTTGCGCGTCGAGCAAATGTTGCGTCAACGCATGCGCGAACGGTTCAGCGAGGCGGTGGTAACCGGCGGCGCAGATTTCAACCGAGGCGAGCTCGAGTTCGAGTTCTCTCCCATTCTGCGCATACAGAACATCCGAACCCGGCTCTGGCTCTATCCCGACATGGGGCACGCGGTTCCCAATGCGGCTCGGCTGGAGCAAGTATTTCTTTGGCTCGAAGCAGGATTGCCGCAGCGCCGAGCAGCCGGCGCCCTATTCCCTGCTGGCCGGCTCACCCATGACCTGAATCCTCAGGAATGGTCGATCGCGGTGCTCTTGGAGGCCTGTCAACGCATCGAGATGCCCGGCGGTCTGCTCTCCGGACTCTTCGAGTTGCAAGCCGTAGTCGATCGTTGGCGAGGCTTGCCGGCTGCAGAGGTTGCCCAGAGCCTGCTCCACGAATTCGATGCCACTTCAGCTGTTCCTTGGCGGGAGATCAACCGAGCGGAGCGCCTGGACTTCCGGTACCTGCAAGCGAAAATGTTCGATGGCACATTGGCCAGGCCGCCGATGCCTGGCTATTCGGTGCCGCGGATCAATCTGGTGGATATCGGCATTAGCCTTTGGCAAGAAGTTCACGATCTGGCTTCAGCGAATAGTTCGGTAAGCAAAGAAGCCGCCCAAAGGCTCGCCGAATTGCACAAGGAAGCCGGGGGTTGAGTTCGAGGAATAACCGGCGGTTACTGCACCTTCATATCAGGAATGCAAGGTTCGTAGTGTAAACTTCAGTCCACAAATGTGGGCTGAGACCAACACTACGAACTTCTTGAGCCAGGCGCAGCGGAATTCGCCAGAATTCCAGCATTCGACACATCTCGATGACAGATTCGTAGTGCGCCCATCAATCTCATAGAATCGTCTTGGAACAAGGCGTAGCACCGCACTGTTTCTACCTTGCTAGAGCATATAACTCGCGACCGTTCATTCCACTTGCGTTCGATCGCCGCTTCAATCAGATGGGCAATGTTCACCATGAAAACCCGCGTTCGTTCCCGACGTGCGTTCCTGAAATCTTCCGTCGCGCTTGCAGCGACAACACCAGTGTTGAATGGTTTGCTCGACGCGCAGACGGGCGAACGCCGGCGGATCACTCGTTGCTTACGTCGGATACCTTCAGCGCTCCACTTCGAGATATGTTGCCGACCCAGGTGGACCTTCCACCCGGTAATGGCCGTGGCATCCACCTCTTCCAGGTGAATCGTGCCACGGGGGCGCTGACGGCCGCCGGCGTTTTCGAGATGGGCACGAGCCCAAGCTGCCTGGCTTTGAATGCCAAGGGAACCCGATTGTATTCCGCCAACGAAACGGATCGTGTGGGCCAAGACAAACACGGTACCGTCAGTGCCTTCGCCATCGATCGAACGAATGGCAAGCTGACGCTGCTCAACACGGTCGATTCCGGCGGCGCCGGTCCCACTTTCATTAGCATTCATCCATCCGAAAAGTTCGTGTTGGTCGCGAATTACTTTGGGGGCTCGGTGGCGGTACTGCCGATTCTGGCGGACGGTCGGCTAGGACCTGCCACCGATATCAAGACTGATGCGGGCAAGATTGGTCCCACGAAAGCGCCCAACGCCCCGCCGGGCAGCTTTGCGATTAGCGGGCACGATCGGACGCACGCACACATGATTCAGGCCGATCCCTCGGGACGCTTTGTGATGCACGCGGACTTGGGACTGGACAAAATTTTCGTCTGGAAGTTCGATCCGCAGAAAGGCAAGTTGACTCCAGGCAATCCCCTCGCCATCTCGCTGCCGCTTGGCGATGGTCCCCGCCATTTCGATTTCCACCCCAATGGCCGCTGGTTCTACTCCATTCAGGAGGAAGGCTCGACCATCGTCCTTTTTGATTACGACGCCGGTACGGGCCGATTAACTTCACGTCAAACGATCTCGACGCTGCCGCCCGGGTTTGCCGGCAGCAACTTCTGCTCCGAGGTCCTGGTTTCGACCGATGGCCGGTTTGTCTACGCCGGCAACCGGCTGCACGACAGCATCGCCATCTTTTCCATAGGCGCCGACGGCACGCTGACCTATGTCGGAGAAGAATGGACGCGGGGCAACTATCCGCGCAGCTTCAACTTCGACCCCACCGGCCAATTCCTTTATTGCTGCAATCAGCGAGCCGACGACATCGCCGTCTTCCGCGTGGATCGCAAAACCGGCGGCCTCAGTTTCACCGGGCATTATGCTGCCGTCGGCAATCCATCGATGATCGTTTTTCTCGATCTCGCGAAGAAGGATTGACACGGCCCATTCACAAGACCGCCCAAAGCGGTGCAGGGTTGGTCATTTCGTGCCCTGGTATTGTTCGTCACTTACCTTTTCCAGCCATTCGACGACCTTCCCATCGAGTTGCTCCTGGATGGCGATGTGCGTCATGGCCGTGGTCGGCGAGGCGCCGTGCCAGTGCTTCTCGCCCGGCGGGAACCAGACCACGTCGCCCGGCCGAATATCTTCGATCGGGCCTCCCCACCGCTGCGCACGCCCACAGCCCGCTGTAACGATCAGCGTTTGGCCGAGGGGGTGGGTATGCCACGCCGTCCGAGCGCCGGGCTCGAACGTGACACTGGCCCCAACAGCGCGGGTTGGAGCAGCCGCCTGCAACAGGGGGTCAATGCGCACCGTTCCGGTGAAATAGTCGGCATTTCCCTTGCTGGATGCTTGTGAACCGACTCTCTTAATTTCCATTGTGTACTCCTGTTTCTTGGATGGAAAACAATGCCCGGTCGACCGCTGTTGACAAGAAGGAGTGAAATAAGGGGAATAACTTCCTTTCGTCTGGCAGACCGCCTCCATGCCCACCTCGTTACTCTATTCGGAGATGCTATGCCCCGGAGTTTTGTCCCGCTGCCACCAGGACCGAAATCTCCCTCTACCTGGCAGCTATGCCGCTATGTGCATTCACCGTTAACCGTTCTCGAGGAGTGTGCGCGCCGGTATGGCGACCCGTTCACTCCCCGGTGGGCGGGTTATGGCACTTTCGTGATGTTGTCTTCTCCGGACGCCGTGAAGGACGTCCATTCGACAAATTCCCTGACGTGACCTAGAGTGTGGTGGTTTTTTCTCGAGGTTTCACCAAGGTCGCGTCGATTCGGAGGGCGTCATCATGCGTCCGGCGTACGGGCTCTGCGCGGGCGGTTTGCAGGCAACGTTGTTGATGGCCGTGCCTGTCAGGGCGTTAGCGAGGACAGGGCAAAAATGCCTCGCTTATGCTTTTTGAACTTGCGCTTTTTTGTGCCCAGATGAACGATTTCGAGCCGGAGTTCTATGTTTAGGCCCCGAAGGGGCCCCGGATTGTAGCCACGGGTGGAGCGGCCCTGCGGCAGAGCCGCCGCCGCGCAACCCGTGGAACTCTTCGCGGAATCTTCCTCGCCCCGAAAGGGGCGACGGAGAAGTAAACGCTGGAGGGAGGCGTCGCAGAGAATAGACACTATGCCGAGGTGGGATGTTTCCGCCGCCCCATCCGGGGCGGGACCGCCTACTTTTGGCCCACGGGTTTCGCTTCGCTCCACCCGTGGCTACATTCCGTGGCCCCATTCGGGGCCAAAGACTCGTTGGTTGTTGAATACCAAAAAGCACAAACTAAAAACATACTCTTCGGGTTACCAGGTGACAGTCATCTGTCAATCGCCAGTCTATTCCTGCAAAGATGCGAAATAATCCCGACCCCTTTTCTAGGGCGTCCTCGACTTAAGTCGAGCCAATGACCTTTTTGCTTCCTGCGTCAATTCGGCGCCCGGCAGCCCACCGGCAAGCGTGGTAAGAAGCTCGCGCGCTGCGTTCGTATTCATCCATTCGAGCACTTCGATTGCCCGCATGCTCTGAACCTGGCTGCCCTGACTCGATTCCACTGCCGTCGCCGGCTTCAGTTCTTTGCGGAACAGATCGATCGATTTTGGATCGCTCGCCAATTTCCACATGCTTCGGTACGCAATTTTGGCCTCTCCGCCCAGGTCGTTCCAACAGGCCAATCGCGCTTCCGCTGATAGCGGCGCGGCTGGCACTGGCGGGAACAGCTCGTCTACATTCCAAAGCAGGGCAGTGGTGTCGCTGCTCCCGGAGGCCAGCAGCTTGCCGTCGGGAGAAAAGGCGAGAGCGTTGATGTCCCCTTTCGTGCCCGGTCAATGGAGCGGACCATTGACCGGTGGTCAAGTCGAGCACACGGATGGACTGCCTGGGCTGTTCCTTCGAAGCTTGACGAGCCATGACGGGAGCGGAACTCAGGTTTTCCGCGAAGGCAAGGCGGCGGCCGTCGGGCGAGAAAGCTACGGCATGAACTTGGCCCCAGTTCGGTCCTGACGCTTCTAAGATCGAGAACCGTTGCTGGCCTGAAAGGATTTCAAGAGCGTATATCTGGGGGCCTTCCCGAGTCCTCACATTCGTGACGTCGATCAACGTTCGGCCGTCAGGTGAGAATGTCAGATGACTGCTTCCGCCGAATGGCGTTGTGATACTTTTCAATTCTTTTGCGCCTGGAAGTCCCAAATCCGAAGAGGAGATTGTCGTCGCAATTGACCAGCTTGTTGCGGGCGTCCTGCAATGAGACGTAGATCAGGTGAAATCGCAATAGACCCAACCGGTTCGTTGCCGAGATGCAGCTCTCGCAGTTCCGTTCCGTCCGAAAGATAGGCCAGACAGGCCCAGCCAAAGGAAGTGGCGTAAGCCAATTGTTCGCCATTGGACGATATCGCCAGGTCCGAAGATCTGCGCGGTCCCCCTTGTAGATGAGCCGGCAGGCGCTGGCGTTGCGCCGAGTGCGCGCGTCCCACACAACGATGTCGGAGCCGAGCGCGCGAACCAGCGCATCTCCCCGAGGTGAATAAGCCAAGCCCGTCACTACAACATTTTGTGCGCCACTCGCCAGCACAGCCTTACCGGAAGTTGTCTCCCAGATCCGCACTCCTTCGTTGGTGGTGCCGGTAGCGAGGTGTTTTCCGTCGGGCGCGAATGCAAGCGAATCAATACTAGACTGGTGGCCTTCATAAAACCGAATGGGTTTGCCGCTGGCTGCGTCCAAAAAGCGGAAGGCGCCGGGCGTCACGACCAGGAGCTCTTTACCGTTCGGCATAAACCGGACCGTTGTAGCGTATGGTTCTTCGAAATGCCGGATTTCCTTTCCCGAGGCCGCCTCCCAGAGAACCACCCAGGAGCGATACCCAGCAATAATTTGCTTGCCATCCGGTGAGAACTGTAGTGATTTGGCCAGGTCATATGGATTTGTTTGCGCGGCCTTGGCCTTCTTGGCATTGTCAGCTCGAGGTGGCGTACGACCAGGGATTGCGGGAGGGTCCAGGCTGCGCAGGCGCTTGCCGTTGGCCGCATCCCATAAATGAACATCCTCCGAAGCCGTGGCAATGAGCTTGCTATCTGAAGAAAACGCCACCGCGGTGCATGGACCAGAATCCTCGTTCACCTGCAAATGTGTTGCGCCTGTAGCAACTTCGAAGATGGTGACTTTACCTTCTGTCCCCTCGGCCAGGGCGAGCCATTGACCGTCCGGAGAAAGGGCGATGGCGTTTGGCGGCCGGTCGTTGCTGCCGAAAGTTCGAATTTCGGCGCCATTTTCCACGCTTAGCAATCGGAGCAGCGGACCATTGCTATGGTTAACGAGAACCTGTTTGGCATCAGGAAGAAAAGCCACGAATGAGGACGTCGGCCCTTGGTAGGCCGTCTCCCCTCCCCTGGCCATCATGTCGGGGCCCATGAAGCTGCTGGCTTGCATAATATTCCGCTCTCGGCTGCCAAAATCGAGTTCCTTTGACGCTCTTCCCATATTGGTGAGAATGCGAAGTCTGCCGGCTCCTCTAGAGATTACCAGGCAAGTGCCATCCGCGGAGAAGGCCAGTTCTTGATTGCCCGTGATGGTCATTGGGTTGTCGATTCCGGTATTGTCGAGATCCAACTTGGTGACGCGTTCACCGGTTAGCGGGTTCCACAATTGGACCGAATCGGAGGTGCAGGTGGCCAAGAATTGCCCATCGGGTGAAAGGGCGACTCGCGCATGCGATTGCTCACCGGAGCCCGCACCAAAAAGACCGTGGCGAAAACGCAGCGAACCCAGCCGAGCAATCGCATGAAGGGGTAATGGATCGGGATCGGGCTTGCCCGCGGGGCCGGCGGGTGGTTTGAGCGGCACGGGACTGATGGTGGGGAGGGGCTCTGGAATTGCAACGTGAAGCTCTTTGATCTTCTCGCCGGCTTTGTCGGTCGTGATGCTGGCCGAGAGGCTATAGATTCCGCTGGCAAACGCCGCCTTGAGCTTGGCATTCCTGAGTCCCTCCGGCACTTCCTGGCCCTTATCGGATATCTTTTGGCCGCGCTCGGCTCGGGAGAGAAACACTTTGACATCGTCCGCGATGGGGAGCGTCATGGTGCTGCGTAGGCCCCTTCTTTGCCCAATGGGGTTGAAGGCAACGTTTCTTGTGGAAATCTTGAGGATTTGGGCTGAGAATTCCCTGGGAAGCGACCTGCCTTCTTCGGCTCCTGGAAACACAAGCACGCCTTCCCCTGACGCACGGCGTCCCACCCCCAACGGGGCTGAGCGATGTTGCATTTTGGCAGCGCATCCTGCAGATCCTTCACTCCTTGAGCAGTCACTTGCGTCTGCCGAAGGCCCAGTACAGTGAGGCCTTTGAGTTCCTTCAATTCTTTGAGACCCGCGTCCGTGACTTGGGTTCGGCCGAGATAGAGTAAGCTCAGGTTTTTGAAGTTCTTCAGAATCTTCAGATCCGCATCAGTGGTCTTGGTGCCGATCAAGTTGATGCTTACGATTGGTCCTTTGGCCGGACCATCTCGGTTGATGACGCCCCCCAGGGCCTCGATGGCCTTGACCGCCTTATCCTCCGCGTCGTCTGCGCGCAGATAGGCGAGGTTCCAGCTTAGCAATAGGAGGGTCGCAGCGAGGGCCCGCGATGGATTGGTCATTGGCATCTCTCGGGACAAAGAGACGGTTTCACCCTGCAGCGTTTTGGTGATGGGGCGAGTCATGCCCCGGAAGGATTAACCCCGTGTTCGGGTTGGTGTGTTGCGCAGCGAGCGGAGCCGTCGATTTCTTGGACCGCTGGCCCGACTTGTCGCGGAGCGAATGAGTTCGCTGCAATTAGGCTGGTCTCCCTTTGTGCGGCACGCTGCTGGACTTCGTCCGGCAGGCGAGAAGTTCAGGGCCACAGGCAAGCCTGGAAGAACTGCTTCAACTGCCGCGCAAGCCGGCAGGGGTCGGGTATTTATTGCACTCGGACTGGCTAGCGGCGAACTGGTTCACTGCCTCACAAGCGGCAGCGGTCCCTATTGACGCTTGGCAATACCGGCGGGCATAAATCCAGCTTTCGTACTGTACATTGGCAACGGCCGGTGACAGCCAAATGTCAGCAACGAACTCACTTCTGCTTCCAAAATGGCGCAATGCTCTCCAAGGTGGTTCCGCCGAAGGCCTCATACTTGCCCTCGGGCGTGATGCGCCAGGGTTGTTCCACATAGCCGGCGTTGATTACCAGGTCGGCGCCTCGGTGGATCAGCGCCTGTGCCCACGGCTGCCCAATGGCGGCGAGCGGGGCGTACTTTTCGAACAATGTCTTTAACGCCGCTTCATTGCGATTCGCCTTGATGCCTTGTAGCTCCGCTAACAAATCGCTGACGACCTGTTTGAACTTGTCGTAATCGACCACGGCCAACACCTGGTTCTCCGGCGTCATCGTGCCGCCGTCCCGGGCAACCCAGTGGATAGCCCCGCCTTCGAGCAGCTTGTTGATGAAGAGCCAGTGCCCGCGCTGGTGCATCTCCGCAAAGCTGCGATCGCGCGAAGCTCGTTGCAGGAAATCGCCCAGGTAGGCATCGTAGGTCAAGTGTTGAAAGAGCTTGGCTTGCTCTGCGTCTTTGATGGCGCCGATAGCGACCAGCTTGGGATCGCCGGCAAACAGGAGCGCCGTCAGATCGGCCCGCTGCTCTTCCAGAGCGCTGCCCAGCGCACCAAGGCCGACACCGGGTCTTCCGCCTTGCCATATTTGCTGGTGTCGTAGGTGCCTGAACCATGGCCGATGATCTCGTGCATCAAGACCAGATTGCGCCAAACGGCAGGGCGATGGGCCAGCACCGCAGCAACCTTGTCGGCAGGCAGGAACTGCTCGAGGCCAGCCTTGCGGGCGGCGCGCAGGACAGGATCTTCTTCTTCTCCGGGCATCGGCAGCCGAATGACGTTCTTGGCCCCCACGTCGCGTCGAATGTCGTCGAAATTGGGGAGGTTGTAGCCGCCGGAGCGGAAACCGGAGATCTCCTGGAAGTAGTACACCATGATGGCCGGAGGCGAGTAACCGGCCGGAAAGTGCTTCTTGAACTTGCCATAGGGCATGGCATCCTCGAAATACTGCGCTTCCCCCGCCAACCCTTGGGCCAACTTGCTGATTTCGGGATCCACAATCTGCACGTACGATTCCCACGACCCTATCTGGGAAAGCCAGTCGCCATCGAACTCGATCCAGCCGAGCATGAAGTCGACGTGCGATGCCGAGCGATCGCGCACCCAGGCGATGCTTGCCTGGCGAAAATCCTCCACGTCGCCCTCGCGAAAATACTTGATCATCGCGTCAATTTGGGTCTTTTGTTGAGCGGTCTGGGAGAAAGGCCGAGCCGCTTCCAGCTCGGCTACCACCTTGCGCAGACTTTCGCCCACCAAACCTGGGCTTTTGGTTGTCTGCGGAACGCATACCAGGCCCGCGGCCGAACGCTCGACTCGGCCATTCAGAGTCAGCTTCGACGTTTTGTCGAAAGCGAGGTGAACTTCCTTGCCGGTGATGCCGTGTTGATAAAGGTTGCCGCCGGTGTTTTCGAGACCGTCGCCTTGCCTGATTCTCGGGAGAATGCAGCACCTCGAACTTGGGATCGGTCAGCAGGCGGACGATTTCGCTCCGCGTCGCTTTATCGGCCTTGGCAAGGTGCCGCGCTGCCAGCTGGGTCATTTGGTCGGGCGTAACTTCACGGAGGACGTACTTGCGGTTGGACGGCGCATAAGGCCCCGATTGATCGAAGAACTTGGCCGCGTAGAGCAAAAGCTCCGCGAAGGGCTTGTCGCCCAACAGTTTTTTCGTGTCCGCAAGATGTTCGGAGCTAAAGGCTTCTTCCAGCAAATGTTTCACAGCCAAGGAGTACCGATGGCTTTGAAGGAACAGCAGGGCATGACCGGCATTGGCGGCGTTCGTCAGGTGAATAACCAGCTGCTTGTCGTTGGGGGACAGGCTCTCCCACACTTTCTCGCGCGGCCCGGCGCTTTGCACCCGAATCGTTTTCGGCAAAGGCAGCGGCGTGGCGTGCTCCTGCGCGGCCGCCGCGAGGGGGCAGGTCAAAAGAAGACAGAGGACAAATGCCTGACGAACTGACATGGAACTCTCCTACCTGGTGGGAACTTGTCGGTTCCGTTCATTCTAAAACACTGTGCATGATACGTCAGCATTCCCTTGAATCTTGACGGCAAAAACTAATTCGTTAGAATTAGTGACTATTCTGCTCGATCCGGAGGATCCTTATTGTGGCTCGGCCAACCAGCACGCAACCGACCGATGGCGAATTGGAAATCCTCAAGGTGCTCTGGCCTGCCGGCCCC
Source organism: uncultured Gemmataceae bacterium (assembly GCA_963748025.1). Taxonomy (GTDB): domain Bacteria; phylum Planctomycetota; class Planctomycetia; order Gemmatales; family Gemmataceae; genus CAVVHZ01. The sequence continues at coordinate 93,155 of CAVVHZ010000067.1, forward strand.
GTGGCGTTGGGGCAAGTGTGTGCTGCCTTGCGAAGCCGCCGACCGGTGGCGACGACAACGGTCGCCACCATGCTGCAAGTCATGCGCGGCAAGGGCCTGGTCAAGCGCACGCGAGGGCCGCGTGGCTTTCTTTGGTCGGCCAAAGTGAGCCAGGAAGCCGCTGCCTCTCGTTTGCTCGGCAAAGTCCTCGACCATGTCTTTGACGGGTCCGCCCAACGCCTGGTCGCCCATTTGCTGGATGAGGGCAAGCTCAGCGCCCGCGATCGTCAGGAAATCCGACGTTTACTCGAGACCAGCGACAGACGAAAACCATCGGACCAAGGTGCCTGATCATGGTCGCCACGTCGTTGATGCAATCTCCGTGGTGGCTGACCGCGGGTTGGCTGATGGTCCACGTGTTGTGGATCGGCTTAGTCATCGGCCTTTTCGCCGCGGCCGGGCGTTGGCTGTTGTCCAGTCACCCCGAACATCGCTATTGGTTTGCCGTCGCTTGTTTCGCGGCCGTGAGCTGCACTCCTGGTTTCATCCTGATTTGTTCGGCGCCCGAGTTCCCGGTCGAATCTCGGGTGAGCGTGCCGGAGCCTATCCCAGAATCTCGCGCATTCGCTCTGCCTACTACGCTCCCAGCAGCCGACTCTGCCCCAGACGAACCCGCCAAATGGACGCTCGATTCTGTGGTTTGCTGTTTGCCCTGGCTGTGGCTGATCGGCACACCCATGACCTTCGTCATGCTGGCGATTGGCTTGATCGGCAGCGAACGATTACGCCGCCAAAGCGAGGTGCTGAACCAGGGCGACCTTGCCAACCGCTGCTTGCGGCTAGCGGAGTCCTTGGGCATTCATTGCCATGTCGCACTTGGAGTTTGCGGGCGACTGGCTGCACCGATCCTGGTGGGGATATTCAAGCCGATGATCCTTTTGCCTCCGGCCGCTCTGAGCGGTTGGAGCGTCGAGCAATTGGAAATGGTGTTGCTCCACGAATTGGCGCACGTCCGCCGTTGGGACAACCTGATCAATCTGCTGCAGCGGATTGTGGAAGCGCTCCTGTTCTTCCACCCGGTCGTGTGGTGGCTGTCCGCGTGGATTCGACTCGAGCGCGAAATCTGTTGCGATCAAATCGTCGTCGCACGCACCGGCAACCCACGAGCCTATGCCGAAACGCTGGCCTCGCTCGCCCTGCCTGAACCGATCACGCGGACGGGAGCCTTGGCCATGGCCGAGAACCGACTCGTCATCCGCATTCGCCGCATTCTCAACCTGGAGGATCGATCCATGTACGTTTCCACGAAATCGTTCGTCTTCACAAGTGCGCTACTGGTCGCCGCGTTGATCGGCGTCGGCTTGTATGCGAACGGCGACAAGGCAGCGCCTCCGATCAACGATGTTGACGATCAAGAACCCGCTGGAGCCGTTGAAAAAGAGGTAATCAAACCGGGCAAGGTCAGTGACGAAAAGAAATCGACTGACGATCCGCTGTCCGTCGGCGCCAAACAGGCCAAAACCGTGACTTGGCCTGATGGAGCCAAGGACGATGCCAAAGAATTGACGACATTTCCGCAACGGGCGGTTGTCAGAGCCTATCAAACGGTGCAGCTCTACAGTCGAGTCGCAGGAATGGTCAAGACCGTCTCGGTAGATGATGGCGACCGGGTCAAACGCGGCCAAGTTTTGGCGGAATTGGACGCGCCCGATGTCGAATTGGAATTGAAACAGAAAATAGCGTTGGTTCAGCAGGCCAGAGCCGAAACCAATCAGGCTAAGAGTTCGATCCGAGCCGCGCAGGCGGTATTAGAGGCGGCGAAGGCACTGGTGCTGGAGGCGGAAGCTGCCGTCCAAGGTGCCAAAGCCAGCCAAGAAGCTCGGCAGATACAGGTCGAGCGCCTCAAGGGGTTAAGGGAAACTAAGGGGATAGATCCATCGGTCTGGGAGGAAGCTCGAGAGAAACTCGATGGTGCCCGATCCGTGCGAGCCGCTGCCCAAGCGAAAAGGCAAGCCGCCGAAGCTACCGTCGAGGAAGCCAAAGCGAAGATCGTGCGTGCCGAGGCGGACGTTCAGGTCGCCATGGCCCACGTTGCGGTCGCCGAGGCGGACCTGCAACGCACTCGCGCGCTGCTCGATTCCGCGACCATTCGATCGCCTTTTGATGGTGTGATCGTGAGCCGCACCGCCGCTATGGGTACCTTCAGCCAAGCGGCCGGACAGATCAACGCCAAACCGCTCGTCACCGTCGCACGCACGGATTTGTTGCGCATAGTGTTCCAGGTGCCCGAAGAGCTCCTTGCCAAAATCGGCAAAGGCACTCCAGCAATCATTCAAATTGACGCCGTGCGGAACAAGCGATTTGAAGGAAAAGTTTCTCGCCTTGCTGCGTCCGTCGATCGCCAGACGGGGCGGTGCGTGCGGAAATCGATCTGGCCAATCCCGAATCCATGCTGGTGCCGGGCCTGACCTGCACCGTGACTTTGAAATTGGGAAAATAGGGGCCATTTTCTTTGAGTGCGGAGTAGATTGACTTGAGTAGGGCGAACCTGTCGAAAACCTAAGTTGCTATGAGAAACGTCCCCGGGAAACCGCCGAAACGCAAGAAGAGTCGCCGAACTCCGAAAATCAAGGATCGCGAGCCGGCTCCGCGCGTCGACCGGAAAAAGATGTCCGTCGTTGACTTGACTGCTCCTGCAGACGGCGTTCAATACTGGCGTACCCGCTCGCCGGCCGAGCGGCTGGCGCACGTGGAGTATCTACGGCTGCTCAATTATGGCCAAACTGCGGTTTCCGCCCGACTTAAGAGAGTTATGGAGATTGTTCGACTCGATGGTACACCACTTGGATAAATCTCTGCGTTGCGGTGCCTGCGCGTTCATCCTCGCCCTGAGCGTGACCCCATCCGCCATCGCCAAGAGTAGGCTGCCGGAGTATTTAAGGAAACCCGATACTTGGTTTGCCGGCGCGGAAGCCAAAACCATCGCGGCCAACATACTGACGTACCAGGCGGATCTGGGCGGCTGGCCCAAGAATACCGATACGACCTCGGCTCCCTATACAGGCAATCGCAAGCAGCTCAAAGGCACCTTCGACAACGATGCGACTACGGACGAGCTCCGCTTTCTGGCCCGTATCTTCACGGTGACAAAGGAGGATCGCTATCGCCCCGCCATCGACAAAGGCATCGATCATATCTTGCAAGCCGCAATATCCAACGGGCGGCTGGCCGCAGCTCTATCCGCCGGGCAAAAGTTACCATCGGCACATCACTTTCAATGACGATGCCATGGTGCGGCTCATGGAGTTCCTGCGCGAAGTTTATCAATCCAAAACATTCCAGTTCGTCGCTGCCGACAAGAAGGCAGCCGCCCGGCAAGCGTTCGATCGAGGGATCGTTTGCATCCTGAAATGTCAGATCAAAGTGGACGGACAACTTACCGCCTGGTGTGCCCAACACGACGAAAAGGATCTTTCGCCCAGGCCAGGCCGTTCCTACGAGTTGGTCAGCCTGAGCGGCGCCGAATCGGTCAAGGTCGTGCTCTTGCTGATGAGCCTGGATCACCCCAGGCCGGACGTCAGCGCCGCCATCGAGGGGGCGGTCGCTTGGTTCGAATCGGCCAAGCTAACCGGCATCCGGGTGGAGGTCCGTCCCGACTCCAAGTCGCCCAAGGGCACGGACAAAGTCGTCGTCAAAGATCCTGCAGCGCCGCCGCTATGGGCACGCTTCTACGAAATCGGCACCAATCGGCCCATTTTCTCGGATCGCGACGGCATCGCGAAACGCAGCCTCGCCGACCTGGGTTACGAACGCCGCAACGGCTACGCCTGGCTGGGATCGTGGCCGCGTAATTTGCTCGGGAAGGATTATCCGGCGTGGAGGAAGAAGTGGAAGAAGGGCAGGTAGACGAGATGTGGCACCTACATGTCTTCAGAACCGGTCGTCCGATTTATTTTTCTCGGAAAGGACGCGCAGCCCTCACGGCGGCGTCCCGGTAGAATGGTTTGGTAAAGCGGCCTTCCCGGAGAACTGTTATGCCAACCAAACTAGTCCCAAATGAAGCTATTCCCGATTTAGCCGCGGCCGTTAACTCACCTGAGATGGTCAAAATCCTGCGGCACATCCAGCAGACTGGGTTCATCTTGAATGGCAAGTACCTTGGAAGCGAGACAACTACCGTTCTCAACCAGCTTGCCACCCTCGGCTTAGTTGACTCGAGTTACGAAGGCTCAAACGAGGGATCGCCGTTCATGTGGGTTGGTAACGGGAACGGCTCGCGAGTGCTCAGATACTTGGCTGGCATCCCGCTCGGCCCGCATTACGAAATTGCTTCGCCCGAACTTGCCTCCTGGCTCGAAGAACAGGGGAAGCACCGCTGGTGGAACGTGGACGGGGACCCTCTCTTGACTGGGAGGCGGACATTCCCTTGCCCAGCGGAGGAACTGGCCGTGGAGCTGTTTAGGATAAATCGCCCGTTACTAGTCCAAGCTAAGAAGGATGATCGGAACGCAAAGGGCCAGCGTATCGGAAAGGAGCAACTCAACGAGTTGGTCGGTCATTTTGCCGAGAACCTGCACGTTTTCAGCACAGGGGAGATGCCACCTTGGGGTGGGGACCGCCTCCTTTATCTTCGTTGGAAGGGGGCGGCCGATGAATGGCTCCTCGCAGAAGATACCGAAACCACTGAGCAGATGGAGCCAGCCGAGGTCTCGAAAGCGAAGCAAGAATAGACATGCCTCCATCGCCTGCGGATTATACCCGACATATCAAAGCTATCCTGCGCCGCGTCCAGCCTATGCCTGACGAGGCGAAAGCGCCGATCCTCCATTACCGCCGAACCGTCGCCGACATTTGGGCAGCATTTGGCTACGTTGAGCGAGCCCTTGGTCAGCGTGACCGGTATCAGGCCGTCGTCGATCGCCATCTGGGCAGGCTTTATGGGATGGCCCTCGTTAACTTGGTGGAAACGTTCGAGCGGTTCCTCAAGGAAGTCGCAGCCGAGTGCGTAGATTGCCTTGCCGAGCTGATCGTTGACGACCGCTTGAATGCCTTTACGCTTCAGGGGGCGTCCTTGGCATCTCATTTCGGCTCCGGGAGCTGCCGGTAAAGCGCTTTGCGAAGCGGCAACCTGGCTCGACTGCAGGGAAATCAACGATCGCTTCAGGAAAGTGTTAGCCGACCCGTTCGAGACTGGGGACTTCTACCTCTTCCCCAAGACTGGAAATCAGCAGCCCGTCGCCGCGCAATGGCGGTACGAGTTAATGAGCCTTGTCTGGCAGATACGCCATACCGCAGTCCACAACGTCAACGTCATCACAAGATCAGACGCGGTGAAGATGCGTATCTGGGCGAAAGAGGCAGTGGACGCCCCTGTGCTGCTGACTCCGGCAAGAAACGACATTAGCTGGTTGAAGCAGTTTCTCGACGAAACAACCGATGATTGTAATCAACGGATCGGGCAACGGTTGGCAGCACTGCTCACCACAATAAACGTACAGATACCTGGAATCCTGGTTCCCGGCCAGATGGCAAACAGGATCACCAACACGTTTGGAATGGTATTACAAGTCGCCGGGGCTAATGGTGTGTTAGCAGCGCCTTGAGGGCACTTCAAGCTAATGATGGGCCGAAATCTCAGAAAGTGGAACCGCCGGTATAAGACTAACTGCAATTGCAATGAGTAATTTGACCGCTGCATTGTTTGAGAGTGTAGTAGATTCTAATGCCGCCTGCATTATGGAGACAGTTATGTCCAATAGCCGATTGCGCTCGATGCGATTATTGATAGTTCTTGGTATGCTCTTCACCACCTCGACTATGCGTGGGCAAATCCAGAGTCCCGCGTCCAAGCTCGCAGCCGACAGAAACTCGCCAATCGACCTAGCCGAAGCGAAAACCAGATTTGCCGAAGCCAAGAAGCTGGCCCAGGCGGATCATGGCCAACTTTGGGGCAAGTCCGTTGAGGGACCGATGATGTTCGTCGATCCGCGTACGAGATACGTCGTTGGCAACCAGGCGGACGCCGAGGGATTGCTGAAGCCCGCCGGCGACGTTTTCATCGGCAAGCTGCCGCCCAAAATTCCTATTGCCAACACAGCTTGCCAATGGGCGGGAGTTCATTGGTCGATGGTGCTCTGGCCGTTACCGGAGGACGAGACGACTCGAACCATCCTGCTCATGCACGAATCGTGGCACCGAATCCAAAACGATTTGGGCCTGCCTCCGCTCGATCCGCCCAATGCCCATCTCGACACCATGCCCGGCCGCTATTGGCTTCAACTCGAATGGCGAGCTCTGGCTCGCGCCTTGACCACGCAAGGAGCCCAGGACGCAAAGCGGCCATCGAAGATGCCCTGCTTTTCCGCCGGCATCGCCGTGAATTGTTCAAGGGATCCGAGAAGGAAGAGAACCAACTGGAGCTTCATGAAGGGCTTGCCGAATACACGGGGATCAAACTCTGCCCGCTTCCGCCCGACAAAAAGCGAATCTATGTGGACAAACAAATCGCGACGCTGCCGACGATAGTCGGGAGCTTCGTGCGTTCGTTTGCCTATCTGTCTGGCCCGGCCTACGGCCTACTGCTCGACGAGTCCTTGCCGGGTTGGCGAACCAAGCTCAAAACCGACAAAGATCTGGGTAAGCTGCTTGCCGAGGCCATGCATCTTAAACCTACCACATTGCCCGAGCCAGCTCTCAAAGAGCGTGCGAAGCGCTACGATGGCGACAAGCTCTGCGCAAGAAACCAGCCGGGAAGAAGCTCGCGTGAAACGGCTCGCGGCCTATCGCCAGCTTTTGGTGGACGGGCCCGTGTTGGTGCTCCCGCTCGCGAAGAGTCAAATGTCGTTCAATCCATCCATGCTGGTTCCGCTCGAAGGACACGGCACGGTCTATCCGACGCTCACCCTCACGGACCGCTGGGGAAAACTGGAAGTTCACAAAGCCTCGCTGATTGCGACCGATCACAAAAAAGTGGTAGTGGCCGCGCCGACCAAAGTAGAACCCACAGCCCTCTCCGGAGATGGTTGGGAGCTGCGGTTGGAGGCCGGCTGGAAGGCCGTGAAGGGGGCGCGGGCGGGGGATTGGAAAGTTGTTGAGGAGAAATGACGACTGCAAAGTAAGTACGGCAGAACTTACGCCTCTCCACCCGGTCCGATGGACGCCTGCGGATTGGCAAAGCGAGGTCCGCCGGACAAGCCGCGAGCAGCCGGAAAATCGTTCGGAGGTCGAAAAAACGCTACTTCAATTCTTGTGATGCAGTTCTGTATCAAAGCCGCCTTGGAACAGGTCTTTTTTTGGCATGTGCTTGCAAGAAACGAAAAGACAGATCTCGTAACTAATGGTGATGGTGAGGTTTATGAACTTCTCGTCTCCGCGGGATCAGCCTAATGCCTGTCGAGGTAGGGTGTCCGAGTGGTTGAGAAACGAACTTCCACAAGCCCCAACCGCGTAATGACTTCCATTCCTCCGATTCGTTTCTCTGATATGAAATGCAATTCCTGATCGAAACGATCGGCCTATTTCGGCCTCCTTCTCCGCCCAAGAAGTGAAAACCGCTTTCTAAACCGGCCGATGGAACGCTCCGCTTTCCCAGCGCGGCGGTGCCTTGGCTTGCGCGAATTGTAAACCTTCTAGGAACGCGGTGGCGGATGGATAGCGCTGGCTCGGATCGAGATGCGTCGCCCTGGCGAATACAGTCTGCTCGCGCTCCGGCAATGCGCTCGCGACCAGACGGCCGGCCGAGATGGCTATGTGTATCTCAGATGCAGAAGTGGTATTTGCGTAAGGCAGCTTGCCCGTGCGCAGTTCGTAATAGCTGACGGCCAGCGAATGCTGATCGCTCGTCTGATGCAGTTCCCTTCGTAAACCTTCGGCCGAAGAATAAGCGGCATTGCCGACGGTGACCTGTTCGGTTCCCTTGGAATCTTTCCCGTAGAGCCATGCCTGGCCCGCCCCACTGACTTTTACCTTGGCACCTTGGAGTAGGAGATTGTGCGGATTGATGGCGCCGTGCAAAATTCCCTGGCCGTGGAGGTAGTCGATTCCCTTGGCCGCCTCCCGCAGGTAGTCCATGAGTTCCGGCCGCGGGATTCCCGGTTGTTGGTTCTTGCGACACTCTTGGAGCCGGTCGCCGAGGCTCTTGGTGGCAAGCTCCATGATTATGAGGAGGTCCCAGCCCGGCAGCGGCCGGGCCTGGGTCAAACCGAAGGCCTCGCCCTTGAGGTTGCGCAGCCAAGTGCGATTTATTTCCAGCAGATTCGAATGGCGCAGGTTTTTGATTTCCAGGATGGCAGGGAGCCAACGGCTCGCGTCTTGATTTTGCAAGGGAATGATCTTGATTGCAGCGGTTATGCCGCTCACATGCGCCGCGTGCCAAACTTCGCCACAACTTCCCCTGCCGAGCAAGCGAACGAGCTTGTGGCCGCGAATCGGCTCGTCACCGGTTTGGTAGGACATGGGAACAGTTCCGGGCACCGGGCCAATTCATGGTGCGAATGTGGCGCCTCATCAAGATCCCGCCTTGGAGTGGTGCCCGCGCGGTTTCCGCGTCGAAACCTTGTTGGCTACATCATAGTAGGCGTTCACTTGGCCGATCAAGCAGTTGACGCCCCTCTCGTCCAGTGCCTGCCAGTTTGTTTCCAGGAGCGGGCACAGCAGTGCCTGACCGTCATCGACAACGGGCTCCACAACCCACCGATACAGCCCCTCGGGCTTGCGGACGCCGATCACGAACATGCACAACGGGAGAGCGGCTTCGAATGGATCCCTTCTTGAATGCGAGAGGGCACGCTTGTCTGCTTCATGGACGGGTGGCAAGTCCAAGTAAGCTGCCATTTGGACACCGAAGAATCGGGTCGTTGATTTGCCGTCCTTGAGTACCTCAACCAAAAGGTCAATGGCTATGTCGTGCCCGGCATATGGCCGCACGGCCACGTCATTGCCCTTGGTTAGCACGAGAGAGGCAAACGCATAGCCCCTCTCTTCCAAAAACCACGGGGCTTCTTTCGTCATGTTCAAACCCTATACGAAATGGGAGCCCGCCAGGACCATGTTTCGGCTTGCCCAAAAGTACCGAACCTCTTGCCAGAGCCTCTCTAGATTGCCGCAGTCCAAGAGGTGCCTGGCTGGTAGTCCACCAATGCCCGATCGCCGCTGTTCGTTCATCGAGAGTATGTATCCGAGCTCCTGCGGTTCATCCATCCCGACAACATAGGACGGTATTGGCGATGCAACCATCCTCTGCACGTCTTTCCTGTCTACATTTACGCGAAGGCGTCTTTCGCCTCCTCCTTGCCGATAACCTTGTCTGGTGGCTTTCACCTGGACGAAGAAGAAGTATGCTTCGTTCCCGACAAGCTCTACGGCGTAGTCAAAAAAAGGATATTTATTGCCAAGGAATCGTGGGCGAAAATAAGGTTCCTTGCGACCAGGGCCGATCTGGGTCATGAGCAGGCAGAAAAGCCATTGCCCCCGCTCTCCGATGTCATCCGCTAGCACCATGCCCCGTAACCCATTCCTATTCTGTCGGCCTCCCTCAATGTTACCAAAAAAACGCGGAGCCGTCGGTTAACAACTTACCGGACAGCGCAAATGCAGACCCTTCCTTTGTCTGAAGCCCAGGACCGCCCAACCGGCAAATCTCGCAAAGCTTGCCTAGGCGGAATTAAACGAACCAGCAGTTACGCTTATCCGCCGTTAGATTCGTCAGAGTAGGCACAAACGGAGGACACTCAAGTAACTCTTGTGCCTTGACACTTGCTTGACCTGGTTCCTGCTAGAGGCCGCACCCTATCAGCAAAATTCGAATTCCTCTGCTCCGGCTTCTGGGCAGCTCATTCAATCCCCATCCCTACCAACACTACCAAACCAACCTGCTCCATTCGGCTCCAGGCCGATTCAGGATTGCGCCTCTTCCGAAGGGAGACCGGCCGCCCAACTGCCTCCAGCCCGGCTGTCTCCGGGAGACAGGCCCCTGCCCATCAACCTGGCAACGGCTTTGCACCTGGCGGGCGCTCGCCCGCTGGTGATTGCGGCGACGGAGGCGAGCGTGCAGGTCGCTGCCGAGCAGCTTGCGAAAGCCAAAGTGCTCTGGTTGCCCACGATCTATACGGGTGCCGGCTACTACCGGCACGACGGCGCCAGTCAGGGACAATCGGGCGGCCTTTCAAGACAACACCCACGAGCAGTTCATGGCGGGCAGCGGCGCCACGGTCAAGTTCTCAACTGCCGACGCAATCTATGCCCCCTTGGCCGCCCGCCAGACCTTGCGGTCCCGACAACTCGACGTCCAAACCGCTCGCAATGATGCCTTGCTCACAGTAGCCCAATCCTATTTCAACGTACAGCAAGCTCGCGGCCTCTTGGCCAGCACCAAGATGTGCTTGAAAAGAGCCATGCACTGAGCGAAAAAGTAAGCGTGGTGGAACCCTCCGCTGTTCGGGCCACCGATTTACACCGAGCCCTTGCCCAATTGGCCGAGTTCGAGGAGGCGGTGGCGAGTTGCCAGGGAACGGTGGGAAACGACCAGCGTCGATTTGACGCAGGTGCTGCGCTCAATCCCAGCGCGATCGTCGTGCCTGTCGAGCCGCCCCATCTTCGGGTGACGTTAATCTCCCCACAAGAATCGGTCGACGCACTCATTCCGATCGGATTGGTCAATCAGGCCCGAACTGGCGTCGCAACAAGCCCTGGTGCAAGCGGCGTTGGCCCGCATCAAGCAGGAACGCATGCACCCTCTGATACCAAGCCTGCTGATTCAGGGTGGCGCGCTCTCCCGTGGCCCCAGGCGGCTATTTGATGGGTGGCGTCTTTGCCTCCGGGGTCAATAGTCAGGGAAACCCAACCGACTCGCGCGACGACGTCAGCGTGCAGCTCTTGTGGGGACTGGACAACATGGGCCTGGGCAATCGGGCCATGGTGCGCGAACGTCGAGCCGAACAACAGCAAATGATAGTCGAATTCTCGCGGATCCAGGATATGGTAGCCGCCGAGATTGGCCGGCCCATGCCCAGCTCGAATCGGCCCTTCATCGGGTGACCATCGCGGAACGGGGCCTTAGCGATGCACAGCTCGCCTACGCCGGAAGTATGGACGAACTGGGCAAAACCACGCGTGCCAGCGATATTGTGGTCACTCAGGTGGTTCGCCGGGCATTTGAAGTTGTGGATGCATACGATCGTTGTCGCGAGCCTACGAGAGCTATTTCACGAGCGTTGCCGACTACAATCGCGCACAATTCCGCCTCTTCCGCGCTCTGGGCTACCCCGCCGACACCTTGCCCAACAAGGCATTGCCAGGCGGGGTGCAGCCAGTCGATACGAGCCGCCCGCAGATGCCTGCGGACTACTTACCCCTGTCGGGATCGAGGCATCACTAATCTACGGCTGAATCTGCTGCAGGGCGGCAGTAGCGTTCTCCTGGACATCGACATTAGTGTCGCGGGTCGCCACGTTGAGAGCCGGAATCGCAGCCGCGGCGGCCGCGCCCATGTTTCCTACGCGCTCCGCTGCATTCTGGCGAACGTTGGCGGAATCGTCCGACAGCGCCGCGATAAGGGCCGGAACCGCCGCCTTCGCGTTGGCGCGGATCGCGCCCAGTGCGTTCGCCGCATTCCAGCGCACGAATGCTTGACCGTCCTTCAGGGCCGCAATCAGAGCCGGCGCCGCCGGGAGAGGAGCTTCGGAACCCATGGTTCCGAGCGCCACGGCGGCGTTCATCCGCACGTTGGCACTGGGGAACTGTAACACCTTGATCAGAGCCGGCACTGCCGCGGGGCCTATGCGGGCCAGGGCGTTGGCGGCGAGCTGACTAATGATGACATCCTGATCCTCTGCCGCCTTTTCCAGATCGGCGATCGCCCCCTTGGCATCCGGGCCCATGCGGGCAAGGGCCTGCACCGCCGCCATGCGGATCGCTTGGCTATCGCTCTTCAGCGCTGCGGCAAGTTCGGCAACGGCCGCCGGCACTTGTTTGCCTACTTGCCCCAAAGCGTGGGCTGCGGCCACCTGCACCTGGGCGTTGGGGTCGGTCATGGCCGCACGTAGCGCCGGAGCGGCTGCTGCGGCTGCCGCCCCATTCGGCCCAGCAGCACTGCCGCCCATTCTCGGACTGCCGCCCGCGGATCGAGAAGCGCCGTTTGCAGGACCGGGACCGTATCGGCGGAGTCCTGCGCAACGATCCACAAAGCCTGAGCAGCATTGCACCGGGCCGAAACGTCTTTATCCTGCAGCGCGGCGGTCAATGCACCAACCGCTGCTGGTTTCGCTGCCGGCCCGATCTCTGTGAGCGCAGCGCAGCGCCACGACGTACATAACGGTTTGGGTCCTTCAGCACCTGCCCAAGGGCGGGGACTGCCGGAGAACCGAGGGATGCCGCAGTGTTTGGTTGGTAAAGGCTGCATCATGAGCTACCTTGCGGAAACCTATGCGGAGGTGTGAGGGAATGGGAAAGCTCGTATTCGGAATGATGCAGTCTCTCGACGGCTACGTCGCCGGCGTCGCGGGTGGGCCTGGATCGGACGGCTACGCCGCTGCTCTCGCGAGCGGCCTGGAATTGCCGCCGCCAGGTGTTTTGCTCGGTCGTCATTTCAGCGATCGCGTCCGTGGCCTGGCCGGCAGTTTGTGCGGTCGTCGTATGTACGAAGTGATGCGTTACTGGGAACAGGATCAGCCGGACTGGGACGTGGCCGACCACGACTTCGCGGCGGTGTGGCGGGCACTGCCGAAATGGATCATTTCACGTTCGCTGAAGTCGGTTGGCGCGAACGCTACGCTCGTGGCTGGCGACGTCGAAGCGTTCGTGCGCCGGCTGAAGGCGGAAGTCGAAGGCGAAATCGACGTCGCCGGGCCGAACTCGCAGGGTGCCTCACCAAGTTCGGTCTCATCGACGAGTATCGTCTCTATTTCCGCCCGTTTGTGCTTGGCGGCGGCAAGCCGTACTTCGCCGGCGCCAGGCCGCCCCTCCGACTTATCGCCGCTGATCCCGTCGGCGAGGATGCGGTTAGGCTGACGTACGTCCCTACTTGATCACGCTCTCCCGCCGGCGTCGCAAGTGCCGAATTCAGGTCGAGTGGCTGTTTTCGAGTTGCCGCCACGGCCATGATCCCCAGCCGCGGACGCCGGCGACAAAAAGTTCACTAGCCGTCTTGTCGCCCCGACTCTCTCTTCTCTAAAGCCCTCCTACTAAATAAGTCGAAGCGTTTTTTTGCTTGAATTTCAGCCATTTTTGGCATCGAGCCGAGTTCAAATTGGTATGCCCTAGGACAGGGATAATTTGGCGCATTTGCCATAACCTCTAACAAAGTCTACACTTTCGGCGGTTTAAATGGCTGGGAAGTCATCGCCAAATTTCCTCTGGACCGATACAATCGCCTCTCGGTAGCACGCTCCTAATCTTCGGCGAGGCCACATCAATGGCAACAAAGTCCCTCGGAACGGCGGTACTGACCTTCGGCCTTCTCTTGATGCCGAATGGCAGCCCAAGTCTGGCGCAGGAGAAGGTCACAGTCACTGAAGACGAGGCCAAGCAAATCGCGGAGGAAGCCTACATCTACGGGTACCCACTGGTCACCATGGAAATGACACGACGGGTGATGACCAATGTGTCGAGCGTCGAAGCCATGCGGGGGCCGATGGGTCAGTTCATTAACGCAAGGAAGTACCCCACGGCGGCATTCAGGGATGTTACGGCCCCCAACGCCGACACGCTTTACTCGGTTGCTTGGCTCGACCTTGCCAAAGAGCCTTACGTCTTGAGCCTGCCGGATGAAGATGATCGCTACTACTTGATGCCCATGCTCTCCGGCTGGACCGATGTATTCGAGGTTCCAGGGAAACGCACAACCGGCGCCAAGGCTCAGAAGTACGCCATCACCGGCCCTAACTGGAAAGGGGAACTTCCCGAAGGCATCAAAGAATACAAATCCCCGACAAGCATGGTGTGGATTCTTGGTCGGACCTACTGCACCGGCACACCGGAGGACTACAAGGCGGTCCACGCCATCCAAGATAAGTATTCCGTTGTTCCGTTGAGCGCCTACGGCAAGCCTTACACAGCGCCCGAGGGTAAGGTCGATCCGAAGATCGACATGAAGACGCCCGTGCGAACCCAAGTTGAGGGGATGGATTCTGCGACTTACTTTAGCACGCTGGCGAGGCTAATGAAGGACAACCCCCCGGCGAAGGCAGACGCAGCGATCGTCGAGAAGATGGCGAAGATTGGAATTGTTCCTGGCAAGGATTTCGACATCAGCAAACTTGACCCTGCCATTGCCAAAGGTTTGCAGGGTGCTCCGAAAATTGCCAAGGAAAAGATCATGGGCTTTTTCCCACACGCGGGCAAAGAGGTAAACGGTTGGCAAGTCATGACGCAGACGGGAATCTATGGCACTGAATATCTCAGGCGGGCTTTCGTCACAGCTATTGGCCTTGGAGCCAACCGACCTCAAGATGCTGTATACCCAACCTCTGTAGTTGACGGAGATCGCAAGCCTTATGATGGGGCCAATAAGTATGTGATGCACTTCCCCAAGGGCCAAACGCCACCAGCGAAGGGCTTCTGGTCGCTGACAATGTACGACGGCGACTACTTCTTCGTGAAGAACCCGCTCAACCGCTATACCCTCAGTTCGCGCTACGACTTCAAGTACAACGAGGACGGCTCACTGGACTTTTACATCCAGAACGATTCCCCAGGCAAAGAAAAGGAATCGAACTGGCTACCCGCTCCTTCTGGGAAGTTCATCCTCATGCTTCGGCTCTACTGGCCGCAGGAAACGGCTCCGTCGATCATCGACGGCACCTGGCAACCACCAGCGGTGAAGGTAGCCGCCAAGTAGCAGACCGTGGAAGTCTCGGCGCGGTCGTGGGCGAGCCTGATCGGCGACAGCTCCTAATGCGCTGCGGGTCCGTCCGCACAGAAGCCGTTATTTTGCGACCGAATCAGTTGATGCGCAGAGGCTGCGCCCTCAGTTGGCCGCGGCGTGTGGCAGGCTGGGATGTGAGGTTCCGGAACCGGCAAGATCTCATTAAACAGAGACAGGCTGCTGATCAAAATCTTGCTGTTCGCGATCCCAAACCGTGGTTATAGTTCACTTCGAGGCGACTGTGTCGCGATTCTCAGCCCATAGCGGCAGTAGCTCCGCGGTTCCCTCCAACGAGAATCTATCTCGCATGCTCCGCTGTAAGGCTCTGCGCCAGCAATACGCTCACCGTGGCGGAGCACGCGGGATAGATTCCTTATAGTTAAGCGGCGATGCGAACCCGGCAAGATTGCGATGTGTCTGCTTGATGCCCGTGTTCAAGGAGTAGAAAATGAGCACCGAGGAGCCTTGGCCACGTCAAAATGACGTGTTGTTTGCCGATACCGGAAGCTGGTTTAGCGCATGTGTCGGATGGACACCCGACGAATGGTACGGCTATGCCGAGGGATATCGCCGAGCTGCGGACGTGCTTGTTCAGCATGTCGTCGACGAGGTTCACAGTCAAGACTTTTTAATTTTTCCTGTCGTGTTCCTTTATCGCCAATCCATTGAAGTGCATTTGAAACATCTCATACTGATTGGTAATCAACTTCTTGGTCATCCGCCAATTATCCCGAATCATCACAAACTCGTTGCGCTTTGGAATCAGTGCCGACCAGTTATTGAAAAGGTTTGGCCGCGTGGTCCAAAGCATGATTTGGATGCCGTCAGTGATGTATTGATTCAGTTCGAAAAACGAGATCCAAGCTCTACCGTTTTTAGATATCCAGTAAACAAGGACGGATGCGCGTCCTTTCTAGTCAGCGAACGAATTGATATTCTCAACTTTGGCGAGGTTGCTAATCGAGTGATTTCCCTGCTTGACGCTTGTTCCTCTGGCTTTCGGGAAAGCCTCCAGAATATGCAGAACTGATTCAAACCAGGGGCCCCAATGGTTTGGATCCCGTGTTTCAAGCCTCCGTGCAATGGTTTTCGCCTCCCAAGGAACTGTATGAGGGAACAAGCATCCAAAGGGATCGTTCTAGTAGCTAGTTGTTTTGCTGGGGAGACACCATCCCCCTCCCCACATCGCTGTGTGTCCGCTTGCAGGGATTGTGTGAGTAGGATTGTGTGAGGCTTAGAGTTGTCGCTGGGCCGCGACTGCTCTGTCGGGGGTCAGGGAGTCGCTTCAGCCGGCTCCTGGCGGTAGCCCATCTCCTTGGCTCGGCGGGCGAATCCTTTGAGCAACTGTTTGCGGTAGTTTTCTTCATAGTCGGCCATCTCTTTGCGAACGTAGACTTCTCCATATTTGAGCAGGCGATAGACGCGAACGGCGATCTTGTGAGCGGTGGCGACCACGGCTCCAAATCGGCGGTGCAGGTGCCGAGGAGCGCACCCAAGGGGGCAATTTGGCTGGGTGGCCGGTGGGCGGCGACGGAGCGTCCATAGGGGGCACGGCGTTCGACTTGCCTTAATGCATGCAGCGATCTATATAAATCGTTGTGGGAGGTTGACCATGGAAGAATCGGATTTGCAAGTTGGCCGAAAAGCTGTTCTGGTTGTTCTCTTCGTCCCCAGCGTCGAACGCGATGGGATCACGGCGGTCAACCAAGAGATTTGGGTCGATGAGGCGCTCGACACATTTGGACAACTCTTCGGAGGAGCCACGGCTTTTCCGCGTGCCAAAGGAGTTTGGCGCGATGACGAGAGGGGCGGCGTATTGATCAGAGATGAACCCGTTGTCATTCACTGCTACACGACGCCTGAGGCGATTGCCGATTCGGGCCGTCTGCGCCAGCTTGGGAGCTTCTGTCGAAAGATGGGACGCGAGGCGCACCAAGGTGAAATTGGTATGGTGATCGGGGAAGAGTATCTGGCATTCCGAGAATTCGGGGAGGAGTAGGTCATGAATCCATCCTTGGACATGGACCGCATTGCGAGAGAATTGGGGGCAGAGAAGCGCGGCAGGGTTTCGTCGCCGGCGGCTACTTCGGGGCAGTCCAGCTCGCAGCAGAAGTGGCAACGCGTTTCCGGACGCCGGAAGGTGGTGGGCGTCCGACCGATCCGTCTTGGGATCAACAGCGGCTTGTCCGGCTTACCGCGCAAACACTGGAACAGCTCGAGAAACTCGCCGAACAGGCGAACGCAAGCCCGATGCAGGTCGCGGCCCTCTTGCTGGAACGAGCAGTGCAGACGGCTGCCTCCCATCGGTGAAGCGCGTCGAACCCGGCGTTGCAGACGAAACAAGCGCTTGGGTCCGTCACGGAGGGGCCAATCTGTGGCAAGAAGTCGTACCTCAGCCGACCGAAAGGCGAATAGAACGGCTTCCCCTCAAATCGTGAGTGGTGGCGGACGAAAACCCGGCTCCCATCGGTCTAACTGGTAAAGCCGCCTCGCCCCCCAAGGAGCTGTACCTCAAGTGCCTATTCCTCAATATTTTGGGAAACAGCTCCTTTTCTTTGTAGGGCGGCGCAGTAGCCTGCCGAGTTAGTCGTCGTTCTCTTGACGAGGGCAGGCGTTAGCAGCTAATCTTAGGTCATGACTACACAAGCACTTATCGAACAAGCGATGGCGCTGACGTTGGAAGACCGGGTTGGTCTGGCTGAAGCCCTTTGGCAAAGCATTTCGGAAGGACTTCCATCTGGAGACCAACGTGAGGCCATCCAGCAAGCCTTGCAACGCGAGGCAGAGCTGAGTACAGGAACCGTTGCAGGCCGGAGCCACGAAGAAGTGATGCTCGCGGCCAGACGAGCAATCGGATGCGACTAATCTACCATCCGGCGTGCAACCCGCGTCGCCAAGCTCCTTCCGGGCCAGGCGGTGCCGGTGGAAGTGATCGCTGACATAAACTCGCCTGGGGCGAGATTTCCAACCGTCGGGGAGCGTCTTCCATGATCGAATCAACACGGGCGGAATTGTTGCAAATCCTGGCCGAGTTAAGCGAGGTCGTTCCAGAGGTTCGATTGGGCCAGCTCATGGTAAACCTGTCTTATCTCGCTCGAGGATTGTCGAACGAAGCAACACGGGAGGTAGAGGACGCGGAACTGTTGATAGCAGGTCGCAAACACCTCGAGCAATGGCGCTCGCGTCGTGGAGCCCCCGCCTAACACATCTATGTCCTCGGAAGTCAAGAGGGCGCACCGCGGAATTGGAAAAAAGCTTGAGTTCTTTTTCGAGTGGCACGTCAAGCGTCACCAGACAGGCAGTGTCGTCCGCATCGAAGAATTGTCTACGCCACGGGGTCCGCAAAAGCGGCACCAAACACATCTATAGGGTCTGGGGAGCAGACCTTTGCCTCGGTCCACTCCGCTGTGACACCGTAGTGTCACGCCCTAACCCATCCTGCGTTCCTCAGTCGCGGCCGTTCAAAGCGAAGGTATCTCGTCCGAAAATGGTTCCAGTTAGTAGGTGGCCGGGTCGAGGATGAAGACGTACATGGATCTGGCATGGAGATCGACGCCGGCGTAGAATCGGCGATCTGGGTTCTTGTAGAAAGGATCAGGAGCTTCCTTTGGGATGGGACCGGGACTAAGCCCGTCCGGAAGCAATGGAGTAGGTGAGGCTTTCCAGCCTGACGTCAGGCTGGAAAGCCTCACCTACTACCCCTTTTTTCCGAATGCTCTAAGCCCGGATCGTGGTTGCACGGTGCACATAGTGCTGTAAACTTCCACCTTGGGGCAGTATCGACACCTCGAGACTTAGCCCGTTTTACTACTTGGGACAGGACCGGCCCATCCCAATCGAGGACATGATGAGTATCCAAGCGATTCAGTCAACGCGGCAGCTTTATGCGGTTTGCCAGAGCCACAAGTTTCGTCAGGCTGCCGCGGCCGCTGAGTTTTGGCGTTCGGCGAGGGAGGACTCGTAGTGGAACATACCGTCCGACTCGAGCAACTTGGCAGCCGCCCGCTGGCGGTCGTTCGTCGTCGCTCGGCGCTCCCAGGAACTCGCCAAGGTAGTTCCCGATGCCTGCGGAACGGTGTGGGGCGTCGTCCGTGCCAAACAGATTCAGGGGGCTGGTCGGCATGTCGCAGTTTACTGGGACTGTAAGGACGGTCTGATCGACCTGGAGGTCGGCGTCGAGCTAGACGGGCCGTTCGCCGGGCACGGCGAAGTGATCCCGTCGGCCACCCCGACCGGGCCGGTGGCTTCCACGACCCATTTCGGACCCTACGGCCAACTTCACGAGGCCCATGACGCGGTCCTGTCGTGGTGCCGGACCAACGGGTACACCCGGGCAGGTCCGAGTTGGGAAGTTTAGGGCCACTGGATGGATGAATGGAACAGCGACCCAGCCAAGATCCGCACGGACATCTTCTACCTGCTTGTCACGGACGGGACACGGGTTGCTTCTTGATCGGGAGGCCTAGGGGCTGCTGGCCTTCATGCTGCTCCACGAATCGAGCGGGATTGAACTGGTTGCGCGGTTCTGATGGCGCCGCCCGGGCAGGATGCGAAGGCCCAGGCTAAAGAAGGGGCAAATTCATGGGGCACGAAGGCCCTGAAGCGGAACCCTTCTGCCGATTGGTGGAAGGGCGTCTTCCACCATGCCGGCAAGAGGGAAGTAGGAGTTTCCCAGCCCCCCCGCGTTTTCATTTCCGAAGCGATTACTCGCCCTTGTACGATTGCAGCGTAACCACCGTGGTGATGGTTTCGTCCTTCTGTTTCAACGTGCGTGACCGCTTGACGATTCCGCCAGGGACTTTGGCATTGGTCCAGGCTTTGAAATCGACCGTTTCCCGTCTTTCTTGAACGAACCGGTCAGCGTCTGGCACTTGATTTGTTCGCCGTTCCAGGCGATCGTTTCCTCTCCCTTCTCCGCGTTCAGCTCCGGAGCAACAACTGCCAGATAGGCCTTCTTCAGTTTTGCAGGATAGGTATGCTTGGTCGGGGCGCTTTCAACCGTTCCCAACAGCTCCTGTTCAACCACCACGGCTCGGACGATCGCGCTTTCCGGCGAGACGCTCAGCAACGTGTAGGTAACGACTTTCTCGTCCGGAACGGGGTTCTTGTCAGCGTGTAGGTCGTCTTTTCCAGAAGCGTCGCGGTTGCCCCGGGTTTGTGATGCGACCGACCGGCGTACATTGGATTTTCCACCATGTCGCCGTCTGCTCTGCCCGAAGCCGGCAACGGAACAGACGCGAAGAGAATCCCGATTGCCACTAGCGCCAACTTGGTACGCAACATGGTAGGTCTCCGCAGGACAGCGTTCAAGTTGCAGGTGTTATACGATCCGGCCAACCCACGGCCACCAACATTAGAGCGTTCGGAAACGATGATCAATTTCCGTCACCACCGGGCTTGCCCCGGTGGAACGATGACTTCCCGGCTGATTTCGCGGAATGCCTACGTTTTCGCGATGGCGATTAGCCGCCTAGTCGTCGCTTCCACCGGGACAAGCCCGGCGGAGGCGAAGAGCTAATTCTGCTTCGACTAGCTGACTAATCATTGCCCCACTGGGACAAGCCCAGTAGTGGCATCGGAAGCCCGCTGCCTTCATATGGGTCGCCAGTTCCTGCTGCATTTCTTCCGAATGCTCTCAAGAACTCAGGCAGCCTTCATTTATTCTTCGTTGTCGAGAGCGGTTTTGCTCCCTATTATCAATGGCACACGTTGCGTGCCTTGTCACGTTCTACAAGAGAAGTCCGTCATGAGCAACACAACTGGCAGGGCCCTGCTGATCGGTTTTCTTGGCGGATTGTCCCAGGCAATCGGAACGGTTGTCTTGGCTCGCTCCGTGCTGCCTGCGGGGCCTACCGAACTCAAGGGGGCAAATCGTCCTGACCAGCCGCAAGCGGACTTCCAAGAGCGAGCCGATCAAGTGGCCGCTGAACTAGGTTCATGCGACGAAGAAGGCGAAGACTTCGACGGGCGAGCTTCGTCAACGGCGGCTTCAGAAACGGCGGCGGCGGCGCCTTTCGCAAAGGCGGTTTTGCCAACGGCGGCGGTGGCGGCTTCCGCAACGGGGCTTTTGGCAACGGCGGCGGCTTCCGCAACGGAGCTTTCGCCAACGGCGGCGGCTTCCACAACGGAGCTTTTGGCAACGGCGGCGGCTTCCGCAACGGAGCCTTCCGCAACTACTAGAGCTCGATCGACAGGGAGTTCCGATCGTGGCGTCTGATCGCGGACAGCCTGGTCCACTGGAGCTGCTTGTCGTTCAGCCCACGCCATTCTGCAATATCGACTGCTCCTACTGCTATCTTCCCAATCGACAATCGAAAAATCGGATGTCGCTTCAGACGCTGGAGCAGACCATTGCCTGGCTCTTCTCCAGCGGACTCGTCGCGGGCCGTTCACTCTGCTCTGGCACGCAGGGGAGCCGCTGGTCATGCCGCTGGCGTTCTATCAGGATGCCGTCGAGGTTTCTGGAACGCTTCAACAGCCAGCCCGTCGCAATTGACATCACGCCGTTCAAACTCATGCCATGCTGATCGATGACGCCTGGTGCCGCTTCTTCAAAGAGAACGAGCCTCGCCCGGGAATCAGCGTCGATGGGCCGGCATTCCTCCACGACCGTCATCGCCGCACGCACAAGATCAGGGAACCCACGACCGCGTGGTGCGGGGCATGCGTTTGCTGCGCGCTCACGAGTTCCCTTCTACGTTATCTCCGTGCTTACCGCGGAAGCCTTGCATTACCCAGACGAGCTATTCGATTTCTATCAGGAAGAGCAGATTCCGACGGTGGCATTCAACGTGGAGGAGATCGAGGGGCCGCACACCAAGTCGTCGCTGCAGGGCAACGGCGTCGCCGGCTTCCGGCGCTTCTTGGACCGGTTCATGGACCTGGCTCAGGCCGCCGATCCGCCGCTGGCCGTTCGTGAGTTCGACACGTCTGCCCGCGCCCTGCTGGGACCGCACTATGGCCCCGGCTCTCGCACTCAGGAAAATCAGCCTTGGGCCATCGTCAACGTCGATTGGCAAGGAAGACTGGCGCCCTTATTCACCCGAACTACTGGGGGCATCGAGTCAGCGGCACCCGTCCTTCATTCTCGGGAATGTCGCATGCCATAGCCTGGAATCGGCCATGTCGCTGCCCCGCTTTCAACAACTGGAACAGGAGATAAGCCTGGGTGTGGAGCGTTGCCAGCAGACCTGCCCCTATTTCGCCTTTTGCGGTGGCGGGGCTCCGGCTAACAAGTTCGAGAAAGGCGACTTTGCCGCTACCGAGACGCTCTTTTGCCGTCTGCACAAGAAAGTCTGCCTCGACGTGACCTTGGCAGGCTTCGAGAAATCGGTTGTTACGCCTGCGGAACCGGTAGAGCTATGATTTTACCGCCCGGGTTTGGCCTGGTCGTTGCCCCGCATTTTCAACTCGATGACCATTGGCAAGAACGATTTTGGTTAGGCACCGGCATCGAGCAAACCTCAGCGGGTATCTTGGCTCGTCGCCTCTGGCATTGCGCCACTGCAGAAGAGTTGGGAGTCCTAATCCCGGCCCGCGCCTGTTCTCGAGGAGTTGAACGGCTACCTCTGTTTGTTCTTCGTGCGCCGGGTCCATATCCGCTCAGCATTCTGGAATCTCCTCGAACGAGCTCAGATGCGAGGCGGGATTGCCGCGGAAGACTTCAATAGCTTCGTCGCAAAATCGATGGCCTCCTTGCCTTCAAAGAACTGTCGCTTCCAGGTGGGGCCGTGTTCGAATTGGTGATGAACCCGCCAAGGTCAGGCAAGGCTCGAGTCCCGCTTCCTCTTTGTGGGGCCTCATCCATCTGGGTGGAAGAAATCGTCGATGAGATTTCTGGCCCCTGCGAGCGAAACGCCGGCTCCAGACTTCCGCGGCTGCGCCTCGAACGCAGTCCGGGCAAAGGCGTCCTGGAACCGCGGGATGGGCGATTGAGTTGGAACCATCCAGCGAAACGCGGTCATTTTCTTGTTGATCCGGCTCTCCCGGATAGTTTTCCAGACAGCTTCTCGACCTCATAGTCGCCTCCGATCAAATTGGGCTTTCACTAAGCGACCCGGCGGCTCATCCGATTGGATGTTCGGATTTTGACGAATGTGAGGGCTGCTCAGCGAGCTTTCGCAATCGCATTGTGGTTGGTTAGCTTTGAGCAATTTCAGCCTCCTTCGTTTTTTCAGGTGGTGTTTTTACTGGAGATCGCTGGAAGGCGGTTGAAAAGTGTTCATAGAAAGAATGCCGTCCTCAGTGCCAGGAAACATCGGTAGAAAGTGCGAGAAGAGTGCGTTCATGAAATTGGCGTCCAGCTTACTTCTCGTTCTGGCTCTTGCTGGCACAGCGTGCCGCCGAGAAGGGTGCGCCGGTGACTTCCGGGGCCGATGGATTCTCGCCGGCGTTTGCCGTCCAGACAAACCGTTCCTCCCTCTACCGGTTGCACCGTGTTCCAGGATGCTGCCGCAAGCCAAACAGCGGCTTCCTGACGGGCAATCACAATTTCCCGAACTTCATCGGGTTCTTGAGCGATCCTTTGCAATCATCGATCCGCGGGCCATGACGGACATTTACCCTATTTTTGGCACCGCATTTGTCTCCACTTCGCACATTTTGCCCGAAGGCGATCTCCAGCTCTATGGAGCAGGCTTGACCGTGGCTTTATCGGAGAGGATCGCCGTGGGCTTGAACCAGGGTGGCTACGCCGTGTCCAGCTTTGCCGGCAAGCCGCACGATGGTTGGCTGAACCTTGGCGGGTTTGGTCAATATACGTTGATCCAAGACGTGCCCGATCAATGCTTGGTGACGGCAGGACTGCGCTCGGGCGGCCCCCAGCGGGGAATCATCGGTCTTTCAAGGACATGGCCCCGCCATCTTGGCTCCTTATCTGACAGCGGGCAAGGAGCTTGGCGAGTTCCATGTATTGGGAACGTTCGGCTACCAATTCCCAGCAGGCTCGGGAGATTCCACGACCAACCTGTTTTACACGAACGTTCATTTCGACCGCCGTTGCTTCGGCTGGCTCTATCCGCTCCTCGAATTCAACTACACTTACCATTCGAGAAGCGTGGACATAGCCGACACCACTCCCTCGGGGTTCTTCGATTTTGGAAATTTCCGAAGCGACGGGAAACATTTTGTCGCTGGCCGCGGGATTCAATGCCGTGGTTGTGCCTGAGAAATTCAAATTCGGAGCCGCCTACACGACAACGCTCGCCACGCAGCGTGCGTTTGGCGAAAACGGACTGCTCTTGAAGATGGTCTATCGCTATTAACGGCGTAGCCAGCAAGGTGGCCGGTGTGCCGGGCTACGGCCTGCGCACCAACCCATGCGCGGCCCCTGTACGGGAGATGCCACTCCATAGATCACCGTCAAGCCAGACCCGCCTCCCCAGGTCGAGGTGCGCGGCCGGGTTCGGCTCGACCGCCGCCTTTGGATCATTCCAGTTGTTCGCGGCCCAGACGTTGCCGGCCGGGTCGATGGACACGTCGGTGAGCAACTGGATCGAACCGCTCTTGAAAACGTGGATGACGTCCCCGGTCTTCGTGCCGGGCGGATGGCCCTTCGTGTCGACTCCCGCCATCAGCACCACGCCATGCAACGAGCTCGAAGTTCCCGATCCACACATCGTCGTTGCCATCGAGGTTCAACCCCCACGGGACGTCGATGGAGCCGCCGCCGGTGAAGCCTTTCGGCGCGGACTGGGTGCCATCGGGGCGGATCATGTGGATCACGCCGGTGGATTTCGGATACATCAACACGGCTGCCCATGATTTCGAACTGCTTCATGATGGAAGCGCCCTCGGGTATTTTCGGCATCGGGAAATCCAGTGAAGTATTGCTCGCCACCCAGACATTGCTCTTGGAGTCCAACGCCAGCGTGCGGACGGCGATACCACCACCGGAAGGTTTCCTCTTGGAGGGTCGTCAACCGGGAAGCGGACGACCGTGTCTCGACTGCGAGTTGCTGACCCAGACGCGATCTGCGGGTCGATGACGATGTCGAATGGCGACTTCAGCCCCGCGACCTTGACGATCTGGCCGTCCTTCGACTCGTCCACCGGGGAAATGCAACAACTGATTGTCCTAACCATCGGCGATCCAGACGTCGCCGTTCGCGGCGACGCCGATGCCCATCAGTCCTAGGAGTTTCTCCTTGAAGGGGAAGTCGCTCTCCTTGGCGACTGCACTGGCCTCAAAATCCATCCACAAGGAACTTGCCGTTGAACTCGATGGCCCAGACATGTCCGATGCGTTACCGCCGTGCCCCAGCCAACGCCGTCGATTCCCATGCCGGTGAAGCCGGTGATCGGCGGGAAGTGGCTTTCCATTCGGGGTTAGCTTGACGACGCCGCCACCTTTGCTCTTGATGACGCCGGACTGCGAGCCAGGCATCCAGTTTTGGCCGCTCCAAAGGTTGCCTTCAGCATCGAACATCAACCGGCCTGGGAGTACATCCCGCCGCCCGCGAAGACAGAATAAGGCAGAAATCGCGGCGGCGACCACACGAGATAGGGTACGAAGGGCGCGGCGCGCCGCGAGCCGTCCTTGGGCTCCGGGTAGGCTTCGTCGAACAACGCATAAAGTTCTTTCGCGTTGGCCCATGGCCTGCGAGCAATGTTCGCCATCGCTTCGAGCGTGTTCTTGGGCGTCGCTCCGTCGATCGGTGTTGCCGCTTTGAAGAACCGGGCCCGCCAGTCCTCATTAGCCACCGTGAACGAAGCGGCGATGAGCGAACCGAGCGTGTCCAGATTGGCGAGTGCCGTGGTCTGGGTACTATTGAGTGGATCCAGAAGGACCTTACCCCAGCCGCCGGTCGTCGGATCGACCAGGTTGGGCGCGTTTCCGGCGGCGATCCTCAGTCCGAGCGGCTTGCCGGAGATCGAATCGCCCTCGATGAATCGGGCGGCGGTGAATGTTGAGGCAACGGTGGTGAGTTCGTTGACCGTTGCTGACTTTGGCAACGAAGTCCCCAGCAACGACATCACGCATCGCATCGTTGGGGCCTTTCGCACCAGCGGCTTTAGGCGTGCCTCCTCGCGACCACGAGGTATAGCACCTTGTCTGCCGAATCCTTGAGCTTGTCGGCGCCAACAGCCAATTTGAACGTCCCATCGTCGTCCGTTTGGCCCTGCGCCATCTGCACGGGCTTGCCGTTCCCCGCCGCGTACAGGGTGACTGCCGAACCACTAATGGGACTATTGGCCCCCAGAACCTTGCCCGCAAATATTTCGGCGTCGGCGGTGGCGGCATGCATTAACTGCCGCCCCGCCCAGCCGAGGACCACCGCCGTTACGCAAGCAACAGCCAACAGTGCTGCTCCACGCCGCTGCGTTCTCATTGTTAATTTTTCTTTCTGTTTTTTGTTGTGACTTCCCATGGTTTTGCCAAGCGGCGCCGTCGCTGGAAACGCCTTTCGTATCTATTAGGCACGCTGACAAAACCGTTCTCGGGCCTACCGAGGCCTAGAAGCGGCGATCACGAACTTGACCAGCTCCGTGAACGACCGGACTTCCAGGAACTGTTGCCCAGGTCCGGGCACGTAGGGCGAGCAAAAGACTGGTAACCCTGAGCGGCGACCTCTAGTCGGACCGACCAGGACTCTGCAGCCTTCGGCCCGCCCCGCCGGCATAAGCTAAGACGGTCGATGAAAAGAATGGGTAGCTGAACCCACCTTTAGTAGCGTCGATAGACACCCGCACCATAAGCGCCGAGCGTGGCCGCCGTACGCATAGCCGCCGTAGGAACGATAGCGATCGTAGCCGGAGCGATCTCCATATCCATAACGATCGTAGCCGTAGCGATCGCCGCCGTAGGCTCTGGTGGCTCCCCACGTGATAGACGCCGCCGTAACCGACGTGCGTGTAGCCGACGTGATAGCCGCCCCAGGCGTCGAACTTGAGTCGCCGTTACGAATAAGGCAGAGATGGCAAACAGAGCGACCACGAGCGATTTTCGCGACATGAGTATTTTCCCTTCTTGGTTAAAAGCGCAATCGCTTGATGCCGATTACTTGACCCGTTTAAGCTTGATTTCTTTGTTGTCGGGCAGCGCATTGCCATCCACGGTTCGTTCGGTGGCATGCAGCGTCATGGTATCACCGTCGCCGGGGGCTATGGTATAGGTCGCCGTAGCTTTCTTCCCGTCGCGAAGGATCGAGTGTGTTTTGATGATCCACTTTTTGCCGTCCTTGCTCCATGCTCCCTCCCCGAAACCGCCGTCGGCATCGAAGATCCAAGAACGAATTTTCTTGGCCGCTGGGTCCCAACCAATCCAGTGCGTACGCTGGCCACACTTATATCTTTGAACGTCGAGCCGAACGTCGCGATGAGGAAATTCTGATTCTCCGACCAGGCAACCGAAAGCCGTTCGGCTTCGCCGTTGTCCGCTTCGGCAGCCCATGAACCCACTGTCCACTCCAAGCCGCGCAGATGTTCGTAATTGGTGGGCGGTGAGAAGGGAGCTCTGCGCACGCTGCTGAGCAACCACTTGCCGTCTTTTTTCACATGCACGTTCGAGTAGCGAGCCCGGCTCGGAGGAGAGCCATCGGGAGCGATGACGCTGGTGATCCCGTCTTCGAGGGCGACGTCGGGCGTCACAAAACGCAGCCCCGTGACCTCGATGGCACAGTTTGAGACCTTTATTGGCGGCAAACAAATCGGGTGAAGACCTTTTCAATGGCGGGTTGCCCCTTCATAACGCGGCCGGTTTGATCGGTGTAATCGCCGTCGGTTGTCCAGAAAGCAGCCACGGCCTTGGCGTCGCCCTTCTGGAAAAGCTTCACAGAATGCTTCCGCACTCTTGAGAATCGCGGCTTCGTCTCTGGCAGCGTCCTCCTTGCGATCGGCCGCAGTGGCTCGGCAATCGCCAAGATCAGAGGTTAATAGGGCTAAGGGCCCCACCAGGTGAAGTTTCATGCATTTATCCTTTCTGCTATCGGAGTTTGTGGGTAAAGGGATGCCGGTCCGCATAAGGATGAACTGGGGCTAGCAGAAGGGAATCAGCGCCGCAGTTCAATGTGCTCTGCCGCCAAGGCACGTTACTGACCGCGTTGACCTTTATCATGACGGTCAATTTGTTTTTTGACTGCCGCCCTATTAAAGGACGCCGGATCTTGCATAGGCGGAAAGTCGATCGCCGTCATGGCAAGTTCCGCAACCCGTTTTTGACCAACACAAGGGGCACAATTCGCGGGCATAGAAATCGTTCATATAGCCGCCACCAAGATTGTTCAAGCTTTCTTCGAAAATCGAGGGCGTCCGCTCAAAGGGGTCTTGGCGCAGATTGACAATGGTGGGCATGTCTGTGGTGACCTTTGGCTGGGCCACCGGTTTGGCTGTTGAAAAAACTGGTACTTGAAATCGCCGATCGGCAGGCCAAGCGTGGGCCGCCGAAGTAAAAGATCCCTCGCGCTGGAAGGCCTCTTGCCCAGCAGCAGGTCGAGTTCGTTGTAGCCGTCCAGGTGGTTTTTGTATTCGCGATCGCCGAGCTTTATGCCCTTGAGAGCTCCTCGGTAGGTCGGGATTGCCAGCGCCGCAAGCATGGTGGGGAACCAGTCGAGTCCGGAGAAAATGCCATCTCGACCGTGCCGGGCTTGATTTTGCCGGGCCAACGAGCGATGCACGGCACGCGGAAGCCACCCTCCATCACCGTGCCCTTGGTGGCTTGAAAGGCGTCATGCCACCATCCGGCCAGGTGAACACTTGTCTCCATTATCCGTGCTCAAACCAGAAGGGTGTTGTCCGCCTCGCCTATGTCGTCCAGATGCTTCATAATGGCGCCGATGGAGTCGTCCATCTGCTCCATGCCAGCTCCTCCCAGACCATAATTGGTCTTGTAGTTCATCTTCTCGTGGTATTTTTGTGACAAGAACGTGAAGACGTGCATACGCGTCTGTCGTGCCAAACAAAAAACGGCTTGCCCTCTTTTTTGGCCTTGTCCATGAATGCCTTGTATTTTCGACGAGCACCTCGTCAAAGGTCTCCATGTCGTACTTGGAACCCGAAGGCCCCTTTTGCCAGTGTTGATGGCCGGCCATGTTCTTGAAGGGCGCCGAGAGGACCTCGTCCACGATCCGCTACTTGCGACCTTGCCCCACCGCGGCATTTCAGTCGCGTCGTCCGTAGCCGTGGCCCAGCAATGGCCAGGCTTCGCGGGCCATAGGTGTTGAAGAACGCGGGTCGGAGGGGAATGAGTACCAGAAAGGATCCGACATGGCGTCGAGGTGATACAGGTAGCCGAAGAATTCATCGAAACCATGCAGGGTGGGTAGAAACTTGTTCAAGTCGCCGAGGTGATTCTTCCCAAACTGACCTGTCGCATAACCCTGAGCTTTAAGTGCGGTAGCGATAGTGCAAGCCTTTGCCGGCATGCCGACGTCGGCTCCGGCTTGGCCCACGGTTGTCAACCCCGTACGCAAAGGAATCTCGCCTGTGATGAAATTGGCCCGGCCGCCTGCAACTCGCCTCGGCGTAATAATCGGTGAAGAGCATGCCCTGGGATGCCAGTTTGTCGAGGTTGGGCGTCTTCGCCACATGATCCCTCGGTATACCGCCGTGTTCAACCAACCGACATCGTCGCCCATGATGAACACGATGTTGGGTTTCTTGCCGTTCTGAGTCTCAGCCCTCGCAGCAAGGACCTGCGCTTTCGGGTCGGCCATCGCAACCATCTGGCCTTTGTAAGGCCATCGCGTGCAACACGAAAGGCCGGTCCCTTTCTCCAATCTGGCGTCTACCGACGGCTCGCCCGGCACGGCGTTCTCGCCTTGCGAAACACGTCGAGCTTGCCTGCCGCGGCTACATAGCCGACCAACAGCCCGCTGCCAGGACCATTAAAGTCTGGACTTTTGCGTTTCTGAACATCAAACCAATCCTCCATTGAAAAAACCAAGATGCCTCAATGCCTTTCCTTCTTCCGTTCCGATTTCGATGATTTCACCTGATCGATTTGGAGGCGAGAACCCATGGAAGTTCGGGGCAAAAACCCTCCGACATTGTTTAACCCGGAGCCAACGGCGACGGCGTATTGTGGCGCTTCAACATTTCCATTGATTCAGCACTGGCTAAACCATTCGATCCGAGCGGGTGCCTCGCCGTCGCCGTTGACTCCGAGTTAAATGAGATCGCATCTCTCCTGAAATGCTCTATTCCTCGAACGAGAAGATCTTCTTCCAATCATCTTTCATGCTGATGACGGTCCAGCCCTTTTTCTTAGCTTCGTCGTACAAGGCTTGGGTAAATGTGCCGACCTTGGAGTTGGGCAGCCCCTGGGCGGGACCGTAGGCATATTCACGCTCGGCGTCGTTGCGTTGAACACGACGTCGACAGCCTGGCTACATCACCGGCGCCGGTGTATTCCAACATCTGCCGATCCCCGGTGGAGTTGCCGAAGGCCGCATGTGGCCGGCATCCGATCATGAAATGAATTCCCTCGGGCTTGCCGGCATTGTCGTCATTCAGCAGCAATTTGGGCTCTTTCGATAAGAATCGGCTGCCCGTCCTTGGCGTAGGTGTATTTCGTGCCGCCTACGGAGCCGACCACCTGTTCAGGCGGGTTGCCCATCACCTGTTCGGCATACACACCGCCACGAAATCTTGGCCGCCGCCGGTCACGATGTAGGTCTTAAAGCCGTTGGCCCGAAAGTACTTGAGCACCTTCCTCCATTCGGCAGGTATAAGGTAAGTTCGGTGTACAGTCGATTCCAGCGCGGATGCTTGGCCGTCGCCAACCAATGCCTCACACCGGCAGCGAATTCCTCCACCGTCATTCCGGGTGAGCGTTGCGGCCAGAATCTCGGTCAGGTCTTTCCTGGTGAACTTGGCAATCGCCTCCCGGTCGCCGGAGAGAACCGTCTTGAAAGGCTCGATGTTCCGCAGCCCCGGCTTCTGTTTCACCACCACCGGGACTCTGCTCGAGGCAGTAGATCAACTGGGTGTACATGGGATGCTCGACCCAGAGGGTGCCGTCTTGGTCGAAGGTGGCGACACGCTTCTCGGGCGTGCACATATTTCGGACTGTTTTTATCGGTGGTGCGCTTAACGAAATCGACAATCGCTTTCTTCGCCGCCACGCTGCGTTCCAGGAGGGCAACGGATCGGCTTGGCCATACGCGTTTTGCGCGAGGAACCAAGAAGAAAACGCCGCAAACGAGACGATTATTCGCGAGCAACGTGTCAGCATGGTGAGCATCTCGTGTTAGGGTGACGCGACTCACGCCCGATACGCTCAGGCTGCAAAAGCACTTACACGGAATGGAAAGCCGATTGGGGCGGGGGCTTGTCCCCAAAAGATGGGGCTGCCATGCACGGTTCGGGGCAATCCTGTTGAGCCAGCTTCATAAGAATTGACAATCACAGTAACTTGGACGTCGGCCTCGTTAAGCCAGCCTACTCGCAATCCGCATCTTCCGAACGGAAGTCTTCGGAATTGCCTCCCATGCTGGCCTAGCAAATCGTCGGATGCAAGCATTTATTGTTGAAGAATCGTGAGGTTTTCAAGCCGATGCGTCCGGCCAGCCCACTGTACCTTCAGCCGCTTCTGTCGTTTGAAACGCACAAGGCATCGCCCGCATTCTTCCATCCCCAACCCGCGGGCGAGAGCTTGCCCTCCTGCTGCAGAATGAGGAAGGCAGGCACGAGACCACAGGGAGCGCACCACAGAAGAGTATCGAGGAGCACGCCGAAGCAGAGGGCGAAGCCAGTTGTTTCAGTTTACCCACAGTGGGAGCCTCCATGAGCGAGGCGAAGGTGCCCGCCATGATGATGCCGCAGTTGGAGATGATGGGGCCTGTGCGAACCAGGGCGTGAATGATGCCGGATAGCTTGCCATAGCGTCTCTGTTCTTCGTGACACGCAGGTGATGAGGAAGATGTT
>CAVVHZ010000068.1:0-328907 GCA_963748025.1 uncultured Gemmataceae bacterium
GAAAATCTTAATACCGACGCAATATTTTCATACGGATAATTTTTTATTCTTTCTCGGAAATTTTTTTCCTCATCGTAAAATCTCATGTCATCCATTAAAATTCCAGTTTGTAAAAATCGATGATTGCAATATTGTTCATAATCCACCGGCTTAATGATAATATTAGATAATTTGGATGTGACACTGCCTGAATTATTATCTAATTTTAGCAAAGGTTCTAAATTTTGGTATAGTTGATGGTAATATTCTCTAATATTTTGACCTTTTTTAATCGTAAGTAATTTACTTTTAATTGAAAAATTGAATCTGTGATAGGGAAACTTATTTAGCAGCGGAGAAAAAACTTGAAATTCTAAAGTTGAATCTACTTCTCCCTCTAATAATTTTCCATCCGGCTTTAGAGTTAATAGATACCATTTATGATTTTTATCGCCATTAGGTTTGTAAGATACAAAATAGCAGGTTTGATCATATGGATTTTCAGCAGCACCCTGATACAGATTGTTACGCCAGGCGGATCCATTGAGTTTTAAGAATATCTTCATTGATATCATCACTGAATTGATAGCAGCGAATTGGGTAAATCGGTTTTAAGCTTCCGAGCGAACTTGGGAATATGATTCAAATAAGGTAATATATTAGATAAAAATTCATCTTCATCAATAATGTCATTCAGCTTATTTATCGATTTCAGTTCTGGAGCAAATACAGGTAGTTTGACATCAATGTTTATGTATTGATTATCTCTAACGATTTGCCGATTATCTATTGTTTGCTTTTTTATTGTCCCTAGATAAATATTTTTAAGGGGTTGTATCCCTAGAAAATCATAGGATTTTGCTAAGCTATACAATTTTTTAGTTAATTCATCTGGAGTGAATGAGGTTGAAAAAGGGATCAAATCAATTTCATTCCGTAGTATCTTCTGTAATATTTCGGTATAAGTAATTTGGGCATTCAAAATCTCAATTAAATCCGATTCAATTTTTGCTTGGTCAACCTTCTCCAGGGTCTTTTTTGCTTTTTTCTCTTTTTCCTAATCGCAAGTAGCAACCGGTCAGCCAATGAGTTCGGGAGTTGACAATGTAGTATTACTCTCTAATTTTTTAATTTTATTTTCGTATAGTTTCCAATTTTTATCAACATTTTCTTTAAGTTTAGAAACTCCACAAAATTTGATTCAAAAATTATCGTCTTGAAAACCATCCATTATCAAAGTTTTTCTATTATTATATATATCCCTAGATTGATTTGATTACGATTGCTTTATCCAGACATTCTTGGACGCAACCCAGATTTAGTCCTGTTAATTTTGAATTACTAAAAAAAGTATACTGCGCCTCAGCCAAATCATAATAAAGATTGATTAATTCTTCGTCGTAATCTAGAGTGACCTCATCTTGGAATTTTTTTCGAAGATTATGGCACAAAGAATAAATAGCTTCCGCTAAATTGCGTACGTTTTCTTTTAAAGTTAATAATGTAAGCTCTTTCATTCGCATATCAAATCCTTATTGCTTGGCATTTTTCGGAATGACGGTTTCAGGGATGAGTTTTGCCCAATTTCACCGTTAATAATCTGTTCTAAATCTCGTGAAGGCGAACTTCCAATAAATTGATAAAACCTTAACGTATTCTCATGTAATGCTTTATTCTTGTTAATTAATTCATGCTTTCGTTTAAAATTTTTTATTTGAATTTCATTGCGAAGCTGGTTCAATTTTCCGTAGTCATAGCTAGAATCAATACTTTCAAAGCCTTTAATCTTTCTTAAGTGTGGTAAACAAATAACCATCTCATAACTTCCAGGCTCATCTTTCGGCCATACGTCCTTTAATCTGAACCTGTTCTTTAATATCCGTAGAGAAAAAAGCCTGAATAACATGCATTCCACCTGCAGCATTGACTTTAGAATCAGCCTGAAAGTCTACCCCTCTGCCATATATTTTAGTCAATAGAGTAATTTTACCCTGACATCCAGCATATAAATCACTGACCAGTTCATCAATTTCTTCAAAACCGATTTCACGGTTTTTATTTTTATTTTGGAGGTTGGAGATCTTATTATCGGTAATGTAAAATGGTGTAATGGGTAAATTGCCTCCATAATTCTTAGAGAACCAATTTAAGTCGTTCTCGTGCTCGAAGAAAATAAGAACAGAACGATGCTTTTGTTGATGTTCTCTAGCTTTCTTACTATCTCATTAGCCCATTCTTCTTCACTGTCTTGTAAAGAAACCGGGTTATCATCAGCGATATGAACACGACCAAAAAAAGAAGGAAAATAGGAAAATTGTTTTATATCCCCACAATGATTAATGAATGATTGTTCTTGTGCAATCAGATTTCTTAGAGTCCCAGTCACTCCAAAAATTCGTTTATATAATTGCGGTATTAACGCATACGATAAAGAACCGCCGGAAAAGGAAAAATAACCAAATTGAGTTGGATTTAACTGATTTAAAATTCCTTTTTCTGACATAAATTTTAAATAAAAAAATACATTATAATAACCATGAAAAGTAGTTTTTACGAATTTTTCCTCGCGCTTCATTTCAATCACATTATCGTTTAGACGAAAGTTACACGCCGGTTCTCCTAGAGGATCCGATGCATACACTTTTAATGCAGTATCGATCATAACCTGAATATGTTTTTCAATGAGTAATCCTAGTTTTCCCTGGTTTTTAATATTAAATAATATTTTTTCATCTGATTTTTCTGAACCTTCAATACTACTACGAATTTTGTTATGAGCTATTCCTACTAATTCATTTCTTAGATCAGATTCGGTAGCTTCAGTTTTTGAAAGCGTTTCCCATATTTTTTTTTGTAAATTTCTTAAAATGTCACTGTAAATATGAATCAGAAAATTTCTTTGATACGTTGCTCGATCTGTCAGCACATCGGCTTCATCAGTAAAATGATAGATTCTCCCTGTTTGGAATCTGCTGCATAAAAATTTGTAATTTCTTTTCCCTCTAAAATTTTTTCAAGAACATCTCGGTAGCTCAATCCAGAATTGAGGCGAAATCTTTCTTCACATATCTGCTCAAACGTTGAAAATTTAATGTGTTTAAAATCGAATGGCGCGGTATTACTTTTAAATGCGCGTTGATCTCGGTCAATTAAATAAGGGCTGTAGCAGGCAATTTTAACTCGATATCCAATAAGACTAAGAAATCCTGCCAGCAACGTCGAAGCCAAGGAGTTTTCCTTTTTGACCAGTTTTAATCTCGGCAAGATGATTCTGAATTCCTTGATCTGGGCTACTCAAGCCCAATAATACTAAAACACCCATAATTTGTATATGATGTGGTTTCAGAAAAATTTTACTTTGTTCCTCATTCTGATTCACTACCCATTTTTTTTGTTCACTAACGAAATTCAGCAAGTTTGACACACGTAAAGATAAAATAATTGACAATCCTGCAATTATTATCGGAATATACCGTCGTCTTTTATCTAAAGTACTTTCATCCAAACTATTTTTACCAAATTCTGCTCCAAGTTTTTTTGTATGCTCAACAATACCTTCAATGCTACATTTATTTTCTGCACTCAGCAAATTTTTCAAGTAAGTCAGAGAATGTGTTTTCATAAGCTTCTAAGCTTTTTTTTAAAATCAGGATTCCCAATTAAATTTTCTTGCTTAAATAATTCAATCGATCTATCAAGTGTAATCTGATTGAGTTTACGATTATATAAAAAATATAAATTAATATTTTTTAAATTTTGATCAAGTTGGTTTAATCGTCCATTAACTACTGTTCTAAACGGTGTGACTGAATCGTTTCTAAATTGTTCTAAATCTTCATATCGCTCTTGGTCACCTAAATATTTTAATGATTCCCTGATAGCATCTACCACTAAAGAAACTTGCGATACATTTTTTAATTTTTCGGATTTTAAAATTTTAAATAATTCAGCGATTATTTCCAAGGTATAATGTGGATTTTCCTCAACAGAATAAGAATTTTCCTTAACATACGTTTCAATCGACCGGATAGAAATTTTAATGCTCTTTTGGTCAGAGCTATAATCATTTTTCAACTTAACAATCCATTCATAATTTAAACTCAATAAGGCGGTAATGAGGTTATTGGTTTTTTGCAGGAAAATCATTTTTTCATCAATAGTTCCCTGATTCAGATTATTTTTGTTTTCTTCATGAAATGCTACTGTCGAATATACTCGAAAAAATATCTTGAATCGAAGGCATAATCTCACTTGATTTTTTGAATGAATTCAATCCAGCTTGGCTAAGCATTAAATTCAATTGTGAACATTGCTCATTATAGATAGAAAAATTTTCAAATACCTTGAATATCCTGACATCAGGTTGACAATAATACCGAGTAAAGTCAATTGACTTTCCAGATCTTTACTCTCTTGAGTCAAATTTAATTTTTCAAGATAATGAAAAATTTTAATTAATCCTTTGAGCAGTTCTTCAAAGTTAACACTGTTTTCTTCCAGTTTCTTCTTATAAGAATTATCTATCGCATCTCTTAAGGATTTTAGGTTAATCTTTTTTCTGAGAATATTGTGCGGATATCAATGTCCGAGAAACCCCTGAGAATTTCCATATAAAATGCATTTATTTGATTTGGTTTTCCATTAAAAGGATTTCATGAATTTTGGAGAAGTAATTTCTGTAGCAATAGACTGTTAAACCGCGAGGTATTTTTTCCCGGAACTATTAGGAAAAACCGGCTTTTGAATTTCTGAAATTGAAAATGGTTCAATTAAATTTTTAAATCCTTTTTCTTCAATTTCTTCTCGCGAATTATATTCAAAAGAATATTGTATCTGTAAATAAATCGAATAACAGGCCAAAAAAAATTGGCTGTATGACCCAAACGATTGCTCAATTTTTTTATCTGTATCTGAATAATAATATTCCCAGATTTTGATGATTTGTTTTATCTGAATTTTGATATAATCTTCCAAATCCTGCTGGGGTATCATTGGCTCGTTAGCAATATCCACCATAGATTTTATAAAACGAATGGCCTCAGGCTTTAACAAAAGGTTAGTTTTATGTTCTTGCCATAAATCTTTTCCCTTTATTTCCTTTGGCTTTAATGTTTCGTTAAATATATCCTGATACTTGATTTTAGCACTGTAATCATTTTCACAGAACATTCTTCTAATCGTATATAACTTTATGCCTCTGAGGCAGATACCCGCTATTTTTTCTTTATAAGAAACCGGTTTCAATTCATTTCCGGAAATATAATCAGCCAATATCATATAAATAGATAAACTTTCGTTTAAATTTTTGGCAATTTTAGCCATCGAACCGAGTGGGGTTCTCTGTTGTTTGCTCACTTATCCAACACAGTAGAGTGGAGTTATTATCATTGTCTTTGTCTTCGATTAAATCAATCAATGAGAGTAAAGCTGAATTTTGCCGTTGTGGCTCACATTCATCACAGCTTAAACGAATAATCTCTTCAATAAATTGCTGATCTGCAGTATTAAATGTTCCTTTAGCCTGATTTTTATCCACCTTCGTCAGTTTTCCCTCTTGCCATTTTCCTTTAATCTCAAAATCACCGCATTTATTCTTTGGATTGTCCAGCCACATCTTACCATCTCCGGAAAATATTCCTGAGGCAAAATCTCCCTTATATATAAAGCGATACTCGGCTTTTTTTAAATTTATACCTACCATGGCCTGAATCAAATTTGCCGTCTGATCAACTGACCAGCGACAACAAAATCACCATCGCCTTTCTTTTGATGACCCAGACCATGCTCTTTGTCATCATGCCATTGACCCATATAAAAATAATCCTGTTTAAAGTATTGTCCGCAACCTTCCCTTTGGTTTGGTTATGCATACCCAGATAACTTCCACCGTCTATAGGAATGGGTAATCCCCGGATTTCCGGGCGTTTGGTTGAGCTACCGGAATAAATTCACACTCCTGGAGATCATCATCATTTTGAGTTAAATAATTCTCAAGCTTTATATAGCTATCAGATTTTTCATGCTTAGTTTCAAGTATTTCCGAATTTTGTTTTTTAATTTTTCTCTTATTTTTTGAAGGATTTTTTTTATTTAATTTTGATCTTGATCGAGCTTTTCCGGCTTTTTTAAAGAATCATTTTCTGCCTTAACTGCCGCTGAGTAAGAAGCTTTTTTTATATCATTATCTTGACTAACTAACTGATATTCGTTGGTTTTATTAATCTTAATCATAGGCTCATCCCTGATGTTTTTTTAAATTTGTCCCATTCGTCTAAAATCAAATCTATCTATACTCAAAACGATTAGGTTTTCGGTTTAAATCTTAACACAATTATTGTTTATAGTTTGGCCCGATTGCCGTGAATAATAGAGGTTCTTAACTTGATTCTTTTCTGTAAAAGCAACTTGAAGATCTATTCCTGGCATTGTCATTTCCCTGTTTGCACTTACAATCCCAATTAGTTTGTTAAAACAATTCGTTCATTGGTCGGACTGGTTGAAGTGAACGTTCTTACATTGCGTACTAAAGGAGAGTCTGAGGCCAATAAAGGATGGAATGATGTAAGAAGGCGACGCCACGCGCCTGGAACTCTCAGAAACGTAAGTTTGCATTTCAACACCGGGTTCATTTTCATCGACGGGAGGTGGAGGTGGAACATCATCAGTCAATGTCAACTTTTCTTCCAGTCTATTCTGAATATGTAAATCAAATTGTTCCAGAATCACGTCATCTTTTCCGGAAACCTGCACCACCAGGGTCTGCCCTCCCGCGGAGGCTGGAATCGGCTCTTTGGTGCTCAGCGTATTGGCATAAGGATCATATTTCAACCAGTCCGGCATGAGCATGCCCCCAGGAAGCGGGCGGGGTAATTGAAAAAACTGTTGCCCCCTGGATTGCATCAGCTTCGCTGGTAATTTAATTTCAACCCGCTTAATAAGTTCTGAGGATATTTTAAATTCTAAATGAAAACGCTGACCGACAGCTATCTCTCAGAATATAATTATTTTGATTCTTTGTGGTAGCTTTCTTTAAAGCACCGGTTTAAACACAAAGCGCGCAGCTGATAAATCGTATATAGCGTGGTAAAAGCCGAGATTAACGGCGCTATAATCTGTATCGCCAGTTGACCCCAGGAAACTCCGCCCACATTGATCCTGAAAACCGTGCTGCCATTAACAAAACCATCCAAAGCGTTCACCTGAATTTCCAGTTCGTGAACGGCGTAAAAATTAGTATCACCACGTCCGGGGGTCCCTGAGAAAGAAGGGATGGAACTGTCGTTATTAAACACCAGCCATCCAGGTAAAACATCGCCATTTCTTTGCAATGCAGTATGGGTTAGCAGATATCCATTTTGATTTACAAAGGTTTCCGTGGGGGAACAAAGAAATTAAAATAGTCCCCTGCGGTAGCGGATTGATCCGAGATGGGGTTAATCTGTAACGGAGAATTAACCATTACGACCAGTTTCCAGGGGAGCAACCATCGTATCATTATTGGTATCCTGAGCAATGATATCCAGGCTGACGATTCCTGTTACCGATAAAGGGGGAATTCCAGTCAGATCCAGAGTGGATGTATCGAAGGACAACCAGTCAGGCAGCATGCCGCCACTGCTGGAGTTCGCGCGATATCGCCAGGTTATGCCGTCTCCAACCGCAAAAGTGTCAGGCGGGATTGAAAAATTAAATAGTCTTCCCTGACGTAAAGTGGAAGGTTGAGGAATTGGATTGCCCACAAATAATAAAAAAGTGATGTTCGTGATTCCCGAAACGTGGTCATTGGCGCTGATGGTTAAATTCAGAGTGCCTTGATCACTCATCTGAGGTACGCCTATTAGTGCAGCGGATACACTATTAAAGTTTAGACCAGCCGGGTAAGGACTTCCCATTCGATTGATACGCAGAGAAACTGATGGAATTAAAATTAGGATCTGTGAATAACCCCTGCGAAATAAAATAATTAAATGTTTGACCAATCTGAGCATATTGTAAGGGAATTCGACCATGAATTTGTGGTGGGCCTTCAACACGAATAGTGAATGAGATTGAGGCGCTGCCTCCCTGATAGTTCGCCGAGAATTGCTGTAACAATTCGTCTTGGGAACTTTCTTATCCAGTTCGTAAACTCATACTCGAATTTTTCATGAAATTTAACTGTCCACTGCATAGTTAATTATAACACATAAGTCATTATGATTTCAAGGTCATAATCGATCTGGGGTCATAATCGATCTGGCTTCAATCTTTGGCCGGGTGTTAAAGGTATGTGTGGTTATAACTTCAGCAAATTAGCCGACAGCTTCTGCTTTCCTTTGCAATAAAAACGACCCATATATCTTAAATATCACATGATTTTATGTAAAATGGCCATTTTTCAAATGGCGTCATTGCAATCAGAGATAAAGTATAAGTTCTCTTAACTAGAACTAGTACTCTGTGAACTATAACTTGAACTGCTAGAAATGGTGGTACCTGAAGCAGAACTTGAACTAGAACTACCAGAAAGACGCATTGCGCTTGTTGTTGATACCGAGGGAAGAGGTCTTAGAGCGGGAACGCATCGATAAAGCTGATCTAAACCTTTCGGATAATTACAGAGGGTTAATAATGCATTCTTTAGAATTTCTAAATCAGCTGGCCTTACAACATATTGTGAAGCTGCTTTGTAGAGAGTAGATATTATATTTACACATTCGTTATCGCTTACCTCATTTACACCTGGTAAGCAACAATGTATTAGGAGTTCTTGCATCCGATCAATTACATCTTGTTGTGCCTTTATCTCTTCTGTACTTCCAGTTTTTATTGCATCTCTACTAGCATTGATTGTCTTGATCATTTTAAAACTTATTGATTCTGCACTTTTTACCCGCAAGTCTATTAAGCTTCCCGCAAGTGCCTGTTCATCTGTTGTTGGAAAAAGCTGCAGACGAATATCTTTTTCATAAAAAATCTCCTTAATTAAGTGCCGCCCTTCTGACTTAACTTACTTATGAAAATATCATAAATGCCAATCAAAGAATATCATAAAACTATAGTTTTCGGCCACCCCTCAGTGCCATTTCTAATGGCTGTTGAAAAATAGTAGGCGAATCAGAAATAACTTTACCGGAATTTTTGGCCAGTTACTACGCAGCTTCCTTGAAATCCCTTACCTGTTTAGCTAATTTTTGAGCTACCAGGGCATTTAGAGTAATACCAGCACGGGCTGCTTCAATCGCCAATGGCCCGTGTACCTGGCGATCAATTCGAACATTGAATTGCCCACTATATTCTTTCTTAATCGGCGCAATGGGAATCTCTTGACCATCCTCCCGGTAACTCTCTTTTAATAGCTCCCATGCAGCCTCAAGTTCATGTAAGGCTTCTTCAGGAGTATCTCCAGCCGCAGAGATATGAGGCAATTCAACAAAGTGAGCCAACCAATCCCCGTCATCTTCTTCGATTAGGGTCACACTAAAACCATCAAATTTATCACTCATAATTCATTACCTCCTCTCACACCTTTTCAATCGACCTGGGTAGTTTCTTCTGTCAAGAGCTTCAAAAACTGTTTAACTTGATACCCTTTAGCCTTGCCCTCTCGATTCTGGACAGGCAACCGAAAACGTTTAGGTGAGTACCAGATTTCATGACTACCCTTCTGTCGTTTGTTTACCCAGCCTGCAAGCATTTTCGTATCCGACAACGGCGGCGCTTTCACACCGTTCCTAACCAACACAGCGTTAACATCCTCGACCTTTACTGGGGTTGTCGGCCACACCTATGGCTTCTATAGCGTCGCCACCGATAATGTCGGCAACGTGCAGGCTACCCCGGGTTCGGCGCAGACGACTACCACCGTGGCAGCCGTGAGTACAGGTTCCATCAGCGGCGTGGTTTTTCGCGACTTCAATCTCAATGGCAAGCAAGACAGCGGTGAGCCAGGTTTGGCGGGTCAGACCTTGTTCCTGGACCTGAACAATAACGGTGTGCTGGATTCCGGGGAACCAACCGCCACCACCAACGCGAGCGGCGCTTTCAGCTTTGCAGGCATTGTTGCGGGCACGTATACGCTTCGCGATGTTCAGTTGGGTGGAAGCATTCTCAGCGTTCCCGCGAGCGGCAGCTATTCGGTTGCCGTAGTCAGTGGAGCAAATGTTGGAGGCCAGAACTTCGGTGCAGTGCTTACCAGCATCGCCGTGCCTTTGACTCTTCCTCCAACCACTTCGTTCCCTTCACAGGGGAACGCCAACGCCGATTATGTCGAAGCCATCTTTCGGGCCGTGTTGGATCGGAATGCTGATCCAGGTGGCTTGAGTTTCTGGGCGGGAAATCTCACCAGTGGCCAGTTCACGCGTTTGCAAGTCGTACAGGGGATCCGCGATTCCCCCGAGCACTTTGGCCAGGAGATCGACGTCTTCTACCAGACTCTACTCGGCCGCGCCTCCGACCCTGCAGGCCGGGCTCATTGGGTATCGGAATTGGAGAACGGCACTCGGGAGGAACAAATCGCTTTCGATTTCCTCGATTCCCCGGAGTATCTCAGCAAGGGCGACAAGTTCTTTGTCGACGCCATGTATCAGTCGCTGCTGGGACGGACATTTGATCCGACCGGTGAGCAAAGTTTCCTGAATGCCTTGGGCGATGATTCGTCCGGAAATCCGACCCACCCGGCGACGCTGACGCACGAGCAGGTCATCAACGATTTCCTCTTCTCTGAGGAATCGCTCGATCGGCTAGTGGAAGGTTATTACGAAGTCTTCTTGCAACGCCAGGCCGATTCGGGCGGGTTGAAGGGCTGGGTGACGGAGCTACAAGATGGCTTGCCCTTCCTGACCATCGGCGAAGAGTTCCTTGCCTCCGATGAGTTCTACAACAAGGCGGCTGGGAATAAGTGAGATGTAAGGCTTACTTCCATGCATGTCTAACCATGTCCCAGCCCATGCGGGCGAACATGGCCGCGATCGACACGCCGATCGCGAACAGGAATATCCAGACTCCGGATTCCACCAGCGTACCGATGGGATCCTCGAAGAGTTTGCCGAACCACTGCTTGATTTGCTCGCCGGGGCTGGGTTTCTGTGCTGGGTCTTCGCTCATGATTGGTCTTCCTCGTCGATTAGCGGCCGCGCGGGATATTAGAGATTGACAAATTATTGTCGCATGGGAACCCGAACCGTAAGGTTTGAAGTTGGTTTTTTTGCATGCTCAGCGGTGCACTGAGGTGCAATCAAGTAGGTCCGGTTTGCCGAGCCGGACTTCGGGCACTTCAAGCTTCTGCACACATCTTATGCCCTGGTTGTATCCTCCCACGGCGATTGCGTGAAGTACCCGCTGTCCCGCTCGGCTCGCGGGACCTACTTGTGTACGAATTCAACCGGTACCCGCTGTCCCGCTCGGCTCGCGGGACCTACTTGTGTGCGAATTCAACCGTATCGAATGACGAAAAGCGCAACTTCAAAAGCGTCAGCGAGGTCATTTGCCCCGACCCTCGCTGGCGCAGTCGGGCTCATGTTCGCCATGGAGAAACGAGCAAAGGCTTCTTCGCATCGACTTCATTGTAAAAGGGTATTCGGCTGAAGGAAGTGGCTATTTGAGGCTCAGCGCAGAAACTGTAATAGGCGAGCCAATGGGCCCGCCTATTCGTTGGCAGCGTGGATCATTGGGCAACTTTATTGCGCCTGGGCAGGATGCATCGGGACATCCATTAGGCCGTATTTCTTCATCTTCTTGTAGAGCGTCACCCGGCTGATTCCCAGGCTGTTGGCCGCACGGGCTCGGCTATAGCCGCTGCTGGCCAGGGCGCGTTGAATCACGGAGCGCTCCGTCACTTCGCGATTATGCGTCAACGAATCGGCGGCCGGCGTCATGATTTCGCAACTGCCGGCCGAGGCATATTCCTGAATCGGCGGCGGCAGATGTTTGAAGAGCAACTCGGGACCGGTGCTCATCAGCACCGATTGTTGCACAGCGTTTTCCAACTGGCGAACGTTGCCGGGCCAGTTGTAGGCTTCGAGAGCCGCCATCGCATCGGCATGGATATCGAACAGCTTCTTGCGAAACTTCTCGGCGTATCGATTGGCCATGCCGCGAGCTAGGTTGGCAATGTCCTGCACCCGTTCGCGCAAGGGCGGCAAATGGAACGACATCACATTCAGGCGATAGTAAAGGTCCTGGCGGAATTTGCCGCGTTCGACGGCGTCGAGCAGGTTCCAGTTGCTAGCCACAACAATGCGAGCCGTCGAGGTCT
Source organism: uncultured Gemmataceae bacterium (assembly GCA_963748025.1). Taxonomy (GTDB): domain Bacteria; phylum Planctomycetota; class Planctomycetia; order Gemmatales; family Gemmataceae; genus CAVVHZ01. The sequence goes on from CAVVHZ010000068.1 coordinate 12,215, forward strand.
CCGTTTCATTGCTTCCCACCGGTTCGAATTCACCCGTCTCGATGACGCGCAACAAGTTAGCCTGTTGTTCCAACGCCAGTGCATCGATTTCATCGAGCAAAATGGTGCCATTGCCCGCGGCAGCGAACTTGCCCACCTTGGGACGATCGGCGCCGGTGAAGGCCCCTTTGACGTGGCCGAAAAACTCGCTTTCGACGAGATTGGCGGCCAAGGCGCCGCAAGGCACGACCAGGAAACGATCGGTTTTTCGCGGTGAGCAATCGTGGATAAGCCTGGCCAGGTGCGTTTTGCCAGTGCCGGTTTCGCCTGTCAGAAGCACGGTGACGTCGTGCGAGCCGGCCAACGCAATGCGTTCGACCATCGGCAGCAGCGAAGGCGTCCAGGACAGTAGCCGTCGGCCAATTTGATCTTCGAGCGACTCTTGAGTCGTTCCCAAGAATGGCCGGGAACGGTGCAGCCGTTCGCGAACCATGGCGAGGAGCTGCGTATCCTCTTCAGGCCAAGACCAGTGTCCGGAGACATAAGGATCGAGCACTATCAGTTCGGGTGACGAGCGATGGTCTTTGGCCGAGGCGATAAAAAGATGCGGCGGTAGCCTGCGCAAACTGAGCGTTTGCACCAGGCGCGTCACCGCCGCCACGTCTTCCAAAGTCGAGACCGAGGCAACGAGCACGCCATTGGTGTCCGGGCCGATGTGATTCAAGGCCGCTTCGTAGCCGCAGATTACGCCAACGTGGCCGAAGAACCGCTTGAAAAACGTTTCCAGAACGGCGCTCAGGCGAGCGTCATCGGCAACCAACCCCAGGCTGTTGCCAGTCATATCCTCATCCCCCTGTGGCCGGGCGCGCCGTCCTTGTCGAGTTGCGCGTGAAAACGCCCCGACGACCGCAACGACCTTTCGAGAATCTGCATCGCTTGATTACCAACACGCGGCAGGCAAACTGCGCACTATTCCTTCCAAGCTTAGGTTACTTTTTTCGCCCAAGTCCCGGTTTTTCCTGCCGCGGCGAATTGTGCGCCCCGCCATGAATCCTGGGCTATTTTCTTCTTCCAGCGAGAATGTAGATTGCTTGGTGACGCTTCTAAGAGCGTTCAGCGAAGCTCCAGCGTCAACTCGAGCGAGCCTCCCACGTAAGTGGGGGGAGTTTTCGGTAACCTCCCCCCACTGACGCGGGAGGCTCGCTATGATTCAGGCAAAGCGAGAGAACAAAATGTTGCGAATTATGCTGGTTCCCACCTTTATAGTTCTGGCTTGGCCGGTCTTGGCGCCAGCCCAGGACGCCGAACCGCCCGCGCCGCCCGCGAAGCTTTCGACCGCCACGCTCGGCGGCCTGCGCGTTCGGTCGATCGGGCCGGCGACGACTTCGGGTCGCGTCGTTGGCTTCGCGGTCCATCCGGATAATGCGAGTCACTACTACGTGGCCGTCGCTTCTGGCGGCGTCTGGAGGACTACCAACGCAGGCTGCACTTGGACTCCTCTTTTCGATGGCGAAAGTTCCTATTCGATCGGCTGCGTGACGCTCGACGCCAAGAATCCGCAAGTCGTCTGGATCGGCACGGGGGAGAACAACAGCCAGCGCAGCGTGGGCTACGGTGACGGCGTCTACCGTTCTGAGGATGGCGGGAAGAGCTGGAAAAACCTGGGACTGAAATCATCAGAACACATCGCCCGCATTCTGATCGATCCGCGCAACAGTAATATCGTCTATGTCGCGGCTGAGGGGCCGCTCTGGGGAAAGGGAGGCGATCGCGGATTGTTCAAAACGGTCGATGGCGGCAAAACCTGGAAAAACGTGCTCCACATCAGCGAGAACACCGGCGTGTCCGATGTGGTCATGAATCCCCGCAACCCAGATATCTTGGTGGCGGCCGCTTATCAGCGACGCCGCCACGTTTGGACGCTCATCGACGGCGGCCCGGAAAGCGCGATCTATCGTTCCACTGATGCCGGCGCCACCTGGACGAAAGTTCGCGCGGGGTTGCCGACCGAAGAGATGGGCCGCATTGGCCTGGCCGCCGCTCCGTCAGATCCCGACGTCGTCTATGCTTCGATCGAATCGATCGAGAAAAAGGGCGGCATCTTTCGTTCGCTGGATCAAGGCGTCACCTGGGAAAAGAGGAATGATTTCGACGCCCAGGCTCAGTATTACGCCCATCTGGTGGTGGATCCGACGAACGCCTCCCGGATCTACGTCATGAACGTCAACCTGATGGTTTCGGACGACGGCGGCAAGACGCTTTCGGTGCTGGGCGAAAAGAACAAACATAGCGACAATCACGAAATTTGGATCGATCCCAAGAACTCGAGCCATTACCTGGTCGGTTGCGATGGCGGCATCTACGAAAGCTACAACCGCGGGGCCGACTGGCGATTCCAGGCCAATCTTCCCGTCACCCAGTTTTACGATGTTGCCGTGGATAATGCGGCTCCGTTCTATCACGTGTATGGCGGCACGCAAGACAACTTCACGCTGGGCGGCCCCGCGCGGACGCGCAGTGTCAACGGCATCACCAACGCGGATTGGTTCGTCACGCAAGGGGGCGATGGCTTTCACACGCGCGTCGATCCGCACGATCCGAACATCGTTTATGCCGAAAGCCAGAACGGCGGGCTGGTGCGCATCGATCGCCGCACCAACCAGTCGGTCGGAATTCAGCCTTTGCCGGGCAAGGGCGAGCCTCCACTGCGCCTGGAACTGGGATTCGCCGCTGCTGCTGAGCGTGCACGCGCCAATGCGCGTTTATTTCGCCGCCAACAAACTCTTTCGCAGCGACGATCGCGGCTCATCCTGGCGCGCCATCAGTGGCGACCTCACTCGCCAACTTAATCGCGATCAGTTGCCGGTGATGGGCAAAGTGTGGGGCCCGATGCCGTTGCCAAGAATGTCTCCACGTCGTTCTATGGCAACATCGTGGCCTTAGCGGAATCGCCTTTGAAGGAAGGTTTGCTCTATGTCGGCACCGACGACGGCTTGATCCAGGTAAGTGAAAATGGCGGCCAATCCTGGCAGAAAACCGAAGCGTTTCCTGGTGTGCCCGAGAAGGTTTATGTCAGTCGCCTGCTGGCATCGCAAACCAGTCCAAAAACTGTTTACGCGGCTTTCGACAATCACAAGAACGCCGATTTCGCACCCTATGTGCTGAAGAGTACGGATGCCGGTAAAACCTGGAAGCCGATCAAAGGCGATCTGCCCGCCAACGGGCCGGTGCTGGCAATCGCGGAGGATGCCGTCGACCCCGACCTGCTTTTTGCCGGCACGGAATTCGGCCTCTATGTCACCACCAATGGCGGTACGAAGTGGGTTCGCCTCAAAGGCGGTTTACCGACGATTCCCGTTCGCGATCTGGCGATTCAGAAACAGATGAACGATCTGGTGATCGGCACCTTTGGCCGGGGCATTTATGTGATCGACGATTTCAGTCCCTTGCGTCATTTGACCGAAGAAAAACTGAGAGCCTCGGCGCTCCTGTTCCCGACGCGTGAATCCTACATGTATGTTCCCTCCAGGCCCCTCGGCGGATCTGGCAAAGGCTATCAAGGCAGCGCGTTTTACACGGCGAATAATCCTCCGTTCGGGGCGACTTTTACTTACTATCTGAAATCGGGACTCAAGACGAAGAAGCAAGAACGGCGTGCCGCCGAGAAGGCGGCCGCGAAAAAAGGCGAAAAGCCTGTTTACCCAAGCAAGGAGGAATTGCGCAAGGAAGAAGAGCAAGAAGCGCCCGCGATCACACTGACGATTCGAGACGGCTCGGGAGCCGCCGTCCGGACGCTGACGGGATCGACGGAAGCGGGCATTCATCGCGTGACCTGGGACCTGCGCGATCCTGCGTCGGGTTCCGGAAGACGACGCGGCGGCGAGGGAGATGAGGATGAAGATCGGCCCTCCGGCGGTCCGCTGGTGTTGCCAGGTGTTTATCAAGTCACGCTCGATCAGCGGGTGGAGGGCGTGAGCAAACAACTGGCGGGGCCTCAAGATTTCATCGTGCTCGTCGATGGCTACCAGGAGATGAAGCCGGCCGACCTTGCACTTCTTCGTGCCTTCCAAACCAAAGTCGCCAAGCTGCAGCGCTCGGCCAATGGCGCCGATGGGATCGGCCAACGCTCTCGTTGCCAACCTCGAAGCCATCAAACAAGGCCATGGAACAAACGCCCACGATCGACGAGAAGTGGAAAGGTAAGGCCCGCGATTTGGAGAAGAGGACACGCGAAGTGCTGCTGCATCTACGCGGCGATTCCATCCTTCGCGGCCGCAACGAAAACACCCCCGTTTCGATTCTGGAACGCATTGGCCACGTGGTTGGCAACGAGCGTTTCTCTCTATTGTGCCTGACCCAAAGCGACGAAGATTCCTACAAGATTGCCCATGAAGAATTGGCCGAACAAATTACCCAACTCCGGAGCCTCTTGGAAAAGGATTTGAAGCCTTTGGAGAAGGCCCTGGACGACGCCGGGGCGCCATGGACGCCGGGGCGGATGCCGGTGATACCGAAAGAGAATTAGGGACACTGTGTTTTCGGGAGCGGCGGGGTTGATCCCCGCCGGATTTCACGGCAACACGGAATTGTGCTAATTGCAGGATTCAGCGCTGACCACACGACGGGTATGGAGCACGCCGCTCGTTAACGCTGGCTCGAAGTTGCGATTTTCTGCACGGCTTTTCGCCAAAGCGAAGTGACTCCGGCCACCTGCCGGAGTGAGTTGCCGGAGTCGAACAGACGCAACATCCACGCCTGTAAACGGGTAGGGCGACGATTTTTGACTCCGGCACTCCGGCGGGTGTTTCTGCTTCCTCGAACTGACCCGCCTACTTCTTTTCTCCGACTTGTAGGATGTTCAGCAACGCATCGCTGACCGCGCGGCGCACATCGCCTGAGCTGTCGTTCAACGCCGCTCGCAGAGCTGGTTCGGCATCGCGGGCCAAAGGACCAAACTGACCGAGAACCTCGGCTGCGGTTTGGCGGACGCGCGGCTCCTGATCTTGCAACGCCGTGGCAACCGCCGGGACAGCGCTCTCGGCGCCGCTGCCGATGCCGGCAATCGTTTTCAGCGCGGCGACACGCAGAACCACGTCCGTCGTTCTGCTTGCCTCGATCAAATCGGGGATGGCGGACGCCGCAGCCGGGCCGTAGCGTTCCAGGGCAGTGGTGGCTGCCAGCCCAAGATCGATATCGCGATCGTGCAACAAGATTCGCAAGGCCGGAACGGCCCTGTCGGCCAGGGTGGGCGCCATCTTGCCCATGGTGCGGGCAGCGGCCCATCGCACGAACTGGTTGGGGTCACTTATCGCCTTGACCAAGGTTGCGCGCAACGGCGCGGCTTCTTTGCCCATGGCTTCCAGAGCATCGATGGCCAGGAGACGCGTCGGCACGTCGGCATCGGTCACCCCTGCCACCAGGTCGGGCAGCATGCGAATGAGCGCTTCCAAGAGCGGATCGTTTTTCACATCCGGATTGGTTTGGCTGGTTCCGGGGAAGCCTGTGCGCGCGGAGCTAATTTCCTCAATAGACTTCCTGGCGAGCAAGCGCACCTCCGGGTCAGGGTCGCGCGTGGCCTTTCCCAGGCTGTCGGCCAGATTGCGGACGCTTTCGAGAAGGGGCATCAGCATGCGACGCGTTTCTTGAATGCGCAACAGATCGTCGCGAATATCTTGCATTTCGCCGGTGTTCAGCGGTTGGGGAATCTGTTGTCCCATTGCATAGACCGATTGATAGATGCAATTGAGGCTGTTGCGGCGCACCTCGACGTCTCTGTCGCTAGCGCCTGTTTTCGCATAGGGCAACACTTTCGTTGCAGCGTTAATGACTTCCCTGCGCGAAAAGTACCAACGAATTATCTGCCGGCGGCATGCCGGACAAAATAGCGCGTTCGTTGGTCAAGTCTTCCTTGCTCTGGTTCGAGAGGTTGTTGAGGAGCTGGATGATTCCCGCCAAGCCCTCAGCCGCCGCTCGGCGCTCGCCCGCATCTTTTGACTGGAGCAATTCGCCTAGTGCCGGCGCTGCTGCCGCCGGATCGCAGCCGATCTGGCTAACCGTGCGGGCAGCCGCCATGCGGATATCGCGGTTTCCCGCCGAGCGAATGAGCTTGGTCAAAGCAGGCGTGAACACTTTGGCGATGCGCGTTTGATCCTCGAGGAGCCTGTTATTGGTGCCGATCTCAGCCAGCATTCCCATCATGGCCAGCTTGGCAAGTTGACTGCCGTTTTCGAGCGTATCGGTCACGATCTTGGCAAAGCGGTTTATCAGAATATCGCGAATGTCACTGTCGATTTTGTTTTGCTCATCGCTGCCCTTTTCGCGCCATTCCTGCGCGCCTAATGCTCGTCGCATTTCCGGTACGGTCTTCAGAAGCTCCATCCTGTGGAGAAGATCGCTCGTGCGGGCATTCTTCAGGAATGCCGCTCGTTGGTCGGCCGGCCCGTTTTCGAGCTTGGCGAGCTGTTCGGGATCGCGAGGCATATACTCGCGCAGCGATAAGGAGAGTGCCTGGCGAAATTCAAGAACAGGATCGGGCGCGAATCTGTCCGCCCTGGCGATGCCGCTGCAGCACAACACGAGCGCCAGCGCCAGGTATGTGCCGCTGGCCTTGCAAGAACGCGAAAGTCGAAGGCAATGCATGAAGGCAACCTTTCAGACCGACGGCCCCAACGTATGGCTGATTCCACCACGTCTATTATGCCCTACGCAGTGGGATGAGCCAGAAATCGACCTCGCTCGGCGTACCGGACCGGCGACCCAAGCCCTGTCCGACCCGGCAACTTCGTCAGTCTCCCCGACCTGCTTTTTCGGGATGAACAAGCGGAGGCCCGGCGCAGGCGGTGCAATCAGTGCGATCGGAATAGGGTGAGCGGTAATGGAAACAGGATTCGATTTTGAAAAGAACAGATCAAGCTGGTAACAGTACGCTTGGTTTTTGGTAGGATACCGCTAAAGGAGCGAGGCATGATCGAACTGACCGAACAACAGCGACAAGCAGTAATAGATGGAGAACCTATTGAGCTTACACCAGCGGAGATTGGTCGAAAAATAGTCCTTCTTCGTTCCGATGCTTACCAGGAGATTCTTGAACTCCTCCAGGAAGAACGAATCCGAAAAGCTCTGGCTAAAGTGGCGGGACGGAACGCTGCCAATCGCACGCTCGAATTGCCATGATCGAACAAGGCGAGATCTTCATGGCGGATTTGGACGTTGCGGGCAAGCACTGGGTGATAGTAATTTCCCGGGAGCAGCTAAATCGTGGCAATTACGTTCTCGCGGTCGTTTGCACTTCCCGCGATTCGCCCTCCGCAAGACGCTCGCTAATTGTGTCCCTTTCCTAGTTGGAGAGTTCGGCTTCACTACCGACTGCGTAGCACAGTGCGAAAACATTCTTTCCGTCCATAAAAGCCAAATGGATCTGGCATCTGGTCCTCTTGGGAAGCTAGATGACCTGACTATCAGAAGCATCATCAAGGCGGTCGGATATGTAATGGAATCGGATTGTGAGCCAAATTAAGGCCTGAATCTCGGCCAATTCCAATCCGCTAGTCCTCTCAGGCCTTGGCCGCGAACGCGGTATACGCATAGCCTTGATCGTCGGCCAGGGGAATGACGTTGTTCGGCTTGCGCGGAGCCAACTTGGCATCCGCGCGAGCTACAACCGGCAGTAGCATGAGTGCAATGGTGACTGTGCCCATGCCTTTGTGGTCATGGAAAAGCCCCTTTGCGGGCCGCTTGGCGTTCGCTCTGTAGCTCCCACCAGTCGCGCCAGGCCGTCATGGCTGCCAGGCGGGCGTCGTGGTCGGCCCCGCGGCGCGGCCCTAGGTCTTTTGAGGCAAACTTTTGCAGGAGCTGATGAACTTGTCCCGAAATTTCGGGATTCGAGTCGTCGAGCAACTCGATGAGTTCGGGCACCAAGTGCTTTGAGCCTCCGCTGCCGGCTAACGCTTACTCCGGCCCGGCGCAGCTTCGTCGTTCTTGTCCTTGAGCTTTTCGGCGAGCACCTTGACCGGCATGCAGAAAAGCCTTTCGGCAAGGATGGCCCGTGCAGATTTTTGCAAATCTCCATTCAACTCGGGGATGGCTTGGGCCAGGGCCGTGTCGTAGGCAGCACCGGATTTTTCTCGGAAGCGGGCCAGGCGTTCCGTCTGCTGCGCGGGAGAGCCGTAGACCAAAACATCTTTCAGTTGTCTGATCTGATCGACTGGCTCCAAAGGCTTGTCGAACCGACGCCCTGTGATCGTCGAGTAAAGCCGCTTCCAGTCTGCGGGCGTCGCACCCGGATTCTCGCCCGTCAGTTCTCGGAGGCGCGAACAAAACAGCCTCACTTTGGGGAGCCGAGGTTCGAAAATCGTCAACCTTGTCCTGCCAGGCAATTAGTTCTTGGGAACTAAGCGGCCTCAAGCGGACCAGGTAATCGAAGCGCTGATCGGCGGGCCAAAGGCGCCCATGCTTGGCCACCGGCTGGACGATCGAGAAATCCTGTCTCAGGAAGGTGATGTCCGGGCGCACGAATGTCGAGGTGACCACGTTGACGCTGGGAGTGCCGCCGCCGCCCCCGCCACCCCATCCCTTGGTCTGGATTTGCACGCCGGCGATAGGCAGCGGCACTGTGTGCTCCGCATGCGGCACGAGCCCGCGAATCGGGTCGGTGGGGGACGATGAATAAGCATGGCAGAGCAAGCAATTCCGCAAATGATTGACGCGAACCAATTCGGGAACTACGGCTCGGCGCAGTCAGGTTGACGTTCGTTGGGTACGGTTCGCCGAGATCGCGATTATCGAGGAGCTTCACCAATTTGGGCACCGCGCTCCTCAGATTGAGTGCAACCAGGGCCTCCGCTGCGTGATCCGCCATCGCCGGCCATGGATAACGCAGACCTGCGATTAGCGCCGGTTCATACTCGGCGACGGGCCGGTTGCTCAGGGCCACGAGGGCCGCAACGCGCACGTCCGCGTCCAGATCGAAAACCGCTCGCTCAGCCAGAACCATGCTGGACAAGCGGCCTTCAATATTCGACAGGAGATCGACGAGCACCAAACGGACGTTCTTGTGTTCGGCAATCAAAAGTTGGCGGAGCGTCGAAATGGCTTGGGGGCGCAGCCAGAGCCCTTGTTGCGGCGATCCCAAAAGCTGGCGGCGCAAGAGCTCGTGATCGGGCCGCGGATCCACCACGTTGTCGAGCACACCTGGAATCGAATTCTGAATACTGAGCCGAAGCTGTCCCGAGAGAACTCTTAGATTCAGTGCCTCCTCCGTACTCATCCGCGCCAGGTTGCCTTTGAGCAGAGGCAAGCCAATCAGGTCGGCCCGAGTGGCGCTTAGCTGCGGGATCAGATCCACGCCGCTCTTGGCAGCCTTGGGGGATTGCGAGATCAACCTCTTGGTCGTGCCAGGGATTGCCTCTAGGTCGACCTCTCGAGGCAGCAAGAGCTGTTGGCGCAATTCAATGTCGCTCAGCTGCGAACGCCTTTTGCTCGCCCAGCGCTCGCGCACACGCACCGGCGTGAGTTTTTCAGACGGAATGGCCACGATTTTGGCCACCAACGCTGGAGCAGGCGCTGCCGCCGCACCACCTGCGGACGCCGGGACCGCCTTAGGCTCATTTGCGAGAACTCGAACCGGCGTGCGTTGGCTTTGATTTTCTTCGAAGGGCAAATCAAAGGCACCGAAATCGGCTGGAGCCCCGAACTCCGCCTGCTTGAGGCTGCCGGGCAAACCGAGCGCAGGATCGGTGGCGGCATCCGGAGATTCATCGACATCCGGAGAAGTTTCCGGCAAAGCAGTTTGAGGAGATTGCGCTTTGACGATGGCTTGGCTGCTTGATTCAGCAGGCGTTTCCAGCCCGCCCATTGCCATAGTCAGTGCCCCGGCCAGGCCGGCGAGCAGAGCGAGCACGCCACTCGCCCATGCTATCTCCCTGATGAAGCGTTTCGGAGTCTTGGGCGATAAAACCTCTGGTCCCAATTCAGACGGAGCAACCAGTGCAGGCAAACTCGGTTCGCTCGCTTCTTCAGCAGGAACCGTTACGTTCGCTTTGCACACAGGACAGATGATGCGTTTGCCGGCGAGGCAACTGGCACTGGACAAAAGCTTTTCACACGCGAGGCAGCGAAATCGAATCGGCATGAATGCTCTCCTGGCAGAAGCGAGTGCCGAAATCGTAAGGCGTTGATCCAGCTGTGGGATTCACGATTGGATTGCGACGTTGAATCTGCCCTCGGGCCTATCTTCCCCGCGGCGACAGTCTAAGCGCCCTTTTGAGAGATCGCAATTAGTTTCTTGGAAGCTGAGATGTTGAAAGGTGAACAGCCAAATCGGATTTTGGCTGAAGAGGGATCGTGAATCAAAAAGAGTTCAGCCTTATCGATTGCCAGCCGGACTTTGTTGCACCGGGGCTACTGTGGCGGTGGGCGCAATGGACTGCCCCCACTTCCGATCCGGCGAAAAATCGATCCGCTCGTCGTCGAGATAGACGGCAGTCACGTTGCCTTCGGCGTTGTAAGTGAAGCGAACGGTCTGGCCGAAAATCTTTCTGGAACAGAGCAGATACAACTCTTGCGGGAAACGCAATGAATTCCTCGAAACCGAAGGTCATGGCGTCGCTCATGCTCAGGTCGGCAGCCCTTTGCGGCTCGGCAATCTTGACGCTTGTCTTATAGTCGTCGTAGGCCTGGCCGTCCGTTTGCCCTGTTGCCTGGGGCTCCCCAAATTCCTGGCGTACCTGGTCTCTCCTGACTATCGTCTCCAAGTCTTTACCGCTTTGAGCGATCATGCACGAACAGCCGCCGGAAAGCAGGGCGCACGCGCTCAGCATGAGATAAACTGATCGCATCGGCAAGTTCCTCGGCGACGATCGAGAATGCCCGGATAGGCAAGCAGCACAATTCGCGCGAGGCGAGAGGATACAAAAGGAGAGAATTGTGTCAATGCGGGTTGGGCTTAGAAATGACTAGCTGGCAAGTCATTGCTCCACTGGGACAAGCCCAGTGACGGCACTCGGAGCGGGCTGTCTTCTTTTGGAGGCCAGCTTGCCTCAAATCTTCCGAATGCACTTACGGCTTCTTGAGAACTTTGACGACGGTCGCGACCAGCTTGTGGTTGGGTAGACGGCTTACGCTTACCTGAATTTGTTGATTGGCGGCAAGGTCTTCACACGCGCCTTTGATCCCCCCTAGCCTGCTATCTTTGTCGTTGGGGTCCCTCTTCATCCTTTTCGGACGCCCCTTATCGTCGAATTCGAGATCCACCGGCATGCGCACTTTTACGTCATCATTAACCAAAATGTCCACGGTTTGCTTGTAGGTTTTCTTGTACTGGACAATATCGACTTCCATTTTGAAGCCGTCTTCCTCGAGCTTGGTCAGCTTGCCCAAGTAGGTGCCCACGTAGACCAATTTGGGTGGTTTTTTCGTTTCTTTCTCTGTAGATGCGTCGGCTTTGGCGGGATCGTCTTTCTTCACGTTCTGAGCATAGGCGTGATTGGGCTGGCTCGCCTGAAGGAGGAGCAAAAGAACCATGCCCGAAACGAACCGGCTGGTGCAAATGCGAAACATCTTCTCTTGTCCTCGATCTCTTGCTGCGCGATCAACCTGGATTGCATTCTAACAAATGAAAAAATGATGCCGCAAGTGGGTAGTCGATTTTATGTTGAGCCTAGCGTTTCTTTTTCCGGGCCTCGGATTCCTTGATGTATTTTTCAGGATTCTCGTTAAAAGCATCCCGGCAGCCCGAGCAACACAAGTAGTAGGTCGTGCCTTTGTAAACCACTGTCGATGTTCCCAGCCCTCCCGTCACCACGCACTCGGGTTTCTTTTCGCTGGCCGCAAAAGTCTCGCCTTTTTTGCTGAAAGCCACCTGGTAATCGCGAACGAAGAGGGTTCTACCGTCGGGCTTGTGGGCCGATTTGTAGATAAAGCGCAAGCCATCGCCGGCCGAATTCAAGGTCAACCGCTTGGTCTCACCGGTTTTTTTGTCGAGGTGATCGAGGGTCAGGTAGCCCTTTTTCGCTTCGCCTTCATAAACGCGTTTTTCGCCATCTTTGCCGATTTCCGTGAAGCTATAGCGTTTTGTATCTGGAAGATAGCGGAGCTCGCCGCTTATCATGAGTTTGCCGTCTTGAATGGTCAAGATCAGGGCAGGCTGACCGCCTTTGAAGCGCCAACTCCACTGCGCGGTTTCGCGCCAGGCGTCCTTTGGATCCGCGAGAGGCTTATCGGGCGCCCCGCTACCATTCCACTCGCCCACAAATTCATTGAAGGCTTCCAGGCGCCGTTTTGGCGGTTGGTTGATCGTCGGGAAAAACTAGGCCCAGGGTTAGCAGTAAGCAGGCTGCTGCGTACATATATTTCCTCCCAATCGTCCCAACATGTCTTAAGCGAGCCTCCCACGTAAGTGGGGGGAGTTCGCCGTCAACTCCCCCCACTTACGTGGGAGGCTCGCTAGAAATGCCAATTCGTCGCGATGAATTGCGACGTTATTTTACCGCGCAATCCAACATATAGATGGTCGTGTTCTGGTTCGCGGTCACGGCGTTTTGACCAACCGGGGCGAAAAGCACGGAATTCGCGCCAATGCCTTTCCAGGTCCGAAGCTCTTTGCCGGTCTTGGCATCCCAAAGCTTGACTACGTTGTCGGCGCCAGCGGAAAGGAAGCGGCTCCCATCGGGAGACAAGGCAATTGACACCACGCGCCGCGCCGGCGCCTTCACCGTATGCAAGAGCTTGCGCGACTGCCCTTCCCAGATTTTGATTTCGCCGTCCTCGCCGCCGGTTACCAGGATTTTTTGATCGTTGCTAATGGCAACTTCGCTAACCGCCTTTTGAGCAGGGAGGTCGCCGCGCACACGCTCGCCTTTGGCGAGATCCCAAATGCGCACCTGGCCTCCCCGGTCGCTCATGACCACCACGGAAGCATCCGCGCTGAAGGACAGGCACGACAGGGCACGCTCGTGCACCATGATGGATTGGATGCGCTCGCCATTGCTTGGATCGATGATCTGGATTTCGGGTGCTTGCGGCGACGCCGCCCAAAGAGCCACCTTGCCGTACTTGGTGGCCGACATCATCGTCACGATTGCCTGAGGGCCACTGAACAAGGCCACCTCCCGGCCCGTGGCCACGTCCCAAAGTCGCAGCGTTTGATCGCGTGAAGCCGTGATCAATTGCGTGCCGCCAGCCAGGAAGCAGGCGGCAGTGACGGCCTCGCGATGGCCGCGCAAGGTGTGCAGCTCCGCTCCGGTGGCAGCGTCCCAGATGCGGGCCGTCATGTCGCCGGCGCCGGAAGCAATGAGCTTGCCGTCCTGGCTCCAGGCGAGGCATTCCGGCTTTTGTAAATGGCCTTGCGACATGAGCAGGGCTTCGCGGTCCGCCAGTTCCCAAAGCTTAACCACCCGATCGACTCCTGCGGAGGCCAGGGTCTTGCCGTCGGGGCTGAAGGCGACAGAAGCGACCCAAACCTCGTGTCCGCGGAAGCTCCGCAACTCTTTTTGCGTTCGAACTTCCCAGAGCCTGACCACGCGATCGCCGCCGCCGGAGGCCAGCAGCCTGCCATCGTGGCTAAAAGCGACGGTTGTGACAGCGGCTTCGTGGCCCATGAGAATCGCAGGTTCGACGGCCGGATCGCCTAGGTTCCAGATCCGAATCGTGTGATCCGCCGAACAAGAAGCCAGGCGACTTTGGTTGGGTTGGAACGCCAGACCGGTGATGGCGGCCGTATGTCCTTTAAGGGTGGCTACTCTTTTCGAACTGGCCAGATCCCAGATTCGAATCAAGGCATCGCTGCCGCCGACAGCCAGAAACTTGCCGTCCTGGCTGATCGCCAGCGACGTGACCATGGAGCTCTGATTCGACAATGTGCCGATTTCTTTGCCATCTGCGGCGTTCCAGATCCTCAGTTGTCGATCGAAACCACCGGAAATGATTCGGCTACCGCCGGCCGAGAAGACCGCGGCCGTTACCGTTTCCCGGTGGCCTTCGAAGCGACGTATCTCTCGGCCGCTCTCGGTGTCATAGAGCCGGAGGACGCCGTCACCGCCGCAGGTGAGCACACTTTTTCCATCGGCGCATAAATTGCCGCGGTCAGCCCGCGCATGCTGCCCGACAAGGTTTTTTCTGCTTGGGCTTTTTCGAAATCCCAAAGTCGGGCCGTCTTGTCGGCGCTGGCCGTCACCAACTGTTTGCCGTCCGGCCTGAAGGCAACCGACCAGACCGGTCCCGCATGCCCTTCGAGCAGGCGAAAACGTTCCACCGAATCGAGGTTCCAGACACGCACTGCCGGGTCGTTGGCGGCTGCGGCCAATTGCTGGTTTTGTGCACTGGCGGCCAACGAAATCAGATCTTCGCTGGCGCTCTCCAGTTTGCGGATGGTCAATCCGCCTGCGATGTCCCAACAGCGCACTGTGCCGTCGCTGCTGCCGCTATACAAAGTCTTGCCGTTGTCGCTAAATGCCAGGCATTTCACCGTCTTGGTGTGGCCTTTGAGCGTTTGCCTTTCGGTGCCGTTGGTCTCGAAGAGTTTGATCGTGTCTTTGTCGCCGCAGGTGGCGACCGTTTTGCTGTCCGGGCTGAAGGCAACTTGATAGGCAATGCCCTGCTGAGCCGTCACATTGACGACCGATTGCGCGAAGGCCTGAGGATGCCAAAGTCGCAGGCGGCCATCGTCGCCCACCGAGGCAAGCCACTTGCCGTCCGGGCTGTAGCAGACGGAGCGAACTGCTATGCTATGTGCGTTCACCGTCTCTCGCGTCGCGCCGGTGATTGCTTCATAAATGACCATTCGGCCCGTTACGCCACCCGTCGCCAAGTTCTTGCCGTCGCTGCTGAACGCTACCGTGTAAACCACGCCGGCATTGGCCGTGAGTTTGTGAAGCACCTTCCCCGTCGCGCATTCCCAGATGTAGATTGTCTTGTCCATTCCCCCTGAAGCGATGGTCTTGCCGTCCGGACTGAACGCCACCGCCAGGACAGCACCCGAGTGGCCGCGCAAAACGCGACTCTGGGCCCCGGTTGCGGGATCCCAAAGAGTGACGGAGCCGTCGGCGGAAGCCGTCGCCATGCGACTGCCGTCTTGCGTGTAGGCGACCGCTTGCACATTTCCCGAGCGCGCAGCTTCTGGCTGCCGAAAATACGCGTGATGTGCTCGGGCAAATCGGCGGGGATTTGCGGCAACTGCCAGCGCACCGCCCGGTAGGCCTGGCTGGCCTCCGTCAACCTTCCAGATGCCAGGCTAGCTGCGCCTCGGCGGCGAAATCATCGGCAAGCTTGAAAAGCTCGGGAGAAAACTTGCGTTTCGCGTCCGGCTTTTCCGCTTCTGCACGCTCTTTCTTGAAGGCCGTTTGCAGATCTTGAACGGTCGTCTTGGCGACGCTGTTGTCATCGGCACGGGACCAACTGAACATGGGTACGGACAGTAATGCGAATAGGACGGACGCCAGAACCAACGAGACGTGTGCGGACGTGAACCGAACCATCGACCGTACCCCTTCCGATGCTTCCGCCGGCTTGTCAGCCGCCAGGCAAGTTATCAATTTACCAAAAACATTGATGCCTGGGGCGCTATCCGCGTCGAGCCAGCGAAAGACGTGTGGACTAAAGTCCACACTCCGGGATACGAATCGAAACTGGAAAAAACGTCGAGAATGGGGCGGAACAAAGGGAGTGTGGACTTTAGTCCACACGCATCGGCCTTCACCCCGCGGGCATTGTCTGAAGTCTGGCCGAGCCAAGCCCCTCACCGCACCCTTCACCACTTCTCCCCGCCCAATCGAGCCGCCTCCTGCAAGCGGCGTTTCAACGCCGTGTAACGCCGGCTGGTATCTTGACGACCAACGGCCAGCCAGGGCTTTGGTGGTGCCCACGAGCACGACGAGCTTGCGGCCTCGCGTGATCCCGGTATAGAGCAGGTTACGCTGCAGCATGATGTAATGCTGCGTATGCACCGGCAAGATAACCGCCGGATATTCGCTCCCCTGGCTTTTGTGAATCGTCATGGCGTAGGCGAGTCCCAATTCGTCCAGTTCCTCGAAATCGTAAACGACGGTTCGATTGTCGAAATCGACGGTCACTTCTTGTTCGACCGGTTCGATCTTGGCGATGCTGCCGATATCTCCGTTGAAGACTTCTTTCTTGTAATTGTTCACTGTCTGCAACACTTTGTCGCCCTGGCGAAAAATCCAGCCGAAGCGTTCGACGCTGGGCCCGCCGACAGAAGGATTGAGCATCTCTTGCAGCTTGGCGTTAAGGTTCCGCGCCCGAGAACCGACCGATTCATCGGCGTCAGCACCTGCACGTCGCGGACCGGGTCGAAGCCAAACTTGGCTGGGATGCGTTCGCGGATCAGCTTCAGGATAGTATCGATAACCGCTTCGGGGCTCTCGGCCGACACAAAATAGAAATCTCCCTGCCCTTGCGGCGCCGAGACAGGTAAATCCCCGCCCTGCACGGCATGCGCGGCCCGCACGATCCAGCTTTGGCTCGCCTGGCGAAAAATCTCAGTGAGGCGCACGACAGGGATAACCCCCGAGCCGATGAGATCGCGCAGCACGGTTCCCGGCCCAACCGAAGGCAATTGGTCGACGTCGCCCACCAAGACGAGGCATGCCGTTTCCGGGATGGCCTGCAGCAAATGGTCCATGAGGCTGATGTCGACCATCGAGGCCTCGTCCACGACCAACAAATCCACATCCAGCGGATTTTCCTCGTTCCTTTTGAAACCGCTGCCTTTCGGCTCGAATTCGAGCAAACGGTGAATCGTGCCGCGCATCGCGTCCCGTCGATTCCTGGAGTCTTTTCGCCGCGCAGTCCAGTGGGGGCGCACAGGGCGAAGCGCATCCCTTTGGCGGCGAAGATTTCCAGCAGGCCGCGCACGATGGTCGTCTTGCCGACGCCCGGTCCGCCCGTGATGACCATGACCTTGCTGCACGTGGCTTGGTGAATCGCCTGGCGTTGCGTTTCCGCCAACTCGATGCCCATACGCCTTTCCACCCAATGCAAAGCGCTGGCCGAATCGATCTTGGGCATCGGGTGCACCGCCCGATTCAACGAACAGATGTTGCGGGCCACATTGCATTCGGCGTCGTAAAGCGGCAGCAGATAGATCCAGGCGCCGTCGGGGCCGGAAGCGCGGACGATGGCCCGGTCGGTCACGGCTTGGTCGGCAGTGGCGCAAGATCTCCTCGGGAATCGAGGTCATTTCGTGAGCCCGCTGCAGCAACTGATCCTCCGGAAAGCCGACGTGCCCCTCACGGCTAAGTTGTTGGAGCGGATCGAGGATCACGGCGAGGGCGCGAAGCGGGGAAGCTCGGTCGATCCCCAATTTCGCGGCGAGCTCGTCCGCCGTTTGAAAACCAATGCCCCAAACGTCCACGGCCAGCCGATAGGGATTGGCCCGCACTAACGCCAAGGCGTTGGGACCATAGGTGCGATAAATGCGCGTGACGCGACCTGCTCCAACGCCATGCGAATGGAGAAAGATCATAAGATCGCGGACGTTTTTTTGGGTTTGCCAACTATCCCGAATGCGCTGCGGCCGGCGCCAGGCCCTTGATCTGCTTCAAGAACGAAGGGCTTTCGTCGATCACCGCCAGGGTTTTTTCGCCGAACACATCGACAATTTTCTTGGCGTAATGAGGCCCGATCCCTTTTATCAATCCCGAGCCCAAATAGCGAATCAGACCTTCGCGCGAATGGGGTGGACTGGTGTGAATAGTGGTCGCCTTGAATTGCAAGCCACGATCGCGGTCGTTGACCCATGCTCCTTCTGCCTCGACCGCCTCTCCCGCCCGGGCCTGAGGCATCGACCCAACGACGGTTACTTGGCCACTTCCATGAGCGAGGACGCGCAAGACCACGAAGCCATTTTCAGGGTTATGGAAGGTGACGCGTTCGATGACGCCGGCGAGTTTCTCGGCCATAGATTCATTTTATGACCGAAGGCAGGCCCCTACAGACGGACCCCGAACAATTCCTTTTGCCCGAACAATCGGCAGGAACGCTTGCTTTTGACATTTCCCAGCCATCATGATGGATAAACCCAGCCGAGTTGCCGTTTGAGGAGTAATCGATCCATGAGAAGTTTTTGGAGCGCAGGCGCTGCGGTCATCGTTCTGGCAACCACCTTGCAAGCTTGCAGGGCCGATGAGCCGGTGCGCGTGCAACCTGGCGTCACGGTGCAGAGGCCGAAATCTCGAATTGATGCCGCCGCTGCAAGGCACGACGGGTCAACTGCCACCCACGATCGCCACTCGCCAGAATCGTTATGAACCTTGGCAGAACTACGGCGTTTCCAGAAACGGGCCATTTTTGCCCGCGCGTGCTCATGTTTCCAGACGGCGAATGTTTTCGGGCTTACGATGGGACAATCTATCCCTGTTCGCTCAGCACGCACATGCGCCAGGTGGTGCCGTTCTTCATAAGCCTCTAAGCTCAATGGAAGAAGCCGACCCAGAAGCTGACGAGCTGCTTCTGGTCCCCGGGGCCCTTGACGAGGGGGACGCCGAAGTCGAGGGCGATCGGCACGGGCCCCAGCATCGGAACGACGATGCGCAAGCCGGTGCCGACGGCGACGCGATAGTCCGTGAAGGAGACATTTTGCTCGATCGTGCCGGTATCGCAGAAGGCGACCGAGTAGAGCTGATCGTTGGCCAGGATCGGGATCTGGTACTCGACGCTGTTGAGGAACTCAAAATCGCCGCCCGACGTTTGAAGCCGTTGATCCACAGGGCCGACGCCGCGGAACTCGAAGCCGCGTAAGCTGCTGATAACCGCCGGCATAGAAGCGTTCGTAAGACGGGGGTGTTGTCGCTCGACCAGCCGGTCACGCTGCGCAGGGCCATGACGTTCCGGCCGCTGCCGTCCGCTACGCTCGTAGATCGTGAAGAATTTGTTGGCCTCGATGGTGGCCTGCGTGAAAGCGAGCCGTGCCGAAGAACTGGCTCGAATGAACGCCTCGACCAGGCTGCCCTCGGTGGGCCGAAGGAAGGAATCGCGACTCGTCGCGGGTGATGGCCACGCGGAAGCCGACTGGAAGTTGTTGCCGGCTGACTCCTGGAAATTGCGGGCAGCGTGCCAGGGGATGTCGTAGACGCCGACTGTTCGATCGCAGTGTCTCGGAGACCCCCGCCACAGCGGATTCAGCTTGCGGTCGATGGTGACGCGCGTGCCGACACGAGTTTTCCGTGTATTCGTTGTAAACGCGGTCGTAATAGTAGACGCTGACGCCGAGGCCGATACGGGCTGTCGAAGACGCGACGGCTCGCGCAGCTCGCCGAGTAACGCTGAAGTTCGGTGCCGGGCACGGCCTCTGCGCGGAACTCCTGGCCGGCGCCGCGAAAGGCCCGGCCACTCAGCAAATCGTCGAAGCTGTCCGGCCAGCGCGTGATGTCGAAGTTCCGCATCGTTGCAGGACGATGCTGCCGGTGAGTCCCGCATCGGAATTCACGCCGACGCCAAACATCAGGCTGCCGGTGGGCTCTTCATTGACGTTGACCACGATGTCCTTGTATTCGTTGTTGCTGTCGGGGTCGCGGACGAGAGGGTTGGCTTGATGCCCTTGGCCGGGTCGGATTCAAAGATATTGAGCCTTGTCAGATTGCGCTCGGCGACGCTTAAGTCGGGATAGGTCAGCGGCTGGCCGGGATAGAGCGGAATCTGCCGAAGGATCACGTTATCGCGCGTCACGTCATTGCCGTATATATAGATGTTGCCTACCTCGGGCCGGCGGTCTTTCCTGGATCTCGTATTGCACCGGCACGATGCCCGGTCCGGGATGAAATAGTCGTGTCGTCGACCTGACGCCGTAGCCCTCGTAGCCATACTTGGCCTGAATGAGCTGAACGTCGGCCTGGGCCTTGAGCTTGTTGTAATACTCCCCATCCCTCAGCTTCTGATCGGCCATGATCTTGTTCGCGTCTTCGACCTTGCTGCCAATGAACGGACACCACCCACGCGGTAGCGGAGGCCCTCGTCGATGTGGAAGACCAACGCCACGTGGCGATGATCGTCGGACCATTCAGCTCGCGTCCGACCTTGACATCGTGGTAGCCAAATTCCTTGTAGAACTCTTCGAGACGGTGGACGTCGCCGTCGACCTTTTCCGGCTCGATAGGTGCCGCCGAGGCGAGGAATCTCGGGACCGGTATCGATTTGGTCCGGGAGGCGCGGGCCGGTCACGAAGGTGTTGCCTTCGAACTGGATGCTGCCACCTTGGCCACCTGGCCTTCGGTGATGCTGTAAACGACCCGGCGGTTGCCGGGCTTGTCGCCTTCCAGGATTTCGACTCCGGCCATCATGCGGCCCATTTCGTCATAGCGGCGCAGAATGGCTTGCCGGCCCATTTGCACCGCAATCGGATTCAGCGGATGCCTCTCGCAGGCCCGTGAGGTTTCAGCTCGTCGGGCCCAGATGCTTGATGCCAAGGAATATGACTTCCTGAATGGTAGCTGGGAAACTCCGCCACCCTGAAATAAGACGGATCTTGTTGTCGGGCAAATCTTGCTTCTGCACCTGCACATTCAAGAAAAGCTTGGTCTGAAAGAGAGTGCGGACGTCTTCGTCGAGCTCTTGGTTGAATTCGGCCCAGGCTTGGTCTTGATCATGCTCGTGATGCGCTGCGTGGGCACCAGCAGAGTTTCCCGGGGAATCACATCGTCGACGATGACCTTGGTGGTGCCCTCGGCCGCGGCACACGTTGCTAGTAATAGCAAGCATGTGACGGCGGCAGCGAGCCGAATCCAATCAGTCATGCGTTCCATCGCAATCATGTCAAGGGCCCTAAGTCCCGTTAGCACACTGGCGCATTGAAGGACGAGAGGCGATAGCCGCGGGTCAAAAAAAAGTCAAGAGACGGTCGGGAAATGCCGACAAGGGGGTGGCGAAAGCTCAAATTCGTAGCGGAACTCGCCAGAGTTCCGATTTCCCTGCACGCTTCGGCGCCGATTACTCGTTGGTCGGAAGTCTGGCGACTTCCGCTACCTCCGAAGCCCGTCAACATCGAGAATTTCGACCTATTCTTGAACACTCCCCTCCGCGCCAGGCGCCGTTTTTCAGGATTTCATGATCAAGCTTCGCCTACTGCCGGTTTCGCCTATACCGCCCATGACGCGAAGGCGAATTATCCACGTGCGCTACACTCCTGACGGTGCGCACATGATTTCCGGCGGCTGGATGGCATATTCGCATCTGGGACGCGGAGAACGGGAAACGAAACCGCATCGCTAAGCGCCGACGCCAAACCAATATCGCTTGCGCGGTTTCACCGGATGGAAGGTTTTATCTTTCTGCCTGTCTAGATGGTTTCTTGGCCCATTGGGACGCGAGACGCTGCAAAAGGCGGCTTATTTCTCGGCGCACTGGCGGCCTATTTCCTGCATCGCGTTCGGGAACAATGGACAGGACGTGGCCACTGCTTCATGGGACATGAATTTGATCCTTTGGGACCTCAACCCCAATCGCGATTGGCGGCCGCTTACTGGTCACGAAGATATCGTGGCTGGATGTTCCTTCACTGCCGATGGCAAGCTGTTGCTGTCCTGGTCCCACGATCGCACACTCAAACTTTGGGACGTTCAAAAGGCAATGTGCCTCCAAGATTTCATCGGGCATCGCGATCGCGTGACGGCTGCCGCCCTATCGTCCGATGGTCGCTGGGCAGCCTCAGGCTCGCGCGATCAGACGCTGCGACTCTGGGACCTCGATCAGGCTCAGGAAATCGCTTGTTGCACGCTCGCCGGCGGAATCGCTGGGTGTTTCTTTCTCCCGGATGATCGGACCCTTATTGCCGTCACCGATGATGGGTGTGTCTCGATCCACTGCCTGCCTGGGCTGGCACAAGAACGCGAACTGCTCACCGAACTTAAGGTGCTTCAAGGCGCCTTGGCTCCGCACGGCACTCAACTGGCCTTGGCCTGTGCCAACGGCTGCATGCATCGCGTCGGCCTCGAAGGTGTCGAGCCGGCCGCAAAAAGCTAGTCAGACTAACAAGTCACGTCAAGATTCGACGGCGGGCGCACTCCGCAAAACATGTGCGTAAAAGCTCTTGCATTTCTCGTTCGGAACGCCTCGGAAAAAACACAGCTAAAGCCGCACCCCTTGCCAATTCAGGTCGCGGCCCGCATGACAATGGTTGGCCGGAGGGCCGTGCGCCTTTCAGCTCCGGTTCCCTTGTTCAATTCGAGACTCCCCGAAATGACCCAGCGCTACCTCATCACGGGCGAAACCGGGTTCGTAGGCGGCCACTTGGCCGAAGCCTGCGTCGCCCGCGGTTATTCCGTGCGCGCAATCGTACGCCCGCAAAGCGACGTCACCCATCCTCAATCAACTGGGCGTCACGCTCATCCGCGGCGAACTCCACGAAGCCGATGTGTTGGCCAAAGCTTTGACCGGCATTCAGTGTGTGGTGCACGCCGCGGCCAAGGTGGGCGACTGGGGCCCGGTCGACGATTATCGCGCCGTGAATGTGGTCGCCTTTCGGCGCCTGTTGGACGCCTGCAAAACGCGGCCCATCGAACGTTTTGTGCACCTCAGCAGCCTGGGCGTCTACGCGGCCCGCCACCATTACGGCACCGACGAAACCGAGCCCTTGCCCGACCAGCACATCGACGGCTACACCCAAAGCAAAGTGGAATCCGAACAATTGGCTCTGAGCTATCTATCGCGATCACAAAGTGCCCGTCGTGGCTTCGCGCCCGGGATTCATCTATGGTCCGCGCGACAAAACCGTTCTGCCCAAGCTCATCAAGTCGCTGCGCAGCGGCGAGATGAAATACATCGCCCGGGGTCGTTAGGCTCAATTGCATTTACGTCCGCAATCTGGTCGACGCCATCTTTCTGGCCGTGGAAAAGCCGGACGCAGTGGGCAAGATCTACAACGTTACGGACGGCGAATTCGTGTCCAAACGCCGGTTCATCGACGCCGTCGCGGACGGCATGAAAATCGCCAGGCCGAAGTCGTCCCTGCCGCTCTGGGTTGCTCGGATCATGGCCCACACGATGGAAAAACGCGCCCGGAAAAAGAACAAACAATCGGCCCCCAAGCTAACCCAGGCCCGGCTGAAATTCCTTGGGCTCAACCTGGACTATTCGATCGAGAAGGCCCGGACGGAACTGGGCTATGCGCCGCACACGCCTTTCGCCCGGGCGATCGAGGAAACGATGGCTTGGTACCGGACCAATCTTTAGAATGAGGCGACGTGCCAGTTGCCGGCGAATAAAGAAACACCAACCTCGCGACAGGAGTCGATATGGAACTGCAAGGCAAACGCGCCGCCGTCCTGGTCGAGCAGCAGTATCAGGAAATGGAAGTCTGGTATCCCGTTTATCGCTTGCGCGAGGCCGGCTGCAAGGTGACGCTGGTCGGGCCCGAAGCCGGGCAGACCTATCCGAGCAAGCTCGGCTATCCCGTCAAAGAGCGACAAGGCCGCCCGCGACGTTTCCGCCAACGATTTCGACTTGCTGGTGATTCCCGGCGGCTACTCGCCCGATTACATGCGCCGTTGCGAGCCGATGGTGTCGCCTGGTCAGCACCATGGCCGAGCAGGGCAAGCCCGTGGCCGCGATCTGTCATGGCCCCTGGGTGCTCTGCTCCACGCAGGCGCTCAAGGGCCGCAAAGCCACCTGTTTCTTCGCCATCAAGGACGATCTCATCAACGCCGGCGCCAATTACATCGACGCCGAGGTCATCCGCGACGGCAACATCATCACCAGCCGCAAGCCCGACGACCTGCCTGCCTTCATGCAGGCCATCATCCAGGCAGCTCGCGAAGCCAAACCTGCAACAGTAGCCGGCGCACTGACGCCAAAATTCTCGGATTGATTTTTTCGGATTTCGAGTTTCGATTTTCGGATTTTGTTCACCGGATTTTAAGTTTTCTCTCTGGATCGTGTTTTCAGGGGACACCCCATGCCGTCTCACTTTTATGCACCGACTAAGGAAGATAAATTCGCGTTCGGCATTTGGTGCCTGCAGAATCGCGGCCGCGATCCGTTTGGCGATCAGACGCGCCCTGAATTGCCGGCCTTGGAATGCATCAAAGGACTGGCCAGCGCAACTGCTACGGCTTCGAGTTCCACGACAACGACGTTGTTCCCTTCGAGCTTCCGCCAGCCAGCGCGCGCAAATCTTGAAGGACGTCAAAAAAGGGATGAGCGATTGGGGCATCAAGGCCACGATGGCCACCACTAATATCTTCTATCACCCGGTATTCAAGGACGGGGCTTTCACCAGCACCGACCCGGCAATCCGCGCCTATGCGACTGCAGAAGGTCATGGCTGCCATCGACGTGGCTGCGGACATGGCCACCGAGGTTTTCGTCTTCTGGGGAGGTCGCGAAGGCGTCGAGGTGGATCCATCGAAGGACCCCGTCGAGGCCGGCAAATGGTTCCGCGAAGCCCTTAATTTCCTCTGCGAATATGTGCTGGCCAGCGGTTATACCATCAAGTTCAGCATCGAGCCGAAGCCGAACGAGCCGCGCGGCGACTTTGTTCCTGCCGACCGTCGGCAGCGTGCTTAGCGTTCATCGCGACCTTGGATCATCCGGAAATGTGCGGCATCAACCCCGAAACCGCCACATCAAGATGGCGGGCCTGAACCCGTATCACGAATTCGCCCAGGCCCTGGATTCAGGCAAGTTGCTCGACGTCCATTTGAACGGCCAAAAGCCTCTGCGTTTCGATCAGGACTTGAGCTTCGGCAGCGACGATCTCAAGGAAGCCTTCTTCACCACGAAGCTGCTGGTCGAACACGAATATCCCGGCACAATCGGCTTCGATGCCCATCCCTACCGGACGGAAGCCGACCCTTGGGATTTTGTCGACCGCAACATGCGGACCTACAAGATCATGAAGGACAAAGTTCGAGCAATATCAGCGAAAACAGCGAGATTCAGGATCTTGTCAAAGAGATTCACAGCGCCAACCCAGCATGAATGGTTTCATGGCCAAATTCAGCAAGGATCAGGCCAAGAAGCTCAAGGAGATGAAGTTCGACGTCGACGCTCTCGCGAGCCGCAAACTTCCCTATGAGCGGCTCGATCAATTGGTGACGGAATTGTTGCTGGGGGTGCTTTAAGGGATCATCCTGTTTTTCATCGGAGGCTCTTCCTCATGGCGATGCAACATTCACCGCAGTTCCTCAAGATTGTCGAAGCAACACGGGCAAAGATTCGCGAGGTGAGCCGCCGATCAGGTCAAAGCCAAGCTCGACGGCCATCACAAGTTCACGTTAATCGACGTTCGCGAAGAGAGCGAGTGGGCGCAGGATCATGTCAAAGGTGCTGTGCATCTGAGCAAGGGAATCATCGAACGCGATATCGAAAAAAGGGTCCCGGATCCTTCCGCGGAGATCGTGCTCTATTGCGGCGGCGGTTTCCGCTCGGCCCTCGCCGCCGAGAATCTGCAAAAGATGGGCTACCAGAACGTCTTCTCGATGGACGGCGGCATCCGCACTTGGCGCGAAAAGAACTACCCGCTTAGCAAGGACTAGAAGGCGAGCGTCGAGGCGTAGGCCCGACGAGTTTGCAGATCGCACTGCGCTTATTATAATGGTTAAGACCGTCGGGCTTACGCCTCGACGCTCGCCGGGGCTGTCATTCCCACTCGATCGTCGCCGGCGGCTTGCTGCTGATGTCGTAGACGACACGATTCACACCATTGACGCGATTGATGATGCGCGTGGATATTTCGGCGAGCAAATCGTACGGCATCCGCGACCAGTCGGCCGTCATGTAGTCGTCGGTTTGCACCGCTCGGAGCGCGACCACGTTTTCATAGGTTCTGCCATCTCCCATCACGCCCACGCTGCGCACGGGTAGCAGAACCGCGAAGGCCTGGGCTGTTTTCTCGTACCAGCCGGCTTCTTTGATCGCTTGCAAGAAAACTGCATCGGCCTGCCGCAAAATCTCCAGCCGGTCGGCACTGACCGGCCCGAGGCAGCGGACGGCCAAACCCGGGCCGGGGAAGGGATGGCGCCAAACGACTTCGGCCGGCAGTCCCAGTTCGAGGCCGACGCGGCGGACTTCATCCTTGAACAGGTCCTTCAGCGGCTCGACCAGGTCGAATCCGAATTCCGCTGGGAGCCCACCGACGTTGTGATGCGTTTTGATATTCGAAGCCGGGCCGTCTTTGGAGGCGCCGCTTTCGATGACGTCGGGGTAGAGCGTCCCTTGGGCCAAAAATCGAGCATTTTCAATGCTCTTGGCTTCGTGCTTGAAAACGTCGATAAAAACGTGGCCGATGATTTTGCGTTTCTCTTGCGGATCGTCCACGCCGGCCAAGGCATTCAGGAACTGCTCTCTGGCATCGACGACGTGCAAATCGGCTTTGAAATGATCGCGAAAGGTTGCGCAAACTTTGTCTTTTCTCCCTGCCGCAAGAGGCCGTTATCCACGAAGATGCACGCTACTTGCAGGCCCACGGCTCGGATGCAGAAGCGCCGCCGTTACGGAGGAATCGACCCCTCCGGAGAGGCCACAGATGACCCGATGGTTGCCGATCCGCTCGCGTAGCCCCGCCACCGTTTGATCGATGAACGATTGCATACGCCAAAGGCCTTGGCAGCCACAGACTTCGCGCAGGAAATTGCGAGGATAGTCGAGCCGTGGGCCGTGTGGCTAACTTCGGGATGAAACTGCACGCCATAAAACGGATGCGTTCGATGCTTGACGGCAGCCAAGGAACAAGTCTCGGTGCTCGCCAGCGTGACGAAGTCGCCGCGCACGCTCTGCACCTGATCGCCATGGCTCATCCACACGACCAGTTCGCTGGGGACATCCTTGAAGAGGCCGTCCGGTTCCAAAACCCGCATCGGCATTCTGCCGAACTCGCGGCTAGCCCCGGGTCGCACATCGTCTCCAAGAACTTGGCAACCCAACTGCATGCCGTAACAGATGCCCAAGATCGGGATGCCCAGCTCGAAGATGGCGGGGTCACATTTGGGCGCGGTCTTTTCGTAGACGCTGGCCGGACCACCCGAAAGAATGAGGCCGCGCGGCGCAACTCGGCGATGCGCTGAGCCGATAGATCGTGCCGGACGATTTGGCAGAAGACGTGCTGTTCGCGAACGCGGCGAGCGATCAACTGACAGTATTGCGCCGCCGAAGTCCAGGATCAGCACGACTTCGCGCTCGTCGGTTCCGATCATCTATTTGATACCCTTCCAAGAAGCCACATTGGTTCCTACCCACTGATCTTTCAGGAGCAGAAATTTCTGACCCCTGACCTCTGGCCCCATGATTCCTGACTCCTGATTCCTGACTCCTATCCTTTGGCCAGCTCCGCTGCCCGCTGCGTCGCGGCTTCGACGGCATCCATCAACGCCCCGCGCAGACCGCCGCGTTCCAGGGCGTGAAGTCCAGCGATGGTAGTGCCGGCGGGGCTGGCAACCCGATCTTTGAGCAAGCCGGGGTGTTCGTTCGTCTCGAGCACCATGCGGGCCGCTCCCAGCACCGTTTGGGCGGCCAAGGTAGTTGACACATCGCGTGGCAAACCCATGCGCACGCCGCCGTCGCTCAAAGCTTCGATCACCAAATAGACGAATGCCGGCCCGCTGCCGCTCAGGCCCGTGACGGCGTCGAGTAAATGCTCGGAAACGGGTACCGCTCGGCCAACGGCGTTGAGCAGCTTCTGCACCAACTGCCCGTCTGCCGCGGTGGCATGCTCGCCGAGGGCGAATGCCGAGGCCCCGGCGCCGACCAGACAGGGCGTATTCGGCATCACCCGCACGATGCGCCGCTCTTTCCCAAGGATTCCGCCAGTTGACGAAGCGATGACCCGGCGGCAATCGAGACGATCAGATGGCTCGGCTTCACCAGCGGCCGGATCTCTGCCAAGAGAGCAGGCATGCTCTGCGGCTTCACGGCCAGAATCAGGACTTCGCTGATGCCGACAACCGTGGCGTTGTCGGCTATAGCGCCGACTCCCGTCACCTGCTGAAACTCCTGGCGAGCAGCGGCGGACGGATCGCTGGCAACGACGTGATCTCGGCTGACAAGCCCGGATTGAATCCAGCCGCGTACGAGCGCGGTGGCCATTTTGCCGGCGCCCAAGAAGCCGATGCGCAGCGGTTTATCCTCGTTCATCGCTAAGTCCCCATCCCGCCATGGGTTTCGATGCGGCCAAAATATCAGCCGCAAGGGAAACCTCTATCATATAACCCCCGGCAAGGTTGCTCAGTGGATATCCGGAAAAGGGCAGTGATATAGAAATGCAAGGATTCAAGATTCGCGAACCTTCATCAGTTATTTACCATCCACCGTAGTGGCGTTCGGCGATAAAGTGAACGTATTGGCGTGCCAAGCCAGAATTGAGGAATGAATACAATGAGCAATGAAATTGCCATCGTCGATCGGGGGCGCGGCCCTCAACTCTCCACCTGCCGGATAACCGTCCAGGACTTGGTTCCGTATTTGCAGGACCATTTCACCCATGAAGAGATCTTAGAGATCATGCCTGTCTTGACTCTCGAAGAGATACGGGTGATTGAGCGCTATATCCAGGATCATTATGAGGCTGTCATGGAGCAGGATCGCCGCATCCGCGAACGAATCGAGGCCCGTCGCAAGCCTCCCGAAGTGGAAGAGGTCGAACACCAGGAGAGACTGATCCGGCTTGCCAATTTCAGGAAAAAAATTCAGATGGAAAAGCAGAAGCTCAATGGCGATCACGCTGCTAGCGGATGAGAACATTGAAGGACAAGTCGCGCGCATTACGGCAGAGATGCGCGGCGATTATTGGCGACCTTATTGGGATGATCTGAACTTGCGCACGGTGCGCTTCACGGACGTTGGATTGGTAAAGGGATCTCCAGATTCTGTTCTTTGGCAGGAGTGTCAACGCCAGGAACTTTACCTCCTTACGGACAATAGGAACGGTGACGGTCCCGATTCTCTAGAGGCTACGATCCGCTATCATGGTAAGCCCGATAGTCTGCCGATCTTTACCTTGTCGGATTCAAAGAAGATCTTGCGAAGTCGGCCTTACCTCGATCGTGTTGTGGAAAGCTTTTACGACCAGTTATTGCGAATCGAAACTTTGAAGGGCACAGGCCGCCTCTTTCTGCCCTGATTCCCCATCTCATCACAAAATAAGCAACCCAGCGAATCCAGGCATGCCAAGGAGCTTCCCCTGCGCTTGCTGGCCTTGTTCGCGGTTTGGTCAATGGCTATATCTTGCAACCCTTGGTCAATTGAGCAGTCAATCACGGCTGCGAGGAGGGAGTCAAGATGGGCCTTCGGATCAGCCGCACGGGCGTTTTGGCGACTCTGGGAATCCTGGTCGCCGCGGGCGGAGCCATTCTTTGGAGCCGGTTCGGCCCGGCACGCGCCACAGCTAAGCCGCAGACATCCAATCCCGCCGCGGTCACATCGGAAGGTTCGATTCCGACCTCTTCTGAAGCCTCGGACTATGGCAAGCGCGTGGTTGCTTACATCTTTGACTCGATCCCGATCACGCGGCGTGATTTGGGAGAATATCTGATTCGCGTTACGGCGCAGATCATATCGACATGATGGTCAGCCAATACGTCATCGAGCGTGCTGCTGCCCAGGCGGGCAAAACCGTAACGACGGCCGAGGTCGAGGCCGACGTGTTGGCAACGCTTACTGAATTCAAGATGGGCAAGAAACAGTTAGTCGAAATCGTCAAATCGCGTTACGGCAAAACCTTCGAAGAATGGAAAGCGGACGTCGTCAAGCATCGTTTGATGCTCACCAAGTTGTGTCGCGAGCGCGTTACCGTTTCCGAGGAAGAGCTTCGGCGCGATTTCGACAGCACCTGCGGCGACAAGATTCACGCCCGGGTCATTATTTGGCCTAAAGAGCCCGCTGATGCTAAACAAAAAACCAATGCCGGCACTAGCGCCGACGATGAGCACGAGAAGGTTCTGAAAGCGTACGCCAAGATTCGAGACAACGACGACGAGTTCGATCGTTGCTCCCGGCAACAAAAGGACGAAGGACTTGCCTCCAAAGGAGGCGAGATGGAGCTCTACCATAATTTCGCATCCAGCCCGGAAATCGAAGCGGCGGCTTTCGCTCTCAAACCGGGCGAGCTGAGCCAGGTCATCACCACGCCCGATAGTTGGATGGTCATCAAGTGCATCGAACATTTGCCGGGCGTGAACGGCTTCAAGTTCGAGGACGTGCGCGAAAGTATTCGGCGTGAAGCCATCAACCGCAAACTCGTCAAAGTGGAATTCCCAAGATTCCTTGCGGAGCTCAAGGAAAAATCACATCCCCAGATTCTGTTCAAAAAGGAAAAGGGGAATTTCTGCTTCCCCTCTGCTCCTGAGCAGCCCACGAGTCAAATCGTGGCCACGATCTACGACACCCTGCCAATCACGCGCGAACAGTTCGGCGAATGGTTGATCGCACGCTACGGCGTCGAGGAGATCGAAAACCTCGTCAATCGCCGGATCGTCGAACGCGCCGCCAAAGAAAAGGGAATTGAGCTCACCTCGGCCGAAATCGACGCGGACCTGAAGCAGACGCTTAAAGGGCTGAATGTCAATTTGGAACAGCTCGAGAAGACGCTCTTGAAGCCGCACGGCCGCAGCCTGTACGGCTGGCGGGAAGATGAAATCACGCACCTGGCGCTGACGCGGCTCTGTCGCGGCCGGGTTCAGGTGAAGGAAAACGAAATCCAGAATGCCTACACCGCCTACTACGGCGAAAAAATCCTGGCCCGCATCATTCTCTGGCCCGTCAAAGATCAGCATGCGGCCATGGCGCTCTATCCCAAAATTCGCGATAGCGCGAAGAATTCGATCGCGCCGCACGTACTCAAGCCAATCCCAATTTGGCGGCTAATGGCGGCGCGATAGAACCCTTCGGCCGCTATACAACGGGCAATGAGGAAATGGAGCGTGCTGCTTTCAATCTCCAACCTGGCGAAGTCAGCCATCTAGTCGGAACGCCCGAAGGCTTTGTGGTGATCAAATGCGTTAAGCGGATTCCGCCCCAGACGCAGATCAAACTCGAGGACGTTCGCGCTCGAGTTAGCCCAAGACTACGTTAGCCGTCGGATCCGACAAGCCGAGATTCCCAAACTCTGCATGGAACTGCACGAGCAGGCTCATCCAAAGATCATCCTCAAGAAAGAAACGGCCGAGGACCTGAAGCGAGAAGTCCGCCGCGAACTTTCCGAGCCGAGCGCCGGCTCGCGCAGGGAAGTTCCGGGGAATTGAAGTCAGGAGTCAGGAGTCAGGAGTCAGGAATCAGGAGTCAGGAATCAGGAATCAGGAGTCAGGATCAGGAATCAGGAATCAGGAGTCAGGGATCAGGAATCAGGAATCAGGGACCAGGAGTCAGGAATCAGGAGAAATACATCTGAGGTCTATCCGCGTTCTTTCGAGAGCGTTTTCTGCCCACCCTCCACGCTCCACCCGCCACGCTCCACCCATTTCAATGCTGGCCCCAGCAATCGCTGCCGGGTATACCTAAACACATCTGAACACCTGCCTGCTATCCGTGAATTCTCCCCGAGGTTTCATGCACGTTTCCGAACCCGATTTGACGCCCGCGGACGCACTGGATAAGCGTGCGTGGTGGGCCGGCCTCAATGGATACCAATGGTTTGTCCTGACTGTGGCCGTGCTCGGCTGGCTCTTCGACACGATGGACCAGCAGCTTTTCAACATCGCCCGGTCCAAGGCGATCATCGACCTATACGGAGCGCAGAATGCCAACTTGGCGGGAGTGACTACCTGCATTTTCATGCTGGGATGGGCCACCGGCGGTATCATTTTTGGGATTCTGGGGGATAGATACGGCCGCGCCAAAACCATGACTCTGACGATTCTCCTTTACTCGCTCTTTACAGGGCTGAGCGCTTTCTCGTTCGGCATCTGGGATTTTGCCTTTTATCGCTTTCTGACCGGATTGGGTGTCGGTGGCGAGTTCGCCGTCGGCGTCACGCTAGTGGCCGAGGTTATGCCTCAGCGAGCCCGCGCCCACGCCTTGGCTTGGCTGCAAGCTTGTTCGGCATTCGGAAACATTACGGCTGCTTTCGTAGGGTTGGCATTTTCGCAGTTGAGCGATGGCAACGCTTGGCGTTCCATTTTCGGCGGAACGAGTGCCTGGCGCCTCATGTTCGTCGTGGGAGCCGTTCCTGCTTTTCTGGCGATCTTCATTACGCGCAGGCTTCGAGAACCAGAAGCTTGGCAAACGATGCGCGACCAAAAAAATGTTCGCCTCGGATCTTACTCCGAATTGTTTGGGGACCCGCGCTGGCGCCGCAATGCCATTGGCGGCGTCTTGCTGGCCACCTCAGGAGTCGTGGGCCTATGGGGCATCGGTTTCTTCGGCTTCGACATGGTCAGCGCCGTCTTCCGCCAGTCATTTGCGAAAGAAGCGATCGGCAAAGGGGAAGGCGCCTTCGATCGCCAACTGGTGCAAAGATTGTTACGCAGCCCAAACGAACTCGCCGGCGTCAAGGAAAGCCTTAGTTCCCCCAACAATCTGGTCGTCCCGGAAGCGAAGCTGTTTTATAAGGCGATGTTGGCCCTCCATCAGGAGGAGAAACCCATAACGCAAGCTTCGGTTCTTGACTGGGCTGACAAAAACCAGAGTTCAACGGTTCCATCCGCAAGATTCACGCGCCAGCAACTCGAAGATTTCGTCGGGCCTACTCCGGAACAGGCTCCAGTAGAGCTCGAACTCGTAGAACACATATCCAATCGAGCCAAAGAGATCGAGAGTCGGTTGTTGTTTTGGGCGCCATGTATGGGCTGCTGTTCAATGGCGGGGCTTTTTTCGGTATCCACTTCTATAGAAGGCTGTCCCAAGCGATGGGACGGCGCGGAGCGTTCGCCGTCTGCTTCATTGCTGCCATGTTCACCACTGCTTATGTCTTTTGGTTTCTGAACAGTTTCATCGATATCTTCTGGATGGTTCCCATCATGGGCTTCTTTCAGCTGGCTATCTTTGGCGGCTACGCGATCTATTTCCCGGAACTCTTCCCCACACGGCTGCGCAGCACAGGAACTTCGTTTTGCTACAATGTCGGGCATATCTGGCCGCGGCCGGGCCGCTATCCCTGGGACTGCTTGCCAGCATAGTTTTCGGCAACTTTGGGGTGGCCATGAGCTACCGCTATGCCGGCGTTTGCATGTGTTCCTTCTATTTGCTCGGCTTAATGGCGTTGCCGTTCTTGCCCGAAACGAAGGATAAGCCGCTCCCGGTATAGGCAGATTGAATCGGAATGTGGAGGCAACAGGATGGCGATTACTGCGCCGAATGGTTGAGCAAACGTGGCGGCGAGTTCAAGCCAGGTCCAGATGGCAAAACCTGGCTGGTTCTGCTCAACCACCAGCCCCTCTACATGCTGACTCCGGTGCCGGTGGCAGGCGAGCACGGCTGCGAAATCAAGCAGACCAACAACGGCAAGCGGTTTGCCGCTCCGAATCATTCTCCGACGGTCGATGACGCCTTGCGCAGCGGGCTCGAAGGGTTGCGGAAGGTGCTCGGTTGGTAGGATTATGCGGGCCGCTCACTTGGCCTTATGGTCGTCGATCACCTACATATACTGAATTCTCGCCGGCTTCCAGCGTAAGCCGCAACTCGGGCGGCATGCTTTTGACAAAGCTGGCCATGGGCTCGTCAACGAGGTGCTCGAAAGCTGCAAGAGGATCGGCGCCCCCTTCCAATGCTGTGATGTACCGATCGAGTTCAGCGCTGCCCAGCATTTCACGGTCGAACACCAGGTAATGCGCCAAAGCCCAAGCGCTCAGATAGTAGCCGTCAGTTGCCGCCTTTTCTCGAGTATGGTTAGCCATGAATTGACGCGGGCCGGCACGCAGAAGGCTGAGGAGCCCCGGTAATTCGCCGCGCCGGCTGGCGTTTCTCAGGCGTTCCACTCGCGCCGCGTCTAGATGGCCCACGCGGAAATCCATGCCATCCAAAATGGCAGTTTCGAAGATCTGAGCCAAGCCCTCCTGAAGCCAGCTCGGCATCTTGTCGGTTTTCGCATAAACGAAGGTACCCACATAGGCGTGGCAGGCCTCGTGATAGAGGGTCTCGAAGAACCGTTTCGAACCCTCCTCGAATTGGCGCTCGTTGGCTCGGTCGGCTTCCTCCAATGCGGCAAATTGCTGGTTCAAGGGCTTCAGCAGCTTCTGTGGAATGTTGCCGCGATATTCGCGATCCAGGGCGCGCTCTTGGGCCCGCAACCGCTCCCGGTTTTGGCGATGTCGGCGCTGGGTGGAGGCCAATTCTTCGCCGAACCTTTCGAGGTCGCAAGCGCAGACGATTTCTTGGCGATCGCGATCGTAGAAGGCGGGATTGAGAAAACTCAGCCCGCGTTTGGCGAGCAGCGTTTGGTATTCCTGCTGGGATCGAACCAACAAAATCCGCGTGGGGGGAGCCATGCGTCGCCGCGGCATGAAGCGGGCCAAGGCGGCATAGATGCGTTCGAGCCGGAAAGCGGCCCGGCGGACGATTTCCTCGCGAGCATCGGAAAGAAGTAAGAAATAGTCCGAGCGATAACAAAGTCCGCCCTCAGGCTCGCCGCCCCATGCAGTGGGAAGCAGCTTGAGCCTCTCCATGCACTGTTTTTCGTGATCCGGATCGAGAGCCCGAATGCGCTCTTCGAGCAGGTGGCGCTGATCGTCGCTTAGGCGTTCGATCTTAGTGATGTCGGAGGTTTCGTAGCTCCAGAACATCCGCCGGGTCGGCCTTCCCGGAACACGAATGATGCGCCAGAATTTGACGTATTCGGGAGTCTCGGCAACCAAAAGCCCTTGATGAACTTTGCCGTTGCGCGTGTGAATCAAGTCGAATTGCCAATCGTCGCTCGGGAGCGTCGATTTTGCATTAGCAGAAAGTGAGAACAGAAGTGCGGCGCAGACGCACAGGGCGAGAACGCCGATGCGAACACCGTTCCTTCGCGACACTAGGCTGTGCATTCTCTCGGGCCTCGAAATGCAAGAGGCGCTCGCTCCATGCGTCTCTCAATCAGTTAGCGCTCGTCCGCTCTCCTAAACTATAAACGGACAGAGCGTTCCTGCCAATGCGCCAGTTTCGACATCCGGTCGGGGAGACGGTTCTTCATGGCAAGCACAGATCTGGTCCTGGCTATCAGCGGCGCCAGTGGGTCGCTCTATAGCCTCCGCCTTCTCGAAGTTCTCCTTCAAACCGGCCGCACCATTCACTTGACTATCAGCAGTTCGGCGGCGGAAGTGCTGGCGGCGGAAACGGATAGTCGCATTAACCTGGATCAGTTTTGTTTGGCCGACCTTCTCGGCGAAAAAGCAACCGGCGTCCTGCCAGGCAAACTGAAGTACCATCATTTCCGTGATTTTCGAGCCGGCATTGCCAGTGGCTCGTTCCTCACGGCCGGCATGGTCATTTGTCCATGTAGCATGGGAACCGTGGCGGCCATCGCTCATGGAATGTCGGAAAACCTGATTCATCGGGCTGCTGACGTCCATCTTAAAGAACGCCGCAAGCTGATTCTGGTGCCCCGGGAGACTCCCATGCAAGCCATCGGTTTGCGCAACCTGGCAAGCTGCGCAGATGCCGGCGCCGTTATCCTCCCGGCCATGCCAGCCTTTTACACCCGACCGCGGCATATTCAAGACTGCATCGACTTCGTCGTGGGCCGAATTTGCGATCAGCTGGGCGTGGAACACGCGTTGCTGAAGCGCTGGGGCACAGAGCGAACGGTGGAGGGTGGAGGGTGAAGGGTGGGGGTGAAAACAATGCGAGAACAGTGCGTGCCGAGCCGTCTTTGCCCTTTGAGACAGTCGTGCATGTGCAGCCCAGTTTGCCTGGTTTTGCCCTCCACCACCCTTCTGCTCTTGACGAACGGTCCACCCCTGCCTATTTTCTGCCGCCCCTTTGGCTGATGATCGGTGGAAGGAATTGGATGCGTGCTATGCCGCAGGAATTAGTCGCCCGAGCTTCGAGTTTGTTGCACCTCTGGGATGAGGCGCCGGAACAAAATCAGCCCGCGAGCGCTGTCGGACTGACGATCCCGCGAAGCGTAAAAGATCTAGCCGCCTCTTATGATCTGACGATTAGTAGGCCGACTCCCGACATGGTCGCTTTCGGAGCTTTTGATCGCTGGCTGGCCGCGGCCGCAGCATCTCGGGGGTTGTCCTGTTGCCTCGTCCACGACGGCGTCGTTCGGGAAGCTATCGAACGCTTGCAAACGGGCCGCTTGCATTGCGGTTTCCATCTCGATTATTTTGCGCTCTGGCATGTGCCTGGAGATCCCTACGCACGACTTGCCGAAGCCATTCGCGATAGCGGCGGCTCGACGATCAATTCGCCCGCCCGTTCCCGGTTCTTTACGAATAAAGCCAACGCTCATGCGAAACTCCGCCGGCAAGGCCTAGGAGTCCCGGCAACCTTGATCGTCGCTCCCGGTGCTGAAATCGATGCGAGTGCACTCGCCGTTCAAGGGGTGTCTTTGGATGGTAACAAAGCGATTTACGTGAAGCCGGCCAACGGTTTCGCCAGTTCCGGCGTCACGCGGATCGATAACTGCAAAGCAGAACGCCTCGAAGCAGTCTTGGCGGAAACGCGGCAGCAACATTCGGGCGACGCTTTCCTCATCCAGCGGGCAGTTACCTGTCCGCGTCTCCATTCGGAAGACGGCTTGGAGCGGTGGGCTTACTGGCGGATCGTCTACTGCATGGGAGAATTGGTCCCGTTTTGGTGGCACAAAAGTGAGGCCGATCAAGGGCGGCCTAGCTATCAACGGGTCAGCGGCGCGGACATCAAACGACTGAAACTGGCGGATGTGCTGGCTTACTGTCGCGATTTGGCCAAGCTCTGCGGACTGGACTGGTTTTCGACCGAACTTTGCGCGAGCGAAGGCGGCGAACCTTCTAGCTATCATGTGCCCGGCCCGGAGGGCAGAATTCTGCCCGTGGTGGCAATCGACTACGTCAACGACCAGTGCGATGTCGACGTCCAGAGCCGCTGGATAGGCGGCCCGCCCGATGCCTTCGTGCGCCACGTTGCCACACGCTTCGCGGAAGCCGCCCGCGCCCGCAAGAATTGCCTGCGCTTCCCCGCCCTGTCCGCAACCACGCTGCGCCCGCCTAAAGCTCATCCCATTCATTACTCTCTAAGGCGATCGGCATGAATTGGCTTCCCCAAAGTAGACCTCACGCTCCGCGTGAGGCGTTCCTCACGCGGAGCGTGAGGTCTACTTTTTTCTGCCGCTCGCCTAATTGCTATTCTCTCTAGCCACTGACCACTATTTACGGTTGCCGCCCCCAAATCATTACAGTATCGTAATCTTACTTCATTTGCCTCCTTGCTCTAAACCTTGCAAAAGGTGTTCTCGTTTGGAGTGATCGAATCATGCGCCGAGCCTTTACGCTGATTGAATTGCTGGTGGTTATCGCCATTATCGCAGTGCTCGTCGGGCTACTCTTGCCAGCCGTTCAGAAAGTGCGCGAAGCAGCGAGTCGAATCAAGTGCGCCAACAACCTGAAACAGATGGGGCTGGCGTGCCACAATTTCGAAAACACCAACGGAGCCTTTCCGCCGGCCGGCATCTATCCCGTGGGCATGACGCAGGCCGATTCCTATTCCCTGCAAGCCCGCATTCTGCCCTATATCGAACAGGGGAACGTTTACCAATTGGTGAATCTGACAGCGGCGGCTACCTCGCAGCCAACGTGGTTGCGCAGCGCATCGCCACCTATTTGTGCCCGAGCGAGATCAACGACCACGCTCGAACCGATTCGACGCCAACTCGCTATCCCCAGAACTATAGCGTCAACGCCGGCACCTGGTTCGTTTACGATCCGAACACCGGCATGGGAGGAAACGGCGCCTTTCCAATGAATCGGGGCAACAAAGTCGGCGACTTCACCGACGGCATGAGCAATACGATCGGCTTGGCCGAGACCAAAGCATTCGGCAATTATCTCCTGGGCGGCAATGCGCCTACGGTCCTCAACGCCCCCACTCCCAACACTCCGGCCGACGTACTTGCCTTAGGCGGCACGTTCAAGACGGACGAACATACGGGCTGGACGGAGGGCCAGGGCTTCCAAACCTGCATGACGTTTGTGCTCGCGCCGAACACGGATACCGTCTACACGGACGCCACTGGCGCGGAGTGGGACGTCGATTATGTTTCCAATCGGGACGGATCGTCCGCGACGAAATATTCTTACGATGTGTTGACTTCGCGCAGCTACCACAACGGCGTGGTCAACGTGTTTCTCATGGATGGCTCGGTGCGCACCGTCGCCTCGAGCATCAACCTGGCGACGTGGCGACGCTGGGAACACGCAACGGTGGCGAAGTGATCGGAGATTACTGACAAGGCGAGCGTCGAGGCGTCAGCCCGATGAGTCCTCAAGTGGGATTACGCGTGTTTTTGCGTGAAGACTCGTCGGGCTGACGCCTCGACGCTCGCCAAATTCGCATTAACCCGCCGGTGTTTCCTTACGCCGCCGGCGCAATTCATCGAGCCGTTCTTTGATGACAGCTTCATACCCCCGATCACTCGGTTCGTAATAGAGCTTTTCTTCGGGTAAGTACGCCTGATTGACCCAGGCATCCGGCGCATCGTGGCTATATTGATAGCCGTCGCCGTGCCCCAGTTTAGCTGCACCCTGGTAACTACGATCCCGCAAGTGCACAGGGACGGCAAGCGTTCTGCCCGAACGAACATCTTCGCGGGCCTTCGAAATCGCCATGGTGCTGGCGTTCGATTTTGGCGCTGCCGCGATGTAAAGCACCGTCTGCGATAGAGCTAGCTGGCACTCGGGCAGTCCAACAAACTCACAAGCCTGAACGGCCGCCGCGGCCAATATCAATGCCTGCGGATCGGCATTTCCCACGTCTTCCGAAGCACAAATCAGCATACGGCGGGCAATGAACCTTGGATCTTCGCCCGATTCGAGCATGCGGGCCAGCCAATAAACTGCCGCATCCGGGTCGCTGCCGCGCATGCTTTTGATGAAAGCGCTGGCCAGATCGTAATGTCCGTCGCCGGTGGGATCGAAATCCAACACTTTCCGCTGGATCGATTCTTGGGCTGCTGCCAGCGTGAACTGAACGGGCCGTTCCGTGCTGGAAAGGATGCCGATCTCCAACGCCGTCAGAGCTCTTCGCGCATCGCCGTCACAAATTTCTGCCAAGAAATCGAGCGCGGCCGGCTCGGCCTGGACCTCGATGCCGCCCAGGCCGCGTTCCTTATCCATTAATGCCCGTTCGAGAAGCTGTTTGATCTGATCCCGTTGCAGAGGCTGAAAACTAAAGATCTGGCTACGCGAAAGCAGCGGCGAATTGACGGCAAAAAACGGATTCTGGGTTGTCGCGCCAGCAGAATCACGCGGCCTTCCTCCACGTCCGGCAACAGCACGTCTTGCTGGGCCTTGTTGAACCGGTGCAACTCATCGACAAAAAGAATCGTCCGGCGGCCGGTCGTTTCCAATTCGGCTCGCGCTCATCCAGAATTTCGCGAACTTCCTTGGTTCCCGCCGCCACGGCGTTCAAGCCGCGAAAAACAGCAGCGCGTGTGCTGGGCGATGACGTGGGCGAGGGCCGTTTTGCCGCTGCCGGGCGGCCCATAAAAGATCAAGCGAGCTGATCCGATCGGCGGAGAGCATCCGGCGCAGCATCTTCCCCGGCCCCAGGAATTGCTCCTGACCGACAAATTCGTCCAGCGATCGCGGCCGCATGCGCGCGGCTAAAGGCTGGGCCCGCGCTGCATTGGCTCGATGAACTTCCCCAAACAGATCGGCTTTCTTTGCCAAATCGCCCTCCTCCCCCCATGCGCGTTTTGCCCTGAATCATTCTCGGGGAGAGCGGGGGCTTTGTAAACATGCACCGACATGAGGGGCAGTCGATCCTAGAATCGAAAGTGCTCACTTCTCACCACAAATTAACCGCAAACGACGAGAAATTTCTTCCGGGCATTGCTAGCAAGATTTGCCTGTGCTCGGCCCCGGCGGCGGCGCACTTGGCTGGCCTGTAATCAATCGAGCATAGCGGTTTTTCGTCACATAGCTTGCTGCCCACTGCACCAGCACCAAGAGTCGATTGCTGAAGGCAACGAGATAAAGAAGGTGAATCGTCAGCCAGGCAATCCAGGCGAGAATGCCCGAGATCCGAATCCAGCCCAAGTCTGCCACCGCCGCCGATCGGCCGATCACGGCCAGACTGCCCTTGTCGAAATACCGAAACGGCTCGACTGTCCTGCCGAGGAGGCGAGCCCTAATAGTGTCCGCCGCATACCGTCCTTGTTGAATGGCGACAGGCGCGACTCCGGGTAATGGTCGGCCGTCCGGGCCTGGGAAATGTGCCATGTCGCCAATGACAAAAATCTCGGGATGTCCGGGCAGAGTCAAATCCGGCTCGACGAAAACACGGGCCGCCTTATCGATGCGTGCTCCCGTGGTTTCAGCCAATTGACGGGCCAATGGCGAGGCCAGCACGCCGGCAGCCCAAAGGACCGTTCGCGCCAACACCGTTTCGCTTTTGTCGCCTGATTGGTAGGTCACCGATTCATCGGTAACCTCCGTTACGGTGGCTCCCGTGTGAACGGTGACGCCCAATCGCCCAAGACGCCTTGGTTGCTTTCTGCGACAACACCGGGGCAAAGCTCGGCAAAATCCGGTCCGTGCCTTCGAGCAATAGGACTCGGGAATCGTGCGGGATCGATCGAACGAAAGTTGCCCCGCAAGGTATGATGGGCCAGTTCTCCCAGAGCACCAGCAAGTTCCACGCCGGTAGGCCCAGCGCCAGACCACCACGAACGTCATCCATGCCGCCCGGCTCTCGGGGACTTGCTCACGTTCTGCCTCCTCGAAGGCCAGCAGAATGCGTCTGCGGATTTCCGTGGCATCTTCTACCGTCTTGAGACCGGGAGCATGCTTTTCCCATTCGTGCTTACCGAAGTATTGGTGCCGTGCTCCGGTCGCCACGATCAGAAAATCGTAAGGAAGCCTCTCGGTTCCAATCAGTAGCGCTCGACCAGCGACATCAATGCCGTTCACTTCGGCGAGGATGACCCGCGTATTTTGCTGTTTCTTGAAAATGGCACGCAAGGGCGCCGCGATGTTCGCGGGAGAAAGACCGCCGGTGGCAACCTGATACAGCAGCGGCTGGAAAAGGTGAAAGTTCCGGCGATCCACCAGGGTCAGATCTACCTTCGCGCCGGCAAGCCGCTTGGCGGCATAAAGGCCGCCGAATCCGCCGCCCACAATGACGACACGCGGTAGTTGCTCCATGCGGTCGACCGCCCCATGAAAATGAAAATGGCAAGTATCGTAACTCACGACCTTGCCATTCTAGTTGATTAGGCTGGGACAAAAGCCCATCAATCGGCGTCGGCGAACTCGACCAGGCGTTGGCTCCGCGTGGGTTGGCGGAGCTTCAGCAGGCCGCGCGCTTCGATCTGCCGAATCCGCTCGCGGGTGATGCCGTAGGTGCGGGCCACTTCGTCGAGCGTCTTGGGTTGGCCGTCGCGCAAGCCGAAGCGCTGTTCGATCACCTCGCGTTCGCGCGGGGTCAAGCGAACGCAACACCTCGGCGATGCGCTCCTTGAGCAAATGCTGATCGACTGCCTCGCCCGGGATTGGTCGCTATCCGGGGTCATCTGAGGAAATCTTCCAGTGCCCGTTCGCCTTCGCCGCCCAGCGGTTCGTGCAGGCTGACCGGATGCCGGCCGACGACGCGCAGCGAACGCGTTTCCTCGGCGCGTGACGCCCAGAATGGCGGCAATTTCCTCGATCGTCGGCTCGCGGCCATTGGCCACCGACAATTCGCCGCGAACGCGCTCGATGGCCGCCAGCATGCCCACCTGATGGCAGGGCACGCGCACGGTCCGGGCATGATCGGCCAGGGCCCGGGTGATGCCTTGGCGAATCCACCAGGTGGCATAGGTGCCGAACTTGAAACCCAAGCGATGCTCGTACTTGTCCACCGCCCGCATCAGGCCGCGGTTGCCTTCCTGGATCAGGTCGGCAAAGGCCAACCCGCGGCTGCGATAGCGCTTGGCGATGGAAACCACCAAACGCAAGTTGCCTTCGGCCAGCTCTCGGCGGGCTTTTTGGAAGGCGTCGCGTCGGCGTTCGATCACGTCGATCAGGCGAACCAGATCCTCCGGCGTCGACGCGCATTTGCAAGGTCAAATCGCGCAATTCCTTGGTGCGCTTGGTACGCTCTTCCCGATCGGCCCGCGAACGCCCGCCCGCTTCGGACTGGCATTGCACCTGCAGCATTTGGGCTGCCAATTCTTTGACTGCATCCGCCAAACCTTCGAGGATTTCGACGCGCGGCGACAGTTCTTCCGCCAGACGGCAGGCTTTGAGATGCAGCAAGCGCAAATGTCCGGCGGGCCCGAGCCAATGCCGTGCGGGGTGCTGGCTCGTAAGTAAGCGCGGAATTCCGCCGTCGCTTTTTCCAGCACGTGCGCGCATGGTGCGGACATTGCACGGCATCCGCGCAGGATTTTATCGCGGCTGAGGTTCAGGCTGGTGACCACGTCGATGCAAGGATCGATCGCCAATTCGTCGGCGAGAATCCTCTCGAACATGTTCACAACGTCGGCAGCCACTTTCCAGTTCAAAAGCACGGCGTGGCGGAAGCGTTTCCGCGCCCGCTCGAGCTTTTGGGCCAGATCAAGCTCTTGTTTGCGCGTCAGCAAGGGGATGGAACCCATTTGCCGCAAGTAAAGACCAAGCGTGTCGTCGGGCGCCTGGCCTTCCTCGTGCTCGACGTGGCCGCGCGGCAATTCGTCCTCGCCGAATTCCGGGGGCGTTTCCTCGCGGTCGAATGAACTGGCAGGACGGCGTCCCCCGGCGCGACCGTTCCTCGCGATCGGGCGGGCGCCAGCCTTCTCAAATGCGGTGTTCTTGTTTTTCATTATGCTTCTCTTGCGATTTCTGTTCCGGCGACCGGGCAAGGCCGTGCACGGCGAGGCGGGCCGTCCTGGCCATCAGGGCATTGGTGGGTTCGGTATGCCGGCTTCCGGTTTGGCCTCCGAGCCATCAGGGTGAAGAGTGCCTCGTGCAAAACGTCCGAAAACCTCTCAACCAACTGTCCTATCCATTATGGCGCCCTTGACAAGGGCCAAAAA
This sequence comes from uncultured Gemmataceae bacterium, assembly GCA_963748025.1. Lineage (GTDB taxonomy): Bacteria > Planctomycetota > Planctomycetia > Gemmatales > Gemmataceae > CAVVHZ01. The sequence goes on from CAVVHZ010000068.1 coordinate 55,236, forward strand.
TCGATTAGGGAGCCTTGGGCATCCCCATCCGGGCTGGGCCAATTTGAGCGAGCCTGGTTGCGTCGCATCAATTCCTCCATTAGCCTGGATACCAAAGAAACGGCGAATGAAACTGCCCCACCACGCCTTAGGACAGTCTAAACGGCGTTCTCCTTGATCCTATTGCCAGTCATCGCGAGGTTCCCGATGCACGGTCTCGGTCTCACCTATACCTTATTGTTCGCGGTGTCCATGCCCGGAGTCCAGGGGCAAACACCACCAAAATCCGCAATGGGGGGCTCAAAGGAGCCGGAAATTACGTCTGCGAACCGAAACCACTGGGCATATAAACCCCGCCTGATAGCTTCTGTTCCGGCCGTTCGCAACGGCGGCTGGCTGCGGACGCCAGTCGATGCGTTCATTCTCGCGAGCCTGGAGAAGGCTGATCTCCAACCCTCGGCGCCGGCCGACAGGACCACGCTTTTACGCCGTGCGACCTTCGATTTGACGGGCCTACCCCCCACTCCTGAGCAAATTGACGCCTTTCTCAAGGATAGCTCGCCAATTGCCTTCGAGCGGGTGGTCGAGCGGCTGCTCGATTCGCCTCTCTATGGCGAGCGCTGGGCACAGCACTGGCTCGACGTGGTCCGTTACGGCGAATCGAACGGCTATGAGCTGGATGCGGAACGCACGCATGCCTGGCACTATCGCGACTATGTGATTCGCGCGCTCAACCGGGACCTTCCTTTCGACCAATTCATCAAGGAACAGATTGCCGGCGATCTGGCCGCCCGCGGCCGCAAACCACGCGAAGCCGCCGATTTGCTGATTGCCGCCGGCTTTCAACGCTGCGGCCCCATCCACCTGGTGAGCGGCAACACCGACCCGGACGTCAATCGGCAGGAATACCTCACGGAAACGACCACGGGGGTGGCTCTGACGTTTCTGGCGCAAACGGCGGCGTGCGCCCGCTGTCACAACCACAAATTCGATCCGATTTCCCAGGCCGACTATTACCGGCTTCAGGGCTTTTTCACCGGCACCAAGCCCACGGAAATCGATATCGCCACCGACGCCGAAAAGAAGGAAATTGAAAAAGAAGCCAAGGTTTTTCGCGATCGGATGGCGGCTTTACAAAAGAAGATCCACGCGTTGGAGGCTCCTTATCGAGCCAAGTTGACCAAAGAAAAGAAGGAGCGGCTGGAGCCCAAGTACAAGGCGGCTCTGGCCACGCCTGCCGCCAAGCGGACGCCCGAACAGAAGAAGCTCGCCGAAGACGGCGAGTTAATGACCCATTTTTTGTGGGACGAATTAGTCGGGGCCTTGTCTCCAGCAGACAAAATGACCCGAGCCGCCTGGCGAGCACAATACTACGATCTCGAAACCAGGCTGCCGGCGCCAGCAGACTGAAGCCTGGACGGTTCGCGAAGACGAAACTCCCCCAGCCTCCTACGTTCTGGTTCGCGGAGATCCCAAGCGCAAGGGCGCAGTTGTCACTCCTGCCTATCCGCCCGTGCTGGTGGATCCTGCCAAATCGCCAACCAAAGCCAAACTCGACCGGCGCGACCTGGCCGAGTGGATTGCCCAGCCGGGAAATCCCTTAACGGCGCGGGTTCTGGTGAACCGGCTTTGGCAGCATCATTTCGGCAAAGGCCTGGTGGCCACGCCTAACGATTTCGGCGCCCGCGGCGACCGGCCCTCGCATCCGGAGCTGCTCGACTGGCTGGCGGAAGAATTCGTCCGCTCCGGCTGGTCGATCAAACACCTTCATCGGCTCATGCTGCTTTCCGCCGCTTACGCTCAATCCAGTCGGGCTGTCGCGGACGCTCCGGGCCGGCGCGTGGACCCGGAAAACAGGCTACTTTGGCGCATGAATCGCCAACGGCTCGAGGGTGAATCGCTCCGCGATCATGCACTGGCCGCGGCCGGTGCTCTTTTCGAACGCATGGAAGGCCCCATGATTCGCGTGCCCATCGAGAAGGAAGTTTACGATCTGATCTTCTCGGAATCGGAACCGGACGGTTTGTGGCCGGTTACTCCGGATTTGCGCGAACATGGCCGTCGTAGCATCTATTTATTTGCGAAACGGAACGTACGACTGCCGATGCTGGAAGCCTTCAATCGGCCGGACGCGCTCACGTCGTGCCCCGTTCGGCCCGTCAGCACCTTCGCACCTCAGGCTCTGATTCTGATGAATGGCCCATTCATGAATGAAGAGGCGCGAACGTTTGCCGCCCGGTTGCAGCGCAAATGTGGCGCGGACACTGAAGCACAAGTGCGGCGTGCGTATTTGCTTGCTTTGGGAAGATCTGCAAGCGACAAAGAACTTGCGCAAGCCAAAAGCTTTTTGGCGATTCAAGTAGGGGTGCTCGAGAGCGAACGGATGGCCAACCCCCAAGAACTGGCTCTCCAAGACAAAGAGTTCACAGCTGCCGCCCTGGCGGATTTCTGCCTGGCATTGTTGAATTGCAATGAGTTCCTGTACGTCAATTAACGGTTCCATCGATTTATTCGGAATAAGTCGAACGCTGTCTTGGCTATAAGGAGAGCTATCCGTTTTTTTGCTAATGCCGCGCGGCCGGAAAGAGTCAAAATATTGACTCTAGTAAAAGATACGGTTTCGGCGGTGCTCGCTCCGGTCAGGAATCCAGGTGTCTAAAGGGTTTTCTTGGCGGAGTGCGGCATTCGCTTGATCGGTGCCATATAATTGGGGTGGCAGGCAAATTCGTTTCGGTCGCGAACGTTTTGCGCCCTGTTTTGTCTGTAAGCTCCCGCAATCATTCGTCTCAAGACACGAGGCCTGTTATGACGAGCTTCCTGCAACGTACTCGCTCGGCGGCGCTGGTGGGGCTTGCCCTGCTGATTGCCCCTGCCACCATGGCATTTGCTCAGCAGCCGCCCGTTAATGTTGGGCCGGGCATGAACAACGCGCAATTCGGGCAACCCGCAGGGGCTGGCCGAATCATGAGCGTACCTTCATCCGGGTTCGGCGGCATCCCGCAGCCGGGCTACATTCCGCCCTACAATCCTTACTACCCTGGTCAATTCGATCCGTTTAGCGGTGGCGCCTTGACGGGGGCCGCCAATCTTGTGGGCGCTCAGGGCCAGCTGATGGTCAGCCAGCAGCAGGCTTATCTCCAGCGCGAACAAGTCCGTGCTGCCAAAACCGATAATCGCCGGCGCACCTTCGATGAATACCTGTACGAAAAAGAGCATACCCCCTCGGCCGAAAAAGAACGGCAGAGAGCCCAGCAGGAGTACCTGGATCGTGCCCGAAACAATCCGCCGTCAGTGGAAATCTGGTCCGGGACGGCATTGAATGCGATCCTGCAAGATTTGCGCAAAAATGTCGGAGTCAACAACGCCTCCAACAATTTCCAGATGCCGCTGGATGAAGGGACGCTCAAGAACATTAACGTCGCCAGCGGTCGCGGCAACGGTAATGCCGGCCTGTTGAAGGACGGCGGCAAGCTTTCCTGGCCCGATGCCTTGAGCGGCTCGGAATTCAAAGAAGATCGCGAGCGCCGTTTCTTCGCTGCTAGGCGACGCGCTCGAGCAGGCGCAGTTCAACGGACGGGTCGACTCGGGCACCACCAGAGATCTGCAGAAAACGGTCGATTCCATGGGCCGGCAACTTCGCCGTAACGTCGACGACACGGGAGTCAACGATTACATTGAGGCGAAAACGTTTTTGAATAATCTCGATTCTTCCATCACTGTGCTCAAGCAAAGAGATGTCGGCGATTACGTCAACGGGAAATACGATTTGAAGGCCAAGAACGTTGGCGAGCTTGTAAAGTACATGAGCGATAATGGCCTCACTTTCGCGGCTGCCGTCCCTGGTCAAGAAAGCGCCTATAACGCCCTTTACCAAGCGATGGCTAATTACGACACCGCCTTACAGGCCACGGCTTCCAAGCAGCAGTGAGGCTTGCTGTTCGTTCATTGCGAACTAAACCGGGCCGTCGATTTCATTCGAAATCGACGGCCTTTTTTTACGCGCGGCACCGCTGTTTTAGTTTAACCCGGAGCCAGCGGCGACGGCGGACCTCACGGCTTACGTCACTGCATTGATACAGTCATCGCCCCACCTTACGGACCTGGGCGGGTACCTGTCCGCCGTCGCCGTTGGCTCCGGGTTAAACGAACTGGCGGCAGTGGTTGAGGGAGACAAGCGCGGACTCAAGCCACCGTAAACGCCTCTTTCAAGCCAACTAGCGCGTCTTGTGCTCTGGCTAAATCGACGACCACGCTAACGCACACCTCGCTCGTGTTGATCATGGCAATGTTGATGCCGCGCTTGGCTAGCGCTCCAAACATGCGGCGGGCGACGCCGGTGTGCGTGCGCATGCCTACGCCAAAAACGAACAATCGGGCGATGGCCGCATCGGCGACGACGCGAGACTTCGCATCCATTTCCTTGAGCAAACGTTCGGTAATGGCCAGCATCCGGCCAAATCCTTTTGCGGTACGCTGAAGGACAATTCCGCTCGGCCCGGAGAGCTCAAATTCTGGACGATCATGTCGACGACGATGCCGGCGTGCACTACCGCCTGAAATACCCGCGAGCAATTTCCTGCTTTGTCGGGCAAGTCGAAAATCGTAATGCGTCCTTCCTCGGTGTTGAGCAAGATTTCGCTGATGATGATCTCTTCCATGCTGGCCAGCCGCGAAGTCTGCTGGATCAAGTCCTTATTGCTGGACTCATCGACCACCGACGGAGGCCGGGGCGGAAACGAGCTGATGCCGCCGGCCCCGCTCAGGCCGGCGCAGGATGCCGCTCCGCCAGTTTGAACGCCTGGTGAACGGCTCGGAGGGCGCAAGCGCCGTCGGCTTTGTCCACGAGGACCGATATCTTGATGTCGCCCGTGGTGATCATCTTGATGTTGACCTTGTCTTCCGCAAGGGCCGCAAACATCCGTTCCGCGACGCCGGTGTGCGTGCGCATGCCGGTGCCGACGACGGAAACCTTGCTGACCTCTTCCTCATGGCGAACTTGCGCTCCCAGTTCGGCCGCCAGCGGGCTTAGCAGGGCCAGCACGGCCGGCAAATCATTCTTGAGAACGGTGAAGCCGATGGCAGCTCGGCCGTTGCTGCCGATGTTCTGGGCGATCATATCGACCACAAGATTTTGCTCGGCCAGCACCGAAAACACCCGATGGCTTACGCCCGGCTCGTCGGGAACGCTCTCCAGATAGATCCGGGCCTCGTCGCGGACGATGGCGGCGCCGCAAACGACAACTTCCTTCATCCAATCGGTTTCAGGAACGATCCAGGTCCCCTCGATATCGGTAAACGAGCTGCGCACTTGCAAAGGCACGTGGAATTTCTTGGCGAATTCGATGCTTCGGGAATGCATGACCCCGGCGCCCACGCTGGCCAGCTCGAGCATCTCGTCGTAGCTGATGACATCGATTTTGCGCGCCTCGGCCACCAGGCGCGGGTCAGTCGTGTACACGCCGTCCACGTCGGTGTAGATTTCGCAATCGACTTGCTGAGGATGTTCGGGATGATCGTGCTTGAGCACTGCCGCCAAAGCGACCGCGGTGGTGTCCGAGCCGCCGCGGCCGAGGGTGGTGATATTGTACTGCTCGTCGATGCCTTGAAACCCGGCGACGATGACGATCTTGCCCTCGTCGAGGGCCTGGCGAATCCGCTGCGTCGAGATGTTCTTGATGCGCGCCTTGGTATGGAAGCTATCGGTGACGATGCCGATCTGGGCCCCGGTGAAACTGATGGCCGGCTGCCCCAGCGTCTGAATCGCCATGGCCATGAGCGCGATGGAGATTTGTTCGCCGGTGGCCAGCAACATATCCATCTCTCGAGCCGGCGGCTGGTCGGAGATTTCCCGAGCCAACGAAACCAGCTCATCCGTCGTATGGCCGCGGGCGCTGACAACCACCACAACCTGTTTGCCCGCCTGGCGGGCGCGGATCGCCCTTCGAGCCGCGGCCATGATTCGCTCGGCGGTGGCAACGCTCGTGCCGCCAAATTTCTGCACGACAAGTGACAAAGCCTTAGACTCCTGTAGAGCAGCCGTGGGGACCAGATTTGCTCATTCTGGCAAACGGAAGCCGCTAGTCTACCGGTGAGCATGATAGAAAACCGTGGCGTGGCTGCCAGGCGGGGTTAGCCATGACGTCCCATAGCTTTCTTGGCGGGCAACGTTGTATTGCTGAATCCTGCATCAATTGGGCTATTTTCTCGTTTAACCCGGAGCCAGCGGCGACGGCTGTCAGGCTCCTGCTGATAGCCTAAGGTTTTGACGAGGGCTGCATTAACGCAGCAATCCGGGGCGTGAAGGCAGCGGTCGCCGTTGGCTGCGGGTTAAACAAGCGGAATTCGCGCCGGCGAATCGGAAATTTCCGGACCGTGTCGCTTTCCAGTCCCCAATAACTTCACTCCTTTCGTTTCGGCTACCGCATGCGTAGAATGCACTGTCTCTCAATGGAGGATCGCATAGCCTCGTGAGCTTGGAAGTCACCCGCGAAGATTTGACTGTTCATCAAGAAAAGGCCGTTTTGGTTGCCGTGGAGCTTCCAAGTAGACCGTGGCACGGCCAAGATCCGCTCGAGGAGCTGCGCGGCCTGGCCGAAACGGCGGGTGCCATCATCGTCGGTTCCGTAACGCAGCGCCGGGAGAATATCGTCCCCGCCACCTACGTCGGCAAAGGCAAGCTCGACGAATTGCTTCAGGAGGTGGGGCGTACGGACGCCGATGTCGTTATCTTCGATAACGAGTTGTCTCCCGCGCAAACGCGCGAACATCGAGAAAACGCTCGAGGTCAAAGCGCTCGATCGCAGCGAGCTGATCCTGGACATCTTCGCCACGCGGGCGCGCACCGTTGAAGCGCGCCTTCAGGTGGAGCTGGCACAGCTCGAATACTCGCTCTCCCGGCTCAAACGCATGTGGACGCACCTGTCGCGCTATGGCGGCGGCATCGGCTTGCGCGGCCCCGGCGAAACTCAGCTGGAAGAAGATCGGCGGCTCGTGAGTTTGCGCATCCGCGATCTCAAAGCACAGCTGGTGGAAGTGCAGGCGCGGAAGCAACGCGAGGTTCGCAGCCGGGGTGAAGAATTCACCATTTCCCTGGTGGGCTACACCAACGCAGGCAAGAGCACACTCATGAACGCCCTCACGGGCTCTCACGTTTACGTCGAGGATAAGCTTTTTTCCACGCTCGATACGCGCACGCGGCAGTGGCACATCAAGGATTTTGGCCGCGTGCTGCTCAGCGACACGGTGGGCTTCATCCGCGATTTGCCGCACCACCTGATCGCTTCGTTCAAGGCAACGCTAGAAGAAGTTCGCCAAGCGCGCTTGTTGCTCAACGTGGTCGACGCCAGCAACCCGCAGGCTGAAGAACAGATCGAATCGGTGAATTCTGTGCTGGCGGAGCTTGGCTGCGGCGACAAGCCGACCTTGCTAGTGTTCAACAAAATCGACCGTATCACCGATCGATCGTATCTCGACGTGCTGCAGAAGAAACATCGCCATGGCGTGGCCATTAGCGCTGCATCTGGCCTGGGCTTAGCCGACTTGCGGCAAGAGGTGATTGGGGCACTGAAGAGTGACTTCGCGGATGCGGAAGTGAGAACGCACGCGGGCAACGGTCGCGTGATTGCCTATCTTTCCGCTCATGCGGAGATTCAGCAGCAGGACTATCACGACGAACAAGTGGTGATTCGTTGCCTGCTGCCCAAACATTTGCTGCATCACATCGAAGGGCCGGCAGTCAGCATCCGGTTTCTCTAATGTGCTGGCGAGCGTCGAGGCGTAAGCCCAACGAGTCTTCGCGCATATCAGTCCGCGTTACCCCAGATGACGACTCGTCGGGCTTACGCCTCGACGCTCGCCCTCACCTCAATTAGTTGTCTTCGTCAGAACCGCGAGTGTCGCTCTGGGCCGCGCCTTCCAAAAGTTGCAGCCCTGCTTTTTCGCGCAGGTCGCCCAAGACCGCTATGCGGTAGGACAGCCGCTGTTCTTTTTGGAGGTCGGCGAGGATGGGATTGATCTGAAAAACCGAGGCCGTGTCGCGCTGAAAATCTCTGGGGCTTGGCTCAACACGATTCATTATGACCGCAACATACTCGATGGTTTTTGGCTGGTTGGCCAGTACAACCGCCGACTTGACGGTGCCCGGGTCCATCAGTTTTTCCATGAAATCGTAGGGTGGGTATTCGATCTTATCTTCGGGCGGTCGATAAGGCTGGAACTCGCTGCCGCCTCCCAGGTTCGCCCGACTTTGTAGGGACGGCTTCAAATAGGCGACGCCCGTGAGATCGAAGGTCGTCTCGTTCAACTTCTTGGCGGCATCCAGGACAACGGGAAGCGGGTCGCTGGGCGATTGTTTGGCGATCCTGTCGGCTTCCTGCTTGGCCAGCTCGCGCGCTTTTTCGAAGCGCCAGGCCTTCTCCACAGCTGGTTTGGCTTGTTCGAAGGTCAGTGTTTTGGCCGGCTCGTCGGCAGTGCGCCAGAACAAGAAACTTGTGTCGCTATTCCGGGTTCGCATTTCTTCCGGAACAAAAAGCTTGGGCTGGGTTTGGCCCATGCTGGAAAAGAACCCATAGCCGAATGCTCGCGCCTTCGGGTCTTCGAGGAGATGATCGGCGACGTAGGCCTCCTTGAGCTTCGCAAGTTTGGGATCGTCGACCAAGTGATACATGTCGTCGAACGTCGTACTGGCAGCATGCTCCCAGCCTCCTGCTTTGACGAACTTTTGAATCACTTTCTCGGCTTCCGGAGCTTTGCTCTTCGTCGCTTCCAAATCTTTGCGGAAAGTCGCCAGGTTCTGGGTAAGAAGGTCCTTGGCCAGATCTTCCTCCAGCTTGACGATCAACCTATTCTTCACGGCCCCCATCGGTAAATTGTATTCCTTGGCATCAAGGACTTGCCAAAGCCCGCACATGACCAGAACCGGCGAAGGCGCCACTCCAGCGGTAACCAGCGCTGCTGCGGAAGTTGCTCTGCTGCGAGCCTCCATCCCGATCGCCGCCCGCTGCGTTTTGCTTTCACGGGCGTGAGCGGCAGCCTGCGAGGCCATAAACGTTGTCAGGGGATTGCCGCTCAAGCAAGATCCGGCAAGTTGGCCGATCAGAGCGGCTGCCGACTCCGCTCGCTGCCAATGGGCATACGTCTCGAAGGAGAGCGCGAAATCCGTTTCCGTCCAGGCGGCAATCTTGAGGTTGCCGGTGCCAAACTTTTCAGTCTCCCTGTGATATTCGCTGATCACCGGGTCGAGCAAAGCGATAGCCAGCCAGGGATTGACCGGCGTCGACGCTAGGGCGCTGCATGATCCACTTGCGGGCTTCCTTGCGATAGTGCGGTGCATCGGCACGTGCGCCTATCCATTCCACTTTGATGCGGTGCGACTGCTTGAAACCGGGCGTGGGGCTTTGGGGATGGTACTCGGCATCTTTGTAATCTTCGAAAAGCTTCTTCAACTCGTCTTCAGTCGGCTTGTCCTTGACTTGATCGATAAACTTGGAAACGGGGATGGGCAGCATCTTGACTGCCAATTCGGTGCGATTGCGGCGGAAGTAGGTCCACAACTCTGCCGGAGTAACCGGCGCGGGTACTTTCATGATTCCGCCCGGATCGAACCCGAGCAGAGTCGTTTGGGCCAGCCGCACGCGAAATTCTTCGCCCAAGGCGCTGACAAAATCGGGCCGGACCGACTGGTTGCGGGGAGTGAGTGCCTTTTCGATGATCAAGCCATCTTCATTGGTAAGGCCGCCCAATGTTTCATCTTGAATGGCTTTGGCGACGTCGTCGTTGTTCAGGAAGATTCCCAGACGATCGGCTTCATGCTGCCAAATCATGAAGTCGAGGAGCCCTTCCGTGGTGATAGAACCGCCGAAGTAGAGGTCGGCCTGCGGATACATGTCATCCTTCGGGCTGAACATTATCCACTGATCGGCCAGGATGGCGTTGCGTAGCGCACGGATTTTCTCCGCGTCGGTGGTCTTGTTGGCCTTGGTCAGATTCTGCTCGATCATCGTGAGCTCGAAATTGTACTGCGACAGATTCTGGAGATATTGCATGTTGAAGCGGTACTGCGCCAGGGCAGGATTCAGCGCCCACTCGCGATATTGCAAAATCTGGCGAATCTGCTGTTGCGCCTGCGGATCGAGCGTCGCGACGACCGGGTCCGCCGCGATGACGGCGTTTTGATGCGATCGGATGACTGCGTAGGCCATATATCTATTGGCCAGGATGCGCCGCTCGCGCAGGGTGGCCATTTCGCGAACGTCGATATTCTTTCGGTAAAGTTTGGCGACCTGAGTATACCGGCTCGTGCCGGTCAGCATGTGCTGCAGCCAGGAGAATCCGTCCCCCATGCCGGCGATGCCGCTGGACATCACGAAGGTGAGCATGCAAGCGATGGTCAAAACCGCGAATATGACTCTCTGGTTCTTGCGGAACGAATGGAAGGGATGCAAAGCCATGCTAGATCCTCTAGTTACGGCGAGGCGGCGGCTTTCTAATGACCCTGGCCGGCCTTGACAGTTGGTAAGCTCGTGTAATATGGGTAGTTGCCGCAAACGCCTAGAATAGCGATTGTAGTGAGTTCAGATCGAAACACAACACCAGCCAGGTTGACGCCTAGCGGAGGATTTAAGGTGCCCCCAAGGAAGAAAAAGAACCTGGTGATAGTCGAATCGCCGGCTAAAGCCAAAACGATCAATAAGTACCTCGGCGCGGACTTCGAAGTCGCTGCCAGCAAGGGACATGTGCGCGATTTGCCCAAGAAGGATTTCGGCATCGACATCGAAAAAGGCTGGATTCCGACCTACAAGCCGTTAGCCGACCGCAAGGCCATCATCACCGACCTCAAGAAGAAGGCCGGCAAGGCCGATGCCATCTATTTGCGCCTGACCCCGATCGCGAGGGTGAGGCCATCGCCTGGCACCTGAAAGAAGCCCTGGGGTTGGACGATGACAAGATCCATCGCGTAACGTTCAACGAAATCACCAAGAAAGCGATTCAAGAAGCGTTTGCCAAACCAGGCACGATCAACATGGATCTGGTAGCCGCCCAAGAAGCGCGCCGATTTCTCGATCGTGTGGTGGGCTACAAACTGAGTCCGCTTCTTCGCGCCAAAGTCGCCAAGGGGCTGAGTGCGGGCCGCGTCCAGTCAGTTGCGGTACGCCTGATAGTCGATCGCGAACGCGAGATTCAGGCTTTCAAGGCCGAGGAATATTGGAAGATCTTTGCTTTGGTGTCTCCCGAAGGCACGGTGGATGCCAAGACGGTAAAGCGCAAGGTCAGCAAGAAGAAGAAAGCGGACGACGAGCAGGAAGAATCCGCCCTTCCCGAACCGCCTCCGGGCACGGTGCTGGCTGAATTAGCCGAGTGGAAAGAGAAGAAATTCGAAGCCGGCAACGCGGAAGCAGCTCAGGCCGTGGTGCAGGCACTCACGGGCGCTGCCTACACGGTCGATAAGGTCGAAGAAAAAGACCGTCAAGAAAAGGCTGCCCCGCCCTTCACCACCAGCACGCTGCAACAGACGGCGAGCATTCGATTGCACTTCACGGCCAAGCGGACGATGATGATCGCCCAACGGCTCTATGAAGGCGTGGAATTGGGCAGTGAAGGGTCGGTCGGTCTCATAACCTACATGCGTACCGACAGCACCAGGGTTTCCGAAGATGCGCTGAAAAGCTGCCGCGAAATGATCGAGACCAAGTTCGGTAAACCTTATCTGCCTGCGTCAGCCAATCGCTATGCCTCGGGAAAAAGCGCGCAGGAAGCCCACGAAGCCGTTCGCCCGACGGATCTCGCCTACACTCCCGAAAGCGTTCGTTCGTTCTTGCGCGACGAGCAGTTCAAGCTCTACTCGCTCATTTACAATCGCTTTCTGGCCAGCCAGATGGCGCCGGCCGTGTTTGCAGTAACCAATATCGAGATCAAAGCCGCTCAGGGCATCTTCAAAGCCCAGGGCAAAATCATGAAGTTCGACGGCTATCGCAAGGTGATGCCGCCCGCCGGCAAACAGGAGGACGCCTTGCTGCCGAACCTGCGCCAGGGCCAGCGGCTCGACCTTCTGGAATTGACCCCAACGCAGCATTTCACCCAGCCGCCGCCGCGTTTCAGCGAAGCGTCGCTGGTCAAATCGTTGGAAAAAGAAGGCATTGGCCGACCCAGCACCTACGCCACGATCATCAGCAAAATTCAAGAGCGAGGTTACGTGGAGCAACGCGAGCGCCGCTTCCACGCCACCGAGCTGGGACAAATGGTCACCGATCTGCTGGTGGAGCATTTCCCCCAGGTGATGGACCTGAAGTTCACGGGCCACATGGAAGGGGAATTGGACCAGATTGAGTCTCGTAAAGTCGGCCGGGAAAAGGTGCTAACCGAATTCTGGGAGCCTTTCCGGCAATCACTGGAAATCGCCAAAACGAAGATGCAGTCGGTCAAAGGCCAGGAGACCGACGAAAAGTGTCCTCTTTGCACCAAGCCGTTGGTCGTGCGCTTCAGCCGCAAACGCGGCAGCAAGTTCTTGGGCTGCTCGGGCTACCCGGAATGCAAATACATCAAGCCGGGCGAGGGCGAAGAGGCGCGGCCGGCGGCGGTGGTGACGGAAATCGCCTGCCCCACCTGCGGCAAGCCGCTGATTCAGCGCATGGGCGCTCGCGGACCGTTCCTGGGCTGTTCGGGCTATCCGGAGTGCCGAACGACTATGAATTTCGATCCTGCCGGCAAGCCGGTGTTGGCGAGCAAGCCGACCGAGCACGTCTGCGAGCAGTGCGGCAAGCCGATGATTCTTCGCGACGGCCCGCGCGGTCCGTTCCTGGCTTGCACCGGCTATCCAAAATGCCGGAACGCTAAAGATGTCGACGCGGATGGCAACCCCGTCAAGCCGATCGACACAGGCGTGGTCTGCGATAAATGTGGAGCGCCGATGACCGTGAAACGCGGTCCGCGCGGGCCATTCCTGGGCTGCAGCGCCTACCCGAAATGTCGCAGCGCTAAACCAGTGCCCGAAGAGCTGAAGGAAAAGCTCAAAACGCTGATGCCGGCGCCGGCCAAGAAAGTGATGCCTGAAGTGGAGGTTGCCGATACCTGCCCGCAATGCGGCGGCGCTATGAAGTTGCGGACGAGCCGCCGCGGTCCGTTCTTGGGTTGCGCGAAATATCCCAAGTGCAAGGGCACGAAGGAGGCCCCGCCGGAACTTCTTGAGAAAATCAGTTAAACTCGCTACTCGCGTTCGAGTTGATCGAGCTCACGCAACCGCCGATCGGCATCGAACAGAGGCGGCGGCAGCGAACGGGCAAGGCAGGGCCTCTTCGTGTTGAAGATCGGTTCGGGAAATCCCGGAGCCCCGAAACACCGGCAGTCCGCGTCGCAGGGCGATGATTTCGCGGCGGGTGCGGCCCTTGGGAGCGTCGGGCCAGGTTGTTTGCCTCTCTTCGAACGCGAAGAACAGCGGTAGGATTTCGCGGAGATAACGCCAGTAACCTTCGTTATCCGTTTGCACGAAAAACTGGCCGCCGGGCGTGAGGCGGTGATGTACCAGGGCAAGAAATTCCGGCGTCAGCAACCGCCGATGAACCTGAGCCGGATCGTAATAGGGCTGCGGGTGATAGCAGTGGATCTCGGCGACGCTGCCGGCGGCGATGTAGCGTTCCAGTAACTGTGCGGCATCGATGACCGCAAACCGAATGTTCGTGAGACCGCGCTGGTTGCCGCGCCGGGTGGCGTAGCGAATGACCACAGGTAGTACGTCGATGCCCAGGTGGTCCAGATGGGGCCGCCACACGGCACTGCCCAACAAGAAGCGACCGTTGCCGCAGCCGAGATCGAGGACGATGTCGGCTCGGCGACCAAACAGGCTCTGCCAGTTGAGCGGACCTTCGGGCGGTAAGCTCTTCAGCGCGGTCCGGGACCATAACGCCGCGTCCAGAATTTCGCCGGCAATGGGCACACCGAACTCCCGTTCGATTCGCCGGCGCGGTTCCACGCATTCTCCTCAGGCGGGGTTCGACATGGATCAACTCTGGCGCGCCTGGCGTGCAGCTTATGTCACCGTCCCCAAAACTCCCGCACAGGACGATCTTTGTTTTATTTGCCAGGCTCTGGGCCGCAAGGAAGATCGCGAAAACTTGTTGCTGCTGTGCGCCGGCAACGCCGCCGTCATTCTCAATCGCTTCCCTTATAACAACGGCCATTTGCTCGTAGCCCCTACCAGCCATAAGGCCCGTCTGGATGAATTGAGCGTCGGTGAAACCTTGGATTTGCAACACACGCTCCAAAAAATGATTCAACTTCTCGATCGAACCATGCATCCCGACGGGTACAACGTTGGGCTGAATCTGGGGAAAGTCGCCGGAGCGGGCTTGCCCGGGCATCTGCACTGGCACCTTGTGCCGCGTTGGTCGGGCGACACAAACTTCATGCCGGTTCTAAGCGACACGCGGGTAATCGTTCAATCATTGGAAGCGCTTTACGATCTGCTGCGTGGGCAACTGGGAGAACAGCATGACCAAGTGTGATTCTGCTGCGAGGAGCCTCCCGCGTCAGCCGTTAGCGAGCCTCCCACGTCAGTCGTTAGCGAGCCTCCCACGTCAGTCGTTAGCGAGCCTCCCACGTCAGTCGTTAGCGAGCCTCCCACGTCAGTGGGGGGAGGATCCCGCAAAACTCCCCCCACTGACGTGGGAGGCTCGCTTAGTCATGGAGGCTCGCTTAGATGAGGGTCATGGAGCCTCGCTCTGGATGCAGTTGCGGGGGCTCCGCATGACTCTACTTTGGCAGCCCTTCGAGCCGCGCGATTGGCGGGAGCTGGAAGAACAATCTCTGGCCCCGTACGCGATGCGCGGGCGCGCCGAGCCGTGGGCGCCGGCATCCGGACGAGCAACACGCTTTTCGCAGCCCCTATCAGCGCGATCGCGACCGCATCGTGCATAGCACTGCTTTTCGCCGCTTGATGTACAAAACGCAAGTGCTCGTGCAACAATGCGACGATCACCATCGCACCCGCCTGACGCACACGCTCGAAGTCGCCCAGATAAGCCGAACCATCGCGGCGGCTCGGCTTGAACGAAGACCTCACCGAGGCGATCGCCTTGGCTCACGATCTCGGCCACCCGCCGTTCGGCCACGCGGGCGAAGAGGAACTGAATGACTGCATGGCCCAGTTCGGCGGGTTCGAGCACAATCTGCACGGCTTGCGCATCATCGATTTGCTCGAATACCGTTACGCCAATTTTCCGGGCCTCAATTTATCGTGGGAAGTTTTGGAAGCGCAGGCTTGGCACAGCAAACGGCGTCGCCCTGAGATTCAACCCTTCCTCGAAGCCGGTCAGCCACTTCTGGAAGCTCAGGTGGTGGACGCCGCCGATAGCCTGGCTTACGACACGCACGACATCGATGACGCTCTTTCAGTCGGCCTGATTGCGCCCAACGATCTGCGCGAAGTCGAGTTTTGGCGACGTACAGAAGAAGCCGTTCGGCGACGCTTTGTCCATTTGGGGGAACGGCAGTTTCAGCCAACCATGGTGAGGGCGCTCATCGATTGGCAGGTAACCGACTTGCTTGCAAACACGACCGAGCGTTTGCGCGTCGAACAGATTCGAACCGTTGACGACCTGCTCCGCTGCCAAAGGCAACTGGTTGAGCCTAGCCAGGGAGTGCAGGAACTCAAGTGCCAGCTCGAAGCGTTCTTACACCAGCGAGTCTATCGGCACTCTCGGGTGGTACGTCTAGCGGTCAAGGGCCGGCGCATGCTGCGGCAACTTTTCGAAGAATTTAGCCGCTGTCCGGAACTGCTTCCGGAACGTTACCTTGTGTACGTGGGCGAACGGGGACTCGAGCGAACGATCTGCGATTATCTGGCCGGTATGACCGACCGTTATGCCCAGGAGGAGTATCTCAAGCTTTTTCAGCCGTACACGAATGTATAAGATACTCTTGGGGTTGCGTGCCCCTAGCCCATCGCCGAACGAGAGAGTCTGGGAGGCCGTCCATGTTGCTTTGGTTCTTGCGCAGTGCGTTCATGGCCGTCATGATAAGTTTGGGCACGTACGCCTTGGTCTATATGCAGGACGAAAGCCGAGGGAATAACCTTACGCTCGGCATCGTCGTTTTCTTGGGGGTATTGGCGTTCGGCGTGTCGGTGATTTTCGCCGATATGCGTCAATGCTGCAACAAACAGATAACCACCATCTCGGCCGTTTATTTTGGCTTGCTGGTCGGTCTGGTGTTGGGCACGCTGTTTTCGCTTGCCCTGGAACCTCTTTTCCAGGAAGCCAAGATAACCGAGGCTTCCCAGGGCTTATCTTTTGCCCATCCTATCCGCCTTTTCATTACGAGCGTCTGCTGCTACGTTTCGGTCAGTTTCCTCTTGCAAACCAAGGACGAATTCCGCTTTATCATTCCCTACGTGGAATTCTCGAAGCAAATGAAGGGCGGAAGGCCGCTGGTGCTCGATACCAGTGTTATCATCGATGGACGCATCGCCGATATTTGTGATACACGGATCATCGACACGAAAATGATCGTGCCGCAGTTCGTGTTGCGCGAATTGCAGCATATCGCCGACAGTGCGGACAAATTGAAACGCAACCGCGGCCGGCGCGGGCTCGACATGCTCAAGCGCATGCAAACGAACCCCAAAGTCGAGCTGCAAGTGCACGAAGCGAACATGGCGGAGCTACGCGAGGTTCCGAAAGTCGATGAGCGCTTGGTCATTTTTGCCAAGGCGATGGCGCCCGGGTGGTGACCAACGACTACAATTTGAACAAAATCGCTCAACTTCAGGGCGTCGAAGTCATCAATCTGAACGAGATCGCCAATGCCCTGAAATCGGTTGCACTGCCGGGAGAAGTCCTGGTGGTTCGCCTGGTCAAAGCGGGCGATCAGATCGGCCAAGGTGTTGGTTATCTCGACGACGGCACCATGGTGGTGGTGGAGCAAGGACGAGTTGCCATCGGCCAGGAAGTGCCGATCACCGTCACCAGCGTGCTTCAAACCAATGCCGGCCGCATGATTTTCGGCCGGCTCGAAGCCCGGGCTGCCAACGTTGCCAGCGGAGCCGATCAAGGGCGTTGGCCCGACAGCAAGGAGGCGTGAGGTGAATTGGCGCCACTATCCCATCGCGATGGTTTCGTGTCTGGTCATCCTTGTGCCCGTGGCGTGGGGGCAGAGTTCCCCTGCCCCGGCAAACGCGGGCGGCGCTTCCAGGCCGCAAGGGCCGGGAGTTCCTTCCGACATCGAGAAAGTCGAAAGAGTTCTGGCCGCGCGCCGCGAGTATCAGGCTTCGCTCGAACAACTGCGCGCCCACTACGTGGCGACAGGCGATGCCGAGAAGGGCAATGGGCCGCGGACGAGCTGACGTCCTACCACCGGATGCTCAAGCAAGCGTATCGCCTCGAACTGGATGTGCCGCCGCCGACGCTACAGGGGTTGCAGAACATCGACGAAGCCAACAAGCTTTATCGCGCGGCTTTAAGTTACAAAGAGAATTCGGGAATACCCTGGTCGTCGAAGTACATCGACAACCAGCGCCGGGCGGAACTGCTTTTCCAGCAGCTTCTCTCGAACTACCCGCAAAGCGATAAGATCGATGGCGCACGCCTACGAACTGGGCGACATTTACGAGGGCAATGCCTTCAAACAATATCGCCGAGCGGCCTCCTATTACGAACGCTGTTTTCAGTGGAACCCCAGGACCCATTTAGACGCACGACTGAAGGCGGCACGGCTCTACGACAATAACCTTCACGAGCGAGCCCACGCCATCGAGCTCTATCGCGAAATCGTCACGCACAAACCGATCCCAAACGCATTGCCGAAGCCAATAAACGGCTTGCCGATCTGAGTACCGCCAAGAAATAGCGGAGGGGGGTGGCTACTCTACGCTGCCCACGGTAGATGCGTTTATTCTTCTAAGTGCCAAAGCACGAAAATCAAATCTCGAAATCCGAAAAAAATCAGGCATTAACGACCTGCATTCGTTTCGGATTTCGTGTTTCGGATTTAGGATTTTCCTTGCATTCGCTTTGACCCTTTAGGGGCCAAATGCTACATTGACTTTCTTCACCCCAATTTCGGGCATCCTGCGTGAAGCGCAAGAGAGGGTGTTTGCGTCGATTCAGTCATTCTCGGGTCATTGCACCCGAACGCAGGAGGGCCGTGCGTGGCCATTGTCCAGGTTAAGGACCTGATCGAAGCCGGCGTCCATTTCGGACATCGGGCGAGTCGCTGGAACCCCAAGATGCGGCCGTATATTTACGGCAAACGCAATCTTATCCACATCATCGATTTGCGCGAAACGGTCCGGGGTATGCTCCGTGCCAACAAATACTTGTCCAAGTGGCCAGCCAGGGCAGCCTGGTGATGTTCGTGGGCACCAAACGGCAAGCGAAGGAAACCATCGAACGCGAGGCCGTTCGTTGTCAAATGCCGTTCGTCAACGAACGTTGGCTGGGCGGAACCCTCACCAATTATCGCACCATTCGCGATCGTCTCAAACGCCTTCAAGAGCTCGAAGCACATGTGGCTGCCTCCCGGCGAGAAGTGGGCCAAGCGTGAAATCGTCGCCTATATGCGGTCGATGATCAATGAATCCGGCAAGTTCGATTGCAAGGCCCCCGAAAACGCGCAGATCCGCACCTATTGCAAGAAGATGGTCGCCACGCTCAATCGGGAGCTGACGCAAGATCCGCCGCAACTTGCACGGCATCCGCGAGATGAACCGCCTGCCGGACGCCATAGTGGTCGTCGATCCGAAGCGCGAGCATATTGCCGTCAAGGAAGCCCAACGCATGGGCATTACGACGGTGGCGCTGATCGATACGGACAGCGATCCGGATACGGTTGACTTGCCGATCCCCGGCAACGACGACAGCATCCGCTCGATCGAATTGATCTTGGCAAGCTGGCGGATTCGATCATCGAAGGCAAGGCGTCGCTGCTCCCGGAGCAGCAGCAACCCGCCAACTTGCGGCCGCGGCCGGCGCCCTTGAGCCCGGCTCCCGGGCGCTCTGCCGCGCCTCCTAGTGCGGCTCCCGCACGCGCCCCCCGTGCCGCCGAATCTGGCCCCGGGCGCAGTGCCTACAACGGCCAAAGCCAATCCCAACCCGAGTTGAACCATCGGCCGACCGATACGACGCAGGTAAACCGGCCGTGGCTTTTGCCCGGCCGGTATCGTTTATGAGGCAGGGAGCGAGCAATGAGTGAGATTTCCGCAGCAGCGGTGATGAATTCGCCACCGAACCGGCGCCCCCATGATGGATTGCAAAGCCGCCTTGACGGAAGCGGCCGGCGACCCCGAAAAGGCCGTCGAGATCCTTCGCAAGAAGGGCGCCAGCATTCAGGCCAAAAAAGCCGACCGCGAAACGGCCGAAGGCCGCATCGGCGTCTTTATCGATGCCGAAAAGAAAGTCGGTTCCATCGTGGAAATGCGCGTGCAAAAGCGCCGTGGTCAAGAGCGATCAGTTCATCGCCCTGACACAGCAAGTCGCCAAGCAGATTGCCTTGAAAGGCCCAAAAAACATCGACGAACTGCTCGGCCAAAGTTTTGTCGACGATCCAAAGAAAACGGTGACGGAAGTCATCGGCGAAGTGATCGGCCTCATTCGCGAGAGCATGAAACCGGCCCGCATGACGCGTCTCGAAGGGCTTTTGGGCAGCTACATCCATCACGATGGCAGCGTCGGCGTGCTCATTCAAGTTGAAGGGCCAAGGCGGACCCGCAGCTTCTTGCGCACATCTGCATGCACATCACCGCCAAGAATCCCGCGGCGGCTAAACGCGAGGATGTCACACCCGAGTTCATCGAAAAAGAGAAGGAAATTGCCCGGGGCCAGGCGGCGGCAACCGGCAAGCCGGCCAAAATAGTTGGAAATGATCATCGAAGGAAAGATGAAGACCTGGTTTGCCGACAACGTGTTGCTGGAACAACCTTTTGTCAAGGACGATACCAAGACCGTGGCGAACTCTCAAGTCAGCCGGGCTTTCCCTGGTTCGCTACGTTCGCTATAAGGTTGGTGAACTGACGTAAGATTCCGGCGAGCGTCGAGCGCAAGCCCGACGAGTAGGACGCAGAAGCCGGCGGTGTGGACTAAAGTCCACACTCCGGGGCTGCCGATTGATCTGCACTCTTGCCGAGCCAATGGAGTGTGGACTTTAGTCCACACCGCGAACACCTCCCGAAACTGCGCAGTTCTTGTCACGACTCATCTCGGGGCAGGACTCGTCGGGCTTACGCCTCGACGCTCGCCTCAGTCGGTCTAGCCCATTCTGCCGCAATCTGGCATGATCGCGTTCGACTGGACGCACGGACGCGCTCCAGCTATCCGCAAGGTGCGAAACGTCACGGATGGCGACCCAAGTCCTAATCACAACCGGTATTGATTCCTCCCGAAGGCAACGGACTTCTGGTCGCTGGCCAAAGCTCGCGCTTTGGGCGGTGGGGTTCGCGCTCTTCCTCGGTCTCGGTTACCAACCCTACTATTGCTTGTTCGGTTCCAATTTGCATACGGTCCAGGCCGGCCGCGTCTATCGTTGCGCAAAGCTTGACGGGGCCACTCTGGCCAAAGTCATCCGCGAATATGGCATACGCACGGTCGTGAATCTCCGCGGCACCTGCGATCCCTGGCCCTGGTATTGGGAAGAAGTGCAGCACGACACACGCACTGGGAATCAATCAAGAAGATGTGGGCATGTCCGCCGGCCGCATGCCTTCCGTCAACGAGATGCACCGCCTGGTGGAGATTATCGATCGAGCGGAACCTCCGCTGCTCCTGCACTGTCGTCGGGGGGCCGATCGCACCGGACTCGCGTCGGCAATCGTTCGTCTCATGCTCACTGACGACACCCTTGCGACGGCTCGCAAGCAGCTCAGCCCCCGTTACGGGCATATCCCACTAGGCCGGCCGGCTTACCTCGATCGATTCTTCGATAGCTACGCCGAATGGCTGAAAGCCCAAGGAGAACATCACTCCCCTGCCCTGTTCCGGCGTTGGTTGGAACGCGACTACCGTCCCGATGAATGCTGGGGCGCCTCGAGCTGCTGCACGCTCCAACCCAAGTGCACACGGGCACGCCGGCAACGCTGAGCATTCGCTGCACCAACGCCAGCATGAAACCCTGGCGGCTTCGCGCGGGCACTACCGCAGGCGTTCACGTCCGCTTTGTGCTCCGCGATCCGGATCAAGTTTTCTTGACCAGACCGCCCGGGCCGGCTTGTTCAACGCCACGGTGCCACCGAATGAGCACATCGATCTGACGCTGGTGATTCCGCCGCTGGTCCGCCCGGGAAGATATTCGCTCTTCGTCGACATGGTGGACGAGCAGCTCGGCTGGTTTTTCCAAATGGGATCCGAACCCCTGCTTCTCGACCTCGATGTCGAGCACGCCAAGGATGGAACAGGCGTGGGCAAGATTCTGCGATTTCTGGTAAGCAGCCGCTGCTTTGATAGGCTGGCTGGCGTGGCGGACCGACTGGACCAGCCTCGGTCAGGCCCTCTCCCATGCGCATTTCGCGTTGTGGTGGGCGGCCTTGGGGCTCTACCTGTTCACGCAAGCGGCCAGCGGTTTACGCTGGCAATTACTGTCGCGGCCGCTCGGGTTCGAACGCACTTTGCTCGATTACACCCGCATGTATTTCGTCGGCATGTTTTTCAATCTGTTTTTGCCCACTTCCGTAGGCGGCGACGTATGCGCGCCTGGCAATTGCGGGCCGGCGACGATCGCAAGCTTCACGCCTTGTTGAGCGTCTTCATCGACCTGCGCCAGCGGCTTGTTCGTGCTGCTCTGCCTCGGATTTGCGGGCGTTCTGGCCTCGCCGGTGCCGCTGCCCAATTCCATTCGGCAGGCGGTCTTTCTTACGGCAGCCTGCGCTCTGGCTGGGATAATCGGAGCGGCCGTCGCCACGCTGCTGGGCCGGCGCATCGAACGCCTCCAAAAGCTATCGGCCGTGCTGAACATCTATGTCATGAACCCGCGCTTGGCACTCAGCACCACTCTCTTGTCCCTGGTAATTCAGGCGACGAATGTAGCCGTGCTCTGGATCTTGAGTCTTGCCTTGAACCTGGAGGTTCCAGTCGGGTATTACGTCGTCGCCGTGCCGATGATAACCCTCATGACCGTTCTGCCTATCAGCCTGAACGGCATCGGCGTCCGCGAAGGAGGCATGATCCTCTTTCTGTCTCCGCTGGGGGTCTCCGATGCAGCGGCGGTCAGCCTGGCCGTCTTGTGGTTTATGGTTTTTTCGGCCGCCAGCCTGCTGGGCGGCGTGGTCTATTTTCTAGGCGATTTTTCGCGACCCAAAGGACCTTGCCATGATGCAGTTGTCGGTGATCGTTCCGATCAAGGACAACAGGACAATCTCGCTCCGCTGCATGAGCGCCTGACGCAGGCGCTCGTACCGCTCGGCCAGAGCTACGAGCTCCTCTTCGTCGACGACGGCAGCATTGATGATTCCTTCAAGTTATTGGAAGGCATGGCAGCGCGCGATCCCCACGTCAAGGTGGTGGTGCTGCGCCGCAACCACGGTCAGACCGCGGCGCTGCAAGCCGGCATCGACTGGTCGCAGGGCGAGATCCTCATCACCATGGATGGCGATTTGCAGAACGACCCTGCCGACATTCCCCTGCTGTTGGCCAAACTGGAGGAAGGCTACGACGCGGTGCTCGGCTTGTGCGCCAATCGGCAGGATCACCTGTTCATTCGCAAGATCCCCAGTCTCATGGGCAACTGGCTCATTCGCAAAGTGACCGGCGTTCACATTCGCGACATGGGCTGCACGCTGCGCGCTCTGCGCCGCGATCTGGCCGAAGCTCTGCCCCTCTATGGCGAACTGCATCGTTTCGTGCCGGTCCTCGCCCAGCAGTACGGTGGCCGGCTCGCGCAGATTCCGGTCCGGCATCACCCGCGAACGGCAGGCAAAACCAAATACAATCTCACGCGCACCGTCCGCGTGGTGCTCGATCTCATCACGGTCAAGTTTTTGCACAGCTATTTGACCCGGCCTATGCATGTCATGGGGACGGCTGGGCTCGCCTCCTTTGGCCTGGCCGGACTGAGTCTTACGGCTACCGTGTTGATGAAGTGGTGGGCGAGGATTTTCTGGACCGGCAACCCGCTTCTCTATCTCTCCGTCATGCTCGTCTTGGTCGGCTTTCAGTTCATGTCGATGGGCTTGATAGGCGAAGTGCTGACGCGCACCTATTTCGAAAGCCAGGGCAAATCGGCCTATACCATCCGTTCGATGCTCAATATCGAGCAACGCTCGCGCCGCAAAGCGGCCTGAGGAACCAACCGAGCCCGTCGAGTCGCGCCATTCTGAGTATTGCAGGCAGCGAACATCTTTCGCCATCCCGACAGATTACCAGCCATCGCCATAACTTCGCAAAAGATGAGAATCTTCTTATTTGCATGCGCAACTCGCCATCGCTAGCATGAGCATGGCAAATTGGGAAGGCAGCGCCCCTTCGAGTGCAATAACCTCGCGGGGCACAATTCGCGTTCGTCTCGCTCCCGCTTACTCAACGGATTGAGTTCCGGATTCTTCGTTCTGCGAAGGAGCCCGCGAACTGCTGGAAAGCCATTTCCTTCTCTTGCTATCTGCATTGGCTGCGGGGGAGTAAAGTCAAACCGTTTTTTTTCTTCTTTGCTGTTGGGGGCACGATACACCATGGAGATGCTGCGTATGCGTTTATTGTCTAGCGGAGTGCTCAGGCACGCCGCGGCCCCGGGAATGAGGGCGCTGGCCCTGGCCCTGGGATTGTGCGGTTTTGCCGCAATATCGGTTGCTCAGGCGCCGGTGGCGCCTGAGCCGGTAACGAAGCAAGTGCCGCCGCCGCCACCTCCGGTGGCCAATGGTGCGCCAAGAGCACTGACCCCGGCCGAAGAAGGCCGCGGAGGAACTCGATAACAAAATCATCGCGGATGAGAGCAAGAACTCGGAGATTATGGCAAATCTCGAGTACATCAGCGACGTCATCGGCCCCCGGCTCACCGGCTCTCGCCAATTGAAGCGCGCAACGAATACACCCTGGAGAAGATGAAGAGCTACGGTTTGGAGAACGTGCATCTCGAACCGTGGAGCATTCCGGTCGGTTGGGAGCGCGGCACGGCGACCATCAAGATGCTCGAGCCCGATAATGGCCGCACCTTGAACGTGGCGGCAGCCGGCTGGTCCCCCAGCACGAAAGGCAAGGTCATTGGCGATGTCGTCGTCGTAACCGCCACAACGGCCAAAGAGCTGGCAGAATATAAGGGCAAGCTGAAGAACGCGATCGTGCTTCGGAGCCCGCCGGCTAACGTTGGTCCCATTGCTCAGTCGACCGGGGGCGCAACCCATACATCTCCGGTGGCGGTGGCCGCGGACGGCGTGGCCGGCAAGGCGCTGGTGCCGCGCCTCCAGCCGCTGGGGCAGCAGGCGCAGCGACCACTCGCCCGGTGGTCCCGACAAATCCTCCTGCAACGGGGCGGGTCCTTGGTGGCGGACAGCCTCCGGCGACTGGAACTCCGCCCGCGGGTACACCCGGTGCGCCCCCAGTCGTCCAACAAGGCCGCCGAGGTGGCTTCGGTCGGGGGGCGCCTGCAACAGGAAATTGCCGAATTGCTGCGGTCGGAAGGGGTCGCTTGCACTCTGTCGGATTCGGGCAAACCGCAAGGTCTCCTGAATATGAGTGGCGGCTGGCCGCGTGGGGGGACAGATCGCCAGGCTCGCGAGCCGATTCCCCAACTTTATGTAAGTCACGATCACTATGCCATGCTCTATCGCCTGGCTACACGGAAGGGTGAAAAGACTCGCGCCGAAGTGGAAATCACCAACAAGTTCATTCCAGGCCCAGTCGTGGTTTACAACACCGTTGGCGAAATCAAGGGCAGCGAAAAGCCGGATGAATTCGTCGTTGTTGGCGGCCATCTCGATTCATGGGACCTGGGAACAGGCACGACCGATAACGGCACCGGTTCCTGCGTTGTTTTGGAGGCCGCCCGCCTTCTCAGCAAGTGTGGTGTGAAACCGAAGCGAACCATTCGCTTCGTGCTGTTCACGGGCGAAGAAGAAGGCCTCTGGGGTTCCAAGGAATACGTCAAAGCGCATGCCAAGGAAATGGCCAAGACCTCCATGGCCTTGGTCCACGACACGGGCACCGGCCAAGTCACCGCGATAGGCACGCAGGGATTCACGGCTACCCAGCCGGTTTTGGAGAAGGAATTGGCCGGACTAAAGAAACTGGGTGTGGAGATTAATGGCCGCGGCGTAAACGGCTCCGATCACCAGTCCTTTGGAAGGGCCGGCCGGCCTGGCGCCGTCCCTGGTTTCGCCTTCCAACAGGAGGTGGCCGAATACCGGCTGACCCATCACTCGCAATCTGATACCTTCGATAAGGCTCGTCCAGCCGATTTGAAGCAGGGGGCTGAAGTCATGGCGATTGCCGCCATGCGTCGTCGCCAACTACCGGCATTGTTGCCTCGCCAGCCAGTCGATGACGAGTAAGAACGACGTAAATCCTAACCAGTGAAAAAAGCGTCACCGGCCGCCAAGTTTCTGGACAGCTTGCTGTCCAATCTTGGCGGCCGGTTTTTTGCGCATGTGGCGGATCGAATCATGTATGAACGCGTTCGACAGGACGAGGCGTTGTCGGGTGGAACAATTCATAATGGCGTTTGTGATGATGATACGCCAAACCTATGAAGGCTAACGCGACGCCAACGACGAGCATGACGATGACCAGAACCAGTGCCATCATGAGGGCGGTGTCGAGATGACGAAAGTTCACCCATTGGGGCTCACTTTTCTGATTCAAGTAAGGATAACTCTGATAGCGTAAGCCGATGCCGATGCTGGTCAAACCGAGCCCGATCAGGGCTCCGGCCGCGATGATCGCTCCACAAATAGGTCGCATAAGCGTCTCCTTTTCAATGCTTTGAATTCAATAGGATAAACGTGTGCCGGCGGTCGGTCGGCTACTGACCAATCATGCGCAGGCAGCCGCCGAAGACCAGTAAGAATGCCCGCCAGAATAATGAAGAGGCTGCTGCAACCGCAGCTCGGATAGGCCCCGTAAGGGCTGCGCGGGCCGGCATTGCCGAAGAAGTCTCCGCCGCCAAAGAGTGGTCCTGAACTCATCTGCTTGTCTCCGTGTGTGACAGGGAAATGTGATCTGAGTTGGATTCTGGTGATCTCGCCCCGGGAGCGATACGACCCTCGCTCCAGGCCAATTTGGCGGCTTGCGCGTGAGAAACCCACTGCTTGAGTTGCGAAAGCCGCTTCCCATCGCTGGGATGATCGGAAAGGATTTCGGGCGGGTGCATATGCCCTGTGCTCAGTTGTTGCATGCGTGCCCAAAAGCGGACGGCTTGTTCGGGTTCGTAGCCGGCGAAGGTCATCAAAAAGAGACCGATGTGATCGGCTTCCGACTCCTGTTGGCGGTTGTAGGCCAAGCTGCGTGCCGCTCGCCTCGCCGAGCAGGCCGATCAACTCTCTACGTTCGCCTGGTGCAATGCTCCCAATAGCCCCATTGGCTACTGCCATAGCGCGCTCATACATCTGTTCGCGAGCAATGCGCTCACTGGCGTGATGGGCCAGCGCGTGAGCGATTTCGTGCGCGAGCACGGTGGCCAGTTGATCGTCGTTTTCGGCAACCGGAATCAAGCCTGTGAAAACGGCCACTTTGCCGCCGGGAAGACAAAAAGCGTTGATCTGCTTGTCTTCGAGCAGTGCGTATTCCCACTCCCAGGTGTATCCCTCGACGCGAAGATTGATCTCGCGTTGCAGCGGCCGGATTTCCGCAGCCCTGGCGATGCGGCTGCCGATGTTGCTGATCCGCCGAGCATCCGGCCCGCCAACGACATGGCTTTTTCTCAAAACTTCTTGGTAGGCCTTCCTCCCGAGCGAAAGCTCCTGCTCGGGAGTCAAGGCGAGCGATTGCGCTCGGTGTCCTGGGCCTTGGCCCTCGCCTTCGCCCATGGAGCAGCCGGCTAAGGCCAGCGTTCCTGCGACTACCAGACAGAGTAGAACTCGCGGAATGATGCGAAAGCCTGGAGTCAATATTGAGCGAAGTCCGGTCATGGGCAGATCCAATGGGTGAAGCGTGGCGCGTGGCGGGTGAAGGGAAATGCAATTGGTATGCCGCGAGGATCGTGAAGCGTTAATCGCAGAGTCATGGATCAGAGGGGAGAAGGGAATATGGCAGACTGGCAAGCGATGGCGTATTCTACGCTTCTTCAGAAGTCTAATTAGCGGCTGCTGCATTATTCCAGATAGGAATATTTATCTTACGAAAATGCTAGAATTTCTGGAATAAGAATTCCAAGAAGGTATAATCCCATATGGAATCTTCAACGCACGAAGGAATTCGAAAGGAGGCTCAAGAGGTTTACCAAAAGAATGTGGAGAGAGGTCGAATCGGTTCTAAGCAATCTAGATACCTATTTAGGTGCCTTGAGAGCCGGAGCAAAACCTCAGCATCGTCCTTTCGGATTCATGCATTCAGAATCCCATGGCGTGTGGGCGATTGATCAAAAAGGAGGAGGCAAGAACCTTGCTGAAACCAGACTTTACATCTATCCCGACAGCCATGTGAAGATTCTGCATCTGATTACCTTTGGAGACAAGTCATCTCAGCCGGAGGATGTCCATTTCTGTACCGAGTACGTCGAAGCGCTGCTTAAAGGAGAGTCAGACGAACATGACGAAGATCGCTACCAAAGAAAAAAAGGCGAGGGCGGGAGCCAAGCAGAAGACTCATGACAGTGTGGCGGACATGATTCGCGAAGTTCTCGATGATGATCAGATCGCGGATCACTTCGAGAGGTATGTAATTCAGCGTCAGATCGTCAAGAATCTGATGGTCTTGCGCTGCGGCCCAAATCTCCCAGCAAGAAATCGCCGCAAAACTGGAATGCACCCGAAAGCAAAATTTCCAAACTGGAAAACAGCAAGGATGACGATGTCCGTCTAGGAGATTTGGCGCGATACGCTCGCTCTCTCGGATACGATTTGAAGATAGTTCTTACGCCGGCTAACTGGAAGAATGGGCCTTTTAGCATCGAAATGAATGCGTCAAGGGCTGAAGCGGCTGGCGACGTAAATTAAATCCTGTCTCTGACACTTTTGGTCAAACAATTCGCCTGACTCTGCCACATTGGCAGAAATAATCGCTCCTGCGCAGCTGGCACCGAGTCGCAAGTTATTGATTTGTATCCTCTTGCGCTATCAGTCTCTACTGGCACGCTGGTTGCTTAGCACGTAACCAGCCAGTGAGGAGATTCCCTAGACCAATCCGGGCCTTGACCAAAGGTAGGCCGGTTATCGCAGAATTCAAGGACAGCCTTCCGGCTTGCCGGGGCGAGGTGCCTTAAAGTGTACACTCTCACCCGACGTTGAAAGGAGCCTGTGGATGGCGGCAAAGCAACTGAGCTACAGTGACGAGGCACGACAGAAACTCTTGGCCGGCGTAACGAAACTGGCGCGAGCCGTTCGTTCCACGCTTGGGCCGCGTGGCCGAAATGCGGTGCTGGATAAAGGCTGGGGCTGCCCGACCGTCACCAAAGACGGCGTAACTGTGGCCGAAGAAATCGAGTTGAAGTGCCCCTACGAAAACATGGGCGCCCAACTCGTGAAGGAAGCAGCCAGCAAAACCAGCGATGTGGCCGGTGATGGCACCACCACGGCGACGGTCCTGGCCGAGGCAGTCTTCCGCGAAGGCCTGAAGGCGATCGCGGCCGGTTGCGATCCGATGGCCCTGTCCCGCGGCATTCAGAAGGCCGTCGAAGCCGTCGTCGATGAACTCCACAGGATCGCCGAAAAGATCGACGACAAGGACAGCAAAGAAATCACCGAAGTCGCCACCATCGCTTCCAACAACAATCCTGAAATCGGCCAAAAGCTTGCCGAGGCAATGAAGCTGGTTGGCGCTTCCAACGGCGTCATCACGGTGGACGAAGGCAAGGTTGCCGAAACCGAAGTCGTCGTCGTGCAGGGCATGCAGTTCGACCGTGGCTTCCTTTCGCCGCACTTTGTCACCAATCAAGAATCGATGATCGTCGAGCTCGAACGGCCCTACATTCTCATCTACGAAGAGAAGATAACCTCCGCCAAGAGCCTGATTCCGCTCTTGGAAACGATCTCCAAGCAGAAAGAGCCCCTACTCATCATCGCTGAGGACATCGAAGGCGATGCCTTGGCGACTTTGGTGCTCAACAAGCTCAAGGGCGTGGTGCAAGTCTGTGCGGTCAAGGCCCCGGGCTACGGCGACCGGCGCAAGGCGATGCTCGAAGATATCGCTACCCTCACCGGCGGCCGGGCCATTTTCAAGGACTTGGGCATCCAGCTCGACAGCATCCAACTCAAGGATTTGGGCCGAGCCAAGAAGATTCGCATCGACTCGGAAAACACGACCATCACCGAAGGCGCCGGCGACAAAAAAGCTGTGGACGGTCGCGCCGAGATGATTCGCCGTGAGATCGAGAAAACCGACAGCGATTACGATCGCGAGAAGCTGCAAGAACGGCTCGCCAAGCTGGCCGGCGGCGTGGCCCAGATCAAAGTCGGGGCAGCCACGGAAACCGAAATGAAGGAACGCAAGGCCCTCTATGAAGACGCCCTGCACGCGACTCGGGCCGCGTTGGCCGAAGGCATCGTCGCTGGCGGCGGCGTCGCGTTGCTTCAAGGCCGCAAGGCGCTCGACAAGTTCGAATTGAAGGGTGACGAGGCCTATGGCGTGCAGGTGCTGCAACGCGTTCTCGAAATGCCCTGCCGCATGATCGCCGAAAACGCCGGCTTGGATGGCACGGTTGTCGTGCACAACATTCGCAAGTCCAAGGAAAAGAACTACGGCTACAACGCCGACACGGGCACTTACGGCGACCTCCGCAAAGCTGGCGTCGTCGACCCCGTGAAGGTGACCCGCAGCGCCTTGCAGAATGCCGCTAGCGTTGCCTGCCTCTTGCTGACCACGGAATCGCTAGTCGCCGACCTGCCGGAAAAGAAAAAGAAGGGTGGCGAAGGCCACGATGACCATCATGGCATGGGTGGCGGCGGTATGGGAGGCATGGGTGGAATGGGAGGCATGGGCGGCATGGGAATGGGAGACATGGGTGGCATGGGCGGCATGATGTAATCGTTCGAGTTGAAAGTGAGCCTCCCAGGTTGAGCGAGGCTACGTTAAGTGAGCCTCCCACGTTAGTGGGGGGAGTTTTGCCAGAGCCTCCCCCCACTAACGTGGGAGGCTCGCTAGGAGTCTTTCAAACAAGACATTTGCGATAAAGGAAATCTGAAAATGGCTAAAGACGTTCCCTTGAAGATTCGGCCTCTCGATGATCGCGTGGTTGTTGAACCCCTCGAAGCGGAAGACAAAACCGCCGGCGGCATCCTCCTCCCCGATTCAGCCAAGCAGAAGCCCCAGCGCGGCCGCGTACGAGCCGTCGGCTTGGGCAAGCTGCGCGACGATGGCAAGCGCACCCCGGTGTCCGTGGTTGTCGGCGATGAGGTTCTTTACGGCGCTACGGCGGAACGGACGTCGAGGTCAGCAGCAAGGAGTTGAAGATCCTTCGCGAAAGCGACATCCTGGCGAAGATCGTCAAGTAAACGGGGCTGATACGCACTGATTCGAAGCCTACACAAGCTTACTCACGAGGGAGATTCGAAGCATATGGCCAAGCAATTACTTTACACCGACGAAGCGCGTAAAAAGCTGCTCGCGGGCGCCGACAAGCTGGCGCATGCCGTGGGCGTGACGCTGGGACCGACGGGTCGCAATGTGATTCTCGACAAGAGTTTCGGCGGCCCGACGGTAACTAAGGACGGCGTTTCGGTCAGCAAAGAGATCGATCTGGCCGATCCGTTCGAAAACATGGGCGCCAAGCTCGTGAACGCCGTCGCGCAAAAGACCAGCGACCTTGCGGGCGATGGCACTACCACCGCTACGATTCTGGCCCTCTCCATCTATCAGGAAGGGTTGCGGGCGATCACTTCCGGCGCCAATCCGATGGGCGTCAAGCGCGGCATCGACAAGGCCGTGGAAGCCGCCGTCAACCACCTGGCCAGCATCTCCAAGAAGCTGACCAAGAAAGAGGAGATGGAGCAGGTCGCCAGCATTAGCGCCAACAACGACGCCACCATCGGCGCCCTGATGGCCGACGCTTTCGAGAAGGTGGGCAAGGATGGCGTCATCACGGTCGAGGAAGGCAAAACTTCCGACACCTCGCTCGATTTCGTGGAAGGCATGCAGTTCGACAAGGGCTACATTTCGCCCTATTTCATCACTAATCCAACGGAGATGAAGGCGGAATTGGAAGATTGCCTCATCCTTCTGCACGAAAAGAAGCTCTCGAACGTTCGCGACATGTTGCCGCTGTTGGAGAAGGTTGCCCAAGCCGGCAAGCCGCTGCTCATCATTGCGGAAGATGTCGAGAGCGAAGCCTTGGCGGCTTTGGTCGTCAATCGGCTCCGCGGCATCCTGCAGATTTGTGCAGTCAAGGCGCCGGGGTTTGGCGACCGCCGCAAGGCCATGCTGGCCGATATTGCCGTTCTCACGGGCGGCCAGTTCATCAGCGAAGACTTGGGCGTGAAGCTCGAGAACGTTTCCCTCGATCAGCTTGGCAAAGCCAAGATGGTTCGGGTGGAAAAGGAAAACTGTACGATCATCAACGGCGCCGGCAAGAAGGCGGATATCCAGAAGCGCATCGAGCAAATCCGCGCTCAGATGGAGCAAACGGAAAGCGATTACG
Source organism: uncultured Gemmataceae bacterium (assembly GCA_963748025.1). Classification (GTDB taxonomy): domain Bacteria; phylum Planctomycetota; class Planctomycetia; order Gemmatales; family Gemmataceae; genus CAVVHZ01. The sequence continues at coordinate 86,904 of CAVVHZ010000068.1, forward strand.
ACAAGGAAAAGTTCAGCGAACGCCTTGCCAAGCTCACGGGCGGCGTGGCGATCGTTCGCGTCGGCGCTGCTACCGAGGCGGACATGAAGCAAAAGAAGGGCCGCGTCGAAGATGCACTGCATGCGACCCGGGCTGCAGTCGCTGAAGGCATTCTGCCCGGCGGCGGCGTCGCTCTCATGCGGCGCCATTCCCGTGGTTGCGGCTCTGGCCAAGGGGCTCGAGGCCGACGAAAAACTGGGCGCCGAAATCATCACGCGTGCCCTCGAGAAACCGATTCGCACGTTGGCGGCCAATTCGGGCGTCGACGGAGCGGTCGTTGCCGACGAGGTTCGTCAACGCGGCGAAAAATCCGCATCGATTGGGTATAATGCCAATAGCGGTGAGTACGTTGACATGTTCAAGGCCGGTATTGTCGATCCGACCAAGGTCACCCGTTCTGCTCTGCAGAATGCGGCCAGCATCGCCAGTCTGATGCTGACGACCGACGTCCTCATCACCAAGATCGACGATGAGGAAGGCGCCACCAGAGTTCACGGCGCGATTCAGTAACGGAGAGTGCACCCCGGTCTGACGGGCGAATGCGGAAGTGAGCGCGAGTTCGTTTCGCTTCGCCCGATCTCCCGAGCACATGCATAATGATGGCCGACACCAAAAGGGATTTTTACGAAATCCTCGGCGTGAAGCGTGAAGCGGATGCCGAGGAAATCAAAAAAGCTTACCGGAAGTTGGCCCTGCAGCATCACCCCGATCGCAACGCCGGTGATGCTGAAGCGGAAGTCAAGTTCAAAGAGGCTGCCGAGGCCTACGAAATCCTCGGTACGCCGGAAAAACGCGAGCGCTACGACCGCTATGGACATGCCGGCCTGGCGGGCACAGCCCACGGCTTCCGCGATGCCCAATCGGTTTTCGATTTGTTCGGCGACATGTTCGGGGACCTGTTCGGGCAGCGGGGCGGCGCCAGGGGCCGCAGCGTGGGCGCGACGGCAAAGTTGAAGTCACCATTGATCTGGTTGCAGCGGCCAGGGGCATCACCAAGACAGTGACCGTCCATCGCGAGGAGCTCTGCACCGAATGTTCGGGCAGCGGCTCGCGCCGGGGGACGAGGCCGGCTGCGTGCAAACGTTGCAACGGCAACGGCGTCGTTATTCAAAATCAAGGCTTTTTTCGCGTTCAGCAAACTTGTCGCGCTTGCGGCGGGTCAGGAACCGTTGTCTCCGATCCCTGTCCAGCTTGCAGCGGCGCTGGTCGCGTCAAAGCTAAGCGCGTACTCGAAGTGAACATTCCTGCGGGAGTGGACACGGGAACTGCCATACGCATCTCCGGCGAGGGAGAAGCCGGCGACCCTGGAGCACCGCGGGGCGATCTCTATTGCGTCCTGCGCGTTCGCGAGCATTCGCTTTTTCAACGGCAAGAGCAGCACTTGATCTGCCAGGTGCCTATTACCTTCAGCCAGGCGGCTTTGGGCGGCGAGATCGAAGTGCCCACACTCGACGGCCCGTTGATTCGCCACCTCGAACGTGGAACGCAGCACGGCGCCGTCATTCGCATTCCAGGCAAGGGCATGCCGAACCTGCGCGGCGGCCGCAAAGGGGATTTGCTGGTGCAAATCGCCGTCGAAACGCCCAAGCACCTGAACAAACGGCAAGAAGAGCTCCTTCGCGAGTTGGCCGAATTGGAAAAGAAGAACGTTTCGCCCCAGCGCAAGAGCTTCTTGGACAAGCTGCGTGACTTTTTTGCCGGCAGCGATGCAACAATCGATGAAACCAAGGAATCGTAATATGAGGCCTCGGCTGTCAAAAGCCTCGGCGGAGGCGAGCCTATGACTGCGACCAATTCAACACAACCGGCAGGCGACAAAGCTTCGGAAACCTCGTCAAACCAAGGGGCCGCTGAAACTGGCGTCGCCAACGCAATGGACCTTTCATCCCGCCTCAAGGCCGCGGAGGTAGAGCGCGACGATTTCAAAGCGCTCGTCATGCGGACCCGCGCCGATTTCGAAAACTATCAGAAACGAGCCCAGCGCGAAGCCACTCAGGAGCGGCGTTATGCCCACGGGCCTCTGGCGCTTGAACTCCTGCCGATCCTGGACAACTTGGATCGAGCATTGATCGCCGCCAAGCAAGCCGGCGAAGTGGGGCCGTTGGTGCAGGGCGTCGGCATGGTGCAATCGCAATACTTGGACGCGCTCAAACGCCACGGGATTACGCGCATCGAAGCGCAGGGCCAGCCTTTTGACCCTAATTTGCATCAGGCCGTCATGCAACAGCCTTCGGATCAACCTGCCAATACCGTGCTTCAGGTGCTGGAGCAGGGCTATATGCTTCATGATCGCGTGCTGCGGCCGGCGCGCGTGATCGTTTCGACCGCCGCTTCCGGGTCTCTTACCAAGAGCGAATGATTCCATGCCAACCTACGAATATCATTGCGACGCTTGCGGGAATCATTTCGATGAGTTTCAAGGGATCAACGAACCCGCGTTGAAGAAATGTCCTAAGTGCAAGAAATCGAAGTTGCGGCGCATCTTCGGCGCCGGGGCTGCCATCATTTTCAAGGGCTCGGGGTTTTACGAAACCGACTACCGTAGCGACGCCTACAAGGCGTCAGCGAAAGCGGACAAAGAAAAGAGCAGCGGCGACGGCGGCGATAAAAAGTCTACGACCGATACCACCGCATCCACTAGCGAAAGTAAGCCGGCGACCACCAAGAATTCGTCCAAGTCCAAAACTTCGAAGTCCGATGATTAAGACCTGCTGTCCCATTTGTGATCGGACCATGGCCGGCGCTAGCCCCGCCGAATGGCCCGACTTTCCGTTTTGCAGCCCCAAGTGCAAGCTAATCGATTTGGGACGTTGGCTGGGTGAAAGCTATCGAGTTCCCACCAAGGAAGAGGAAAAGGAAGATTCGTCCGGCCGCAGACGAGGAAGAGGTCCCTTAGCCGGCCGCTCCTTCGGCCGTTTGCCATAGAGAAGAGGCGTAGCGAAAGCTACGCCTCTCTTCTTTTAAGTGGAGAGTGAAGAGTGGGTAGCGGTAATTCCATTGGACGGGCTTTAACCCGTCCGAATGCGACATGACCCGATGCTGCATGGATTAAAAATCCATCCTACGAAGGCAGGCAAAGTTGCCCTATCTTATCGGCTTGCTGCCCGTCATGATAAAAGAGGCGGAGTGGATGATTGGCGTCAAGGAAGACAGACACGCAACGCCCCGCTGGTGAAGGGGTGAATGGCCCAAGGACAGCGTGTGTGCTCGTCTTGACCCTTACCATCGCTGGGTTATAGTCCAGCATGCGTGCTCATTTCGGACCCGGTAACGCTGCATCAATCGGATAATTCTTGCGGCCGTGCTACGAGAGATAGGGAGGCGGTCATGGGCGGATCGATGAATTGGGCAACGTTGGGTCGATTTTCGGTGCGAGCTTCGCTTGCACTGGCGCTATCGGGCGCCGCTTCAAACACAGCTTGGACGCAACAGAATTCACATCAGATCGAAGCCAAGCCGCTTGTCAACGTCGAAGATAAAGACGACATTACGAAGTCGGAAAGCAAGGTTTGGGTTCTGAATTTGCGGTTCGACGAGCCACGCTTGATTACTGTGGATATTCCCGCTCGGGGCCGGCGTCTTTGTTGGTATCTCCGTTACGAGATCCTCAATCAGACCAAGGAGCCGCGCACTTTCATCCCGAAATTCGAGCTGGTGACGACCGATCAGCCCGGCCACGTTTATGTGGATCAAGTTCTTCCCAAGGCTCAGGAAGCGATTCGAGAGCAAGAGGATCCGCTTAACCACCTGACGATTTTGAACTCGCAGACGATCTCCGAAAAGCCGATACCGGTTTCGCGGCCGGGCGGCCCGCCCAAGCCGGTGACCGGTGTCGCGATCTGGGACGATGTGCCGGCTGACGCCAATCGGTTCAGCATTTTCGTGAATGGACTTTCCAACGGCTACTCCTTGGCGGAGATCCCTCCGGACAATAAACAAATTGTACGTAGCAAGACGCTGCAATTGAATTTCAAGCGCGTCGGCGACCGGTACAACCAGCAGACAGGCGACATCAAGTTCGTTCCGCCGGTGGAATGGGTCTACCGAGCCACCGGGGTGGTGCTTCCAGCATCGGCGCCGCGGCGACTTTGTCTGGTAAGAAATAGCAACGGAGATCGAGATGGCTCATAAGAAAGGGCAAGGCTCGTCGCGGAACAATCGCGACTCGAACAGCCAACGGTTGGGAATAAAGGTCTACGGCGGCCAAAGCGTGCCGGCAGGCGGCATCATCGTTCGCCAGCGAGGTAGCCGGTATCAGCCGGGCAGGAATGTCGGCAAAGGCAAAGACGATACGCTTTTCGCACTGTCGGCCGGTGTCGTCAAATTCGATCGTCAAGGACGCCGCATCAATGTAGTGGCCCCAGCCGCGGCCGAGGCTCCAGCCAAGTAGAGTATTTGCCACTTCTCAGATATTCCGCCCGTTGTTCCTAAAAGCCTGAAGCCCCAGGGCTTTAAGTGGCGCTTTTCCCGTCATGTTTGACACGCTTTTGAGCCTGAAAGGCTCGTTCTTAAAGCCCAGGCCGAAGGCCTGGGAATAAGTAAAATTCAACAAGTGCCCTGTAAGGGCAGTTCGCTTTCGCCTCGCATGCACCCATTCTCCACCGCAAATAGGTCACTCCTGGCTGGTGCAGATTAACGGCTCCCTACAGGGCCAAAAAATCTGCACCAAGATGTCCTGGGCCTTCGGCCCAGGCTATAAGAACGAGCCCTACAGGCTCAGAAATGCGAAATCCGGGCAGAAAGTCAGGGAAGAAAAATACTGTTAGATCTTCGGTTCAGGCTTCCGTATTTCTACCAAACTTCCTCCGCCCCAGACCAGCGATCCAGAATCTGGCGCATGGCGGCAATCGTTGCGGGTGTCGTTCCGCAGCAGCCTCCTACCAGCCGAATTCCTAATCGCACCACATCGGAAACCCAAGCCGCGAAATCGGCTGGCTGAAGCGGGTAAACAAGCCCGTCGGCTGTTTGCTCGGGCGTACCAGCGTTCGGTCGAGCGAACAACGGCAATTCCGTGGCATTGCGATAATCCCGAATGACCGACGTTGCGTCCGCGAGTCCCATGTTTTTGCCGCAGTTGAGGCCGAGTGCGCTCAGGCCATACTGCGCCGTCTGACCGCGCCAGGGCGTCCGCCGATTGTCCGGCAAGGGAGCCGATGACTCCGGAGCCATTTTTGAGATAGGAAATCGACACGAGAATGGGGAGCTTCTTCTCGCCAAGCCTGGGTAGCACAGCGTATTTGGCGAGCCACAAGGCGTCCACGTCGCTGAAGGTTTCCAGGAGGATGCCGTCAACGCCTTCGAGACTTGAGATGATCCGCTCCAACGCCGTGCTATCGTAAGGGGCTCCAAGCGGGCCGATGGTGGCCAGAACGTAGCGCTCGGGGCCGCGGGCTTCGCGGGCGATGCGCACTCCAGCGCGGAGGATTTCTTCAAGCTCGTCTTCGAGTCCGTGTTTGGCCAGGGCGACGGGGTTCGCCTGGAAGGTATTGGCCAGGATGCAAGTTGCCCCGGCAGCAAGATAGGCTTCGTGTACTGCGCGGACGTCGTCGGGGCGTGTTAAGTTCCAAGCCTCGGCGGGTAGGTCGAACGGAAGGCCCTTTTTGAACAGCTCGGTGGCCATGGCTCCGTCCATGAGCAGGACGGGACCGGAGCGGATCGCTTCATGAAGGGGAATCAAGAATTAGGCCCCGAACTTGCCCAAGCGGCCGGCGTGGGCCAGCGCCAGCGGTAGCAAGTATTTCGCCTCGAACTGTCCCAGGCCGCCGCGAATGCAATAAGATTCGCCGAATTCCGTCACCGGGTCGGGCCGGCAGGTTTTCGCCCACAGCAGCAACGGCACCGGATGCCAGCTATGGCTGCGCAATTTGCTGGGCGTGCTGTGATCTCCAGTGACGATGAACACGTCAGGGTTCAGGGCGCGGACTTTCGGCAGTTCCGCGTCCAGGCGCTCGATCATTTCGACCTTGGCCTGGAAATTTCCGTCTTCTCCCGTGCTGTCGGTGTATTTGAAATGAAGGAAGAAGAAATCGTAGTTGTTCCACTGGCGGCGCAGCGTTTCCATCTGATCGGTCACGGTTGAACCGGCGTCGATCACGTCCATTCCCACCAGGCGACCTAACCCCTTGTACATCGGATATATGGCGATGGCCGCCGGCTTGATGCCGTAGACATCCTGCATCTTTTCAATCTTGGGATAACGGGCGAAACCGCGCAAGCGTCACCATATTCGTGGGCGTGTCGTCCTTGAGAACGGCAGCCGCCTCGGCGACGAAGTGATTGACGATCTGGGCGGTTCGCTGCGAAGGCAGGTCGTTCCCCTTGGCCGGCAGGGGCTTATGCCCGGTCTGTTGCGGGTCGGTATCGTTGACGGCATCGCCCAAGCTCTCGCCTCGAAAGACCAGAACGAAGCGATGCTCGCGCACCGGTTCAACGAAAAGTTCCACGTTGGGAATGCGAATCCCTTGCAACTTCCGGCACATAGCCACGCAGCGTTCGGTGGTCGGCCGGCCTGCCCGGCGATCGACGATCACGCCGGCGCCATCCACTGTGCAGAAATTGCCGCGGATGGCAACATCGCGGTCGCCGATTTCGAAGTTGATGCCGAGCGCCTCGAGAATGCCGCGGCCGATCCGATGTTCCAGAGGATCGTAGCCAAACAGGCCGAGGTGTCCCGGGCCGCTGCCTGGCGTGATCCCGGGCAAGACCGGGGTGGAAAGGCCGGTGACCCCCTCCCGGGCCAGAGCATCGAGGTTGGGAGTGCGGGCCGACTCGAGTTCGGTCTTGCCGCCTGGCTCCAACGGCAATCCGCCAAGTCCGTCCGCCACTAACAGAACGATTTTGCTATCCGCGGGCTCTTTGAGTTCGCGGATTAGGTCGTGTAACTTCATTAGGGGAGTTTACCGACAACGCCTGGCAGAGTACAGTAGAGCGCCAGTTCCGCGCGGAGGCCGATCTGCCAGTGGACGGCGTCAACCAGACGAGAGCGAATAATGCAGCTGCCGGACGAGAACATCAGTTATCAGTATCAGTCGCTTTTGGTGCCTTTTTCCGCCGAATGGACGCCGAGCGCGGAAATGAAGGCCGGGCATTATTTGCCGGCCGGCAAGCTGAAAGAACTGATTCCGCGGATTTTGCAGGTTAGATCGCAAGTAGCGGCTGAGCGGGAATTGGAGCAGGCGCAACCGGAAATGCAGCCCTTGGAAGCCGGCTTCATCGATTTGCCGCGGAATATGCTGGAAGAATTTCGCCGGCAGGACACCAAGAGCGTTCTCGGACGGGTTTTTCGGTTGGCGACTTTTCTGCGCGAACAGGTGGATCGCGCCATAATTTTGGGGGTCGGCGGCGCGAACTGGCCCCGCAGCCTTGTTTGGAGCTCTGCGCAGCACCTATCACAATGAGCTGCCCCAGGATGCACGACCTGGCCTTCCCAGAATTTATTTCGAAGGCAACAACTTCGACAACGATGCCCTGCGCGATTTGCTCGATCTCCTGGAAAACACTTGCGTCGACCCGGAACTGCGTGAGGAGCGCTGGGGAGTTATCGTTATCAGCAAGTCGGGCGGCACGCTCGAAACCGCCGCCGCCTTACGCGTGTTTCAACGCGACGCGCGCGAATACTACAGTTCGCGATCCGACAGGCTCAAGACACTATTTGTGGCCGTTACCGGTGCTGAAGGAAAGCTGCGGGCCCGGTTCAAAGCGGAAGGCTTGGCCGATGAGGATTTGTTGACCATCCCCAACAATGTCGGTGAGCTCTATTCGGTTTTCACGCCGGCTGGATTATTGCCCGCTGCTGTCATGGGGCTCGACTTGCTGCGCTTTTGCTTGGCGCTGCGGCCATGACCAAAACCTTCCTGGAAGAACCATTCGAGCGCAATCCGGTTCTGCAATACGCCGCCGTGAGTTATTTGATGGCGGAGGAAATCCACAAACCGGTGCGCGTGCTTTCAGTCTGGTCGAAAAAACTGGAATCCCTGGGGATTTGGTACGAGCATCTGGTGGCCGGCAGCCTAAGCAAGCAAGGGCGTGGTCCTATCCCGCAGACCACGGTGCAAACCCGCGACCTGTACTCGAGGGGCCAACAGTATCAGGACGGCCGGCGCGATCGGACCATCAACCACCTGATTGTCAAAAACCCCACTTCTACGCCGATCGAAGTCGGCATTTCGGAACGCAACGAAGATGGGCTTAACGCTCTCGGTCGCAAAACGCTGCCCAATCTCGCCGAGGCAGCAAGGACAGCGGCCAATCAAGGATACGCCGAGAGCGGCCGGCCCACGGCCGACATCTTGGTGCCGACGATTTCGGAACACACAATGGGCCAGCTCATGCAGATGCTGATGCTGGCGACGGTTGTAGAAGGCAGGCTCATGGGAATAAACCCTTACGGCCAGCCGGCGATCGAAGGCTACAAGAGACGGATGCAGGGGATTTTGAAGACTTGAGCCGCGGTAGTCGGGAGAATTGTGGGACCTGTAAGAATTCGTCTTCGGCGAGCCTCCCACGTTAGTGGGGGGAGTTTGCCGCATCCTCCCCCCACTTACGTGGGAGGCTCGCTCCATTCAGAAAGGTGGGAGGCTCACTACAATTTGATTTTCAACGCCTGCTCGCAAGCCACTGCTGCCGGCCACAACCGGCGGCGCCGATAAAGCCGGCATCGGAGCCGAGGATCGCGTAGCGGATCAGGGTCCTCTCGCCAGGAACGGGAAAGGCCAGCTCACGCACGTGACGCCGAATGCTTTCCAGAAAGGCATCTCCAGCGGCGATCATGCCGCCGGCGAAGACGACAACCTCGGGATTGATCGTGTGCATCATGTTGGTGGCCGCCACGGCCAAGTAATACGCCGTTTCGTCGACGATCCTTTTAGCCAGGAGGTCATTTGGCGCCGCGTCGAAGATCGCCTTGCAGGACAAGCCCTGTTCGGTTCGGTCGATTGCGTGCAGCAGCGATGCTCCCCCGTCGGAAGCCAGGGCTTCTTCCGTTCGGCGCACCACGGCGCTGGCACTGGCGTAAGCTTCCAGACAGCCCCGGCGCCCACAGCCGCACATGCGCGGCTGACTCATCTCGATGATGGTGTGACCCAACTCGGCGCCATGACTATGTTCGCCCTCGACGACGCGATCGCCGATCACGATGCCGCCGCCGATGCCGGTTCCCAATGTGAACAACACCATGCTGCGAGCGCTTTTGCCGGCTCCAATCCAATACTCTCCGAATGCTGCCGCGTTGGCGTCGTTTTGAAAAGCTGTCGGTAAGCCAAAAACCGAGTGAATGTATTGGCGGACGGGCACATTGCGCCAAGGCTTAAGATTGGGTGGATCGAGGATGATTCCCGCAGGAATGTCCATGGTGCCAGGCGTAGCGACGCCGATGGCGGCTACTACATCGAACCGAATCCCAGCTTTGGCGACTGACAGGCGGATGGTCTCGCACATGCGATCGAGCCCGAACGCTTGGCCGCGCTCGGCTTCGGTCGGCAAATAAACGTTGCTCAGCGTGCGGCCGGCATCGTCGACGACGCCAGCCTTCATGGTGCCGCCGCCCACATCCAGACCGACGAAATAGGGCATAGTTGTCATAAAAGATTGTGTATTCGACTCGCGCTAGTCCAGCAAGGCGAGCGTCGAGGCGTCAGCCCGACGAGTCCTCAGGCAACACCGTCGCGAATACCCATGTGACGACTCGTCGGGCTGATGCCTCGACGCTCGCTCCATGTTGCATTAATGTACCTGCTTCGCCTGCTTTTCCAGTTCGTCGAATACACCGGTTCGGTCCGTTCGCCGCGCCAACAGAGGCCGGGCATCCTGCACGGCTCGCAAGACATCCGGCCGGTTGCCGTCTTTGAGTGCCAACTCGGCGATTTCGCGGAGCCAGGCAAGTCGCTGGTCGAGGTCGGGTTCGTTGGTGGGCTTGCTGAGCAGTTCATGCAAGGCGGCGAAGGCCGGCAGCCATTTTCCCTGCTCCAGATGAGCGCGAACGAGCAATTCCTGTATCCCGGCAGTCGTAGACCGCAGGTCCTCCCGCTGTTGCCAACGCGTGGCTAACTCCGTGAGCATCTGAATCCGCCGACCGGCCTGGTTCGACTGGCCAAGGGTCCGCTCCCACTCCAAAAACAGCTCGCGATTGCCGGAGCGTGCCATGATCTCGATGAAGCCGTTCCAGGCTTTTTCTTGGACTCGGGCCTCTTCCGTGGCTTGCACCCGCTTCCAAAGCGTAGGCAGTTGGGCCGTAGTGCCGCATTCGCCCAGCACCGTGGCAGCGCGACTGCGCACTCCCGGATCGGTATCGCGCACCAGGAGTTCTTCGAGTCGATGCAAGAGCCTGCTCCTCTGAGCATCGCTGAGCGGCCGACCATCGGCAGCAGCTCGTCCCAGCGCTCCCACCAGGCTAAAGTGCACCGTGACGATGGCATCGTTAGAGGCTTCGATAAGGGGATCGAGAATAGTCCCATCGGCCATGCGCTCCAATCCCAAAGCTGCCGTTTGCCTGACGGCCGCTGACGGATGGCGCAACAGAGCCGCCAATACTGGCCCCGCCTCGGGAACTCCTAGAGTGCCCAGGCTTTCGGCCGCCTCAGCCACCACCTCTAGGGATTGGTCCTCCAGGGCTTTTTGCAACGCCGGCACCACTTGCCTTTGGCGGGCTAACGCTTCAGCGCTCGATCCCCGAGCCTGTTGTGCCAGGGCTCGCGCTGAGGCCGCCCGCACGCTGGCTGGTCCGCGCTCCAGCAGGTGGCGGAGTCGATCCGGTGCACGGGAGTCGCCGATGCGACCAAGCGCCAAGACCGCAGTGCGTTCCACTTCGAGGCGCCGTCGTGGCTTAGACGAAGCAGCACGTCTGCGGCGGCCCGTTGGCCGGGAGCATCGGCGGTGGGCCACAACTCCGCACACCAATTGACCGAGAGCAAGCGGACGTTGGCGTCCTCCGCATCGGCCAAAGTCATCGCGTGGCCGAGGCGGTCGGCCGCAGCCAACCGGCTATAGAGCTGTTGGTGGAGCGAAACAATTTGCGATTTCGATCGTTCGAGCTCGCCCTCGAACCGCCGTGCTTGACTGGTTTTGTAGGCCAGGCGCTCTTCGAGCCAGCGCCTCGTTGGACATGTCCTGATGTTGTTTCCACCAGCCGCGCCAGCCAGCCACATCGATGCCATAGGCCAGCCCGGTAAGTTCGGCCAGTGCGTCGGCGGCCGATTGGCGCAACATTTCTTCCGGGTTGGAGAGCTGATCGAGCAGCACGACCACGGCCGCTTTTTGCCCGCTATGGCCCAGAGCCCACAATGCGATTTGCCTGAGTGCGGAGTCCGTGCGCTCGTCTTCCACAAGGGCTTGCAGCCGGCGCACCAGCGCCAAGTCGGCCAACTCGGCGAGAGCTTCGGCCGACGATTGGCGGATGGCAGGCTGGCCGCCCGCGAGCTTGGTCATGAGTTCCTCGATGAACCGGCGATCGTGGTTCAGTCGAAGCGCTGAGGTTAGCGCGGCGAACACGTCGGCGTCGTTGGTTTGCCGAAGCTCCGTTCGAATCAGGTCCTGGGCATCTTTCGATTCATCTTGTAAGAGCAGAAGGGCAGCTTGGCTTTGGAGCGCGGGTGGAGGCGGTCGTGCAGCATTTCACGCAGACGGGCTACGTCACGAGCGGGCGGCGCCTGCATTTGGCCAGCGCCATGCAGAAGCCCGACAACGAGCAAAAGGGAGGGCAAAGGGCTCATGCAGGATCCCCCCGGGACTTCGGCAGCATTTCTTGGAATAAGAGGGCGGACTATACAAAGGTCTCGCCAAGGCGTCAACTCGGGATCCGGGGCCTCTATGACTGGTCTCGCGGGTTTCAGGCCAATGTCTATAATGGCGAGCCGCCCTTTTTCTCCCCCCGTTGGCAAGGGGCGGTTGGGGGGGCTAAGGGACTACAAGCGAGGCATGATGCGTTGATTCCGAATAGCAAGAGACTTGTTCAGCAGGACCACCTAAGCTCCTCTAATTCGGCAGGGAACGAAGGAATGTTCCAGATCATTTCCAAACTGCACACGCACCTAGTGATTTTAGGCCTTGCGGCCGGCTTGCTCTTCTTCTTGAAGTTGGGGACGCCCAGCCTTTGGGATATCGATGAAGGCAACAATGCCGAAGCATCTCGCGAAATGCTCGAGCCCGAGAATTGGGTAGTGCCCACCTTTAACTATGAACTCCGCGTCGATAAGCCTGCCCTGCTCTATTGGCTGCAAATGGCAGCGTACCGAATGCATGGCATCGATGAGTTTTCCGCACGCCTGCCCTCAGCGCTAGCGGCATTTGCAGCAGTATTTGTCCTCTACGCCTTGGGCCGAATAATGTTTTGGCCCATGGAAGGGCTGCTGGCTGGCTTGATATTGGCCAGTAGTGTCGCCTTTTGCGCATCGGCGCATTTTGGCAACCCGGACGCCCTTTTGAATCTGTGCGCCATCTCAACGCTCGCGCTCTCTGGCGAGACTATAGCCGGGGGGCGCGCACCTGGTTCTGGACCGCGGGCATCGTGGCCGGATTTGGCGTATTGGCCAAGGGACCGGTTGGCGTCATCTTGCCCGCCTCCATCGTGCTTCTGTTCTTGCTTTGGGAAAAGAAGCTGGGGCTGCTGCCCGATCCGCGCCTTCTGGGTGGGGTTTTATTGTTGGGCCTAGTGGCCATCCCTTGGTACGCGTTAGTGGGAGTCGAAACCAAGGCCGATTTTCTGATTGGTTTTCTGCTCAAACACAATCTTGGACGGTTTGTCGAGCCGATGGAGAAACACGGCGGTTCCCCGTTCTACTATGTCTTTGTCGTGCTGGTGGGATTTGGGCCCTGGGCGGTTTTCTTACTTTCGACCTTCTGGTTTGGCACCGGCGACCGGCCCGTGAACAGGGCGCAACGCTGGCGGCCAATCGCTTTCTCTGGTGCTGGATCGGCGTCTATTTGCTGTTCTTTTCGCTCGCGAGCACTAAGCTGCCCAATTACATCTTGCCGATTTACGCTCCTTTAGCTCTGCTTATGGCCCGGTTTCTCGAACGCTGGCGAACGGGCGAGTTCGCCGTGGTTTGGCCTTTGCGCGTCAGTTTGATTTGTTTGGTGCTGGTCGGAGTCGGTACGTCCGTGACCTTCTTGCTCCTGGGCGGGGCCTTGCCTGGCGATCTGCTCCGCGGCCACTATCTTCCGGGATTTCGCTATTGGGCTGGCCTGGGGGCTTTGCCCGCGATAACGGCTGCGGGGTGCTGGGTTTGCCTCAATGGGGGGAGACGAGGCATTCTGCTAGCCAGTTTGGCTTTTATGGCCGTCTTCTTTGCCAGCGGATTGATCGTGTGTGCCAGCGTTACCCTGGATCAACAGAAGGCCCCGCGTTTTCTGACGACTCACGCCGGCGCCTGCCAGCCGGAAGAAGAAATCCGGACCGCCGCCTTCGCTTATTTTCAACCCAGCTTGGTTTTCTATTGCCAAAGAGAAGTCCCTCGCCTGAATAATGAACTCCAGGCGCGGGAATTCTTGCGTTCGCCTTTGCTCTCGTTTCTTTTCGTTCCCGAGTCCGTCTGGCAAACGCTCCAGCCGACGATGCCTGCGAGTTGCCATGTGGTCGACAGCCATTACGAGCTTTACCGGCGTTGCCGAGTTTTGGTTGTCGCTAATCGTTGATGGAAGAGATCGCTGCAAAAATCCCCCCACTGACGTGGGAGGCTCGCTGGCGACAAAAGCGAGCCTCCCACGTCAGTGGGGGGAGTAATCGTCGATTACTTCGACAACAAATTCCCAATCACGAGTTGTTTATCGAGTTCCAATTTGAACTCGTAGCTGACAGCCACAGCCTTTTCTCCATTGCGATTGGGCTCGATGGTTAAATCCCAACGGAGCAAATTGCCGGGGCGTTGCTCGCGAAGGTAGAGCGGATCGGTGCTGATTGCCGGCGTGGCTTTGACCAGGTTGACGCCTGCAGTTTCGTTTTCCGCTCTCGGCAAACGATCCCAGAGCTGTAGCTTGACGGCCGCAGTTTTGTAACTGCTAATCAAAATGCGATATTCGTACTTGAGAACCTGGTTGCCGCCTTGGGTGGTGCGCGATTTGTCCAGCAGTTCGCGATGCACCTGAAGCTGCGGATCCACGCCGAAGCCTACGGTGAACTGCTCGCCGATGGCGACCAACGGCAGATCCATCCGCCCGACGAAATCGGCCCCTTGATACATGGTCGCTTCGCCGGGCAGCAGCACATATTTTGTCTTGTTCGTCAATTCGGCCAGCCGATAGACGTGCGGCGTCAGAACCGGGACCGCCTTGTAGTAATATTCCGGCGCCATTTCTAGCCGTGTAACTTCCATCACCTGCTCGTCTTGGCGGCTCGGCACGCTCAACTTGCCGCTCAAATGATAGGTAATGGTGGGGCCTTCATCAAAGGCGGTTCCAGCCAATCGAGGGTTGTGGCCATCCTCGCGGGGCTGCAAGAGATCGCGGGATTGCTCCAAGGTGGCCGCTTCGTTGTACAAAGTATTCGCAGTGAAATCCTGTTTGCGATTGAATTCGGCTTGGGCTTGTCCTCGCAGGCTTTTGGCTCGTTCATCGATATTGCCGACCGGATTGGCCGAGTAGGCGGCGGCCGGATTGGCAGCCTGGCCCGCCGCTTGTCGCGGAACGGTGATGCGGGGGACGAGCGTGAATTCCAAGGTCTTCAAATCGGGTGGGGCGGCATTCAACATGGGCTGGGCCGTCGAAAGCACCAATTCCACATTCCGCCAATCTTCGCCGGTCTGTTGCACGATCGCCGCCAGATACTCGAGCTGCACCGGCTCCTTGTCTTTGGCGCTGCCGTGGAGCTTGTATTGTGGATGCCAGTGCGGCTATCAACCAGGTAATTGAGCCGAATCTTACCTGGGCCGGCATTTTTTTTGTCGACGACGATGACGGCGTCGCGTTCCGTTTTGACGGCGTGCCCCGCGAGTTCTTGAAGTTGACGCGCGGCGAAATCGCTTTGCTCCTTGTTCGATTGCTGTTGCTGGCGGATGCTGACTAGGTCCTTGGCAAGTTCGGTTCGCGTGGTCATCAAGTATTTGGCGAGCCCGATAGTCGCTTCGCTATTGAGGTGTGCCTTCTCGGTTGCGCTGGCCGTGACCGCCGCGGTGAAGCTTTCGAGCTTGGCGACTAGTTGTTGGTTGGCTTCATTGGTTTTCGCGGCCGATTCCAGTTTTTGGGATTCAGCCGCTAACGACTTGATTTGGGCTTCCAGCTTGCGGACTGCTTCGCGGGCATCTTCTTTGATGGCTCGGGTGCGAAACCGGGTGGTTAAAATACGGATGCCTTCGACGCCTTCGCTGTACAGACTGTTGTTCATCGTTTGGGGCGGCAGCGGATTGACGAACAACTCGAGTGTGCCGATTCCTTCGGGGATATCGACTTCGCGCGTAATCAGAGCATTGTTTCGGTAAACGGTGACATGAACAATTCGGCTCGGGGTCGCTTTGGGCTCCGGTGAAGTCTCCTCTGCCCATGCCTTGGCTTGCGTCAAGACAACGCAAAGGCATCCTGCAAGAAAATAACGCAACATGGTGGCTCCTCTCCTGAGTGTTCGTGAAGTCGCCTGGATCGTGTCGATTTAGACAGGCGTGACTTCACTTCACCATGAGGCCGAGGAGCGTTTTAATCAAGTAACGGGTTGGTAACGAGGCACTGACCGCTCTTTCCTACGCAGGTATCTTGGCTAGAGCCTCGCACCACTGGCTCACTGCTTCCAATTCCTGAATCGCCGCCTGTACGCTGCTCGGAGCCGGCGACCTGCTGATGCGCTCCCGATTCATGCGGATGCTGACCCGGTCGGCCCAGCGGTAGGCTTTCTCCAACAAATAGACAGGAGCATGGACCCGCGAATCGTTCTGCACCTGAAGATAAAGGTCGCGCATGCGGCGGCACCAAATCCCCAGCCGGCTTGGCGTGTTCAGCAGCAACTCGGGAACATGAGCTGGCTTATAGAGCTGGTTGTAAGTCGCCAGCTTCCCGCGAAAGACCTCGTAGGCTCGCTGCCTGCCATGGAGATCCTCTCGGCTGTCCGAAACATCCGTAACCAGGGCGGGCGTCTTGCGTAGATTCTCCCAGCAGGCCTCCAAATCGGCCAACAGGCAAAGGTCTGCCGCCTGGGAGGGGGCAAGGGTCTCGACGCAGGCATCTTTGATCTCTGGCATAGTTTTCTACCTTCGCTGCGGGCTTCCAAGCGGATTGCATGACCAGAATGTCATCGACTGCCCGACCTGCCCAACTTCATAGGAATTGGAGAAAGCGGGCAATTGAGGCAATCGGGAGAGCAAAATCCTATTGCCCTCCTCCGCGGAAGATACACGATCTCCCAAAAGAGGGATAGCGAGCTTTCAAGTGAGTTCGCGAATTCCGACGGGCTTTCAATGTATTGATGGCAAAAAGATGGAGGGCAAAAAAATAATTCCCTTTCTCTTATCTTTTTGCCAAACATTTTTTTGCCAGAGTGGCCTTTTTGTCTTCCGATTTCAGTCTTTGCTAGGCGGATTTCGCTATTCGGATCTTGGATTTGTTAGGATTTCCATAGGATTTCGAGTTTCGGATTTCGAGTTTCGCTTCCGGAGGTTCCCATGGAAGAAACGCCTAAGTACCCTTACGTAACCTTGCTCGACATCCATTATCCGCAACTGGAACTGATCGATGTTCCCGCACTGGTCGCAGCCTGTGGCCACAAATGGTACAACGAAACGCTCTGCAAGGTGAACGATTCCGTCGTGCGGCTTGGCGTCATGCAGGGTGAATATCACTGGCATAAGCACGACAACGACGACGAATTCTTTTTTCTACTCGAGGGGCGATTCCTCATCGATTTGGAGGGCCGCACGGTCGAACTGAAGCCGCAACAGGGTTTCGTGGTGCCTAAAGGCGTCGTCCACCGAACGCGGGCGCCCGAACGAGCCATCATCCTCATGGTGGAAAACGCCGGCATTGTACCGACGGGCGATGCGTGACGGCCAGACTGCGTCGTCACGACGCCTCATACGCTTTCTTCAACCAGCCAAGCAGTTCCTTGTCCACTTCGCTCGGTGAAGAGAGGCGAACGCGATGGCTTACCATCGCATTGAAACTTCCGGATTTTTCGAGCCGGTCAGTCGGCTCGGCGCCTTTCAAGTTGATGCCCACGTCGACGCGCGTGGCCGTGGAAGGCTGAATCAGGCCAAATTGTTTGTGGCGACGAAGACTCACGTAGGCTTTCTTGGGTGACACCTCGACATCTTTGCCAAATTTCGCGATCACCGCCATAAGTGTGTCGTAAATCGGTCGCATCGCTGCTTTGCCACCAGAATACTGAGCCTCGACCAGTGCGTCGGTATCGCCCGAAGTATGGCTATCGCTCTCGAGCCTGCAAGGCGATCATGTTAGCGAACCCATGGGTCAGGCCATGCTCATTCTTGAGCAGGCCCATGAATTCCTTGTGCTTGGTGAATCCGCTCGCCCGCAAGATGGGCAGCCATTCTTCGAGCGATTTGCCGGTTTTCTCGCGAAGCCCAGCGATCATCGCCGCTTTCATCTCCTGCGGGGATTTGGCCATCGTTTTCTCCCTCTTCAGCGCTCGGGAACTCAGCTTGCTCAGATAAAATGCTCGCGCAAGCGAACACTATAGCTCGTGCTATTCAGATAGCCCCGCGCTACAAGATGAATCTTTTACTTGTTGATGATAGGCTGCGCAATTCTGCTTGCTGCCACGCCGCCGCTCTCGCATAATCAGGCCCTCCCCAATTGCCAATCACCAGCGGTCTGCCGTCCCTAGGCGAATCTTCAGGAGGAATTACCGCCATGCCAGCTACCGTCAAACCAGGCCGAGAAAAAGCAAAGCGAAACAAGACCGTTTCTTATCGGCCCCAACTTGAAAACCTCGAATCCCGCATCGTGCCTTCCTTTGCGGATGGCAACGGCGCCGTCATCACGAACGTGACCGCTCAAAACAATGGCTCGCAACTGGTCCTCACCTTCGACGGGCCGCTGACTGCCGCCCCGACCAATCCTGCCCAGAGCCCGACCAACGTCGCCAATTATGCGGTCCAAGTTCCCGCTGCCAACCCGGAAGTGGTGACCAGCAATACGTCTACCGTTTCGATCACGTCCGCGACCTACGACAACTCCAATTTCCAGGTCACGCTCAATCTCGGCGCCCCATTAACCGCAGGAACCTTTTACCGCGTCTTCGTCAATGGCGTTGCCAGTGCCGATAATACAACGACCCCTGGATTGATCGACGGCAACAGTAATCCCATCGACGGCGACTACGACGATACAGCCAGCGGCAACTTCTACGCGCTGTTCGCCTGGACCACGTCGGCAACGCCGCTTCAATTTACGGACTCCGGCGGCGATCAGATCACGCTGACGCTTGCCGGTCCAGGGCAGTTCGACGCTTGGCGGGAACTCGACGGCGATTTCGACGCTTTGGCCTTGGCGGCCCAGGCCAATGAACCCGCTGGCGCCGTTCAGCAAATGAGCGTAACCGGCGGCGCTTGGGCCAGACTACGCTGACTGGAACTGCCACGTTTGCGACGGGAAACTCTGTGGCAGTTATTTCCCCCTTTGCCGGCCAAGGCATCAACTTCACCAACAACTTGCCGTCCTATTTCCAGCTTACGCCGGCTCCCCTGCCCAACCCGCCGACCCCCATCGTGGCCACGCCGAACAACTTGCCCTATACGCTGGAAATTCAGCCGGTCACCGCTAGCTTGCCGCCCGTTCAATCTCCAGTCTTTGCGCAGGATAGCGTCTCCGGGTCACCCTATGACGGCTATTGGTTACTCTTCGGCGGTCGCAACAATGGCTTGCATACATTCACCGGCAATAACGACTTCCCACCCCAGAACCAGAACGAGAAAATCATCGTTGTGAATCCCGTCAACTGGCAAGTTTGGACCGAGGTATGGAGCGCCACGATGTTCCCGCCGCCATGAATCAGGCCCTCTATTCCTCCAACCAGCAATCGTTCCAGCAAGGCGATGTCCTCTATACCGTGGGCGGCTACGACGCCCGGACGAGGGTGGCGGCAACTTCGGTTCTTACATAACCAACGACACCCTGACGGCCCTGAGCGTCAACGGCATGATCAATGCGGTGATCAACGGCGGCGACGTGCTGAATCTGTCGCAGATGCAGCAGATTCACGACAGCCGGCTTCAGGCCACCGGCGGCGAAATGCAAATGCTGGGAAACCAGGCGTTTCTTGTCGTCGGCCAAGATTTCGAGGGCCAGTATTTCAACAACAGCGCCACCCAAACCTACCTGGACGAGATCCAAAGTTTCCAGATCACCTATAATGGAGCAACACCAGGAAGCCTCAGCATTTCCAATTACCAGGCACAGAACGATCAAGTAAATCTCGCCGCCGCGACTACAACTTGGGGAACATCATTCAGCCCAACCTTCAACCGGCCCTCGAAATCCTGGGCGGTGTTTTCACTGCCGGTCCCTTCAATGATCCGGTAGCTGGGCAAGGGTATCGTCAGCCGATTACGGTAAATGGCATTGGCGAGACTCAACTCAGCACCTATCAACAATTCTTTACCCAGTATTCAGCTCCCAATGTCGGGCTGTTCGATGCCAACACGGGATCTATGTACACGATTCTTCTAGGTGGCATCGGCCTATACGATTACAACTTCTCCACGGGACAGTTGACCGAGGACACCGGGCTGCCTTTTGTGGATGACGTCACTACACTCCAGCAGAGTTCTAACGGTTCCTCGCAAGAATTCGAAATGCCTAGTCAGCTTCCGGGTCTTTACGGCGCCGAAGCGCGATTCTTCACTTCTCCTGGCCTACCAGAATACGCCAACGGTGTCATCCAACTCGATCAGCTCGATCAATCGCTCACGCTTGGCTATATGTATGGTGGAATCCTTTCGACCGCCGCTGAAACGATGAATCAAGCGACGCAGACCATGGCCACCGGTCAGGTTTTCCGAGTCGTGCTGGTTCCTGCGCCGAACGTCACGCTCAGTGCGGCGGTGCCGAGCCCTACCAGTAAGGTCCCTATCTCAATAACCGCGACCTTCAGTCAGCCGGTGCAGGGCCTCACTTCGGCCGAGATCACCGCCACAAACGCCACGGTGAGCGACGTTCAGGCCGTGAACCCCGTCGGCGGCTTTGCCGCAACCTGGACCTTTGCGCCGACTCCCGAATCTCCCGGTATGGTGGCGGTTGTCATCCACGCAGGAGTCGTGCAGAACATGGCCGGAACGAACAATTCCGCATCCAACACGTTCACCATCACGTATCAACCTGAGGAACAAACCGTGGGTGTTTTCAACCCAGCCACGGCCACTTGGTATCTGCGCAATAGCAACAGCTCCGGCGATGCCGACATCACTCCATTCGCCTTTGGCGCACCCAACTGGTATCCGGTGACGGGGGACTGGAACGGCGATGGCATAACCACGATTGGCGTGGTAAATCTTGCGACCGAAACGTGGTATTTGCGAAACTTCAATAGCCCTGGCTTACCGAGCATCGCTCCTTTTCAATATGGAGCCCCGGGCTGGATTCCCGTAGTCGGCGACTGGACCGGCAGCGGCCACACGGGCATCGGTGTCTTTAATCTGCTGACTGCCACCTGGTATCTGCGCAATGAAGACGGCGCAGCGCCCGGATGCCGGCGTGTTCGCCTACGGCGCCCCGCGATGGTTTCCGGTGACCGGCGACTGGACAGGAGTTGGCCATGCCGGCATAGGCGTTTTCGATCCAACCACAGCCAATTGGTATTTGCGCATCGAGCTTAGTTCTGGCGGTCCGGACGCCAACCCCGGTGGCGTTCCGTTCACTTTCGGCGGCGTGGGCTGGACGCCGGTAGTGGGAGATTGGTCGGGCCAGGGGAAAGCGACTGTCGGCGTTGTCAATCCCTCCACGGCGTTCTGGTACTTGCGCAACAGTAACTCCTCGGGCGCTGCTAGCTTTACTCCATTTGGTTATGGGCGCCGGGCTGGGGAGACGTCGTCG
This sequence comes from uncultured Gemmataceae bacterium, assembly GCA_963748025.1. Lineage (GTDB taxonomy): Bacteria > Planctomycetota > Planctomycetia > Gemmatales > Gemmataceae > CAVVHZ01. The sequence goes on from CAVVHZ010000068.1 coordinate 107,904, forward strand.
GCGATTGGGATTTCCGAGCGCTTCCGCAACTTGCGGCCGACGAAAGTGCGACTGCTTCAACTGCAAGCCCGCCGCTGACCAATAGTCAATTGCAAAGTGCCGTACAAGGAGCTTTGGCTCGGCTCCGAGCCGAGGGTGTGGATTCGAATGTAATCGCCGAGCTTTCGTCGATTCACTTTAGCGTGAGCACGCTCTCCAACAACGAGCTGGCAATGACCACGGTCAGCGCTGACCAAGTGGTAGTCGACGCCACCGCGGCCGGCTTCGGCTGGTTCGTCGATCAAACTCCGTTGCAAGATCAGGAATTCACCAACGTTGGCGGCGAATTGATTGCCCAACCGGGCAGCGCCGCTGCCGGCCACATGGATCTCCTGACGGTGCTCTTGCACGAAATGGGCCATTTCGAGGGTTGGACCGAACTCGACCCCACGCTGCACCCCGATGCCCTCATGGCCCTGACCTTGGGCACCGGCATCCGCCGAACCGATGATCTGGACAGCGTCTTCGCCACCGGTTGGTCGAGCGGCAGCGCCGACTAAGGTAGCGGAATTCGCCAGAATTCCGGATCTTTCGCGAATTCCGCCAGGAAGACTCATCAATCCAAACCAGGCCGCACACAAGCGAAGAGCAGACTTTCTCCTCTTTCTATGCTTGCACGCAATGCGCCGCGAACGATAATTGGCGTCACGATTCTGGCAACAGTTCGAAGCTGCCTCGTTCCCGCTGCCAATTTTGCGGCACAATGACTGCGCCGATGGTGTCTTTTCTCCTAGGAGCCCAATGACGCAGAAGACCAAGGCCCCGCAGTGGGAGTTCGAACGGTTCCGCAATTACTTGCCCTGCTCGCCCGGCTGCAGCTCGACCCGCGGCTACAGGGGAAGCTCGACCCCTCCGATATCGTCCAGCAAACATTGCTGCAGGCCCACCAGGCTCGGGACCAGTTCCGCGGTCAGACGGATGCCGAACAGGCAGCCTGGCTGCGGCAAATCCTGGCCCGGACGCTGGCCAACGCGGTGCGCGATCTGGGACGCGCCAAGCGCGACGCCGGCCGCGAGCGTTCGCTGGAGGCGGCTGTCGAGGAGTCATCGGCCCGGCTGGAAGGTTGGCTGGCTTCGGAGCAATCGACGCCGGATCAGCGCGCGGAGAAAAACGAACGCCTGCTCCGCCTTGCCGAAGCGTTGGAGCAGTTGCCCGATGCACAGCGCGAGGCGGTTGTTATGCACCACCTGCGCGGCCTATCCCTGGCTGAGCTGGCGAAGCATCTGGACCGCAAAGAGGGGGCCGCGGCGGGGCTATTGCACCGGGGGATCAAGAAGCTGCGCGAGTTGCTGCGCAATTTGGAGTAAGCCATGTCGAGCGAGCCCGAGTCGAACCTGGCAACCGAGGAACGCCTCAACGAGGCTATCGCGGCCTACATCCGAGCCATCGAGGCTGGGGAAACGCCCGATCGCCAGGAGATCCTCGATCACTCGCCCGAGTTGGCCACGGAACTGCAAGACTTTTTCGCCGGCCGGGACCAAGTCGACCGCCTGGTGGCGCCTTTGCGTTCGGCGGTAGAGGCTGCGTTCGTCACGCCGATTCCCGACGAGACCCCCCACGATGATGCGACGCGGAACGGCCAGGCTTTTGAAGCGCCTGGCCGATCGTTCGGCGACTACGAGCTGATCGAAGAAATCGGCCGAGGCGGCATGGGTGTCGTGTATCGCGCCCGTCAGAAGAGCCTGAACCGGCTCGTCGCGCTAAAGATGGTGCGCACCCAGGATCTCGCCTCGGCAGCGGAGGCGCAGCGATTCCGCAACGAGGCGGAAACCGTCGGCGCGTTAGATCACCCGCATATCGTCCCCGTCTACGAAGTCGGAGAACGAGACGGCTACCTCTTCTTCAGCATGCGCCTGGTGGAAGGCGGCAGCCTCGACAAACGCCTCGCCGAGTACGCCGCTGAGCCGCGCGCCGCGGCTCAGCTTGTGGCTACTGTGGCGAGAGCAGTCCACCACGCCCACCGCGCGGCGTATTGCACCGAGATATAAAGCCTGGGAACATCCTTCTCGACGCGGAATGGGTGCCCCTCGTCACTGATTTCGGACTGGCGAAGCGAGTGGAATCCGATAGCGAGTTGACACAATCTGGAGTTCTCGTCGGCACACCCAGCTATATGGCTCCCGAACAGACGTTGGGCAAGAAGAGCGGCATTACGATGGTGACCGACGTCTATGGTCTTGGGGCCGTATTCTACGCGATTCTGACGAGTCGGCCGCCATTTAGGGGCGAGACTGTTCTCGATACCTTGACGCTGGTTAGGGAAGGAGAAGTGGATCCTCCACGACGCCTAAATCCTCGCCTGGACCGTGACCTAGAAGCCGTTTGTCTTGCCTGCCTGCGCAAAGATTCTGCCCAACGCTACATCAGCGCTTTGGCTCTTGCTGAGGATCTGGAACGCTGGCTTCATGGCGAGCCTACCCGCGCCCGGCCAGCTGGCATGAGTCGAAGAATTATACATTGGGTGCGGCGCAGGCCAGGAAGGACAGCGTTTGCAGTTGCCGCGATTTTGGCCATTATTGTTGGCGTGACAGGTGCCGGGTGGTTCGAGAGGCAACGCGTGGAACGCCAAACCATCGAGACACGCCGCCAAGAAGAACTACGAGTAGGAGTCGAGGCAGCGCTGGCTGAGGAATCCCGATTATTGGAACAGAGCCGTTTTAGCCTTGCGAAAGTCGCTTTGGATCAGGCCAATAGCCGCCTTGGCGAAGATGGGCCGGAGGTTCTTAGGCAACGAGTGGCCGAGTCAAGACGAAACCTCGACCTGGCAATGGAATTAGATGCCATCCAGGTGCTGAAATCTCATTTGAAGCAAGATTCAATTGATTATGAACACGCAGAACAGGTTTATGAGGACATATTCGTTCGCTGGGGATTTGGCCGTTTTGGCGAAGATTCCTCAGCCGTCGCGGCGCGATTGATAGTTTCACCAATACGTCCATTGCTTGTTGCAGCACTCGACGATTGGGCACTTTGCGCGCACCAACAGGGGAGAAATGAACGAGCCGAGTGGGCACTCCGAGTTAACAGACAGGTAGACCCGGACCCCTGGCGTGATCAGCTGCGTGACCCAGCGATTTTGTCCAACGATGCGGCAGTACTCCAATTGCTAAAAAAGTGCCATGGTTAAATTGGTCTCCGCGGTTGCTTGAGAATATCGGCCTGTGGCTCTCGGAGTACCCCGAGGGAGCAAAGCTTCTGCGCGAAGCTCAACGACTGCACCCCGACGATTATTGGCTTTGCATAAGGGCGGCAGGAACAGTTTCCGGGGTGAAAGATGAGGAAGCGATAGGCTTCCTTCGGGCGGCACGCTCCATTCGGCCGGACGATCCAACAGTCCGCACTGTGCTTGGGCTAGCCTTATGGAGGTTGGGCAAGGCTGAAGATGCCGAAGCGGAATTCCGTGGAGCGACCCTACTTGACCCCAAGTTCCTAAATCCTCGCCTGAATCTTGCAGATTTGCTCGTGAATCAGGGGCGGGACCAAGAGGCGGTAGGAGCACTCAAAGCAGTACTCGAACTCGCCCCCGGTGATTTCCTCATATATTGCCGACTTGCCTCAATTCTCCAACGTATGAATCGGCTGGAAGAAGCTGCCTCAGCTGCCCGCAGAGCGTGTGACAATAACCCCAAAGACGCCTTCTCGAGGTACATTCACGGTGTAATACTCGATCAGTTGGGACGATTTGAGGAGGCGGAGATAGAAATGCACCAAGCGGTACTGCTCGACTCCAAAAACCACAATTATCATCTTCGTCTGGGCACAATCTTGGAAGGCCTTGGGAAAAAGGAGTTGGCAGCAGAGCAATACCGCGAGTGCCTTCGCCTCTCGCCAGACGACGCTGAATCCCACTGCAATCTTGGGCTCTGTTTGATCGCAATGTCACGCTACAAGGATGCTGTGGTCGAGTTAAAGCGCGGGCATGAGTTGGGTGCAAAGAAACCTACTTGGTTTTACCCAACGGCTAATTGGTTGGCCAATGCCGAAGAACTGGCCGCCTTGGGCGAAAAGGTCCCCGAGATGCTGCGGAATGTAACAAATGCAAACGCCCATCAACTCTTGGCTTTGGCTCGACTATGCGATACACAGGAGCTTTTTTTCAAGGCTGACCAACTCCATCAAGCGGCTTTTGCCGCCGATCCGACCCTGGTTCGGGATCGCCGATATTGGCGGCGTTACGATGCAGCGGCTTCTGCGGCTCGAGCTGGCTGCGGCCGGAGCAAAGACGCCAGCACTCTGGACGAACCAGTCAAAAAAAATCTCCGCTTCCGGCCCGCGAATGGTTAGAAGCCGACCTGACCCAATGGGAAAAGCAATTACATAGCCCCGATTATAAGGAACGTGCCACGGCTGAACAAACTCTTAGTTATTGGCTTGCGGATAGCGATTTTAGAGACTTTCGAGATCCGGCCCTATTGGCCAAGCTCATTCCAGAAGAACGGCTCAAATGGCAAATGCTCTGGAAACACATCGAAGGGCTATTAGGCCAAACCTTAGCCGCAAGGGAAGCAGCACAGCGAAGAATCGCCGTTGAGAAATCGGCGGCTGACAAAGGAGCAAAAGAGGCAGCCCAGGCGCGGGAAATGGAAACCAGTCGCCCTCCTCATATTCCTCGACAAGTTCATGGTAGCCACCGGAAGGCTCGATGTTGTGAAAGCTGCTTTACCGCTCGTGCCAGAGACATTGGCTCATCTGCCGCTCATTGAGGCCCGAATGTGCGCGACGTTGGGAAATTCATTCGTTCATTTGGGTGACAGCCAAGCAGCGCCGAAACAATTTGGGGCATCTCACGATCTCTATGCCAAGCACCTTGGCCCTGACCATTCCGATACGATTCAGAGCTTGCTCAACCTCGCCAACTGTTATCTCAGTCTCAAGCGCCACGCGGAGGCTATAGAGGTATTTAAGGAAGCGTTTGCACATAGCAAGACCAAGCTCGGCTACAATCACAATTGTACCCTCGTATGCATGAACAACTTGGCCCTGAGCTACAATTCTCTTGGCCGCAACGAGGAATCCATCAGGCTTTACCTAGAGACCCTCAAACTTATGAAGGTGGAACTTGGTCCCGACCACCCCAACACGCTTAGGACTATGAACAACCTGGCCAGAAGCTACGCCGCTTTTGGCCGCAACGCCGAAGCTCTCAAGATCCTTCAAGAAACAGTGGCACTCAGCAAAACCAGGTCCGGCCTTAACGACCCCGACACACTCCACCACATGAGCAGCCTGGCCGAAAGTTATTCCGCCAACGGTCGGCACGAAGAGGGCCGCAAAATCGCCGAAGAGACACTGGCGCTCATGAAGGACAAGGCCGGTCGCGATTTCCACGACGAATTTTCGTGCAGGAAGGTTCTGGCTGAAACATGCGCTGCCCTCGGCCGGCATGCAGAAGCCCTGAAGCTTTGCAAAGAAACGCTCGAGTTTTGCAAAATAAGTCGGCCGAAACAGGGAGACGCTCTCCGCCATGAATAGCCTGGCAATCAGTTACCATCGGGTGGGGCAAAACGAAGAGGCTATCAAACTTCTCGAAAAGACACTGGAACTCAACAAAGTCATGTTCGGAAACAGCCACTCAGACACTCTTTCGACCAGCTTCAACTTGTCCAGCGTCTACCACGACCTCGGCCGGGATACCGACGCGGTCAGCTCCTCGAAACGACCCTGGCACTGGGAAAAGCTAATCTTGGCCCCGATCACCAGTGCACGCTCAATACTATGAACGGCCTGGGGATAGAGTATTTGGCCCTTGGCAGGTATGATCGGGCCGAGCTGCTTTTTCAGGAGGCCGTGGACGGTTCAAGGAAGAAGCTCACCCTAGCACACTCGCAAACGCAGAAGTTTATCCGAGATATGGTCGATTGTTCTGAAAAGATGGGAAAGCCAGGCCGTGCGGAGCCCATCCTCCGCGAGGTGGCAGACTTCTGGAAAGAGAAGGACGGGGCGGACTCGCCACGCTACGCAGGGGAACTCGCCTACCTTGGCTTAAACCTCCTCCATCAGAAGAGAGGCGCTGATGCGGAGGCGGTTCTCCTGGTCTCCCTGAAAATCCGCCAGGAGAAGGAACCCGACGCTTGGAAAACATTTAACACCCAATCCCTCCTCGGCAGCACTGCTCCTTCAGAAGAAATACGCCGATGCCGAGCCGCTGCTGGTACAAGGCTACCAGGGGATGAAGCAACGAGAGGCGGTGATTCCACAGGCGTCACGGCTGTTTCTGGAACAAGCTTGCGAGAGGCTCGTACAACTTTATGAGGCTCGGGGGAAGCAGGGCCAGGCCGCACAGTGGCGGAAACAATTGGAGGAGATGAAGGCAGCCTCGAAGAAGCCGGCCAAGCCGTAGTTCGGTTGTGTTTGCATCCTTTGAAACGAAGACAATCAAACGGGTGCATACCGATTGAGAGAGGCTCCTGTCGAGGATGTCATCAAGGCTGGCGATATTTAGGTCAAACAATTTCGACACATCAGGACTCGTCGCAACTCCCCGAGGCTAGGTCCCGGATCACATGCGACTCGTTCCCCTGACGCGGAATCGCTTTTCCAGGAAATCATCCCACTTGTCTGCTGCCCCTGCTGCCGGTCATCCGAGCGGCCGGAGGTGTACCTGCTCCGTCGCGAGGTTGAGGCGCTTCTTTGTGCAAAGAAATAAAGAATTCTCCGGCGCACACAATGGTGCCGCCGACAGTGTCTATTCTCTTATGCGATGTGGATGAACCGCACTGGTGTGGCTCCGAAACCCGGTGCTGGCGGGCTCGTTTTCTCGCATGTTCCTTCAGAAAAAGATTCAGCAGGGATGGGCAATCATCGGGCTCGCGTCGAGCACCGGGCTCGCATCCTTCACGATCCTCCCCCGTTTCCCAAGGAGAACCATCATGGCTCGCACTCTACTCCGCCGTATCGCCCGGTCGCTGGTTTCCTGGCCATCGCTCCATGAAGGCAGAAACTTGCGAAGAAAGCCGCGGCCACAATCCTCCTTGCATCTGGAGCCGTTGGAAGAACGTGCCCTGCTCAGTGGCACGCCGCAGATGTTGGCGGATATTGGCAGTGGGGCAAGTATGTTCACGGCCAGCGGCGGCCTGACTTTCTTCCTGGCCAATGACGGCTCGTTGGGCAGCGCACTTTGGAAAACCGATGGCACAGCCGCCGGCACTACACTTGTTATCAATCCCGACCCAGGTGAAGGCTCGAGTATTCAAGACCTCACCAACGTCAACGGCACTCTTTATTTCGAGGCTTACGACAGTACGGGCACACCAGGGTTGTGGAAGTCCGACGGCACGGCCGCCGGCACCCAGCTAATCACGTACGTGGGTTCTTCAGGCGCCCCATCAGTTTGAACAACCTGGCCAGCGTAGGCAGTACCCTCTTCTTCTCTTCCAGCAACAGCACCTACGGCCAAGAACTCTGGAAGACCGACGGCACCCAAGCCGGGACGGTGCTGGTCAAGGATATCAATCCCGGGAGTGCCGATTCGCAACCGCTCTACCTTACCAACATCAACGGAACCCTGTTCTTCTCAGCCAGCGACGGCACGGATGGACGCGAGTTGTGGAAGAGTGATGGCACGGCGGCTGGCACGGTGATGGTCAAAGACATCAATCCAGGGAGCGCGAGTTCTTCGCCCGCTAACCTGACCAACGTCAACGGCACCTTGTTCTTTACGGCCGATGACGGCACCGACGTCGCCGGGCTCTGGAAGAGCGACGGCACGCTGGCCGGCACCGTGTTGGTCAGAGACATCGCTTCGGGGGGCGCGAGTTCTTTATCGGGCAATTTGACCAACGTCAACGGCACACTGTTCTTCACCGCCAATGATGGCACGCACGGCATCGAGCTTTGGAAGAGCGATGGCTCGACTGCGGGCACCACCTTGGTCAAAGACATTTACCCGGGCAGCTCTCCCTCCTTGCCGTCGGACCTGGTCAACCTGAACGGCACTCTCCTTTTCTATGCCAACGACGGCACCCACGGATGGGAGTTGTGGAAGAGCGATGGCACTTCCACCGGCACGACAATGGTCAAGGATATCGATCCCGGCAGTGCCAGCTCTTGCCCAGTCGCCCAGGTTTTTGGCGGCACTCTGCCCTCTGCAAACTTCGCCACGAACGTCAACAGTACGCTTTACTTCGAGGCAACCAACGGCACGAGCGGCCTCGAGCTGTGGCAAAGCGATGGCACGGCGGCCGGCACCGTGCAGGTAGCGGACATCAACCCCGGCAGCGCCAGCTCCTCACCGAGCAACCTCGTAAACATCAATGGCAGCCTCTATTTCACGGCTAATGACGGCGTGCATGGCAGCTGAGCCTTGGATCCTGGCTCCTGCTCCTCTGAGCCCAAGTTTTTCTGTCTCGGCTCCGGCTGACGCAAGCGCCGGTGTCGCGTTCACGATGACGGTGACGGCCCTAAATAGTCCAGGCCAGGTCAATACCGCCTACACGGGCACCGTTCATTTCGCGAGCACCGATCCGCTCGCTGTTCTACCGGCCGACTATACCTTCACGAGTGCCGACCAGGGGGTGCACAGCTTCACCGTCACTCTCAAACGCTCAGGGCACCAGCAGGTCACCGCGACGGACACGGTCACGACTAGCCTGACTGCCACAGCCAGCGTGCAGGTCCAGGCAGGAGTCGCCAGCAGCTTCGTCGTAGCCGGTTTCCCATCCCCGGTAACAGCAGGGGCTGCCGGTAACTTGACCGTAACGGCCCTGGATACCTTTGGGAATATCGCTACTGGCTATGTCGGAAAGGTTCATTTCACCAGCACCGACGCCAAGGCTGTGTTGCCCTCCAACTACAAGTTTACCGCGGCTGATGCAGGCAGCCACACCTTCTCGATCACGCTCGAAACAGCCGGGACGCAGTCGCTTACCGCAACAGACACTGCAACGGCCGGCATTACCGGCACGCAATCGGGAATCACGGTTCATCCAGCGGCGGCAAGCGCTTTGATCGTCACAAGCTCGTCGAGCGTCACCCTCGGTGTTGCCTTCAGCATCACGGTCACGGCCGTGGACGCCTACGGCAACGTGGCCACCGGCTACGCCGGCACGGTCGAGTTCACCAGCAGCGACAAGAAGGCCGGACTGCCGGCCAACTACACGTTTACCACTTCGGACCAGGGTGTTCACACGTTCACCGGCGTGGTCTTGAACACGAAGGGCTCGCAAAAGATCACCGTGGTCGACATCCTGTTCAGCTCAATCGATGGAAGCACCAAAGAGGATGTGATGTAGGGCGCTCATCCATACCAAACCGGTCGGTGTGCCTCCGCCGCCAAGCAAATGTTCCGCACCGGCCTTGCATCGTCCGGGCCTCGAGAATCCCTACTTGAAGAAAGGTTACATCATGAGTCACTGGTTCAGTCTCCCGCTCCTCTTCCTCGTTCGAGCAAGCAAAAGATCAGGCCGTCATCGCGGTCGGCTGTTGGCTCTGGAAGGCCTGGAGCATCGCTGCATGCCGTCGGTCACTATCACGAAATACTGTACCCACCGCCGATAGCCAGCCGATTGCCATGACGGTTGGCCCGGATGGCAATCTCTGGTTTACCGAAAGCAAAGGCAACAAAATTGGCCAAGATCAGCACCGCGGGCGTCATCAACGAATTCACGCTGCCCACGGCCAACGCGGATCCGCGTGGCATCACGGCAGGGGCAGACGGCAACCTCTGGTTCACGGAGCCCGGCGCCAACAAAATCGGCCAGATCACGCCAACAGGCACGATTACCGAATTCACGGTACCCATGGCCAATGAGGGTCCGTATGGCATCACCAAAGGCCCCGACGGGAACGTCTGGTTCACAGAAAATACCGGGATTGGCTACATTACGCCGACTGGCAGTATCACTCAATTCACCGTTGCCTGAACCAGCCCAAGGTGCCATCACGACCGGCCCCGATGGCAATTTGTGGTATACGTCTGGAGCGGGCAACCTGATTGGGGCCATCACTCCGACGGGAACAACCCCGAGCGGCTTCCCGGTCGCCCTCGGCAGTGATGTCACACCTTATGCAATCACGAGCGGTCCCGACGGCGTGATGTGGTTCACCGCCCAGGGTAATCCCTTCGGCGGGGACCTGAATGGCATCGGGCGTATTACGACCGCCGGCAATCTGACCGTGGAATCAGGGCCCCATCTTCGGATCCAGGCATCACCGACATCACCACTGGCCCCGACGGCAATCTCTGGTTCACCGAAGAAGTCGGCGGCAATCTTGGCCAGAGCACGCCCGCGGGCGTCATCACGGAATTCCCCATGCCCAATGTCAACTGCCAGCCGGACGGCATCGTGACCGGACCGGACGGCAATCTCTGGTGCGTGGAATTCGCAGGGAACAAAATCGCCAAAATTCAGCTCAGCCCTGCCCAGCTCCAGTTCAGTGCCGCCGCAACTACTTTGCAGTTGAGTCAAGGCAGCGGGACCATCACCATTACCCGCAGCGGCGGCAGTTTGTTGGGGGCCGCCAGGGTTGAAGACCACTGCCGATGGCACGGCCAAGGCCGGCGCCAATTACACCGCCGTTAACCAGATGGTCTCTTTTGCCAGCGGCCAGACCTCAGCGACGGTGACCGTCCAGCTCATCGATCCGATGATGGTCGAGGGCAATAAGACCTTCACGGCAACCCTGAGCGACCTACCGGCCAGCGCCACGCTCTGGACCACGAAGCAGGCTGTAATCACCATCCATTCTACCGAAGGAACGCCTAGCCAGAAGGTATGTGGCCGCAATCGACCGAGACCTTCTGGGGCCGGCAAAGAGACGCGACTGGGCTGGCTTACTGGACCGGCCAGCTTGCCAACGGAGAGTCGCGAAGCATCATTTCCACCCAGCTTACACACAGTGCCGAGTATTTCGGCACCGTCATCACGCCTGCATACCTGCAGTTTCTCGGGCGTGCTCCCGATGCCGCGGGACTCAGCTACTGGACCAGCCAGATGAGCGACGGCTTGACCGACGAACAACTCGAAGCCGGCTTCATAGCTTCCGCGGAGTTCTATTCCGTCAATGGCGGCACGGACAAAGGCTGGATTGACGGCACTTATTTGGATCTCCTAGGTCGCCAGGCCGACCCCATTGGTGAAGCCTACTGGGTCGCGCAAGCCCAGACTGAAGGACGCTATGCGGTGGCCTTGGGCTTCGCCACAAGCCAAGAACGCGAAGAGCAGCACGTCACAGCGGACTACGAAAAATACCTGGGTCGCATGCCCGACCCCGCCGGACTGACCTACTGGACCAACCAGTTCATCAATTTCGGCCAGACCAACGAGGACTTGATTACCGGCTTCCTGTCCTCGGATGAGTATTACGACAACGCCACCAATTAGTCGGGAGTGAAGCGGGAAAAACAGAGAGAGGCAGTTTGCACCAAGGATGAAGCCTTCGGTGCGGCACAAGAGCAGCGCGAGCAGTGTCCTTTCTGTTATGCGAACCGAGGCCGCCCTATGAATTCGCGACCTCAGAAGCCTTGCATGGACCGGGCGTTTTGTCTGCGAGCCTGGCGCGGTGGCGGTTCGGTATGTAGCGGACGGTATCTCGACGGAGACGGTCATCATGGGATTGCGATCCTGGTTGTTGCGGCGAAGTCTTTCGAGCAAGACAAACGCCAGCCGAAGATACAGTGCTCCGGGACTGCCCCACGCCAACCGACGGGGACAGAAACACCGAATTGCCCGCCATGCCTTGATATTGGAGGGTTTGGAAGAACGGCTGGTCCCTGCCACTCTAAATGTGTTGAACTTCGACACTCTGTCTGGGGTGCTTTCAATTCAAGCGGGGCCCAACGGCTCCACTGTCCAAGTGGCGTCAATCGCCGCCGACGGCATTTCTGTCTGCATTGACGGACACAATTATTCAAGTGCAGCTGGCTCCTCGAGTTTCGACCCGGCCCTCGCTAGTGTTCACGCGGCCAACATCCGGCGAGTGAGTCTGAGCGGCGGAGGCACGCAAGATGCTCTAACGCTATCTGACCTGACAACCCAAGGAACGCTAGCAATTAGCTCGGATGGCAGTGTCGTACTGTCAGGTAGCATCGAGGCAGAACCTGATTTAGCGGTAAGGCCCCGTCCATCACCGTCGATGGCTTGGCTGACGCCGGGACTATCCTGCTAAAGAGTGCGGGCATCGTAAATATAGAGGCCAGCGGCGTCCTCAGTTCCCAGGTCGGAATAAACGGTGGGAGCGTGGTCGTGGCGGCGGCAGATTTCATTAACGTCGGCGAAGTCCACGCCGACGGAGCCACGGGTGGCACCATCACGATCACTTCCCCGAAGTATCTAAATGCCGGCACAGTCAGGCGCTAAGGGCCTTGACGGAACCGGCGGCACGGTTCAAGTCGACTTCGCCACAACCTACGCTGATACGGCCTCAGCGGTGACAAGCGCAGACGGATCGGTCGGCGATGGCGGCTCCATAAGCGTCAACGGCGGCACGGGCGGCCGCCTATTTAGCAGCGGTAGCTTCGACGCCGAAGGAACGAACGGCGGAAACATCGATCTCTTCGGCCAAAATGTCTTTCTCGTCGATGCGTCAGTCGATACAGCGGCCAGGGTGGGGAACGGGGGACGCATTCAATCGGCGGTGACTTCCAAGGCAGGAACCCTGCAGTGCCGAACGCTCAAACGGTGGACATCACGGCCACGACTAAATTGGTGGCCAATGCAGGCGGGATGGGTCTAGGCGGCCGCGTAATCGTCTGGTCTCAATCAAACACCGACTTCACAGGCAGCGTTTGCGAGCCGGCGGCTTTATCGAAGTTTCGTCACATGCCCAATTAACCTTCGGCGGGCAGGCTGACGCCGGCGAAGCGGCTCCTTACTTCTCGATCCGCAGAATCTTGTTATCAGCGATGCGGCTCCGGCTGGCTTTCCTTCCTATAGCCTTATTGCCCCCGACGGCCTGAGTTTCTTCCAGGTTATTCCCCTAGGCAACGGCAATGTCGTCGCTTCAGGGGGGGACGTGTACCTTTTCAATGCTCAAACCGGGGCACTGTTGAGCGATCTGAGCGGAGTTGGCGGAATTGGCTACCCAACCATCACGGTGCTTCCCAATAACAATTTTGTGGTTGCAGGCCTCGGATCTGGAAAGGTGACCTGGGCAGCGGGACGACTGGAATCAACGGTGTCGTTTCCCCAAGCAATAGCTTCGTCGAAGGCGGCATCCCTTCTGAATATACTCTGGTGACGCCTCTCACCAATGGCAATTACGTCGTTGTTTTCGAAGGTTGGAATGGCAACTTGGGTGCGGTGACCTGGTTCGATGGAACCAAGACCACGACAGGCACCGTTTCCTCCTCGAATAGCCTGGTGGGCAGCGAGAATGGCGATTTGGTGGAAGCCCAACCAGCCAAGGCATTAGCGGAGTTATTGCTTTACCCAATGGTAATTACGTTGTAGATAGTTTCACCTGGCACAACAGTGAAGGTGCCGTCACCTGGGGAACGGCGCCAAGGGTACGACAGGAGTCGTCTTGGCCGCCAACAGCTTGGTTGGTAGCCAGCCGAATGACGATGTGGGTCGAGACGACAGCGACTTGGCCAATTACGTTCCTTGGCATTACGGTCCTCCCAAGCAGTAACTATGTCGTGGAGAGCGACACTTGGAACGGTGCCGCCGGCGCCTCCACATGGTGCAACGGCGCCATGATGACGGCTGGCCCCGTTTCTTCTTCTAACAGCCTTGTTGGTGCAACAGAGGGCGGGTGGGTCGATTGCCTTGGTTGGCAGGGACAACTCACAAGCGGAGGTGGCACCATTGTCCTGGCAAATGGCAACTATGTCGTTTGTAGCCCGGATTGGAATGACATTGACGACTCCGAACACGACAATGGCGCCATAACTTGGGTAGATGGCCTGACGGGAACTACCGGCACAGTATCTTCGGACAATAGTCTCATTGGCGGTTTAAACGAAAATGTTGGTTTCGGCGGGGTCACTGCTTTGAAGAACGGCAACTATGTCGTGGACACGAAGTACTGGAATAATCCTCAGTATGAGAGCGGGTACTCCGTCGGAGCGGTTACGTGGTGCAACGGACAAACGGGAACTGACGGTGTTGTCTCTGTAGCTAACAGTTTAATAGGAGTTCTGGGCTCTACCTTAGCTAACGATGGACTTTTGACCGGTGACAACATAGGCAGCGGCGGCGTGACTGCCCTTGCCAATGGCGGCTATGTTGTTTCCAGCCCCAATTGGAATGGCGATGCCGGCGCAGTGACATGGTGCGATGGAACTAAGCCAACCAGTGCAACGGTCACGGCCGACAATAGCCTGGTGGGCAGTTCAGCCGGCGATCATGTTGGCAGTTTATCGGTCACCGCTCTCACGAACGGAAACTATGTCGTAGCCAGCCCTGATTGGGACAACACGGCAGGCGCAGTAACGTGGGGGAATGGCGCTAATGGAACAACTGTCGGCCCTGTTACGAATGAGAATAGCCTCGTCGGCACCTACGCAGGCGACCAGGTAGGCGGGGTCTTTATGGCTGTGCCGGTTCTTTCGGTACTGCCAATGTCATTACAGGCGGAGTCACCGCTCTCACGAACGGAAACTATGTCGTGGCCAGCCCGGCCTGGAACAATTCGATGGGCGCCGCGACCTGGGAAACGGCAACGGTGGGACCGACGGAGCAGTATCGGGCGATAATAGCCTGGTCGGTAGTACCGGAGGAAGCAGTTCAGGGGACGATGTAGGCGGCGGCATTAGCTATGATTCGGGGGGAGCGTTTGCGGTGGGAGGTGTCACCGCGCTCCAGAACGGAAACTATGTCGTGCTCAGTCCCCAGTGGCAAGGTGAAGCAGGTGGAGCGACGTGGGGAAATGTGCCACAGGTGTTAAAGGGCCGGTCTCGGGCACAAACAGCCTCATCGACTTCCCCTTTCTGAACACCTCCAACGGCGTTTTCAATGTCATCTTGCTTCCTGACAGCGACTATTTCTCAATAACGACCCTGGCACCAATGTCACAAATGGCCAGCCCGGGAACTATGGCACCACCTGGGTTGACGGCGCCAATGGGGCCACCTGGGATGGACAAAACATGCCTGACGCTGAGAACACACAAGGATACAGCTCCGCCATCCAGCTTTCTTCCAATGGCCAGTACCTCTACAATGGCGGTGGTTCCTCAAACCTCCTTGGATTTACCGACCCCAACATATCGACCTACTCGCTCGCTCCCGATCAAACGATTACTATGGCTCCCTTCGCCTTGACGCATACCCTCAACGCTGGAACCAATGTCACGCTTCAAGCCAATAACGACATCACAGTGAATAGTCCCATCACGGAGTTGTCAACCGGAACGCCCGGGAATCTCACGCTCGAAGCCGGTCGAAGCATTATCTTGAATGCCAGCATCAACACGGCTGGCGGCAACCTCACCCTAATCGCCAATGACACGCTTGCCGATGGCGTCGTCGACAGCGACCGCGACTCGGGGAATGCCGCCATCACCATGGCCTCGGGCGTGAGCCTCGACACCGGCACCGGCTGCGTTTTCGGTTCGATCTGAAGAACAGCACCGATAAAACCAACAACGGTGACGGTGTCGTTACGTTGCTTGACGCCGGCGCGGCTTTCACGCTGCTATCGAGTGCTAGCACTCTAGGCGTGAACATCGATGGCACAGCTCCCGGGGACGGATCGACGGCAGGCACTTATACGAATCCAGCCTCACCGGGCCCATCAATCTTAATGGTGCCAGTCTGCAAGTAAAGCAAAACGTGGTCACTGCCCCAGGCAGCACTTTCATCATCGTCCAAACCACGGGAGGCCTCTCGGGCACGTTCAACGGGTTGCCGGAAGACGCCACAGTGACTGCTTCGGACGGCACTTCCTTTACGATCTCCTACCAGGTCAACGGTTCCAATGAAGTGGTATTGACACAAACCAAACAGACGATTTCTACAAGTGTCAGTTCGTTGCCTTTGGGCACGACAACAATCGGTACGCCAGGCGGCGTCCAGTCTTATAGTATCAGCGGCAGCTTTTTGAACGCGAATATCACTGTCACCGCACCCTCCGGCGTCGAACTTTCTGACGACAATGGCGGCACTTTTCATCCTTCATTGACCTTGATTTCCAATAACGGCACCGTGTCCCTTACGACTATCGAGGTTCGTATCTCTGCAACGGCCCCGACGGGTAATCTCAACGGCATGATTACGCATACCAGCTTGGGGGCGTCAGGTCAGGGTATTACCGTCACCGGGACCGTTATTATTCCCACGAGCCCTACCTTAGCGGTTAGCCCAGGTTCATTGTCCCTCGGCACTGCCACTCAAGGTTCGCCGAGCGGCCGATGTCATACACTATCGGCGGCGACGACTTGGCCGCTAATATAGTCATAGCAGCCCCGACCGGCGTGGAGTTGTCCGACGACAATGGCAGCAGTTTCCACGCGGCGCTGACCTTGATCCCTAATGGCGGCGCCGTTTCGACGACCACGATTGAGGTTCGCATCAACGCCTTGGCTCCGGTCGGCAACGTTAATGAGGAGATCACGGACACCTGCCCCGGGGCGACAGAAAAGGATGTGACTGTAACGGGCACGGTCCTCACGGCGTCAGTACCGACAATCTTGGTCGGCAAACGTTCTTTGAACCTCGGTTCGACCTCAGCGGGGAGTCCTGGCACTGCGAGCTCCTACACAGTAAGCGGCAGCAATTTAACCGCTAATATCGCTATTTCCGCCCCCGCGAGCGTAGAACTGTCCGATGACGGGGGCAACAGCTTTCATGCCTCACTGACCTTGACCCAAAGCGGCGGTACGGTCGCGACCACCACGATTGAGGCTCGCATTGCCGACTCGGCGTCGATAGGCACAATCAGCGGCGAAATCACGGCAACAAGCACAGGGGCCAGCGATCAAGATGTGACGGTCGCCGGCACGGTAACGGGCAGCCCCGCGCTCGTCGTCAGCACCGGTTCCCTTACTCTTCCCAATACGGTAGCCGGAGTGGCCGGTGCAGTGTTGGCCTACACGATCAGCGGTAGCAGCTTGACGGGCACCATCATTATTACGGCCCCGACCGGTGTCGAATTGTCCGATGATAATAACGCCAGTTTCCATTCTTCCTTGGTCTTGACTTCTTCCAACGGCAGCGTCTCCAAAACGGCTATCGGCGTGCGCATCATGCCCACGGCTCCTCTCGGAGCGGTCGATGGCAGCATTACAGACATTACTACTGGCGCCACAGAGCGGGACGTAGCCGTCACCGGAACAGTCGCTACTGCGACTCTCCAATTTTCGCTGCCACCGCCTCTGGTGGCGAGGACGCCGGTTCGATAGTGCTGACCGTGACCCGCTCCGGTAGCACCTCCGCTTTTCTTGACTGTCAACGACGGCACCAGCGACGGCACGGCCAAAGCTGGCACCAATTACACAGCCCAATCCGGTCACCTCACCTTCGCTGACGGCGTGACCAGCCAAACGATTACGGTTCCCGTTCTTGGAGACCATGTAATCACCCCCTATTTGAACTTCATGGTGACGCTGACGCCGGGCACAGGGGTGCTCGGCAGCCAAACCCAAGAGCTGGTGACGATCTTTAACGAAGATGGCACGCCGAACCAACGCTACATAGAAGGGGTTTACCTAGTGCTTCTCGAACGGGAGGCAGATCCAGACGGCTTAGCCTTCTGGAGCGGCGAACTCGATGCCGGCGAACCGCGCAGCGTCGTCTCCCAACAATTGACGCAGAGTGCAGAATACTTCATGGTAAATATCATTACCCCTGCCTATCAGCAATTCTTGGATCGGTGCCTGATCCAGGCGGCATCGCCTATTGGACTACACAGTTGCAAGGTGGGCTGAGCGACGAGCAGATGCAAGCCGGTTTCATTGCTTCGCAAGAGTTTTACAACCTCGCCAACAAAACCAGCTCGACCGTACCGGCTACTGATTGCGCATGATCAAGCTTTTGTGACCGCGCTCTATCAAACATTGCTGGGCCGGGCACCCGAATCAGCCGGCCTGAGTTATTGGATGGATCAATTGCCGGAATCTGGCGGTTCGATGACGCGGCTGCAAGTGGCCGACAGTTTCACGGGGAGCACGGAGGGCTTAGGCGATCGCATCATGGGTTTCTACGAACGCTACTTGGACTGCGCCGCCTCGGCGAGCGAAGTCGCCTACTGGGTCAGTCAATACGCCGAGGGCCACACGGATGAGTACATCATCACTCAGTTCATCATGCAGCCGAGTTCTTCGCCAACGCGACGCAATGATGAGTAGATTCAATAGGTATCTTTCGATGGCGACGACAGTAGCTCTGAATTTGGTGCGCTACGTGAATGTGAAATGAGTCCATGAAGCGTCACCTGAAGGAGTATTACGAGGTTGTCGGGAAACGCCAGGCGGATCAGGCAGGGTTAAAGGGCTGGATGACAAAACTGTATGATGGCTTGCCTCTTTTGACCCTCGGCGAGGAGTTTTTTGTCCTCCGACGAGTTTTACAAAAAAGGCCGCCCCCAACAAGTGAGCCAGCGGCTGGAACAAATGCTTCATCAAACTGCTCCAGTGCTCTGTCATTTGTCGATTGATGGGGCTTCGTAGCTGAATTCGCCGGTATTCCATTTCCGGGACCTGGCTATATCAATTCAATGAGGCTCCTCGATTTTCCACTTCCCGTGCCCGACCGGTTTTATCTTGGAACCGCTAATGCTAACCTCGCTTATCGAGAATGGCGGGAGTAAAATGAAGCCTAGAGGTTGGCGGCTTCCCGCGTTCGGAGGTGCGCGCTGTGTGGCGAGGTATCAGCGGCCGAAGGCTCCGCACCACCAAGATGATACGCGAAATTCGTTGGAGGTGGACTATACGAACGAGGTAAGACCTCTAACTGCCGGATTGGCAGTCGCAGGAAAGGTTTCACCGATACCAATCGGTTATACCGGTCCAAAACGACCTTGGATCATTGCCAAATCGCCTGCCAAAAAGGCAGGCCGACGAAATTGGCAAGTCGTTACCAATCGGCTTTTTTCCCAAAACGACTCGATGCAATGGCAGGAAGGGCACGCTCCTTCGAGCAAAACAATCTGGAGCGACTGGTTCAAATGCAGCCATTCCCTGGTGACATTGGCCAGGAGTCGTGTGTGTGCATGTAGTGCAATGCAATCCAATGACCACTTAGGGCAGACAGACTTGCGTTCGGAATCGGTTGCTGCCGGCACCGCCACAGGTGTTACCCTCGTTCAAACCAGGCCCTCTGGGTGACCCAGCGAACCTGACGAACGACCCGTGAAAACAGCTTCTACGGAGGTTTCAGATCGATTGGCTTGCCAGCCGATAATAGCTAAGACAGGGTTGCGCATCACTTACCAGGGTTCTCCGTGTTACCAGGCTTGGGTGCTCTTGACCTGGTGCGGGGCTTAGGCAATAGTTTGCCGCCCCTGTAGCGGCGGCCCAGAAGAAATCGCTGCTCCGATACAAATTAGGCGGGCCTAACGTCCGCCCCGCTTGCGCAGTTTCTCTGCAGGAGACTTGGCCATGAAATCTTTGAAGCTCAGTCTTTTATTGATCCTGCCTGGATTCATGCTCACCGGCTGCAGCTCGATGAGCAATACGGACGCAGGCATATTGGGCGGCGGCGCTATCTGGCGCTGCCACCGGCGCCATCGTCGGCAAGGCTCTGGGCAACACCGGCGCCGGCGCCCTCATCGGTGCAGGCGCGGCGCCCTCACCGGCGGCCTGATCGGCAACTCGGAAGACAAGCAAGAAGCACGAGACGCCAGAATTGCTGCCGTCAACGCCAGGAACATGGGCATGACGGACGTGGCGCAGATGAGTAAGAGTGGCATCGCTGAAGGCGTCATCATCGAGCAGATTCGCACCAGCGGAGTGGTTTACAATCTGTCATCTACAGATCTGATCTGGCTCAAGGAGCAGGGCGTCAGCGACCGAATCGTCTACGAAATGCAGCAGACTGCCACACGCTATCCACGCTATTATCGGCAGCCGGTCTATGTGGTCGATCCGCCGCCCGTCGCGGTCGGCGTCGGTTTCGGCTATGGCAGAGGTTGGTAACCTCGGTTAGAACTGGAATGATCGATTCGGAGTGTGGACTTCAGTCCACACATGTGGGCTGAAGCCCACACTCCAGTTTGTCGCTCGAAGAATGACCATAAGCAATAATGGATTCAGGGCGTCCCGGGCTTCTTTGCCGGGGCGTCTTTTTTTGGTTTCTCGAAAACGATGATGTGCTGCTGAGGCAAGTCCTCGAACGTCTTCACCCAACGGAGATCCTGCACCGCCATTTCCTTGCGCACCTGCGCCTCCGTCATCTTGTGCACGAGCTTGATGTAGATCTGCGGATCCTCCTTGCGATATTCCACGAACGCCAGCCGGCCTCCGGGTTTCAGCGCACGCACCATGGCTTGGGTCATCTCGTAGGGGAACTCGAATTCGTGGTAGACATCCACCATCAAAATCAAGTCGACGCTGTTGGCCGGCAGTTGCGGATCGCGTTCTTTGCCTAGAATCAATTCGATGTTGTCGATCTTCTTAGCCTTGGCTCGCTCCTTGATCAAAGCGAGCATCTCAGGCTGAATATCCACCGCCAAAACCTTGCCTTTAGTGCCCACGGCTTTAGCCAAGCGAAAGCTGAAGTAGCCGCTGCCGGCGCCGACGTCGGCGACCACGTCGCCTTCATGCAGCTTCAAGACATCGATGACTTTCTGAGGGGCTTCCTCTTTTTCTCGCTCAGGACGGTCCAGCCAACCCGCAGCCTCGTGCCCCATGACCATGGCGATTTCGCGGCCCAGGTAGAACTTGCCGATGCCATTGGGATCGTGCTCCTTTCTGGTCTCATAAACCGGCTTGATCTGAGGCGAACCTTTGTCATCGGCTCGCAAGGAGAAGCAAGCCGACAAGGCGATCACCCATGCCAGCGTGTTCAATTGAAAAAGCCGTCGCATTTGCGTTCCCCGTATTAAAACTCGCCCGATCCTCGATTCGACCACCAGGGCAACATGTATCCGCCATCGATCGACAACGTACTTCCGGTTATGTAAGTGGAATCGGGATCGACGAGGAATGCAACCCCGCGGGCAATCTCTTCGGGCCGAGCCAGCCGGCCCAAAGGCAGCGCGGCGCCGGCTCGGGCTAGCGTTTCGTCGGAAAAGAGCACATGTTCTCCGGGTGATCGGTCCAGCCGGGGATGGATCAGATTCACGCGAATGCCCGCTGGGGCTAGTTCGTAGCGCGGCCGTTCGAGCCATCTGATCCAGCGCCGCCTTGGCCATGTTGTACGCCATGCTTGAAGGGAGAGCTTCCGTGGCGTGGGGCGAGCCGATCGCGATCAGATTGCCCCCCTGCCCTTGTTGGACCATGATTCGGCCGGCCGCTCGAAAGCAATACACGGCGCCCCAGGCGGTGACATTGAAGACTGGCCCGCCGGAAATCGCTCATGTCCGCTTCGTAGAAGAAGGAGTCGGGACTATTGGCGGCGTTGGCAACCAGGATATCGAGTCGGCCGAATTCTTGTGCCGTCTTGCCGATCATTCGCTCGACGCCATCGCCATCGCTGACGTCGAACTTAAAAGAAGCACGCGGCGGCCGAAAAGCCTCCCGGTCGCCGTGCTGGCCAGCGCCAATGCTTCCTCGTGGTAAGTCAGATAATTGATAGCGACATCCGCACCGCCCTGGGCCAGCTCCCAGGCGATCGCGGCCCCAATGCCTGCTGAATTCGCCGGTGACCAATGCCGCTTTACCGTCGAGTCGTCCCATGAAAGGATTGAATCGCGAAATACCCAGGAAGCAAGCCTGCTGACCAAAGTAATCCAGGAGCGAGCCCCATGTCAGCGAGATTTCCACGCTCAGCGAGCTTCCCACCTAAGTGGTGGAGTTCACCGCTGACTCCCATACAACGTGGGAGGCTCGCTATAAATTGCGAGAAATTCGATCATGCTATTAACTTCCGCCCCATCCGGGGCTCAAATTCCAAGATTGAAGGCCCTGCCCCTCGGGGTCCGAACTGTTCGGACCTTGACGGCAGCGCGCTCCAGCCTATGCTGACCAGCGCTGGCTGCTGGCCCATCCAAGCGACGCGAAAAAGGCGAAAACATGAAGCTCGGCTTCGTCAGTGCGATTCTGCCCGATCTTAAATCTCGAACAAGTTTTCAGTTACGCCGCCGAAGAAGGGTTCGGCTGCGTGGAATTCATGTGTGGCCGCCCGGCATGCCGATAGGCGTTATGCGGGCGTAACCCATGTGGACGTGACGCAACTCAGCAGCGCCATGGCCGAAGGCATCAAAGGACTCGTCCGACGTCATGGCGTGGAAATCTCCGGGCTCGGTTATTATCCCAATCCACTCGATCCCAATCCCGAACACCGCAAAACGGTCATCGATCATCTTCACAAGGTGATCGATGCGGCGCCGAAGCTGGGAGTTCACATCGTCAATACCTTCGTCGGCCGCGACTGGACCAAATCGATCGACGATAACTGGCAACTCTTTCCGCGCGATCTGGCCCGATATCATTCGTCACGCCGAGGAACAAAACGTCCAGATTGGCATCGAGAATGTCCGATGCTTTTCAGCCGCGACGAATGGCCGGGCGGGAAGAACCTGGCGATTTCGCCCGCGGTTTGGGACCGCATGTTTCGCGAGATCCCTAGCCGGTTTTTCGGCCTCAATTTCGACCCGTCTCATCTCGTGCATCAGTTCATAGACGCGGCGCGCTGCTTGCGCGAGTTCGGCAAACGGGTTGTTCATTTCCATGCCAAAGATACCCGCATCGATCACGATCAGCTTTACCAGATCGGCCATGGGCCTGGACTGGCACACCCCAAAGCTGCCGGGCCTGGGCGACGTGCAATGGGGGCCGCTTTTTTCCGCTTTGACCGATGCCGGCTACAACGGCGCCGTCTGCATTGAGGTGGAAGATCGCGCTTTCGAGGGCTCTCTGGAGGCCCGCAAACGTTCCCTGCGTCAGAGCAAACGCTTCCTCGAATCCTACGTGGCCTAGCATGGAGCCATTCGGAATTGCCTTGGTCGGCTGCGGCACCGTGGGAACGGGGGTGGCCAAACTGCTGCTCGAGCATCCCGAGCGCCTGTCCGCTCGGGCCGCCAGGCCGCTGGTGCTGCGTCGCGTGGTCGTGCGCGATCCGCTCAAGGAACGCGGCGTGCATTTACCTCCCGAACTGATCACCACCGACCTGCGTTCGGTTCTCACCGATCCTACGATTCAAGTGGCGGTAGAGCTGGCCGGCGGCATCGACTTTGCCCGCCGGGCCGTATGCGATCTCCTCAGTGCCGGCAAGGACGTGGTAACCGCGAACAAGGCGTTGCTGGCCACGCATGGCGTCGAGGTATTTGATGCCGTGCGCTGCAATGGCCGGGCCATCGCGTTCGAAGCCAGCGTTGCCGGGGGCGTTCCGATCATTGCTGCCCTGGCGCAAAGCCTGGCAGCCAATCAGATCCTTTCCTTGCAAGGCATCGTTAACGGCACTTGCAATTTCATCCTGTCGCGCATGTGCGAAGAGGGGCAAAGCTACGCCGAGGCGCTTGCCGAAGCGCAAGCCCTGGGTTATGCCGAAGCCGATCCTTCGCTCGATGTCGATGGCTCGGATTCGGTGCACAAGCTGGTCATTCTGGCCCAAGTCGCCTTCGGGGTGACGGTGCCGATT
Organism: uncultured Gemmataceae bacterium; assembly: GCA_963748025.1. Taxonomy (GTDB): domain Bacteria; phylum Planctomycetota; class Planctomycetia; order Gemmatales; family Gemmataceae; genus CAVVHZ01. The sequence goes on from CAVVHZ010000068.1 coordinate 131,560, forward strand.
GCGTCGGTCGATCGCGGCATTACCGATATCCAACAGCTCGACCTCCGCTACGGCGGCGAGCTTGGCTACTCCATCAAGTTGTTGGCCGAAGCCTGGCACAATCAGCACGAATTGGCGCGTGCATGTCTCCCCCGTACTGGTAAAGCAGCGAACGCCGCTGGCCCAGGTGCGTGGGGCCTATAATGCGATCCATGTGGTGGGCGACGCCGTCGGCGATACGCTCTATTACGGCCGTGGCGCGGGCTGTATGCCCACCGCTAGCGCAGTGGTCGGCGACATCATCGATTTAGCGGTTGGCCGAGCGCAACGAACTTTTCAGACGCTGCGCCTCTGGTCGGGCAACGGCCACAACCTGACGGTCCGCCGCTCTTCGACGGTGCGCAGCCGGTTCTATCTGCGGACAATGGTCCGCGATGCCCCCGGCGTGCTGGGGAAATTGCTCACGAACTGGCCAAACAATCGATCAGCATTTCGAGTGTGATTCAGCACGAGGCTCTGGACGATCAGGAAGGGAGTTTGGTTCCCCTGGTTATCATGACACACACCGCCATGACCAGCGCGTTCCGGAATGCTCTTGCCGAGATCGATCGGTTGGACTGCGTATCGGCGCCCAGCGTCTATTACCCAGTCGGCGAATAAACTCATCAACGGAGGCGACATGAAATACGCCATCGTAATTCCGGACGGCTGCGCCGATGAGCCGCAAGCCAGTTTGGGAGGCAAGACGCCTCTTCAAGCTGCACATCTTCCGAACATGGATAAGCTTGCCGCCATGGGCGAAGTTGGCAGCTCCAACAATGTTCCGGCCCCGCTAACTCCTGCGAGCGACGTGGCTACGCTCAGCCTTTTCGGGTATGACCCGCTCGAAGTGTACACCGGCCGGGCCCTGCTCGAAGCGGTTGCCATGGCCATCAAGCTTGGTCCGCGCGACTGGGCCATCCGCTGCAATTTGGTCACCGTGGTCGATGAGTGCATGCACGATTTCACCGCAGGCCATATCGGCAACGACGAAGGCAAAGCGCTTATTGCCACATTGGCGAAGGAACTGGGCGGCCCGCTCCCGGGAGGCGAGGGTTCCTTGGAATTCCATCCCGGGGTGAGCTATCGGAATTTGCTGGTTTATCGAGCCTCGGAGAAGGCTGCCCCACTCTCCGCGGAGACCCGCACTCAACCGCCGCACGATATTCCCGATAAACCGATTCAGGACCACCTTCCCACTGGCCCGGGAAGCGACCTTCTCCGCTCACTCATGGAGCGGAGCCGGCGGCTGTTCGCCCAGCATCCGGTGAACGTGGCGCGGCGGCTCAAGGACCAGAAGCCTGCAACCCAATGCTGGCTCTGGGGACAAGGGCGCGCGGCCCTTCGCTACCGTCATTCAAAGAAGTTTACGGCAAGCAGGGCGCCATTCTCAGCGCGGTCGATCTGGTTCGCGGCGTCGGCATGCTGCTCGGTTGGACGCGCATCGATGTGCCCGGAGCCACCGGCTACCTCGACACCGATTATGCCGCCAAAGGACGCTACGGCGTAGCTGCGTTGGCCGATCACGACCTGGTTTGCGTTCACGTCGAAGCCCCGGACGAGGCTTCGCACGAAGGCAAGGCTGACGCCAAAGTGAGGGCCCTCGAAGAGATCGACCGGCATATCGTCGGTCCCTTGCTCGAAGCCCTGCCCCGCTATGGCGGCTGGCGTTTGCTCGTTTCGCCGGATCACCGCACTCCCTTGCGTACGCGCGCTCATGCTTATGGGGCTGTGCCGTTTGTAATCGCTGGAACAGGCGTCTCCTCTTTGGGGCAATCTAGTTATGACGAACAAACCGCTGAGGCAAGTCCTGTCGCCTTTGCCAAAGGCCACGAGCTCATGAAGCATTTTCTCGGCTAAAAAGCTGGGCGTAAAAATGTTTCGCTAGTGCCGAGAATTAGCCCTGCAAGATCGTCATCAACGGGATCTTTCAACCTGGCTGCTGGTCCGCCGTTTGCTTCGAGCGGTTGTTTGTACCGACAGCGCCCATTATCATTCATGAAGCCTTTGCTGCTGTTCTTGGGAGTCGGATCGATGCCTAAGCATTTGCTTTGCTTCGCGTTAACGGTTGGCAGCCTTTTCGTTGGTTCCGAAGCTAGCGCGGCTCCGCAATTGACCTTACGGTGGTATGGCCAATCCTTCTTTGTGCTGGAGACGACCAAGGGTACACGCATTGCTTTCGATCCGCACGCCATCGAAGCATTTGGCAGGCATGAGGTTAGTGCGGATCTGGTTCTCATGAGTCACTTGCACAGTGACCATACGCAAATCGGCGTCATCACCAATAGCGCCAAGGTTAAAGCCGTTCAAGGGCTCCGCGTGAAGGGCAAAACGACCGAATGGGTTCCAGCTGACTTCACTTTCAAAGATGTCCACGTCCGCTCGGTGGGCACCTATCACGACAACGTCGAGGGAATGGAGCGAGGCAAGAACACGGTCTTCATCGTTGACGTCGATGGCCTTCACATCGTTCACTTAGGCGATTTGGGCCATCTTCTAACGCCCAAAGACGTGAAGAAGATCGGACCAGTCGACGTGCTCCTCATCCCGATTGGCGGCGTCTACACCATCAACGGTTCGGAGGCAAAAAAGGTTGTCGATCAGCTGAAACCCAGGCTGTTCATCGTGCCCATGCACTACGGCGTGAAGGGTTACGACGATTTGCTGCCGGCCGACGAGTTCCTCGAAGATCAGCCGAACGTTCGCCATGCGAAAGACAATAAGCTGGTTATCGATCCGGCCGCCAAACCCGCTGCGCCGACCGTAGTTATTCTCAATGCGAAGAACTAACGAGCACCTACCTCCCCTTCAGCTGGCGTTCCTTGGGTTGCAATGATCGGATCCAGATGACTATTTGCCGCTAGCCTGCGGATTTCGATTATAGGATTTGCTTCAAATCTCGATATTCGCAAATCCTTCTTCGTTTTCCCTTTGTCCAGTTGTCTCCTGTACACTGGCGGACGCAAAAACGAATGGCATAATCTGTGAAGGCGTCTGGGTGAGCCATGCTCGCCAGGTCGCCTCAAATCCTGCAATGGAAGGTCGGATTCTTATTCATTCTGAAAGGCGGTGCGAATGGATTAGCGTCGACGAATGGGGAGTCGGAGAATCTGCTCAGGGGCGCTGAGCCAGCGAGCCTTCTCACCCTCCTGCTCGAGGGGATTCCCGAGAGCCAACCTTTGATGGGGAAACTCTCACGGATTGGGCCGGATGAGACTTTGTGAACGCTTGGTTCATTATGGACAAGAGAGGTCACTCGGAGAGTCTCAAGTTGCCCGATTCTTTGCGCAGGGCCTGGGAACCCTGTGCTCGAGCCCGACGGCGCCAGCAGACGTGCCCCTCGTCGCTCGCGCCTGCGGGCTTTTTTGAACTTCATAGCAGAACTGTCGTAGCGGAACTCGCCAGAGTTCCGATGCAGCGGGACATCGTCTCGGAAGTCTGGCGACTTCCGCTACCTAGTAGAAATCTGGCGACTTCCGCCATCAAAGGGTTTTCGTTATGCGCCGATCTGCGTTCGCATTCGTCCTGATCTCCTTAACCGTCATTGGCGCAGAGGTCCGAGCGGATGAAGCTGCGGAAGCCCGAGCGCTAGTTGAGGAAGCCGTAAAAGCGCATGGCGGCGCCAACGCGCTGGCTCAGATGAAGCTGATGACCCGCGTGTCCTCCGGCACCATGTTTCTGCTCGGACAGGAAGCACCATTTCGCGACGAGTTAATCGTCTCCTTGCCTTCGAAATGGCGCTGGAACCTTCAAACCGGCCCGGCCGGCCAGCAAGCCGTCATGACGCTTATCATGAATGGCGATAACGCCTGGCAAGGTAGCGGTCTGCTGGTCGCCCCCATGCCCAAGGAGCGCATTGGCGAATTGCAAGACGAAAACCAAGTGCTCTGGCTGGGTACGCTCACTCCGTTGCTTCAGGAGAAAGATCTTCAGCTGGGTTTGACCAAAGATGTGGATGTGAACGGCAAGCCGGCTCATGGAATTCGTGTCAGCCGCGCCAACAAATCGGAAATCAAGCTTTATTTCGATGGCCAAACGCACCTGCTCGTGAAGATCGCGCCTGCGCCAGGGAAGCCGGCATCGATATCGATAAAGAATACTTCTATAGCGACCACCAAGCGGTCCAGGGCGTCATGATGCCCAAGCGCTATTGCGAGTGGACGAGCGGCCGCAAGCTCGTCGACGTCAACTCGATCAGCTACAAATTTCACGACAAACTCGACGACAAGCTCTTCGAGAAGCCGTAAGCTCTTTCAGTCGCGATTGACACAGAGTGCCCAGGCTATTACCTTGCCCAAAGTTTGGGCATGTCCGCGCGCATTTCTGCCGGCTTCCACGGAACGGAAGCTTCGGATGCCAGGAGGGCGAAATGGCTTGGTTCTCCGCCCTGCATGAACTGCTGACCGACGATCGCTTGACCGCCAACATCATTGCCGGCCACGGCCTGGTCACGCTCACTTTCCTGATCGCCGTTCTGACTCGCCGATTCATGAAACAAGCGGGCGCAGGTTTGAAAATCCCCTTCGCCGGCGCCTGGGGGCAATCCTTCGGCGAAGAAGCTATCCGCCGCGGCCGAAGCCTGGTCTTTTGGATAACCCTGTTCGTTCATTTTCTGATTGCTGTCGGGGTGATTTGTTACCACCTCTCCGGACGGGATACGCGAGAAGATTTCCGAACCTGGTACCACGGCTTGGCCGAGGATGGCGTCTGGCGGATCGGTCTCGGCGTCCTGCACGCCCTGACAACCTTGGCGACCGCTTGGATTCTCGTCCGTATCGTGCGGGCCGCCGGTCCGCACTTCCAAGCCTGGGCAACGAAAACGCTTGGGGAACACGACCGCGACGGCATTCTCGCTTCTTGGCGACGTCTGGCCGAAGGCTACTTGGTCCTGTCCATTCGACTTGCGCCCTCTGGAGCCTGGGGCACTGCGCTGGCCTGGGTAAGCTAAGCAATCTAACGGTCGGCTACGCCTTTCATATCGCTACCATCTTGGTTTTCGCGCGACTGCTCACCCAGGGCGTTCGCATCGGCGCCAGAGTGATGCAGGCCTGGGGCGACAGACGGCTCGTGCAATTGCCTTCTCGGCTTTACTGGGATGCGCCTCTCCCGACTGCTGCCCTTCGGCGAACGCTGTTTCGAAGCAGCGGTCTACGTTTCCGCAGCCTTCCATTGCACCAATGTCTTTTATTTCATCGAGACGGTTAGAATCTTCGGCCACAGCATCGTTCGCTGTATCGGCATCTTCTTCGTCACCCGCGTTCTGATCGAGCTTATGAACGTGATGCTGAGCGAAGCATTCGGCGTCTATCGCCACGATCGCCCGGCCGATCAAAAGGCCCGCACACTCGTACCGTTGCTGTGTTCTATCGGGCAATACGTTCTTTACATTGGTTCGACCATCCTCGTTCTCGACACCTTGGGAATCAACACCACGCCGTTTTTGGCAGGGGCAAGCATCGTCGGTCTGGCCGTAGGGTTGGGCGCGCAGAACATGGTGACCGACGTGGTGAGCGGTTTCTTCATCCTGTTCGAGAGCCAATATCTAGTGGGCGACGTGGTCGAACTTGGCGATGCCGGAGGAATGGTTGAGCAAGTGGGGATCCGCGTCACGCACATTCGCGACGATCAAGGAAAACTGCACATCATCCCCAACGGCCAGATCAAGACGGTTGTCAGTTTTTCCAAGGGCTACGTGAATGCGGTGGTCGACTTGAAGGTGTCGACAAGCGCCGATCTCGAAGCGATTTTTCACGCCATGACCGAAGCCGGCGCCCGCTTGCGCCGCACCTGCACCGAAGTCCTGGAACCCACGACCATCCATGGACTGGTAACGCTGGATGCTTCGGAAATGACCGTTCGGGCCGTTACACGCGTAGAGCCTGGTTCACACGACCGCATGGAAAACGAATTCCGCCGGCTTCTGAAGCAAACTCTCGACGCCGACGTCGCCACGCATGCGGGGCCGAGAGCAGCATAGAGTCAGGAGTCAGGAGTCAGGAGTCAGGTAGTTTGACCCCTGACTCTGACTCCGACTCCTGACTCCTGATCCCTGACCCCTAATTTCAGGGCGGCAGTTTCCAAATCCGCACGCTCGCATCGAGGCCGGCGGAGGCGGCCAGACGGCCGTCGGGGGAAAAGGCCACGCAGCGCACCGCTTCTTCATGTCCTTCGAGTCGCAAAATCTCTTTGCCGGTGGCCACTTCCCACAAACGCACGGTTTTGTCGCCGCCGCCCGAAAGAATGCGCCGGACATCCGGAGAGAAGGCGACGCTGCGCACATCGGCCTTGTGGCCCTCGAAGCGGCGCCTCGCGGCTCGAGTTCATGCCCAATAGCCGCTTGCGGACAGGCCAAAGCCGCACCGTGGTGTCGTCGCTTCCGGAAAGAACGAACTGGCCATCGAACGAAATGGCTACCGACCAGACTCGATAAGTATGACCGGTGAATTTGCGAAGTTCTCGGCCGCTCTCGACATCCCAAAGGCGAACCGTCGTGTCGTCGCTTCCCGAGACAGCTTGCATGCCGTCGCTAGAAAGCGCCACGCTCCAAACCCGAGCCCGGTGCCCGTCGATGCGGCGCAACATCTCGCCGGTGAAGACGTCCCACAAACGCACGGTGCCGTCCCCGCTCCCGGAAATGGCCCGCCGGCCGTTCGGCGAAAAGAGCGAACTCCAAACCCGCTGCATGTGCCCTTCGAAAATCCGCAGTTCCTTGCCCGATTCCGCATCCAACAGGCGCAGCCGCGTGTCCTTGCCGCCGGTGAGCAGGAGGCGGCCGTCGGGCGAAAAATCGACGCTGTTGACTCCTCCGGCCGACACGGCAAATTGTCGGACTTCCAAACCATCGGCCACACTCCAGACCCGCAAAAGGTTTTCTTTGCCGCCTGAAACCAGGAATTGCCCGTCGTGCGAAAAACTCAAAGCCAGCACCGCTTCGCTGTGGCCGCGCAGCACATCGGTCGATTTCGGATCGGATTTGGGGACATTTTGCTCTTTGGCCGGCTGTAGAACACCGGCATGCAGGGTGGAAGAAGCTCGACCGGTTGCCTCCGCCGTTTCGTTGCGCCCGGCCTTGAAAGAATTCTCCAGCCGCGCCGCCAGATCGCCCGCGTCTGCGGGCCGATCTTCCTGGTTTTCTTCCAAACAGCTTGCGAGGAGTTCGATCAAGTCGGCGTTCATGCCTAATTTGCGGAGCCGATGGGTCCATTCCAGGCCCGTTGGTCTTCCGGCGCCGAGATTGCCGGTCAGCATCTGATACCAGATCACCCCGAGAGCATAGACGTCATCGCGCGGGTCTGGCGGAGCCCCGCCCAACTGCTGCGGGGATGCATAGAGCGGTGTGTAAGAGCCAGCCAACGACTTGGCCAAGATCTCTCCGCTCGTTTTGGGTATCCGCGCCAGGGCCACACCCTGGCTTGAGGAGAGGCCACCGATGCCGAAATCGGTCAAACGCAAAGACGATCGGCCATCGGGGCGGCGTTGCACCTTTATATTCGAAGGCTTCAAATCCTGATGCACGAGCGGTGGCGTCATGTGATGGGCAAAGGCCAATATGCCCGATAACTCGAAAAGCAGGGCTGCCGACCAGGCGAATGCAGTTGCCGGCGAGCGTTCCGGCTGACGGTAAAAGGCATGAATGATGGCGGCCAAATCTGGGCCTTCCACAAATTCATAAACCAGGCAAGGCGGCTCGGCTTCCAGGTAGATTTCCGTTAGCGGCACCAGGCCTGAATGCCTTCCGTAAAAGGCGTAGCGTTCGAGGGCCGTCGCTTCGTGACTCTGCAAATGATGCAAAACCGTGGGGTCCGTGCAGAACTTGATTGCCGCGACTGCTCCTTCGGAGCCATTGCCTCGGCTGGCCCGCCACATTTCGCCCAGATCGCTGACGCCAACGAGTTCATCGAGTCGCCAAGCGGCTCCGGGAAAGGGACGATCGTGGCAGCGGAAGCGCGGCAAATCCGTGGGCAGAAAGGGTAACAATTCCTCGGGCGAGCGCAAAGAAGCCCCCGCAAAAGCCCCAGCTTTATCCGGCATAGGCCCAAGCAGCGTGCGTCGCAGCGAAGCGACGAAACACTGGAGGTAAGCCAGCACACGAGCGCGCAGCGGTTCATCGTCGATGACTTGTGAAGCTGTCGTCAGACATTCGGCTAGGGAGCTTTGATCGTTCTGCAATAGCTTCTGAAAATCGAGTCGAAGTGCATCAGGAGAAGCCTGTCGCGTCCAGTTTTCCCAGGCGCCGTTGGCGACGGTAACGGAGAGCGAGCGCCTCCGGCCTTCCGTGACGGGCTTGGCGAGAGCCTCCTGCAAGGCACGAGCAATTGAAGTGAGCAACGTCTCGGAAGAGGCCATGCAGAATACTTTCGCGCCTGTTGATTCAGCGATTTGCGCCACGACCCTAGCGCGGCAAACGCACGCCGGGGAGGCAGAATTATTCTACGAAGGCTGGGGGTTGGCAACTGCACGGAAAGAGAGCGGGCGATTAACGGTCGGCCAGGCGCTCATACTGTGGCAGTTTACCGAGCAGGGCCGTGCGCGTACGGCAAACCCGCTCTGCGTGCAAGTTAAGGGCTCAACTCAAGAATGCTTTAGGACACTTTCTTCAGGTCCGAGTAGATTGGTCGGTCCACTCCGCGGGGTTTGTCGTTGATTGGAGGCATGATGGATTGCGGACCAATCAATGGCAGCTACCCAGCATTGTTCGTCTTCCGAAAAGGAAACGACGCCATCGACCAGCAATTCGTCCGGGTGCCCGGTCGCATCCGCATCGTCCGAATACAACGTCAGTAGCATTCCCTCCCGCAAAGTGAGCCCCTGCTCTTCAACGTCCTTGATAGATCCAGTGCAGGTCAATCGTAATCGGCCTTGGATGTCCGCGTTGTGAAAATCGGCATAGATTCTTGGCTTGATCATGTTGCCTCTTTCTGCATCAGGGCATCTTGGCCGGATTTGAGATAGTTGGTGTGAGCAGGCGACTGGCCTCTTCTGGGCTCAAGCCCACCATGGTTGCATGATGAGGACTGCGGCCCGACGTTCGCACAACATCGCCACCAGCGGCACGAATGAGACCGACGGAAGTCAAACCTACCTGACCGTGTGGGATGGCGGAGACTACTGCCTTGACCGGCATTCCTGTTGGCATTCGACGGACACGCCTGTTACTCCACTTGGATGAGTCCCTGTCGCACGCCTCAAATCGTCGGGCAGATCTGCGCCCGCCACGCGCAACTAACGCGTCATCCGGAATCCATTCCGCCACCCGCACTTTCCCTTATGATTCACCGGGCGCGTTTGTTTGTGCAGTTAAACCCATGCTTTCTCAATTCTACAACAAGAGATTCTGGCCTGGGCAGTCGCTATAGCGCGGTTCGGTCCGTCAGCCTTGCTCCCGATATCTTAACGCAACGAACTCCGGCCAGCGAATGAGCCTTGGATTCTGCCCAATCGGCATAGGGATATTCTCCCTGCTCGCCGTGCAATTGGAGCAGGGTGCCAAAGGCGGTCATCCGCTCGCCCTCGAAAGTGAAGCCGTCATTACTTTCCGCCACGCCATCTTCATCGAGTTTGCCGGCGTGATAAGCGTTCCACCAGCCCCGGTTCAGGAGCGCACGCATCTCGTCGAGCGTGTGTCCTGCAGGCAGCAAAGCTTGAAATGGCTCGGGATTGTGCTGCTGCTCCTTGATCTGCTTGTCGGTCAAGCGTGATTCTTCGAAGTATTGCGGGCAGCTGTTGTAGCCGTCGAGAGCTTCTCCCGCGCGGGCCAGATTATAGAAGAACAGGTCGTCGTCGTGGACAAACATCGCCAGCGTATCGTGCCCGAGAGCCCCGCTCAGCTCATCCCCCAACTCCGCCAGGTTGGGCGCAGTTTCGAGTGCGAAATGTGCCTCAATGATGGTGAGCCACCGTCCGTGCAGTGACGACACCAGGTAATAAGGCCCGGCTGCAACCGCGGCTTCGTGATCCGGCAAAGCCAATGGCCCATCTGCAGGCACGGAAAGCGTTTCCGAGCGAACAAACCCGGCGTCGTCCAAAATCGCATCAAGGGCCGGAAGAACCTCTTCGCGCCCGACGTCCCGAACATGCAAAACGGAGGAAAATAGTCCCATGATATTAATCACTCGAAGGTGGGTGGAAGATCGCTCATCGCAATCATTAAATGGCCGTAGTTGCCGAGGCTTGCCCGATCAGGTGCGTTTCTCCGATTCACTCGGAATACACGCACTGTCGCGATTCAATCATCCCGATGGCCCATTCGGCAGCTTCCCGCACCACTGCCGACTGGTCGCCGAGCAATGCCCGCAAGGCAGGCAAAGACGACACCTGGCCTACATTTCCCAGGACAATGGCAGCGTTGCGTCGCAGGCCGTCGTACCCCGTGCGTTCCAAAGCGGTGCCTCCGAACTGCGCTTGGAATTCAACGGCGCTCAGCTTCAGGACGGTTTCGAGATCCATGCCAGGAGTTAACAGAGTTTCTGTTGTGGCTGCCGGCGCCTTGCGATTCCAGGGACAAACTTCCTGGCAAATATCGCAACCGAAGAGCCAGTCGCCAACACCGGGTCGCAGTTCTTCCGGCATAGGCCCGCGCAGCTCGATGGTAAGGTAGCTGACGCAGCGCCGCGAGTCGAGCCAGCCAGGCCCGGCGAAGGCGTCGGTGGGACAGGCGTCCAAGCAGGCGGTGCAGGTGCCGCAATGAGCAGTTGCAAAGGGAGGATCCGGCTCGAGTTCTTCATCGACGAGCAGAGCCCCCAGCAGCGAGTAACTTCCCAGGCGTGGATGAATCAGCATGGTGTTCTTGCCGATCCAGCCCAGGCCGGCCCGGCGCGAAATCGCGCTCGAGCAACGGCGCGGTGTCGACTACTGCACGCCCTCGGCAGGCAGGCTTCTCCCCTTGCAGCCACCGCAGCAATTCCTTCAGTCGCTGGCGCAAGACGAGGTGATAATCGGGCCCGCGGGCGTAACGAGCGATGCGGCCTCGGTTCGGCTCGGAGGCTTCATCGACAGCCGGGTTGTAATTCATGGCCGTCATGATGACGCTGCGAACGGCAGGCAGAATGCTTTGCGGATGCCGGCGAGGTTCATGGCGTCGCTCCATGTAGCCCATGGCGCCGGCATAACCGCGAGCCAACCATTCCGTGAGACGATCGAAATGGTCGGCTGGACCGGCGGTGGCAATCCCCACCAGATCAAAGCCAATTTGCTGTGCGCGGGCCTTGAGTCTTTCTTCCAGAAGAGCCATCCAGTAATCTTAAGAGCGCAGAGGCTCACGGCTAAACGATTCCGCTGCTCAGCGTTAAGAGGAACCTCGCATGTTCGACGGCTTTCAAGTTGCAAGCTCTCTGGCTGCTGCGGGAGCGACTGATGCGATCTGGATCCCGGATAGCGAATTGGGTTTGTGGGAAGCCGGCTTGGCCAAGCACTTGCGTTTGTTGCGCGTTTGCCGGGAAGGCGAGGCGATGGTCTTGGCCGCGGGACTCATGCTCGGCGGGCGTAAACCGGTCGTGATCATTCAGTGCACCGGCTTGTTCGAAGCCGGCGATTCGCTACGTAACGTCATCCACGATTTGAAGCTGCCGCTGTTCTTGATGATCGGCGTGCGCAGCTATTTTGCCCATCAACGCGGCGTGGGTCGCGACACCTGCCCCATCTTTACGGAACCGATATTGCAAGCCTGGCGTCTGCCCTATCGCATTCTTTCGCAAGAACACGGACTTGATGAAATGACAAGTGCCTATCGCGAAACGCAGACCACGGCAAAAGCCGGCGTGCCCTCATACCGGAGTAAGGTGCATGGCGATCAATCTTGATGAAGCGCTGGCGGTGGTTGCCAAACACCGCGGGCAGCGGGTCGTCATTCCGACGATGGCGAGCGTGCCGGTATGGTTCGGATTGTCGAATCAGCCGCTCGATTTCACCTACATGCCTTCAGCCATGGGGCATGGCCCAGAATTAGGCTTGGGCCTTGCGCTTGCTCAGCCGGACCACGGCGTCATCGTGTTGAACGGCGACGGGTCGATGCTCATGAATTTGGGCTCGCTGGTGACCTTGGCGCAGAATCCGGCGCCAGGTCTACTTGATTATCATCAACAATGGGATGTACGAGATCACTGGCGGCCAGTCGGTCGCCGGCGCCGGGCGGACCGACTTCGCAGGCATGGCTAAGGCCGCAGGCGTCCCTCGCGTTTATGCGTTCAGCGAGTTGGCCGCTTGGGAGTGCTCAGGCTGCGGAAGCCCTTGCAGGCCGGGCCGGTTGTCGTCGTTCTCCAAGTAGCGGGCCGGACGGGACAGAAAACGCCAACGGCGCCAGTTCCTATGGCCGATCAGATTACTCGCCTGCGGTAGGTTTTTACTTCGGAAGATGCGAAGGTGTGAGATTGGGCAAACTGCTGCGAGTCGACTATTTGATTCGCTTTTAGCTCTTCCTTTGGCGGAAATCGGCACAGGATGGTAACTGCTCGATTGACCGTATCCACCTTTTTGAATTACAAGTGAGAGAGGATTATTGGTCCTTTGGGAATGTCTCCTCCCATTGCGGATACCCAGCCTTTAGGGATGGGCCCCGGGGAGACGCGCCGCGCACGGCGTGCTCGGCATTTTATCCAATAGGGCTCGGCTCGGCGGGATACCGAGCCGGGTCCTGGGTGTATGAATCTTACCCTTTGATCACACCGATCGGCCGCATGCGTGCCACTTTGCGAGACAAGCCCGCGCGGTGCACGACATCAACCACGTCATCGACATTCTTGTAAGCATCGGGCTGTTCCTCGGCCAAACCACGCATGCTCTGGGACCGAGCGATTACGCCGCGAGCTTCCAATTCCTTGTCGATGCGCCGACCTGCCGATTCACGGACCGCTGCCGTCCGGCTGGAGGCAAGCCGACCTGCCCCGTGACAGGTGGTGCCGAACGTCTTCTCCATGCTGCCCGGTTGACCGACTAAGACCCAACTGGCCCGGCCCATGTCGCCTGGAATGATGACCGGCTGACCCACAGCTTGGTAGGCAGATGGAATTTCCGGATGATGAGCCGGAAAAGCTCGCGTGGCGCCCTTGCGATGCACCCAGACGCGTTTCAACTTGCCGCCGATGGTGTGTTCCTCGAACTTGGCGATGTTGTGGCACACGTCGTAGACTAGGTTCATCTGCATCGCTTCCCAGGTTTGGCCGAAAATCTCGGCGAACACATGCCGCGTCTGATGCATGAGCAACTGCCGGTTGCACCAAGCGAAGTTGGCTGCCGAACGCATGGCCGTGATGTAATGACGGCCTTCGGGGCTTTCCACCGGCGCACAAGCAAGCTGGCGATCGGGCAGAGCGATGCCGTATTTCTCGGGCACCTTGCGAAAATCGACCAGGGCGTCGTCGCAAACCTGATAGCCCAAGCCCGCGCGAACCGCTGTGGATCATGACGCAAATCATGTCTTTTTCGAGACCCATGGTGCGCGCCACATCCACGTCGAAGACATGGTCGACTACTTGCACCTCCAGAAAATGGTTGCCGGAACCCAAGGTACCGCACTGTGCCTGGCCCCTTTCGACGGCGCGGCCGCTGACGGCGTCGACGTCGGCGCCGTCCAGGATGCCGTTGGCTTCGGTGAACTCGAGGTCGCCGGCCGTCCCCAAATCGCGCTCGACGAGGAACTGAGAGCCATCCAGAGCAGGTCGCCCATTTCCTTGCGATCGAAGCGGAATTTGCCCGATTTGCCAACGCCCGTCGGCACCTTCTTGAACAGCGTTTCCACCAGCGTGCGCAGGTGTGGCTTAACCTCCCGGTACATGAGGTTGGTGCGCATCAAGCGGACGCCGCAGTTTATGTCGTAACCGACCCCACCCGGCGAGATGACGCCGCCTTCGTCCGGATCGGTGGCGCAGACGCCGCCGATGCAGAAGCCGTAGCCCCAATGGATATCGGGCATAGCCAGGCTGGCGTGCTGAATTCCAGGAAGGAAAGCAACGTTGGCAACCTGATCGGCAGCCTGATCCTTCTTGAGATTTTCGATGAGCAGTTCGCTGCTGAAAATGAGGCCGTCAACGCGCATGCCCTGCTTGTCAGAGCGCGGGATCTTCCAGCAACATTCGTCGACTCTTTCCAACACTCCGCTGAACTGATCCTTGCTCATGATCTCTCGCTAAAATCGGTCGGCTGGCGCCGGACCCAACAATCAAATATCAACGATATACTCTGCCTCGTATGCATTGGCGGCCTTCCGCAGGATTAGGCCATGCGAGGTGATCGCCTTCACTTCGTGTGCCAATCGATGGCGATTGGGATCGCAAGGCTCGCCGCGAATCTTTGCTTGAAGAACGCCGGCTTCGATGGTCACGGCGCAGTCGCTCACCAGAAACTGGCGCACGTCGTAAAGATAGAGCAGCTCGCGCAGCCAATCGAAGAGCAGGTATTCCAGCTCCGCTTCTTCGAGTCGAATGCTCAGTTCTTGCCTGGGCTCGACTGACTCGACGTCCTCGACAAGCAGCGAGAGCAAACCCTTGGCGGCTTCGGCGAACAGGCCCGGCAAATCCGGGCGCTGACGCGCATGCCGACATCGGCCGTGTGATCGAATGTTTCGTACATGATTCGATCATAAGGGGAGAACGGTGACTCGCGACAGGAAATGGAGCGCTGAACGGAGATAGAGGTTCGCGCGGTCGGTTAGCCGCGACGCGCAGCGGAGCGTGGGGCAGAACACTCCGCTGCGCGTCGCGGCTAACCAGGTTACCAGCGGAAGATGGCGGTGCCCCAGGAGAGGCCGGCGCCGAAGCCGCTGAAGACCAGTTTTTGGCCGGGCTTGATGATGCCTTCGGCGCAGGCTTCGTCGAGTGCGAGAGGAATGGAAGCGGCGGAAGTGTTGCCGTATTTCTCGATGTTGTTGCGCACTTTTCCAGCGCGGAATGTGCAGCACGTCGATCGAGGCGTTGATGATGCGGATGTTGGCCTGGTGGGGAAAATAGTAATCGATGTCGTTGGGCTGCAGGCCGGAAGCGGTTAGCACGTCTTGAATCGTGTCGCAAAGGATGGCGACGGCCCAGCGGAAAACGGCCCGGCCGTCCATGTGCATGAAGTGCAGGCCTTTCTCGATCAACTCTTTGGTAGGCGGCAACCGGCTGCCGCATGCGGGCCGGCTGAGCAGATGGCCGCCGCCGCCATCGACCCCTAGGCTATAACTCACGACTCCCTGATGCGGTTCACCGCGCGTCAAGATTACGGCGTCAGCGGCATCTCCAAAAAGGGGATAAGTCTTTAAATCGTTGGGATCGACCACTCGCGTGTTGCAATCGCCGCCGACGATCAGTGCCATATCGCTTGCGCCAGACAACACGTATGCGGCGCCGGTGATGAGGGCGTAGACGAAACCGGAACAGGCCGCCTGGATCTCCATGGCCGGGCAATTGGCTTTCAGGCGATCTTGAAGCAGACAGGCAGTCGACGGGATGTCCATATCCGGCGTAAAGGTGGCGACCAGGATGAGGTCGATATCCGATGGAGCGACGCCGGCATTGTCGAGACAGCGCTGAGCGGCTTCGTAGCAAAGATCGCTGGTTGCTTGATGGGGCAGAGCATGGCGGCGTTCCAGGATGCCCGTGCGCTTGATGATCCATTCCGAATCGCAGCCCAAGCGCTCTTTCAGATGTTGATTGGTGACGACCGCATCGGGCACGTAGCCGCCGGTGCCGATGATTTTCACGCCCATAAGGCTGCGGCAACGGGGACGTGGAGGGGAAATTCGGTCGGTGCTCATGATCAGCGGCCTGGGCCACCGCTTACCTCGCTAGGACGCCTGCATTAACCATGGCGAAAGAGGAAGTATACCGCCAGGGCCAATGCTCGGCCATCCAGGTTTTGCCGACGCTGGACAGGTGGATACTACTGGAATGGGCTCGATAGCACATCGAAGCAAATAAAGAAGGCGCACCGAGGTGCGCTACATTCAGATCAGCGATCAGCCAGCGACCCCACCCTTCGATTTACATTGCGGCTGGAACGATGGAGCTAATCCGCAGACGGGTGTAGGGCTGGCGGTGACCCCGAAACCGCCGATAATTCTTGCGTTTGCGAAAGTGCTGAATGTTGACCTTGATGGTCGGATGCTCAAGAACTTCGGCGAGAACCTTGGCCCCGGCAACCACCGGCTGACCGATCGTGAGGCCGCCCGTCGTTTTGAGAAGCAAAACCTTGTCGAATTCGTGCCGCACTGCCGATTTCCTTGTCGAAGAAATCGACCACCACCACATCGCCTTCGGCCACCCGGTACTGCCGAGATCCGCTTTCAAAAACCGCGTACATCGCTCGCTCCGCTTGGCAAATTCCCGCACGATTGAAACAGAGAATATAGCGGACTAGGGCTCCCCCGGCCAGATTAAGTGCTTGCAAATCGCGGCTGTCTCTCGCGCAAATGGACCCGATACATTATTTATTTTTTTGCGGCTGACCTCGGGTTTGTAGCTGGCTTGACCCTTCAGCTGACCCGATTTCACAGTTTTGGAACCAATTTCACCGTTGGCTAACGGTGGGTTTTAACCTCTGCTGTTTCCTGGACGAACAATCCTTCTATTTATAGTGTACATTTGTTCTAAAACGATACAATGTTAGCATTGCGCATTTCGTCTGGAACAAGCTGTTCATTTGGAGGCCAACAAGAAATGAAACGCACAACCATTTCCACAGTTCATCCCGAAGTGATCCGATTGGAAGACATCCCCAACGTTGGCATTGCCATTGCCGGGGACCTTCGCCAATTGGGAATCAAGGAGCCGAACGATCTGGCGGGGCGTGACCCATACGCAATGTATGACGACCTCTGCCGGATTACGGGCCAGCGCCACGATCCCTGCTTGCTCGATACCTTCATCGCCGCGGTACGCTACATGGAAGGCGGGCCGAAGACAGCTTGGTGGAAGTACACGGCGGAACGGAAGCGGGTGCTGGCTGCCAGATGCTTGCCAGCAATAAATGGCAGGCGATGACGCATGAGCCTAAGAATACGCGCAAGCCCCAAATTTTTGACGCTTAGTTGGCTTCCCTTTGGTTAGCCCGACGCGCCAGCGAGGCTGATTTGGCGGGTCCTTCAACTCGTTGCATTTCAAGAAGGGCAGGGCTGCCGTTGAATGCTGGTGTCGCATTGTAAACCTCGCTTGCGCGTTTTGCAGTTGCGCATTTTCTAAGAAGGGCCAGCAACTGCTCCGCTAGACCAATATTCCTGAGCATTTCTCACCCCGAATGGGGTGATATTGCAAAGCCCAGGGTGAGCGAAGCGTAACCCTGGGTTGAAAGCAGCAGGGAGATTTACCCCGAAGTGGGTTACGTGCACCTCATCTATGCTGGCTATGCAACCCCTTCAGGGTTGGTCAGGTTGTTGTCCAACCCAGGGTTGCGCTTCGCTTACCCTGGGCTTTGCTATTTATCCCCTTTGGGGAAAGGAAGGATAAAGGCGCAACTTCAAAACTTGTTCATCGGGCTTACGAGTTGGCATTGAATTGTCATTGAGTGAGATTGGCTTGTTTTTCACGAGCGGCGGGCTTTGTGCCCGCTGGATTTCACGGGAACACGAGATAGTGCCGAGTGCATGTTCCCCGCGTGGGCCACACGGCGGGCATGAAGCCCGGCCGCTCGTTCAACCCGAGTTCCTTTCTTAGCGGGCAATTCCCCGGATTTCTGCAGATTCGTTCGAGTGAACTCTTTCGGCGCGACAGCATGTGCCGGTAAGATAGACTTTAAGCTCTCGGAGCACTAACGTGCCTCGTTCTTTCTTTGCTGGTGCATGACATCCGGGAAAACTCTGCTCGCAGAACCGCTTGACGCCGGGTTGGATTTAGGCTCGCCGCTTGCCATTCATCGAAGGTCACACCCAATGATTTCTCGCATCTCGATAGCCTTGTTTGGAGTGCTTTGGCTTACGACCGCCAGCCAGGCTCAAGAGCCGATTTCCTTTGCGCGGTCGCCCGACATTTCGCCGGACGGAAGGCAGATTGCCTTCAGCTATAAGGGGGACATCTGGATTGTCGACGCCATTGGTGGGATCGCGCGGCCAATTACCATGCACGAAGCACACGACACCGCGCCCTGCTTCAGTCCGGATGGGCTCGATCGCGTTCAGCTCGAACCGGAACGGTAGCTACGATGTTTTCGTCGTTTCCGTGCTGGGCGGCCGCCCCAAACGGCTCACATTCGATTCGGGTTCCGAGGCTGTTTCAGGATGGACGCCCGATGGCAAGGAAGTGATCTATTCGTCGAATCGAGGAGACGAATTCCCCGCCCGGCCGGACCTTTACAAGATCGACGTCAACGGCGGCCGGGAACAGCACATCACCACAACCGAAGCTCGCCAGGGCGCCATGTCGCCCGACGGGACCAAGATCGCTTATGTGCGCGGGCCAGGCTTCTCTTTCCGAAAGGGCTATCGCGGCTCCGCCAACGACGATATTTGGGTGAGTAATGCCGACGGCTCCGCGCCGAGCGCTTGACCGATTTCAACGGCGAAGACACTTCGCCCATGTGGGCTCCCGATAGCCGCACGGTTTACGATGCGAGCGAATCGCTTGGAAACCCGGCCAATATCGTGTGCCGGCGGCTCGATGCGCCGGGCAAGCCCGAACGCGTCACCGATCACAAGACCGACGGCGTGCCGCCTGCGCAGGATTTCGCGACGGCAATCGGATTGTTTATGAATGCGGCGCCGACCTGTGGATTACGCCGACGTCGGGCGGGCCGGCACGCAAGCTGGCAATCGAGGTTCACGCCGACGATAAGGAGAACAACGAGCACGTTTTGACCCTAAGCCAGGGCATTTCCGAATACGCCATGGCGGCGGACGAACGAACCGTTGCTTTCACCATCATGGGCGAACTCTTCATGGCGCCGACAACGGGGGGCAAAGCGACCCGACTCACCGATCGGGCAGCCAACGATCATGCACCGGCCTGGTCGCCCGACGGCAGAAAATTGATTTTTTCATCCGACGTGGGCGGCTTCCAAGATCTTTACTTGTCGGAACCCACCATCCAGCTCATTCGCTTTTGAACCGTGCGCGTAAATTCAAATACCAAAGGCTCACCTTTACGCCGGAGGCAGAGATCGGCGCTTCGTTTTCGCCCGATGGGAGAAAGATCGCCTTTCTTCGGGGCGGTCAGCTCTGGACGATGGATCCGGACGGCTCGGGCGCCAAGGAATTGGTCAAGGAACCTTCGGTTTTCGATTACGATTGGTCGCCGGATGGACGAAATATTGTCTTTGCCCGGCGCGACGCCTCTTTCGCCAGCGACCTTTACATTATTCCCGCAACAGGCGGTCCAGCGCGTAATATTACCCATTACGGCACTATGCACGAAGATGTGAGCTGGAGCCGCCGGGGCGGCAAAATCGCTTTCATCAGCGAACGCCGGCGTAATGAACCCAGCATGTTCGTGTTGTCGCTGCAAAAACCCAGCTCGGCGAACGGGTCATCAGGCAGCGAGATCGATTGGGACGAAATTCACTTGCCGGTAACGCAACCTGCGACCATGCATATCGACGAAGGGGCCATTTCCAGCGATGGTTCGCGCGTGGCGTTTCGCGCTGCTTCTCCCAACGGCGAAGATTTGTGGGTGGCAGCGGCGGACGGCAGCTCGCTGGTCCGCCTCACTCATGGCAACTTGCATCCCCAGCAAAT
Organism: uncultured Gemmataceae bacterium; assembly: GCA_963748025.1. Taxonomy (GTDB): domain Bacteria; phylum Planctomycetota; class Planctomycetia; order Gemmatales; family Gemmataceae; genus CAVVHZ01. The sequence continues at coordinate 151,211 of CAVVHZ010000068.1, forward strand.
CCAATGGTCGAGAATCGTGCCGGATGGGATTTTCTTCCGGGATCGAACCGGGCAGATCCGCTTCATGCGGGCCGGAGCACCCAACCAGCCCGAATCGCGAGTGGCTGCGGCCGCCGACCCGGGAAGAATTGCCATCACGGCCAAGCTGAGGATTCGCCGTGACGAACAATTCCTGGAAATGTTCGATCAAAGCTGCCGGATTCTTTCCGAATCCTTCATGACCCCAAGTTCGGGGGCTCGACTGGCAAGCGATTCGCGCCAAATATCGTCCCCTCGTGAAGCAAGTGACGATGCGCGAAGATTTCTACTATCTGGTCAACTTGATGTTCGGCGAGCTCAATGTCTCGCACGTGGCCCTGCAAGGGCCAACCCGGACGGATGCCGAAGAGCAAACCGCCGAGCTTGGATTGCTCTTCGATCCCGCTTTTCCCGGCCCGGGACTGCGCATCCGGGAGGTCCTCGGAGCGCGGGCCGGCTATGCGCGGCATTGCCCTCAGCCCCGGCGACGTCATAACGTCCATCGACGGCAAGGTTCTCAACAGCGTCAATCTCGCCCAGCAATTGAACGGCAAGGCCAAAGAAGCGGTCGTACTGGAAGTGGGCAGGCAGGGCGCCGAATCCCGGCGTGCGCCGCCACATCGAGATCGAGCCCATCTCCCGCTCGGCCATTGCCGACCTTATGTACAACCGCTGGGTGGAGCGGAATGCCGCGAAGGTGAATCAGCTGAGCAAAGGGCGACTCGGTTACATCCACATCAAGGCGATGGACGAAGATAGCCTGGAGCATTTCGTCGCTCCCTCTACTCGGATAATTTCGATAAGCAGGGGCTCGTTCTCGACGTTCGCTTCAACGCAGGCGGCTTCACGCACGATCAAATTCTCAGCTACTTGGGCGGTCACGATCACACGATCTTTCGTCGCCGCGACGGCGCAAGGAATGGTGATGCGCCGTTCGATCGCAAATGGACCAAGCCAATCGTTCTGCTCATCAACAATCGCTCCTACAGCGACGCGGAGATTTTGCCCGGCGCTTTCCGCGTGCTCGGTCTCGGCAAACTCGTCGGCGAGCCTACCGGTGGGCACGTGTTGGGCATGACGACGGCACGCCTGATCGATGGGTCGCGGTTGAGCATTCCCCAGATCCGTGTCACCACGAATAACGGCGTGAACCTGGAAATGTCCGGCGTTCAGCCGGATTTCATGGTGGAGGCGAAGCCCGAGCAGATGGCACGGGGCATCGATGCCCAAATTGCCAAGGCCGTGGAGGTGTTGGATGCGGAAGTCGTCGCCAAGCAAGCCGCCGCTGCCAAAGTAGCCCAGCAAACCAACGGCAGCGCCAAATCGCCCCCTGCCCCGGCAGGATCGGCGATCAAATGAACGGCCTCGGGACGGGGGGCCAAATGCGCATAAAACCTAGCCGGAAACTCTGAGAGTGGCGGCTGGCCCGAAAAGGGTATATGTTTTCAGTTGCCGCCATTGATGCCGAGCATAAACTCCGGTAACAGGCTTCTCCATCGTAACGTGGAGGTTTGGACCGGCTACGCGGTCGCCACTGATTTTGCCCCAGCGGGAGCGCGGTGCCGGCGAATGTTCGTTTTCGTTTATTGTGCAGGAGAGGTGTTTGCCGATGGGACTACCTCTGCTTCTCGAATACTACAATGAGCTCCCTGAACCTCGGGGGGAACATTCGGAATTTCTTGGGAAAAACGGCTGCGCATCGCCTTGGAGGATTTCCGGAACAAGATTCAGGTCCGCTATTCCGAAGGTACGCTGCAAAGGCTTGCCGGCTCCACTGACGTTCGCAATCGTCGCGCCGCGATCCTCGCTTTGGGAATGATCGGCTCGATGAAAGTTTCGAACGCCTACGTGGCGGTGCGCTTGCACGATGAGGATGGTGGCGTTCGCCAACTTGCTTCCGACGCGCTGTGGTCGATGTGGTTCCGGGCGGACACGGAAGAAAACAATGCAGAGCTCCAGAAGGCCCTGGAGATCCGCGATCGCCGCAAGCGACGTGGACGCCTTGATGCCCTGATCGCCAGGCGCCTCGGAATTTGCCGAGGTGTTGAACCAGCGAGCCATTCTGCATTTCGAAAATGAAGATTGCGGCGCTGTCGATCAGCGATTGCGAGCGGGCGTTGAAGCTCAACCCCTTCCATTTCGGAGCCGCAGCCGGCATGGGGCGCTGCTACATCAAATTGCGCAAGAATCGAGCCGCTCTGAAAGCCTTCCGCACGGCTATTCGGGTGAACCCGACGCTCGGCGACGTGGAAGAAGCGATCCGTGCTCTGGAAAACGCTCTCGGTGAAGAAGGCCGGCGCGACGATAAGAAATAAGCGGTTAGCGGCAACACGCAGCGGGGCGTTGGGGACGTGTCCTGTGGAAGATCGCTCCGCTGCGCGTCGCGGCTAACCAAATGCGATAGAACTATCTGACTGTTTGAAGATCGCTCCGCTTCGGTCGCGGTTAATCAATTGGGCAGTCGATTCCGTACCAGACAACGCCGCCTTGGATTAGCTCCAGGCGCGCTCGGTCGTTTCTGGAGACCCGGGCTCTTCGGATATCAGGTTCACCAGCTGAGCGGCGGTACCGGCGCTTGGCGATAAGCCAAGGTATGCCGCTCGGCAAGTAGGTACAATTCGAGTCCAATCTGCGGTTCTCCGGCAATCTCTACCGTCGCCTCGAGCCGGGCATCCGAGAGGCGTTCGACTTTTGCATTCTGCAAAAAGGCGGCCCGTCGAATTTCTAAGGCGGTCTCGCCGGTTAGCCCGTGTCGGTCGCTGGATGTGTGAAGGGTCACGTGCAGCAGATTGCGTTCTTGCAGAAATTCCGTCGCTTCTACGGCAAACGTTCCGGAGCCGGTGAAGTCCGCTAGTGGTTTATCGTTTAGAACTACTTGCATGGATTCGGCTCGGATATCGAACACCAGCCAATAATGCTCCTGAGCATCGTGGCTGCGCGGCATGCCGAAGCGGCGGGTAAAGAGAATGTCCCCCGCGAAGCCGGCCAGACCGGCGTCCAATAAAGTGCAAGGCATCGTGATTCGGCCGTGCGGTGGGGATGTTGGTTGAGCGCTTATGCCAGGCAAGATTTGGTAGTCCCAGTGGCCGCGGAGGCGAATGCGATGAGGGTACATGAGGTGGGACTACTTGCGGCCGGAACTCCCCCACTAACGTGGGAGGCTCGCTTCTGATTTTAGGGAGCCTCCCACGTTAGTGGGGGGAGGAAATCAATCGAGCATATAAAGCGCCCGGCCGCAGCTTTTGCACATGACGAAGTTGCCCTGTTTGAGGTCGTGCAGGTTTTGGGCGGTCATCTCCGTGTAGCAGGCGGTGCAGGTTCGGTTGGCGACGCCGGCTAGTGCGTCGTCTTTCATCGAGGCGATGATGCGGTTGTAGAGGCCGCGAACCGACTGTTCGGTGGGGAGCAGATCCTCGACCGCCTGGATTTGCGTTTTGGCCTTGGCCAGTTCTTGCTTCAGCCCTTCCGCCCGGGCTTGTGATTCTTTTTGAACACGGCGTACTCTTGGCGAGCCTTCTGAACTGCGGCTTCCAGCGCCGGGATACGCGCCGTCTGTTCGTCGGCTTTGGTCGAAAGCCTCGAGGATCACGTCTTCCAGATCCAAGCACTTCTTCTTATCGCTGGCGATTTCCACGCCGAGAGCATCGTATTCCTTCTTGGCCGTGGCCTCGTTTTTTTGTTTTTCGTGTTTGGCGATGTTTTGTTGCAGCCCTTTGAGCAGCGATTCCTTTTCCAGCGCACCGACTTTGAGCCGCTTGAGCTCGTCGTGCCCTTCTTTCAGAGCGTTCTCTTCGGCAGTGATTTTGGCTTGTCGAGCTTTGAGGATTGCGGGGCACGGTCGATTTCGTCTTGCAGTTCTTTGGCGTGACGCCTGAGGCGATGCACTTCGCGAAGCGTGGACGCAGCGGTTGCGGGACCGGCCATGGAAAGGATCCCTTCAAGCACTCCGGCGCCGTTTCCTTACGGGGCCGAAGAATTCTGAAACGTACGACTTCCGTCCATGACTGCCGCCGGCTTTCTTTCCTATCAGTGTAAGGGAAAGTGCCAAAAAAAACCGCCGGTCCTTTGGGGACCGGCGGTTTAGAGGTTAGCGAGTAACCATCCCGTCGAGGAATCCCTCGAGTTGGCGGCTGCGCACAGGATGTTGTAGTTTGCGGACCGCCTTGGCCTCGATCTGGCGGACGCGCTCGCGCGTCACCTTGAAAATGCGGCCCACTTCTTCCAGCGTGTAGGTGTAGCCGTCCCCCAGGCCGTAACGGAGCTTGATGATCTCGCGCTCGCGGTAGGTCAGGGTTTTCAGGACTTGCTCGATCTTGTCTTTGAGCATTTCCTGCGTGGCGGCCTCACCGGCGATTCGGCCGTGTCGTCTTCGATGAAGTCGCCGAAGTAGCTGTCCTCGCTTTCGCCGACCGGCCGATCGAGGCTGATCGGGTGCCGGCTGATCTTCAGACGCGGCGCGTCTCTTCGATGCTGATGCCCGCTGCTTTGGCCGTTTCCTCGATGGTCGGCTCGCGGCCCATCTCCTGAAGCAGCTTTTGGAGACGTTGCGGAGCTTGCTCATCGTCTCGATCATGTGCACCGGGATGCGGATGGTCCGGGCCTGATCGGCGATGGCGCGGGTGATGGCCTGACGAATCCACCAGGTCGCGTAGGTGCTGAACTTGTAGCCGCGGCGGAATTCGTATTTGTCGACCGCCCGCATGAGGCCGGTGTTGCCTTCCTGGATCAGGTCCAGGAAGCTGAGGCCGCGGTTGCGATATTTCTTGGCGATGTCACGACCAAACGCAAGTTGCCGCCGAAAGGCGCGTTTGGCGTCTTCGTACTCCGCGAAGCGCTTCTTGACGATCTCGACGCGTTTGTGCAGACCGAAGGTTTCTTCGAGAGTCATGCGCATGAGATCGGCAGCTCTTTTTCGTAATTGGCGCGGACCTCCTGCGGGCGCTGCAGGCCCTTGAGATCTTCGATTTGTTTTTCGAGCTCGTCCATCCGGGCGGACATCTGTTCCAGCTTCTTCATGAGCGGCTGGACTTTTTGCGTCCGGATGCTGAGCTCTTCGACCAGCGTCACCATTTTGCGACGCCTGATGCGAAGCGTGCGGCGAACTTGACGCTTATCTTCCTCGGAAACGGCCCATCCAGAATCTGCTGGAAATCTTGATCGTTCAGTTCCATCAAGTGTTCGAGCGTCTTCAGATTGTGCGGCATGCGTTGGAGAATCTTGTCTTTTTCGAGATTCTCCGTGAGGGAAACCTTGACGGTGCGATCGAACGGCAGGTCGCCCGCATGGACGCGTCTAAGCGTATCGACTACCTGGTGCAACGCCCCGTCGCATTCGAGCACTTTGCGACGGAAACGCTTGCGCGTGACTTCGATTTTCTTGGCCAGGGCGATTTCTTCCTCGCGTTTGAGGAGCGGAATCTCGCCCATCTGGGTCAAATACATGCGCACGGGGTCGTCGACGCGCTTGCCGTCGTCGTCGTCGATGAAGCTGAGATCGAGCTCGATCTGCACTTCCTCTCGACGGCGGGGCTGGCCGGGCCGGCCTTCGCGCTCTTCGGCCTCGGATTCGTCGATCAGCTCGATGCCGTGCTCCTCGAGAATGAGCAGCAACTGATCGAGTTTTTCCGGATTGACGGCATCGTCAGGAAGGTAATCGTTTACCTGCCCATAGGTAAGGAAACCACGTTCCTTGCCGGAATCGAGCAGCGCCTTCAGGCCTTCATCCGCTTTCAAGTCCATCAAACCCTCCTCACCTCAAGCCCGGGCGTTCGGGATAGGAGAACGCCCGGATAGAATTCATCAGTTCGGATTCTGCAGCCGCCGCAACAACTCAAGGGCCGTCACGTGATTGATGTCGGCATGCAGCTGGTTTTTCAATTCCTCGACGCGCGGAGCAACCTGCCGTTTTTGGCGAAATTCTTGAACGATTTTCTGAAACCAAGCGGGCCGGTCGCTGTTGGATAAACCGATCTCCTGCCATTCGAGCGCCTTGGCAATCAGGCGGGGCTCGTCGATCCGGTCGCGAAGCAAGTCGAGCGTCGGCGGCCGTCCTTCGGCCTGCAGTCCATAAAGCCCTTCGAGAAGCCGTCGCAGCCCCGGATGACGCAATGCTTCGGGCCGCACCTCCGCAGCGGCTGCCGGCACCAGCAACGGGTCGGCCAAAAGCACCGTGAGCAGTTCCTTCTCCTCGGGCGGAGCAGGTGCCGAGCCGGCGCTCTGCGGCACATCGGGCTCGGAAACTCGCGCGGGACGCTCCTGCCTTTCGCTTTCCAGCTCTCTTAGTCGCGCCCATACCGTCTCATCCTTGAGTGCGAGCCGTTTAGCGATGCGGCTGATCATCAGCTCGCGCTTAATGGCTCCTGAAGGCCCCGGCAATGTCCCTGCCAAGGCTATGATGCGTAACACGGCTTCCATGCCTGCGAGGCCATCGTCCACGCCACGAATTTCACCAGGTTTGAGCACCTGGTTCAACTTGGAAACTCGAGGGCGTCCACGGCCTTTTCCAACGCCGCCACAAACGGTTCGGCGCCCTGTGACACCAACAAATCGCAAGGGTCCTGTCCTGCGGGGAGCGTAGCGATCCTTAAATCTACTTCCTGACTGGCGAAAACTTCAAGGGCGCGATCGACGCCGGAATCACCCCCTTCATCCGCATCGAAAACCAAAACGACCCGTTCCGCGAAGCGCCGCAGTTGCTGCACGTGCCGAACGTTGAGAGCGGTGCCCATGGTAGCCACCACTTGGCACACGCCGTTTTGGTGAGCCATGAGAACGTCGGTGTAACCCTCCACCACTGCAAGGTAACCGGCCTTGGCTCCTGCCTGCCGCGCCAGATCGATGCCATAAAGCTGGTCGCTTTTGCTAAACAATTCGGTGTCGGCACTGTTATAGTACTTGGGCGGTTTTCTGCGCGAACGGCGACGTGGGTAAAATTCGCCCTCCAAAGCCCACCGTTTCGCCGCGCGGATTGCGGATCGGAAAAAGCACGCGGTCCCGGAAGCGGTCGTAATAGCCCGTCTGGTCCGAACGTTGAGCAATCAAGCCGACTTGTTCCAAAAGATCTAGTGAAACCCCTGCCCCGTTGGCATTTCGCACCAGCCAATCGCCGTTGGGTGGAGCGAATCCAAGCCCGAAGCGGCGAACAGTCTCCCCGGCAAGACGCCTTTCCCCCAGGTAAAGACGGGCGCTATCGGCCAGCGGCGAATCGAGCAAGCAGCGCTGATAGAGGTCCGCTGCCCAGCGCACTCCATCTAGCATAAGGGCGCGTTGACGTTTTTGGGGAGATTCGGATCTTTTTTCTAAAGTTATTCCGGCCCGGCGCGAGCAATTCCAGCGCTTCGGTAAAACCAATGCGCTCATGTTCTTGAATGAAAAAGATAACGTCGCCATTTTTTTTGGCAAGACCAGCACCGATATCGCTGACGTTTAGGGTCGACCGTAAAAGAAGGGTTATGATCGTCGTGAAAGGGACAGAGGCCCTTATAGCTTGTGCCGGCCTGGCGCAAATTGACGTAACTGCCGATAACTTCGACAATATCGCTGGCATCCTTTACCTGCTGAATCAGGGATCCCCGGTTGTCCGGCAAAGGGCACCTGGATTGCAGGAGAGATGACGGATCCCAGCCCAAGGCAAGGCCCGACAAACTAGCACCATCTCCGCGAGTGGAGATCTTCACGCACGGTGGCATAGCCCTCCTTGGCTTCCCACGCGGAGTTAATCAGATCAATCCGCGATTGCCTTTTCGCTTCTCCAATCTATTGGAGCGGGGCAGGCTTAAAGGAACGCGGCTGGAACGGGTCTTTTCTCCTGTAAATTATATCGGCCCCGAAAAAAGCCGTCAAGTTTACCGCGCGCAGGTGCATCTACGATGGAGGCCCTCTAAGGGTTCGCGCGGTCCTTTTTGGCTGCACTGTTTCTTCGCCGCTGGCCGTTCCAATTGAATCATTTTTTCTCATTCGTTTTAGGTTTCCGGTTATTCCGGCTTCCGCTCAATCGCCGTGCCTGATTTTGCCGAAGATACCAAGGTGTCGGTCCGCCGGCCGTTGCGGAAGACATTGTTCCCAGCGCCCGTCAAGGCGGACCAACGTTGAAAGGAGACGCGCATGATGAAGGCACGCTTCGTCGCGGGATGGCTCACCGGCTGCCTGGTTTGTTTTATGGCGCAGCCCGGGCGGCCGATCCGACGCCCGCCGACATGCTTGGTATTCGGCCCACGCAACAGGGGATCGTTTTCAGCACGCCGTCGGCCCAGGAAATGGCGGCTTGCAAGGTGGAAAGGATCAACGCCAACAACGTCAGCGGCCTTTTGCTTCGCGATCCGAAGGGCCGGCCGTTACGGCGAAATCTGGACACCAACGGCGATAGACAACCGGATGTCTGGAGCTACTACCTCGACGGCATAGAAGTCTACCGCGAGATGGACACCACCTTCGAAGGGCGCACAATCAATTCCGCTGGCTGAATTCCGGCGGCATGAAGTGGGGCGTGGATTTGAACAAAGACGGCAAGATCGACACCTGGAAAATGATCTCGGCTGAAGAACTCAGCCAGGAAGTTCTCCAGGCGCTCATCACGCACGATTATCCGCGTTTCCAGGCATTGTTCATCACCAGCGATGAGGTGATGGCCTTGGGTTTACCGCAACAGGAAGTGCGCGCGCATTCAAGAATCGATCAAGAATGGCGATGCCAAGTTCCAAGACGTGGTGACCAAGCTGCCTAACCTGAACGAGAAGACGCGCTGGTTGCACCTAGAAACGGCGGCTCCCCAGTGCACTCTCGCCGAGCAAGTCGGCTCGAAGTATGACCTAATCAGGTACAACCGGGCCACCATACTTTGCGAGACGAACGGCAAGCACGACTGGATTCAGAACGGCGAAATGTTGATGGCCCGGACTGCCTGCTGGCGGCTCATCGATTCGCCTTCGGTTGGGGAAGGCGGCGGGTCACAGGAAGCGGCTTCGACCGATCCGGTATTGCAGGGCTCGCTCGACAAGTTGCGGGATTTGGACAGCCACAGCCCTTCGAACGGATCGAGCAAGGAAATCATCGAGTACAACCTTGCCCGGGCCAATCTTCTCGAGCAAATCGTTCAGAAGGTCAAACCCGACGAACGCGAGCAATGGGTCCGCCAAATTGCCGATTGCTTGGCGCCGCCGCACAAAACAGCGGCGATGCCGACACGCGCGCCTACGAGCGGCTGGCCAGCTTGGAAAAACAGCTAGTGGCAGCGGCGCCGGGAACGCAAATCACGGCTTACGTGACGTTCCGTGAAATGGCGGCCGAAAACGCCGTCAGCTTGGCCAAGGCGGCGCGGACGTGAACAAGGTCCAAGACCAATGGCTGCAACGGCTCTCCAAGTTTGTCCAGGCTTATCCGACAGCGGAAGATGCTCCGGAGGCGATCATGCAGCTTGGCATGGTCTCCGAGTTCATCAATAAGGAAATCGAAGCCAAGAAGTGGTACGAAACGTTGACCAAGCAATTCAGCACGCACCCGCTGGCTGCCAAAGCTGCGGGCGCCATGAAGCGGCTTGATCTCGAGGGCAAGGTTCTCGAATTGGCCGGCCCCACTATGGACGGCGGCAACTTCAATATCAGCCAGCTCCGCGGCAAGATGGTGATTGTTTATTATTGGGCGAGCTGGAACAAGGAGCGAACGGTGGGCGACTTCGCCGTGCTCAAGAGTTTGCTCAACACGTATGCCAGCCGGGGCGTGGAGCTGGTGTGCGTGAACCTGGACAATACGGCCGCCGAGGCAAACGCCTTTCTGCAGCGCAGCCCGGTTCCGTTCGTGCAGATCTTCCAACCCGGTGGGTTGGAAAGTCCGCAAGCCACTCAGTATGGCGTGATGGTTCTGCCGAACCTGTTCTTGGTCGACAAGGACGGCAAGGTAGCCAGCCGCACGGTCCAGGTGGGCAACCTGGAGGAAGAGCTGAAGAAGCGGCTCAACTGAGCGGTAAATGGGATCGCGGTAAAGCGACAACACCTCCCTGATCGTGGATCCGGGAGGTGTTGTTGTTTTGTCGTCACGGTAACACAGCATCGTGTAGAGGGGACGACTATTCGTTTAACCCATAGTGCGTGCTTCGCCCGCAACCCAAAGGCGGCTTCCAACAAACCTGGGCCGGAAGGCCCCTCTTCTCCCCCCCTTGGCAAGGGGGGGCTGGGGGGGTCTAAGACGCAACATGACCACCCACGAGTGGAGGAATTCCGCCTACCCTGAATTTTCCTGCAGGGGCGAACTTCACCGCTTTACGGTGCTAGGATTACTGCGACCCCCCCCTGCCCCCCCTTGCCAAGGGGGGAGAGAGGTGTAAAGCTTCGCCCCTTTAGTCCTTTAGTTTTCCAACGCTCTAGCAAAAGCGCCGACTTTTTCGGCGGTATGAGAAATTCGGCTGCAGAATGCCTGCGCATGCCGCGAGGAAGTTGGTGAATACATTCGGAGCCAGCGGCGACGGCGGACTTAACGGTTTTCGCAAATTGTAGGATGATCGCACTTGCCAAAACTTGACCAATCTCACGATATGCCTGTCCGCCGTCGCCGTTGGCTCCGGGTTAAACGAGCAATAGCCTCGGCCTTAGCCGCGATACCGCGTCGGATCGGCAACGCCCGCTTCCTCAAACCCACGCCGGCGCAACTGGCAGCTATCGCAGGAGCCACATGCCCTGCCCTGCGGATCGGGATCGTAGCAGCTCATCGTCATGCCGTAGTCGATGCCTAGGCGGATACCTTGCCGGATGATTTCGGGTTTGCCCAAGAGTTCTAGGGGCCCGGACTTGGAACGTGCCGTGTCCTTCGACCCCTGCTTTGGTCGCTAGACCCGCTAGCTTCTCGAATTGCTGGAGATATTCCGGACGGCAGTCGGGATAGCCGGAAAAATCAATGGCGTTGGCGCCGATGGAGATATCGAACGCTTCGAGAACCTCGGCCAAACCAAGTGCGATAGCGAGGAAAATCGTATTGCGGGCTGGGACGTAAGTGATCGGAATGCCTGCCGACATCGTTTCCAGCGGCCGTTCTTTGGGAACGGCGAGCGAATCGGTGATGCCGAGCCGCCGATAGCACGAAGATCCACTTTGACTACGCGGTGATCGACAGCCCCCAACTCCTGAGCCACGCGTGCTGCCGCATCCAATTCGCAACGGTGGCGCTGGCCGTAATCGAAACTCAGGGCATGGCAGCGAAAACCGGCTTCGGCGCGATGCGCCAAAGCGGTGGCGCTGTCGAGGCCGCCAGAGACCAAAACGACCGCGGGTTTTGCCAAAGCGTTTGCCGCCTTGTAACCAGAAAGGATTCGATGAACCGGTGTTTGCTACTTGCTCGCTAGCACTCAACGAACGATGCGTTCAGTCGGCGGTTCGAACCAAGTGGGGAATAAGTCCCTTAGTTCGACCGCGCGATAAGTGGGCGAGCCTGCAACCGGGGCTTGGGCCGAGAGCGGTGCCAGGCAGGCATGGCCATCGGCTTGCCGAGTGCCGATGAACCCGCAATTCGGAGAAACCGAGAAAGAGACGGGGCTCGAGGAAGGCAGCCGCACGCAGCCAAGCTTTTGCCAGGTACGCGTGTCGTAGTAGATGACGGAGCCATCCCGACAGCCTACCACCAAAGAGTCCGACTGGGGAACGAATGCCATGCAGGTCCACCTTCCGCCCGCTTGCCTCAGCAGGTGAATTTTATCGCCAGTTTCCCCGTCGAAGACCTGGATTGAGCTGTCGGCCATCAAACAGGCAACAAACCCTTGATCCGGCGTTGTCGCCAAAGCCTTGCCCTGCTGCACGAGCTCTGTCTTCCAAGCGAGAGAAAATGCGCCATCTTCATGGCGCTGCCAGGCTTGAATTTTGCCAGCTTTCGTCAGCAAGGTGAGCCACTCGCCTGAGGCCGATGCGACGAGATCCAAAATGTCCCACTGTTGATTCTTCATGAGCGTGGGTTCCTCGCGTTCGCCGGGCGTCCAGAAACGAATGGTAGCGTCTCGGCTGCAAAGGACAATTTGATCCGTGTCCGCGCAAAGGGCGAGTTTGGCGATAGGAGATTCGTTGCCCTTCAATCGTTTGACTTCGGCGCCGGTTTGGGCATCCCAGATGAAGAGTTCTGGCCCCTTGCCACAGCCGATCAGGAGCTTGCCGCCGGCAGTATATTCGAGAGCAGTCACCGATTTGCAACTCGTTTCGAACGAGGTTTCTTCGCGAATCTCGCCCATTTGGGCCGGGGACTCGCGCATCAGCAACCTGGGCCGCAGGCGTTGGCGCCTGCGCTTCTGCATTTACGGATCGAATCAATGCCTCGATTGCAGACACCTGCTCGGGATCGACCGTGGCCTCGGCTAGACGCGATTGCATGTGCATCATGACGCCGCGGCGCAGCTCGCTGCGCAGTTGATCCTGGAGGTTGTCCAGTTCTTTACGGGCATCGTCGAGCTCTCGATTCAACGTTGCGCAAATGCTGCCAAACCCTTTGCCGTCGTGGCTCGTCTCCAGAGCGTTCAAGTCTCGTTGCAGGCGTTCGAGTCGTTTACGTTGCGTCAAAACTCGCGGCATCCGATCGAGATATTCATCAAGGGTTGCCGCCAGGGCATCTTCCCAAATACCCGATTGGAGATCTTTGGGGATTTCCTTGCGAACTAGTTGGTAGCGCCTGTTGCAATTCACGAACGCGAATTTGCACCGGGTCAAACTCTTCGGGGAACGCTGCCATCCAGTATTCGGCGTTTTTTGGCCAGCCGCAGGCGAAGATGCGAATTCGGTCGTTGCCCTCCACCACCGCCAAGTGACGCCCGTCCGGGCTCAGGGCAAGAGCTTTGGCATCGTGCAATTGGGGGAGAGCGAGGCACGCGGGGGTTGCCCAGCGCTCGGAGCCGCGATCCGAGACTGAGAGCTTGTGCACCGCAGCGCCGATTTTGGTACGTGAAGTCTGGAGCTGATCGCGCACTCTTTGAAGATCTCGCTGCAAGGCAATTACTTTTCCCTCCAGCTCTCGTTTTTCAAGGAGAACACGGGTAAATGCTCGCTCCACCATGTTTTTATCGATCAGCCCTGATTCCGAGTTCTCTTTCGGCTGGCGAAGGCCAGAATCCGCCTCCGCCATACCGGTCGATGGGTTCGGCAGATTCTCCGCGATCTCAGTCTTGGGTTTGTTTGCCCAAGAGAGTGCTTGCCAACCTTGCCAGAACGCCACGGCCCCGACGAGGGCAATCAGGAAACCGAGGAGAGCGGCTCGCGAGGTCGGCTTCATGATGCGCCGATGCAAGATCGAACGCTTTTCGTGCCAAGCGGGCATGGGAAAGCGGGCTGGATCTTGAACGTGTGCCAGGCATTCTCCTAAAAGATCGGCGACACTCTTGGCGGTCTGAAAACGATCGACGGGGTCCTTTTCGTGCAACTTGGCGATGATGGCGCATAGCCAGGTTGGGATGCGCGGATTCAGGTCCCGGATCGGCCGGGGGTCTTGATCGCTGACTTGGGCAACACGGCCATGGTGGTGTTTGCCCGGAACGGCGGCGAGCCGGTGCACAGCGTATAAAGGACGCTTCCCAGGCTGAAAAGGTCGACGCGATGATCTTGCGCCTCGCCCCTGGCTTGTTCGGGAGCCATGAATTGAGGCGTGCCGGCCAGCACGCCGCTCTGGGTCAGGCTGGCGTCATCCACCATGCGGGCCAAGCCGAAATCGGTGATCTTGACGCGATCTTGGCCTTGTTCGAGCAGAATGTTGGGCGGCTTGATGTCGCGATGAATCAGCCCTTGAGCGTGCGCGGCGGCCAGGCCGGAGGCCGTCTGCTGGCCGATGCGGAGGATTTCCTTCAGCTCGACCGGCTCGCGGCGATCCAGCTTTTGCTGCAAGGAAATTCCCGGTACGTACTCCATCACCAGGTAGGGAATGCCATCCACCTCCGGGACCGAATAGATTTGCACGACATTTTCGTGGCTGATGGCTGCGGCAGCTCGGGCTTCCCTCGCGAAGTGCTTGCGAGCGCCCCGGCTCGTGGATAGTTGCGGTGCGATGAGCTTGATGGCGACATAGCGATTGAGCGTCGGGTCCATCGCCTTATAGACGCGGCCCATGCCGCCGGTGCCGATGATCTGCAGAATCTCGTAGGAACCGAGCAGGCCCAAGATTCCGGGCTTGTCGGCCGGCCGAAGCACGTTGTCGACGAAATCTTCCGCTTCGTCCTCGGGGAATTCTGCTGTCGCCATGGGATACTCTTTGAGCAAATCCATAGCTTCGCGCAACGCCGGTTCCACGATCATGGTTTTGGCTCGGCCGTTGCCGGTGCAGCCCGCGAGGTTGGCAACCTCCGAGGTCATGTGTTGAAGCGCGTCTTGGCAGAGGTGGCATTCGTCCACGTGAACCCCAAGCCGAACCGCTTGCTCTTCCGAGAGACAGCCATCGAACAATCCACGAAGCAGGCTTGGGTTCGGACAAGAACTAAGCATGGACAACCCCTCCTTCCAGATCCTCGCCTTGCAAAAGCTGAATCTGTTCCTTGAGGCGAGCAAGCACCCGACTTTTCGCGATATAAACCGCGCCCACACTTATGCCGACGTCGCGGGCCACGTCACGGGCGTTTTTGCCTTCCACGGAAACTTGCCAAAAGGCTTGCCAAGTATTCTCGGTGAAGCTTCCTTTGACTCGATCGACTGCCCAAGAGAAAACGCGCTGGTCGTATTCGTGATCCCACTGTTCTTCGAGAGCGTCGACCCGGTCGGGCTGGGCTTCCAACAGTTCCTGGATGCTGCTGCCGCCGCTGGTCATTTGCTTCCGTGTCTTATTCGACAAATAGTTGCGAAACTTGTTGCGCACCACGGTAAACAGCCAGCTGCGAAAAGTGCCGCGCCGCGGATCGTATTCCAGCCGACTGATGGCCCCGCAACAGCGCGCATAACTTCCTGGGTCAAATCGGCAGCATCGGCGTCCTGCATGCCGTGCTTGCGGGCGAAGCCGTAAACCAGGGGTGCATAAACTTCGACAAACTGCCCCCAGGCCACTGTGTCTTGCTTGTCACCCAGGCGAATCAGCAAGCTCGGCTGCGTTGCCGGCACATCAGCCATATCCGGTTTCCTTCCAGAAGTGTACCCAGCTACCGGACCAATCTTTCAGGTAGCATCCCTTTCCCATTTTATCCCGGTCAGGCCCCAGGTGGCGGATTCATTGAAAAATCGAGCGCGGCCTGCCCGTGCATGTCCCCACACTCTGCGCATAGGAGTATTCAACAACCGTCAGCGAACATTGTTGGAATTCTTCTGCGCTATTTAGAGCAACGACAAACCCGGGATATAGTTGACAAATGTACATAATAGTGAATCCCTCCACAATACATTGACGGTGATCGCATGCTAGATTCCGCTGGCGACGTCGCCCTGATGCTGCCTTTTGGTATTCCGTTTGCTACGCAGAAGGGTTGCGCGGGTCGGACTAACTGGTTCGGCGATTGTGCGGGAGATGCGAGCGAACATTCTGAGAAATCAGCAGAACTCTGGCCATAAATCAGGGTTGTTCTCTTTGATGGAAAGTGCTCGCATTTGCGCCTTTGAGGTGTTATCTAGAAACCTATAACAGGTTTGATGAAGGCAACTAGCTGTTCCGGAGTGGCTCCGGAGCAACTCTGCGATGGCTGTTTTCGTATTGGTTAAAGGAGCGTCGAATGTTGAGGAAGTTTGTTTTTGCTCTGCTGGCCATGGGCGTGGTGAGCGTTGGTCTCCTCGCCGATGAGATCAGGGGCACGGTGAAGAGCGTGGCCCCCGACAAGAACACCATCACCATCACCCTGCCCAAGGATGGTGGCGACAAGACTTTCACGGTTTCCAAGGACACCAAGTTCGTTAAGGCCGGGAAGAAGGGGCGAGATCTGCCCGAGGGGCTCAAGGACAAGGCTTTCACGGCCGACACGCCGGCTCGCGTGACGATTACGTTTGAAGTGAAGGACGGCAAAGATGTCGTCTCCGAAGTGAAGGTTGGCGGTGGCCGCAAGAAGAAAAAACAGTAGACTTTTCTGCCATTCTCTCGACGGCCCGCGTCTCTTGACGCGGGCCGTTCGCGTTTCTTGCCCGCCGATTTCAATTGACTCGTTAGTCCAATCGGTCTATTAGTAGTTTGATTGGTCTAAGTTGAAAGTCCATTCAATTCGGCTCGCTCTTTTTCTACGACTGAAAGCGCATGAAGAGTCCGCGCATAGATATCGCTGGCATTCGTCGCGAACAGATAGTTGAGGCGGCGGCGGCCGTCATCACCGAGCAGGGCATTCAGAATCTCTCTCTCTCGGAGATCGAGAAAAAAGCCGGCATGAGCCGGGGGCAACTGACTTATTATTTTCGGACCAAAGAAGATATTCTGCTGGCGGTTTTCGACCGCTTGGTGGCGCTCATGCACGAGCGCGTCGGCGAGCCGGTTTGTGCACACGGCCGTGAACCCGATGCGTGGGAGTGGATTCAACATCTTCTCGAGAAGATCTTGACGCAACCGCCCATGCAGCCGCAATTCGGTTGCTTGCAATACACCTTCCTCTCGCAGATTGCCCACCGAGAGGATTTCAGGGAGAAACTGGCCGGCCTTTATCGATACTGGCGGCAAGAAATGGGCGAAGGATTGGCGGAAGAGTTCCCCGAACTTTCGTCGGGACGCAAAATCCGCCCCCAAGTTTTCGCCAGTTTGGTTCAAGCTATTTTGCATGGCCTGGCTATGCAGCGAACTGCCGACCCAACCGCTTTTGACGGGCAGGAGATGCTGGTGCTCTGCCTCGATGTATTGGGAACTTATTTGGGAAAGAATCATGGACCACGACCATCAAGTGGTAGTTAGTGCCGAAAGCGGTGGGGCCGGAACTTCACTGAAGGAAAGGGTCCGCTCGCTACGTTTGCCGCAGCAGACCCTACAGCGCCAGCGCGGCATCAAGGGAACCGTCGTCTTGCTGTCTTTGGTTTGCCTGGGGCTTGCCGGACTGGCAAGTTTTCTCGGGTACGAATACTACGTAGCCAGCGACAGGCTTGCGGATCTGGACAAAAGCCGGACGAAGCTGGCCGATGGCGTTGTCGGGAAAATCGGCGACTCGCGCACCGCGAGCGATAGCGTGGAAGGCGGCAGCGCGATTGCTTCTTCGGGCGAAGTCGTGCTCGAACGCAAAGGGTATATCATTCCGGCCCATCAAATCATGATCAGTCCCAAAGTATCGGGCATGATCGAGTCGCTTAACATCGAAGAAGGCAAGCGCGTCAAGAAAGGCGAAATCCTGGCTCAGATCGAAACGGTCGACTATCAGGCCGACTACGACCACTCCCGTGCTAGCTTCGAGGGCGTTTGGCAGCGCGGCTCGAATTATATTCGGGCAGTCGGCCCGAGGAGATCAAGTCGGCGAAGGCCAAGCTCGATGAAATGGACGCGCAGAGGGAACAGCTCTATCTCGATTACAAACGGAACACGCGCCTTACCGGCAACAATGCCGTCGCGGCCCGGGATTTCGAACAATCGGTCAGCGCCTACCGGGCTATGGAGCGGCATTGCGTGCAGATGCACAAGATTATGAACTGATGCTCGAAGGGCCGCGGCCCGAGAAAATCGACGCGGCCTGGGCGGACGTCATGCAAGCCAGCGCAGACCTGACCAAGAACAAATGGCGCCTGGATAACTGTGCCATCCGGGCGCCGGTTTCGGGCACGATCCTGATCAAGCATGCCGAATTGGGCAACCTGGTCAACCCGGTGGCCTTGCAGGGATCTTTCAGTTTATGCGACATGGCAGACCTCTCGGACCTGGAAGTCGATCTCAACATCGAGGAACGCGACGTTGCCAAAGTCTTCAAGGGTCAGGTTTGCCGCGTCCGCCCAGAAGCATATCCGGACCGCGTATACGAAGGGATCGTTTCGCGTTTGATGCCGCAGGCCGACCGCGCCAAGTCCGCCATTCCGGTCCGAGTCAAAGTGCAGGTAGCCAAGGACGAAGAAGGCGTTTACCTGAAGCCGGAAATGGGCGTAGTCGTCAGTTTTCAGAAGAAGAGCGAACCCGAGAAAAAAGAAATGAAGCAGCTTCAAGTGAGCACTGCTCCCCCGGTGCAATTTCGTTACCTCGCGTTGTGCGCGGGTCTCTGACGCTGTACAGCGGCATCTTCGTGCCAGGCGAGGAGATCAGGCACTATCCGAATGCCGTTTGTGGTCTCCTGACCACCTACGCCGGCAGTTCGACGCGCTTGGCATTTAGACTAGGCCAGAATCGAGCCACCGCCCCTGCAGGTGGTCGGGAGACCACAAACGGGGCGTGACGTAGTGCCTCTTACCCCCATTTAGGTGAAGCGGCCGCGGTGCGGGGTCTTGAGACCCGCGCACAACAGTATGTTCCCTGACCCCTGACCCCTGACCCCTGACTCCTGACTCCTGACCCCATCCTGAGTACGAGGAACCTCCATGACAGCGGACCCGATCGTGCGGGTTGAAAATGTCCACAAGCATTTTCGGCGCGGCAGCGAGCAGATTGACGTTCTCAAGGGACTGAGTCTCGAGGTTGCCCAAGGCGAATTCCTGGCTCTCATGGGCCCGAGCGGCTCAGGCAAAACCACGTTGCTGAATTTGATCGCCGGCTTGGATCAGCCCAGTGAAGGTCAAGTGTGGGTGGGCGAGGAGATTATCTCCGGCATGTCCGAAGGACAGTTGGCCCGCTGGCGCACGAAACACATTGGCTTCGTCTTTCAGTTCTACCATCTGCTTTCGGTTTTGACCGCCTACGAGAATGTGGAGCTTCCCTTGTTACTCTTGCCGCTTTCCGCGAAAGAACGCCGGCAACAGGTCATGATTGCCTTGGAGGCCGTCTCACTGGCCGACCGCGTCAACCACCGGCCCGGCCAACTGTCAGGCGGTCAGCAGCAGCGCGTCGGCATTGCGCGGGCCATCGTTACCGATCCCACGCTCATCGTGGCCGACGAACCGACGGGCGATCTCGATTCGAAGTCGGCCGACGAGATTCTCAATCTGCTTCAAGAGCTGTGCAAAGAGCTGAACAAAACCATCATCATGGTGACGCACGATCCCAAAGCCGCTCAGCGCGCTCAACGCACGCTGCATTTGGACAAAGGGCAGCTCGTTTCGGAATCGTTGCTGCATGCTAATGGATAGATTTCAGTAGTTCGTATTCAGCGAGCCTCCCACGTTAGTGGCGGGAGTTTGCGACTCGACTTCCCCCATAACGTGGGAGGCTCACTCGTCTGTTATTGAGGGCCTCATGAGCTTTTTCTACCCTCTCGAACATCTAATCAGGCTGCTTCGTGAGCATCCGGCCTACTTCCCGGCGTTGTACGTTTTTGTGGCGCTCTCGATTGTCGCCCTCCTGGGGATTTTTCTGCTTTTTCGCAAGTATTTCTCCTTCGTGTTTCGCAGTCTGCGGCGCAATCTTCTGCGAACGATATTGAGCAGCTTTGCCATCATGGTGCTGGTGGGTGTGGGCATTCTCATCTGGTCCGTCTTGCTGTTCATCGACATCGTTTTGTCCGATCAGGCCAACGATTTGAAGGCCATCGCCACGGAACGGTGGCAGATCCCGAGCCAGATGCCCTTTTCCTATGCCCAAACGATGGAAGACGGGGCGGCACGGCAAGGCGACCCAGGTGCCGTCCGGCCCAGGATACGATGACTTGGCAGTTTTACGGCGGGACCACCGATCCCGGTAAGAGCACGCGCGAAAGTATGGTGTTCTTTTTCGCGATGGACCCGCAAACTCAAGACCATGATGGATGATCTCGAAAGTTTGGACGACCGACTGGTGCAGGCTATGATCGAGAAAAAGAATGGGGTCCTCCTGGGTCGTGACCGCCTGGAGATGCTTCACAAAAAGGTTGGCGAACGGTTCAAGCTTACCGGCTTGAATTTTAAGGACCTCGATTTGGAGTTCGAGGTAGTCGGCCTTTTGCCCGACGGTAGATACGATCAGAGCGCGGTCATGAATCGCGATTACCTCAACGACGCCCTCGATGCCTGGCCCCGCCAGCACAATGGACAAAAACATGTGATGGCCGACAAAACCCTAAATCTTTTCTGGCTGAAAGTGGGGGATAAGCATTCGTTCGAGAAGCTTGCGGACCAGATCGCGACCTCCAGCCTGATGACGGCGCCAGCCGTCAAGTGCGAGACGGCCTCTTCCGGCATCGCCCCTTTCCTCGACGCCTGGCAGGACATCCTATTTGCCATGCGCTGGCTGGTAATACCTGCCATCCTCATCACTATGTCGTTGGTGATCGCCAATGCCATCAGCATCAGCGTGCGCGAGACGCCGGATCGAAATGGCGGTGCTCAAGGTGCTGGGATTTGGGCCGATGCGAATTTTGGCTCTGATTCTGGGCGAAGCGGTGCTGGTTGGCGCCGCCAGCGGGTTTGTCGTCGCCGCGGTGTTATATATGCTGGTAACCTACCTGCTCGGTGGCATCAAGTTTCCCATCGCCTTTTTCCCGTCGTTCCAAATCTTCATCGATGCCCTGTGGTGGGGAGTGCTCTTTGGCGGGCTGGCCTCGTTTGCGGGAGCGATTCTCCCGGCTTGGTCTGCTCAGCGCGTCAAAGCCTCGGAAGTTTTCTCGAAGGTCGCCTAGTTCGCCCAAGGACACACAGCATGAGTCCGCTTTACGATAAGTTACTTTCGCTAGCCCCTTATATCATCGTCGGCCTTTTTGCCGTGCTCATCCTGTTCTTGCTGCTCATCGGCAAAGTGCCCATTGGCTACAACGTTCGCAACCTGATGGTGCGCTGGTGGATCACTTTGCTGACCGCCTCCGCATTCACCTTGGTCGTCTTCTTGCTCACCGTCATGCTCGCGTTCGTCAACGGCATGTACAAGCTGACCGAGGGCAGCGGGCAGCCAGGCAACGTCATGATTCTTTCGGACGGCGCCACCGACGAACTCTTCAGCAACATGGCTTATTCGGACACCAGCAACATCGAGCCGCCAGCCCGGAGTGCTGGTCGATAAGGTACGCAAGTTGCCCCTGTGCAGCCGTGAAGTCTACATCGTGGTCACGCAGCCCATTCCAGCGCCGGCCGACCAGCCCCAGCGCCGGCGGTTCGTGCAAGTGCGCGGCATCGACGATGCGCGTATCGACATCGAGTGTGCAGGGGATCAACTTGTATCCCAACGGCGGCAGATGGTTTTCGGACGCCGGCGTGCAAGAGCTGCCTGCCAAAGACGGCAAGCCTGCCGGCACCGCCGTTCAGGCCGTATTGGGTGAGGGCATCGCCGGCATCTTGGGCAAGGACCAGAATAAGCCGAGTTTGGTAGTCGGCGACTTCTTCGAGTTAGGCGGGCGGCAATGGGTCGTGTCGGGAATCATGCAGACCTCGGGCTCGATGTTCGGCTCGGAGATCTGGGCCAAGCGCAGCGTCGTCGGTCCCATGTTCGGCAAAGATCAGATTACCTGCATGGTCGTGCGCACTGCCGACGAAGCGGCCGCCAAAGCGCTCGGTGAGGATTTGAGCAAGAACTACAAGCCTGCCGTCAGAGCCGAACCGCAAATGGTTTACTACTCCAAGCTCTCGGACACCAACAAGCAGTTTTTGGGAGCAATCATTTTCGTTGCAGTCATCATGGCGATCGGCGGAGTGTTTGGCGTTATGAACACCATGTTCGCCGCTATCAGTCAACGCACCAAGGATATTGGCGTGCTCCGCATCTTGGGATTCGCGCTGGCAGATCCTCATCTCCTTTTTCCTGGAGACGCTTTTCTTGGCCCTCCTCGGCGGCACGCTTGGCTGCGCCTTGGGGTACTGTTTCGACGGTTGGCAGGCGACCAGCATTTTGAGCAGTGGTCCGGGCGGCGGCAAAACCGTCGTGCTCAAAATGGTGGTGGACGCCAAGACCATCGCCGTGGGCTTGCTCTTCACTTTGATCATGGGCTCGCTGGGCGGCTTCATCCCGGCCTTGTCGGCCATGCGCCTCAAGGCCCTGGATTCATTGAAGTGACGTTGGGTTCTTTTGCGATGAGCCATTCGCTCCTGGAATCATCGAAGTGACGATATGGGCGTTGTCCTGGTGGATTTGCGTGAGCCAATCGCCGAGCACCTCCACCGCGCCGCGAATCTCGGGGAAAGCTGCTCGCGCCGGCATAGCTCTACCTATGACAACTTGCACCCGCCTTCGTTCCTTGGCCGGGGCCAGAGGATTGGGCTTCGAGCAGTAAACCGGCAGAAGCACCAACTCGCGCTGCTGGCGAAGTTTCTCGAGGATGCCTTCTACGTCAGCGGCGCTTTCGGGCACTTCGGCGACCGGCAAGGCAATGAGATCGCCGCGATCGAGCGATTTGGCGGCCTTGTTCACCACCTCCTGCCGAGCTGCCTCGTTTTTCACGTCTTCGACCACCACTAGCCCGCAGTTGCGCGCCACTGGCACAAGTCAGCCAAGGCTTCATTGTCGTCTGGCCGCGCCGCCAAACGAAA
Organism: uncultured Gemmataceae bacterium; assembly: GCA_963748025.1. Lineage (GTDB taxonomy): Bacteria > Planctomycetota > Planctomycetia > Gemmatales > Gemmataceae > CAVVHZ01. Next base: position 173,622 of record CAVVHZ010000068.1, read on the forward strand.
AAGCGAGCATACCGGTCGGTCGAAGCCAAAACTCGCAAGGCTTCCTCGAACCGCGGGCAATTCGTAACCAACACCGCTGGCCCGACGTCCGGCAGATTTCCCATGCCGATGACATTGATCTGGTAATGACCAAGAGATCGGAGCCAGATCAGCGAACGAAGGAAGAAATCGGGGAGCAGCTTGCGTAGAGCGATGACGCTCAATAGCGTCAAAACGCCAGCCATCAAAAAAAGGTAGCGCGTGAGCGGCTCATTGTTGGAGACGGCAGTTAAAGGCAGATCCGCCGGTTGCACTTTGAAATAGAGGACCATCTGGCCTTCGCGAGGGAGGCTGTATTGGCTAACGATTACAGGAGTGCCATTTCCTACCCCCACATCGTCCGACTCGAGCAGAGCCCCATCTTGCTCCAGTTGCAGTCCCGGAGCGCGTTCGCGCTTGAATACGGGTTGATTTTCTTTATCGACTACGTCGATCAGGCTCATATGTCCGTCTTCGAGTTCAATGTTTTTGAGAATACCGCGGGCCACGACCTCCGGCATCACGGTCTGCGTAATGCCCGTCCAGCTCGCGACCAAAACGAGCATTTTGAACAGGATGGAGGCCGTGATGGCGCCGACGACGTTGATGAAGTTGCTCGAGGCCAGCAGGTCGCCCTTGCTCGCTTTGGGCGCGCGATGCTGGAGCAGCGTGTACATCGGGACAATGTAAAAGCCCGTGAAGAAACCGAGCGCCACCAGGCAGCCGATTAGCCACACTTGCGAGTTGAGCGTGATGGCGACGATGGCCAGCGATAACATCATGCCCACGCCGCCCAGCGGCACGAGGCCCAGTTCAACTTTTCCGCCCGACAAAAGGCCGGCGAGCGGGCTGCCCAATCCAATGCCCAGCGCGACTACGCCCACGACCACGCTAGTATGCAGTTCCGTCCAATGTGGGTTGCGGGTTTCGCCATGCATGTACATGGTGCCGCGCATGAAAGCCACGACGAAAGTGAAGAAGGCGATGGCCAACACCGCGAGTGCCAGCTGGCGCGAGCGCAGCATGACCTTCAGGTTTTGCCAGAGCGGTTTGAAGAGGTTCCGGGGGAATCGGCGATCGGGGTTGGCGGCCGGCATCCGCTCGATCATAAAACTGGCGCCGGCGCCGATCAAAGCCAAGGAAACCAATACGAGCCCGATGGCCCACTCCCGATCCTTGAACCAAAAGGATAGGATGCCGCCGGAAACCGTACCCAAAATGACTGCCAGGAACGAAAGCGATTCGAGCAGACCATTTCCCCGTGAGAGCAAGTGGGGCTGAAGAATCTCCGGCATGGCGCCGTACTTGGCGGGCACGAAAAGGTGCTGTGCATGCCCATGAGGAATACGGTGCTCAGCACCAGCCAGGGCCCTATCCGGCGCCTTGGACGCTACCCAGATAAAAGCCGCTGAGCGCCACCAGAGTGATGCCAATTTCGGCGATTTTCCAGAAGATCAGTGATTTCTGTTTGCTGAACCGGTCGGCTGTGTAACCGGCGACCGTGCAGAAAATCGCCCAGGGGGCGTAAAAGAGGATGGGCATGAGCGAAATGGCATCGGCCTGGGTAAGCGTTTTGCGATGAATCGCAAAAAACATGGCGGAGGCATGAATCGCCTGATCGTTGAACGCTGCTAGGAATTGAGCCACGAGAAGGCCGACAAAAGGTGCGCGATCTGAGCGTGTCGGCAGGCTGAAATAGCATAGAGGCTTGGCATCCGATGCGAGGTAAGCGCTTTCGGCGACAGTAAGCGGCAGCAATCGCGAAAACGCGCGACACATCCAGCTGCAAAGGGCGATCAACTCGACAAATCCATTCGACAATAAGTTCTGAACCCGGCTTATGTTAGCGGCAGCTAGCAGAGCTGACAAGGCAGCCGCAACGGTGCGAGCCTTGCGCTGGACGCCCAAATCCGCAACCGCATGAGCGGTCGGTTTGTGAGCCGATCCGCATGAGGAGCCGGAAGCTCAGAAGTTGCCGCTTGTGGTTGCGAGTTGCGGCATTCCCAACTAACCAGCGTGATTGGCGTTGGCGAGGAGAGAGAGCAGGGAGAGCCGAGGCCGTGGAGCCGAAGGGCTGGAATTAGCCGGATGAAAATCGGGATTGGTAGTGCGACAAACCGAAACGCGAATTCCCACTTCTTCGCCCCAAGCGATGAGCGCGCCATAGCTGCGCTCTCGGCGAATCTTCGGCAAGTAGCGGGCGGCAGCAATGAGGCCGCTCGTCAGGATGGGACCCTTTCGATAAGCCTCGTCCATGCCATCGATTTCGAGGCCCGCTTCCTCGAGCGTTCGTTCAATGTTGGCGCGAATGCCGGTGGCGCAGGAAGGCGTAGCCGACGGAGACATTTTCAACGCCAACTTCGGCCAAGCTTTTGAACAGCGGTTTCAAGTTCTGCGCGTATCGGTGACGCCCAGCAATAATGGTTCGATCGCGACATCAACCCTAAAACCAGCTTTGCGCAGAGTCTTTAGTTGCCGCAGGCGGAGAACCGGCGGAGCGGTCAGCGGTTCGATGGAGCGTTGAAGCTGGCGGTTGCCGGTGGTCATGGCGATTCGCAAGCGAATCTTGTCGCGATGAGGCAGCATGCCTTCGAAGATTGAGGGCCGAATCAAACCACGCGTCATCAGCCACGATTCGATCCCCGCTTCGGCCAAAACGCGGATCACGCTGAGCGTTTCTTGTTGAATCAAAAGATTGGGCGCGAATGGATCGCTAGATGGGCACAGCACGACAGCGCGAGGACGGACGGGTGCGCCGAGCCAGCTCGGCTTCGAGAAGTTTGGCGGAATTCGCGTAGATATTGATCTCTTCATCGCCGCGGTAAGATGCGTGGCCGCGAATCGAACAAAAAGTGCAGCGGTGAATGCATCCTTGGGTCAGGTTCAGGCTTAGCACGGCTGGATCGTCGCTGAGCGGATTGGCGTGCAGCACTGGCCTGCGCTGCACTGGCCAGCTCACCCGTGGCAGGCGGGGCTGCGTTTCCCATTCAGCCGAAGATTCGTCGGCCAGTCCGTCCAGCAAAGGCAAGGTGAATGCAGTAGCCATCACTTCTACCTCTTAAGACATCTATATGTACATAAGAATAGTAGTCATGCGTTCACTTGACAAGTCTGGATGACCGAAAAAACAGGAAAAATCGCTAAAGTTGTGGTTGCAGGTTTTGCTGATCGAGAACGATGTGACTGCCCTGCAATTCCACAGCACACTTCAACTGCAAGGTGCGAGCCGAATCCCTTTCGGAGATTTGCTGGTAGACAGCTGCTAATCGTGAACAAAAAGAGTCAATGGCTAAGTGATTTGAAAATCGAAACAACTTGAGCCGGCGCAAGAAGAAAGCGGGAATTCCGGCAAAGAATTCCCGCCTTCTGCATGGTTGAGACGAAGGAAACAATTGGCGAGCCGGGAGCGTCACCGACCGGAGTACATATGTTGAGCCAAGTTCTCCAGTCGCTAACGCTCCTGGCTCGCCTCTTTTTAGAGACCCGGCTGTGCTAGTCGAAACTCGCGGCTAACCGTTTCGCGGGCTTACCCTTCACCGTGCACCCGCCACTCTCCGCCCATTTTCAGGCCGCTTTCTTCGCTGCCGCCGCCTTCTCTACATCCTTGCGGATCTTTTCGGCGGCTCTTTTCGCCTGTGCCTTGATGTTCGCGTCCGTGTCTTTCTCGGCAACGCGAGTGAGCGCAGGCAAAGCACTAGCGGCTGTCTTACCAAGGTCGTGGAGACCAGAGATAGCAATCCGTTTCGCGCCAACTCCTTCGTCGTCCAGGCAAGCAGTAAAGGCCTCCACCACAAGTTGTTTCTCTTCGGGAGGCGCCCAAGATTCGTCGGCCATCCTGTGCAGGTTGTTGAGTGCCGTCATACGAATCACTCGCGGGTTGCCACGCTTCGCCAAGCCCAACAAGGGAGCAAAGGCGGCCTTGTCTTTGGTCTTGGCCAGTCCGTCCGCTGCCGCCCTCTGCAGGTTATCGCTGAACGATTTCTTTTCCAACCAAGGTGTGTAGAGTTTGACGGCATCCTTGGCGGAAGCTGGGTCAAAGGCACGTAGGGCGGCCGCTTCCACGGCATAACTTGGATCGCCCTTTTCGAGAATGGTTCGGAGTCGCTTGGCTACTTCGGGATCGGTTTTGAAGCGTGCCAATTCGTCGATGCATACGCGCCGTAGCGCGGCTTGTCGCTTTCGCTGTTGGCCAAGAAGGCCGCCTTCGCTTCGGGCCGCCATGGCTCGCCAACGCGCGGGCGATCTCGTTCTGCACCCCCCAGAAGGGCTCCGCTTTAAGGGCGACTACCAACTCGGCTGTAACCTGCTTCTTGTCCTCTTTCACGGAGCCCAGATGGCGAGCCGCACGGACGCGACTGGCCACGTTGATGCCGTGTTGCAGTTGCGTTAACCAGGCCTTCACCGGTTGCGTTTGCTTGATTTCCGCCAGGATATCTTGATTCGGATCCACCTCGACGAAATCGGGCGCTGCTGCCAGCGGAATCGTAAACGTCGACTCCCGATCGGTCAGGGATTTATCGACGATAACCGGCTTGGCATCGCCTGGCAGATGGAAGGCGACTTTAAGCGGCAGGTAAAACGGATCTTCCTTCTGGGTTTGCTTCACGACCAGTTTCATTTGTTTATGGTCCGCGTCGTAGGTCGTTTGCACATCGAGAGTCGGGCTTCCGCCTCTTTCCGTCCAATCGTAAAAGAATCGTTCCAAATCGAGGCCGGATGACTCTTCCAAGGCCCGGCGGAAATCGCTGGTTTCCACCGATTGCAACCGATTCTTCTCGGCGTAATGCTGGACGCCTTTCCAAAAAGCTTCTTCTCCCATCTTGCGGCACAGCATGTGCAAAACCCAGGCGCCCTTTGGATAAACCCGGGTATCGAACATCGCAAAGGGTTCCGAGTAATGGCGATCGACGATCGGTCGTGCGCCGTTACCAAAGCGAGATCTGGCGGCTTGTCCCTTTTGCACCAGATTCCAGTCTGCCTCGTCTTTTCCCTGGCTGTGTTCGTCCCAGAGAACCTCGGCAAACGAGGCCCAGCCTTCGTTGAGCCAGGTGTGCGCCCAATCGCGGCAAGTCAGTAGATCGCCCCACCACTGGTGGGCCAGCTCGTGAGAGACCACGCTATCCGAGTTGCCGTCGAGCAACGCGCGTTTGTCAATCAGGATGAACTGCGTCATCGAGGTGGCACTGGTGTTTTCCATGCCGCCGAACGTGAATTGTTCGACCACTACCTGGGCATATTTGTCCCAGGGATAGCGGACTCCGAACCGCTTACTGAAGAAAGCCATCATTTCAGGCGTGCGACCGAAGGTGGGCACGATGGTTTCCCTATGCCCCTTGGGCACCCAATAGGAGACAGGGATGCCTTCCCAGCTCGTTTCGACGATATCGAACTGGCCGACGACGAGCGTGATCAAGTAGGACGCATGGCACTTGTCTTGAAGCCAATGAAACGTCACGGTTTTGTCGGCAGGGTTTTCCTTCTTGTCGACCAATTTTCCGTTCGATAGGGCGTCGTAGCCTGGAGCCACGGTGACGAACATTTCGGTGGTCTGCCGGACATTGGGATGATCGAGACAGGGAATCCAGTAACGGGTGTCTTCGGTTTCGCCCTGACTCCACATCATCGATGCCACATCGGGTTCGCTGGAATTGGGGGAATAGAAGTGCAGGCCATTCTTAGGGTCTTTGACCAGGTAGTCGATTTCGTAGGTTGCCTTTTCACCGGTATTCCAAACTGGAGGCGCAATTGATGGTCAATTTGTTTGCGTTCTGGCTGAAGTGAACGACCGCAGGATTGCCTCCCGGTTCAGCTCGGCGGACTTCCTTGACCTTGAAGCCGACAGCGTCCAGACTGAAACTCGGCAGCGACCGCAAAGCGGTGGCGTTGATCGTCGCTTTAGCGATGACCGTCTTTTGGGGAATATCGACGCGAAGATCGAGCCGAATGTGTTGAATGTCGATCGGCCGATCGCCTGCGGTGCGCAGGGGCTGGGCCTGCAAGCCGGCCTGAAGGACTAGAAGAAGACCCAGGCTTAGAAACCAGCGTTTGGGCAATGAACTGCTAAACATCGGTGGACTGCTCCCGTTGGGTTGGAATACTCCTGCTCATGAACTTAGCCGGACGAGTGCCCGCCGGACACCCGCATTTAGTTCGTAATCAACTATGCATGATAGCAGCAGAATCTGGCGTGCTCAGGCAATCTCCATTTGGAGTGCCGGAGTCGACGCAGTGCGGCCTGCGGCGTTGGTGCCGCACGCTTGGCGACGCCTCCTTGGGCATTGCGGAAGTGCTCGCCGGGGCCAGTCGCATCCTGGTCGTGGGCGCGGGCAAAGCCGTGCGCGGCCATGAGCGCAGCACTTGCCGGTATGCTCGCCCAGTACGGCAAACCAATTATCGGGTTGGTAAATGTTCCCAACGAGACGGTCTGTCCACTTCCGGTGAACATCGAACTCCATGGCGCGTCCGACAGCTTCCAATCAACCAACGGAAGCGGGTGTGGCGGGGGCGCGGCGCATTCTCGAGATCGTAGGCTTGGCCGGGCCGCGCGATGTGTGCATTTGCCTGCTTTCGGGCGGCGGTTCCGCCCTTCTGCCAGCCCCCTGCCCTGGAATTACGCTGGAGCAGAAGCAGCGCGTTACTCTCTTGCTGCATGCTTGCGGGGCTTCGATCGGCGAGATGAATGCAGTTCGCAAACATCTGTCCGCCATTAAGGGAGGCTGGCTGGCGGAAGCGTTCAAGGGCTCCGCTCTATTCAGCTTGATCCTCTCGGATGTGATTGGCGATCCGCTCGATGTGATCGCCTCAGGACCGACCGTGGCCGATCCCACCACCTTTGCCGACGCTTTGGCTGTGCTGCGCAAATACCAGCTGCTGGACGGTTCGACCGGAACCCAAAATAACCGTGTACCGGTGGAAGTGGTTCGCTATCTCCAAGAGGGGATGGCGGGCGTGCATCCCGAGACACCCAAGCGGACGCCTGACAACGTTCGCAATTGCATCATCGGCAACAATCAGCTTGCCCTTGCGACTGCCGCCCGCAAGGCTGAGTTCCTCGGTTTTCACGTGCATTGCCTCGGCAGCGCCATCGATGGCGATACGGCTGCTGCGGTCAAGGTCCATCTTGAAGCAATAACCGATCTCATGGATAAACAGACTGGCGATCTTCGTCCTATCTGCCTGCTCAGCGGCGGCGAAACCACCGTGAATTTGGGGGCCAGCCATGGCAAAGGCGGCCGCAACCAGGAATTCGCGCTGGCGCTATCGCTGAAATTGCCGTCAGAAGTGCTCGAACGCATTACCATTTTGGCAGGCGGCACGGACGGCGAGGATGGACCGACGGATGCCGCCGGCGCGATCGTCGATCTCGACACCCGGGACAACGCAGGTGTGGGCGGCGTGCAGGCGCTCCGTGCACTCGAGGCTCGACGATGCCTATCCTTTCTTGGACTTGACTGGCAGCCTGCTCCGCACCGGACTGACGCAGACCAACGTCATGGATTTGCGAGTCATCCTGCTCTTCCCTGAAGGCAAGCAACCATAACCAAACCCGAACGCACCTGTTGCAGGAAGAGACAATCAACCGTCGATTCAGGTAATTATTGCACAATCGCGTCAGGGCAGTGTGCCGGTGTCAATCCGGTGTCAATTTATCAACTCTTTTGCAGCCAACGAGTTGCAGCCGCTCGTTCCCTCCCTTGCAGATTCCTGGCACAGCAGTTGCTCCTGTTCAGTTTGTTGGCTTTCCTGATGTGTCCTGCAACGACGTGGGGCTGGCGGAGAAGAGGCTTGCCCTATGTAAAAGTACCGAGGGCTTTCGCAGAATCGTTCGAATGCCGGTTTTCCACCGGAATAGAAATCTGGTTTCGGACGAGGCTGGCGAGTGCAATGTCGACAATTCGTGTCGCCTCGGCGGGTGTCACATAGGTCTGATCCGGACGCATCAGTTTCACGGCCAGATGAAGAGGTGGGCGCCGGGATGCTTTGGGGGACGTAATCCCCTCATCCCCCAACGGATGAATTAGCGAAAGCGAGTCGAAACCAAACCGATACGACCCCTGCGTTTGGTAAAGAATCCGATCGCTGACTCGACCCGGCGCCCTTTCATTTTTTTGAAGCTACAAATCCATTAAATACCGATTCGGAGCGCCCCGTGGGTAGCCCGACTGCGCGAGCGAGCGGGCCGTGTCGCAGCGGTCCGCAGGCCGTCAGACGCCGATCAATGGGCCAGCAAATCTTCACTGCCTGGCCCTCTCGCTCGCGCGTCGGGCTAACCAATTCTTTACACTTTCCTAGTCTCCGCCAATCTCTGCATGTAAGCGAAGGTTAACGCTGTTCGGCCTTCTCATCAAATAGAAGACTTGTCGCTGATGATCGTAAAAGGCAGCAATATAAGCCGTTAGATCAAGCCTCGGCAGATTCTCTTAGAAGACGGCACGCCCCTTGCAATAAGCTGCCTACCGTTTTGATCCCCTCAAACGGCACACGGCAGCCATCCCCATGGCGGCCAATGTGCCCATGATCGGAGTTCTCCCCTCATGGACTTCCGCTGGGTTGCTGGCATTGCGCTTTGGACATTTCTCTCTGGCCCCGCAATCGGTCCGCCCGCAGGCGCGGGCGTGCATCGTCGTAGCACGACAGCCGTGGCTACGCATCGCGGGCCGACAACGTCCACTAAACATGCGACGAGTCAAAAAACTGCAGTTGTCAAGGATTACACCGGAGTGCGGTCGCATTAGGTTCATGGCGAGCACTATTTTGCTAACGCAGGATTCCATCGGCCTCCTATTTGCGTTATTCTCACTGGCGAACGGAGCGTGTTACGCTCGATGCCAGGAAAGGTAACGCAGCCAGGGAGGTTGAACGTGAGACGTATCGAGGCCCGGCCTCAAGGCGAATTGGATAGCATCTGCAGAGCCATCCGCAAGCACATCATCACGCAGACCACCAAGGCGGGTTCCGGGCATCCGACCAGCTCCCTCTCGGGTGTGGAATTGCTTACGGGCCTCTTCTTTGGCGGGCACCTGCAATACGACCCGCAGAATCCCCACGATCCCAATCGGGATCGCTTCATCCTGAGCAAGGGGCACGCTGCTCCTTTGCTCTACTCCATTTTGGCGCAGGCTGGCTATTTCCCGGTCGAACAGCTGAGCACCTTGCGCAAATCGGCAGTCCGCTGGAAGGACACCCCAACATGCGGCGGCTGCCCGGCGTGGAAGCATCGACGGGCTCGCTCGGCCAAGGCTTGTCGCTTGGCATCGGCCACGCTCTGGCGACGCGAATGGATGGAATCGCGGCTCGGGTCTATGTCATGCTGGGCGACGGCGAAATGGACGAGGGCCAGGTTTGGGAGGCAGCGATGGCCGCCGTCAAGTTCAGTCTCGATCACCTGGTTGCCATCGTCGATATCAATGGCTACCAGCAAACGGGAGCGACGGCGGAGGTTCTCGACCTGAAGCCTTTGGCGCCTCGTTGGCACGGTTTCGGTTGGCACGTTCATGAAGTGGACGGACACAACATGAAGCAAGTGCTGGCGGCTTACGAACGGGCCGCGGTGAGCCGGGGCAGGCCATCGGTAATTTTGGCCCATACCATCAAAGGCTATCCGATTCAGGGCTTGTTGGGCGACGATCCGAATCATCACGGCAAGCCTCTGACCGAAGAGCAGGCGAGAAGAGCCATCCGGGAAATCGAGACACAGACTATCATTCTTTGATTGATACAACGGAATTCGCCCTTGCCTAAGGAAGAGGTGCGTATCGTGTTCAAGATCGGCAAGTCGACGCGGGAAGCATTTGGCCTGGCCTTGGCCGAAGCGGGCAAGAAGGACGACCAAATCGTCGTGGTCGATGGCGACGTGCACAATTCGACGCGAACCGAGCATTTCGCCAAACTGTTTCCCGAGCGTTTCTTCAACGTCGGCATCGCCGAATCGAACATGGTTTGCGTGGCGGCTGGTCTCGCAGCCTCGGGCAAACATGCCTGGGTGTCGAGTTTTGCGGCTTTCGTCATGTGCAACGGCTACGACCAGCTTCGCATGTCCGTGGCGTTCCCTTGCGTGAACGTCAAGGTGGTCGGCACGCATGCTGGCATCAGTATCGGCGAGGACGGCCCTTCGCAGATGGGAATCGAAGACGTGAGCCTGGCATGTTCGCTGCCGCATTTCACGGTCGTGGTCCCGGCCGACGAAGCTACCATGCATAAGGCGGTGCAAGCCCTGGCTGCAACCAATACGCCAGCCTACTTGCGTGCAGGGCGGCCAAATGTGCCGCAGTTGCACGGCGAGCAAACGCCTTTTGCGATTGGCAAAGCCATACAGCTCCGCGACGGGGCCGACCTGACTATCATCGCCAACGGCATCATGGTGGCCGCGGCGCTGGATGCGGCAGATCAATTAGCGAAAGACGGCAAACAGGCCCGGGTGCTGGACATGCACACCGTCAAGCCGCTTGACGATGCCGCCGTGGCGGCCGCGGCGCGGGATACGAAGCGGATTGTCGTGGCCGAAGAGCATCTGCTACACGGCGGTCTCGGCAGCGCCGTGGCCATGAGCGTGGCCCAACAGCAGCCGGTGCCGATGCGCTTCGTCGGCATTCAAGATACGTTTGCCGAATCGGGCAAAGCCGAGGAATTGTTGGCCAAATACGGGCTAACCGCCAAAGAAATTGTGGCGGCTGCTCAGAGTTTGTTTCAATCGAAATAAAGCCCGAACGGGAGTGTGGACTTTAGTCCACACTATAGCCGCGTGTGGGCTAAAGCCCACATTCCAGGAGCTGGCGGGAGTGTGGACTTTAGTCCACACCTGTGGGCTAAAGCCCACACGCCCTGACCGACTGAAAACTAAAGCTGCAGCGTAGGCAAATCCGCTGGTGGTTGCCGTTTCGTCAGCTCTTCTTGAACCACTCCCGCCAGCGTGACATAAGCCTTGGCCACCACGGAATCGGGATAACGCGAGACAATCGGTTCGCCGGCGTCGCCGCACTCGGCTACGCGCGGATCGATCGGGATCTCGCCCAGGAACGGTACGCCTGCCTCCGCCGCCAGTTTCTTGCCGCCGCCATGTCTGAAAATGTCGTAGCGTTTGCCGTCGTCGCCGATGAAATAGCTCATATTCTCGATGATGCCCAGCACCGGCACATGAACCTGATTGAACATCTCGAGCCCTTTGCGGGCGTCGATCAGGCTGACGTCTTGCGGCGTCGTGACGATGACCGCGCCCGTGAGCGGCACAGCCTGCGTTAGCGTCAATTGGGCATCGCCGGTGCCAGGCGGCAGATCGATGACCATGGCATCGAGCTCGCCCCAGTTGACGCCCATGAGGAACTGGCGGAGATATTTGTCGACCATCGGTCCGCGCCAGATGACTGCCTGCGTCGGGCTGACCAGGAAGCCCATCGACATGAGGCGGATGCCGAACTTTTCGATGGGGAACTGCGTGGTTTGCGGGTCGACGCCTTGGCAACCCATCATGATGGGCACGCTGGGGCCGTAGATGTCGGCGTCGAGCAGTGCGATTTTGTTGCCGCGGCGGGCCAGCGCCACGCGAGGTTAGCCGCCACGGTCGATTTGCCGACGCCGCCTTTGCCGCTGGCGACCGCGATGATCGTCTTCACGCCCGGCAGAACAATTTTTTGCGGCCCAGGTCCCGGGGGAGGCATTTCATTCTCCAACTTTGATTTAAGGAGTCCTTTGGTGGGGCGTGATAAGGAGTTCTGCCTGTAAAAACCGATGGCAAAAAAATGTAGGGCAAAAAAATAAATGCATTGATTATCTTTTTGCCCTACATTTTTTTGCCATCAATGTATTTGGCCTCCGATAAGCCGTTATCGCCAGAGTTTGCCACTCGACATTCAGTGCATTGGCATAAGCCGCGGAGGTTTTCGAGGGTAAAGATGCCGGTGTCGTGGCCGTCGGACCAGGTAATCTTGTAGGCATAGTGGCCAATGGGGGTCATGGCTGCCGGGTAAAGCGGAGTCAACTCGTTCGACTTCAAAATGCGAAACGGATCGGGAGGGGCCAGCTTTTCCTCGCGGCAAGTCGCGCACGGGCACTGCGACCGGAGATAGCTCCAGAGATAAACGCTGCGGTGGCCGTCCTGCCATTGAATGGTGAGCTTGTCCGTCCCCTCCTTGCCCAAGGCGACGGGCACGAAGGAGCTTGGCGTAGAAACTGTCATTGCTTAGGTTCCGTGATCGGGACTGAAAGCCTCTTCCGTAATTCTATGAAAGATGGGCCGGAGAAGTGCTTATCTGGCGGCGTTCGGGGCGGCTATGCCCTCGATTTTGTGTAGGACGGGTTTTTAACCCTCCATGCGGTATTGCGATCTCTCATAGCAGGCGAAAAACAGGCAATGCGGGGAACATCCAGCTTTTTTGGGAGGATTACTTACCGCCCAACCGGTCCACTGCCGGAACACCTGGCAATGGCTCGTCACGGCAGACCTCTTCGAGGGGGTGTGCTGAGAATCGCCAAGTTAATTCTCGAGGAGCAACTTTAAGAAATGCTTTATGAAACTCCGAAGAACTACAGCTATCCGCAGCAATCGGGCCCCTCGCCTTTGGATACTCCGTTGAATATTCTTCGTTAAACTTCGGGCCTTCCGTGTGCATGAGTACATCCACGACGTTGATCGAAATATCGCAACGACCACGAAAGAGCGTTTTGGCGCTGCCGGGCTCATAGAGCGAAATCTGGTTGACGTCCATTGCAATCACGTAATCGGCATGGAAATGCTTGCCGATCTCCAGCGCTCCGATTTCCTTCCAATTGGGATGTTCGTCCTTGAACTTTTCCACCAAGCCGTTTGCCACCATCACGACTTTTTCTTCGTTCTTTTTGAAGCTTTCTTGCATCGCATGCGACAGCAACGTGGACAACTCTCGATCTACTCCATTGAATTCCGGTCGCGTCTCGAGCGGGGACTGGCCGAGAATCACGACCTTGACCGTCTTGTCTTTGTTTGTTGAAGCAAGGGGGCATTCTGGCGGCCTCATCGGGGCTGATTCTTCCTTTGGAGCCGCCAGGTGTTCGGTCCCCGGAACCGTCTGGGACTTTTCGAGGGCTCCCAGACGATTCTCAATCGATTCGAGTTTACGCAGTATCTCGGCGAAACGGTCCGCTTGGGCATCTGCCGTTGCTGCAACGGGCCTCGTTGGGGGCATCGGCGCCGCCAAGTTCGGTGATTTTTCTGAGGCAATCTCGATTGCAGCGAGTGCCTGCCTGACAATTGCCAGGTTTTCCGCAAGATCATTCCGCTGTTTCTGAAGCTGGGCGAGAATCGCCTGTTGCTTTTTGATCTCGTCGTCTTTCGCACTCAAGGTGCGCGATCGGCTTTCTAACTCTGCACCGAGGTCAGCCATTCGGCGAAGTGGCTGAATTTCCGGAGGAGGTGGCGGAGGCGGCGGAGCTAATTTATCCTGACCCGCTGCTGGGAGGATGGAGCAAAGGCTAATTCCGACGAAGAGAAGCACGAATCGAAGAGCGGGCATGGTGGCACCTCCTGCGCCTGGAAGAATTGCGAACCGGCGGGGATTGTAACGATTGCGACTCGGGCGAGGAAGTGCAAGAGGGACCGGTTTAAGAAAGCGGGCCTTCTTGATTCGCATTTGAGCCCTGGAAGGGCGGCAGTCAATAGCCAGGGGCGTTAGCCCCTGGAAGAGATCGCGTATAGCGTAAAGCCCCGGATGGGGCGAAAGTACTTTCGCCCCATCCGGGGCTCAATCCCCTTTCGGAAGAGTCCAGGGGCTGACGCCCCTGGCTATTGACTTTCGCCCCATCCGGGGCTGAATTAGCTTGAATAGATTCAACTCTGGAGTCCTTCGCTAGAGGACCAACCCCGGATGACCCTCACCTTCTTCGCCACCGCGGCCGAATTTGGCGCATGGCTCGAATCGAACCACGGGACGGCTCTGGAACTCTGGGTAGGCTTCTACAAAAAGGGCTCGGGAAAGCCGAGCTTGACTTGGCCGGAATCGGTCGATCAGGCTCTTTGCTTCGGCTGGATCGATGGCATTCGCAAAAGCGTCGACGAGGTCAGCTACACGATTCGGTTTACGCCTCGCAAACCGCGGAGCATCTGGAGTGCGGTCAACATCAAGCGTGCGCTGGAACTTACCGAACTGGGATTGATGCGGCCCACAGGACTCCAGGCTTTCGAGCGACGAACCGAGAATCGGTCTGGTATTTATTCTTACGAGCAGCGCAGCGAAAACTTTCCCGAGCCCTATGCCAAGATCTTCAAGAAGAACAAACCGGCGTGGGAATTTTTTCAAGCACAGCCTGCTTCCTACCGGAAGATGGTCGGCTGGTGGGTGGTCAGCGCCAAGAAAGAAGAAACGCGATTGAAGCGGCTCGCCAAGCTTATCAAAGTGTCGGCGCAAGAACGCCGCGTTCAATGAGCGGCACGCGATTGTTCATTGCGGAAGAGCCAAACTTCGCCAGAAATACCAAGTTGCGATGCTCCGATAAGGCCGCCAGCACTCGGCAAGTTCGATGAGCGCGTCGCGTTTGGGCATCTCCTCGAGCAGATAGTGTCTCTTTACCGCGGAACGGAACCCCAGATCGTCGATCGGCAATACGTCCGGTCGGCCTAACGAAAACATCAGGAACATCTCGGCGGTCCATCTGCCGATGCCTTTGACCTGGATGAGTCGCTCGATCACTTCTTCGTCTTCGAGCCGGCGTAAGGCCCGCAGACGCAGAATCCGGTTCTCGACGTGCGTCGCCAAGTCGCGGAGGTAGCGAACCTTGGCGGCCGAGAGGCCGGCGGCGCGCATCTGTTCGTCAGACAAGCCAAGGATGCCCTTGGGGGTGAGTTTGTTCTTGCCGAGAACCTCCAACAAGCGCTCGGCGATGCTTGCCGCCGCCTTCGTGGAGATTTGCTGGCTGATGATCGAGCGAGCCAGAATGCGGAAATGGTCCGGAGCCGGCTGCAGCTTACAGGGACCGACGGCCGCGATCATCTTTTTCAGCGTCGGATCGCGCTTGGCGAGATGCCGGGTCGCTTTGCGATAGTGGGCGGCCAATTCGTCGGGGCCAAGATCCAGCATCGTTAATCCTCTTCTGCAGCGAGTCTCCCACGTTTTCAGCGAGCCTCCCACGTTTATGGCGAGCCCCTCACGTTAGTGGGGGGAGTTCACCGCTGACTCCCCCTATTAACGTAGGAGGCTCGCTGAAAGCGTGGGGGGCTCGCCAGGCAATTGTCAAACAATCCGCTTCTGTGGGGCCGCCGAGGGCGCTTCGCGTTCCACGTGTTCGATGATTGCCTCAGCGACGGCAATACCTGTGGTCTTCTCGATGCCTTCCAACCCTGGGGAGGAATTGACCTCCATGACCATGGCGCCGTCGTCCGATTCGATCATGTCCACGCCCGCGACACGCAGCCCCAGCGTCCGTGCAGCCGCCAGGGCGGTTTTGCGATAGTCGGCGGGCAAGCGAAATTTCTTGGCTTTGCCGCCTCGGTGGATGTTCGACCGGAATTCGCCAGCCAAGGCCTGCCTTTTCATTGCGGCGACAACTTTGCGGCCTACCACGAAAGCGCGGAGGTCGGCGCCTTTAGCCTCCTTGATGTATTTTTGAATCAGAATGTTCTGATCCAGTCCGTGAAAAGCCTCGATCACCGAGCTGGCCGCCACGTTGCTCTCGGCCAAAATCACGCCAATGCCTTGCGTTCCTTCCAACAGCTTCACCACGACTGGCGGGCCTTCCACTCGGGCAATGCAATCGGCTACGTGTTCCGCCTGGCGCGTGTAAACCGTGGGCGGAACACCAATATCATGCTGAGAGAGGATTTGCAAACTCCGTAGTTTGTCGCGCGAACGGGCAATCGCCTGGGATTCGTTCAGGCAATAAATCCCCATCATTTCGAACTGTCGCACCACCGCCAGGCCATACATGGTGATCGACGCCCCAATGCGGGGAATTACCGCGTCGACAGGGCCGACCGGCGTACCTTGATAGAAAAGTTCGGGTTTGCGGCGGCTGACGCTGATGTCGAACTGGAGCGTATCGAGCACTCTGACCTGGTGCCCCCTTTTCTTGCCGGCGCAGCAGGGCATTGGTGCTATAAAGCGATTCCTTGCGCGACAAGATGATGATGCGCATCCGCCACTCCCGTCCGGTCTCTGGGTGCTCGGGCTTCGAAGCTCCGACGGCTCAGCTTCGATGTTGTAGGTATTGTCGGCTAACGTCGACGAAGAATTCCGGGGCCAGGGCGGTTCTCCCCAGCAAAACGCGGAAGCGCATCGCCGTTCGACAGGCCAGCGTAAAGCGAACCTTCTTCACCACCCCGCCCAAAGAAAGGGAAGTTTCGACCAGGGGACGTTTTTCATGCGCTCCGTTCGAGCTGCGAACTTCGACAAACCCAAGCACCGGGACGTCGATAATGCGGACGCGCTTTTTGACGGAACGCATGCGGAGAACCAGCCGGGCGCGCAGCGATCCGTCGGCCGCCTTGTGCAACTCGTATCTTTTGGTGTCGAGCGCGGACGTTCGAGCCCCGGTATCGACCTTGGCCCGCACGTGGCGCAGGCCCCATTCGGGGAATTCGACGTATTCCTTCCAACCGATCAGGACGTGCGCCGATGAATTCTCGGCCATAGCGGCTGGTTCCGGATTGAAGGGGAAGTACGCCTAGCTACTTTCGAGGCAGGCGGCGGCGCTGGCGGATCTCCCTGATCTGCAGAAAAACCAGCGCGAAGATTATCGTACCGGCAATTCCCGCCACGAGCACCAGCTGCCGCCGCTCGGGGAGCCACGCAGCGGAATCGGTGGCTGGGGCCGCGGGTTTCGTGGTTGACGGTTCGTCTTCGAGCACTGGCGCCGTCTGTTTGGCGCTCCTGCTTGGACAATGTTTTTATGTTCTTTCAACACCGGTGCACTGTCGCGGCGCGTCCAGATACATTCGTTGAGGATAGTGACGGCAGCCGCCACGTCTCCCTCGCGTTGTATAGTTCGCCAAGTTGCCAGTAAAGTCGCGTGTCGTCGGGGAACCAGAGCACGAATTGCTGCACGATGGCCAGGGCGTTGGCGGGCAACTTCTTCCGCTCGGCTTCCGCCAGTTTCCCGGCCTGGTAGGAGCCGTCCTCGGCCTTATACTGAACCGGGCCAAGCGGACTTTCGAATAGATCGTCGACCTTCTCGCGGGCACTGGCGGAGCGCTGCAATTTCTCGCGATAGCGCTTTTTGACCAGACGCAGTCTGACATTTCTCCAATTCGTGGTACCAATCGAGCTGAGCTTTGGTCAACCCAGGCCATTCGCGCGGCCACATGTCTTGCACTTGCTGCAAATAGGCCGAGGCGCGATCGAGTTTGCCCGAGGCCTGATACGCCGACGCCAGGTTGGAGACGACCATGAAGTTATTGCGTTCGCGTAGAGCGAAGGGCGTGAGAACTTGCACGGCTTCGTCGAATTCGCGCAGACGCATGAGCAACACGCTCAGATCGAGCGCCTCGCTCGATTTAAGCGTGCCTTTTTTCGCGAGGGCTCGGAGCCGATCGCGCTCGGCCACGTAAGATTTGGAGGTTTCGCTCTTCGGGTTGATCAAGTCGACCGTGTAGAGCGTGAAATAAAGCCTGAATTGGCCGAA
The DNA here is from genome assembly GCA_963748025.1 of uncultured Gemmataceae bacterium. Taxonomy (GTDB): domain Bacteria; phylum Planctomycetota; class Planctomycetia; order Gemmatales; family Gemmataceae; genus CAVVHZ01. Next base: position 191,223 of record CAVVHZ010000068.1, read on the forward strand.
GGAGAGCGGCTTGACCGAGCCATCGGCTTCGACCGTAGGGCCAGGAACGAGTTTGGGGCTGCCGTAGACGCCGGCTTGGCTCGAGGGCGGAAAAGCCAGGATCGTTGTTATGACGGTCGCCAGCCAGAAAAGACTTTGATCGGCGCGATTAACTGAGCCGCTTGGGAAAAAAGAGGACTTATCCAACTCGGAATGCGGCATTTCTTTACCCCAGTGCAATGTGCTCGCGTTCGCCCGCATGGTCAAAATATGCAAGCATAACGACCTAGGCGAGCGTCGAAGCGTCAACCCGACGAGTCTGCAAGCAAAACCAAGCGTGCCCCCACTCGACGACTCGTCGGGCTGACGCCTCGACGCTCGCCTGGCCGAGATCGATTATTCTTTCTTGGCTTCATGCACGCAAGTCACGGTCGTGGTGATTCCGCCTCGTGCCGTGAAGGCGCCGACCACGCGGCAATGACGCGGCGAGCAGGCAGTAACGAAATCGTCGAGCAGGCGATTCACGACGTTTTCGTAAAAGATGCCCTGGTTGCGAAAGCGCTGGAGGTAGAGCTTGAGCGATTTCAGCTCAACGCATTTTTGCGCAGGCGTGTAGGTGTAAGTGATGGTCCCAAAATCGGGTTGGCCGGTCATGGGGCAGAGGCTGGTGAATTCGGGACAGACGATCTCGATGGTGTAATCTCGCCCCGGATTCTGATTGGGAAACGTTTCGAGCTGATCGAGGTGTGGGGCGTCGGCATTGGACATCGGTGGTGCCTTTGCTGTTTTGGGAGAAAGAAGCTCACGTCCGCGACCCCTGCCGGCTCGTCCGGCAGGTGAAGGAGTTCGCCAGCTAACATGGTCGACAAAATGGTTCCCGACCCCTGCCGGCTTGTCCGGCAGGTGAAGAAGTTCACCGGCTAAACCTAGAGCGTAGCTGCAGAACTGATTCACCTGCCGGGCAAGCCGGCAGGGGTCGTTTTGTAAGTGCTCTTGATACTTAGCTGCAGAACTGATTCACCTGCCGGGCAAGCCGGCAGGGGTCGCTCGTTCTGCGAAGGCAGAGCTGAATCGCGTCCCTACCCTGCTTCCGCAGTCCCGTTGTAGGCGTGCCGGCCGGCTGTTGCAAGCCTCGACGACCCTTCGAGATCCAAGTCATGTTCTTTTCGCCTGAAGCTGAGAGTGGCTCCGGGCATGGCTTCGAGGCGAGCCTTCACGTCGGCGATGATGTGATCGGGAGTCGATGTGCCGGCCGTGAGACCTACGGCAGCCAGTCCGGTAAACCATTCGTCGCGAAGCTCCGAGGCATTGGCGACCTGATAGGCGCGGCAGCCGCGTTTGATCGCCATCTCGGTCAGCTTGCGACTATTGTTGCTGTCCGGGCCGCCTACCACGACGATGACGCTGCATTCCGCGGCCAGGCGGGCCATCGCCTGTTGTCTGTCCTTGGTCGGCTGACAAACGGTGTCGATAAACCGAATGTCCGCGCGAGGAAAGCGCCGCCGCATCGCGGCTACCAAACGGTGGACATGGTCGATGGGCTGCGTGGTCTGGGCCACGACTCCGAGCCTGAGCTTACCGGCCAGTTGATCGAGATCGTCTTCGTTTAGAACGACCGTCGATTCGCGCAAATCGTCCACGATGCCGCGCACTTCCACGTGACCGGCCTGCCCGACGATGACGGGATGCCGATTTTCTGCGACCAACTTTGTCACGGCTGTGTGGACTGCGCGTCACCAGCGGACAAACGGCGTCGTGGGTGACCAGCCCCTCAGACCGCAGCTGTAACTGGATGCGCTGAGCCGTGCCGTGCGCCGTCAAGACGACGGAACGGGTCTGGACATCTTCCGGCCGGTGGCGCGGAAGGGCCCGGCGGCTGCCAATTCGGCGACCACGTCATCATTGTGGACCAAATCGCCCAACACCGTGACCGGTTCTTTGCGGGCGACCTCGAGCGCGAACCGCCAGAGCGTCCTTCACGCCGAAGCACATCCCGAAATGTTCAGCAAGTAGTACTTCCATCGCCTCAACTCCTCACGCAGGCCGTTGGCCGCGTCCCTGTTCCACAATCGCTTGCAAGTGATCCAAGTATTTGGTGAACGCCTGCCGGCCCGCTTTGGTGAGATGACAAGTTGTCTGTGGCTTTCGGCCGACGAACTGCTTGGTGATGGTGACGTAGCCTTTTTCTTCGAGCCTCTGCAAATGAACGCTCAAGTTGCCGTCGGTCATGCCCAGGTCATCGCGCAGCTCGGTGAAAATGATCGAATCGGTGGCAGCCAAGACGGAAACGATCGCCAGCCGGCCGCGTTCGTGCAGCATGGGGTCGAGTTCGTCGACTAATCGGCGTAGTGCATTCACAATTGCCAATCCTTTGTCGAGCGTTCGCGAGGAGGGTTGAGACAGCGGGGACTTTTTCAGGCGACTGACCTATGGAGCCGAATCGAGGTTTCGCGGCGTTCCGCAGCCAAGAGCATGCCCCCGAGCACCATGTGGCCCAGGCCAAAGACGACCCCCATTGCTGGAATGGCAAAAGCCGGCCCCAGCAGCAGCGTGCATGCTCCTCCGCCCAGGACAAAGGTGCCCAGGGCACGAATGGAACGCGGAGCATAGGCCGCTGTTGCCAAGCGCCTTGGCCGTAACAAAGCATCCAAATGCCGGGCAGCCATAAGTGCAGCCCCTGCGAAAAGAAAAAGGCACTGAGAGCAAAGGCGGCAAAAAGCGATGGCGCCAGAGCCATCACGACAGCTTTCGCTTGGCGGGACCAAACCCGCTCGCCCGTTTCACGGCCCCGGAGGACGGTACCCAAGGCGGAGGCTAAAAAGGAACCGGCAAAAACCAAGAACCATACGGCGCCGAACTGGCGGGGATCGTTGGCGTCGAGCACCAAAAACGACAGCGCCCGGCTCCCGCCAGGCTACCGGCGGCCAAGCCCGCTCTCGCGGTCAGCAACTGATATTGCGTCGTCCGCTCCATGAGCGTGCGGATCACTTCCAGGTTTTCTGCAGCTTTTCGAGCATCCACGGCAAAGCCCTCTGCAAATAACTTTGCAACGTAAAGTAGAATAGTCAAGTGACTATGCGATGTCAAGCTCGCAAAAATGGCGAGCGTCGAGGCCTTAGCCCGACGAGTAGTCAACAAGAAATAAGCGTGACGAATCGCGAAGGCCACTGGAGTGTGGACTTTAGTCCACAGCGGGCGTGGGAATGTCCGGCGGGATGCTATCGGCGATTGTGCGACGGTTGGTAGGCATTACACGAACTCGCGCGGGGCGGTGTGGACTTAAGTCCACACTCCAGAGGAAAGCAAACGGCGAGTGTCGGGGCGTTTGCCCGACGAGTAGTCGACAAAGCGTAATGAATCGCGAAGGCCACTGGAGTGTGGACTTTAGTCCACACCGGGCGTGGGGTTTCCGGGAGGATCCAATCGGCGACTGCTCGCCGGTTGGTAGCCATTACACGAGCTCGCGCGGCGCGGTGTGGACTAAAGTCCACACTCCAGGGGTAAGCAAACGGCGAGTGTCGGGGCGTTTACCCGACGAGTCCTGCAGCAAAACGCGGGCCAACTGCTGCTGAGAAGACCCGCTGAGCTTATGTCTCGACACTTGTTAATTGATGCGTCGTGTTTGTTCCTGACTCGTCGGGCTGACGCCTCGACGCTCGCCTTTCCAGTTGCTTTCAGTCCCTGGGTCGCCATCATACAAGCACGGTTCACGATATTTCTATTTCTGTCCGGAGCCTCAAACCGATGTTGCCAATCGATCGTCGGACATTCGCTAAAACAACCGGCTTGTTGGCCGGAACTTGCTTGGCACAAAATGCGATTGGTGCGCCGGACCAACAAGCAACGGCAAAACGGCGCTGACCGCCGTTCAAGCTGGGCATGGTCACCTACAACATGGCGGCGAAATGGGACCTGGCGACCATCCTTAAGGTTTGCAAGGCGGTCGGCATTGGTCCGGTGGAATTGCGAACCACGCATGCCCATGGTGTGGAGCCAACGCTCAGTCAGGAACAACGCAAAGCTGTGCGCGGCCGGTTTGAGAGCGCCGGCGTGCCTATTTGGGGACTGGGCTCCGTTTGCGAGTTTCAAGCTGCCGATCCGGCTGTCGTGCGCAAGAACATCGAAACTTGCAAGGCGTTCGTGCAATTGGCTGCGGACCTCGGCGCCAAGGGGGTGAAAGTGCGGCCCAACGGCATTCCTCGCGGTGCTTCGCTAGATAAGACGTTGGAACAAATCGGCAAGGCACTTATCGAATGTGGCAAGGCAGCGGCAGATCACGGCGTGGAAATCTGGGTTGAAGTTCACGGGAAGACCACCCAGATTCCGGCCAATGCCAGAAAGATCATGGAGCATTGCGGGTACAAGAGCGTGGGTTTGACCTGGAATTCCAACCCGACCGACGTGGCGAACGGCTCCGTGGCGGAATCGTTCAAGCTTTTGGCGCCATGGATTCGCTCGTGCCACATCAACGAGATCTACAAAGATTCGACGGGAGCTTATCCCTACCGCGAACTCTTCCGGCTGTTCCGCGAACATGGCTACGACCGGGTCACGCTCATCGAAGTCGCCAAGAGCCCGCCCGATCCGGCCACCGGAGAAGAGATGCTCCGCTATTACAAGGCGCTTTGGACTGAATTGGCGAGTTGAGGGCCTAGCGAGTTGTGAAGCGAACGCTCCGCTGCGCGTCGCGGCTAACCGGGAAATGGGGAGAGATTCATGTATCGCGTTTCTGTCGTCGTGTTGCTGCTTTGCGGAATGGCACGAGCTGCTGAGCCGTTGCTCATTTTCGACCAGCCTGCCATCGGTTCCAAGTCGGTGGTTTTCGGCTATGCCGGCGACTTGTGGGTGGTCGATCGCGCCGGCGGTGACGCTGCGCCGGCTAACGGCTGGCGTCGGACTGGAAGCGCATCCCGTGATTTCGCCGGATGGAACTCAAGTGGCTTTTGCCGGCCAATACGACGGCAACCTGGACGTTTATGTCGTTCCCTTGGAGGGTGGCGAGCCCAGGCGACTGACTTACCATCCCGATCCGGATCTGCCGGTCGCCTGGAGCCCGGACGGAAAATCTATTCTTTTCCGGTCTACGCGGGCGAGCTACGGTCGATTCACCAGACTGTTCACCGTGCCGCTGGCCGGAGGCTCCGTCACGGAAATCTCCTTGCCCATGGCCGAGGAAGCGAGCTATTCACCAGACGGTCGTAAGCTGGCTTATGCTCCCTTTACCAACACGCGAGGATTTCCCGGCGGGTATATCGCCTGGAAGAAATATCGAGGCGGCAGTTCGCCGTTCATCTGGATCGCCGACTTGAAGACCTCCGCCGTTCAACCGATCCCGCACACCGATTCGAACGACTTCAACCCGATGTGGATCGGCAATCAGGTCTATTTCGTTTCAGACCGCGAAGGTTCGGCCACCTTGTTCGCCTACGATCTGGATTCGAAGCAGGTCAGGTGTCTGCTGCCGCCCAACGGCGTGGACATCAAATCGGCCTCGGCCTGTGCGGACGCCATCGTGTTCACGCGGATCGACGGCTTGTACATCTTCGATTTGAAAGGACAGCAGGCCCGCAAGGTGGACGTCAAGGTCCGAAGCGATTTGCCGGCGACTCGGGCGCGCTTTGAGAAGATTGCCAAGCATATCCAAAAGGCGGACCTGTCTCCCACGGGCACGCGCGTTGTACTCGAAGCTCGCGGTGAGATTTTGACCGTCCCTGCCGAAAAAGGCGACGCTCGCAATTTGACCAATTCCCCCGGCGTCGCGGACCGCGATCCTGCCTGGTCTCCCGACGGCAAGTCGGTCGCCTTTTTTTCCGACGAATCCGGCGAATACGAACTGCACATCAAGCAGCAGAACGGATTAGGCGAAACCAAGAAGATCAAACTCGGCGACGTGCCATCCTTTTACTATTCCCCCGTGTGGTCGCCTGACAGCAAGCGGATTGCCTATGGAGATAAGCGCAAAAACCTTTGGTATCTCGACCTGGCAACCGGCAAATCCACACGAGTAGATTTCGACCCGATCAATCTGGGTTCCGCACCGGCGCCGACCTGGTCACCCGACAGCGCCTGGATCGCCTATGCGCGGCCCGTGAAATCTACGCTAGCGGCTGTCTTCCTCTATTCGCTGAAGTCCGGCGGCATTCACCAGGTCACCGACGGCATGAGCAGCGTGGGGGCAGTCGAGTTCGATAAGGGCGGCAAGTATCTCTACTTCACTGCCAGCACCGACGCCGGCCTGGTAACCTTCGGAAGCATGTCCGCTTTCAATCGGAGCCAAAGTTCGAGCCCTTACGTGGTGGTGTTGAGCAAGGATGATCCCTCGCCCCTGCTTCCCGAAAGCGATGATGAAAAGGACGCCGCCAAGACGCCCGAGAAGCCTGCCGAAGGCGACAAGGCCAAGAAAGAAGTTCCCAGGGTGAAGATCGATCTCGAGAATATCGATCAGCGCATCTTGGCCATGCCGCTGCCCAGCCGCAATTATGCGAGCATTATGGCCGGCAAGCCGGGAATTCTCTTTTAACCGAGGCTGAGCCCGTCAACGTGCGCTCCGTGGTCCGCCACCGGGCTTGACGGTTCAGAAATATGACTTGAACAAGCGAAAAGCGGAAAAGCTTCTGGAAAACGTCAACCAGGTTGCCGTCTCCTACGACGGCGAGAAGATGCTCTATCGTCAGGATCCAGACAAATGGTTCCTAGTTCCGACCACCGCGGCGCCCAAGCCAGGGGAAGGCGCCGTCAAGCCAGGAGAAGCGAATTCAAGATCGACGAGCTGGAAGTCAAAGTTGACCCGCGAGCCGAATGGGAGCAGATCTTCAACGAGACCTGGCGAATCCAGCGCGATTTCCTTTACGACCCGCATGCCCACGGGCTCGATCTCCATGCCGCCAAGAATCGATTTCAAGCTTATTTACCCGGTTTGGGCAGCCGGCATGGCCTGGACCTCTTGATGGAAGAAATGCTCGGCGAACTCTGTTTGGGTCACGTTTTTATCAGCGGCGGCGACACCCCGAAGCCGCCCGATGTGAAGACTGGCCTGCTGGGTGCCGACTACAAGGTCGAGAACGATCGCTATCAGTTTGCCAAAATCTATCGCGGGGAAGCTTGGAATCCCGATCTGCGGGCGCCGCTGCTTCAGCCAGGCGCCGGAGTGAATCAAGGGGAGTACCTGTTCGCGATCAACGGCAAAGAGTTGAAGGGGACGGATAACGTCTATCGCCTTTTCGAGGGAACGGCAGACAAGCAGACGATAATCAAGGTCGGCCCCAACGCGGACGGCTCGAAGAGCGCGCGAGGTGACCTTGGTCCCGACCGCCAACGAGCGTCAGCTTCGCAACCTGGCCTGGGTGGACAGCAACCGCAAGAAGGTCGAGGCGATGACGGACGGCAAGGTTGCCTACATCTATGTTCCGGACACTTCTGCTGAGGGATTCACGCGTTTCAACCGTTATTTCTTCGCACAGACGGACAAGCAGGCTGCCGTGATCGACGAACGCTTCAACGGCGGTGGGCAGCTGGCCGACCACATCATCGATTACCTGCGGCAGCCTTTGCGCAACTTCATTACCGGCCGTGAAGGTGAAGGCCCTGACACGCCCTTCCCGAACGGAGCGATCCATGGACCCAAGGCGATGATCATCAACGAGCGGGCAGGATCAGGCGGCGATTATCTGCCTTACACGTTCCGTCAAGCCAAGCTGGGACCGCTCGTCGGCAAGCGCACCTGGGGCGGCCTGGTGGGAATCGGCGGCTATCCGACGCTCATCGACGGCGGGGCCGTAACCGCGCCGCGCATGGGAATCTGGTTTCCGCCCGGCCGTTGGGATGTGGAGAATCGCGGAGTGGCGCCGGACATCGAAGTGGAATACGATCCGCAGGCGGTTAGGGCAGGGAAAGATCCGCAATTGGAGAAAGCGGTTGAGTTGGTTTGGCTGAACTGAAGAAGAATCCGCCGGTGAAATATAAGAAACCAGCGTTCCCCAATTATTATAAGCCAGGGCTGAAGGAACCGGCGGAGGGGAAGTGAGGGATGGTTTAGCTTGCCCGATAAGGCAGGGCTTCCAGAGTTGTGTTTAAGCCCTGGAAGGGCGGAAGTTGATAGCCAGGGGCGTTAGCCCCTGGAATGATGACGTAGAACGTCCAGCCCCGGTAGGGGCGAAAGAGCTTTTCGCCCCTACCGGGGCTAAATTCATTAATGGCTGAATCCAAGGGCTTGCGCCCTGACTATCGACTTTCGCCGCTACCGGGGCTGTCACTTTGCTCAACTGCGGTTTGACATTTCCTGCTTTATGCCCACGAATCCGCAGCTGGTGCATCGACAAGCTTTACGAAAACTTCTGCTCTTAACGACTACCTGTTCAGGACCTTCGATGGCGGGCTGAAAACTGCAGTCTTGAAAGCTCATCCCAGGGAAGCCCAACAACAGCCACAACCACCACTGTGTTGAATAGGTGTCGCGCAAGGTCACACTACCCGCTTCCATCTCGCCCTGGCAAAGCGGGCATTTCGACAAGAAAGGCAATACGATTTTCAGTGCGGGCGGCGATTTTTCATTTGGCAAATACTTCTGCAGCCGCGCTATGCGGCCTTCCAGGCTTGCCATCAACTCCTCTACGGTTTGCTCTCTTGCCGCTGTCATGTGAACTAGGCCTAGCAAGCACTTCTGTACTCCGGTCGCTGACGCTCCCGGCTCGCCATTATGCTTTTCCTTTACTTCACTTCCTTCAGCTTTTTCTCGATCGCCGCCTTGCGATGTTTGTCCCGTGGCGTGGTCACTTCCTGCTCTAACGCCTTTTTCCAAACGGCTACAGCGTCAGCTTTCTCGCCTAGTGCCATGTGCACTTCGGCTAGATGATCCAGGATCTCGACGTGCTGGCCATCTTTCTTGTCTTTGGTTGCTTCGAGAAGCTCCTTCTTGGCCTCCTTGTATTGTTTCTTCTTGAAGAGCACCCAGCCCAGACTATCCAGGTAGGCGGTGCTGTCGTGATTGAATTCGGACGGCAAATCGGCGATCTTGCTGCGGAACTTCCGATCTTCATCGAGGGCCTTGCGGATCATCTTTTCCGCATTATCCAGGTCGCGATTATTGTCGGCCAACACGTAACCCAGGTCGTTGTTGTAGCTTGAATTGTCAGGTTGCTTCGCCAACAGTTTGCGCAGCATGGCAATCGCATTGTCGGCTTGATTCAATTCGATGTAGATGCCGCTCAGGACATATTGGAAATACTCCGTGCGATCCTCTCGATATTCCTTCTCGATGGTTTTGTCTTTTTCGACGCGTGGGATTAGCTCTTCGTAGATCCTCCGAGCTTCATCGTTTTCGTTCAGTTCATTTTTCAAGCGGCCTTTGACCTCGAGCCGGTGCCAATCGCTCTCCTTGGCTTTGACGTAATTGTCGACCAGCTTGTTGGCTTCGGCCACCTTGCCCTGCTTCACCCAGGCACGCGCCATCCCCCAGAGGACTTCCGCCCGGCCTGCCGGCGAGCCGCCTTGCTTCTCCATCATTTCCAGCAGTTTTTGCGAGAGCTTGCTGCTCTCGTCATATTTCTTGTCGATGTAGAGCAAATCGACGACCGAAAGTAACCCCAGATAGGCCTCGCTCAGCTTTATGGGACTCTGCAGCTTGATGGCTTCCTCGGCGAGGATCCAGAAAAACGCCCGCCCGGCTTCGCCGTCCTTGAGTTGTTCCGCGGTCACCCCCAAAATATAAGCTGCGGTGAAATTGAATGGTTGCTCTTTCTCCTTCGACATCGTCAACGCCGTTGCCAATAGTTTTTTCGTTTCGGCCGGTTTGGCCAGGAGCAATTTAATTTCTCCCTTGATGGTATCGTCACCCGTTACATCGTTGAGCGTCAGGGCTTTCTGGCGCAAATCGTCCTTGTCGTCGGCCTTCGCAAACGTCTGGGATCCGAGAACCAAAACGGCAAGCATCAGCCACTTGGCCCAGCGCCCCATTCCACGTGTCATCATGTCCAAGGCTCCGCGAATAAATGATCCATTCCGGGCAGTTCTTCATCCATCCTAACCATCCGGCCAAATTCAGACTACCCAGGTTTTGCATCATCCCGGTTCCCCAAGACCGGATGCGCACTACACTTGGGCAGGAGGATCTCGATGATCTATCAGCTTCTGTTGCTCGCCGCCATTTCACCGGGCCGGCAGCTAGGTTTTCGCAAAGTAGTGATGGCACACGTCCTGATCCTGCTCGGATGTTTGTGGGCAGTCCGCCACCGGCCTGACGGCGCCGGCGCCTTCCTGGGTCACATGCTTCTGACGATTGGAATCTGCGAAGGCGCCATTTTGATCGGCTGGCGACTTACCCAGTTTCCCAAGAATTTGGGCCTCGAATTCCTGCTCGCAAGTCCGGAACCGGCATGGCGCACTGTTTCTGGGTGAATCCCTGACGGGTATCCTGCGCTTCGGCCTGGTCACTTTGTCGGGATTGCCGGTTCTCCTTTTGCTCATGCCAACCGGCCACCTGCAGCTGAGTGATGTATTCATTCTCCTGGCACTGCCTTATCTTTCGGGAATTGTGGTTGGCCTTGGGCTGACCTGGTGGATTTATGAGCCTGCGAATTATCGCTGCATTGGCGAGCGAGTCGTGCTATTGAGCGTCTTGCTCTATTTGGCCGTGGGAGTCCTTGCCGGCGAGCAACTCAGGAACTGGCTCAATTTGTTGCCGGCTCCCCTGGCACTATTCATCTTCAACGGCTTCGAAGCGATTCATCGCTATAATGCGTTTTCCATTTTGCAATTTTGGATGGAAGAGTCCCCTGCCCTGGCTTGGCCGCGGATGGCGGGACTGCTGGCCGGAAGCGGTTTGGCCGTGTTCTTTTTTCTGGCCCGGGGATCGTCCCGCCTGTTGGGACATTTCCATGAGCTGCACTATCTGCCTGCTCGGCGGAAGCACGAACGAGCTGGTGTGGACATCGGCGAACATCCGTTATCGTGGTGGGCAGTTCGACGCGTTTCAGGTTACTCGGGCCGAGTCAATCTGTGGCTGGCGACGGGCATCGCAGTGCTTTATTCGGCCTATCTGCTGGCGGGCACGCATTGGCCGCATTGGTTGGGCCGAAGCGTTTTCGAGCTATTCGATCGCGCGGGCGGAGCGCCGACTTTGACCACGGTATTGGTCGTTTTAGCTGCGGTGCCGGCCGCTTTTCAATATGGGCTTTGGGATAGCAACAGCCAGGAACGGTGCCGCAAGCTGGAGCTCCTGCTGTTGACGCGACTTTCCGGGCAAGACTTCTGGCGAGCCTCGGCGGCAGCAGCTTGGGTCCGCGGCAGAGGCTACTTCTATGCAGCGCTGCTGCTTTGGACGGCGACGGCCATTGCTCACCCGGCCGAATTGCTCCCGTGCGTGGCTGCCTTGGCGGTAGGCATCATTCTTTGGGTGTTTTATTTCTCACTTGGGTTTCGTGCCTTCACGCGCGGCAGCAACGGCGGGAATCTGGGGCTTTTGCTCACCATCGGTTTGCCGGTTTTAGCCTACGCTTTGCACCGGCAATTCGGGGCAGTCTACACGGCACTGGTGCCGCCCGGAGCCGTCTATGTCGCTGGCAACGGCGGCCAGATGATTTCCCTCATGCTGGGCGCATTGGCGGCCACGTTGGTGACGTTGATCGTTGCACGCCGCGCCATCATGCAGTGCAAAGGCAGTCTGGCGGCGTGGTACGCAACGCACCACGGCAACGTGGTTGTGGAGTGATTTTTCCGTGGGCGGGATTTGCCTACTGTGGACAGCCACAGTTGGCTGCAGGTGCACTGCGAGCAACTGCCGCGGGAGCGCATGGGTTGGCCGGCGCACAGCATGCCCCCGCCGCTGGATAGGTGGGAGCCGGGTAGTAACCGGCCGGGATATATCCCGCAGGCGGCAGCGCCGGCTGTTTTTCACACCACGAACAGCAACCAGTCAGGCCGAAGGCGGCCAACAAAGCTAACAATCGAAGCCTCATCGTTCTCTCCTCTGCGGGGGGTCTGAGAGAATGCAATTCTTGCCCCGCTATGTCGCGGCGCGGGTTGCGGGATAGCCTGATGGCGCTTCATGGTCAAGGGCAAACCAGGTAAGATCGCGGGCTGACGACTCCAACCAGGTTTGACGGACATTGCACGATGCCCTACCAGCCGATTCTGGCCACGCTCGGTTACATCCTGGATGCAAGCCGGCAAAAGGTCCTACTGATCCATCGCAATCGGCGTCCGGGCGACCAGCACCTCGGCAAATTTAACGGCCTGGGCGGCAAGTTGGAGGCCGGCGAGGATGTTGTCACCTGCATGAAACGCGAAATCCGCGAAGAAGCAGGGATTGAATGCACCAGCCTCGTTTTACGCGGCACGATTAGCTGGCCCGGGTTTGGAAAGGGAGGCGAAGATTGGTTCGCTTTCATCTTCCTGATTGATGCCTGGCAAGGGAAGCCACGCACGGAGAACGCCGAGGGAACGCTGGAATGGATCGAACTGACACAAGCGGAGCAATTGCCGCTTTGGGAAGGTGATCGTTACTTCCTGCCGCTGGTGTTCGAGGGGGGCGACCAGTTCCACGGCGTCATGCCTTATCGGGATGGGAAGCCGGTCTCGTGGACATATAGCGTTCTGCCCGAGTAGAGAGGCTTTTGCAAAGAAATTAGCGTCTTTGGAAGAGTCCTTATCTCGCCCAACTTGAAGGAGCATTTTTCGTTTAACCCGGAGCCAGCGGCGACGGCTAACAGGCTCGCTCGCCGAACAGGGCCGAATGACGCAGTAGGCTACAAGTCAGCCGTCGCCGCTGGCTCCGGGTTAAACTTATTCATCATCAAGCCTGGCGAAGCATCCCTTCCAGAATCGTCACGGCTTGCCCGCCCAGAATCACGCGATCTCCCTCGACCGTGACGCGAACTACGCCGCCGCGGGCGGATGCCTGGAAACCCACCATATTCCGCTTCCCCAGCCTTTGGCCCCAAAAGGGCGACAAGCAGCAGTGAGCGGAACCGGTTGCGGGATCTTCATCGATGCCTGAGCCGGGGGCAAAGAATCGAGAAACGAAATCAAAGTCAGAAGCAGTGGAGCGCGCCGTGACGATGATGCCACGTGCCGAAACGCTTCTGAGCACCCGAAATTGGGGCGAAGCCGGCGAACCTCCTCTTCGCTCTCAACGAGCACAAAATAGTCCATGCGATTGCTACCTACCCATTGGGCTTTTGTGCCCAGTGCCTCGAGCATTTGTGGCGGAGGCGCAGCCTCTTCCGGCGGCTTGGCGGGAAAGTTCAACTCGATCCATTCACTCTTCTTGATAGCCGTGAGCAAGCCGCTACGCGATTGAAAGCGAGCTTGAGCGTCGGGCTTTAACCGGCCCGTCTGCCAGAGAATGTCGCGCTGGCGAGCGTGGCGTGTCCGCACAAATCGACTTCGACCGTAGGCGTCAGCCAGCGCAAGCGGAAACCGTCGCCTTCCGGCCATAGAAACGCGGTTTCGGAGAGATTCATCTCTCTCGCTACATCCTGGAGCCATGCATCTGGCTTCGGACCAGGCGGAAAACAAACCGCCGCGGGATTTCCTGCAAAAGCTTTCGAGGTGAACGAATCGACGGTATAGAGCGGAATCATGGTATTGGCCTCATTTTTGTTAAGCAAATCTCGACGATCGAACTTAGCGAGCCTCCATCGAACTTAGCGAGCGGCAGAAAAAAGTAGACCTCACGCTCCGCGTGAGGAACGCTTCTCACGCGGAGCGTGAGGTCTACTTTGGGGAAGCCAATTCATGCCGATCGCCTTAGGGAGCCTCCCACGTTAGTGGGGGGAGTTTTCTGCCAAACTCCCCCCACTAACGTGGGAGCTCACTATTCCAGGAGGCTCACTATTGCCAGGAGGCTCACAATTGCTAGGAATCGCGCTGTTGCGGAGAAGTTCGCAACTGCAACGCGAGCCACGGTTGCCCCCCAACTAAATTCGCGTTAGCATGATTGGACGCTAGCCATGGAAGCCTGTGTTCGCCCCGGTCACGGAGGGACCGATGCGCGTAGCCATTCTGAGCCATCAAGCCCCTGCCGGTGATGCCATCGGCAACGGCATCGCGGATAAAGCCACGTTCTTCCTCGATCGCAATGCTCAAGTCCGCCTGTTTGTCGAAGTAACTCGGCCGATCCATCCCCGTCTACGTCCGTTGGCCCACGGGATTACCGGGGCTGATGCTAGTCGCGATGCGCTGGCCTTCATGGCCGACGCTGATCTGCTGCTCGTCGAATATGGACAATACTATCCCGCCCTGAATCTCTTGCCCCTGCTTGCGGGCCGTAAGCCTCGCATCATTCTCGATTATCACGGCGTAACGCCGCCCGAACTATGGACGAACCATAATCGCGAAGCGCTCCTCCTCGGCTGGCAGCGCCGCGGCATCGCCTGGTGCGCCGATCGCGTCGTGGTGCACAGCCAATTTGCGGCCGAAGAGCTGCGCACGCTTGCCGTTATCCGCAAGAACGAACGTTCGTCGTTTCCCATCATGCCAGCAGCGCGCTCGCCAGCGATCCTCTGCAAAAGACCCAGACGCTGCCAAACATTCGCACGAGCTGGGGCTGCAGGATTGCAAGATCATCCTGTTCGTCGGCCGGATGGCGCCCAACAAGCGGCTAGGTGTGTTGATCGGTGCCCTGGCACGCCTGAGTCAACTGGAATCGCCCGCACATCTCATCTTGGTGGGCAATACCCAGGATCTTTATCGCCAAGAATTGGAGCGCTGCCTGGCACTGGCACGTACGCTTAATGTTGGCGATCGCGTGCATGTCTTGGGACAGGTTGACGACCTGCGCTTGGAGGCCTGCTACGCCGCGGCGGACCTTTTCGTAATGCCCTCCGTTCATGAAGGCTTCTGCATCCCCGTTTTGGAGGCGATGGCTTGTAATGTTCCCGTCGTGGCGGCTCACGCCGGTGCTCTGCCCGAAACGGTTGGCGACGCCGGTCTGCTGTTCACACCGGATGATGACACGGAATTGGCGGAACGAGTTCGCACCATTCTGAATGTTCGAACCGCATCCAGCAAAACGACTGATTCCCCGATCCGGCGTCGGCCGCGCGTGGCGGTCGTTTGTTTTCGGTTCGGCTCAAGCGTAGTTGGCGGGGCCGAGAAATCGCTCGCGTTGATGGCGGCCACGCTGCAAGACGCGGGCGCGAGCGTGGAAGTTTTTACGACTTGCACCGTGCGCGAACATGGTTGGGAGAATGACTTGCCGGCCGGCTCGAGCCGCGAGGCTGGCTTGCTGACGCATCGGTTTCCCGTCGATCCGCTCGATCGAGTGCGCCATAACGCCATCGTGCGCACGCGTTCTCGAGGAGGATGGTCGCGTCGATGCGGAAGGCGAGCAAGAATTCATCCGCCAATCGATCCATTCCGCTGCTTTGATGGCTGAATTGACCAAGCGAATCGATGAATTCGACGTGGTGTTAACCGGCCCTTATTTGGCTGGCCTGACCTATGACGTCAGCCAGACCTTCCCAGAAAAAACATTGCTGGCCGGCTGTTTCCACGACGAAGCCGTGATGCGCCTGAAGATTTGGCAACGGGCTTACCGCAAGGTCGGCGGCATCCTTTACCACAGTGCAGCGGAGAAAACGTTTGCCGAGCGGGCGATCGGCTTAAATCATCCGCGCAGCACTGTCATCGGAACCTGGCTGGATCTCGATCGGCAAGGCGACGCGGAGCGCGGCCGCACGCTGGCTGGGACAACCGCTTACGTTGTCTATTGTGGCCGCTATTCGCCGCAGAAGAATCTTCCGCTGTTGCTCGACTGGTTCCGAGAGTTCAATCAGAAGTATCCCGGCAAGCTAACATTGGTTTTGGCAGGAAAAGGCTCGATTCCTATTCCCACGGAAACGTGGTGTAGCGATCTAGGGTTCGTCGACGATCAGGCGAAAGCCGATCTTCTGGCAGGCGCCCGTGCGGTCGTTCATCTTTCCATTCATGAGTCGTTGTCGTTGGTCGCACTCGAGGCATGGGCCAATGCCACGCCAGTCATCGCCCATCAAAATTGCGCGGTCCTTGCCGATCTCCTCGAAGCATCCGGCGGTGGCATTACGGTCGGCGATCGCACTTCCTTCGAACGCGCGATTCTCAACTTGCTCGAGCGACCGCAGCACTGGCAGGCGCTGGGTCAAAATGCCAGGGCTTTTGTCGCGGAGCAATTCGGCTCACGAGCACGATTCACCGAGCAATTGCTAGATGCAGTTTTCGGTTTGTCGACACCCCTGGTGGAAAACATGCAGCAGCGCGGCAGGGAGCGCGCTGCGCGTCATACCCTGGCTTGCTGGCGAGACACCTTTGGCCGGGTGATCGAGGATACTCTTGATGCCGCGCCTGTCCCGGCGCAAGAATTGTGGCGCATGGAATCCGCATCGACCTCGGGCCTTGGCGTGCGCCGGTCAAGAAACTGCTTTCATCCCCGTTCATCTGCGCAATGAAGGCAGCCATGCGGCCCTGCCGGAAGGGCCAGGTGCTCGGGTGTTGCTGGCGACTACTTTAGATGCTGTCGCGCCCGACAGCGAGCCGCTGCGCTTGCAAACCGTTCTTCCCGGCGTGATCGTGCCGGGTGAAGAGGCCGCCGTAGTTGTGCGGGCGGAAATCCCCGAATTACCCGGCCGGTATCGAGTGGAGATTCGCTGTCAGGATATCTCCGCAGACACAGTGCCAGGCCCGGCTGATGCAATTGTCGAATTGGTTGTTACCGCGGCTGAGGAGGCAGTGGCGGGAAGTTGTGGCCCTCTTCTCCAGGCCGCCGGGGCCGCCCTTGCCGAAGCAGATCGACGCCAGGAATTGCCAGACGATTATGTTGATGTCACCGAAGGCCGTTTAGCTGGCCTTAAGCGGCAAATCAAGCAGAAGCTGCTGGGCAATTTCAAGCACGCCTATGTCGACGTGCTGTCCCGTCGGCAATCTGCCTTCAACCGTGCTCTGCTGCAAGCCGTTCAAGAGGCGCTCGAATGCTGCTCGCTCCTGGACCACGCCGTCACATCTTCTGCGCCGCGTGGTCTTCAGCATTTGACGGAGACATGGAGCCAGACGATTGAGCGCGCCGTGGCGTCGGGCAGATCGCACGAGGTGAGCGATATCATCAAGGATCTGCTGCAGGAAGTGGTGGCGAGCCGCACCAGGCAGGATTCATTGGAGCGTCGTATTGCCGCACTGGAAGAAGCCGTGCGCCCGGCCGAGCTAGGCGTGGCCAGCGCGAGCGAGTAGTTCCGGAGTGAGCACCAACGGCTCGCCAGGAATCGTTTCCCATCTGAATAATCGCAACAACTCGCGAGGCGTGATCGGCCGGATTTCCGTAATCCAGCCACAGGACCAGGCTAAAAGACCAATGAGCGACCGAGAGCTCATACCCTGATTTCGTAGCGCCGCCAAGCGCGTGTCGCCATGGCGTTTGGCCAAGCGTCGGCCATCGGGACCGACGACGAGCGGCACGTGGGCGAAGCGAGGGGGTGGCCAGCCGAGCGCTTCATAGAGCAAAAGTTGGCGCAGCGTCGAGGGAATGAGATCGTCGCCACGAACGACCTCGGTCACGCCGGTGAGAGCGTCATCGACGACGACCGCCAGCTGATACGCCGGCGAACCGGCGGCTTTCCACACGACAAAATCGCCTTCATCCTGATGCAAGTCGATAGTTACATGACCGTGTAGGCGGTCGTCGAACGCGGGGGTTGCTTCAGGCAAGCGGAATCGCCAGGAAAAAGCCTGCCCCTTAAGTTTCTCCGCGTCCATCGCCCGCCGTGCCGCACAAGTTCCGGGATAAACGGGGCCGGCATGGTCGGCGTGGGGCGCACTGGCAGCGCGCTCCACGTCGCCGCGCGTGCAAGTGCAAGGATAGACGAGATCGGCGTCGCGCAAGCACTCAAACGCCGTTTCATAGAGAGGTAGTCGCGACGTTTGCACGATGGGCTCGTCATCCCAATCGAGCCCGAGCCAGCGCAAATCATCGATGGCTTGATCGGCGGCTCCAGGTTTAACGCGTGGCGAGTCGATATCCTCGATGCGCACTAGGACGCGACCCCCCGCTTGTCGAGCGGCGAGCCAGGCGATCAGAAAAGTGCGGGCGTTGCCAACATGTTGTGCGCCCGTGGGCGAAGGGGCCAACCGGCTCACCAGCCGGTTGCTCTTTGCGGTTGGCGGCGTCACTGAACTGTTCAAGGTAGTTTCGCATGCTGGCGGAGGAACTGAGACATGGCTGCCGCGACGGGATCGTCTTTTTGACCGATCAACACTAGTTCGGTGATGTGGTTGCGACCCGGCGACCTCGACCAAATCGACGTTTTGTTTGTTTTTCGTGAGGGCGGCAGCGAACTGGACCGCCATATCCCGAAGGACCTTCGGATCGTTTTGGGCATACAGCACGAGAAACGGGGGCAGCCCCGAGTGTATGTGATTTATCGGCGAGAGCAGCCTTGAGAACCTTGGGATCGCTGCCAAAGACGGAGGAAAACGGCGTCCGTTTTGCTTGGCCGCCGTCATGGCCGGCCGGCACGCCGGTCGCTGCGGCCATGCCCCCTCTTGCGAAACTCGCCGGCAGTCCATAAACGCCACTTAACGTGAGCACGCCCTTAATGTCGCTGATCTTGGCATTCTCGGCCTTCAAATACGATTCATCGGTAGCCAGCAACGAGACCAGGTGCCCCCCGGCCGACTGCCCGGAAACGAATAGTTGGTGAACGTCTCCGCCATATTTCGCGATATTGGCCTTGGTCCAGGCAAACGCCTTAGCGACGTCTTGAACGTGGGCAGGGTGTTTGACGCCGGGCGAAAGCCTGTAGTTGGCCACGACCACGCCGACACCTCGCCGAGCCCAGTAGGTAGCCAAATTGTGGTAAAGGCCAAATTGCTCTTTGTCGCCGAAGACCCAGGCGCCGCCGTGGATGAAGAGCATGACGGGGAAATCGTGCACGCCTTCAGGCAAATAGAGATCCAGTTTGTTCTTGTTCTTGGCAGCGTCCTCCCCTTCCGCGAGGGGACGGTAAACGATGTCGCGGACTTCCTTGACGACATATTTCGCAGGCAAAGCGGCTGTGGTGACTTTGGCTGGATCGCTGGGAGCACGGCTGTGAGAAAAACCGCGATCGTCACTAAGGAAGAGTGGAGCATGTGAAGTCGCCCGGCATGACAAAGGAAGTTGATTCAACCAAACCCGGCGCACCGCTAAAAGGTAATTCCCCGTTTTTTATTCCACCTTTCATTATGTCTTACCTTTCCACCTCTGTGCAGGGAGAATCAATCGATATACAGCAACCTGCCCTTCTCTTTTTTTCCCGGTCTGCGTATGGTCCGCGCTTCAAGGAGGAAGGTCATGGGCCGGACCTTTCAAGTGGTTGCCTGCACGATGCTCTTGATTGGCTGTACGTCCGTACCGCAGGAGCAGCGGCTGCGCGATTACAGCGACGAAGGCCTGATCTTGTATGGCCAGGGCGATTTTGCCCATGCCGGCGAGTGTTTTCAGGCTGCATTGGCTCTTAAGCCCACTGATGCGGCACTGCTCTACAACGTTGGCCATTGTTACGACCGCATCGACAAAACCGCCTTGGCGGAAAAGTATTACGTCGCCTGTCTTCAGCAAGATCCGAATTTCGCGGACTGCCGGCATGCATACTTGGCACTGCTTTTCCGCACCGGCCGCAAGGATCAGGCGATTCAATCCGTGCAAGCCTGGCTTGCCTCGCGCCGCAGCTTGCCGCCGCCTATGGCGAAGAAGGCTGGCTCTGGCTCCAGCAGGGAGATCTGCCGCGGGCTCAAGCACGCTTGCAGCAAGCGCTCGATTTGAATCCGCACGATGTCAACTCGCTCATCAATCTCGGGCAGGTGTACGAAACCCTGCAACGGCCCGACCGAGCGCTAGAGCTTTACGAACGAGCCCTGGCCCTCAGCCCGAATCAGCTCGAGGTGAGCCGGCGGATTCAGATTTTGCGGACCAAGGGCGGTGTGCCTCCCAAGCCCGATTGATCGTCGGAATAAGGATGGTGGCTATCATGCCTGTCTGTCGTTTGCCTGGCCTGGAGCTTTATTTCGTCGAAAGAGGGCAAGGCGAGCCGCTCATCTTCTTGAACGGGCTGGCCGGCGACAGCATGTCGTGGATGGGGCAGCTCAAGAACTTTAGTCGCCACTATCGCTGCCTGGCACTGGACAATCGAGACGTCGGGCAATCGAGCTACGTGAACGCCGCCTACACCACCCGCGATTTGGCCCAAGATCTAGTCGGCTTTTGTGAACAATTGCGTCTCGGCCCTGCCCACGTCGTGGGTGTTTCCATGGGCGGCATGATCGCCCAAGAGATGGCCCTGGCAGCGCCCGACCGCGTTGCCAGCTTGGTGCTGGTCAACACGCTTGCCGCCGCCGACGATTGGTTCCGCGCCACGCTCGACCTGTTCAAGCTCATTCGGCAGCAAGGCCCGGACACCGCTGCCTTCTTCTCGCGCCTGTTGCCCTGGTGGGTCAGCCACGAGTTTTTTCAGGATTCCGGCCGCACTTCTTGGCTGATGTGGCTGTTATCGCAAAATCCATACGCACAGAAGATCGATGGCTTCATGCGCCAACTGGAGGCGGTAGCAACTCACAGCACGTCCGCCCGACTCGGCTCGATTCGCTGCCCGGTGCTGATCCTCAGCGGCGTGGACGACCATATCATGCCGCCGCGGTTCGCTCTCGAATTGAAGAAACTGATCCCGCATGCGGTATTGCAGCAAGTGTCCGGCGTCGGTCATGCCCTGCCGGTCGAGAACCCTGTGCTTTTCAACAGCTCGCTGACGCAATTTCTGAATGGCCTAGCTATTCCCAAGAAACTGTCGGCGTAACGGGCGAAGTTGCGAGCAGCCCCGGATTCTTGCTCCGAGTGGAGCGGACTAGGATATTTGCGGCCTTACTTTGGAGTGCGGCGACTTTTCCGCCGCTTTTGTTTTTTGGGCACGGCACTGAAATAGAAACAAAAGCGGCGGAAAAGCGCCGCACTCCAAAGTATCGCATTGTTGTGCGCGGGGCTCGCATGACAATGTAGCTCGCCAAGGTGCCTAACTTGGAGCCTGGCCGCTCATGGCATTACTTACCCTCTGCTGATTTATCGCGCTTATAGCTCATCAAGGTAAGCCCGCTGCCGGGTTTGGACTCGAACTTGGTGGGCCGGGGTCTGCCGTTGGGAGCGCGGCAAATGGTTAGCACATCGTCTTCGACCTCATATATGCCTAAGGAAGTTTGCCCCTTGTAATCGCCCGTGGTGTATTGAAAATCAATGGCCGGAGGATTCTTCGATAGATCCAGCTTAGAGGATGCCTCAACGAAGACCTTGCCATCGCGACTTGCTACTCCCTTGCCGGCGGCGTCGAAAACGAGCTTGATGTGCTTCATGTCCTCATCCGACGCCTTCTTCCCGTCGAGTTCATACGAAAAGGCTTGCCAAGAACCGGCCAATTTCTGGCGGCCCACCTTGGTCAGCGTCTCTTTCATGTCTTGTCTTTCTCGCTTCAGAATTTGCAGAATGGTACCGCTGCCAGGCATGCTGTCGAAGGCCGCCGGTCGTCCTTTTTCGGCCAGGGGCAAACAGATCTTGTAAGTGTCGTCGCTGATTTCATAGATGCCCATTATGGTTTGGCCCTTGGCCGAGCCCGAGGAGACGATGAAATCGAAATGCTTGGGCGACTTGCTCGGATCCAGCTTGAAGACCCCGCGCGTGATTTTCGGCCCCTGGACGACGATAAAATTCCCGTTCTTGCCGATAATGATCTTGTTGGTTTCGAACGGCACCGCCGGCCGTTTAACGCCTTCGACTTCTACCAGGTCGAAGCGCCAGATTCCCTCGAATCGGCCGTAGTCTTTGTCAGCGGCGTCTTGCCCAGGCGCCCAATAACATTCCACTTGCCAATACCAGAAAAAAGTGTCCTGCCATGGCATTTCCAAACATGGGTTTCTGAACCGAACTCGTCCGCCACAATAACGTTACGATTAAATGAAGATTTTTGCCGAAAGCTATATTCCAACAGTAACGATTGCAAGCATTTGTAGCCCGGGAATTCTAAGCCAATTCGCTAATGAACCCATCCAGGCATACCGTGTGCTAGGTTTGCTTGGCGGATCAAGCGCGCTTGCCTCTGCCCGTGCGCCGATCATTCCCCTGTGTTCGTCCGAGTTCGACGTGCCATTGGTCAGAAGTTCGTCATGCCAATTCTTCCCGCATTCTTGATGCTCTCGCTGGTTCTTTCCGACCGGTCATTTACGCTCGGTTCATGCCCTCCCGATCTTCCTCTTTTTGATGCCCGAGGCGGGATGCATCGGCTAAGCGAGCAACTGGGCACAAAAGCCACGGTCGTTTACTTTTTTGCCAGCGGCTGTCCTCTGGCCCGGCTCTATACTCCGCCGCGTCAATGCCCTGGCAGATCAGATGCGCTCTCGGGGCGTAGCATTTGTAGGCGTTTCTTCGCAGCCGACGGATTCGCTGGCGGATCTCGATGGTTTCGTGCGCATCAACCGGGTGACCTGGCCGATTTGGAAAGATCGTGACGGGAAATTGGCTCAGCAACTCGGGGTGCGCCGCACGCCTGAGGTGCTTCTTTTCGATGGCACCGGCCATTTGCGTTATCGCGGACGGATCGATAATCAATATGAGCCCGGCATCGCCAAGGCCGCCGCCACGAGTCACGATCTGCGCGACGCACTCGACGATCTGCTTGCTTTGCGACCTATCGGCAAGCCTTTAACCGAACCTGCCGGGTGTTTGCTTGGCAGAGCCGAGCGAAGCACGGGCTCCGCGGCTGTGGTTTATACGCGGCACATTGCGCCTGATTCTGCAGCGAAGCTGCCAGTCCTGCCATCGCCCCGGCCAGATTGGGCCGTTTCCTTTGACGTCTTACGAAGAAGCCGCCAGTTGGGGCCCGATGATCCGCGAAGTAGTGCAATCCGGTCGCATGCCGCCCTGGCATGCCAGCCCGGCCCATGGCCACTTCGCCAACGATCCTCGCCTGAGCGACGGCGACAAGCAGTTGATCGAGACCTGGGTCGACAGCGGCTGCCCGGAAGGCAACCGAGCCGATTTGCCGCCGGCGCCGACTTTTCCCGCAGGGTGGAGCATTCCCACGCCCGATTTCGTGCTCTCCATGCCGCAGCCGTTCAACGTGCCTGCGGAAGGAGTGGTGGATTATCAATACATCGAAGTCGATCCGGGCTTCAAGGAAGACCGTTGGATTCAGGCAGCCGAGGTTCTGCCGGGCTGCCGCGGTGTCGTGCATCACTGCAACGTTCTGTTGAAGCCGCCAACGCGGAAGCCTCTCGATCGCTCCACGGAAGCCGAATGGACTTTCCTGACGGGCATAACGCCGGGCAAGCCACCAACCCTCTTGCAGCCGGGCGTCGCCAAGCGTTGGCCGGCCGGCTGGAAAGCGGTGTTCGTGATTCACTATGCGCCCAATGGCGCGCCCCGAGATGGATCAGTCGCGCTTGGGTTTGGTGTTTGCCGACCCCGTCACGGTCCACAAGGAGGTAATCACCAATCTCACGTTTGATGTAGATTTAGCCATTCCGCCGCATGCGGCCGATCATCGCGTGAAGCACAAATTCACCTGCCCGGACGATCTCTTGCTCTACGCGATTTTTCCGCACATGCACGTGCGCGGCAAATCGTTCCGTGCCGAGGCCGAGTACCCGGATGGACGCCAGGAAATTCTGCTCGACGTGCCCCACTACGATTTCGCCTGGCAGCATCAGTACATCCTTGCCGAACCGTTGCGCCTGCCCAAGGGCACGGTCTTGCATTACACCATCGTCTACGACAACTCGGCGGCTAACCTGGCAAATCCCGATCCGGATGTCTGGGTGCGCACAGGTCCTCAGAGCTGGGACGAAATGTTCAACGCCTACATCGACGTCTCCTTCGCCGATCAAGATCTGCAGGTGGACGCCTGGAGATCGAAAATGAAGAAGACGGGACTCGGCCTGCTCCTGGCGGGTTTCGCCCCCTTCTTCATTTGGCGCTGGCGCAGGGGACGGCGCCCAAAGGGAACGTAGCCGAAGTCGTGAGACTTCGGAAATCTGACTCGATGCAGCCGAAGTCGTGAGACTTCGGGAATCTTGCCAGAGTCGGATTCGGCATAAGCCAATTTGCAACAATGTTTTGCGATAGATGTTTTCAACTATTTGCACGACAATCCGACACATCAACCCCTGACCAAAGTGCAAAATGCACGACTGCTTTCATCTATATTGGCAGAAAAATGGATGGGCTTTCGCGGCGCGTCAGGCAAGGCCTTACCAAGAGTCAACTAAACGCACGCTACGGTACTGGCTAAAGTGCTATTCAGAATTGCGCGAAACTGTATTGGTTTACCCAGCGACAAAGAAGAAGTGAGGCAGGGTAAGGCTGGCACGCGACTGGCACTCGTGTTGAAGAGCCCTTGCCTTGACACATCGGCAGACTGCAAGGAACCGGCAAGGGCCGCTCGGGCCGGCCGGCTCAGCCCCCTTCAAACAGTCCAAGCCGTCGCCGCACGTCCTCGTTTCCCAGGTCGTGGAGCTTCTGCCGAAGCGTCCCGGCTTCCAGTTCGGACCAGACTAACCCGCAAGAGGCGCAGGCTGCGGCGGCCCCCGGGACCGGCACCTCGGGAAACTGGAAAGTTAAGGAGAAGAGCCGCAACTCCTCCGGCCGGAACCCGAACCGGACCCCCCGAGTGGAGAACGACCCGTGCACAATCAGTGCCTTGCCGCATCGCGGGCACTGTTCACCGTCTGCCATAGGCTCCCCCGTTCCCAGCGGCCTCGTAACTGCTGCCGTGATTCCCCGGCGCGATATCCCCCGCCGAATGTATTCCAGCGCCCCGGAGTCGTGCCACGTCGGCACCGCATATTATCCAGGCTATTCGACCCCTGGCGGCGGCAGTTGTCAATTGCCAAATGCCAGCGATCTTGGTCCCCCAGGCCTGGGCCGCTGAACACGATTCTGCCACTGGCTGAGCATGCGGCGATGGTGTAAGCTTTGCATAGCCCACAGAGTCTTGCACCAACCATCCATTACCAGATCGAGGCCAATTTGTTGCCGGACCAAGACCGTCGCGAGATTGAGCGCCAGCCTGGCGCCGACCACCCAATTACCTTCGTCACCAGCGATGGCGAGATGATCCTCGCCGAACGTAAGAACGTGTCTGCGGATGGTCTCGGCGTTGTCTGCGACCGCTATTTCGCTCCCGGCACGACGGTTAGGATTTTCCTCCCATCGATCACCAAAAATGCAGCGCGGTTCTTATCGGCTGAGGTGAGACATGCGACGGCGCAGCCCGATGGCAGATGGGTGCTCGGTTGCATTCTTGGCCGACTGTTAACTGACGATGAGCTGTCGGCGTTTGCTTGACCTCTCGCTCTTTAGCCTAATCCATCTTCATCAGCATCGCTGAAGATGCACGCGCTCAACCGGTCAGCTCCCCTACCCTCCTTCGAAGGCTTTCTGAGGCCCCGGCAATATCGCGGAGCACTTGCCAGCGAATGGCGGGATCCCCTTCGAGGAGCCATTGACTTACTTTGTCAGTGCTGCGCGGCATGATCAAAGGCTCGGTGCTTCCACGCTATCGGCCTCCGGACCGAGAAAAGTCCCTCAATCTGTCGCCCCTGTCTGTCTGGCGCCTCCTGCGGGTGGCGATGACGGGGTTGAAAGAGGGGTCTAATCCTCCTCATGGACGAGGCCGGCTGCTCTTCAGCAGATCCCGTATCTCCGCCAATAACTCTTGGTCCTTCGTTAGTGGCGGCGGAGCCGCCGCGGCCTCTTCTTTCTTGAACCTCATTACCCAGCCCAGGAACTTGACGATGAAAAAGAACAGCACCAGGGCCACGATCAGGAAGTTGACCACCTCGCCCAGAAACTGGCCGTAGGGAACTTCCTTGCCGTTTATCACCCACTTCCAGCTCACATAACTCTGGTCCCCCGGTATCACCACGCTGATGAGGGGCATAATGATCTGCTTGACGAGAGAATCGACGATCTTGCCGAAGGCAGCGCCAATAATGACGCCCACGGCAAGATCGATGACGTTTCCTTTGAAGGCAAAGTTCTTGAACTCCTCCAGAAGTGAAAACGCCTGCCTTTTTGGGTCGAGAGAGGTAACAGCCTTAATTGGGTCCATATGCAATCCTCAAACTGGAGTTCGTGGGCGGAAACCTATCTGCCACGATTGATCCTCAGAATTCGTGGTCGCGGTGGTATTGTCGCACGACCTTCGTCACCTTGCCTCCCCTATCAATCACGTCAACAAGAATAGTCCGCCGACACTCATCCTCCATGGGACGGCTGACAAAATCGTGAACATCGAGCAATTCTTCGAGCTGGCGGAGAAACTAAAAGCTAGGAATGTCGTGAACTCGTACATCCAGGTCCCAGGCACGGGCCATGCCTTTGCGTTGGATGGGCCCTACAACGAAGGCGGGGGAAAGACCAAAGATGTTCGAGCGGATGTTGTTGCATTCAATGGCGAAAATCCAAGTCATCGAAGATGCTGTTTATCGGCAACAGCTTCACCGCGCGGAATAACCTGCCCGGCCTCGTCGCCGATTTGGCCCGAGCCCAGGGCGTGACCGTAGAGCACCGGTGACTGATTGCGTTGGTGCCTTTCGTGCGCT
Source organism: uncultured Gemmataceae bacterium (assembly GCA_963748025.1). GTDB lineage: Bacteria > Planctomycetota > Planctomycetia > Gemmatales > Gemmataceae > CAVVHZ01. The sequence goes on from CAVVHZ010000068.1 coordinate 217,785, forward strand.
GATGTTAGAGTAGGGTTCTTGCCGCGCTTGGCCTGCATAGAACCGGTTCAAGGCCGCAGCAAACTTGCAGAGATGCCCGTGTTAAGGAGTACGCAGCATGACAGTCGACTCACGTTCCCAATACAGGGCAAAAGTCACAGAGGCGCTCGCCAAAAAGGGAGTTTCGAAAAAATGTCCGATGTGTAGTTCCAGTGAATTCAAGATCCATCGCGATTTTACCTCGCCCCGTTTGGTGCAAGACGTAAGCGAGGCCTCGTTTGCCATCGGGGAGCATCGAGCAATTCCCTGTGCGGTGCTAAGCTGCAGGAATTGCGGATTTTTGGCTCAGTTCCGACTGAAAACTCTCGGGCTTATGGAGTTTTTCTCTTCAGAAGAAGAGAATGCCTGGCGGATCCTCCAACAGCAGGGAGATCGCACCTTCGACAAGTGAACTTGTTCTGGATTCGAACGTGGTTTCCAAACAAGTTATGAGCAGCTGCGTGATGATGCAACTTCGGCGAACGCCAATTCACGGACGGCACAGCGCGGCCTGCCTACCGAGACGACTACAGCCGCCAGTGCGTCCTCGACGACGACGGTGGGCCGTTGTACGTTAGTTGGCTCCGCCAGGATGAATGCAGTGAGCCGGTTGTGCTGGAGCTTCCGTCGAAGTGATGGGACCGGCCAGCGATTGGATTTCATGTAATGCGTTCCACCCACCCCAAGGTACGCCCAGGCCGCTCGATGCGTCTTCGACGATTATTTGCGCTCGTCGCCGTCCTATGTGTTGCCATCGGGCTTGCAGTGTTCGCCCTTTTCATGAACGGCAGTTGCGCCTGATTTGCTTCGCTTCACGACGGCATGACGCTGGATGAAGTCAGAGAAGTGCTCAAACCGAATTTCGTTTTCGCGATGCCGCCTGCTCGCGGCATAGATGGGCTGCCCTTCCCGAAGCTTCCTGCAGATCCGAAGCTGTGCCAGATCGTCGTTCTAGAATATTCAGAAACCTCAGTGTTCCCGCCCTTTTGCACAACTGTCACATTCGTGGAAGGACGTCTAGCGGTTAAGGAATTGCAAAAGCCTACGTTTCATCAGATCCTTGCGTATTGGTGGTCTCGGGTCCGCCGCTTATAGCCCACTCCGAAGGAATCCGGATGAATAAAACTCTCGCGTTCGTCTTGGTCATCCTCCTGGCTTCGCCAGCCTTCGTCTGGAACGAATAAGGCCACCTGGTCGTCTGCCGGCTGGCCTGGCTATTGTTTCGGGGGTTCTGGCCCAAATTGAGCAGCGGTTGCCACGAAACTTCGGCCGGCTCGTGGCGCGGGTTCGCATGTTACAATCCCTCCCAATGAATTAGTTTTCCATTGTTCCGGTGATGTGCCGCGGGCAAGATGGTGGAATCTTGCCACGCATGCGTCAATCCACAACGATGGCCGCGATTGACCAGGCTAGCCTCAAATTAGGATTTCCTATGCGGAACGCAGTCGCCTTTGCCAATAACGACGTCGCCACCATTGCTTGGAGCTACGGAGCCAAACCCGACGGTTGCATGGGTTTCGCGCTTTATCGCATTGATTCGAACAGGGCAAAGAAACTGTGCTTCCGAGCCACGCGGTGTTCCCGGGCAAGACCATTGCACCGGGCAGACGACCGCGCAGTTCCCTATCCAGAAGTTTTACTGGAAGGATGTCTATGCGCGGCTCGTGGGAGACAAGACGGGAAACTACACGTTCCGCTACAAGGTCGTGCCTCTCGAAGGAACGCCGGATGCATTGAAGCCGATGTCGTCACTGCCGATCCTGACGACGAACGAGGTGACTATTTCCGGCGTATGTTCCCCAAGCGTGACGGCGATATTCAATCGCGGCCTTATCTCGACGCAGCATGTATCGGATGCATTGAAGGGCAAGGTAACCCCGAACAGCCTGCTGGCGCGATTAAAGTGTCCGGGAACCAGCTGCGCAAGGATCTGGCCGGCGACATTCTCGGGACGTTGACCGGCTTTGTCGCGCGGGCGAAGAAGGGTGGCTCGATCTATGCGGCGCTGTACGAGTTAACAGATGTGGAATTGGTGCAATCGCTCGTCGGTATCGGAGACAAGCTGAATATCGTGCTCGCGAATATTGTGGCAAAGCCGAAGCCGGGCGGATCGGAGGAGATGGCGGGCGAGAACGACGACTCCGAAACCAAGCTGAAGGCGTCGGCTGCATCGCTGCTGTACCGGCGGCCGCCGAGCGGCCACATTGTGCACAACAAGTTCCTGATTTACGTCGATGCGAGCGGGACGCCGCAGGCGGTTTTGACGGGCTCTTGCAACTGGACCGACACGGGGCTGTGCGCGCAGACGAACAACTCGATCGTAATTCGAGGACAAGCTGGTCGCGGCGCGGTATATGGCGTACTGGAAGAAGCTACAGGCGGACGAGAAGGCGCATGAGGCGGGCAGGCCTTTCCAGGATAAGCCGCTGCGGACGTTCAACGGCACGGGGAAGAACCTGAACCTCGACAAGGGGACCGACGACGCCAGCACGTTGACGAGCTACTTCTCGCCCAATACGCCGAAGCAGCGCAGCAAGGCTAAAGGGAAACGAGGCCTTTCCGGTGGACATGAAGGACCTGAGCGACCGGGTAATGGCGGCCAAGAATGCGGTGCTTTTTCTGGCGTTCATTCCGGGGACGCCAAGCATTACGGAGTTCGCGGCGGCGGCGCAGAAGGCGAACAAAGGCCTGTTTGTGCGAGGATGCGTGACTTCGCCGGATGCGGCGGGTAACTTTTACTACGACCTGAAGGGCACGTCGCCGCCGAAGAAGCAGAAGGGCGTCAAGAACCCGCCAGCGCCGCAGGATGCGCGAGTGATCTCGGCCAGCGCGCTGGACAAGACGGTACCGGCGGGTTGGCAGAAGGAGCTGCTGAAGGCGGGATTTGCGATTACGCACGACAAGATCGTGGTGATCGACCCATTTGCGGATGACTGCGTGGTGGTGACGGGAAGCCACAACCTCGGGTACCAGGCTTCGTACAACAACGACGAAAACCTCGTGATCATTGAAGGCAACAAGAAGCTGGCGATGGCATATGCGACGCATGTGCTGGACGTGTACGACCACTTCTCATGGCGTTGGACAGTGAACCACGGAACGAGCGTCGACGCGAACCTTAAGACGAAGCCGGACGATTGGCTAAACTGGTACTTCGACGCACAGGGAAATATCAAGACGGCGCAGTTGAAGATTCTGGATGCAGGCTACCGTTTAGACGGTGGCAGGAACGCGCACAACGGACGCCTGCTGAATTGCGCCGAAAATCGCACTACCATCCGCGTGCTTGCCCACTGTCGCGCCATGCCTTTCATGGTCTGTTTTGCCACGGCGGCCAGATTTGCCCAGGGAAAACGTGTGCACGGCGTCTGGCTGCATCCGGACGAATACCAAGAGCCGGTAGTGGTCGAGATGCACGCGGGGTAAGCTTGATCGAGCTACGATTTCTTCAACGCCCAGGCGAAGAATGCTGCGGCCGCGTCTTCCTGCCACACGTCGATCCCCAACATTTTGAACCAAGCCGCATGACCTGGCTGTTCCATCTGATCCGGGACATTCACCAGCCGTTGCACTGCTTGGCGTTCTACAGCACGAAGTATCCGGAAGGGGACGAGTGCGGCAACGCGATCGGGATCCGAGTCGCTTCGAGCCCGACAAATCTGCATTCATTCTGGGAGGTGATGGGCTGCCCGGGCGGGGACTGACGGCCAGCCGCCTGACTCCTCCCGTGGAGAAAGCGAGTTCAAGGATAATCGGACCATTGCGTGGCCCCCCGACGTGTAGGAGGGTCGGTGCGTAACCGCGAGCAAGCACCCTTTGTTTCCGCCGCTGACCAGGATAAAATCCTAACTTCGCCCACGCTGCACCCAATCGGGAGGCTACCATGCCGAATCAACTCCTTAGCCTCATGATCATGGACAAAACCGACATGACGCCGCTCAGCCGCCTGGACAATGTCCTGGGCTTTAACCTCGATGAACTCCACATCCGCGTCCAACTCGGCGGCGACGTGGGCACGATGCCCGCCGAGGTCCCGCTTGAGATCATGACCCGGGAGCCTGTGAAAACGCGCAATGGCATGTCGTCGATGACGTCCCCCTTCACAACGAGTGCCAGTCGCGTCGGTTCGCTGGGCACGCTATACAGGGTGAAAATTCCCCAGGCGACGCTCGCCCCGCTCATAAAGCGTCGCGATGACCTCAAGAAGGTTGCCACTGTGAGCAGGGATCAGGGTAGCGATCAGGCGTTGAGTTTGGCCGCCGTGCGCTTTTGTTCTATGTTGCTCAATAAAAGCTGGGTCCACCGCGGGGCGGCCAAACAGGCCCCGATCGGTGCCGATCGCGTCACGGGCGATTTGAATGATGATCAGCCTGACGCCAAGACCCTATTGCAGTGCCGCGGCGTTGAGGTCCTCGAAGTGAGCGTGCCGGCCTCGTCGAAGTTGGCGGCCAGCCCGCATGTCAACCCAACCTGGTGCTTCATCCAGAGTCCGGCCGACGTGCTGTTCTACTCCGGCCATGGGGCCTTTTGGAGCTGTGAGTTGCTTCACGAGTTCTCCGAACACGACGGCACGTACGAGGACTGGCTCGGCCCGGAAGAAGTCTTTGACAACTGGAAGTCGCCGGGGCAACTCGGTTCGTCTTTGGACCCCAACGTCCTCATAATTAACGGCTGCAGCGTGCTCCAGAACCTGGGCAACAGCCAACCCCATACCGGAACCGCGCACAAGACGGCCGCCCCATGTGTGGATGCCTGGGGAACCTCCTCAAGACGACGCCAGCGGAAGCCGGCAAACCTTTGACCGCGATTCTGGGCTACCGTGCCACGGCCCCGTCCGACGCGGCGGGGGGCACGCAGATCGCCATCAGCATGGCTGATGCGATGATTAACAGTCTTGGCACTCATTGGGACCAGTACGCCTTGCAATGGATGAAGATCAATCTCAATTTTGGCAGCCCGTACACGCGGACGGCGGCAGCCCTGGACACGAGCGGCTATTTTCGCATCAATCAAAAGATGGATCCTGGCTCGGCCACGCACGACAAATGGCCGATGCCCGGTTTCGATCAACCTCTTTTTGATAGCGTGCGCGGCCCCCGAGTATCATCGGCCCCAAACCGGTTCCCGATCCCACCGCAGATGAGAAGAAGTGGGCCGTTAAGTGAGGCGGATTCCGCCGACGTTTCCGGGCCAAACAAGGCGTCCGCCATTTTGCTTACGTAAGTGCCTACGTGACAAAAGTCGAGCATTCGCTGTCGCGTGCTGCCCTAAGCGGCTCAGCTCTGCGATAGTTGAGGCCTGCCAACCTAGACCGTCGGTCCGGAGCGGCCTGTCAGAAAATGAAAAAAGCACCCGATGCCCCCCGGGAAGCGCCGAGGGGTGACATCGGGTGCCTAAGCGCCGTCTACATTTAAGAACCGACTACCAGGATACCCTCCGCCAATGATGGCCGGCAACCCACCACGGGCTTGGGGAGATGGGCGCCGGCACACGGCGACTGGTCTCCTGCCTTACAGAACGGGATTGAAGGGCGGTGTCCGCCATGCATGCGCATCGGCGCGGGCCCGGTTGCAGTTGGCTGGCGAGGGGTGAAGATCGAGAAACAATCGAAGGTGCTGTTCCCCTGAACCTTCCACGTGCGGTATTCCTCCTCGAAAAGCACCGACATTCCCGGGTCCTTCGGTGGCCCTGCACCGGAGCAATCGCACCCCTCGCGATGAGAACTACGACTAGATAGACCAGCAAGGAGAGGAGCACATACATCAGGAATCGCCAAGTGACGCTACCTTCCGGCAGCTCACTGTACGGCCGCATGGGCCGGCCGCAGTTCTCGCAAACCGGCTGGATGGCGGGCGCGTTGCTCAGTCGCATCACGACGGAGCCGCATTTGGGACAGACGAATCTGGACATGGGACGGTCTCGCGCGTGGTTTCCTTTGCTGGCTTGTGGAAGAGGCCATTCTGCGCTTTGATGGGTGAGAACGCCATCGTTGGGTCGAACGGAGAGTGACTCAGTTTGAATATTACCGAATGTCAGTCCGGCGGACTCAGCTTTTCATGCTGCAGCTTTTCGAAAAAGTCCTTCGCTTCCTTGGCCGCCGACTCAATCGTAAGGACCACTACCCAAATGATCGCTCCCATGATGCACGACAGTCCGACGAGTACGCTCGCGACCACAATCCCTACCTTCTTCTAGTCGATCTGTTTCCTCGCGTCGTCGGCTGCTCGGCTTGATTTTTCAGCGGGCGGGAGGTCCCCGCCGCCCACCAGGTCGTCAGGGCTCATCGAACTACTCCTGAAAACGGCCACCGTGGATCGGGGACTACAATTCACTTCTTCTTCGCCGCCGGTACTGATGGGACGAACCAAGCATGGTCACGTGCCGAATCTCTCAGGATCACCCTGGAATCGCTTTATCACTTCTCCCGATTTCCGTACCTGCCTGACCCAATCCTCAAAATCGTAATCGGGCCCGACGTCGAAACTTGGCGGGTTGCCCAAGGCCCAATCCAGTGCGACGATCTTGCCGACCAACAAACCGAATCGGAACGTGTCGCCGCGCCAATCCAGGTTGCCGGGATTGTTGCTGAGCTCGTCTAGGAAACGCTTGATTTCGGAATCGGACCGCATGCTCATTTTCCGCTACCCTCTTACCAGATGCATTCTTCGCCGCCGGCTTGTATGCCTCATCAACCCGAATCGGCTTCACCTTGTGAACCACAATCATCGCTACTCAACCGACTTCTTAACCGCTTCCGCGAGTTGGCCATCTTGCCTTGCCATGTCGCCCTGTTCACGAGGAAAACTAGAGCCTGCCGGAACTTCCCCGCAGCGTAAGCCCAAGGACGGCTGCGAAGCCGATGAGCAATCGGCCAAGAACAATCCTCAATCTTGGGAAGCCGCCGGCAAAATCAGCGTCCGGCTTGCGAAGGTCGAGGGGCCGGAGTTTGCGACGACTAAGAGGACGCTCAAAGGCAAGGCCCCCGATAAAAGCATTCCCAGGCAAATCACCATTCTCGCGAATGCCAGCGCGGCTGCAGCACTCCATGATCTGTCGGCAGTAATGATCGAAATCCTGGATGATCGCACGACGAAGTGATGTGCCCGGCCGTGTCCTTTTTGTGAGCAATTACTTTAGGGTTCAAGGTGCCTTCAGCGTTCCCAAAATCACGGTCGTCAGCCAACTCGTTAGCGCAGGTCGAACACAGCTTGACCTGCGTTCCGTCGCGATCCAGCCCGATAAATGTCCTGCAATTGCCGGCCTGCTTACATCGCGGCCAGGCATCAGAGCAGCAACTGGCTTGAAACCGGCCTGCCAGGTCGCCGGATCGGCTGATGGCAAGGGTCCGTGCCGCCCTCGATCACGTAGTCCACGCGTATCTGCTGCTCTTGCCACCAGTCAGAATTTTCCTGCCTTTCATTACGCTGTGCCGTAGCATGGTATCCAGCTCAGCCGCCAGGCTTGGAGGCATGGCTTCCGGTTTCGGATTGGCGTCAGCCCGTGCGCTTGGCCGGCACCGGTGGGGGCATTATTGTTTTCCGGTTTCTAGAAAGCAATATCGTCCTGAAGCAACAGGTTTGACCCAGGGATTGAAATGCATCTCTTCGCCTTTGATCTTGGTCCTCCGGTCGAGCCAGCGTTGCCGACCTGGATACTCGTCATTGCAATTGCAACCATTGTTTTGTTGTTCGCCCTCTGCCTTTTTTGGCTCATGTTCAGGCAAATGGCAAAAAGCCGGGAGTTGGTGCATCTGGAACGCTTAAAGGCCCTTGAAATGGGAAGGGCCATTGGCCCTTCGGAAGCGGAAAAGTGCCAAAGCAAGTACCTGCACAACGTCTTCTGGATTTGTTTCTGGATCGGGGCCGGCGTGCCGATTGCTGCGACTTCGGCGGCGAGCTCGGTCATGATTCAGACAAAACCGCAGGAGTTCAGCATCATCTTGGCGATTTGTATTTGCGTTGCGGTCATCTCGGTCGCCAGCGTCGTTTGCGCTACGGTTCTTATGATCTCTGGTAGGTACGGATCCTCTGAAGCTGGCAAGAGCACTTCCGAATCCGGCCAACCCTAGTTTTCCGGGATGAATACAACAGAGGTGGAAGATATGAGCCCGGCCATTCTTTGTTTGATTGCAAAGGTGATCGCTCTCAATGACGCCCGTGCGCAGCCGAACGACTCTCCCGACAGGCTGCACCGCGTCGCCGAACACGGCAGCGGCGTCAACTTCTTCCATCTGGACTGCTTGTCCAGCAAAGTCCGGCTTAAGGTGGATTTGGACACCGTGCTGACAGCGTTGGCAAATGGCTGCTACCGTTGGCTTGCGAGCCAACTGCATGGCTTCGATCAAACCAAGCCTAAAGGCGCTCTTCCGAAAGTCCGTGGAAACCTCTGGCGCGGTTAGCATCGAAGGCCAACGACGTATCGTCGTCTACTTCAATCGACGCAGCCACCGCGGAGCCACTGCTAACCATCGCACCCAAGCTAGCCACGAAAGGCTGTAACAACCATGCCGGTCGATACTAAAAGGGTCGAAGGCCGTCGAACGCTGCGATTCAATTCGGTAGATGAAATCATGGCGGACGCCGAGAAGCTAGTTTCGTCGCCCTACACGAAAGTCCTCGGTAATTGGCCGCTGGAAAGGTTGCTGTCCCACTTGACACGCGCGATGAACAACTCGATCGATGGCATCAACGCCAAGGCGCCGTTCTTCATCCGGTGGATCGGGGGACTGCTCAAGGGGCGGATTTTGACCAAAGGGATGTCGCCGGGTCGGAAGCTTCCCAAAGAGATCGACGCCAAGTTTTTCCCTGAAGTTGCCTCTCCGCAAGAAGCCCTCGAAAAAATGCGGCTGGCGGTGGGCCGGATCCACAAGGAAAAAATGAACGCCGTTCATCCGGTGTTCGGCAAGTTGACGCACGAAGAATGGCTGCAGCTTCATCTGCGCCACGCGGAGCTGCATTTGAGCTTCGCGCTGCCTGGGGCTTGACGATAATTGCTCCCGGCCTTAAGGTTGTAGGTTCAAGGGCGCTTAGCTCAGTTGGCTAGAGCACTAGCTCGACACGCTAGGGGTCACAGGTTCAAATCCTGGCACGCCCACTTCACCCGAACCGCTGACAGGCGTTGTCAGCGGTTCTTTTCGTTTGTCAGCTATGCCACTTGCGGCCGGATGATTTGTGGCAAGGTGCAATTGCCCAGCTTGTTGCATCATTGTCAGATTGCAGCATTTGCAAAACAGCCGATCTAGCAGGGAAGGCGAAAACGATTAATAATCGTGTTCCTGGAGGGGCCTTTAGGTCGTAGAATTCATTGGGCCAAGCTTTTTTCTGAGCAACTTTTGCAGGCGTTGAAAAGGCGCGATGCGATGAAATTTGAAAATCCGCCGATCACTGAGATCGTCCTCGGCGTCCAATTTGCCCCGCTCACTTCGTGGAGCAGCGGACATTCTGGATCTTTCTGGAAAAGCTGCCTTGGGAAAGAATGGCCCCAAACCATGGACTGTGCCGGCAATCGGCGATTTGTTTGAGCAATTTGGAGACGACCAACGCTGGCTTACACCGGGGGTTTCGCTATTTCTTGGCCCCGCTGGCGGCCCGGGGCGGCTGCAGATCACGAACGCAACTGGCGAAAGAATGATACAGCTTCAGGGTACGCGATTTCACTACAACTGGAAAAAAGGAAAAGATCAGTACCCGTCCTACGAAACCATCAAAACGGAGTTTGACGGGCATCTTGCTCGATTCGAACAGTTCATAAAAGATTCAGGGACTGGGGAATTCACGCCAAACCAATGGGAGCTAACCTACGTTGACCATGTTCCCGCGGTAGACTATGGGATACGCCATCTGATTGGTACAAAGTTTTCCCCGGCTTGTTCGCGGTGCCCATCGTGCCGGACGGAATAGCCTTTGAGTCGCTGTACCGGCGAGTGGACCTACACAATTAAGGATAACCGCGGAAGAGTTCACGTCCAAGCGCATCACGGAAAGGCTGGCTCGCAGGACAGCCAGGAACTGCTCAGTTTGCAAACGACTGCCCGAGGCCCTGTCCGTCCAGATAAGAACTGGAATCTGTCTGATGGGCTGACAATCGGGCATAGGGCAATCGGTGATCTTTTTTTGAGGCTTTGTTCCCAGGCTGCTCGCCAAGAGTGGCGAGAGGTAAAGGGCTAACGATGTCGGCACTGCAGTGCGGATTATTGAACCCAATTACAAGTCTGACAAGTCGCATCCCCCTGGATGTTGGCCTGCCAGCTGACGCCTTCTTGGTCAACTTGCCAAGATTGCCCGACAAATGGAACAGAGTTTTCTCTGAGCTTAATTTGATGTACCATCTCCAAGATGATTGGGATGGTGCCGGGGCGGACGTACCAGATCCAGCGATAATCAGTTTTGCGTTGGCTCTTGCAAGAGAATGGAAAAATAACTTTTGCGAAGCTCCCTCGAGGGTCACGCCAACGCTGGATGGTGGCATATCCTTTGAATGGAAGAAAAATGGGATTTACCGCGAGCTTGAGCTGATTCGGCCGGGCTATGGCGAACTAATGACGATAGAGCCCAATGAGCCTACTCGGCATCAGAAGATTTCTGAGGAATTTTTGCAAGTTTTTGAGCGGCGCGGCTCCGTGGCTGCCTCAGCGGCTTCCGATTGACCAGCATAGCGAAGTAAGCGCCGATGAGATTATTTTGCCGCAGGTGCCGGCCCCTTTTTATCATGGCGATCCGCCATCGGTTCAGCGTGAAGCATTCAGGCCCGTGGCGCCCAAGCCAGCAAAAAACATAGAAGGCGACGTTGATGGCCTATCGGTCTACAGAGAAGGTTGTGGCACGACGCCGGGAATGCTCTTTGAGGCCATGAATCCAGACAAAACGGCCAGGCTCTGTGGTGGCAAGGCTAAGGGCTGGGGGCGTGTTTGCACTCGGGCTAACTATCACTCCAACTTCGGACGATCTTCCCGGCCATGCAATCATTCCAGAACTTAGTTGGTCAAGCTACAATGCGAAGAAGGATGAATGCAAAGAAATAGGAGTTAGACTTGCGAATCTCGCCTCCATAAACGTCGTCCTTTTTAAGCACTGAAATACGAGCAGACTTAATTCTGAATGCAGGCACCGCAATCGCCAACACCACTCTCGAGGGATGAAGATGAAGCCACCGATCAACAATTTGGCCTGAATTGGTTTCTCCCAAGTGCCAGGAAGTTTTCTGATTCGAAGCTGCCGCAATCAGCAAGATCCACACGACAGGAGGGTGTTACCTCTTCTTGACCAGTCGCCCACCAACATCCGCTTCGATGGCTCGGCTGTCTGGCAAACAGTCATTTTCACCCGACCAAACCTTAGCTGCGGTGACTGCAGAATTCAGCTATTTTAGCTACTCGCCAGGCCAAGGTTGATACAGAATCCGCACCATTTTTGGGATCCTTAACACATTGCGCAGCTTGCTTGAGAACCAGCCGATTACGGTTTCGACGAATGGGAAAAGCAAGTGCGGAAATCAGGAAAAGAGATGGCCGTAAAAGATTGACGTCCCGGGCTCAGGGCCAGCGAGAAGGCGGAAGGAATGCGCCGCCATGTCACCCGGGGACGTATCGGCATGAACTCAAGGCAGACCGGCAGTACGTCTTCGTGGGTGTGAATTGACGGCCTGACCGATTTACGAAATGACTCTCGGCGAGGAGGTGAACAGGCAAGAGGATTCTGACGAACTCGCGTCAATTGGCTGGCGCCTTCTGAGACGGCTTGGAAAAGGTGGTCAGGCTCCGGTCTACGAAGTCGAACGACTCGATGCTCCTGGCGTCACGTTCGCAATGAAGTAACTTGGGCGCCGACGAGACAAGCCTCTTGCGCGATTTCAAAACGAACTACAGACCCTGCGCCAGCTGGCCCATCCTGGAATTGTAAGGTTCCTCGGGTGCGCAAATGAAGAGGACGAACTTCAGTATTACTGGATGAACTTGATTGAAGGGGCAAAGTCGCTTTCGGATTTGATTAAAACCAAGCCAAGTCAAAACCCGTTCCAAATGGCCCCTTTGAAGGCACTGGTCGCTTTCATTGAGATCGCAGAAGCCCTAAACGCATGCGACAAAAAATACATTGTTCATCGCGATTTGAACCCCGGCAATATTCTGATCACGCCAGATGAACGGATCGTCCTCATAGATTTCGGGTTAGCTCAATTTCCCGGCAGCGACACGATGCCTTCGGTTGATGAGGCTGTGGGCGCCGCGGCCTATCGTCCTCCAGAGTGCCGAGCACATTCGTTTACACCAGTGGACATTCGATCCGGCCTGTATTCAGTCGGCAAGTTGCTCTGGTCTATGGTGGTCAACGAGCTTGCGTTTGAAGGAGAATCGCGAGTTTTTTCTGATTTGGCCTTGGCTAGGAAACTTCCTGACTGCCAGGCGGCAGGGCATTTATTCCATATCTTCGAAAAGACAATTCGCCACGATCGAGACGACAGGTTCAGCAAACCTGCTGACGCGATTCGAGTTGCCAAGAAAACACGTGACCTAATTCTCGCCAACTGCGCCGCCTTTGGAGGTTCTATACGGGGGCAAATGCAAGACCTGCCGTCTTGGAACGCTTGCTCCCGCTGATGGCGAACTGCCTTACACGAAAGTGGCCGTTTATAGACCTGGGAGCCCTGGGATCAGCCAGTTGGCTTGGAATTGTCCAGTTTGCGGACAGTTCGAATTGACCAGAAGGGAGGTATTAGAACAGACCATTCAGCAAAGAGCGACTCTCAAATAGGCTGCCAATAAATCCGCGGGCCAAGTTCGGCTTGCCGGCCCTTCGCCGCCCGGTTAGCCCTGATCTGTCCTCCCAGTGACATTCGGCCGTGCACCCTTGGGCGACCTCCGCGGCTCTTCTTACGCGCCGGGCCAAGAGTCGAAAACAAGTCCCCGCTTCCCGACGATCGCGGCCGGCGCCGTCTATGCCAGAACACGAGCCGCTGGCCATCAGCGATGAAAGTATTCCCGAACGACGCCCGAGGTGCCAGTTAGAGTCGAAGTCCTGGAGCTTAATCGGGACCGATGGAGAGGGGCGGCCGCTTTATCTTTGCACGAAATGCATGGAAGCGTTGGCGGAGGATGGCCAAAAACTTACGAAGGTTTGTGCGACTCGAAACTATGAGGGCAACCGTGCCACATCCGCCTCGTGCAAGCGTTCCCGGCGCGGATCGTAATCGGCCCATCTCGCCAGGTCCCTTGGCAATGTCGTTGCAAATCCGTTCGGCTTCGTGTCGCGCCAAAGCAAGAGCGAGATAACCAGTTGAGCTCGTTCCAGGCTCGCAATCATCACGTCAAGGAAGGCATTGATGCTCGGCGTCGGCGTTGAAACGCTGCAGGATTTCCTCGACGCTCAACCTCATGCCTTCCTCCGCAAACGGCAGCTCCCCCCGGTCTTCCACATCTCGGTATCGCCTCAACCCTCATCTCCTCTTCACCGCACGAGCGTACTGGATCGGCAAAATGATGCTGGGCCTTCTCGTCGCCGAGTTTCAGGGCGGCATGGTAAGGCCAGTAGGGGTCACGCAGCATCTCTCTGGCCAACATCACCAGATCGGCGTGCTGATCTCGAATCGACATCTTCTGCCTGTTGCGGTTCGGTAATCTGCCAGCCCACGGCGGTTGGGATTGCGGATTCTTGACGGATGCGGCTCGCTGCCGGAATCATGAACCCCGGCCCCCACGGAACCTTCGAGATGTCCGGCGTGATCGGACCCGTGGCTCACGTCGAGCAGGTCCAGCCCGGCAGCCTTCAATCTTCGCACCAGTTCTACCGATTCATCGACGGTCACGCCGCCCTCGATCCAATCTGTCACCGAGAGTCGAACCGTCAACGGAAAGCGCTCCGGCCACACCTTGCGGACGGCGGCGAACGTCTCCAGAAGAAATCGAATCCGGTTCTCGAAGCTGCCGCCGTAGCTGTCAGTTCTTTTGTTGGCGAGCGGCGAATAGAACTCGTGAGCGAGATAGCCGTGGGCATAGTGCAGTTCCAGCCACTCGAATCCCGCCGCCAGCGCCCGCTTGGCCGCAGCGACGAATGCCTCTTGAATTCGTGCGATGTCTTGCACGCTCATCTCTCGTGGAACCTTCGTGAGATTTCCGCCGAAGGGAACGGCCGACGGGGCAATGATGTCCCAGCCGCCTTTGTCAGTTCGATGTGTTTGTTGCCTTCCCACGGCTTGCGTGACGCTGGCCTTGCGACCGGCATGAGCGAGTTGGATGCCGGGGACCGCCCCGTACTGCTTGAGGAAGCGGCTGATGCGAGCGAAAGGTTCAACATGGTCATCGAGATAGATGCCGCTGTCGGCGGGGCTGATCCGGCCTTCCGGCGAAACGGCGGTGGCCTCGACCATCACCAGGCCAGCGCCGCCCACGGCACGGGAGCCAAGATGCACCAAATGCCAATCGTTCGGGAAGCCATTGTCCGACGAATACTGGCACATCGGCGAGACGGCGATGCGGTTTCGCAGCACGACATCCTTCAACCGGAACTCTTGAAACAGACTCGCCATTTTCGGTGTGTCGATTCTCGTCAACGCGGGTTCGGCGGCAAAGTTCGCGATGCGCCACGCCGAGGGGAACCGCGGCGGTCGCCGCATTTAGTCTAATCGTCAAAGCATACGATGCCGGGGACAACGCACCTTCAACTATAATGGCAAAAATCGACGCGCTCTAGCGTCTCACGCACAATCGCGACGAATCATTGCCGGCAAGCCGATTCGTTCCAGCGTAGGCACGGCCAGCAAGATTCGCACCGTGGTGAAGCGTACTCCGATAAGGTGCAGAATGGTTCCGAACAAGATCTTGGCGTGAAATGCGAACCGGGCATTCTCCATCATGTAGAGATCGTAAGCTAATTTGTGACGGACCGATTGAAGGCTGAAATCAGGCGGCAATAGGATCTGGGCCAATCCGGTCAGGCCCGGTACGATGCGCTGGCGTTCCTCATAGCGAGAAATCGATTTGGCCAGCCCCGTTGCGATTTCCGGGCGTTCGGGCCGCGGCCCAATGAAGCGCATGTCACCTCGTACCACATTCCAAAGCTGAGGCAGCTCATCGACGTGCAAATTGCGGAAAAGCCGGCCCAGAGGCGTAACACGCGCATCTCCGGGCACGGACCAACAAGCCCCGCTCTGGCTCTCACAGTTGTGATACATGGTTCGGAATTTGTAGATCGTGAACGCTTTGCCGGCTGACCCTGCCTTACCTGGCGGTAGAAAGCGGGCCCTCTCGAAGTAAGCCGGACCAGCAGGGCGGCCAGGCCGAATACCGGGGCCAGGAGGACCAGCAACAGGCCGGCGCAGGTCTTTTCAAAAAAGCATGCCCAACGACCTTCGAGCGTGCTCTCCGGCAGCCGCGCTAAAGCCGCGGGCGCGGCGCCCGATCTTGCACAACGGCGCGGTCTGGTCGAAAACGGGAAGGGGAAACGTATTCATGGGGATTCAGGGAGATAAGCGGTTGGGGAGTTTGGGATTAACCATTCGATCAAGCGTCTCCAAGTTTTTCTCGAAGCTTCGCCAAAGCATCAAATTCAATTTGGCGAACGCGTTCGCGCGTCAATCCAAGTGCTTGCCCGATTTCACGCAGCACCATGGGTTCATGGCCTTCCAGCCCAAAACGCATGCGCAGAACCGCTTTGGCCCGGGGGTCGGCCATGGCTTCCACGCACTCGAGGACGCGATTCAATTCTTCTCCTTTTTCGCTGTCCGCTCCAATCCCAGAACATTGGTCGACTACCAGGTCCGCAAGAGAAGTTTGCACTTCTTCTCCGCGCTGCTGGGGGCCGGCGTTATAAATCGTAATTGCATTTAGAATGTGTTTCAGTTTGGCAGCCGATAAACCGAGGCGTTCCGCTGTTTCCTGATGAGTAGGCGTGCGATCCAATTCATGTTCCAGTTCTCGGGTAGCTGCGTTCCAGTTCTTTACCATCTGATGCATGTACGACGGAATGCGGATCGATTTGCCGCTGTTCTTAATCAGTCGGTCAATCGATTGCTTGATCCAATACTGCGAATAGGTCGAGAACCGCACACCGATTTCCGGATCGAAGTATTCGACAGCATGCAGCAAACCGAGATTGCCTTCAGCGATGAGATCGTCCAGATCCATGCCCCGGCCAAGATAGCGTTTGGCAATTCTGACGACCAGCCGAAGATTGGCCCGAACCATTTGTTCGTGCGCTTCGTAATCGCCTTCCTGAACGCGTCGGCCCAGTTCCGTTTCTTCCTCGGCGCTGAGCAGAGAAGTACGGCTGGCATCGCGGAAATATTGGTCCAGCATTTGGGGAGGCACGGCGGATTCGCGAGTCTGCGTACAGATCATGGGGAGGCCCTTCTGGGAACTACCAGGCTCTTTACCCCGAACGCAGTGCCATCGCCTGGCTCGAATGGCTCTAGACCTTCGTCCGAGGATTGAATTCAAACTTGACGAGTGAACTAAAAAGCAAGCACTGTGCCGTTCCGGACAAGCGAGAAATCTTTTTGTCCAGTCGCGAAATGGAGAAGGGATCTAAGTGATGATGGCGTAATAGATTGGAAGCTATCGTTTATTTGTTATCGGTGCTGAAAGGGCATGCTAAAGACATGGGACCCAGTCGCCGTCAAAGGCCCGCTCTGTCGATTAATTCGACAAAGTCGAGAAAACCGACAACTAGGGCCCTTCGGTCGCAGCCGGTTCCTCTTCGAGAACCATGCCGAGGGCGTCAATCTTGGTGCGCAGCGTTACGCGATGAATGCCGAGGATTTTGGCTGCTTTCGAGAGGTTGCCGCGAGCCTGTGCAGCACGCGCTCGAAGAGCAAACGCTCGGTAAGCGCTTGCCACTCGGCATAGAGGGCCGTGGAACCGGCTTCCAGTCGTTCGTCAATGAAGCTTTCCCAGTGCGATTCTGCACGGGCGGGGAAGTCGCAAGCATGCGAATTGGTTGCCGCGGGCGACCGAAGTGGCGCGGGCAAACATCCAGGGAGCACGACTGGGCCCGTGGCTTCCAACAAGGCGTGTTTGAGGACGCTCTGTAGCTCACGCAGGTTTCCCGGCCAAGGATAGGCTCGAAGCAAGCCCAAGGTTTCCGGGGCCAACTGGCAAACATCCTTGCCCAGTTCCTTCCGGAATCGCTTCATGAAATGCTCTACCAGCAGCGGAATGTCATCTCCACGGTCGCGCAGCGGCGGTAGGGAAATGGCGTAAACGTTGAGGCGATAGTAGAGATCGCGCCGAAAGCGCCCGGCATCGACGGCCCGCTCTAGGTCCACGTTGGTGGCGGCAACCAGCCGCACGTCAGTCTGGACGGTCTCATTGCCGCCGACGCGCTCGAAGCGTTGCTCTTGGAGCACGCGCAAGATCTTGGTTTGAGTCAGGGGCGTCATGTCGCCCACTTCGTCAAGGAAGAGCGTCCCACCCGAGCACTGTTCGAATTTCCCTATCTTTCGTTGGGTGGCGCCGGTGAATGCTCCTTTTTCGTGACCGAAGAGCTCGCTCTCCAACAACGTTTCCGAAAGTGCGCCGCAGTTGATGGCCAAGAACGTTCCTTGGGCTCGGCGGCTATGATTGTAAATGGCTCGGGCCACCAACTCCTTGCCCGTGCCGCTTTCGCCGAGGATCAAAACCGTGACGTTTTGTGATGCGACGCGCCCGATCGCCTTGTAAACATCTTGCATGGCGGGGCATCGGCCCACCAAAACATCACCTGCTATCTTGTCGTTCGTCACCTCCGATTCGATGACGGCAGGCACCTTCATGAGCCGGCGAACTTCCAAGGTGCGCCCAACCACCTCCTGAAGATGCTCCAGACGAAACGGCTTCAATATATAATCGTACGCTCCTAGACGAATCGCTTCGATGGCGGTGTCCGTCGAACCGCTGCCCGTCACGAAAATGACAGGTATCTTCGGATCGATTTCGCGAATGAGCTTATAAGTTTCGAGGCCCGAGAGGTCCGGCAGGTCGATGTCCAGCAAGATTACATCGGGCGCCTCTTTGGAAACTTGCGCCAGTCCTTCCGTCGCCGATAGGGCCGTATCGATGGCAATTGCGGAGTGGGCAAAAGCTGCTCGATAGCAGCCAAGAATTGCGGCCTCATCGTCGATGGCTAACAAACGGGACATGGCGAAGCTCTCGATCGAAATAGGGACCCGTTCGCGATTGTAGATTCATCCCGATTCGTGTGCAAGAAGTCGGTTAGGTGCAGTTTTACGTCCTCGGCAACGGCCGCGGGGGCCGTCGCGGTATTATTTGCTATGCTCAGTGCTGGACTGGCGGTCATATTGAAATTGATGCATATTTAAGGAACCTGCCCAGGAAAGTGCCCAACTGGCCTCACCAATGATGGCACTGCCCTGGCTGCCCCGCTGGGTTGAGGCACGAATATGGTGACTAATGAGAGGGCGACGTCACGGGTGCTTGTCGTGGATGACGACAAGAGCATCGCCATGCTTCTCGTCCAGATATTGACGTCCGAAGGCTACCAGGTGAGCTATGTCGGCGATGGCACGGAGGCCTTGACGGCAATCGCCCGAAATGCTCCCGATCTGGTCCTTCTCGATTTGGATATGCCCTTGATGGGTGGGTACGAGGTTTGTCGCCGGCTCAAAACCGATCCGGCAACTCAGCTCATTCCCATTATCATTATCACCGGCCGATCTTCTTCGGAGGCCCGCTTGCGCGGCTGGGAATTAGGAGCGGACGAATTCCTGACCAAGCCGTTCCATTTCGTGGACGTGAAGGCGCGCTGCCGCTCCCTTCTTCGCGTCAAACGGCTCGTCGATGACTTGGATTCCGCCCAATCGGTGGTCTTCGCCTTGGCCCGCGCGGTGGAAGCCAAGTCGCCCTATACCCAGGGGCATGCCGAACGCGTCACGCATTATGCTCAAGCCTTGGCCGCTCATCTCGAGTCTTTCTGCGGCCGACCTGGCAATTCTCGGCTGGGGATCGGTGCTCCACGACATCGGCAAGATCAGCACGCCCGATGCAATCCTGGACAAGCCTGGCCCTTTGACGGCCGCCGAATTCGAAATCGTCAAGCTCCACCCTGCTCAAGGCGCCCGCATCGTGGAACCACTGCGCTCCATTCGCGAGACGGTGCCGCTCATTCGTTGGCATCACGAACGCCTGGACGGCGGCGGCTACCCCGATGGCCTCATTGGCGATCGAATCCCGCTTTTGGTCCGTATTCTGTCCGTCGCCGACGTTTACGACGCCATGTCGAGCCATCGTCCCTATCGGCCCGCCATGTCCCAAGCACGCTGCTTGGAACTGATGTTGGAGAATGCTATGGGAGGCGGACTGGACCGGAAATTAGTAGAGCTCTTCATCGAAATTGCCCTCAGCCAATTCGCGGCCAAGGAAATGCTGTCCATCGAGAAGGCCGCTCATTGACCTTCAAAGTGGCGATAGTGCCCTGCTGAAGCGTCCCAAAGATACACATACCAGAACGGCGTGCGGGCTGGAAGGCCCCTTGCTGGGGTTCACTCCGACGGACTCCGGCACCTGTTTGCCGGAGTCAAACCGTAATAAGCACTAATATGCCAGTAATTTGCGAAGAACGGGACTTTACTCCGACACTCCGGCGGGGACCCCAGGATTGGGGCCGAAACGGCTGATTGCCGCTGCCGTCAAAATCTGGACCGGTTAATCCGCACGGGGTCGATCGATTTAGAGATGATTCTTGTTGCTCGACGATGCAGCACAGCGCCGCCGTCGATGATGATGATCTCGACGTTCGGCCCGGCGGGGTTCCTGGCCGAGAGCCACAATGCTGTTCAATCTGCCCAACGTCCGGCGCTTGGTGAGCGACGTCCGCCAGAGGGTCGGTTCGAAAGTTCGAGTTGTGGTGGGAGGAAGAGCTTTTCGCTCAGCGGCACATCTGCCAGCCCCACATTTGCCGGCTGAGATCGGCGCAGGCGGGTCCGCTCCAGATCTTCGTGAGGCAATTAGCCTGTTTCGCGGCAAGCGCTCGCCATGACGGCTCTCGCAAGGAAGCGTCAAGTCCGGATGTATGCGTAATTCAGGAAATTTGTTCCGATTTTATGGGTTGGAGCAAAGAATTGGATTTGAGAAGCCAGGCAAGGATTGTACAGTAGCTCAGCTGTCGCGATCTTCCGGATGCAGGCCAGAATTCAAGCGAGAGCCCCCCAGAAGATACTCATATTTTGGCAACAGAGCGTGCCTTTCCCATTGCGAGGCACGTCGCGGCAGACTCGCCATCTTTAATTGGGAAGAAATGCATCATGGCATGGTTTCATTCGCGCCGTTGGCTGACCACGTTCTACAGCTCAGTTCGGTCTGCCGGCGGTCCCAAGAACCGCTTGCCGGCGCGGCGGCTTTGCCTCGAGGCCCTCGAAGACCTCACGCTGCTCTCGACGCTGGACGTAACGGGCGGCAGCCTTGACTACCTGGCGTCGGAGGGAGTCGACAACAACCTGACCATCTCGCTGGGCGGCAGCATTCAGCCGACATCCTACATCCTTAGCGATACCGGCGAGACCATCACGCTGACGGCCAATGCCGTCTTGGCGGGTTGGACGGGGAACGGCACCAATACCGTGACCGGACCGATTTCGAGCGTGAATTTCAATTTCACCGTCAGTCTTCTGACCGGAGCCGACGAGCTGAATGTCGACGGCAACATCAATGTTCTCAACAACGTGAGCCTGCAGAGCGGACAAGACATAACGCTGACTGGCGCCGGCATCAGCGCTCGGGCACGGCCAGCCTTACCGCGGGCAGCGGCGCCATTTCCCAAACGGGAGCAGCCAATATCACCGCCGCCAATCTGGCTCTGCTTGCTAGCACGGGCATCGGTAGTGCCGCTACGCCACTGGCGACCGATGTCGGCAACCTGGAAGCCGAGACGACGACCGGCGGCATCTTCATCGTCAACGGCGCTGCTTCCCCGACCACGCTCAACGTCGGCGGAGTATCCTCAACGCCGGCCGGCGTGCAGGTGACGGGAACCTCCGGCGACATCTCGCTGACGAACATGGGCAGCATCAACATCACGACGGATGGCGATATCGTTCGCGGTCCCGGTGACATCACCGTGTCGGCCATGGGCGGCAATGCCGATGTCCTCACGGGAGGGCAGATCACATCGGGACAAGCAGCGATCGGCAGTGCTGCCGGCGGCGCCGGCAATATCCTGGTTCAGGCAGGGCGAGATATCGTGGCGGGTTTAGGTTCGGTCGGTTCGATTGGAGCCGAGAGTGGCGACGCGTCGTTAATCGCCGGCCGCGATTTGACAATCGACAACGGCTCGCATGTCGGCAACCTCTCGTCCATGGTCACCTCTTCCGGAACAGTAACCCTGCAAGCCGGTCGCGATCTCCTCTTGGACAATGGCGCGGAAGCCGGCGACCTGAGTGCGCGCAGGCACCATCGATGGCGGTCTCCTGGCCACCGCCGGACGGGATATCACCGTCGACCATACGAGCGTAATCGGCGACAACGTGAATCAAGCTACATCTACCGCTGGCACGGTTGTGACGGCAGGCAGAAATGTACTCGTCGACAACGGCAGCTTCCTTGGCAATCAGTCCAGCAGCAGCCTGTCGGTGACGTCCGGGACCACAACTGTCGGCAACATCTCGGGCTTGGCGGGGAGCATGTACAATACGTCCGGAGGCGCAATTAATCTGACAACCAGCGCCGGTGGCGTCTTCACGCTCTCGGGAGCAAGCTCAGTCGATTCGACCACACCCTCCGGCAGCGGGAACATTACGATCAGTGCCGATGACATGGTCCTGGACGCAACATTACCCGCCTCCTCTATCACGGCTTCGGACACCGGCATTGTCTTATTGCAGCAAGCAGGCACTGCTTCCCATCCAATCAACCTTGGCGGTGGTTCTTTGGGCGGCGCTCTCAATCTCAGCGATGGCGAGCTCGGCCTGGTGACGGCCGGCGTCCTGCGCATCGGCCGAGCCGATAACAACGGAAGCATTACCGTGACAAGCCCGATAACAGCACACGCGGGATATTCCGTGATGTCTCTGTTCACGGGTGGCGGCATCGCGGCTGCCAGTGGCGGAAGCATCGCTGTGAGCCAGCTTGATGTGCAGGCCGTGAGCGCCGTCTCTTTGGATCAGGGCAACGATGTTGAACTGGCGCTGGCTGCGTCGGTCAGCGGACCTGGCCAGGGCTTCACTTTCACGCAAGGTTCCGCGAACACCCTGGCTATCGGCAGCGTGGAAGGCGTGACGGGCATCACCACGAACGGCGGCGCCATTTTCGCGATTACCACCGGCAGCGGTTTGCAGGTAAATACGGCGATAAACGCGGGTGCCGCGCCCATCGCACTGACAGCCGGCGGCGCGAACAATTTGTTGTCTATCGGCGCCACGGTCAATAATGCCGGCGTCAACGCAATTACCTTGACCGGCGATCTCATGGACCTTGAAGCCACAGTCACCAATAACAGTACGGGTCGGATGATCTTGCAGCCCTCCAGCGCCAACCAGCCCATCAACTTGGGCTCCGCACTCGATCCAACCGGTTCATTGAACTTGTCCAACAACGAATTGAATGAGATTCAAACCGGCGGTGTACTACAAGTCGGCAATAGCAGCGCCGGCGTCATTCAGATAGCGCCACCATTTTCCCTGCATCCGTCTCGGCCGTTTCGCTGCAAACGGGCGGTGGCATCACCGAGGCGACGGGAATGTACATCACAGCGCCCCAGCTGGCTGTGCAGTCGGGTGGTACAGTTGTCTTGAATCAGGGCAATAACATTGGGCAGGCATGGCTGCCACCGTCACAGGGGCCGGTCTCGGCTTCACTTTCACGCAGGGATTCACCGCCAATCTGGTGATCGGCAGCGTGGATGGTCTGGCCGGCGTCACCACGAATGGCGGAGCCATCTTGGTGAGTACGACTGCCGGAAATCTGCAAGTGAGCAGTGCGATCAACGCCGGATCGGGCTCGACCACTTTGACGGCCGGCGGCACAGACAGTTTGCTTTCCAATAACGCCGGCATCTACAACGTCGGCACAAATGCGATCGTGCTGACAGCAGATCGCATGAACCTGGCTGCCGCAATAACCAATAGCAGCACGGGCCGCGTGACCTTACAAGCATCCAGCCCAGATCGGCCTATCGACCTGGGTTCGGCACTCGATCCAACTGGTTCGTTGAACTTGTCCAGCAACGAATTGAGTGAGATCCACACGGGCGGCGTGTTACAAATCGGCAACGCCAGCGCGGGCAGCATTCAGGTAAACGCACCCATTGCTCCGTCTCCGGTAGCGGCATTGTCGCTGCAAACGAGCGGAGGGTTAACTGAGTCGACCGGCGCGGGTATTGCCACTTCCGCATTAGCTCTGCGCTCGGTGGGCGCCGTTGCCATGGACCAGGAAAACAGCATCGGCAAAATGTTAGCGGTATCGATTACCGGATCGGGAAACTTGAATTTCACGCAAGGATCCACGTCCACGCTGACGATTGGAGCAGTGGACGGGCTTACGGGCATTACTGTCGCCTCCGGTGCTCTCACGCTTTCCGCCCCGACCATCGAGCTTGCCGCGAACTCCAGTTCGGGCATCAATCAGAACTTCAACGGCCCAGTGACGCTTGGCGCCAACGTGACCCTGACCAGCACGAACAAGGGCAACATTTTCTTCTCGAGCACCATTCAATCGCCAGGAACGGCATTCAGCCTGAGCGTGACGAGTGGAGGCACAACCACGTTCAGCGGCGCGATCGGAGGCAGCAGCAATCCATTAAGCGCTCTGACCGTGGGCACAACGGGATCCACTCAAATCAACGGCGGCTCGGTAAATACTGGCAGCCTCGCGCAGACTTACGGCAACACGGTAACTCTAGGCGCGACCCCAACCATACTGACCGGGAAAATCGCCATGAATGGAAGCTTGACTCTGGGCGCCACAGCAAGCACTGCCACCAGCACATTAGAGATCACCGGAAGTTTGAGCTTCGCCAAAACCACGACAGTCACCAGCACCATTGCCGGAACGGCCTCCACTCAGTTCGGGCATGTGGTCGATAACGGCGACACCAGCTTTGCCGGGGCGACGCTCACATTGAACTACAGCAAGTTCACGCCGGCGGTGCCTAACACCTTTGACGTAGTGGGCAGCGGCGCTGCTCCCGCTGACACATTTGTCAACGTCTTGTCCCCCGGACCTGTGACTCTGACCGGTGTGCCCTACACCGTTAGCTATACCGGCGGTAGCAGCAGCAAGGATCTAGTATTAACCGTCGTGCAGGCCCCGACCTTCACCAGTGCGAACAGCATAACATTCACGATAAGCACTGCGGGTACTTTCAAAGTGGTGGTCGCGGGCTCTCCGGCTCCAACGCTCAAGATGACCGGCACTTTACCGGCAGGCGTGAAATTCACCGCTACAACCGGCGTACTCGCCGGAACGCCGACTGCGTTCGGCGTCTTCCCATTGACGTTTACGGCCAGCAATAGCGTCAATGCTGCCGTCACGCAAAGTTTCACCCTGGTAGTCTCTGGCATCCCCGCCAGCGCGACAACACCCAGTCAGCGCTACATAGCTCAGGTTTATAACGATTTGATGGGCAGCGTCGTCGATTCGGGTGGTTTAGCGATTTGGAGCGGTCAACTCAATCAGGGAGTATCGCATAGTCAGGTCGCATTCGAAATTGAAACCGCTTCAAGCAACCAATTCAGGACTGTAGAAGTTCAGCAACTTTACAAACGCTACTTGGGGCGGAGTGCCGAATCGGCGGCCCTGACCTCGGCGGTGGCCGGACTTGCCGGTGGCGGCACGGTGCAGCAACTGAGTGCCGCCATTGTGGGTTCGATTGAATTTATCAAGGACGCGGGAGGTAACTACACCGGTTTCCTCCAAACCATGTACAAGGAAGTTCTGGGCCGGCCGATCGATCCGGCTTCTTTAGCGGCGGACCTGGCTGGCCTGGCCAATGGCATCAGCCCCACGCAGATTGCTCAATCCGTGATGAGCAGCTCTGAGGCCGATCAAGTTATGGTTCAATCTGTCTATCAAACGTACCTGCACCGAGCTGCCGATCCAGCGGGCCTTGCTTACAGCGTCCAACTTCTTGAGAGTGGCGTCACGTACGAGCAGCTCGTCGCCTTCGTGATGGGGTCGAACGAATTCATCCAATACGACGTCGGGCTGTGAGCACGGAACCAAACGACTTGCTTCAACTCATGGAACCGAGGCCATCGGTGCGTTTTCTTTCGCCGACCAATTGTACATTCCTACATCATCAGGGGTATAGCAATGCGGACTACCTTCGAACTTGTCGGTTCCTTCAAACGAATGGTCAAGAGCCACAGGAAATCCCGCAACCGGCCGAGCCGCTGGAACCGCCTGGCCCTGGAGCAGCTTGAAACGCGGCTGACGCCGACGACGTACACAGTCAATCTCACGACCGACACCAACGTCGCCTTCGGCATCAGCGCCGGCCAACTCGACATGGGCGGCAAACAGACCGGCGCCGATGCCGGCGACCTGCGCTATTGCCTGTCCCAGGCCAATATGACGCCCGGGCCGAACACTATTGATTTCGCCGTGCCCGCCAACAGCACAATCGTCCTCAACCAGGTGCTGATGATCTACAACGACGTGGTCATTGACGGCAGCACAGCCACGAATCTGACCATCAGCGGCGGCGGTTCGGTTCGGCCATTTTTTGTCCTTGGTGGAAGCGTGGCAATCGAGGACGTGACGATCAGCGACGGCCTGGCCCAGGGCGGCGCCGGCGGCAACGGCGAATTTAGGGGGGGCGGCGGCGGCGGCGGCGCGGGCATGGGCGGTGGGTTGCTTATTGACGGCGGTACGGTCAGCCTGTTTTCCGTCACTTTCACGCACGACCTGGCCGAGGGCGGTACGGGCGGCAATACAAGCGGAGGAACCAATGGAGAGGGCGGCGGCGGCGGCGCCGGAGGCACTGGCGCGGCTGCATTTGCCGGCGGCGGCGGGGGCGGTTTTATGGGTGACGGGGGTGGGAAAACAACAGGCGGTTCTGGTTTTCCAGGGAGCGGCGGTGGCGGCGGCTTCACCGGAGCAGGCGGCGACGGTGCGGCGACTAGCGGAACCCAAGGCGGGAATGGCGCCTCCATCGGCGGCGGCGGCGGCGGCGGCAATGGCGCCGCCGGCGGAATGGGGAGCACGGATGGCGGCGGCAACGGCACCGAGAACGGTCCGGCAATGGGGCTGGCGGCGGCGGCGGCAGCAGTGGATTCACGGACAGCTCCAGCGGCCACAACGGCGCAAACAACGGCAATGGCGGCGACGGGGGATTCGGCGGCGGCGGCGGCGGCGGGGAGGAACTCGGCGGCGCGGGCGGCGACTACGGCGGCGGCGGCGGCAGCAGTGATGCTGGCGGCGCGGGCGGCTTCGGCGGCGGCGGCGGCGGCTCTATAGATAGTGGCGGCGCGGGCGGGTTCGGTGGCGGCGGTGGCGGCGGCGGCGGCGCAACGGAGACGAAGGCCAGCGGAGGCCAGTTCGGTGGTCAAGGCGGGGATCGACTTGTCCGGAGGTGGCGGCGCAGGCCTTGGCGGTGCGATCTTTATCCGCCGGGGAACCTCTATTTGCAGAACATAACATTTAGCGACGACTCCGCCTCGGGCGGCGCCGCCGGGGGCTCAGATGCGGATGGCGGAGAAGGCAAAGGCGGCGCCATCTTCATCAACACCGGCGCCACTGCCACTGCCGTACAAGCCTTGCCGAGCTTCAGCGGCGACAGCGCCACCGACGCCGGGACCACGGACCTCGAATCCCCAGGATAATAATGACGTCTATGGCACCCTGACGCTCGACGTGGCCACGCACTTTGTCATCAGCAGCGGCCAAACGAGTGTTCAGGTGTTTCAACAGTGGGATTTCACTGTCACCGCCGAGAATGCCAGCAATCAGGCGGTCCCCGGATACTCGGGATACCTCAATCTTACCAGCACGGAGGATCCCGATCTCGTTTACTCTTCCGGCAACCCCGTGAACCTGACCGCTGTGATAAACGCTTTCGATGTATCACCCAAGAAGGCCGAAGTTTGGGCGCTAACGGCAACAGATCCGGCCACCGGCATTACCGGTACTTCAAACGACATTACCGCCACCCCCGCGCCAGCCTCCCACTTTGAAGTGGATGCGCTGCCCAATGCGACTCAGGGAGCTTCAGTTACCTTTACCGTGACCGCCCAAGATTTGTTCAACAATACGGCGACGGCTTACAGTGGCACGGTCAGTTTCAGCAGCACGGACGGATTGGCAGTCTTGCCAGCTCCAAGCACGCTGACCAACGGTGTGGGCACCTTCAGCATTACGCTGAATACCGTTGGCGACCAGACGATAACTGCCACCGACATTCCCAATGACCTATCGGGAACGACTGGTGATATTGAAGTTATTTCCTCTCCCACTATCACTGGGATCAGCCCGACCAGCGGACCGAACACAGGCGGCACGTCGATCACCATCACCGGGACCGAGTTTGCCAGCGGGGCAACGGTGACGATAGGCGGCACGGCAGCCACCAACATTATTGTGGTGAGTAGCACAGAAATAACGGCCACGACGCCAGCCGGAACAACAGGCCCGGCGGATTTGGTGGAGACTAATCCTGACACGGGAACCGTTACCGACACGGGCGCCTTCACCTATGATTCTGTGCCTACGATCACGAGCATCAGCCCGACCAGCGGACCGAACACAGGCGGCACGTCGATCACCATCACCGGGACCGAGTTTGCCAGCGGGGCAACGGTGACGATAGGCGGCACGGCAGCCACCAACATTATTGTGGTGAGTAGCACAGAAATAACGGCCACGACGCCAGCCGGAACAACAGGCCCGGCGGATTTGGTGGAGACTAATCCCGACACGGGAGCCGTTACCGACACCGGCGGCTTCACCTACACTTTGGCGCCGGCAATCACCAGTGCGAACAGCGACTCCTTTACTGTGGGCACGTCGGGCAATTTCATGGTCACTACGACCGGATTTCCTACCGCGTCGCTGATCGAAACCGGCGCGCTACCCGCTGACGTGACCTTTGTGGACAACGGCAACGGCACGGCGACCCTGAGTGGCGTGCCTCAGAACCTGGGGGGAGGGCCTTACACCTTCAGCCTCACCATCACCGCACATAACAGCGCCGGTCCGGACGCCACCCAAGCCTTCACATTGACAGTGGACCAGGCTTCGGCCATCACCAGCGCCATCACTGCTTCCGACATCGTCTACAGTGCGAGCTCCTTCCAAGTGGCTACGACGGGGTTCCCCAAACCCATGCTCGCTCTGACCGGAACGCTGCCCAGTGGAGTTGTTTTCGATCCGGCAACGGGGCTTCTCAGTGGCACTCCCAATAGTCCGAAGTCGTTCGGCAGTTTCCCCCTGACCATCACGGCAAGCAACGGCATCGGCGCCGCTGCGACGCAGAGTTTTGTACTGCAGGTGTCGGGCATTCCCTCTTATGCTGTGACTTCGCACGAACGCTATATCGCACAGGTTTACCTCGATTTGCTGGGCAGGGTAGTCGACGAACCGGGCATGGCCAACTGGAGTGGACAACTCGACGTGGGAGTGGCGGCGCCGGAAATCGTTTTGGAAATTGAGGAGTGCACACTTAACGAATACCAAACGGTGGTTGTCGAGAATCTCTACCAGCGTTATTTGCGGCGGCCGGCAGATGCCAGCGGTCTGCAAACATGGGTCAATTTCCTGGATGCTGGGGGAACGGTAGAGGAAGCGGCGGCGAACCTGATCGGGTCGCCGGAATACCTCCAAAACGAAGGCGGGAGCGCCAACGACACTTTCCTGAAGGCACTGTATCAGGATGTGCTTAACCGACCTATCGACGCCAATGCCCAGACCTTCTTTGCGAATCAACTTAGCCAAGGTACCAGCAGAGAAGCTGTGTCTCTAAGCGTGCTTACCAGCACGGAAAGTTACCAAGATTTGGTGGAGGCCTATTACATGGAATTCCTGCACCGTGCCGCAGACATTTCCGGTCTGGATTACTACATCGGGCAGCTTGTGAACGGCGCTACCGATCAGGAGGTGATCGCTTCGATATTGGGGTCGAACGAATTCATCCAAAACGACGTGGGACCGTGAGCGCTGGCTGCTAAGCCACTTCGCCCATTTTCCTGGGTAGGCAAAAAATTAAAGCGGCGGAAAAGCGCCGCACTCCCAATTGGCGGCGGGTTGCTTATTCCTGCGGAATTATTGGCATTAGGCCCATTCGTGACCTACGGATTAGATGTTGGAACCGGTATTTCGCCGGTCCGCGCAGATCGTCCACCGTCACAGAGGGGGCAGGTGACCATGTTTCGCCACGGTGTTTCCATCGCGTTTGCGAGCCTTTTCAGCACTGCGTTCGTCGCCGGTGCGGCAAAATTCTCCGATCACTCCCCTCATCCCAGCACGACAGATAAGCAACAACAGACAGCAAATCAAAATGGTCACCACAAATCCGACCATCAGAACTTTGCTCGTTCCGAAGAACGGCGAAGAGAGGAAGAAGCAAGGCAGCATGACGAGTCGGCAGACAGGCGCAAGGAACGCGAAGAACGTGAGAAGGAACGGAAAAGGTGGGAAAGGGAACGCGACAGCAACGATGAGCAGCTAGCGAATGCGCAGTCTTCCGGCAGCGCGACGCAAAGCCAGTCTCCTAACCAGCAAAAGAACGGCCAGAATGCGAAGCGGCAGCAGACTGAAGAAGCAAAGCGGCACGCCGATAAACGACGTGAAGAAATGGCCCGCCGCGAACGACGGGAAGAGGCTGAGCGGCGCGAGCGAAAGGAAGCAGAAGCTCGACACGAACGAAGGGAAGAAGCGCGACGCGATTTCCATAAACGGTATGAGTCAGCCCATGCCTCCAGGGGTTCCGGCTCGTCACAGGGAAGTACAACCGATCAAGGAACGTCCCACCATCACACGGCTGCCCCTCGAGCAGCGGCAGTTCGGGTAGCACGGGATCGCATTCGGGTGGCAAGTCGGGCGGCAGCAGTAGTGGTTCCACACAGGGAAACACAACCGATCAAGGGACGTCCCCCCATCACACGGCTTCCTCCTCGAGCAGCGGCAGCTCGGATAGCACAGGATCGCATTCGCATGGTCATAAGCCGAGCAGCAGCAGCGGTTCCACTGCACACTCATCCGGCCATAGCACGGGATCGTCAGGCAGCTCACACGGCGCCGGGCATGGGGGCAAAAAGTAAACGTGGCATTCCGGCGCATAGGTTATAGGGCAAACTATGCCCGGCGTTCTCTGCCAGCCATGCGTGTGAAATACTGTTGCAGAGGCGGTATGCAGACTTCCAGGCTATAGCGACTCTTCCACCAGATTACGCCCCGCTTTCCCCAGCGGGGCGTAGTCTTCGGGCCGGGTCAACACCCGGAGAGCCGTTTCGGCCATGGCGTCAATGTCGAACAAGGGAGCGAGCAGACCCGTGCGGCCATGCTCAATGATCTCTCGGACGGGTTCTACGTCAGAAGCCAGAACTACACAGCCGCAAGCCAGGGCGTTGAACAGGGACCAGGATGTCACAAATGGTGCGCTCAGGTAGATGTGAAGATCACTCACTGATAGCAGGTCCGCCAATCGCTCCGGCTCGACCTGGCCCGTGAACACAAATCGAGATGGATCGAACTCGATGCGGGCCAATACCCAATCGCGAAAACTCTGCTCCCCGGTGAACAGCTTGTCCCAACTGTAGTAGATTTCATCGTTGCCGATCACCACGAACACCACGTCAGAACGTTCCTGCGCAATCCGTTGAGCCACGCGCATGAACAGGTCAAAGCCCCGGACCGACTCCAAACCCCGTGCGGTGAACGTCACGATTCGCGTCCCCGGCTGCACCGATCGCCCGTCTAGCAGACGCCCCGCTTGATCTCGCGTCACCCGCTTCGGCCGATATAGAGCCGTGTCGATGCCGTCAAAATGGACCTCGATTTTCGGCCAGAATCGCTTCGGGAACGATCGTCGCTGCCATTCGGTTGGAGCATAAGCGCCGTCACAATCTAGCAAGCTGACTAACGTGCCGGCATTGATGCAGCGTGGATAGAAATGCGCCGGCTCCGTCGGCGGCAGGTCAATGCGGTAGGAGATATCGCGGTGACTTGGTGCGAAATAATACTCACTGTAGTTCACAATGGGGCAAGTGCGCAGCTCTCCAAGGAAAAAAGCGGGGCCCAGCCCGTCGTGACAGACGATCAAGTCCGGCTGAATTTCCCGCCGTTCTTGCATCTTCTCGAAAACACTCGCACATAATTCCAAATAATGTCCATAGTTTTGCGCCCACGGAATCAACTTGTGAGATTTGCTCCCCTCGGGCAACACCAGGCGCTGGATCTCCAGCTTTCCGAGCATGGCAGGGCTGGGCGCCGGGCAAGCGCTCACATTCTGAACCAGATAGCTGCAGCGCCAGCCATAGCGTTCGTGTAATTCGAGACCCAGACGGCCAAATTGAGCCGGAAACGCCTGATGAATGAAAAGGACATGCATGTGTCACTCACCGCATTCTGGCGCGTAGGCTGTCGAAGTGGGCTGCCAAAGCCGGCAAGGTTACATCTTGGGCGAATCTCGTGCGTGCTCGTTCCGCCGCGGCCAAGCCCAGGGGCCGAGAGGCGGCTGGGTCGTTTAGTCGCCATGCGTGCCATGGCTTCCGCTGCTTCAGGATCGTCTGCCTGCACGATGAGCCCGGATTGACCGGGAACGATGAACTCGCGAACGGCCGGGCTATCCCAAGCCAAGATAAGGCAGCTAGCCGCCATCGCTTCCACGAGTGAACGGGACACACAGTAGGGGCGGCTCGGGTAGACGTGCAAGTCGCTGGCGGTCAGCACCTCCGCCACCACAGGCCGGCTTGCATGGTCCAGAAGCCACAGCCGGGCTGGGTCAGGCGGCGGGTCCGCCGCCAGTGCTTGAGTCCGGAAGTCTTGGCCGAAAAAACGCACATCGATTCCATGTCTGACGACCGTGCGCCAATGGCGATGCCAATGACATCCTCGCCTGCCCTCGTCAATCTATTGAGCAGATTCAGGAAGCGGTCGAACCCCCGCAGTCGGTCGGCGCTCCTGGCTACAAAGGTTATCAGTTTGGCGCCCGGCGGAACCGTTTTACCGGCCACGACTCGGCGCGGTGTGCGGGTCGACCGAAACGGCGAAAGTCGATTCCATCGAAGAGCACCAAGAAATCGTCGCGATATTCGGGCGGGTAGAGGTCGCGCTGCCAGGCTGTCGGCGTCCAAGGCGCGACGCCATTCTCCAGGTCGAGTAGATCCATGGCGTTGGCCGAGCGCCGCCAATGGACATAGGACGGAGGCATTGCGGCCGCGTCCTCGTCAGCCAAGTCGCCCATTCGAGGCTTCAAATAATAGTCGAAAAGATTGACGATCGGAACCCTCGGTTGGTGGACAGGGGCGAACAAAGTTGAGCCGAGTCCGCACGAACGGCCCAGAATCACGTCCACAGAGTGGGGCCTGCGGGTGGCGAGAACTTCCCAGAAACCGTAGGCATAGCAGAGCCCGCGCTCGAGAATTCGCGTCCAGGTCGCCGCTTGTTCTCGCGCCACGCCTCCCACCTTGAACGGGACCAATTCCAGTCCTTGACCGACCGATTCGGGCAAATCATATTGGCGATCGACTACATTGCAAAAGAATTGGCAGCGATAGCCGCGCCGCCGCACCAACCAGTCGGCCGTCGCCCCGAGGCGTCCGGGAAGTGCGGTTCAACGCACAGAAGATGGAGAGGGGCTTGGCCCATAACCTAAACGATCTGGGAAGGAAAAGTCAAAAGCTCGCATGAGCGGAACGCTCGCGAGTAAACGTATTCGTATTTTCTCAGCGGAACCCGAAGCACTGGATGAGGCACATAGGCCTCTTCCAGCTTGGTGATTTCCTCTTGGCTGAGCTTGACGTTAAGAGCCGACAAGGCGTCCTCGAAATGCTGGGGTTTGGTGGCGCCGAAAATTGGCGCGGTGACGCCTGGCTTGTGCAGCAACCAGGCAAGCGCAATCTGCGGCGCGAAACGCCGCGGTGCCGGCCAGTTCAGCTACACGTTCGATCACGCGGCGATCGGCATCTTCCCAGCCGGCATAGAGCGTTTTGCCGAACTCGTCGCTCGCAGCGCGCTTTGTGGTTGGTTCGGTGGAATAGGGTTGCGAAGTTTTCCATGCGCCAAGGGACTCCAGGGCAGCACGCCGATGCCTTCCGATTGGCAGAGTCCCATCATTTCGCGTTCTTCCTCGCGGTAAATCAGGTTGTAGTGGTTCTGCATCGATACGAAGCGCGTCCCTAGCGAGCGGTCGGCCAGGTACAGCGCTTTGCAGAATTGCCAGGCATACATCGAGGAGGCGCCGAGGTAAAGAACCTTGCCTGCCTTGACCACGTCGTGCAGGGCCGCGAGCGTTTCTTCGATGGGAGTGCGGTAATCCCAGCGATGAATCTGGTAAAGATCGATGTAGTCCGTGCCCAATCGCTTCAAGCTGGCGTCGATTTCCCTCATGATGGCGAGCCGCGACAGCCCCAAACCATTGGGGTCTTTACGCGAGGAGTGGAACACCTTGGTCGCGATGACCACTTCGTCCCGCTTGGCAAAATCGCGCAATGCGCGCGCCGACGATCTCCTCGCTGGTCCCGTCCGAGTAGGCGTTTGCCGTGTCGAAGAAATTGATGCCGCGTTCCACGGCTTGCTTGATGTACGGCCGACTCTCTTCTTCGCCGAGCGTCCAGGCGTGAGCGCCGCTGCTCGGGAATGCCGTAGCTCATGCAGCCGAGGCAGAGCCGCGAGACTTTCAGGCCGGATTTTCCGAGGTTTACGTAATTCATGGATTGTTTGTCGCTCTTGAGTTGGAACTGCCTTTGGTTGAATTATAAGAAGGTAAGGCCGAGCGGGGATACTATCTGCGACCCCTGCCGGCTCGTCCGGCAGGTGAAGGAGTTCGCTGGCTAGATATTTCAGCTTCTATGGCGGTCGACCCCTGCCGGCTCGTCCGGCAGGTGAAGCAGTTCGGCGGCTAATATCGCCGCAGCTATATCACCGTGCGTGATTCGGCAGCAGCTTGCGAGGGATGGAACGGCATCCAGCTCGGGCGATTCTAGCGAGCCTCCCACGTTAGTGGGGGGAGGTTGCGGTCAACTCCCCCCACTAACGTGGGAGGCTCACTGAAGACAAGCTCGTTCTCGCCAGTGAGATTCGTGGTCTGAAATCGAGCACCGCCATTTAGCTCAAGAAATGCTGCACCTGCCGGCCAAGCCGGCAGGGGTCTTCCCTCGCGTCCCTTCCTTTTCGTCATTTCAGTCTGACGCTGATCGACCAAATTTCTGCGTCGTTCATCTTGTCTTCAGGTTCGCGGCGTTATGATCCGACGATGGCCTGAGCCGGATGTCCGCCGTTGGCTTGGCAGTCAACGGCGATGCAATTCGCTGCTCCAGGTCTTTACAAAAGGAGGCAAGTCGTGAAGCGAAACTTGCTCGCGCTGACAGGAGCTGTCGCCGCATGCCTGGTGCTGGTGCGAGCCATTCCACCCGCCAACGTTCGGGCTGGTGAAGAGGAAGCCAAGGCGCCCAAGTCCCGCGTCCTCCACCTGCCGGAAAAGCTCGACAATTACGCCAACGTGAGCCTGCCTGCTCACTTCAAAAACCGGGCTGTCCGCCGCTTCGACAATACGCCTTCGGATAACCCGATCACCGATGCCGGGGCGACTTTGGGACGTGTTCTCTTCTACGACACCAGGCTCAGCGTCAACAACACCTTGGCCTGTGCCAGCTGCCACCAACAGAAACATGCGTTTTCGGACACGCGCCGGTTCAGCAAAGGGCACGATGGCAAAGAAGGCGATCGCAATGCGATGCCTTTGGTCAATCTCCGCTTCGAACCCAGTGGCCGATTCTTCTGGGACGAACGAGCCCATTCGCTGGAAGAACAAGTTCTCATGCCGATCCAAAACAAGGTGGAAATGGGGCAAGATCTGCCAACGCTGTTGGAGAAACTGAGCGATGACCAAAAGTACGCAAAACTATTCGAGCGCGCTTTCGGCGACTCCGAAGTGACCAAGGAGCGCACCGCCAAGGCTTTAGCCCAATTCGTGCGCTCGATGGTTTCCTATCGTTCCAAGTTCGACAAAGGCATCGCACAGGTTGGTTCCCTTCGTGACGACTTCCCGAATTTCAGCCGGCGTGAGAATCGCGGAAAAAACATTTTTGCCAGAAACTGTGCGGTGTGCCATTTGCCGCCCGGCCAAGCTGCGGTCTTCTCCATGACTCCAGCCGCGCAATAACGGCCTCGACACGGCCGAAAAGGCCAAGGACCTCGGGGTTGGCGACGTTACTTTCAATCGATTCGATGCCGGTCGCTTCAAGTCGCCGTCGCTCCGGAACATCGAATACACGGGGCCTTACATGCACGATGGCCGGTTCAAGACGATTGGAAGAAGTGATCGATCACTACAGCACCGGGGTCAAGAATCACCCGAATCTCGACAACCGATTGCGTGGACCTGCGCGGCCGGCCCCGCTTTACCGCCGAAGAGAAAGCCAGCCTGGTGGCGTTCTTGAAGACCCTGAGCGATCCCCAGTTTCTCACTGATAAACGGTTCGCCGATCCGTTCAAGGATCGCTGAATCACCGTTTGCACAAATCAAAACTCTAGAGGGACACAAATGAAAATGCTGATGTTATTTGGTCTGACGCGTTTTTCTGGCATCCTCCGCGGCCGGCTGGGCGACAGCTCAGCCTCCGCGCGGGCCGCGGCGGCGGCCGGGCGGACCACCCGGACAGGGGCCTGGTCCGCTGAGGCCTGAAGTGCTCGAACGGATCGTAGATGATCTGAATCTTTCGGACAAAGAACAAGCGAAAGTTGACGAGATTCTCGAAGGGCATGAGGAGAAAATGCCGCAAAGCCCGCGACGAGGCCAAAGCCTCATTGCTCAAGCAGATGAAGGAAATTTTGACCGAAAAACAGTACGCACAATTCCACCAAGAGGTGGACCGTCGGCCCCCGCCTCCGCTTCGCGGCGGCGGAGCCCGTGGAGGCCGAGGGGCGCGTGGCGTCTCGCTCGACACGCTGATCGACCATGTTATGAGCTTCGACAAGAACAAGGACGGCAAGGTGACCAAAGAGGAGTTACCCGACCGGCTGCACTACCTGATCGAGATGGGCGACACGAATAAGGACGGCGCTCTCACGCGCGAAGAACTCAAGGCTATCGCGACCAAGATCAATCTGCCGGGCGGAACGAGGGGGACAGGAGATTCGGGAGGTGACGACTCTCCGCCGCGACGTCGGGGCCGCCGCCGGGGCGGCGGATTCCTTGATAACCAAGAATAAGTCGTCGGTCCGATGCGCGAGCGAGAGGACCTTGCTTGCTGGCTCCCCTGGTCGGCAGTGCAGCCGGCGGGCAGCTTGGTCCTTTCGCTCGCGAATCGGGCTAACGGGTGCCCCTCACGGGTTTGCCCATTCGGCTTATTCGAAGAATACGCCTGGCGAGACGCCAAAATAAGGCGCCAGTTTCTCGATATGGCGCCGATTCAGGTGGCGTTTGCCATTCAAGACCGATGAAATCGTCGAAACCGCAAGGTCCGTTGTCGCGGCCAATTCTGAAAGGGTAACTTCCCGGGCCTCAATCAAGTGTCGAAGCATGGCAATGCCCGACACATTCGGAATGGCTACATTGGCGGCTTCGTAACGCTCGATTTCATGGCTCAGGCTTTCAAGGTAGCCCTGCTCTTGTTCATCCAGCGGCTGCTTTCGGCTCAGCAGGCGGTCGATGACGTCGATGGCTTGGTCGAGTTCGACATCCGAGCAAAGGGGGCGGATGGGAAATTTGGTCGCCAACTTCAAGTAGCGAGCATTTGCCCGCGTCCCTGTACGTTTGACGAATACGCCCTTGCGTTCCGATTGAGAAGCCGCGACATTCTTTGAGTTTCCTGCCCGCCGTGTGCGAGTATCGGTTTTGAGGTTCATTCTGCTCCTGGAAGTCATTGTTACCGGCATTCGCAGAACTTCTTCCAAACGTCGCGGTCGTAATCCGCATGGGTCATGACGGCAACCACGAACAGAGTTTTCCAATTCAGCGATCGTCGAACGACCAAACGGAAGTTGCCGCCAAGGATGTTGAAAACGAGGCAGCATTGGTAATAACTGGCCTTCGGGTAGGCTCGCACTACATCGGCCCACTGGGCCCAATCGGCTAGTCTGGCGACTTTGAACCATGCTGCTAACTGGGGCTCACTGTCGGCATGCTGCAGCCAGAATTCCTTTAGTTTCTTGCGCGAGATGACGTGCATCAGCCCTCCGTGCGGATACGGAACTCATAATTCCTGCCGTTTTTGTATTATTTCGCATTTTGCGAAAACAATCAAGAGAAGAGAGATGGCCGCCGAAGCGAAAGCGAGGCATTTTGCCCGGCCCTCGCTAACGTTTCGGGTTCCCATCCTCGGCCTGACTGGCCCCTTTGTTTTTGCGCGGGTCCTCAACGAGCGAATTTGTCTTCGGCGAGCCTCCCACGTTAGTGGGGGGAGGTTACCGAATCCTCCCCCCACTAACGTGGGAGGCTCGCTGGACTCTCGTGGGAGGCTCGCTGGACTCTCATGCGAGGCTCGCTGGACTCTCATGCGAGGCTCGCTTCAAAATCGAAAAAAATATTTGTCCGGGCGCAAACGATCTCGAACCGACGCCGTTAAGTGTTTGGGTGCCGAGTCGATCAGGGAAAATCTATCATGCGTTTTAGCACACGATCATGGGCCATTCTAATGATTGGCCTCGCAGTATTGTTCACGACTGAGCGGCAACTTGGGGCCCAGTGCCAAGGGGGCCGCTCGATGAGCAGCTCCATGCAGCAGGGCCGTCTGCAGACGCGGATGCAGCAAAGCCTGCTGCAATCAGCCACGAACCAACAACAGCAAAATGCCTTCAGCACCGCGTTGCAACAGCAGCAGCAAAACGGTTTGACGGCGGTCATGCAACAGCAGCAGCAGATTGCCATGCTTGCCGCGTTGCAGCAGCTCCAGCAGAACAGGCAATTGATGGCGGTGCAACAGCAACAGAATGCCTTGCTCGTAAATCAGCCTCAACAACAGAATCTAGTTGGGGAAGCAACACCACGTCGCCGCCAACGGCGTAGCTTCTCAGCCGAGTATTCGGATATCGACGCGCCCCTGCCCCAGCGGTATAGTTCGGAAACCGAAAGCGACGACGATGTCGCAGCCCGACGATTCAAGATGGCGAAAGACCTTGCCACGGATGCCGATCGGGCAGAATTCCAAGGCGATCGCCAGCGGGCTGCTACGTTGCGCCAACGAGCCGGTGAGCGGCTGCATGGCATCGTCGAGAGCTTTCCCACGACCTCGTCCGCGGACCAGGCGAAGGTCCTGATCCAGACGTTGAACCGGTAAGCTCATCGCAACAGCGGTTCGAGCATGCTCCGGGTTGCATCTCGCTCTTGGGGCGGCAGCAAAGTAAGGTATCCCTTCAGCTCGGTCCTGGCGCCGATTTTGTCGCCACGCTGGATCAGGCAGCGGATCAAGAGTTCACGCGAGACCAGGTTGAAGGGGTCGAGTTTCAACGTCTCTCGGGTGGCATCCAAGGCCTGAGCCCAGTTTTCTTCTTTGGCATAACTCTCGGCCAGAAGCTGCCAAAGAGCGCCTGCCACGGATTGACCTTGATCCCACGCTCGCAAAACCTGCGTGCCTCACTCGTTTTTCCGAGCCGAATGGCCAGCGAGGCTGCCAAGTAGAGCAACGTTTCACGTCGCGGATCCAACTCCAGCCCCTTCAGGCACGCCGACAGACCCTGCGCCGGGCGATCGAGAATGACCATAGCCGAAACGAGCGCTTCCCAGGCACCGATGTCGCTCGGATCGCCGGCGGTTGCTCCCTCCAATAACGGCAGCGCAAACCGCGCGAGTGAAGGTCCGATGGTTGTTCCGTGATCCTGTTTTTGCGCCACCTCAACGAGCGCTAAACCCAAGTTTCGGGTTTGTTCCGGGTCCGCCACCTCCGCCAAAGAAGGCGGGAAAGGCAAGAGCGGCAGTTGGCCGGACTGGGGCCATGCGCTGGCATTTGCCGATCCTTTATGCGAATCGCCGTGCCGCGGAATGGTGTGATCGGTGATGACCGTGTGAGGCACCGTGCTGCCTCGTGTCGGCATGTGACAAGCGATGCAACTGTCATCCGGACTTTTTGCGAGCCGGGCCGTTTTGGGCAGACTGCAACCATGTTCCGCATGACATTTCAAGCAGCGCTCTCGATAGAAAAGGGCTCGGTCCTCAGGAGCCGGCAGAGCGTGTGGATCGTGGCAAGAAATGCAGCCGAGCTTGACCTCGCCCTCGCTCATCAGGAAACAGCGGCTCGCGTACATCTGCTCCACGGTGCCGACAAACTTATTGTCCTCCTCGTGTTTCAGGCGGCTTCACGAAGTCGGCCAGAAACTTGTTGAGCGGCAACCCGGGCCGGTACTCGAATGAAGCGCGGCCGCGAGCGAGGATGCGTGCTTCGCCTTGCAAATGGCACTGCTGGCAAACGGCTTCACGAAGCGAATGCTCGAGATGCGCGGGTTGACGATGGTCAAATCGGTTGTCCCATCCCCATCGCCCGAGCGACGTCGTTTCACATGCAATTCCCCGGGGCCGTGACAGCGCTCGCAGCCGACGGCAAAGCCGCGAAAAATCGGTTCGTGAAACAGGTTGGCGGCGTGCCGGTCGGGCTCGACCTGATTGGTGTGGCAGAACAAGCATTCGGCGACGATCGGCCGCGTGAAGTGATAATTGGACTTCTCGTAGCCAGGCGAGAGGTCCCAAATCCTCTTGAGAGGGTACCAGCTGATCGGCGACTGGAACAGGAAACCCTGGCGTTGGAACAAATAGGAGCGGCCACGACGTCCCGAGCCAACGGTGAAGGCAATGTCGGCCTCGGCTTCGATGCTAGCGTCAGGGGTAGATTCCTTGTGGATGATGCGATCGTTGCGCTTGTCGACGCGATAGACCAAACCCGAAGCTTCGAAGGGGTTGTGAGATTCTGCCCCATAGTGCTCCGAACCCTGGGAGATGCGACGGGAGCAAGGGAGCGCCCCATCGGATGCTTGTGGAAACTGGCGGCGATGGCTCGATGACATGCGGCGCAGGCATCGTCGCCTACGAAGGCGGCATGTCGGGCCGCACGTTCAGGTAAGGCGAGTCCGTGGCAAGGTGCGGGTCAATGGCCGGGGGAAGAGCGGGCGCCGATTCCGAGGATTTTTCGCCGTGTCGCACGTGCCAATAAACAGCCAGCGCGAGTGCCGAAAGCAATAAGGCAAGCAAGGCCGTCAGCCGGCGGCGTGGCAATGGCGGCGGCGCGCTCGCTGGCGCTGGAAATCGAAGGTCTCGAGTTGCGTTTTCGTCGGGGCATGGCGTCCCTCGTTTCGAGGGCGGAAAGTAATTGCAAACTTAATGGTATCCCGCAACGTTCTATTTATTGGCTTTAGAGCTTTATCTAGATGAATTCAGATTTCCCGGTACAAAACAGAAAGTCGAGGTTTTTTCTGTCGACAGTGAAGATTGCGTGAGGTAATCTACGTGGAATCGAGCTCCCCCGGGTCGATTTATCGGATTGCCTTCGTTTCAGGCAGTCGTCGGATACACGCCTCGTTCTGCCAAACGCCAGGGAGCCTATCGCCAAGAGTTTTTTTGGTTAAGGGCCTGCGCTTGAACCAGCGAACGCTAGTGCCGGTAGTGTGGCCGGACTTCGTGCTTGGCGTGTTCTCTCCGGGCATTTGCCTCCTCTCCACAAAATTGCATCTTCTTGGAATAGAAAGGCAGGCGTCAGCTATGCGAGTGTCGAGCGTCGTCTTACGTGTATTCGCTCATTTCTTCACTTGCTTTGCCATATTGTCCCTGGCGTCCTGTTCTGGCGGCTCTTCCGGATTGAATCCCGTGAAGGGAAAAGTGCTTTATAAAGATTCTCCGGCCCGCGGCGTCTTGGTAACGCTCCATCCCATGGGTGGGGACAACCCGAGGATCCAACCTTCGACCGGTCTCACCAACGATGACGGCACGTTCGATATCGAGACAGGACCGGAAGAAGGAGCGCCGGTGGGTGAGTATTACGCTACCTTCATCTGGATGAAGGAGACCAAGCAAAAACCAACCCAAAAAATGATGACGATGGATCCCCAAGTGCCGAAGGCGGACATGTTGAAAGGCAAATATTCGGATAGCAAGCACCCCTCTTTTACGAACATTACCATAAAGAAAGGACCAAATCAGCTAGCAGACTTCAAGTTACAGTGATTCGGCGGAACCAGAGTCGAGGTCAATTTCGATTGAGAGTTGCGTATTTATCTAACCTAGTTTAGAGGAGTTCTCATGTTCGTTGGTGTGAAACGAAACCCAAAGGGTTTCACCCTGATTGAGTTGCTGGTCGTCATCGCGATTATTGCGGTTTTGGTAGGCCTACTTTTGCCGGCCGTCCAAAAAGTTCGTGAAGCCGCCGCCCGCATGAGTTGTTCGAACAACCTGAAACAGATCGGCTTGGCATTTCACAATCTGCACGATGCCCAAGGCTATTGGCCGCCGTGGGCAGCGGATTGGCCAAACGGCGTCAACCCCGACCCCGCCAATGCTTACGGACCTCAAACCCAAGGCCATAATCCGCTTACTTATCTGTTGCCCTATATCGAACAAGGCAACATCATTCAAGGAACCGTCAATCTGGCCTATTCGGTCGTCGACCAGAACAACCTGGTTACTCCTTGGGGACTTGTACCTGTTGGCTTGGGCGGCGGCACGACTGTCAAGACTTTTATCTGCCCGTCGTCACCTTCTCGCACGGTCGATTACTCACCTTACTTCGCTCAAGCCGTGGGCTCCAATAAGGGGCCTTGTGTCCTGGGCCTTCCGACTATGCCGCAGTTCGCGGTATTAGTGGTGCGTTCCAAACTGCCTGTGCTCCGCTGAGTCCCGCCGGCAACGTCGGCGCGTTGGGCGTGGTCAGCGCGACCGGCAAGGGTGTGCTGGCGCTCGGCGGCGCGATTACCGCCGGCCAGGTTCGCATAACCGACATTACCGACGGCACCTCGAACACACTGCTCTTCAGCGAAGATGCAGGTAGGCAGCAAGTTTACGCGTTTTCTACTCCCGTCCAGCCCAATAGTCCAGGAGCGGCTGGCTGGACGCTGAACGCTGCGTGGGCCGATTACAACATTTACATTGATGCACAGGCTTGGAACTCCACGGGCCTCGTCAATACCGGCGGCTGCAATGCCATTGGCGCCAGCAACAACAACTCCTTCTATTCGTTCCACACGGGCGGCGTGAACGCCGTTCGTTGCGACGGATCTGTTTCCTTTATGCAGAATTCGACAGCCCCCAGCGTCCTTGGCGCCCTCATCTCGAAGCAGGGCGGCGAAGTGTTCAACAACTCGAACTGAGTCTTGGGAATGTCATCGTATACCTTCTTCCTGCTCTCTTCTGGGTGCAGGGGGAAGGTTTTTTTTGTTTTACCCGTCCGCTTTTCCGAATCGACCACTGCGCGAATACCAGCTTCCAAGTCCTTCGAATCCATTCTGCTGACTCAAAATCACCGGCCAAACTTTTCTTGCATTTGACCGTTCTGCTCTTCGTTCGTCTAGTATGCCGGGTGCTCCAAAACCAGGGCGGCGCAATGCGCCGTGAGCCGTGGATAAGTTCCTGCACGAATGGACGCCGCGACTCTATCGGTTCGCCATGCGATTGACCGGCGATTCCCATTTGGCCGAAGACCTCGCGCAGGAGACGATTCTGCGGGCCTGGCGTCAACGCGACAAGTTGCGTGATGGACAGGCCACTCGAGCCTGGCTTTTTCGGATCACAGCCAACCTTTGGCGCGATCTTTTGCGCCGCAAGCGTTCGCCGGTGGCTCGAGCAGGCCCTTTGGTGGAGATCCCTCAACAAGGTTTTGCGTCAGCTGACGAGCTACTGGCGGAGCGCGAGGAAATTCAGCTGGCCCTGAAAGCTCTGGAAAGCCTGCCATCGCGCCAACGCGAGGTCCTTTACTTGAGTGCCTGCGAGGGAATGAAAGTGGCCGAAATCGCCACGATCCTCGACGCTTCGCGGGAAGCCATCAAGGCTAGTC
This sequence comes from uncultured Gemmataceae bacterium, assembly GCA_963748025.1. GTDB lineage: Bacteria > Planctomycetota > Planctomycetia > Gemmatales > Gemmataceae > CAVVHZ01. Next base: position 260,844 of record CAVVHZ010000068.1, read on the forward strand.
TGTCGCTAGCGCGGAAAAGGATGCGAATTCATGCATGAAAAGGTCCCGAACGCAAAATCCAGCGAGTGAAGCGAATGTTTTCCTCACCTTGCGACCTTCTCGACGATTTTTTGGCTCGCGATCTGTCCACTGAGAAGGAACAGTCGTTTGCAGTTCACTTGACGGACTGCACTGCGTGCAACGCGATCGTCCAGCAGCAAAAACGTTTGGACGCGCTGCTTCAGGAAGCATCTCGAGTATTGGTTCCGGTGCCTGCCGGACTGGTTCAGAGAACGCGACATCGATTGCAGAAGTCTCGCCGCCGGCGTTATCTGGCCTACTCCCTGGCGGCATCGGCAGCGGCTGCAATCATCTGGGCTCTGTTCCAGCAAGGTTTTTGGCTGCGCCCGCCGACGAATGCGGTATCGCAACCTCCCGAGCAGGTTGTCCAAGAAAAAGCGATTTCGGCGCCGGAGGTTCGGATTTCGTTCACCGATGAATCGAAGTTCTTGATCGTTCCGGAGCAGACCGATTCGCCGGATGTCACGTTCGTGTGGGTATTCCCTAACCAGCGGTTGGCGCCCGTGGCGAGCGCCGGCGATTTCAACACTCAGCAAATCGAAAGGAATAGCAAGTGATTACTGACAGAAGGATTTTTGGTGGAATCGGGCGGCTAGTTGCCCTTGTCATGGGGCTGGCATTTGTACTGGCGTGCCAATCGAGCATTGCCCAGCAATCGCGCAAGGATTCTCCGAATCTGTCCCAAGAACAGAATGGAAAAGGCTCTGCTTCTAGGCAAATCTCGAAGGAAAATAAGGAGGGAGCCGCACGAGTTTTGGAAAAACCAGGGTTTCAGATTTTGGCCCGAAGATTCCAGAAGGCGAGCGAGGTGGCGGCGTTGATTTCTAGCGTTTACAAACAGGGTTCCATGAACGGGAACGAGTCGGTTGCCAACTTGCGCATAGTCGCTGATGAGAGAACGAATAGCCTGCTCGTGGCGGCGCCGCCTGCGCTGATGAAGGAAGTTGCGGCGCTGGTGGAGAAACTCGATGTTCAGACGCCAAATGACCGAGCAGACGAGCAGAAACTGATGGTCTTTCCGCTCAAAGGACTTCCCGAAGATGACCGATTTCTTCGAGAAGCTCTAGCCGTGATTATCGACAAGAATGCCAAGGCCAAATATGTCCTGGACGCACGCGGAAACGCCTTAATCGTTTACGGCGATGAGAAGACGCGCTTTTTGGTAGAAGGACTCTGTGGAAAGCTTCAGAATCTCGAAGCAATGGCCAAGTCATCGAAGCCTGTAGCTCATCTTTCGCCGGCCCCTGCCATGCAAATTCGAGTTTTGTGGCTTGTGGATTCTAGTAACAAAGAGGTTGGAGGCCCCTTGTCCGGCGACGTTCTGAGCATCGGTCCAGCCCTCTCCAAGCTTGGGATCAACCACCCGCGGCTCCTCGCCAATTGCCTGGTGAATAACAGCGGCGGTACGTTCAAGAGTTCCGGGAGAGCTGATTACGGCGTGCGCCCCCGCATTCCTGAAATTGGGCGGGAACTGCAAGTTGGTGGGCAAGAATCCCGTTCTGAACATCGACCTCCGCATAGATACCGAAGAAGGCCGGAAAGAGGACTTGCTAGCCTTTTCGCACATCGAAACCGAAATCCAGGCGCCCTTTGGCCACTTTGTCATCATGGGCATGACGCCGACCGGCGGCTCGACATCCGTTTTTGTGGTGCAGGTTACCGCGGCGGAGTAAGGTGATCTAGCGAGCCTCCCACGTTAGTGGGGGGAGGTTGCCGCAAACTCCCCCCACTAACGTGGGAGGCTCGCTGACGTGGGAGGCTCGCTGACGTGGGAGGCTCGCTGACGTGGGAGGCTCGCTGACGTGGGAGGCTCGCTGACGTGGGAGGCTCGCTAGCCTGATCCTGCGAGTAGATCGAATCTGCCGGCATTTGCGAACGCGGGCGCCATTCTTGGCGCCCGTTTTTGTTTGTCAGGGTACGAAGGGGTGCATTAAGCTGAATGCCTCCTTCCTGGCACACCTGGAGTTTGCATCATGTTGATTTTCTGTTCGCGAACTACAGCCCGTCGCTGGCTGCGGCCTCTTTGCGGCTTGAGCTTGCTTGCGTTGTTGGTCGGCAGCGTTGGCGTCATGGCGGCCGATTCCGTCAAAAGGCCGCTTACGCATGCCGATTACGATGCCTGGCGGAGCATTTCCAGCCAAACCATTTTGCGCGACGGCCGTTTCCTCGCCTATTTCGTCATGCCGGAAGAGGGGGATGGCGAAATCGTCGTGCGCAACCTGGTCACCAACAAAGAATGGCGACACGCTCGCGGCGGCCGTGGCGGGACGGGGGCTGCGGGAGGCGGCGCTCCTGCGGCGCCGGCGGCAGCCTGCGCGTGGCGGTCGGCCGTTTTTCACGGCCGACGGGCGTTTTCTCGTCTTCAATCAGCGCACCGACCAAATCCGAAACGGACGCGGCCAGGGCTGCCAAGAAAAAGGCCGACGAGATGCCGCGTGCCGGCATGGCCGTCATGGACCTCGCGACTGGGAAGGTTACCGTGACGCACGCGCGTGCGCAGCTTCCAGGTTCCAGAAGATGGCTCGAGCTGGATTGCCTATAGCATGGAACCCAAGAACCGCGCCGGGCACGGGTCAGCGCACACCCGCGCCGGTTCAAGCCGCTGGGGCAGGCGCCCGCGGCCAGGGCAGGCGTGGGGGTGGACGCGGCGGCGCCGGCGGGGCTGCAGCCCAGGCCAATCAACCCCGCCCAGAAGTTGGCAGCGAGCTCGTCCTGCGCAATCTTGCCGACGGCCGGCAGCGCATCCTCAACGATGTGAACGATTACACTTTCGCCAAGGACGGCAAGCTGCTGATCTATTCCACGATTTCGAAGATCGCTAGCGCCAATGGCCTTTTCGCCTTGCCGCCCGGCGCCAGTGCGCCGCCTCTGCCGCTGCTCCGCGGCAAGGGCAAATTCGCCAAAATGACCTGGGATGAAAAGCAGCATCAGCTTGTCTTCCTCAGCGACCGCGATACCGCCGGGGCCAAACAGCCAACCTGGAAGCTCTATTATTGGAGCCGCAAACCGAGCGACGAGATAGCGCGGCTGGCGCAAATCCAGGTGGCTCTCCCCGTAACTTCCGTTGCACTTGGCGGCTTGACCAACGTGATGGGGTTGCTGCAAGCGCCGCTTGTCGACAGTGCGGTCGAAATGATCGGCTGCCGACTTGCCCAACTGCAAGCCCGGCTTGGTGCTCAGCGATCGAGGCGCCCTTATTTTTTCACAGGATGGCTCCAGGATATTCTTCGGTCTGGCCCACCCTGCCCCGCCGGCTCCGGAGCGGCCGCGACCGTCCGTTGCCGCGGAAGCCCCTACGCCCGCAGCACCCGCCGAAGAACGAGTCACGCTCGACCTGTGGCACTGGAAGGATGACTTCATTCAGCCGATGCAGAAGCTGCGCGTCGGCCAAGAGCGCAATCGCACGTTTCGAGCCGTCCTGCACTTGAAAGATCGGAAACTCGTGCAGCTCGCCGACGAAAACCTGCGGGAGGTCAACCCGGTTGGCGACGGCGAATGGGCGCTGGGAACGGACGACCGGCCGTATCGAATCCTGGTGGGGTACGACACCAACTACGTCGATGATTATCTCGTCAACACCTGGGACGGATCGCAAAAGCTGTTGTTGAAAAAGCACCAGGGTGGGCTGACTTTTTCTCCGGGCTGCAAATTTGCCCTTTATTTCGATGGCCTTCACTGGCAGAGCTCTGCACCTTCCCGACGGCAAAGCAACCGATTTGACGCACAACCTGGGCGTCGCCTTTCACAATGAGGATACGGATACGCCCAGCGTGCCGGGCCCTTACGGCGCGGGACTTTGGACTGCAGACGACAAGCAAATTGTGCTGTTCGATCGCTACGATATCTGGCTGGTCGCTGCCGACGGCAGCGGGGCTCGTTGTTTGACGGGGGGGTTGGGCCGAAAACTCCATATGCAGTTTCGCATCGTGCGCTGGATCCGCAGGAAAAAGCCTTTGATCCCGCCAAACCGATTCTTTTGCGCGGAGGCTGAAGCGACACGGTCGACGGGCTTCTACCGCGCGTTCGCCGACGGCCGCGCTCCTGAAAAGTTGATTATGGGCGCTTGTGACTACACCGTGCCCATGAAGGCCAAGAACGCGGACGTGCTGGTTTTGACCGCCATGACCTTTTTCGATTACCCGGACCTCAGGGTCACTAATTCGGAATTCAAGGATCTCAAGAAGGTGAGCAACGTCGGCGCCCAGCGCGACAAATTCAACTGGGGTAAGGCGGAACTGATTTCCTACAAGAACGCTGACGGCGTCAAGCTGAGTGGGACGCTCGTGAAGCCCGAGAATTTCGATCCGAAAAAGAAGTACCCCATGATGGTGTACATCTACGAACGGCTCTCGCAGAATGTCCACCATTTCGTCGCGCCTGGCCCCGGCACGAGCATCAACGTCGCCTACTATGCCAGCAACGGCTATTTGGTTTTGGAGCCGGACATCGTTTACACGGTCGGCTATCCGGGCCAAAGTGCGATCAAGTGCGTGCTGCCTGCCATTCAAGCGGTCGTCGACCGGGGAATCGTCGACGAAAAAGCCATCGGCATCCAGGGCCATAGCTGGGGCGGTTATCAGATCGCCTACATGATTACCCAAACCAATCGCTTCCGCGCCGTGGAGGCGGGCGGCTCCGTCGCCAACATGACCAGTGCCTACAGCGGCATTCGTTGGGGGACAGGGTTGCCGCGACAGTTCCAATACGAGCATACGCAGAGCCGCATCGGCGGCACGCTTTGGCAATACCCGATGCGCTTCATCGAGAATTCACCCGTGTTCATGGCGGATCGCGTGCAAACGCCGCTCATGATCTTGCACAACGATCAGGACGACGCGGTTCCCTGGTATCAGGGCATCGAATATTACTTGGCTCTGCGGCGCCTGGGGAAGGAAGTGTATCTATTCAACTACAATGGCGAACCGCATGGGCTGCGCCGGCGCGTCAACCAGAAAGACTATACGGTGCGCATGCAGCAGTTCTTCGATCACTATTTGAAGGGGGCCGTGAGTCCGGCCTGGATGGAAAAGGGCGAGCCTTTCATCGAGAAAGACAACGGCCGCGGCACGCCGGCAAGAGTCCCAGCGCCGATTCTTTCGGAACGGCCGTGATGAGGGAACAGGGCAGAACTAGCGGCGGGCTTAATGCCCGCCGGATTTCGCCCCGCCAGGTTATTTCGACCGTTGCGACGCAGAGCGTCGGCACGTGCGATCCCACGCAGGACCGTGGGAACGAGTAGGGGAGGGATGAGCCGCCGCTGTTAGGCGGGTCTCATGACCGCCTACCAGCCGCCGTTGTGGGCGGGTCTCATGACCGCCTACCAGCCGCCGTTGTGGGCGGGTCTCATGACCGCCTACCACGGTGACTTCACGCACATGCAGTGAAGCACCCCACCTTTGACTTGTACGTGGTCTCCTGACCACCACACGGTGACTTCTGGCCTTCTGCACGCCCCCCATGTCGCAATCGCCGCACAGGTGGTCAGGAGACCACGCACGGGATTCGGATGGGGCGGAAACCACTCCCCCCTCGCGAAGGTCCCGCGGTGCGAGGTCAGGAACCGCGCAGAACTTACCTGCCGCGGTGCGAGGTCAGGAGACCGCGCACAACTCACTTACTGGGCTTGCACGGCAGGCATGAGCCCGCTGCTCGTTTCTGCCGCCCACCCTACCTCTGCGTCGTCAGCCGGAAGTCATCCGTTCTGAAGGGGGTCGCCGGCAAGCCTTCCTTGTTGGTCAGGTTGACGACAGGGAATGCCGCCCAGCCATAGCGCACGGCGACGGGAGACTTCACCTGCGAACTGTGCACGATCACCTGGTCGCCATGGATTTCCGCCTCGGCTTTGACAAACTTGTGATCTTCGCCTGCAATGGTGAATCCAACCAGCGGTCCATCTTTGGCGATCAGTCCGCCGCCCACATGATCGAACGACAAAATGGCTCGATCGCCATCGATTTTCATTTCGCGATAAACCGGCCCTGAATAAACGATCTTTTCACCATGCGTGAAGCGCGGGCAGCCAGTGCCAAGCGCGCCCCCACCGGCTCCTTCCAAACCGGGTGGATGTCGGTTTCGTTACCGACGTCGGTAATGACCGCAATCCCGACGTTAGGTAACTTTTTGGTCATGAGCAACTGTGCTTCGCGCAGCTCGGCCCAGTCGCTTTCGCCGGGTTCCGGTTTGATCCGTTGAAAGGGGGCCAGTGGTACGATCAGGAAAGGGAAATCGCCTTGGCCCCAAGCTTTGCGCCAGTCCGCGATCATGGTGGCCAGCAGGGTTCGATACTCAAATGCGCGCCCGGCGTTGGATTCGCCCTGGTACCAGATGGCCCCGGCGATGGCATAAGGCAAAAGGGGGTGAATCATGCCGTTATAGAGGCTAGCTGCGGCCCCAGGCATTTTTCCCGGCATTGTTGAGCCCTGGGGGGGCGGGTACGTCGTGATGTTTAGCCAAGGCGTCGGCAACTTTGCCCCGGTATCTCTGCAGTTCTTGAATGTGCTTTTCGATCTGCTCCGGATAAGCCGCTACGGATCGGTCGGTGTTTTCCACCATGTATTTGAGGGAAGGCTCTGCCAGCAGGGCTTGGCGGCTCGTCCACGATTCCGCCGGCGTTCCGCCCCAAGAGGTATGGATCAAGCCGATGGGGATGTGTTCGGAACGCTCCAGGTCGCGTCCAAAGAAATAAGCGACAGCTGAGAAACCGCCAACTGTAAAGGGGTTGCATTCGGACCAGTGCCCGCCTAGCCGCTCTTGCGGAACGACGGACGGATTCTTGTCTACCGTGAAAAGCCTGATGCGGGGGTTTTTCGACTGAGCGATATTTTTTTCAAATCGGCGCTGCTCCGCACGTTCATTTCCATGTTCGATTGACCGCTGCAGATCCACACGTCGCCGACGAGCACGTTCTTGAAGGCGAATTTGTTTTTGCCTTCAACGGTCATCTCGAACGGGCCGCCCGGCTCGAGCTTTTCCAAGTGAACCATCCATTTGCCTTTTTCCGGCAGCGCCGAAACTTCTTGGCCTCGGAACCGGACGGTGACCTTTTCGCCGCTGGCGGCGGTTCCCCAAATCGGCACGCGCATGCCTTGCTGTAAAACCATGCCTTCGCTGAATAGGGGACTGAGTTTTACGTCGGCCCGGCTGGATGGCGATTGCCAGCTGGCAAATGCGATGCACAGGGCCCGATAACTGAGAGCTTTCTTGAGCACAACGGACTCCTCGAACAGCTGAAATGAGCCACGCCGGCGCCGCGCCTGGCCATTAGGTGGGATTTCACCAGCATAATCCCCGATAATCGTGCGGGCAATGACCTGCGTGAAGAACTGAATTCAGAAAATAATTCTTTCAGCTTGACAAGCCCTCTGCCGGCTGCTCCAATCCCACGAAGTTTGGGTGATCGGATTCGAGAGAGACCACGAGGAATTCCAGCATGTCGTCTTTCCCCATGTCCAAGGTTTGCAACAGGGTTTCGTGCGCGATGCTCCTGGCAGGCTTGGCCGTTCTTTTTGTCGGCAATGGAACGGCTCGCAGCGACTTGGTTGCTTCGGCAAATGGATCGAATTCAACATCGACTACGCCGATAACCACTAGTGGGACGACGCCGGTCAACATTACGACTGCTGCCGTCAACGGCTCGAGCGGCATTTACGATCTGAATTCCGTTGTCTACTTATCGAATACCATGCGCCTCTGCTCAAACGGTTACCGCTCAGTACACGGTTGGCGGAACGGGCGTCGGCCAGACCTTCAGCTTGTCGCTGGCGGCATGTTCGCAGGCCGTTTCTATACCTCAACAGTACCGACAGCCCAGCCCGGCACTTCCGCCGTCGGGCTGCGAGTGATCGATACGACGGGCGGTGTTGGCAATACGGTTACGATCAATTCTTCTAGCCTGGCGGTAACCGGCTATACTATCAATGGGGGTACGGCCACTGTTTCTGCCCCCGGCTCGGCGAATCTTGCAGCTACTACAAGCCCACCAACGACCGGATCCATCATTCCCGTTTCCGTCGCAAGTGTGGGTGTGCCTGCCTCTCAAGGGCAGATACGCGTGAACATGCCCTGATGATCAACAATTCTGCGGCTGCTGGCCAAACCGTTTCCGTCACCTACACGGTTGATGGAGTCGCTAGCGGGAGCACCTACTCCTTATCTTTGCCGGGGAATAACGGTTCATCGCTGGTTGCACTGCCATCGATTCTCAACGTTATTGCGGGTAGCACGCATAACATTGGAATCCAGGTGACCGACACATCGGGTGCTGGAATAACTATCGGAGCAGGGAGCACGATTAGTGCCACAGCCTATAGCACATCGGGTGGCGCTAACTCGGCATCGACGTCCACTGCCGCCAATCAGAATCTGACTCCCAAACCACAGAATCTCACGTTTGACGGCACTATATCTGCTATCGGGACCACCGTTCCGACGGCTTCTCTGAATGGCGTTTCCTTCTATGATGTAAACGCTTCGATCATGCTGTCTTCCGCCAGCACATCAGCATCGACTTTTACCGCCCAGTACATGGATGCGCCACTGCTTTAGGGCCCATTTTCACGATTACTCTTCCGGCAAACCTCTCGGGTGGTTCCTCTGCAGTTGCGAGTTTCGCTATGCCAGAACAATTCTCGGCTGCCCAGCTCACACCGGGAACCACGTTGTCTGTATTGCTTACTTCGACTGGTTCTTCAGTCTTCAACATCGACGCCGACACGATATCGGTAGTTGCTCACAACTTTGTCCCTGGTGTCGGTACCCCTGAACCAGCCTCTCTAAGTTTGGCTGCAATGGCTGCGATGGCTTTTGGAGCAGCGGCTTACAGAAAGCGTAAGGTTAAGAACGTCTCGGTTTGAATCACGCAGGATCCTGAGAAAGACGGTTATATAGAGCAAAGGATTTTTGCAGAAACCTAGCTTAGCCACCCGGCTAACAGACTTTCTCGGTACCAGAAGTTCCCCTTTAGACGGGTTATTCCCGCCTAAAGGGGTTTTGCGATGAAGCATGGCACGCCGCGTCACACGCCGATCTGCATGGATGCAACCAACCAAGTTTATCCCAATGCAGTATAAGGTGGGGCAGCTTGAGGGCAACTCTCCAGGTTACTGCCGGCTGGCGGCGCTCCTTTACATTTCTGACTTCGGATCCGAGAGTGTTGGTAGCTTGCCTCGTGCTGGTTTTGGCACATGGTCCCTTATTGTTCCTGCATTTGAGAAGCCTCTCCGAATGGTCCGATTACCAGTTTTTCCCCTACGCTCTTCTCGTCGCGGTTTTTTTGGCGATTCGCGTCTGCAAACTCCGGATCTCGATGGAGCCTGCAAGCCCCGCCCGCTGGCTTGCTATGCGCTCCTAGCTATTTCGTGGCTCATGCTCGCGTTTGGCCTGTTCGTCGTCAGCTCGCCGTGCGCGGGCGCTTTGGCGCTCATCACCACGATCACGGCGCTGGCCTTGGCTTTTGGCAAAACGGCACTCCTCAAGCGTCTGCTGCCGGCGGCCCTGATTTTTTGCATGATCATTCCTTTGCCATGGAACCTGGACCAATTGGCCGTGTCGGGACTGCAATCACTTACCGCCAAAGAGAGCGGCCAAGTGCTGGACATTCTGGGCGTCCCCAACATCGTCGAGGCGCATAGCGTCAAACTCCCCACCACAACGCTTCAGGTCGAAGAAGGCTGTAGCGGCATAAATTCGCTCTTTACCATTCTGATCACCGCGCTTCTTTATGTCTGCTGGATGAAGCGGCCGCTCTTCCGGTCCATCCTCCTGCTGCTTGCAGCTGTCGGTGCGATGATGGTGGCCAACGTCATGCGTGTGGTCGCGGTGGGCTATATTGCGCACCAGTTCGACCGCGACTGGAGCGCGCAGGCTGGCGACATGAGGTCCTTGGATTGTTCTTTTTCGGTCTGGCGCTCTTGCTGGTCGGCAGCATGGATCAGCTCTTGCTCGTGGCGGCCCAGGCCATGCCCAGGTTCCAATTGCCCTGGCTGGGCGTGCGCATCAACCGGCTTCTGCAAAAACGAAGAAAACACGCGCCCTCCCCCGCCCAGCCCCTTCCCGTGCCGATGCGCGTGGCCCCCTGTTTCAGCATTCCCATTGCCCTGTCGTTCGGATTTCTGGCGTTAGGCAAGCGGCCTGGTTGGTTCCTACATGCGCTTTGATCATGGATCGGATACGGACATCGTCGATCGGGCCGGCGCCGTTCCATTCGACCAATTGTCGGCGGCTTGTGCGGATTGGCAGAACATTGGAATTGAGAAGACCGTTCGCGAGCGTACGAGTCCGTTCGGGCGTTATTCCATCGTGGCTAGCTATGAGCCCGGCAGCGATCGGATTGCCAAACTGGAAATGGATTATCCATTTTTCGGCTGGCACAATCTGACCAATTGTTACGCATTGAGAGGTTGGGAAGTGCCGCTCCAGCAATATCCTGGAAACCAGGCTTCCCGGTCAACAGGCTGGAGATACCGTCGAGCAGATTCTGACCAAAGGAGTGGATGGGCGAGCCTTTCTGCTCTACAGCAGTCACGATAGCGAAGGCCGGCTCTTGAAGCGGCCTGGAAAATACCCTGGTCTGTGCTGGCTGCAAGCACATCTGCTCTCGCCGCGAGGACTGAACATCCATCTCTGCTCGCTGTTCCATATCGACATAGGCGAACAACAGGTGTTTTCGGCGGAGCCTGAATGGTACATGCCGACACTGCAAATGCAGCTGTTTGTGCAGGGCCTGAAAACCTTGGACGCCAAAGCCATGAATCAGGCTCACAGCTATTTCGATAGCGCTAGGAATTCTCTCCTGCGTGAGTTGTCGCGAGCTCCGGAGATCAAACCGTGAGACGAGCTTGGCGTCGATTTCGCAGGTGGGCCCGGTGGAGGCTGGATTCGTATCGCCACGAGTTGGCCCGCTTCGTCCGCGGTATGCGCCATGCCTTGCGCTCAACGCGAAAAGGAATCTGGCGTTCGCTCCCCTTCGTATCTAAGCCAAGAATCGCTCCTCCAATTCCGGCGCTTCGCGCCGACGGCGGCCAACAGCCTTGGGTTCATTGCGTCGATTCCCGGCGCAGGCGCGGCTTACCTTGGTAGGCTACTGGCGTCAGGCGACCGGCGCTTTGGTAAGCGTGGCGCAAAGTTCTGAACAGGACCGGAAGGCGATTGCTGAAACCGCGGAAACCGGCGTCTGGCGCTGCCGGTATCTCTACCTGCGCGACCTGCCGATAGACCGCTCAAACGGCTTGGGAGAGTCGTCCGCCGCTTGCCGCGCACGACGACGCGCTGGGCTTGGAACTGCCTGTTGTTGCCTGGGCGGGCGGTACGGCACGGTTGGCGAGGGTTTCGGGCCTGGCTCCGGTTTGGGCACGGGTACGCCGTTTTGCGAGGTTTGCCCGCCCTTATTGCGTGCGGGGGCGTGGTTTGGGCCTTGCTCATGCCTTATTTCCACCGAACCGGTGCCATCGGACAGTACTTGGAGAGATTCAGCGCTGCTGTGCGGAACAACGACGTCGAGGAAGCAGAGTTGTGCGCGGAACGGTTGGTGCACGATTCGAAAGGCAATTCCAATTATCTGTTTGCCTATGCGACCATTCTCGCCGACAAGGGCGAGCGGTCGCGAGCCCTGGCAATCATGAATCAACTGGCGCCTGCCGATGCTCCGGGGTATGGGCCTGCGCAGCTCTGGACGGCGAACCGATTATTGGCGCGGAAGGATGCTTCTCCCGAAATTCTGAAAGAGATCGAGAAACGCTTGATTTGGGCCTCCCATGACCCAGCGATGCCCGCGCCCGCCCATGCGCTGATGATTCGTTACTACGTCGGCATGGGAAAGCTCGACAGGGCCGAAGACCAGATGAGCTCAGGCGGCGGCTCGGCGCCCGGCGCTCAGGCTGGACGTTGCGCGGCGTTTGCCTTGCGCGGCAACCAAGAAAAAGCTCGCAAGCATGCCGCCGAGGCGCGCGAATATTACCGCAACGCCACGAAGAATCACCCCGAAAACGCCGAGGCTCGGCTCGAATGGGCGAAATCGGCTGCCCTGCTTGGTGATTTCCCCGGCGCCGTGGCCATTTTGGAAGAGGGCTATCAGCTGCACGCATGGCGCCGGGTTATCGAACGACGCTGAGCCGGCTCTATTTTGGCTGGTCCACCTATCTCATTGGCGATCGCTCGCGGTTCGTAGACCGCATGGAGCTCTTGGCCAAGAGCGTCGAGTACGACGACGCCAATCCGCTGGTGTTGCGTTCCTTGCTCGACATCCCTCCCTTGGATCGGCCCGATGCCAAAGACCTTCGCGCCGCGATCGACCAGTCCATCGCCAAGAAGAACAGCCCCGCGATTCTCCAAATTTTCCTGGGCGTGGACAGCTTCATGAAGAAAGACGCCCAGGAAGCCAAACGAAGATTCGACCTGGCCCGAAAGGCCGATCCGGAAAGCCCCAGGATCCTAAATAACATGGCCTGGACGTTGACGAACACCAAGCCGGAGCGGCTGGCGCTGGCTCTGGAACTCGTCGGCACGGCGCCAGCTCAATCCCCGGAGCAAACCCCGGGGCAAATCCGCTACCTCGATACCCGCGGGCAAATTTTCGCCAAGCTGGAGCGCTGGCCCGAAGCCAAGGCGGATTTGCAACGGGCGGCGGAAGTGCTGCCTGGGAACAAAGACCTGCAAGACACCCTGGCCCGGGTCTCCGCTCATCTGCAGCAAAAGAATAAGGAGCCCAAAAGCGAATCACTGCCCAAACAGTAGATTTTTTTGTTGACGCGAAGCGTCGGAGACGCGAATCACTGTCCGGCGCCTATGCTTAGCGATGTTGGGCTATTCTGACTTGCAGAGCCCACCCGATTTCATCTTTGGCCCCGAATGGGGCCGCGGAATGTAGCCACGGGTGTAGTGCAGCGAAACCCGTGGAGCAAATAGGGGCGCGATTCCGCCCCGTGAGGGGCGGCGGTGGCACCAACTCGCTCGGCGATTCAATTTGACACGTTAATAGGCATGTCTCCATTGCCCCTGCCGGGGCAAGAAAGAAAAAATGCGATTACGATCCACGGGTTCCGCGGCCGACGGCTGCGCCGCCGCGCCGCTCCACCCGTGGCTACATCCCGGCGCCCCGTCGGGGCTTTGCCATGGTGTGCGATCTTACTTAGCCCCATAACACAAGAACCGGCACGGCAGCCGGCCGTTATAGAGTCTGATCTCTTTTTCTAAGGGTAGATCGATCTCACGGGAAAGTCGCGCATTGCCGGTGAACACGCACAAGCGCCAGCCTGGGCACCGCTCCTTCATCACGGTTCCCAAAAGTTGATAGAGACCGCGCAATTGCTTTTCTTCGCCCAGGCGTTCGCCGTAAGGCGGATTGCAAATTACCACCCCGACTGGGCCTTCGGGCGGAGTGAAGTCGGCCAGGTCGCGCTGAGCGAACTTCAGGAGGTGGCCGACGCCCGCTGCTCGTGCGTTTTCTTGCGAAAAGTGGAGCGAGTCGCGATGGTTGTCGAACCCAAGTATTGGCGCCGGCAGCGCCGGTTTCACGCGTCGCCGGGCTTCGTGACGCAGCTGCGTCCAAAGCTCGATGTCGAAATCCAGCCAGCTCTGGAACCCGAAGCGCCGACGTGTCATTCCCGGCGGACGGCCGATGCGCCATCCAGGCAGCTTCGATCGGCAACGTGCCGCCGCCGCACAACGGATCGATCAGCGGTTGATCGATGCGCCAACCGCTGAGCATCAACAGCGCAGCGGCCAAGGATTCGTTGAGCGGGCGCTTTGGACTGAATCGGCCGATAGCCGCGCTTGTGGAGCGAGTCGCCTGAACTGTCGAGACTCAAGACTGCTTGGTCGTGATCGATGTGTAAATTGAGGCCGATCATCGGCGTTTCGACATCGACGCTCGGTCTGCGACCACAACGATCCATGAATTGATCGCAGATGGCGTCCTTCACGCGCAAGGCGGCATATTTCGAATGGGTAATCCCCGAATCGCGCACGTTGCTGTCCACCGCCAGCGTGTGATCGGGAGACAGGTATTGCGACCAGTCGATGCCTCGGACCACCTGGTAGAGATCGTCCGGCGAGCCGACGTTGGCGTGCAGGATGGGCATCAAGACGCGAACCGCAGTCCGCAGCCATAAATTGGACAGGTAAAGAAGGCTCCGGTCGCCCTGAAAGGCCACGCCGCCCCGACCCTGTTCGATCGCTTCGGCCTTGAGCGCGGTCAGCTCGTCGGCCACCAGCGGCTCGAGTCCCCTGGCACAAGTTGCAAAAAAGGACTCGGTGGACATACGGATACCCAAAGATCAAATTGCTGACCCCATTCTTCCGACCAGATCATTGACAGCGGCCAGTCGCCATCGTTATATTGCCTGTAACACCCTCCAGCAGTGAATTGGTCCATCTTGCTCTTCTCGACGAGGGGTAGGATTATTCGCCTCGACGAGCTGCCCGTCATTTCCGATGGCTCGAAGAGGGATGGAAAAGCAATTATGGGTGGCCCAGGAAGGGCATCGGCCCGGGTAGTTGCCGGGCGCCACTGATCGGGTCCGGGCATTCGTTTCTCGTCCGGAGTAGGCATGGCGGAATCCCCTGGCGAGCCCGAACGCGAAAGTGCGCTTTCGAGCGCTGCCGAGGCGGTGCGCGCTTCGGAATTGTCGATTTCGAGCCTGAGCAAAGCCTTTATCGGCGGCAACTTGGGCCCCACCGACGACACAGCCACCATCATTTCCAAAGCTCATCCCAGCTCGACGAGTGGCGACGAAGCCATGGCTGAAATCCTGCGCGGCCGTAAGCTGGCGCATTTCGAGTTGCTCGAGGCGATCGGCGTCGGCGGCATGGCCGCGGTCATCCGGGCCCAGGATACGCAATTGGATCGAACGGTGGCGCTTAAAGTTCTCCCCCCGGATATGGCGAACGACCCCGAGAACGTCCGCCGCTTTCAACAGGAAGCCCGCGCTGCCGCCAAGCTGGACCATGAAAACATTGCTCGTGTGTTTTATTGCGGTGAAGATCAGGGATTGCACTTCATTGCCTTCGAACTCGTCGAAGGCGAAAACCTGCGCACGCTTCTGGAGCGGCGCGGCCGGCTGCCTGTGCCCGAAGTGCTCAGCTATGTCTTGCAGATTTCCACTGGGCTGGCGCACGCTGCTGCGCGCTCCGTGGTCCATCGCGACATCAAGCCCTCGAACATCGTCATCAGCGCCAATGGCCGGGCCAAGCTCGTGGACATGGGGCTGGCGCGCAGCCTGGAAACGCACCACGACGGCGGCCTCACGCAGTCGGGGGTGACGCTCGGCACCTTCGATTATATTTCTCCGGAGCAAGCGCTCGAGCCGCGCCAGGCCGATGCCCGCAGCGATATTTATTCCCTGGGATGCACCTTCTACCAGATGGTCACGGGGCAGGCTCCGGTTCCGGAAGGGACTGCCGCCAAGAAACTCCACCACCATCAGCACGTCGATCCGGTCGATCCCAGGCAGCTCAATCCGGAAATTTCGACCAATGTGGCTCTGGTCCTCGCCAAGATGCTCGCCAAGGATCCGAACGATCGTTATCAGCATCCCGAGGAGCTGGTCGAGCATCTGATCGCTTTGGCCAGGCTGGAGGGCGGGCGAAGAGAAACCCGACGGAGTCCTGTTCGTCGACGCCAGGCTTCCCGGGCCTTACATCGGCCGGCCAATTCTGACGACCTGCGCGGCTGTTGCCGCCTTGTGTATCCTGGTGGTCGTTCTCGGGCAGGGCTCCAGCGATTCCCCCTGGAAGCCGCCGGCCGTTCCCAAAGGGAACCAGCCGAGCGATAGCAGAACTGCAGCGGAGCCGCGCGACAATCCCGACGCCGCCAATCGCCCGAACGATGCAGTCGTTGGCCAGAGCAATCAACCGGTCCCCGAACCGCGGGTCTATCGTGCGAGTTCCGGGGCGGCCGAATTGGCGCAGGTATTGAAGTCGGCGGTGTCGGCACACGTGCGCCTGCCGGCGGGCGAAATGAGCCTGACCCGGAACGAGCAGCTCGTTTTTAATGGCAAGGATCTGGTTCTCGAAGGCGAGGTCGCCGCGCCGGAAAAGAAACCCGGTATTGCGCCTGACCTACGACACGCTGCCGCCGGGCGGCCCTTGGTCCATCCTGACCGTTGGCAGCGGCAAGGTCGTCATCAAGGGAATACGCTTCGAGCTGGATGCCGCCGGCGCGGAGATCGAGATGAGCGCCGTTTCCCGTTTGGGCGGCACGGTCGCTTTCGAGAATTGCGAATTCGTGCAAATTCGCGCCGGCGACCATGGGCGCGTGGCATCGGTCCGTGCGGCCGGTGCGGCGCCTGCTGACGCTGCTGGCGTTAGATTTCAACAGGTGCTACTTCGAATCCGGACAGCTGGCCATTATCTTGAACTCACCCCTCCCAGCCAGGCTTTCTCAATGCGCAGTTTGGCCCCATACCGTTGCGCTCCTCGATGTAGGGGACGCCAGCGAGCGTTCGACAGGCAAATTCGACGTCAGCCTCGTCCACTGTTCGGCGATGGCTTCTTCGGAGTCCATCTTTCATTGTCGCGATGGCGTGAGCGGAACATTTTCCGTGGAAAACTGCCTCCTTGCTCGTATCGACGACAAGGATGCCATGGCCAGTTCGACGGCGCTGATGCGCAAGACGGCGCCTCCTCGGACCAGTTGGTTTACAGCGGCGCCGGCAACATTTACTACGATTTGAGCCCTTTTTACCAGCGCTTGCAGGATGCCAACCCGGTAGAGACCTCCGAAAGCCTGGAAGCTTTTCACAGACGAACCGGCGTGGTGGACGAACAATCGCAGGAGATGAAGGCCTTTCCCTGGCAGAGTTCCGATCCTCTCAAAGCGCTCAACAGCGGCTTGGCCAACCGGGCTTTCCGCGTCAATACCGCTCTTGCGGCGCTACGCCAACTTCAAAACCCTAAACGGCCGGTAGGCGTGGAAACCTGCAGCTGGGGTAAAACTTACAGCGAGCCGCTGCCGCCCATCGAGCCTGCCCATATTGCGGAAGCACCTTGGCGGCGCGACGAAAAAGTCGTGGATCCCAAATTGGAGGGCATGCAGGAAGGCGTTTACCGCACGTTGCGCCAAGCACTGGAGGATGCGCGAGCCGAGGACGTCATACTCATCAGGCATAATGGGCCTCTGCCGGTCGATTCGGTGCGCTTGGAACGTCCCGGAATGGAAGTTGCCATTCGGCCTTTCCCCGGCTTCAAGCCCGTTTTGAAGCTGGGCAACACCACCGATTCGGATGCTGCCTTGTTTCGACTTTACGACAGCCATCTCCGGCTCGAAGGGATGGAAATCCAGCTACCGCCCGTCGGCACGCAGTTCAAATCGCAAACGGTGGCGGCGATCATGAGAGACGGCAAACTCTCGATGAAAGATTGCGTGGTGACGCTGGAAGCGACCACAGAGGTGCCCCTTTACCTGGTGACCATGGCGGACCCAGCCGGCAGCGGCGTCATTCGCATGGATCCGCAACCGGCCGGCCAGCAGGAGCCGCGGGTCCACTTGGACAACTGCTTCGTTCGCGGCGCGGGCGACCTGGTTTATGTCCGCTCCAGTCGTCCGTTCGAGCTGCACGTCGAGAATTGTCTAGTGGCGCTGGATGGATCTTTCTTGATCGTCGACGGAGCCGGCAAGGATCCGGTCATGCGCAACCGGAGCGAGATCGTTTTGAAGCAAGTGACCGCCTACCTCACCAATCATCTGGTTTGGCTCCGCGCCTCCCGCGACGAAGGCCGAGCGACCAAGGGCTTGACGCCCACCTATGTGCAATCGGCGACGGACTGCGTATTTGCATCGGGAACGGGGAAGGCGTTGGTTCATCTCGATGGCTTCGATGCCGAAGAGCAAATGAAGCGGTCATTCTTGTGGGGCGATAGCAAGCACAACCTTTACGCCAATTACGATCAGCTGCTCGATCAGGTTCCGTTTACGGAGGGCGAAATGATGCCGCCCACTCCTTATGGCCGAACGGAGTGGGGCGAATTCACCAAAGAGCAAGATGTGCACTTCGATCGACTTCGCTTTTCGGGAATGCCAATGCAAAATGCCCTGCTGGCCAAAGTGTCGGCGGCCGATTTTCGCTTGAAAGCCGAGTCGAATCTGCAGGGTTATGGAACGGAACTCGACCGCCTCCCCGTGCCCGCGGACGACGTCGGCCGCCATGAACCGCGCGTAAGGCGATCGGCATGAATTGGCTTCCCCAAAGTAGACCTCACGCTCCGCGTGAGGCGTTCCTCACGCGGAGCGTGAGGTCTACTTTTTTCTGCCGCTCGCCTAACCAACTTCGGTTTGAGTGAGCCATGCGACTTCAAGTGAGCCTCCCACGTTAGTGGGGAGAGGCAACGGCAACCTCCCCCCACTAACGTGGGAGGCTCGCTGAGATTCACTTCTTTTTCTTGGCCTTTTTCTTTGCGCTAGCCTTGGCCACTGCCTCAGGCGCCTTTTTGCTCTGCTTCTTTTTGTTGAAGATGGCGTCGTAACCTTCCGCGAAGTTCTTCGTTTCTGCCAAGCCAATCCGCACGATGCTCATGATTTGCCTCGAAACCTGGAAAGAATTCAATCCTGACAAACCAAACGATAGAGAATTTCGCTGGCCATTTCTACCTCCTGCAGCGGCACCCACTCATCGCAAGTGTGGGCCTTGGCAATGTCGCCGGGCCGAAAGACGACCGCAGGAATGCCCGCCAACGCGATCGTGGAAGCGTCCGTACCGAACGGGACCGCATGACAGTGCGGTTGGCTTCCGACCGATCGAATCGCATCGCTCAATCGGTGCACTATTTCTGCCGATTTATCGGCCGACAGCGCGGGAGCATGCAGCCAAGGTTTCGAAACGGTGAAGGGCACATCCCCTGAGCTGGCCGAGGCGCAGGTATTTGGCCAAATGCTCGGGAACCGAGTGCGGATCTTCTCCCGGAAGTAACCGCCGATCGATTTCGATGCGGCAACGATCCGGAACGATGTTGGCGCTCTGGCCGCCGTCGATGCGCCCCACACTGAGCGTCGGCGGTCCCAACACGGGATCGGATCGCGATTGGCGTAACTCGTCCGCATAATGCTCGATTGCCGGCAAGAGCCGACCCATGCGATAGATGGCATTCACCCCCTGCTCCGGCGCTGAACTATGGCACGACCGTCCCGCAGTCTCCAGGAACCAGCGGGCTACGCCCTTGTGGGCATTGACGATTTGCAGACAAGTCGGTTCGGCCACGACCGCCATCTGGGCCGGCGGCGGTTGCTTCATATAGTGCTGCACCCCAAGAAACGTGTGCTCTTCGTCGACGGTGCAGGCGAGCCAGACGGACGCCGCGCCGCGCGGGCGTTCGCGCGCTAGACGCTGCATCACATGCAGCATGGCGGCCATGCCGCCCTTGACGTCGCAGGCGCCTCGGCCGTAGAGGCGACCGTTTTCGATGCGCCTTCGAAGGGTGCGATCGTCATATGGTCGGCGGGCACCGTATCCTGATGCACTTCGAGAAGAATGCCGGATTTAGAGGGTGAGCCAGGATAGTGCGCAATGATATTGTCGTGCAGGGGGGCCACTTCCCGTCTCTCGAAAACTAGCCCAGCAGTTCGGAAGGCTTGTTGCAGGTAATCGGTCACGCGTTGTTCGAATGCCAGTTCCTCAGGAAGCGAGCGTCCCATGGGATTGACGCTAGGCAACCGGACCAGATCGCGAAGCAAGCGAGCAGTCTCGTGCATAAGAAAATCCGAAACTCGAAATCCGAAAAAAAAAACGAAACCCAAGACCCGAAGCGCATTTAAGAGATCATGCTCCTCATTGTTGCGTTTCTTTGCAGATTTCGACATTTGGATTCTTGGATTTCTTTCGAATTTCGGATTTCGAGTTTCGGATTTGTCGTTGGGCCTAAGATTTCTTTCGGATTTCGAGTTTCGGATTTCGGATTTGCCGCAAGGTTATCGTGATTCCCAACGAGCATTCTCCAACCGGCTGAATCCGAGGCTGGCTTCCCCGGCGGGTCGTCCTATAAAAGTAGCAAGTTCAGGCGGCAAGCCCGGTCAGGAGAAGCTGATGAAGATTCACGAGTTTCAGGCCAAAGATCTCTTGGCGGCGGCGGGGGCCGCCATTCCGCGCGGCATTGTCGCTCGCTCACCCGATGAAGCTTGCAAGGCTTTTGACACGTTGGGGGGCGGTCCGGTCGTGCTCAAGGCCCAGATCCATGCCGGCGGCCGCGGTAAAGGCCGCTTCAAAAACAGCGGCAAAGATTGGGGCGGGGTCAAGTATATCCGCTCGCGCGACGAGGTCGCTGCCGTCGCCAAGGTGATGCTCGAATTTCCCCTCGTGACCAAACAGACGGGCGAACAGGGGCAGCGCGTCTCCACGATTTTGGTCCAAGAAGCCGCCGACATCGCCCGGGAGATTTACTTAGGCATGGTCATCGACCGGGCCTTGGGGCTGCCGGTGCTGATGGCCTGTGCCGAAGGCGGCGTCGAAATTGAAGAAGTTGCGGCGCGCACTCCCGAAAAGATCTTGAGAACTCCGGTCGATCCTGCTGCTGGGCTTCAGCCCTACCAGGCCCGCCGACTGGCTTACGAGCTGGAATTCACGGCCGATCAGGCGCCGAAGGCCGAAAGCCTCATGAAGTCCCTGTGCCGGGTTTTCTTGGAAAAGGATTGCAGCCTGGCGGAGATCAATCCGTTGGTGGTGACCCCCAAGGGCGACGTCATGGCGCTCGACGCCAAGATGACCTTCGACGATAACGCCCTCTTTCGCCATCCGGATATCGAGAAGCTGCGCGACGAAAAGGAAGAGAACCCCGCCGAGCTTCGTGCCGCCAAAAGCGGCCTAAGTTTCATCAGCCTCGAAGGCAACATCGCCTGCCTGGTCAATGGCGCCGGGTTGGCCATGAGCACGATGGATATCATCAAATACCATGGCGGCGAGCCGGCGAATTTTCTCGATGTCGGCGGCGGCGCCAACAAAGATCAGGTCACCGAAGCCTTTCGGATCTTGCTTTCCGACAGCCGCGTCAAGGCGGTGCTCGTGAATATCTTCGGCGGCATCATGAAATGCGACACGATCGCGGCGGCCATTCTGGCGGCGTTCAAGGAAGTCGGCTTTCATGTGCCGCTCGTCGTTCGCCTGGAAGGCACCAATGTTGAACTGGGCCGCAAGATATTGGCGGAAAGCGGCTTGAATATCGCCACGGCAAGCGGTCTGACGGAAGCCGCCAAGAAGGTCGTGGCGTTGGCGGGTGGCGAGCCTAGCCCAGCGAGCCAAGGCATTGAACGGACGGCGGCAAACGCTGGTAGCGAGGTTGGTTTACATGAGCATTTTGGTCGATAAAAGCACGCGGGTCATTTGCCAGGGACTCGGTAAAGCCGGGACATTTCATGCCATTCAATGCCGGGAATACGGCACGCAGATGGTAGGCGGGATTTCCCCGGGCAAAGGCGGTTCGACCAAAGAAGGGTTTCCGCTTTTCAACACAGTCGCCGAGGCCGTTCGTAAGACCGGCGCCAACGCTTCCATGATTTTCGTGCCGCCTGCCGGCGCGGCCGACGCCATCATGGAAGCGGCCGATGCCGGGATTGCCGTCATTGTCGCCATTACCGAGGGCATTCCCGTGCTGGACATGGCGCGGGCCATGCTCTACCTAAAAGAGAAGCCGGCCTCGCGCCTAATCGGCCCCAACTGCCCGGGCATCATCACTCCGGGCCAATGCAAAATCGGCATTATGCCCGGCTACATTCACAAGCCTGGCTCGGTAGGTGTCATCAGCCGCAGCGGCACCCTCACCTATGAAGGCGTTTGGCAGCTTTCGAGCATCGGCTTGGGTCAATCGACCTGTGTTGGCATTGGCGGCGACCCCATCGCCGGCACTTCCTTTGTGGACGCACTCAAGCTTTTCCAAGCCGATCCGAAAACGGAAGCCATCTTGATGATGGGCGAAATCGGCGGCACCGCGGAGGAAATGGCCGCCCAATACATCAAAGCCAACGTGAAAAAGCCGGTGGCCGCGTTCATCGCCGGCCAAACAGCTCCGCCCGGCAAGCGCATGGGACACGCCGGCGCCATCGTCAGTGGCGGCAGCGGTACGGCCAAGGACAAGATCGCCGCTCTCCGAGCCGCCAATATCCTCGTTGCCGACAGCCCCGCCGACCTGGCGACGACATTGCAGAAAGCCATGCAA
Organism: uncultured Gemmataceae bacterium; assembly: GCA_963748025.1. Lineage (GTDB taxonomy): Bacteria > Planctomycetota > Planctomycetia > Gemmatales > Gemmataceae > CAVVHZ01. The sequence goes on from CAVVHZ010000068.1 coordinate 283,035, forward strand.
GCGAAGAGATGAACGGGCGAATTGCCGCCAGGTACCTTGAACGCAAGTTTACCAGCCCGGGCCGCTGGTTTTGCCGTCGCGCTATTCCGAAAACTAATTCGGTTGCCGGCGTTTTTCGTTTAACCCGGAGCCAACGGCGACGGCGGGCAGGCACCCGCTCGGGTCATATGGTTTGGGCAACCGCAGAATCAATGACATGATGGACGGCATCCAGTCCGCCGTCGCCGCTAGCTCCGGGTTAAACTATTTTCGATTTGCCGTGACCTTGATCGGCGGCTGAAAAGGAAGCGAGAAATAGGTCAAGATTTTCGAAACGCAAGAGTCTAACCTGTTGCATTCCCCCCGCTCCGCTGGTTAAGCTCGTAGTATGAATCCTTCTTCCTTCGATCCGCGGCATTTCCCTGGCGCTACTCCGTCGCGAGTTTCTTTTCCAAGCGGGAGGCGGCCTCGGTGGTATTGCGCTGACCTATTTGTTGGCCCGCGAGGGCCAGGCGGCGGACAAGCTAGCGCCAAAATCCGCGAATCCGCTTGCCGTTCGCCAGCCGCATTTCCCAGGCACGGCCAAGTCGGTCATCTTCATGTTCATGGTCGGCGGCCCCAGCCAAATGGATTTGTTCGATCCCAAGCCCGCGCTGGAAAAGTGGCAAGGTAAGCCTCTGCCGGCGAGTTTCGGCAAGCCGGTGAGCCAGTTCACCAATGGCGAAACGCCGCTGCTGGCCAGTACGCCGGAAATTTCCCAAGCGCGGCAAATCGGGCATGATTGTTTCCGATCTGATGCCTCACCTGGGAACTTGTGTAGATGACATTTGCTTCCTGCGCTTCCTGCTGGTGCACGAGCACGGTGCATGCCCCGGCCATGTACGAATTGCACAGCGGTCGCGTGATTATGGGCTACCCGAGCCTGGGATCGTGGGTCACCTATGGACTGGGCTCGCGAAAGCGACAATTTGCCCGCTTATTGCGTGCTGATGCAGCCCGAAGGCACTCCGGAAGGCGGTGCTCCTTGCTGGGGTGCCGGTTTCCTGCCCGCCGTTTATCAAGGCACGATGCTGCGCAATGGTGCGAGTCCGCTTCTGAACCTACAGGCGCCACCTGGTGTGAGCACTCGCCGGCAGCGCGGCACGCTCGATTTCATCAAGCAGATGAACGAGCGTCGATCTGCGCCGGACGATTCGGAACTCTCGGCCCGCATCGCCTCTTATGAGCTTGCGTTCCGCATGCAACAGCATGCTCCCGAAGCCGTGGACATCAACCGCGAAATCCCTGCGACGCGCTCGGCCTACGGTCTGGACCAAAAGCAAACCGCCGATTTTGGCACTCGGTGCCTTTTGGCCCGTCGACTGGTCGAGCGGGGCGTACGCTTTGTTTCTCTCTATTCAGGAGGCGGCCCGATCATCACGCAGTGGGACGCTCACGATGACGTAAATCGGAATCACGGGCTCATGTGCGGTCGTGTCGATCAGCCCATTGCCGCCATGCTCAAGGACCTCAAACAGCGCGGACTGCTCGATTCGACCCTCGTCGTGTGGTGCAGCGAGTTTGGCCGGACGCCGATGTCGCAAGGCGGGAAGGGACGGGATCACAATCCATTCGGTTACACGATGTGGATGGCGGGCGGCGGAGTGAAAGGCGGCACGGCGATCGGCACGACGGATGAATTCGGTCTGCACGCCGTGGAAAATCGAATTTCCGTGAACGATTTCCACGCCACGATTTTGCATCTGCTCGGACTCGATCACGAGCAGTTAACCTTTTTGCACAACTCCCGCGATGAGCGTTTGACTGATGTAGCTGGCCGGGTGGTCGAAGAAGTGCTGGCGTGAAATCGGAAGTCGCAAAAGCAACGCTCGCGGCTAACCGAATTCGCATTTCTCCTGACTCCTGACTCCTGACTCCTGACTCCTGACTACCCCATTTCCACCACTCTATGCTCCCGCGCGCCGTCATGACGGCGTCGCACAGAGCAATCGTCTCCAGGTTGTCTCGCCCGCTGATTTCCGGCTCCGTCCCGCTTTCAAGAGCGCATAGTAGTTGAGCCATGGTGCCGGCGAAGGCGTCCGGAAACCACACTTCCGGCCAGCGCGGTTGAAACCAGAAGCCTGGTTCTCGACGGCAGGTAAAGTCGAGCGTGCTCGGCGTCGGCGCGGGATAGCTGGGCCAGCCTATCGTGCCGCGGGCCATCCCCTCGGCGCCTTCCACGCGCCAGCGAATGCCGATGTCTGCTTGCGCTCCTTCGCGGGCTGGCCCAGTCCAAACGTCGTCCCAAGATGTGGCACGCAGGCCGCTGGCGTACTCGAGTATGTAGAGATTGATGCCATCTTCGTGGGGGAAACGCGTTCGAGGGTCGGGTCGCGTGCTGGCCAGCACGCGCTCGGGCGTTCCGAACCAATAGCGAAAAGTGTCCAGGTGGTGAATGCTCATGATGAACGTGGAGAGCGAATGGAGTCCTTGCGCCCAAGGCATCCAGTGGGGAATCGCCCGCATTTCGATCGTCGCCAGCACAGGTTCGCCCAGCCAGCCGCGATTCAACAAATCCTTCAGCGCCCGCACCGATTGGTCATAGCGCATGTTCTGATTGACGGCGAGGGCAATGCCCGCGTCCCGGCAAGCCGCGACGCAGACCGACGCTTCGCGATGGCTCATGGCCAAAGGCTTTGCGCCAAGATGCCGCGTAAATGTTTACCGGTCTTTGCTGCTTGCAAGATAATCTCAGGCTGGGCGGCAGGGGGCACAGCAATGTCCAGCACTTCTACGCGTCGATTGCTCAGCAAATCGTCAAGATTGTCGTGGACGCTCTCGATCGAGAAGGTCTTAGCCAACGCCTCTGCATGTCCCTGGGTTCGGCTCGTAATGGCAACGGGATTGAAACCCGCTTTGCGATAGGCAGGCAAATGGCAATCGCGCACGATGAAACCGGCCCCGACGGAGCCGATCCCCCAATCCTTGCGCTGGGGCCAGCGCGGGCAAATAGTCGAGAAGCAAAGGAGTAGGATGCCGCGGACATTAGTGATTCATCCGCTGAGGGGACGTTAGCGCATGGGCTATGGAGGGAGCACGCGAAGCTCGCGCGGCAGAGGGAAGCTGACATGTTCTTCGCGAATGGTGCGGCTCTCCAAGGCGGCTCCGAATCGTTGGCGCAGATATTGAACGCACTCCTCAACGACTTCTTCCGGGGCGCTGGCGCCCGCCGTGATGAGCACCGTTTCCACCCCTTCGAACCAGTCGGGCTTGATCTCTTTGACGCCGTCGATGAGATAAGCCGCCTTGCCCAGGCTTCGGGCAATTTCGGCCAAACGCATGCTGTTCGAGCTGTTTTGGCTGCCCAGCACGACAACGACATCCGCCTCGGGAACAAGGTCTTTGACAGCTTCTTGGCGATTTTGCGTGGCGTAGCAGATATCGTCCTTGCTTGGTCCGACGATATTCGGAAATCGCTGTCGCAGGGCGCGAATGATAATCTCGGCGTCATCGACGCTCAAAGTGGTTTGCGTCAGGTAGGCGAGTTTCGTGCCGGCCGGCAATTTCAGCCTGGCGACGGCTTCTTCGTTCTCTACCAGCAGCATGTTCTTGGGCTTCACCCATAGTGCCGACCACTTCGTCGTGATCGGCGTGACCGATGAGCAAGATCGTGTACCCTTCGTTCGCGAACCGAACGGCTTCCTGGTGCACTTTGGTCACTAACGGGCAAGTCGCGTCAATAGCGCGCAGGTTGCGCTCGATCGATGCGGTTCGAATGGCTGGGGCGACGCCGTGAGCGCTGTAAAGCACATTGGCGCCGTTCGGAATCTGATCGATGTGGTCGACGAAGACTACGCCACGTTTGCGAAAACGTTCGACGACGGGGCGGTTGTGCACGATTTCGTGATAAACGTAGAGGGGGGTGCCGAACAAATCGAGGGCCTTTTCCAGGCTCTCAATCGCCATGTTCACCCCGGCGCAAAAACCACGCGGATTGGCAAGAATAATGCGCACTACTTATTCCTCGGGGTATCGCCGTGTCCGCTTCGACCGCACTTAACTCTATCCTATCCAAACGCTTAATCTATACCAAGCAGCCCAGGAAAGGGCTTGGTTCAATGGCGAACCGGGAATGTCAGTGACCGGAGAACTTGGCCTAGCAGGCACTTATGTACTCCGGTCGCTGACTAACGCTCCCGGTTCGCCATAAAACGACACCGCCACTCATTCGAGTGGCGGTGGCAATCTGCGAAATTGGCAAACTTGGCGAAAGTTTACTTGTCGGTCTTCACGCCGTCCTTCGCCGGGGTGATCCACTTCTTGCCATCTTTTTCGACGACAACACCCTTGACCGAGCCTTCGACAGGGCCTTGGCAGAAAGTCTTGTGATAGCCTTCTTTGCCGCCTTTGTCCTTGAAGTAATAAACGACGTCCTTGCCTGCTTCCTTCACGCGAATCGCGTTGCCGCAGGCCGGCGTTTCCTTCAATTCGCACTTGGAGCAAAGGATCGTGCCCTTCAGCGTTACTTCTTTTCCATCCTCGGCCCGAACAGAAGCCAAAGTGACAACGACGGTGGCGGCCAAGGCAAGCATCAGCGTGCAAACTAGCTTCATGAACGACCTCCCTTATGGATGCAATAAGAATTCTGAATCGTCGAGCGGGCGTCAGGCACCTTGCCGACGCGCTCTTATTTGTGCGACTATAACCGCGATGCCTTTCGGATTCAACGTCTAGCTTGGAAATGTTTGGCCATAGCCCGGAATAATTCCACGCGGGTCCGAATTCGCCGCCATCGCTAGAATAATGGAGCTGAGACTCGAACGGATGCCAACGGGTGCTGCATGCTCAAACGTCTGGAGCTGGTCGGCTTCAAGAGTTTCGCCGACAAGACTCAATTCGATTTTTCCGCGGGGAATCACGGCCGTTGTCGGCCCCAACGGCAGCGGCAAAAGCAATATCGTCGACGCCGTGCGCTGGGTGCTGGGCGAGCAGATGCCAAAAGCCTGCGCGGCGGCGAGATGGCGGATGTCATTTTCAATGGCTCGACGACGCGACGGAGCCTGGGGAATTGCCGAGGTTACCCTGACTTTCGACAATTCCCGAGGCGCTGCCTGGCCACGGACGCCGACGGAAGTGGCCAGATCACGCGGTGCGTGCACCGGGATGGCGAAGGCGAATATCTCATCAATCATCAGGTAAGCCGGCTGCGGCGACATCAAAGATCTGTTCTTAGGCAGCGGGGCCGGCACCGACGCCTATTGCATCATCGAACAGGGCCGGGTCGACGTTCTGTTGCAGGCTTCCACAAAGGACCGGCGGCACGATTTTCGAGGAAGCCGCCGGCATCAGCCGGTTCAAAGCCAAGAAAACTGAAAGCCTGCGCAAGCTCGAACGCGTCGACCAGAATCTGCTGCGCTTGCAAGACATCATCGACGAGGTCGAAAAGCAGCTGCGCAGCGTCAAGGTTCAAGCAGCCAAGGCACAGAAACACCAGGAACATTCCAGCCGTCTCCGGGAATTGCGAATCGCTTTGGGTTTGCAAGAATATGGCAAGCTGTTGACGAGTCTTGCCGAAGAAGAAGCGGCCTTGGCCGCCCTCCGCGGCAGCCTCGACGAAAAAAACCGAGAGGCACAGGCCGGGCAGGAGCGGCTTCGTGAGCTGGAGGCACAGCTCACGCGGCACGATGAATCCGTCCGCGCTCAGGAATCCAGGCTGGCCGACGCCAAACAACGGATTACCGCCGAAGAGACGACGCTCAATCACGAGGCCACCCTTTCCTCCAATCTTCAGCAAGATCTGGAGCAGATGCGCGGCCGGATGACCGAATTGAATTTTCGGCTGGCGACACTCGTCAACGCTGCCACCCAGGCCACGCAGGAAGTTCAACAGGCTGAGGCAGCTTGCGTGGTGCGGCGTGAGCAGTTTGCGACGCACCATGATGCTCTCCAGGCGGCCCAGCGCGGCTTGGAGGAACTTCAGATCGAGGTGCAGGCAACCAAGAACGAGCACCTCGAACAGATGCGTCTTGGCCTGCGCGCCTGCAAAACGATTCGGTCAGCTATAAGGCTCAACTCGACAACCTCGCCGCGAACAAGATCGCCTGGAACAAAAATCGACGCGGGCAACGGAGGACCTTGCTTCGCTCGACGGCGAGCTCAACGAATTGGGAACTGCCGACGAAACTTTGCAGCAGCGCCTGTTGGCCGCCCGGAAAGACTTTGTCGGAACAACGCCAAGAGCGTGAAAGGCCCGGAAATCGGCGCGAGACGGCTCAGCAAGCCGCTGCCGACTTGCGTGAACGCCGGAGCGGATTGGCCAGCAGAATCGATGTTTTGGAATCGCTCGAACGCAGTCATGAAGGACTGGAAACGGGCGTCCGCGAAGTCTTCCAATTGATGGAAGCCCCTGAGCCCGGGCCTTGGGGAACCGTGCTCGGGCTGCTCGCTCAATTCCTGACCGTTACGCGCGAATATGCCCCGCTCGTCGATTTGGCTTTGGGCGAACGTGCCCAGCACTTCTTGGTAGCAGACGCAGCGCAGCTCAAGCTGCGCTGCAAGTGCATGCCGAACCCTTTTCCGGCCGAGTCAGCTTTCTGCCCGTGGATTTTCCTGTTGATGGCGGCTGCCGGCAAGCCGGGAGCCGCTCGTAAAGCTGCTGGTCGCGATCCGTTGCCCGAACATCCAGGCATTGTTGCGGCTGCGGGAGATTTGGTGCACTGCGATCGTCCGGAGCTTGCGGATTTGCCGGCGCGGCTTCTGAACAACACGTTGATCGTCAAAGATCTCGAAGCGGCTCGGGCCTTGCCGGCGAAACCATCGGCTACCGGTTCGTGACGCTTGCCGGTGAACTGCTCGAAGCTGATGGGCCTGACTGTCGGCGTCCATCAGGCCGAACGGGGACTTTTATCGAGAAAGAGCGAAGTTGCGCGAATTACGCGAGCAAGTGGTCGCAATCGACGAGCGAATTGTTTTGGCTGAAATCGAGCTGGCGAGCTCCGCGATACGCTGCGCAACCTCGAAAACCGCACCGCTTCGCTGCAACAGGAAGCGGATGTGTTGGCCGAGCAAGCTTCGGACCTGCGTTCGCGACTCAACCAACGGCGTCAGCATCGAGAAGGCTTGCAGCAGGAAGTCGTCATTGGCCGCAAGGAAATCTCCAACATCGCTCAAGAACTGCAGGAGCTGGAGGCGGCCTGGCAAAACGCGTGCACCCAGGCAGAAAATGCCGAACAACGCGTACAGCAATTGCAGGCAAAGCTGGATCAGGCGGATCATTCGACGCGGCGAATTCGAGCAAACGCGCTTGGAACAGGAGCAACTGGCCAGCGAGGCGTGCGCGGTGCTGGCCAAGGTGGAAGAACGACTGGCGGCAGTGCAGGTGCGCCTGCTTCAGGTGGAAACGGATCTCGAGCAGCGCCAAGCAGGAACGCAGTCAGGGCGATCAGCTCTTGGTCGCCGCCCGCAACCGGCTTGCCGAAAGTCAGAAGATGATGCTCGAAGCGAGCACGGCATTGAACGAGTGGTATATGGAAAAAGAAGAGGCCGAGCGCAGCCTGGGAGTTTTTGTTGCGGAACGCGAAGTGCTGCGCACGGAAAAACAGACACTCGCCGAACGCAATCAGGTAGCCCAAGCCGCGTTGGCCGACGAACGGGAGCAGGCCCACGCCCGCGAACTGACCGTCAGCGATCTCAATCATCGGCGCAATACACTACCGGCCGGCTCCAGGAAGATTTTCAGCTCGATTTGGCGGCCCTATATCAAACCCGGCTGGGCGGACGCGGCAGCGGAGCCCGAGACTGAACTGGATGCGGAGGCCACCGGCAAGGAGATCGAAGAACTCCGGTCGCAAGCTGGCCAGGCTGGGCAGCGTCAACCTGGAATCGCTGCAAGAACTGGGCGAGCTGGAAAAGCGTGCCGGCGACTTGCAGCATCCAGTGCGAAGATTTGAAGGAGGCCAACAGGCGTTGAAGGAGATCATCGACAAGATCAACAACGACAGCCGGCGGCTGTTCACCGAACCTTCGACGCCGTCCGCACGCACTTTCAGGAGTTGTTCCGCAAACTGTTCGGCGGCGGCATGGCCGACGTCATTCTCGAAGACGAAGCCGACGTGCTGGAGAGCGGCATCGAGATCATCGCCCGGCCGCCCGGCAAGGAACTGCGCAGCATCTCGCTGATGAGCGGCGGCGAGAAGACGCTGACGGCGGTGGCCCTGCTCCTCGCCATTTTCCGCAGCAAGCCGAGCCCGTTCTGCATCCTGGACGAGGTGGACGCCGCCCTGGACGAAGCGAACATCGGCCGCTTCACCGGCGTGCTGCGCGAGTTCCTCGACCGCTCGCAGTTCATCATCATCACGCACTCGAAGCGCACGATGGCGTGCGCCGACGTGCTCTACGGCGTCACCATGCAGGAATCGGGCATCTCGAAGCGGGTGGCCGTCCGCTTCGAGGACTGGCCGGAAGACGACCGCAAGCCGCAGATTGCCAAGAATGAAGATGTGGCGTAAAGCTGCTTTCCCGCAGTGCGACCGGCGATTGGGGGCCACCTCAAGTTGTTCGGCTAGTCAAGGACACAACCATATGGAAGAAAACTCTACGCGGCCATGCTTCTAATTATCGCTCCAACCCTGCTCCTGGCACTGGCCTACTCTCAGGCCTGGGCAATCCAAAACGCCCGAATCACCGACACTTCTCGATATCTACAAGACCCTGAAATCGAAAACCTACGTAGACCTGACCCATTCGTTCGGTCCTGGCATCCCCCACTGGCCGGGCTTTCCCGACGAAAAACGGGAAACGCTGTATTACTACGATGAAGGCGTTGGCTCCCAAGGTTCTGGATTTTTCGCTCAAAGATACACCATCGTTGGCCAGTGGGGGACGCATGTCGATCCGCCAGCCCACTTCACCAAAGGGCTTCGCACCGTAGATGAAATCGACGTGAAGGAAATGATCCTACCGCTGGTTGTGATCGACGTTCATGAAGCAGTAGCAGCTAACCCGGATTACACCCTTCAAATGAAGGACATTGCCCGTTGGGAAAAGAAATACGGCCCGGTGCCGGAGCTCGCATTTGTAGTGAATGCGCACTGACTGGTCGAAGGGCTGGCCCGATGCTGGAAAAATGCGGAACGAAGATGCCAGGAAAGTGGCTCACTATCCGGGCTGGAGCCTGGACGTTCTGAAATACCTCTATGAAACCCGGAAAATCACCGCGTCCGGACACGAGACAACCGATACCGATCCCGGCATTGCGGCGAGCAAGGACGACTTCACGTTGGAAACGTACATTCTTAGCCGAAATCACTGGCAGATTGAACTAATCTGCAACTTGGACAAAGTTCCAGAGTCGGGCGCTTTGATCGTGGCCACGTTTCCGAAGCCCAAGAAGGGATCGGGATTTCCCGCAAGATTGTTTGCGATTCTTCCCTGACGTCTTACGGAACTGCCTCTTTGCGAGCGATACTCTACTTGCCTCCGGTCGCCTTCCGGCCCATCACGGATTTGACCGTGTCGATGAACGGGCCGGCGCCATGAGGTATAAGAGCGGTTTTCCGGCGGACCAGGAAATGGGGATCGACCCGAATTCGGGGGTCATCACCCGCTCGCGAAGATCCTTGTCCGGCCGCTGGGTCGGAGGTCGCCCAACTAATCCAATCCCGAAGCCGAGTAGCGACGTACCGGCGGATTGCCGCGGCGAAATAGGCTTCAATGCGTCGCGGCTCCGTCCGAAACACCCCGAGATCTTCGAGCTTCCCCGTAACAGCGGGGTCACCGATGGCGGTCGGCGCGTTTACAAAGGGGTAAAGCCGGAGGTCGTTTGGATGGACCCGGCGGCGTCGGGCCAGAGGGTGATCTTTGGGAGTCACCAAGACGGAATCCAAAAGGTAGCAAGGCTCGAAAACCAGGGACGGACTGTCGTGTGGGTGCGGCATCGTCGGTGAATCCAAGGTCCGCTTGGCCGGTCTCCACCTGGACGGATACTTCTTCGATCTGCGCCTCCTTGAGCGTCAGTTGGATGTGGGGCCAGCGGCGCTCCACTGCCATGACGCATTCGGGCAGGTCATCGACCAGAACGCGCGGCGACGCGGCGATCGTCAGTCGCGTGGGACTATGATCCATGGCCTCCGTCCACTTGGCGTTTCAGCGACGCCAGGCTGGCCACCACGGGTGCGGCCAGCTTGGCCAGCTCGCGGCCCCCGTCGGTCAGCCGGCAGCCTCGGCCGTAGGGCACGACCAGCTTGGCCTTAAGCTCCCGCTCCAGGGCATGTACCTGCTTCCAAACCGTTGGATTGGAAAGTCCGGAGCGAGTCGGCCGCCGCCGTGAAACTGCCCAGTCGAGCCGTTTCACAGAAACTACGCAATTGATTCTCGGTAATCTCTTTGTAGGCAAGGCACGCGACGGTCGGCTTCATGGTTCACTCTAGGCGCTAATGCAATGATGAATGACATTAATTTAGTCTCAGTCTAATGTTGCAATTCCTCGATTTCAATGGATAATCGCGATGGTTTGGACTCTGCTCCCCCCACACACTTGGGCCATCGACCTGCCCCAGCAAACGGCTTTTTCCGCCTCGGCTAACTCGCAGGCGCGACCTGCGATGGCTCCGATGCGGGAAAAGGGCCGGTCTCAGGCGGCCTAGGAACGCGGTGTCCGCACTTGCGTCATAATTCATCTGTCCCAGTTTGATCGGAGCTTTTATGTGCGTTTCTCGAACACCCACCCGCCGGGCCTTCACGCTTATCGAGCTGCTGGTGGTGATCGCCATCATCGCCGTCCTGGTCGGCCTGCTGCTGCCGGCCGTCCAGAAGGTTCGCGAAGCGGCCGCACGGATGCAGTGCAGCAACAACCTCAAGCAGCTCGGTCTCGCCTGTCACAACTACGTCGATACTTACCAGGTTCTCCCGTGCCAAGGGCAAAGCGATCAGGCCAGTTTCAATCAAGGTGGTGGCTACGGCGGAAGCCATTCGATCGACAAGGGCAGCATTTTTGTCAAGCTGCTGCCGTTCTTTGAGCAGGCTAATCTCTATAACGGCATCAACTTCAACCTCGTCTGGAACGCACCACCGGCCCCCTACGATGTTGGCAGTCAAATCGTGGGGGGGATGCCGGTGCGGGCCTATTCACTTAAAATGTTGATCTGCCCGTCGGACACTTACATGGCAACAACTGCGGGGTTCAATGGCTCGAATTACGCGCCCTCGATGGGCTCCCAGTTCATGTACTCTTTCGGGTCCTGTCCCGCCTATGAGACCACTACACTTCCAGGCGCGGCCAGCTATGCGAATGCCCCGTACGGGGAAGACTCCACTGGGGCCAATATCTCTGGGCCATTCTCCTATCTGAATTGGGCTGCAAAGTTTTCCGATATTACGGACGGGTTGTCCAACACAATCCTGATAGGCGAAATTCGGCCGTACTGTGGTTCCTGGGAGTGGGCCAATTTCCCCGCCGATTGGGCCGATAGCACACCCTTCTACTATGTTACCACGGTTCCGATCAATTTCCCGACATGCCCAGGCGAGGGCCTCGGAAACAACAATTCATCAAACGAAGGATCGCCAAACAATAACCCAACCAACTGCAACTCCAACGACTCGTTCGACACGAGCCAGGGTTTCAAGTCGCACCATACCGGCGGAGCCAACTTTGTCTTTGGAGATGGTTCAGTCCACTTCGTCGCCGACAGCATTGCTTTGTTGACACTTTGGCAACTGGGAGATCGCCACGACGGGCAAGTCATCGGCAATTACTAGCCAACGGACTCCGTCTCGGGCAGCTTAGTTCGCAATAAAAAGAGGTCGAAAGATGCATGCAATGGCTCGTTGCCTGGCGACGGCTCTCCTCTGCTCCGGAGCCGTCGTGACGCTTTGTGGTTGTGGGTCGAACGGCATCCCGGTGGCTCCGACCGAGGGCGTGGTCCTGTTGGACGGCAAACCGGCGGCCGGGGTTTCGGTTGTCTTTCGGCAAGCCGGGTTATCGATGGTCGCCTCTGGTAAAACCGATAAAGACGGCCGCTTCGAGCTCTCGACCTATGGAGAAGCTGACGGAGCCCCTGTGGGTGAGTGTGTGGCAACGGTGGAAGGAATTCCTATGGACCTTTCAACCCTGGAACAGGAGGTTCCCTTTCCCGATAACAGTTCCATTGCTGATCCGGATGAACGGGCGGCTGCCAACCGGGCAGCAGTGGGGGCGCACAAGGCGAAAGTCCTGAAGTTGATGGCCGAACACAACCGCAAAAACCCACCGGTGAAAATACCCTCACGTTACGGCAAACCGGAAACTTCAGGCCTTAAGTTTACGGTTTTGGCTTCGCGGACCAACAAGTTCGAAATTTCATTGACGAAGTGACGTCAAGCGAGGGTTTTGATGCTGCGCCTTTTCGATACCGGGCACTTTCTCAGACCCCTGCCGGCTTGCCCGGCAGGTGAATAAGTTTGGCAGCTAATGTGGACCAACGACCCAATCTGCGGCCCCTGCCGGCTTGTCCGGCAGGTGAGAAAGTTCACTCGCTGGGTATTAGCCGAAGGAACTCCTTCACCTGCCGGGCGAGCCGGCAGGGGTCGCGGAAGGATTTGAAGATTCTAGCGGACGAACTGATTCACCTGCCGGACGAGCCGGCACGGGTCTTCAGAGAGATTTCTGGTCTCGCCAACCGAGAAAAGGGCTACTTCAAAAACGCGGGAAGGGACACCAACCCCATGAAGCCGCTATCACGAAGAGAAATGTTGACCCAAGCGGGCGTGCTGGGAAGTCCCTTGCTCCTGGGACAGGCGACGGCGTCGACGGCTGCACCGCAAGCAGACGTAAAGCCGGAGCCGGGGGCGCAAGCTCAAGGTGATCGTCACCGGCGGACATCCCGGCGACCCTGAGTATGCCTGTGGGGGCGCAACCGCCGCACTACACGGACTTGGTCACGAGGTCGTCTTGCTCTACCTGAACCGTGGCGAGTGGCCGCCGCGAGACGAAGGTGTCTCTCGCGTCGCAGAGGCCAAAAAGGCTTGCGACATTTTGAAGGCCCGTCCCCTTTACGCGGGCCAGTTCAACAGCCTGGCGGTGGTCGATAAGCCCCATTACGAGTCGTTCCGCAAAATCCTGGAAACCGAGCGACCTGATGCGGTTTTCACTCACTGGCCGATCGACAATCACGCCGATCACCGGGCCATTTCAATGCTGACCTACGATGCCTGGTTAAAGATGGGCAAGAAATTCGCCCTCTATTACTTCGAAGTGTCGAACGGCGAAGACACCGTGCAATTTTCACCGACTCACTACGTGGACATCACCGCGACAGAACCTCGCAAAAAGCTTGCCTGTTATGCGCACGCGAGCCAGACCCCGGATAGGTTCTACAAGTTGCAAGAGCAAGTCACTCGAATGCGTGGGATCGAGAGTGGCCATCGGCAAGCCGAGTCGTATATCCGCCACATACAGAGCCCCGACTTTGCACTCCCGCTGATCTGAATAGCTGGTTAATTTTGTTTTATCAAGCTAACACCAGCAAACCAAAACCTTTCCCAAGTCCGATAAGTTCCTTGTACCCCGATATCCCTTGTATGCATTATTCCAGGACGGGCCTTTGGGCGGTCATGTTCGTGCCTGCTAGTTACTTTCTCGCCATTCGTCCCACTTCCACGGTGGAAGCGTTTCCCAGCACTCTTCGGGGCGCCGGGCGATAATGCGTTGACAATAGATCAGCAACAGGCCAGGCCAAGCGACCAGGAAAACCAACGACCAAAAAACCAACGATCTTGGGTCGAACAGGTTTTGGCCTCGGCCGATCGTGGCGTAAATCACGAATCCCATGCATAGACTGAAACTTACGCCGGTTGCCAAAATAATCACGATCATTCGGTTGCGACGACCGTAGCTCAAGACCTGCCTTAGATCATTCTGCTGAAAAAGCCGGCCGTCAATCCAGAGACGCAGACGGTTCTTGGCCGCCGTTTCGAGTCCTTTGAAACTAAAGAAGAGTCCCAAGACGATTCCCAAAACGAACAAACACAACCCGACGACGGCGTTCTCAGGACCAATCTGGATCCCGAACGTAAACTCCAGGACATAAACGACCGGCGACAGCAAGATTCCCGCCAGGGCGATTCGGAATAGACTGCTGGCAAGCAGGAAGTGTGTCACCGCGGCGCCGCGCTGCCGATGCGGATCGCGACCGGCATGAAGAGCACTACGAAAATCGTTGCGGCCGAAGCGCAGACAAAGGAGGCCAAGTCCCAGGAAGGGATTCGAGGTCAGCTCGAAAATCAGCCAGGCGGTGGCCGCAAGCCAAGCCCAGAAGAACAGGGACCGCGAGCGCCGCCAAGATTCATCCCGGCTTTCCTGATTCGCAGTCATGGACAATGCCTTGGCCTCTCGCATGTGCGGAGGAGTTAGCCACGGACCTGACGCGTTTCAGCCCTTGCGGCATATTAACGGCACGGTCTAATTATGATTAGACCTGTCCCGTCCCGTTAATCTGCCCCTTGGCCGGAGCCCTTGCCGGCACTCTTTCGCACGCCAGGAATTCTCAAGATCCTTCATCATCTTGATCGCCTTGTTTGCGTATTCCATGCCAGGATAATCGCGTCGAACAACTTCGTAGTAAAAGTAGATTGGCAGATACGCTGGAAACCAGGAGGCCCTCACAGTCCCTGTATCCAAAGGGTGCGCAAAATAGGCTAATGCCGCGAATGCGCCTCACGTATATGCTTCCGAAAAATGGCCGCGACGCGCTCGGGGTCGGCAACGCCGTGGAGCACGCAGGGAGGTCCCGAATGTTTCGCCACCGAGAGGTAAAGGCGTCCCGCTCGCAGCCAGCGCTCCAGTCGAGATTGCTGCACGCGCACATCAAGGAAATGAACGAGCTCGATGCCAGGCAAGCCTGGATGGCCAAAACCGCGCCGGCAGTAGAGCCGCTTGTTGGTCAGCATATATTCGGTTCCGAGAACCCAGAAGCAGGCAAGTCCTAACAGGAGGAGCCAACTCAGCAGTAACACGCCTTCCAGGCTGTAACGCAGCGCATAATGTTCGTCTTCTTCCCCCGTGACTCGGGCGATGGCATAAAGAATCGCCGTTATCGGCAGGCCCGCGATCAGAGCGGGAAGGAACATGCGGACCGAATAGGCGCCGGTCCAAACCTGCGATTCTTCGACCGCCTGCTGGTCGGCAAGCGCCTGTTCGAATTCCCCAGGGTCCGATCGTTGTTGGTCATTCATGTGCTGTTTCAGCCGTTGAGGACGATGCGCTTCGCGATCGCTAATCCTACAACAAGTATTACTCGCAGGGAAAACCAACGGCGCAAATGCTGAATTCAAGCTCCGAGGCCAATGATGGATTACCCCAGCCAAAGACGCACCAAGCTTGCCGCCATGCTCGAGAAGGACGGCGTCGACGTTTATCTCGTGCATCAGCCGGTAAACGTCTCTTACCTGACCGGTTTCACGGGCGACAGCAGCTGGCTTATCGTCGGTCGCGAGCGATCATTGCTGGTCAGCGATGCCCGGTTCACCGAACAAATTGCCCAGGAGTGCGGGCAACTTGAAGTTGTCATCCGTCCGCCGACTCGAATGATCGCTGACGCAGCCGTTGCCGAGTTGAAAACGATGGGAGTAAGCTCGGTGGCGTTCGAGAGCAGCCAAATGACGGTCGCGGATTTCGAAACCCTGCGCGGATTATTACCGGCGCTGAGTTGGAAACCGGTGAAGGATCGGGTAGAGTCCCTCCGGGTTATCAAGGACGCATCGGAAGTCGCTGCCATCAAGGAGGCGATTCACTTTGCGGAGCGGGCATTCGACGCCTTTCGGGCCTTGGTTCGGGCCGAAGATACGGAAAAAGATCTGGCCGACGCCATGGAAAACTATATTCGCCGGGCCGGGGCCCAGAAGACGAGTTTTCCCACGATTGTGGCGATCGGCGAGCGCGCCGCCCTGCCCCATGCGCCGCCGACGAGCAAGCGAGTCCACGAAAGCGGATTTATGCTGGTGGATTGGGGGGCGTCCGGTGCACTGTACAAAAGCGACTTGACACGTATGCTGGTTCCCCGTACAAATTCAGCTTTCACGAACCAGCATAATGATGCGAAACTCGAAGCCGTGCATGGACTTGTGTTAAAGGCGCAGCAAAAGGCTCTAGACATGATCCGCCCCGGCGTGAAGGGGCACGATGTCGATGCAGCGGTGCGAGCCATCTTCAGCGAAGCGGGCCATGGCGAACATTTTGGCCATGGTCTTGGACATGGTTTGGGGTTACAAGTGCACGAAGCGCCATCGTTGCGGCCCAACTCGACAACCGTGCTGCAACCGGGAATGGTGGTGACGGTCGAGCCCGGCATTTATCTGCCAGGCTGGGGTGGAGTGCGTCTGGAAGACGACGTTTTGGTGACACCCGACGGCTGCGAGATACTAACCAAGATTCCCAAAGGATTGGCTGAATCCATCTGTTTGGTTTGAATGCGAGCAAAGAACGGAATTGAGTTCCTTCGATAAGTTAATCACGCAGGCCGAAGCTTGCGATCAAGGAAATGCTTTCTGCCGGAGCGATCCGGCAGTTCGCCATCGTAAAAGGTGCGGAAGTGGCCGACGAGGCTTCGAATATTCCCAGTCCATTTGATGTGCGGACCATCAAGTATTTGGTCCGGCTGATGAGTACACACGATCTCAGCGAGATCGACCTCCGAGAAGGCGACCTGCGCATCCGCCTGCGCCGAGGAGCCGGAGAAACGGCCGCGGTCCATAGCGTGGTCGCGCCGCCGAATGCCTCCCAGCCGGCCGTACCGCCGTCCGTTCAGCCTGCACCGGTTTCGTCGGCGTCGGCGGAGCCCGTCGCGAAACCTACTACGCGCGATCAAGAGTCCCACGCCCGGCACGTTTTATTCGTCCGCTTCGCCGGATGCCGAGCCGTTCGTAAAAGTGGGCTCGCGCGTGACGCCAACCACCGTAGTCTGCGTGATCGAAGCGATGAAGATTTTCAATGAAATCACGGCCGATTGTGCGGGCGTGATTACCGAAATCTGCGTCGAAAACCAACAAGCCGTCGAATTTAACCAGGTGCTCTTCAAGGTCGATCCGGCGGCATGATTCATCCAAGCCCCTCAGTGAGGCTTGCGTCTTGCGGACTCGAATCGTTTCCTGACGGCTGATAGCCGCATGTTTCAACGCATTCTTGTAGCGAACCGCGGCGAAATCGCCTTGCGGATCATCCGCGCATGTCGCGACATGGGCATCAAAGTCGTGGCCGTCTTTAGCGAGGCCGATCGCGGCGCTCCCTATCTGAGCCTGGCGGATCAGGCCATTTGCATTGGCCCTGCCGCCAGCTCCGAAAGTTACTTGCATATTCCGCGCATCATCAGCGCCGCCGAGATTGCCGACGTCGAGGCGATCCATCCCGGTTATGGCTTTCTCTCGGAGAACCCACATTTCGCCGAAGTCTGCCGGTCGTGCAAGATCGAGTTCATCGGTCCCTCGCAAGAGGCGATGCGCCTTTTGGGCAACAAGAATGAAGCTCGCAAACTTGCCCAGAAAGCCGGCGTGCCTGTCGTACCCGGCAGTCAGGGACTTCTCCGCGACGAAAACGAGGCGCTGAAACTGGCCCATGAGATTGGCTACCCCGTCTTGATCAAGGCGGCCGCGGGCGGCGGTGGAAGGGGGATGCGAGTCGCCCGCAACGACATCAGTCTTCGGGCCGGCTTAACCGCGGCCCAACAAGAAGCCGAGAAAGCATTCAAAGACGGCAGCGTCTACCTCGAGAAGTACATCGAGCAGCCCCGGCATATCGAAGTTCAAATTCTTGCCGACAATCACGGCAACGTGGTTCATCTGTTCGAACGCGATTGTTCGCTTCAGCGCCGCCATCAAAAATTGGTGGAGGAATCGCCCGCTCCCAATTTACCCGCGGAGGTTCGGCAAGCCATCTGCGACGCGGCAGTGAAGATGGTGCGGGCGGCCAATTACCAGAATGCCGGCACCTGCGAGTTCTTGCTCGACAAGCAACAGCGTTTTTACTTCATTGAAGTCAACGCGCGCATCCAGGTCGAGCATCCCGTCACCGAGCTGGTGACGGGCATCGACCTGGTCCGCGAACAAATCCGCATTGCCGCCGGTGAGCGCCTCGGTTTCGAACAGAAGGATATCCGGCACCAGGGCTCAGCCATCGAATGCCGCATCAATGCGGAAGATCCGGCGGCGGATTTTCGACCGTCTCCCGGTCTCATTACTCGCTGGCAGCCTCCTGGCGGTCCCGGCGTGCGCATCGATTCGCATGCGGTGGCCGGCTACCGGGTGCCGCCCAACTATGATTCACTGGTTGCCAAGCTTCTCGTTTATCGGAATGATCGACCTTCTGCCTTGGCCTGCATGCGACGAGCACTGGCCGAATTCGTCGTTGAGGGCATCAAAACTACCATCCCCCTGCACCGCGAAATTCTGTCGAACACCAACTTTGTAGATGGTCAAGCCGACACAACCTTCATCGAACGCTATTTGCAAAAATCATCCGGATAGCGATTTGTTCAGGCTTTTTCAGGGTAGCCAGATTTGGGAGCCTTCGGGAATCTGAACTCTCACGAGTTCAGCTACAGTGCATCACAAAAACGCTTTCCGAAAAGTGTTGCATTTTGCTGCACTCCCTTGAACTCGCAAGCGCAGGCTCGCGCATAGATCAGCAAAAGCGTTCGCGACAGCTGCTGAAATAGGCCAACTAAGTCTGATTTGGATGGGTGATGTAATGCGATTTGGCCATCTGAAGAGGTGGTTAGCGATCTCTAACACTCAGACATTGGAGCAATTTGCTGCAATATGTGCCTTTTTGCGCTAGTCATGTGCGGCGAACTGTCGCAGAATCAGACAAAATGCACGAAAGTTTCAACCAGTCTCCGATTCTTGTTCGTTTTCTCCTGTGCGTAAATCATGTGCTTCAATACAGTTGTGTAGCATTTTACGCGCAGACAAGACTGTGCCGTATGAATGGCACGAAGATTGCTCTATTAGCGGCTTAGAGCAGCACTGGTAGCGAGTCCCAGTTGACTGCTAATCTGACCCTAGTTTTATCCCATCCAATCCCTCCCGCACTTTGGCACGGGGGCTGGCCGGTAGCGAGTCCCGGCTCTACCCCGTGCCGCACGTCTTCCTTATTAAGCTACAGTAAAGATCCGGTATAGGTTATTTTGCAGCTTGGTTACCGACGCACCAGCACCACACGAAAGCCGATATGGTCAGCGCGCCGTTCCGGCTCAAAACGTTGCCGGCCTCCATCCGATTGGTCGGTGACCCCGATGCCCCCGCCGGAGTGCCGGAGTTGGCTGGTTTCAGACGTAAGCACTGCCTGGAAAGAGACTTAATTCGGTCTAACCCAACTTCCCCAGCCCAAGGCCGGAAATCATTTTTTTCAAAATAATTTACTGCGGTTTTTGACGTAAGTCTTGTCGCGTCGGTCCGAGGCTGGCCGATATTGGCCGATCGCGGTCGGCAACGCTTTGTAGTGACAACAAGTCGTCTTGGCGAGGTTGTTGAGCCCGGTACGATTCGGGTATGTTCATTCGTCAATGCAGCCGACTCATCAAGGGGAAGCGTCAGTCCTACTGGGCTCTTGTCGAGTCGTACCGCACAGCCCGTGGACCGCGCCAACGCGTGGTTGCCTGGCTCGGGAAACTGGACGCAGCGGGACGACTCGGCGTGCTCCAGGCGGCCGAGTCCTCCGATGGGGCTCGTCGCCTCAGAACGGCTCGGCAAGCGGTAGACAAAGGAACTTGTTCGACGAAGCGGAGTCCACACCCGAGCCACGCTGGGTTGAAGTCAACGCCGCGGGAGTTCGCGTGGAGAACTGCCGGCAGTTCGGCGGACCGTGGTTGGCGCTGGAACTGATCCGCCGCTTGCAACTGGATGCCTTTCTGCAACGCGAAATCGCCTCGGGCCAAGAACACGTTCCCTGGTCGTTGAGTGCGCTGATCCTCGTGATTGCCCGACTCCTGGAGCCGTCCAGCGAACTGCATACCGCGGAACAGTGGTATCCCAAGACAGCGCTGGCGGAACTATTGGGCGTGCCGGTCGAGCGTGTCGACGACAATCGGTTGTACCGCACACTGGATGAGTTGTTAGCACTCAAGGAGACTTTGCAGGTTCATCTCAAGCAGCGGATGGGGAGCCTGTTCGCACTGGATTACGACATCTTGTTGTATGACGTCACCAGCACGTTCTTCGAAGGCTCGGCCGATTTTCCGATGGCCCAGCGGGGTTACTCGCGCGATCAGCGCAGCGATTGCAAGCAAGTGTGCATTGGATTGGTGGTGTCGCGTTGTGGGATGCCGCTGGGCTACGAAGTGTTTCCGGGAAACACGGCTGACGTCAGTACCGTCGAAAAAATCGTGGAACTCATGGAAAAACGCTACGGGAAATCCAACCGCATCTGGGTCATGGACCGGGGCATGGTCAGCGAGAAGAACCTGACCTTCTTGCGTCAGGCGCGACGGCGATACCTGGTGGGCACGCCCAAAGGCCTGCTCAAAAAGTACCAACAGGAATTGCTGGCCGACGACTGGCACAAAATCCGCGAAGGGATCGAGGTCAAGCTGCTGAAGGTGCCACGCGAGAGAGGAGGAACCCGCGACAGAAGGGGGCCATCCGATGAAACGACCGCTATCGGACCAAGAAATTTTTATTCTCTGCCGCAGTCAGGATCGCGTGCAAAAAGGATGCCGCGATCGTGCGTCGCTTCGAACAGAAAATCGAAGAGCGTCTGGCGCGATGGCGACACGGTGCCAGAACCAGCGACGCGATGTTCAAAAAGTGGAACGGGAAGTCGGTCGGATGCTCGGGCAAAACACGCGCGCTGCGCGACTCTTCGAAGTAAAGGTGGACCGGCGTGAAGATGGCGGCGCCGTGTTGCAGTGGCACAAGATCGAAGCGGTGCGCGACTGGGCCACTCTAAGCGCGGGTTGCTACCTGCTGCGAACCAACGTTCTCGACTGGACGGACGAAGAACTGTGGAAAACGTACATGCAATTGACCGAGGCGGAAGCGGCCTTCCGGATTCACAAAACCGATCTGAGCATCCGCCCGATCTGGCATCAGAAAGAGGAACGCGTGCTGGCGCACATCCTGGTCTGCTTCCTGGCCTATGTCCTGTGGAAGACTCTCGGGCAGGTCTGCCGCCAGGCGGGACTGGGCGATGAGCCGCGACGGGTATTGGATGAGATTGCCGAGATCCGCTTGGTGGATGTCGTCCTACCCACGCGGGACGGAACCGAAATCCGTCAACGCTGCATCTCCCGTCCGACGGAACATCAGCAGATCTTGCTCGAGTCGGCTTGCAACTGCGGTTACCCTTCCGGCTACAACCGTGGGGGCCAACAAAATAATCAAAAAGCCGATGTAGTGGAAAAATCGGCGGTCCGGCCTTTGTGGGCCAACGACTTACGTCAAAGGTTGGGGAAGTTGGGCTAACTCCGGCAAAATGGCTTTGCCGGAGTTGAAGAGTTAGAGGAGCAGCAAGGAGCCGAATTCCCGCATTGTTGGCCAAATCCAGCGTTCACTTCGAATTCGGATTGGCCTGGAGAAAACCGCTCAACGGCCGGACGATCTTCCGGGCATCCGCTTCAGAAATGATGAAGACTGCCTGAGCCACTTCGCCTTCCGGAACTCGCGCATAATACCGGGAAGACTCGCCCTCTTGGCGGCCTATCAGAAGTGTGCGTTTGCCGGAAGGCGTCTGGATCTCGATGCTGCGCTCGCTGGGGTCCAGTCCAAAGAGCTTGAAATCGGTGGTCTTGTCGGCCACAAAGCGACTCGCTTTCAGAGCCGCCAAGCCATCGAGTAGGTCCTTCACCGCCTCCTGATTGACGATACGCGCCAGGTTTGCCGTCCAACTTCCACGTATTATCGACCTTCTCGAACGCGAATGGGCTCTGTTGGCCTCCAAAATGGATGGCCTCAATCTGGACGGCATCCAGGGGCGCGGGCCAAACCGTGCGGCTGCGGTATTCGGCTTCCGCCTGTTTGGTCAGAGTCGGATCCAGCAGGAACACCAAATCGTTGCCCGCCAATTTGGCGTAAACCTTGGCGCCCTCGGCTGGCTTGCCGAGCAGCAATTCCAGTGCGTTCTTGCCTGCTGTCTGGAAGATCCACTTTGCGGTTGGCTTATCCAAGCCATATTGCTTGAGATCGTTAGGTTTGTCGGCAATCAGCCGATCGGCACGGAGGTGACTTGCCGCCGATATGAACTCCTGCAATTCCGTTTGTTCGGCCGGAGCCCCCACGGGCTGCATCATCCGCCAGGTGCCATTGTTTGATTCAAAGACCGCTTTACGTTGGCCGCGTTCCAAAGTGGCACGGTCGACAGAGGCGAGATTGGCCAAATTGCGATCGCGGAAATCGAGATCCGGGGCGAGCATCGTGGCAACCAGATCGTTCGGCAAGACGCCGATGGTTGTTCCCTTTTCGACGCGCACAAACCGATCGCCCTTGGCGGCGCCGTCATCAGCCGTCTTGCCGATTTGAACCACTTGGGTCGCTGGTTTGCCGTCGGCGCCGTGAATCGAATGGTGAA
Source organism: uncultured Gemmataceae bacterium (assembly GCA_963748025.1). GTDB lineage: Bacteria > Planctomycetota > Planctomycetia > Gemmatales > Gemmataceae > CAVVHZ01. The sequence goes on from CAVVHZ010000068.1 coordinate 305,524, forward strand.
GACAGCTGCTGGTTTATCCAAGCCAAAGGTGGCCGGGTTCTTGGCTGGGTAAGCCGCCACGCGCAGGGCGCGTAGTTGAGCCAGTTCGTCCACCAGATTATTGATCGTCGGGGCATCGCCGGGCTGCGTGGCTTTCGCCTTCACCTCCCAGCCGCCATTTTTACGCAACCATTCGACCGTTTCTCCATTCATCTGCCGATTGATGGAAGTGATTTTGGCCGGATCGAGCTTCGAAAGAGTCGGATCGACGTAGCCGAGATAATCCTGCAGCAAAGGTCGCCACGAGGGCTCCGCAAGCACGAAGATGGGTCCTTGGTCGACGCGAGCAAAGCGGTCGGTCGATTTGGGATCGGTGATCTTTCCTACGGCGAGCTTATGTTCTTCGGGTTTGCCTTTGTCGGCCTTCAGGGTAACGTCGATCTCAGCCGCAGGTTTGTCTAGGCCGTAAGTCGCCAGATCCGGCTTGCCGCCATAACTGGCGATGGCGCCGCCTGCAGATGCCCGAGCGTCGCCAGTAAAGGCGCCAGGCGCCACGGTCCGCAGAAAAAACCGGAGCCGGCGAATCGGTCACCTTCCAAGTTTCGCCTTGCTTCTGAAGGGCGAAACCCATCAGCTTGATTTTCTCGAGTTGTCCAGCATTCAATGTCAGAACATTGCGATCGACAAAATCGAGGGCGCCATGGTCGAGAGCCGTGACTGCTTTTTCGGGCAACACCGCGATAGCATCGCTATCCGCCATTTTGGCGTAACGAACTTTGGGGTTGGATTCCGTCGGCTTGCCGACCAAAATCGTCGTGGGCTTGGCTGGCGGCGTTGCCGGTGCATTTGCGCCCTTTGGCAGGAGGCTGACTCGGTAGGGTGATGCGCAAATAGGGCTTGTCGAGGCCGTATTTCGCCAGATCCTTTGAGCTGTGCGCGACATATTTCTCGGCAGTGAGATTCGCCAATTCGTCGGCCAAAGGCCGCACCGCATCGGGCTTCACGTCCGCGTCGAAGGGACCGGTTAGCTTCCAGGCCTCGCCCTCTTTGCGCAGCGTATACGCAGGCGCCCCCTTTTCGATCTTCACCTCGCGAATGTCTTCGGGCAACTTCTGAGGGATCAGTTGAAGCGGTCGATAAGCGAGGGAGTCCTGCTTAAGCGTGTCGACGATATCTTTCCGAATCGTGAAGATCGCAGGCGCCGTTGCCAGCTTCGCAAAATAGTCCCCCCCCGCCTTTTGATTCTTGCCCACCAGAAGTGTTTGGGGCGTCGTCTTCTTATCCGTGTAGCTCAACTTCACGGTGATGGCCGGTTTGGCGAGGCCATATTTCTTGTCTAATTCCTCGGGCGATGCCTTTTCAGCCACAAACTCGACCGCTTCGAGCCGGCTGAGATCCTCGGCCAATATGCCAGCTTTGCTCCGATCGGCCGGTGCCGACACCGGAGCAGTGAGTTTCCATTCGCCTTTGGCATGCTCCAGATCCAGCTTTTCCTTTGGCCCCGTCACATCAATGCGTGCCAAATCGGTGCTCGAGGAATCAATAATGCGACGACCGCGATATGCCAGTGCAGGCCGCTCGACGAGCTTCCAGGCGGAGTCGTCTTCCTGATTGACTCGCTCCCAACCGCCCACGCGGCACGAAAAGTTTGCCTTTGTCGGCAGCAACTTTGCCGATATTGAATACGATAACGCGGTCCTTTTTCGTCTTCTTGTCGCCGTCTTTTACCTCGTCTTCAACGGTAACGGAGATGGTTGCCGCAGGTTTGTCGAGCCCATATTTCTTGGCATCGACATTGTCGAACACTTCCTTGCCAGTCGCCTGCCAGTTGGCAAGTTTATCCAGGATTTCGCTGATTTTTGGAGTTTCAGCGTCCGAAGTCAAAGGCTTCTCGATCTTCCACTTGTCCTTATCTTTGACCAGGACGAGATCGAGATCTGGGCGATGAATTTCCAACTTGCGGGCGTCTTCCACTTTGAAACGCGCGAGTTTCGGATCGCGTAAGCTCGTCCCCGGTACGAACAATTCCTTCAAACGATCGGCGAGGATCTCGAAAACCTGATCGTTGCCGGCAAGCTTGGCATAGCGATATTCATCGTGAACCATTTCTTCCTGTGGTGGCATCGGCGGTCCGCCCATATTGGGCGCCGGCCGCATCACTTTGCGAACTTTGACCTGAGACTGCTTGCCCACCTCTAGAGTCACCGCATCGCCACTGGCACGCACCACGCGTATCGTTTCTTTGGGATCTTTGAGCCCGTACTCAGCAAGATCCGCCTTCGGCTTGGCGACGAAGCTCTCGGCCCAAACATCGGGAACCGCACCAAGTACGACGTTCAGTTTGTCGGGATCGACCCGATCTTTCACCGGTTCGCGGAGCCGCCAAGTTCGCTCCCTCTTTTTGGAGTACATAACTTGCCGCCGGGCCATGAACATCCAATTCCTTGGCATTCAAGCGGTCCACACGATCCACGCGGTCGACTGCATCGGCATCGCGGGCCACGCGTTCGCTGGGAAAAAGGCGGCGCTGCTGATAGTAATCTTGCGGCTTGTCGAGAAGTGCAATGAGGCCGGGGCCTAGACGGATGATGTCGTCGCGATTGTCGACCCGAAGATAGGTCGGCCGCGAAAAGCGGTTTTGATCGCCCTTTTCTTCAGCGAAATTAAGCTCGTGCGTGGCCTCACCCGATTTTACGGTGACCGTAACGGCCGGATGAGTAAGGCCCACGCGCTCGAAGGTTGCGACATCGCCTTTCAAGGGGGCAAATCGCGAATGTAAATGCGTCAGCAAGCGGACGAGTTCGTCAGTTTCCGGTTTCCGCACGGGCCATTTGCCCGGTAGGCTCCATTCGCCGCCTTTGCTGCGCTCGAGCGTTACGTCATTGGTTGCTGAATGCAGCGTGATGCGGTCGATTTTGTCTGGGGTTATTTCTTGCTCGATCACCGTTGCCGAGCTATCGCCCCCAACGGGCGAAGCAGCCGGCACCCAGGGCAGATTGGGAACGACTTTCGGGCCGAAATAGTAGCCGGCTCCAGCCAGAGCCACAAACACCAAAAGAATAAACGTGGTCCGATAATTCATCGAACAACTCCGATTTAGCGTAGCCGCCGCAACAAAAGCACCACCAGGCCCGCATAGGCAAAGAGTCCGGGCAGGACGAACCAACCCGTCCAACGCCAGAGCGTCTGGTCTTTATCCGTCATAACAACTCGCGGGAATTTCCAAATCACATTCGACTTGGGAAGAAGATCATCGCGGCCCAACAGCCAATTGCAGGTATCGAGCAGCAGCTCTTCTTTGGCCGGCGACAAGGTTTCACCGACGAAAATGCTGCCGCTGCCAATCACCGCCAAGCGCACCATGGTCGGTTTCGCTTCTTTGTTATCGGACCAAGATTCGGGAACCGGCACTTCGACAGCAACCGCTATGGGAAATGGGCCGCGGCGTTTTTCGTCGAACGTGCCCTTGGTCGGGTCGTCCTGTTTGGGCAGCTCAAAATGAGGCGTCCGTTTCTGCGAAGGGAACGGCTGATCCTCGTTCCAGGTTGCCGCGGAGGTAATCATGAACTCCGGCTCGAAAGCCGGTTTTTTTCCGGTGGGCGACTCGAAATAGACGGGACGCGGGTTAGGCAGCTTGATATCGAGCTTTCGACCGAGGCTATCGGCCGTGATATCCATGCTGGCCCGAATCGGATTGGCCGGCAGTTCACCCCAGGTATCTTTGGCGAGCGGATTGGCCTTGGCCGAAAGATGCTCGAATTCAACCGGGGGGATATCCACGCTCGAACCCGAAACGAGCAGCCCGGTCCGTCGCTCGGCAAACGATTTGCTTTCCGCGTTGTGCAAAATGGTTTGCTTGTTCAGCTTGATTCCCACTTGTGCGAGAAACCCTTCCAAATCGTCTGTGCCGCCGCCACCGGCCTGCAATTCGCGCATCTGATCGGAAGGATGTTCGCTCGAAGGCCCCAAACAAGCCAACAGTGGCTTGCCTGCAGCCAAATAGCCTTTAATTGCCTCGGTCTGCGCTTTGTCGAGGCGGTAGATCGCATTGGGAATGCGATCGCCAATGATGACGTTGCGAATTGTCATGCGCGGGATGATGACCAGATCGCAGCTTGCCAGCATGCGCGAAAGCTTCGCTTTCATGTCGGTCATGCGCCGCTGCTCCGTCGCAAAATCGACGTTGAGCATCGCCCGGTCCGTCAGGGTATCCTTGCGTTCTTCTTCCGCCTGGCTCAACAATGCCTTCATCACCATGGATTGCTGTTCGAAGAATGCAAGCTGACGGCGGCGCATGGCCTCGTCGATCTTGCGACCTTCCAGTTGCCTGCTGTAGGTCTTGGTTAGATCCTCGAGCGACTTGGTTTTCCAGAGTTTCTGGACTTCACTCATATCTTTGAGCTCATCCTGGATGCTCTTGGCGTCGCTCTCGATTTCGGCCAAATGCTCCTCGATCCGGTCGAGTTTGCTTTCGTCATAAGAATAAACCGCAGGCTCGGGCGGCGCGATCTCGCTCCACTTCTTGAGGATCACGTCTTCGACTTCGAAGCCTTGTGAGGTGAGTGTCTTTTTCAGCCCGGCCAGGCCAAATTCTTCAGGCCCGAGCGTCGTCAAGAATTCATGAATGACCAGAATCCCGACCTTGGGTTTCTTTTCGTCCACATTGAGCACCCGGCGCACGAATGGCTCGACGCCTTGGTCGAGAAGGACGAGATTCTGGTCCTTGCGGGATGCGCTCTTATCCAAATAGTAGTAGTCGCTGAAGCTCAGACTGCTGGACGCGACCCGCCGCGCAGAAGAAAATGCAGTTTTCGGAAGCATTGTCGATAGCGGCCCGTAAACCGGGGTTATTGCCATTGCTGGTAAGCTGATCGAGCTTGGAGCCGTAACCCTCCTCTTCAACGTCCAGAACGGCAACTTTGAACTGGGGGCCGAACTCGCGGAACTGGTCGATGATATCTTGGACTTTTTCGACAACTTTGCGTTCGGCGGCATAATCGTAGGCGTCGGGCTTGTCGTTGAGCTGTCCCGCTGTTTTGTGCCGTTCGTAGACGACGATAGTGGTCGGATCGTGCAAGTTCCGAAGCTGATCGCGAATGGCGCGAGGCAAGGTAAATTGATGATGGCGCGTCCAGTCGAATCGGGCATAGTGCTGGAATGAAAACCAGTTAAAGGCCACGATGAGCGCCGCTGCCAGAAGCATCTGAAAAGTGGCGTTGAAGCCGAAAGCGCCGCGGCGGCCGAGCAATGTGCTGGTTAACGTGAGGATTTCGAAGATCAAGGCGAAGGTCACGAGCGCTGCCCCGGCAACCAGGCAAGTTACGGCAGCCTGAACTACGCGCGAAGAACCCTCGCCCAGGAGGATCGCCTCGATCCAATTTGTGTTTTTGACGAACGCTCGCGTCAGCAGGTTGTAGCGAAACAGCTGGGCGGCGCCGACCACCATGGCTAAAAAGCCCGTCAAGCCGGCGAAGCGCACCAAAAAATGAAAACGCGACCACCATAGGCCGCGCGAACGATTCTTTATCGCCATCGTCGACTCTCCAAGCTGCGCACGGTCAGGAAAAGACAGAGCAACGCGACCGTGCCGTAGAGGACCAGGTGCCGCGTGTCGATCAAACCGCGGCTAAAATCCCGGCTAAAGTGCAAAGGCACGCTGAAGAAATAGAGCACCTGGTAGGTCAGGCCCGCGGTGTCGAGATCGGGCCGCCAAAAGCCGACCACGATGAACGCCAAGCCGAGCACTAACGAAACCATGGCGGCGATCATCTGGCTCCGGACCAAGCTGCTGACGAGTGTGCCTAACGCCAGAAACATGGCCCCCGCCAGAAACACTCCAACATAGGACGAGAGCACCGGCATAGGGTCGATGCCGGCGTAGATCGTGACCAGATGCTCGGGGTCCTTCGTGAAGTGAGCCCAGCCGCCATAGCCGGCGCAGGCTACCCCGGCAACAAACAGGAGCAGTCCCAAAGCCCGACCGACCGAACCAAAACGAATGAACAGCGAGAGCAATGCGATCAGCACGGCGCCCAAACCGCTCAGAAAGAGGATGCTGTAGGGGGTCCAGACCTCCTTGAACACCGGTCGGCTGAGATCGAGCAACACAGGCAGATAGACCAGGGTGGGCGTCCAGAGCAAGACATAGAAGGCAAGACAAGCTAGATACTTCGCCGCCACCACCTGCCAATCGCGGAGCGGCGCCGTCATGAGCATCTCGAGCGTGCCCGTGCTCCGTTCCTCGGCAAAGAGGCGCATGGTCAACAGCGGTGGAATGAACAGAAATACGAGCCAGAAACGCTCGTCGCCGAGCATCAGTTGCATCGGAAACTCGATGCCTTTTGGCCCGGCTGCCGTCAGTTGGCCCATCGTCAAATAAAACAGGTGTCCGGTGACGGCCAGGAAAAGTACGAGAACCACGTAGGCAATGGGAGAAAGAAAATAGGCGCTAAATTCTCTTTTGAGCAGGCTGCGCACTTGGAAAACCCCGGCAGCAAACACAATGCAAATGGCCAACGCTATCACGCCGAGGACGCCGGCCGCGGCGAGTACGATGGTATTGGACGATTCGAATAGTGACTGCATGGCTCTAGGGTCCCAATGATTCGATGCAGATGCGGCGGCGCCAGCGAACTTTTTCGGGCAGTTATCGGACTGATACCTCTTCTTCTTGTACCAGCTCAACGAACATTTCTTCCAGCGAACGCTTCTGCGGGCGGACTTCCCGCAGCGTCCAACCTTGTTTGATCGCCAGCGCCGACAGGTGGGTCGTCAGGCCCTTTCGCCCGTCCAGCACCACGCGCAGGCGATTCCCAGCAGGAGCCGGCTCACTTTCCACGCGAACTACGCCACTGATTTTTTGGATGGGCTCCGTGTCCATCGCCGATTCCGATTCGACCACCACGATAACCTGCCCACCGGCTTTATCGGTCAGGCCTGACAAGGTGCTGGACGCCACCACCTGTCCCCGGCGGATGATAATGACAGCGTCGCAGGTCATTTCCACTTCGCTCAGGATGTGGGTGGAAAGCAGAATCGTGTGTTCTTTGCCAAGCTCGCGGATGAGCTGGCGCGTAGCTCGAATCTGAGTGGGATCGAGGCCCGCTGTCGGTTCGTCGAGAATCAATACGGGAGGGTCCGCAAGAAGGGCATCTGCCAAGCCGACACGCTGGCGGTAGCCCTTGCTGAGCGTACCGATCAATTGCCGCTGCACGTCCTTGACCCAGCAGCGCTCGAGCACATAACCCACCCGTTTGCTCTGCTTGGAGCCGTGAATGCCTTTGATGCCGGCCCGGAAACGGAGGTATTCGTTCACGCGCATTTCCGGATAGAGCGGGCAGCTCTCGGGCATGTAGCCGATGCGCCGGCGCACTTCCACGGGTTGCCAAAATACATCGAGCCCGTCGATGGTGGCTTTGCCGGAAGAGGCGGTCGAAAACCCGGCCAGGATGCGCATGGTGGTTGTCTTCCCCGCCCCATTGGCCCGAGAAAGCCGACGATTTGACCGGCGGGAACGTCGAAGGAGACGTCTCGAATGGCGGCGTAATCGTCGTAATATTTGGTGAGTTTGCTGACGTGAATCACGGCAGACCCTTGCGCAAAAGAGACCCGGGATTGGTAAGTAGAACCAGAATAGGCGGGCAACCGGTCATTGCAGCACTATGCAATTGAAGTTACCCGGTTTCGGAAAAGTCGGCAAGTAGGCTAAATGGTAAGGCCGCCCCGCAAACCTTGCGCAGGCGTCAAAGGCGGAATAATCGGAGGCGTCGCAGAGCGTGGAGGGTGGAGGGTGGAGGGCAAAATCACCTTCGACGTGAGACACGGTTCCCATCGTGCCTGGTTTTACGGCCGGTTCATAGTCCTGCAAGACGTCTGGGAACGGTGCAGGTTGATGGGCCGGCAACAAGGTCGGCAGCGGCTGTCAAGGATGGTACAATCGGGCAGTGGTGCGGAGCCGAACGCAGCAAGATTGCCAAAGGTCCAATCAACGAAAAAGGAGTTGGCATATGCGGTGGCAAGATCGAATAACAATCAAGTCAGACGTCTGCCACGGTAAGGCTTGCATCATGGGAACAGGAGTGATGGTGAGCGTGATTCTTGCCACTCTTGGCGAGGGCGCCTCACCCGAGTCGATTATGGCCAGCTATCACGTGACGGCAGAGGACATTCGGGCTGCGGTTCTCTTTGCTGCGGACATGGCAGAAGACAGGTACTTGGCGTTTGAAAAGGTCGCGCTGTGCCAGGAGGAAAAGGGATGAACCGGATAATCTTGCATTCCAGGGTTGATAGGAGCGGTGTTTTGCATCTCACTGTTCCGATCGGTACGGCCGATGCCGATCAGGAAGTCCAGGTGACCATCGATCCGATCGCGGCTTCTGATATGACGCAAGAGGAGTGGCGTGCCTTCGTCATGGGTACCGCGGGCAGCATTCCCGATCCTTCATTCGTGCGCCACGAGCAAGGCCAATATGAACGTCGCGAGGAGCTCCATTGACCCACCTCTTGGACACGAATTCTTGCATTGAGCACCTACGCCATGGCCAATCTTCGAATGTCACTGCAAAGCTTGCGAGTGCCCTGCCTGGCAGCGTTGTTATTTGTTCCGTGGTGGTGGCGGAACTTCTGTACGGCGCACATCGAACCGCGAGTAAGGCAAAAGCGTTGAATAAGGTTCAAACTTTTTGTCGCAGATTTCGATCGCTACCATTCGATGATCGAGGCGCCGAAGAATACGGCCGAATTCGAGCGCCACCTGGCTGACTTGGGCACGCCGATTGGTCCTAACGACTTGCTGATTGCTGCGATCACCGTCGCAAACGGCCTAACGCTCGTGACGCATAACACCAAGGAATTCAGTCGCGTTCCAGGTCTGATGCTGGAAGACTGGCAATGAACTGGCCAATTTTATGTCTAAGGTATGGTCCGCCGCGCCTTTATTCGCCGAGGAATCGCCGCTTTGTACATCCCACCCGCCTTCGAAGAATCCGATCGCCACAAGCTGCACCGCTTCATCGAAGCAAACAGCTTCGGCCTGCTTGTCTCCGTGCACGAAGGCGTTCCGTTTGCCACGCATCTGCCCATGCTGCTGGAAGCAAACGTCGGATCGAACGGTCACTTGTTTGGGCACTTCGCCAAGGCCAATCCGCAGTGGCGAGATGCTGACGAGAAGAACGTCCTGGCCATCTTCTCCGGACCGCATGCCTACGTTTCACCCAGCATTTACGAGTCCGAAAACGTGGTGCCGACCTGGAATTACGTAGCCGTTCACGTTTATGGCACGCTTCGCTACGTGGACGATGTCGATTCTCTAAGCGAAATCTTGACCAAATCGGTCCAGGTCTATGAGCAACACCGGCAGGCTCCATGGGTACTCGATACGAGCACGGCTTACTTCCAGAAAATGGTGCGATCCATCATCGGCTTCCGGATCGAGATCGCCCGGCTGGAGGGAAAATGGAAGCTAAGTCAAAATCAGCCAGCCGAGCGCCAAGAGAAAGTGATGCATGGCTTGCCGATTCAACCGATTTCGACGCTCGGGAGGTCGCCAAGCTGATGGCGGAAAGGTTGAGTGTAGGAATTCCATCCGCACCCATTACATAAGTTGCATAGCTGGTTGACGCTACCGCTCTATTCGGGGTATACTTCGTTCTGACAAGCGAATTGGGCTTGGATCGTCCCCCTGCGACCAAGCCGACTTCTTCCTGCCGAAGCCAGGGGCCACTTATAACCTCCGTCCCAAAGCGAGGTCTCACCATGCTAGTCGTTCCCGGTACACTCGGAAAAGATACCTGCGACGGCGTCACCCGTCGTGAACTGCTTCGCGTTGGCGGCTCGGCCATGCTTGGCCTGAGCCTTGCCGGGATTCTCAAGACAGAACGTGCTGCCGCCTCGGCGAGCACGGGGGCGGGCGCCGGCAAAGCCAAGAGTGTAATCCTGCTTTATCTTCAAGGCGGCCCTAGCCATCTCGATCTTTGGGACCCAAAAGAGAACGTCCCCGAAAAAGTTCGCAGCGTCTTCAAGCCGATTCCGACGCGAAGACCCACGGCAGCCAGGTGACGGAGATGCTGCCCAAGTTTGCCCAGGTGACCGACAAGTTGACGCTCATTCGCTCGATGAGCTACACGCCCATCGGGCTATTCAATCACACGGCCGCCATCTACCAGATGCTCACGGGCTACACGGCCGACAAGGTCAGCCCCTCCGGCCAGCTCGAGCCGCCGAGCCCGAAGGATTTCCCTAATTTCGGTTCGAAGATCGTCCGCTTCCGGCCGCCCGAAGTGCCGATGTTGCCCTTCGTGATGATGCCCCGGCCGCTGCAAGAGAGCAACGTCGTCGGCAAGGCCGGTACGGCGGGGTTCTTGGGCCGGGCCTACGATCCATACTACTTGTACCCTTCCGGCGACGACATGGACATGACCAAGATGGACCGCGTCCGCGTCGATGACTTGCGTCTGCGTGACGAAGTTTCGCCCGAACGCTTGCAGCGCCGCGCCAAGCTTCGCGAACAGATCGAAGCGGGCATGCCGGCCATCGAACGGGCCACCAAGAAGTACGATCTGGATGAATACTACGCCAAGGCCCTGGGTTTGATCATGTCCGGCCGAGCCCGGAATGCCTTCGATCTGGCTCAGGAAAAACCCGCCATGCGTGAGCGATATGGCAAGAACACGTTCGGTCAAAGCTGCTTGCTGGCCAGGCGGTTGATCGAAGCGGGAACTCGCGTGGTCGAGGTGAACTGGCCCAAAGTCGCCAATTCCGACAATCATTCTTGGGACGTTCACTCGGGTTTGTCAAAGCGCATGAAGGATCAGTCGGGGCCAATGCTCGATGCGGGCTTGTCCGCCCTCATCAGCGATTTGTCCGAGCGAGGTCTCCTCGACGAAACGCTTGTGGTCGCCGTCGGCGAATTCGGCCGCAGCCCACAGCGCGGCGTGAGCACATCCGGCAACGATAACCAGGACGATGGCCGCGATCACTGGCCCTACTGCTACACCGCGGTTGCCGCTGGCGCCGGCATCAAGAAGGGCTTCGTCTACGGCAAGTCGGACAAGACCGCTTCCGCGCCGCTGGAGAACCCGGTTCATCCGACCGAATTGCTGGCAACCGATCTATCATCTGGCCGGCATCAACCCGAGCACCATCATCCTCAACCACCTGAACCAGCCGCGGGAACTGGTCAAGGGTGAAGTGGTCAACGGTATTCTAGCCTAAGGCCCGCCTGGTTTGCTTCCAATGTGGCGTGGCCAAAGGGTTCTTGCGTGTAAGCCCTCGTTTCGAGGGCTTACATCTTTTCCAGGCCCGTTTGATCGGGGATTTCAATGATTGCCGCCTTATTGCTTTCGTTGTTCATGCTTCGAACGGCCAACGACGTTCCGACCGAAGCGCAAGTCTTCCAGGCTATTCGAGAAGGCAAGCTGGAAGAAGCCGAATCGCTGGCTAGCAAGCGCATTGCTGCGGATGACCAATCGGGATCAGACTATTTGATTCGCGGCACCATTCGCGACGAAGCCGACAAACTGCCTGAAGCAATTGAGGATTTCACTGCGGCACTCGACCGTCCTATCGGCAAGAAAAGCAAGGCAGACATCTATAACCGTCGTGGCATGAGCCTTTTCAAACTCGGCAAGATCAAGGAGTCGATTGCCGACTTCGATGCTTACCTGCGTTTGGATCCTAAAATGGAGGCTGGGCATTGGCAGCGCGGCATCGCTTATTACTATGCCGGCCGTTTTGAAGAAGGCCGCAAGCAATTCGAAGCCTACGAGAACGTGGACGGCAACGACGTGGAAAACGTCGTGTGGCGAGCCATGTGTATAGCACGCAAGGACGGCATCAAGAAGTCTCAGGCAAACATGGCGAAAGTTGGCTTCGACCGTCGGGTGCCCATGATGACGATTTACCAGCTCTTCAAAGGCGAAGCTACGGCAGACGACGTCATGCAAGCAGCCAAGTCAGGCGCCGACAAAGGGCCGGAAGCAAAGCAGAGTCTTTTCTACGCCCATCTCTATATGGGGCTCTACTCCGAAATCAAAGGCGACAAGGCGGCCACCAAGGATCATCTCAAGAAGGCTGTCGAAATCTATCCGCGCGGGCCGTACATGTGGGCCGTGGCTCGGACGCATCTGAAATTGTTGGAGAAGCCGGCGGAGTAGTTGCCTCAAGATCCCGAAAGCGAAGTCACCTGAGGCCGGGATCGAAATATGCCTCCGCTTTTCCTTCTCCGCGCATGCTCGAGGCTCGCGCGCACGAATTCTCGGAACAGAGGATGTGCTTTGATCGGCTTCGACTTGAATTCGGGATGGCATTGCACCGCCAAGAACCACGGATGATTCCGCAATTCGATCACCTCCACGAGGTTGCCGTCGGGGCTGGTCCCGGTGACCAGGAAGCCGCTGTCTTCGAGCTGCTTGCGGTACCGATTGTTAAGCTCGTAGCGATGCCGATGTCGCTCGTGAATAAGCGAGGAGGCATAGGCCTCGTGAGCTCGGCTACCTTCCTTGAGCGAACAAGCGTAGCTGCCCAGGCGCATCGTGCCGCCTTTGTCGGTGATGTGGAACTGGTCGTCGAGCAGGCAAACCACCGGATGCAGTGTGCCGGCTTCCATTTCCGTGGAATTCGCTTCGGGAAGGTGCAAGACGTTGCGTGAAAACTCAATGGCGGCACACTGCAAGCCCAGGCAAATGCCGAAGAAGGGGATTTCTCGCTCGCGGACGTACTGGATTGCTTCGATCTTCCCTTCGATGCCGCGGTGACCAAAGCCGCCGGGAACCAGCAAACCATCCACATTTTGCAGCATCGCTTCCGCGCCGCGCGCTCGATTTCCTCGGCTTCGATTTTGCGAATGACCACGCGCGAATTGATGGCGATGCCGGCGTGCGACAGCGCTTCGTAAACCGATTTGTAAGCATCGTTGTGCTTGATGTATTTGCCCACGACAGCGATGGTGGTTTCCTGCGTGGGATTGCGCAAGCGCTGCAACATTTGCCGCCAATCGCTGATATCCAGCGGCTTGGCATCCAGGTGCAAACGCTCGACGATCAGTTGATCCAGTTTGTTGTCGACCAGGCTGACCGGAACTTCGTAAATGGTGAATTCCTTGTCGCGTTCCTCGATGACCGCCTTCGATTCCACATTGCAGAATAACGCGATCTTGTCGGCGTCATCTTGGCTCAATTCCCGTTCGGTGCGGCAAATTAAGATATCCGGCTGAATGCCGATCTCGCGCAAACGACCGACACTGTGTTGGGTCGGCTTGGTCTTGGCTTCGCCTGCGGCCTTCAGGAAAGGAATAAGCGTCAGGTGAATGTAGAGGCAGTTTTGTTTACCGACCTGCAAGGCAAATTGGCGGATGGCTTCTAGAAAAGGTAGGCCCTCGATGTCGCCGACCGTGCCGCCGATCTCGGTGATTACCACGTCCACGTCGTCAGTCGCCAGCAATTCAATGGCTTGCTTGATCTCGTCGGTAACGTGCGGAATCACCTGAACTGTTTTGCCCAGATATTCGCCCCGGCGTTCTTTCTCGATGACCGAAAGATAGATCTTGCCCGTGGTAAAGTTGCAAATGCGGCTCAACGGGGCGTTGGTGAAGCGTTCATAGTGGCCCAAGTCGAGATCCGTCTCGGCGCCGTCGTCCAGCACGTAGACTTCGCCATGCTGATAGGGACTCATCGTGCCCGGGTCGACGTTAATGTAGGGATCGAACTTCTGCAGGCGGACGCGCAAGCCTCTTCGTTCGAGCAACATTCCCACCGATGCGCAGGTCAAGCCTTTGCCAAGGGAACTGACCACGCCGCCGGTCACGAAGATATGCTTGGCCATGGAGATTCGATCCCTCGCACCCTGCTCCTAAAAAGGCATAAGCCCATGGGACAACCCATGGGCTCGGCACCAATGCCCTCAAAAGTCACTATACCCAACCGCCGCTCCACCGGCAAAGTTGGCCCCCGCAAATTGAGTGGTTTTGTCCGTTTTAGGCAGCTCGGCGCGGCGCGCGCTGGCGGTGCAAACGCACAAATCGCTCGTAATCTTCATAGGTGTCCACGCCGATGCTGGATTCCGCGACGATGCCCACTTGGATGCCCCTGCCGTGGCCCAAAACGCGAAGTTGTTCGAGCTTCTCCAGCTGTTCGAGCGGGTGAGGCGGTAGCTTGGCCAAATCGAGCAGGAACGAACGCCTGTACGCGTAAAGTCCAAGATGCTGGAGGAACTGCAAACCAGGCTTGTCGAGCCCCGGTTCTCCGCCCCGAACGTGGGGAATCGGACTTCGGCTGAAGTAAAGGGCGCGGCCATGATTATCGAGAACCACCTTGACGCAATTGGGGTTGCGCCAATCTTCAATCGAAAGCAGCGGCGTGGCCAGGGTCGCCATGTCGCAGCCACGGTTCTTTTCGAGAAGCGTAGCCAACAGGTCGAGGGAAGCGGGATCGACCATCGGCTCATCGCCTTGCACATTGACCACGATGTCGCAATCGATGGCTCCAGCGACCTCGGCCACGCGATCGCTGCCGCTCGCATGTTCGGTGCGCGTCATGATTGCCTTGCCGCCAAAACTCTCGACGGCCGCGGCTATGCGGGTATCGTCCGTAGCCACGAGCACCTGTTCTGCTTTTCGCCGGCTGGCTTGTTCGTAAACGTGCTGGATTAGATATTTGCCCGATTGCCGAAGCAGCGGCTTGCCCGGCAACCGAGAGGACGCATAACGTGCGGGAATTACGATGATGGTCTTCACGAGGAACTCCTTTTCCTGTTCTTTGGGGCGGCGATTGGCCGACTCGTGGCTAGCGAGCCTACAATCGGAGTGAATTAGAATCATTTCGAGCATTTTCGACAAGGCTTGCTTTTGGCGCTACCGACTGGAGTCGGCGAGTTCTGGCGAACTGCGGCATTTTTCGTAACTCGGATCTGCGCAAGGGTCGGCTGTGCGCGAAAGCTGCCATTCACGCTTGACCGCTTATTCTGCCCGAACTCTCCTCCCGCCATGGCCAGTGCGTCCCGAATTCTCCTCCGGCGCCGGCCAGTGCGTCCCGAATTTTCCCCCCCCTTGGCAAGGGGGGGCTGGGGGGGTCTTCAGAACCAAAACCCCAAAGCGGAACACGGGCCAACACGCCATACACCAATGTTGGTAATCTCAACTTGGAAGAAGGACACCCGGCTGTCACATTGGTGCCCCAACGCATTTGTTAGCCTGGCATACCAACCAAAAGAAACAGTTGTCCTTTGTCAGAATCACGCCAAGAGTGTGGGTAAAGTAATATCAGAGATTGACCCAGACTCCAAAAAACACCGTTTGATATCGGCGTTCACCTTTCACAAAACCGAGCTCGCTATTTCACATTTTTCTTTTTTTGATCCGGCTGCCAACGCAGTTCAACCATCGAATGCCCGAGCAGCTGGTCGTCTTGTTGTAAACTCACCGTTTCGTAACGGTGGATTCTCTCCCATCACACATGGCTTGCGCGCCACTATCGCTTTCTATAGGCTATTCTATGTCAGGATCCATTACCAGGTTAGCCGCTCACCTAGGGTTCGGTCAATCGGCCGTCGTCCCTCTAGGCCGAGGCGCGAGCAGGAGGGCCATGTAGATTCGGTCCGCTTACTCCAAAGCTGGTACTTCTGTCAATCGCCGTCCTCTCGTTAGCCCGACGCGCCAGCGGCATCACCGATCACGATACCGGCAGCGACGCCGAGACCGACAACGTCGACAACGGCAGCGATACGTTCACCGACAACGAGACCGACACGGAGAGCGACAGCTTCTATAGCCACGGCATATCAGTCGGCTCCACCGAAACGGTGACCGTCACCGAGAACGATGGCGACAGCCTTACCGACGGCGAGCAGGACACCGGCTCCATGGCCGAGACCGACACCGAAGCCATGGGCACGGTGACGGCGGGTGAAACGGATTCGGGTTCGGAATCGGCTTCGGAAGGGGATTCGGGCTCGGAATCGAGTACCATTAGCGAAAGCGGCAGCCTTAACGACGGGGCCGGCTACACGGGCAGCTTTACGGAGGTCGATAGCGAGACGGGCTCGGTCACCGATCAGGACCAGGGCAGCGACACCGACAGCAACGGCGCCGACATAGACGGCGACCACGGCACCGATCAAGAGCACGACGGCGCGACTTCGAGCTACAACAGCTCAGGCACCTATACCGACCCGACCACCAGCATGACGGCCACGGTCAGCAGCAACAAAGTGACCAACGACAGCATCGGCATGAGCGACAGCGACACCGATGGCGCCAGCTTCGCCTCCGGCTCGGATATCCTTCGTCCGACAGTGACGGCGACACCGACAGCATGTCCGACAGCGGCACCGACTCGGCCACCAATACGGTGACAGGAACCATGGCCGGCGGCGTCACCTTCGGCACCACCACCAGCGACGCCGACGGCTTCACCGACACCGATCACGAGCAGGACGGCGACACCGGCGTCACCGATTCGGCCAGCGACAACGACAGCGGCAGCGACGGCGGCAGCGAAACCTACATCATGCACGAAGGCGGACCGATCACCGATTCCTCCGGCGGCTTGGACGATGCCAGTCTCAGCACCGATGATTCCTTCTCAGGCTTGACCGGCACTTATTCGCTAACTGACACCATGAACGACAGCTTCGGCGACTCGGGATCGGGCTCCGTCGCCGACAGCGGGTCGGACACGCTCACCGATGCTTCGTGGTCGGCCGGCATTTCCGGCGGCGACAGCGGCGCCGACGACGATCATGGTGGCGAAACCGTCACCTACAATGCCAACGCCTCCGGAACCAGCGGCAGTTTCACCGACTACGAGCAAGACATCAGCACCTATTCCGATCACGACGCCGGCAGCGACGCCACCGTGAGCGACACCGCCACCAGCCAGGACACCCTGACCGCCACCGACGGCGGCAGCGTGATCAACAGCTATTCCAGCACGGAGACGAGCACTGCGGCCTTCAACGGCACCGGCACCACGACCACCAGCAACACCATCTCGGAAAGCGATTCCGACGGCTACAGCGATATCGATATCGACGGCGAAACCGTGGACGCCACCGGCTCGGCGTCGCCCACCAGCAACGACGACACGCACACCGATGATGGCCAAAGCTCGTATTCGCTGAACGAATCGACCAATTCGCACTGCTCGTCGATTTCCCTGACGAGTTCCGAGAGCGAGGACGGCAACGGCTCTTACGACGACAGCTCCGAGAACGTGGATGGCGCCGTGACGTTCAGCA
This sequence comes from uncultured Gemmataceae bacterium, assembly GCA_963748025.1. Taxonomy (GTDB): domain Bacteria; phylum Planctomycetota; class Planctomycetia; order Gemmatales; family Gemmataceae; genus CAVVHZ01. Next base: position 322,732 of record CAVVHZ010000068.1, read on the forward strand.
ACAACGACAGCGGCTTCAGCGAAGGCGACACCTCCTCGGTGAGCATCACCGCCAGTTTCGGCAGCAGCGTGACGGTCGCCGACACGGAAACCACGGACGACACTTTCACCTACACGGCCTCGGGATCGACGTCGGACGGAACCACCGGCTACACGACGCTGTCGTACTTCGACGACAGCTACGTCTACACCGACGGCTCCAACTCGGCCAACCCCGACTACGACCTCTGGGCCAGCAGGGAAACCATCACCAACATCAACGGCGGCGGCGCCGACTATACCACCGACACGACCATCTACAACGATGGCTCCGTGGTTACCGGCGGCGGCGGCGACGACGGCATCGGCCGCTTCGGCGGCGGCGGTTTCGGCGGCGGCGGAGAGTTTGGTGGCGGCGGCTTCCATTCGGACCTGTACGGCGGCGGCGGGGGCAGCGAAACGGAGACGGAAACGGATTCGTCCACTCCGCCGACTCAGGCAACCAGCGCAGCAAATTCGGGATCGATTTTATTGATACTTGTGGGCTTAACAACGGGAGATGATGCTCCGGTCACGCACCATTGGTCGCCCATCAGTGTTCTAAATTCGGTTCGCGATCTTCTGAGTGATGAAGCATACAAAGTCGCACTAGGATCTTACTCAGGTGAACTAGATCACATCCATGGTTTTGAAACCCACAACGGAATCACCCATTTCATGTACAACACAGCCGTGAGGGAACAATTTGACAAGTATATAAAGGCGAATGGAATTACAGCTGAGAGCCAAATGACCGCCAAGCAAATGAAACAACTTGGAGATAGACTTGCAAGCGGAAGAGGTTATGACGGCAAGCTTTTGCCAAAGAATAGTTCCATTCCTCTATATAACGCTGGCATTACTTCCACAATGCTTCGAGAAAAACAAAACTTGACCACGGCACAACTAATTCTAAATGGTGAGAAGTACGCCAAGCGTAATCCGCGCAGGATAATTGGCCTAGGAATGGCCGGGGCGTTAATGACGCAGATTGTTCCCGGTGTTGGCCAAGTCGCTTCAGCTGTGACTAACCCTCAGAACCGAGAGAAATTCATGACGGCAATGAAACGTTATGCAGAGGGCAAAGATACAGTGGCAGAAGGAATCTTGGCAGGCGAGGGGAACAGTTTGGAGAATCCTAATGGCGGCCTTTTTAGCGATCTGGCTGGAGAGATAGGGCTCAGCGGAGCTCATGCATTCATGGGTATGGTCATCCGTGCCCGCGACCAGGCAAGGGCAGGCGCGAAGAAAGCTGGTATACCGTGACTGTGTTTCATTCTTTAACATATAAGCAAAGAACACTAATGGGCTGCGCCATTGATACTATTATTCGGCGAGGAAGCTAAGCACAAGAACAAGACTGTCATTCGGGCATATGCAAATAATAAAGAACTTGATTGGAAATCAACACCATGATCAAACATTCATTTATGCCCAATAGCAGCACAAGAATACGTCGAAAAAGAAGAGAACTCTTAATCGACCACAAAGATCTAATCGCCCCTTTCATTTGTCTTTGGGCTCTGCTCCTGCCTAGTCGGCTTGGCTTAGGGCCACCAGTGTTTCCGGTCCCCTTGGAGTACGCAAGTTCCGAAGAACTTAAGAAACAAGTTGATTTCAAAAACAGTATGAATCACAGAATCCTCGAGTCGGCATGTAAGAAACCTACTTCTTATCGCAGACGACCAAGAACGCAAGCAGGCATCTGCGAAAATAACAGCACATACAGACTTTGCCCCTGTAGCAGTACTGCCGATGATTGAGGCACTCGGCCACGATGATGTCTTAATTCGGAAGCGTGCCGCGACTGTAATCAGAGACCTAGAGCTGGAGAAAGCAGTCGAGAGGCTCTTACTAATGCTCTAGCCGACGCGAGCGAAGATATTCGCGGAAAAGCCGCAAGCGCTTTACTTTGGCTGACACCAAAAAGGCTCAAACGGCCATTTGTTTGAATCAGTTCTTCTGCGACAAGCGCAAACTGGAGGCCCACCGAACCATTCCGCACTGGCATTGGCGGAAATGGGATCGCCAGGGGCCCCTTTTTTGCTGGCAGCGATGAGAGACCCTGACGTTTTCTTACGCCTGGAGGCAGTAGCGCATGCTATCGCCTGAAAGACGGAATCGAACAAGTAGCTCCTGCTCTGGTTGATATGCTTGGAGATCCTTCAGAAGAAGTAATCTCTGCGGCTCGAGAGTCACTGGATCGCATGGGCAAACGCGCATTTCCGAGTCTGTTAAAGGGCTTACCGGAAAGAATGGGTAGGAAGAAGCTTTATGTTGCGCAGGTTCTGAACCGAATCGAGAGCTCAAATGAACAGGCTGCGACTTGCCTAATTGCGCCTTGGAAGGGCCAGATGATGAATTGCGATTACTGGCTCTGGGGCAAGGAACGACCTTCAGTCCATCACTGTGGAGCGCCGTTCCTGCCCTTACACGTGCACTAAAATCAAAAGACAAAGAAATCCCCTACTTAGTAGCTTCCCGCCCTATTCAAAATCGGACCAAATGCCAAACATTCGGGGCGGGATTTGATTAGAGCGTTGGACGACCCAGAAGCGGCAGTCCGTTGGGCTGTCGCAGACGCTTTGGCTGCTGTTGGATCTGATAGTGCGACAACTGTTCCAGTTTTGATAAGGCATTTAGGAGATACTGACGCAGATGTTCGGCGATTTGTGCTCCGGGCTCTGGCGTCCTTTGGTCGGAATGCGGTCTCAGCAGTTCCGACCATTTTGGAAGGCCTGAGTAATGACAGTGATTTGAGCGTAAGAGCTGAAGCAATTCGGACTTTAGGAACTATTGGGCCTGGGGCTAAACAGGCAGTCCCCATGTTGCTTAAGTTGCAGCACGATACGACTCTTGATGGAAGTTTTGACGGAAAGCCCTACGAGTTTCAACGATCTCGTGGAGGAGGCACTGAAGAAAAATCGTAACCGTTAACGGCTAATGGTCAAAAAACTCCGCCAATGCTGAAAGGGTTATCGAACTTGGTTTTCGCTGGCAAAACTGGCAGGAATTTCGGCCGCGGGATTGGTCTGGGAGTGATGAGAAACGTCATGCGCGGCTTTACATGAATCCTGGAGATAGGTTGGTTGTTGCAAAAAGCGCGGACTTCCTGAGGAAAGAGAACGTGACTCATTCCGGAAGCCTGCTCCGGCAGCCTTACGATGGTAATAATTCAACAGCCCGCCGAGTTGCTCGCGGCACTCGATCTCGCCAACAGCTTGGCCGACTTCCGGCCCGGGCTCGATCAAAAGTTTGTCCAAGCCTTGGTGGTTTCGCTCGCGGAGATAATGATTCGACCTCCAATTTCAACAGCACCGGCACCTACATCGATCCGACCACCAGCATGACGGCCACGGTCAGCAGCAACGATGTGACCACCGACAGCATCGGCATGAGCGACAGCGACACCGATGGCGCCAGCTTCGCCTCCGGCTCGGATACTCCTTCGTCCGACAGCGCCGGCGACACCGATAGCCTGTCCGACAGCGGCAGCGACACCGCCACCAGCACGGTTACGGGCACCATGGCGGGCGGCGTCACCTTCGGCACCACCACCAGCGATACCGATGGCTTCACCGACACCGATCACGAGCAGGACGGCGACACCGGCGTCACCGATTCGGCCAGCGACAACGACAGCGGCAGCGACGGCGGCAGCGAAACCTACATCATGCACGAAGGCGGACCGATCACCGATTCCTCCGGCGGCTTGGACGATGCCAGTCTGAGCACCGATGACTCCTTCTCCGGCCTGACCGGCACTTATTCGCTGACCGACACCATGAACGACAGCTTCGGCGACTCGGGCTCGGGTACGGTCGCCGACAGCGGCTCGGACACGCTCAGCGACGCGGGCTGGTCGGCCGGCATTTCCGGCGGCGACAGCGGCGCCACAACAATCACGGCGGCGAAACCATCACCTACAATGCCAACACCTCCGGCTCCAGCGGCAGCTTCACCGACTACGAGCAAGACATCAGCACCTATTCCGATCACGACGCCGGCAGCGACGCCACCGTCAGCGACACCGCCACCAGCCAGGACACCCTGACCGCCACCGACGGCGGCAGCGTGATGAACAGCTATTCCAGCACGGAGACGAGCACCGCGGCCTTCAACGGCACCGGCACCACGACCACCAGCAACACCATCTCGGAAAGCGATTCCGACGGCTACAGCGACATCGATATCGATGGCGAAACCGTGGATGCCACCGGCTCGGCGTCGCCCACCAGCAACGACGACACGCACACCGACGATGGCCAGAGCTCGTATTCGCTCAACGAATCGACGAATTCGCACTGCTCGTCGATTTCCCTCACCTCTTCCGAGAGCGAGGACGGCAACGGCTCCTACGATGACAGCTCCGAGAACGTGGATGGCGCCGTGACGTTCAGCAACAACGACAGCGGCTTCAGCGAAGGCGACACCTCCTCGGTGAGCATCACCGCCAGTTTCGGCAGCAGCGTGACGGTCGCCGACACGGAAACCACGGACGATACCTACACCTACATGGCCTCGGGCTCGACGTCGGACGGCACCACCGGGTACACGACGCTGTCGTACTTCGACGACAGCTACGTCTACACCGACGGCACCAACTCGGCAAATCCCGATGACGACGTCTGGGCCAGCAGGGAAACCATCACCAACACCAACGGCGGCGGCACCGACTATACCACCGACACGACCATCTACAACGATGGCTCCGTGGTTACCGGCGGCGGTGGCGACGACGGCATCGGCCGCTTCGGCGGCGGCGGCGGAGAGTTTGGTGGCGGCGGCTTCCATTCGGATTTGTACGGCGGCGGCGGGGGCAGCGAAACCGAGACGGAAACAAGCTCGACGACTGCACCGACGGAAACGATTCCACCTGGTGATTTGGCGTTAAATGATGAAATTGCAGAGGGTGATTTGGCGTTAATTGATGAGGCTGCAGGGCAGAGGTGCTTTCCCGCCGACACTCCCGTTGCGACGGAACATGGCCTTCGGCCTATCCAAGAGGTGAGCGTAGGGGAACGCGTCTGGGCATTCGACCACGCCAGTGAATCCTGGCAGCTGCAGCACGTGCTTGAATGCTATCGGTCGTTGCACGATGGCAAGTTCGTCGTTCTTGAAGTCCTGGGTGAAACCATCGAATCGACCATGGGCCATCCCTTCTGGGTGATCGAGGGGTTGGCGCTGCCCAAGCGGCCGCGCTGGAGCACGTTCCCGAATCTCCGGTTAATTCGTGCGTGTCCGGTCGTTGGGTCGACGCGGGCGATCTCCAAATGGGGGATGTTCTGCTGCTCAAGGAAGACAAGTTCGCAAAGATAACCGCCTGGAAAACGCGTACGGCACAAGAACTGGTTTACAACTTCCAGGTCGATGTATTGCATAACTACGCCGTTGGTGATGGCCAAGTTCTTGTCCACAATAATTCGGCAATCATTAACGAAAACTTAGTTGATGATGCTGGCCGACCATCAATTCCTCCCCAAGCAAACAATGTGGAAATCAAAGGCAGAGCCTACGTTAAGGAGCGATTCCCTAAACTTGCCGAGAATCAGTACAACGTCATTTTGCTTGGAAGTCTAAATGGTGACAATAATTACCCATGCAGTAATTTCCTTTCGGCGGCGTTACAGTCAAACTACGATTGGGGGAAGAACACATACCCAAGGACTAACTTGCCAACTGTAGCAGTGAAACAAGGATACCTGGATGATAAAATCAAGGAGCTTGGTGATTTTCCATGATAGGCAATGATAGTCTGAACCTTGAAAATGGAAAACAAAAGATTGTTGTCCTCGGAAAAAAACTTGATTCCGGAGCCGTGCTGCCGCAGCACTATATGCTTCAATTACCAGATGGTAAGTGGGTAAGCAAATTGGGGATTGAGGGACCACTAATCCGACACGAGAAACCTCAAAACCTGACGGGAGGTATATACGGAAACTTTATCGGCGTGTACAGTAGACCAAACAATTCCTACCAATCAAAAGTAACCGTTCACGGTTAGATACGATATTTCGCACTGCGCAGGGTTTGGCCCAGTTCGTGCCGAGCGTTGGAACGAACGTAGCCATCCTGAGGAGCGAGTAGTTTTGGCGGGGTGACACTGACTTGGCATATTTCGTGAACAATACGTAACTGAACCAGGTGCAAGAACATAAC
>CAVVHZ010000069.1:0-7116 GCA_963748025.1 uncultured Gemmataceae bacterium
ATCCCGGTCGGCAAGGGTATGAATGAGCTGCGAAACGCTTTGCCGGCTTGAGCCTGGCGGAGTGTCGGCCTCAACGGCTTGCGCAACCGTCGAAAGAACGAAACCGACGATCAGCGCTTTGCGCATAGATGCGGCTCCTGCGGAACCAAGTGAATACTCAGTCCTTGAGTATAAAGGGCTCCTCATCAGCTAAGCAAGGGTAGAGCGACACCCGTGGGTTCGGCAAGCGTTGGATTGGGATGACTTTATCGGCGATAGGGGGACAAATCAGGCGTCAGGGGTCAGAGGTCGCGAAAAAATCGGGACTGGCTCCGGCCATCCTCATCGAATCCAAGAAACGAGGCATGCCAGCCGGTGCCTGTCCCGTTTTTTTCACAACCTCTTATCTCAAGAATCGGGAGACAGTGACCAGAAGCCAAGGCACCGGAGGTAGTGGACTAAAAGCTGGCGAATTATTGCTGGAAAGGGATCGTCTAGCAGTTCTCGGGATGGCTGAAGGCTGGTGCTCGACCTGGACTTCTTCCCGGGGGCTAATTGCGAGTTAGAATGAATCAGGGGCTGGTGCACGCCTTTGCGGAATGGACTTGTCGATATGCCGATGCTGCTGCTGCTTCTGCTCACCCTTGCCTGTCTTCCCATTCGCTGGCCCGAGCCGCGCCCTTGGATGAACCCCGTAACCGGGGTTTTGCTTACTTGGGGCAATGTGGTCGTCGCCATAGTAGCTGTTTCCGCCCTGGCTCAATGGACGCGAGTCAGCCTGCGTCGATCCCCTCTAAGAAGGCGTGAGTTCTTGCAGAGAATGGGCCTATGGCGGCACATCTACTTTTTTTCGCTGTTCACTTTTTTCGGTCTTTCGCTTTACGCATTCGGTTGGGGTTGGGTGGTACAAGGTTGCCCGGATGACAGCACCGCTTTGGGCGCCTTGGCCGGGATCCCAAGTTTTGATTCTGGCCCCATTTCTATTCGGATTGGTGGGATCGTGGTTTTGCTTTTACGACCTCGAACGAGCCTTGCATGACACCCTGGGTTTCGACGATCCGCCTTTCTGGAATCGCTGGGCCTATATCGGGTTCCATCTTCGCAATAATCTCGCGTTGGTTTGCGTTCCCGTTTTGTTGATGGTGTTCGTCAACGGCCTGCCAGCTTGGCTGGCGCCGATCGGCGACGAGTGGCAATTCTGGTCGGCCGTGGCAGCGTTTGTGGCGCCTTTCAGCGTTTTGGCCCTCATGCCCTGGGTGGTCCGCTTGATTCTAGGCTTGCAGCCGCTGCCAGCCGTGCGCCTGCGAACGCCTCTTGGCGACGTCGCGTCGCCTGCGCTTTCGTTGCACCGACATTCTGATCTGGCCCACGCGCGGAGGCATGGTCAATGCCATGGTGGTCGGTCTCTTTCCTATCCTTCGTTATGTCGTGGTGACCGACCGGCTTTCGGCCGAGTTGACGCCTGAAGAAATCGAGGCTGTATTCGGTCATGAGGTTGGGCATGTGAAGCACCGGCACATGACCTATTACCTGTTTTTCATGATGGTCAGCCTGGCCGGTGGTCACTCAGTTAGTTTCCCGCATCGTGGACAACAATCCGGACCTCAAACAAAACGAACACCTGGCGGTGTTGCCCTTGATCTTCCTGGTGGGCAGTTACATTTTCCTGGTGTTTGGCTTTGTGTCGCGCCGTTGTGATGCCAGGCCGACATCTACGGTTGCCGCACGGTTTCCTGCGGCCGCACGCATTGCCTGGCTCACGCGACAGACGAAGAGCTCCTGCCTGTGGCGCGGGGCCTTTGTCCGACCGGCATTCAAATCTTCATCAGCGCGCGGAAAAGGTTGCTTATTTGAACGGGATTAGCCGAGATCGGCCGGGCTGGCTGCAATCGTGGCAGCATTCGACCATTGCGAAACGCGTTGCGTTTCTTGAAAGCGTGTTGACCGATCCCGGTCAGGAACCGCGCTTCCAACGCCACGTCGGCAGAGTTAAATGGGGGTTATTCCTGACGATGGCCTGCCTACTTCTCGCCTTCGGCACGGTCTGGGGCTGGGGCGGCCTGCTGGGATTGCCCGCGACTTCTGTGAGTTCTCATTAGGTGCAACTCATTTTGGTTAGCCGCGACGTGCAGCGGAGCGAGGACTTCACCTCTGGCGACTTTACAAAACGACAGGGGGCCTGTTCGCGCTCCGCTGCGCGTCGCGGCTAACCGGGGTCGTGTTACGCTACATAGGGCAGCACATACGGGCCCTTCGGGATGACCGCAAATTTCGCCGCGGGACCATATTCGCGCAGAGAATCCGCAAGAGCTTGCTCTACGCTAGCGGCAGGTTCGACGTGGCACTGGCGCAAGAATCTGCCGAGATGCCTTGGCTTACCACCTTCACCCACAATGCTCGTTACCTTCGCTAGTTCTTCCAACTGCCATTGGTCCATGACGAAATATCTTTGCCCAGAATCCGCCGCTTGAATTCGCTCAGACTCGGATTTTCGCGGATGAGGTGCTGAAATTCTGGACTTGCCTACTCCTTCGCTCAGGCTGGCCGCCAAAATGATTGTGCCGCCCCGCTTTACGATCGGGAGTGCGCCGGTCAAGCCCCTTCACCGCCTGATAAAAGGTGGTGTCGAGCGGGTAGCCGGCACAACTCGTTATCACCACGTCCAGAGGCTTCGGAGACAGGCGCTTTCACGACATTTTCGACAAAACGGACCCCCTCCTCCCAAGCTTTGATCATGTCCCCGGCGCCGAGCCAGGTAATCCGTCGTTGGCCGTCCAACGCCACGTTGACGATGAAATCGCAACCAGCCATCAGGGCAATGCGGGTGTTTTCTTCGTGAACGGGATTGCCTTCCAGGAACCCGCAATCGGCCTTGGGATGCTCGAGGAATTTCGGGCCATGCCAGACTTTGACGGTTTCGAGAGCCGCTATGCCCGGGCAAATGACCTTGCGGCCGCCGCTGTAGCCGGCCATCAGGTGCGGTTCGATCAGGCCGGTGGTTATCTTGAGGTCCGCGCGGACATAGCGACTGTCGAGATACACCGGGACATCGTTGGGAGTGGTGCCCAGATAATCGTGTTCCTCAAGAACCTTGCCATGATGGTTCTCGATGCGATAATTGGCGGCGATGTCCGCTCCCACCATCTCCACCAGTTCGGATCCCTCGTTGGGACGATGCAAGCCGGTGGCGTTCAGAATGAGAATGTCGCGGCGGGCGATTCCCTGCTCTTCCAAAGTCCGCAGCAAGGGCGGCAAGATGATTTTGTTGGGGACTGGCCTGGTTATATCGCAAATGAGAATGCAGGCGTTGCGCCGGCCGTGGGCCAGCTTGGCCAGCGATGTCGTACCTATGGGATGGGCCAATGCTTGTGCCAGTGCCGCCTGGGGATTTTCGAGCGGCTGTGTGGTTTTCATGGCTAGTTGGCCAACCAGGCGATCTTCCGGAAGATCGACATCGAGGCCCGTTCGCCCGTAATCGAGTTTGATTCGCACCATCGAGTTGCTCCTGCGCGGTCGAGCGCTCTTGTCTCGCGTGAACTATCTTTCTATCATCGTTTTATTACGCGAAAAACGGGAGATTAACAATCATGTCCATCGATAAAAGCCTCCGCCGGAAGAACAGCCTGCAAGTGCGCCGGCAATGTTTTGACACGCGGCGAGCGGATCAAGACCCTGCAAAACGACGAACGTTGGACCGAAGGCCGCAGCCCATTCGGGTTGCCCAAGGTTCGCGTCCACCGTTTGGTGGTCAAGAAGGTGAAGAAGGCAAAGGAAGAAGAGAAAGCAGCCGAAGGCGAAGAGGCTGCTGCCGCCACGCCTGCGAAGAAATAGCAATGTGGGCCATTCGTTGAGAGCGACACGCTCGATCCGGAAAACAAAAATCCCACGGCTTCGACAAGCCGTGGGATTTTTCGTCTGCGGATGCTCCAAACTCTGGGCATTTTCTTGAAGCTATCAAACAGCTATAGCTTTTCTTGGCAGCACTAGCAACTCGCGATCATTATCACGGCCCTTGTGAGGGTGGATTGCTACGAGTTGCCGGCGGCCGAGGCCCGGTTGCTGGAATTGCTGCCGGTGCAGATACAGGACGGGGTGGGGCCGGAACCAAGGAAGGAGCCGGTACAAATGCGTCGGCTGGGTTGTCAGTCACTAAAGGTGGCTGAGTGGCCGGGATGCCGGGTGCTGGATCGGCAGCCGGCCTTGGCTGTGTGGCAGGAACTGCTTGTGGCGCGGTCGGACCCTGGACGGGCAGGGCCAAGGAAGGGGTCGGCACAAATGCGTCGGCCGGGATTTCAGCCACCGGAGGTAGCGGGGTGTCGGGAATGACATGGGCTGGGTTGTCGGGGATGACACGCGCTGGGTTGTCGGGAATGACACGCGCTGGGTTTCGGGAATGACACGGGCTGGGTTGGCCGTTGGCCGGGCTCGGAGGTCTGGCTAGTGGCTCAGGCGAGGCTGGAACGGCTGGGGCCATGGACGGTCGAGGCCGGCGGGCGCTGGAGGAGGCGCCATACGCGGTTGCATGGCTTCAAGAGCCCTGGCAATGTGGTCCATCTGTTGTTCGAGTCGTTGTCAGCCTGTCTTCGATCGACGCTTCTCGAACTTGCGTTCGGTGCGGGCGAACATCGGTAGGATCTCTCTGGTAATTTTGCGCGCGGGTAACTGGCGGTACGGGCGGCACTTGACGAACCTCAGCATACGCGGGGCTTGGCACAGGGCGAACCTCAGCATACGCCGGAGGCACCACCTCTACAGGTGGCGATCAGCATCGCGGGGACTTGAGGAACGTACAGACCCCTGAGCGGTTGCCAGCTGTTTTCGCGTGGCATCGAGCGAACGGGAAAGTGCATCCATGCCTGTCCCAGACTCTGTTCTTGTTGGCGCAAGCGGTCAATTTCGGTTTGGTTGGGTGCTTGGGTACGAACAGTATCTTGAGTTTGGACTGCAGGATTTCGGAATGGATCTATTGCCGCGATCGAATCAGCAGAGGTTTGTTCTTGCCCGAAACTCGGGCCCAGAACAAGGAGCGCCCCGCCCAATACTAACAGCCCGGCCAAGGTGGTAGCCGAGAGCTTTCTAGGGGTTGTTCCCCGGATGATCATGATTAATCTCCTTCGTAAATCTTGAACCTGACCGATCCCGCTTGCCCCCGCAGGCAGCGGCACACTTCGCTGGGACAAAAAATCGACGGTATCGACAAGTGCCCGGGCATAAGCCTTGGCGGCATGCGGCAAAGCCCAAACGGCCCAGGCATCGCAACATTGCTCCTCTGCTTCACGCATTTCCCGGCCTGCGAGCCAGACCACGGGATGCCACCAATAGGCCCCGCGTACCACGATCTCGAGGAAGCGGACCCAATGATCGCCGCGCCTCTAAGTGAGCAAGTTCGTGCACCAGGAGCATGGAGCGTTGTTCAGGGTCGAACGATTCCCAAAGATGCGTTGGGATGACCACCCGGGACCTTGCTCCCCAGCCCCAGACCAACGGCGCCATACGTATTGGCGCGATCCCAAGATTGGGCGTAGTTTCGCAAACCGAGATGCCTGCTCAGATCGGTCGCGAGTTCCTGCACATTGGCTCGCACTGGTTGCACGCGCTGCAAACAGCGGGCGAAGGCCGCCATGGCCAGATCGCCAGACCGAAGACCAGGCCGCTGCCGGCCAGCCAGCAAATCGCTAAAGTCCGCTCCCAAGGAAAAGCTGCCGCCGTTTGCATGGGGGCAATCGGTTCGATCGCGGCCTCCACTTCTATGGGCTCCGCCGAAAGCGTGGTTTCGGCGATCGGTGAATGCGGTGCCGGAGCAAGATGTAGGATGTCGTCAAGGGGCAGTTCAGGCAGTGATTGATTGGCCACGCCGTTGTCGAGAACCGGAGCAAGCCGCGGAGCGGCGCCGTAACCTCGGCTTTTCCCGTGGCCGTTGCCTTTGCCGAGCTCGCCAATTGGAAGGGCACTTGCCAGAGCGGAGGCGTCACCAGTTTGATTAGGATGAACAGCCAGAGGAGACTGCGCGAGGGCTGGTCGTTTTCCCCAGCGGCTGATGCCATAAGCCGGCACCGCCAGCACCGCGACGACGGCGGCATTAGTCAACGCCATGTAAAAAAGGTCACGCATGCGACGATCCTCTTTTGCCTTTGGGAGGCCGGGTGCCTTGATCCAGATCATCGATGAGCGAACGCAGTTGTGTTTTTCCTGCGCCGAAAGAGAATTGGTTCTCACCAGGTGCATGAGCAGCGGTGTCAGGGAGCCGCCGCACAGTTTTTCAGCCGTGGCTTGCAGTGCGGGCCGATCAATTCGTTGTGCCGTACGGCGGGGAGAAACGTGTGAGGCGTGACCTCGCGATGACGTTCAACGACGCTTTCGCTTCCAACCGTTCCAGAAGTTTTTGCACCGTGGCGTAATGGGCGTTGCCGCCCTGGGGATAGAGAAGATCCGTCAAGCGGCGAATGGTCACTGGTCCGTCCCGCCAAAGGATCTCCAAGATGGCAAGCTCGGCATCCGTCACGTCTTGAGGGGTCCGCCATGATTCTCCTCGCTAGAACATTCTGTCTGAGCTAAAGAGTAAGACAGAATGCCTTAGCTGTCAAGATCAGGGTTGCACATGTTCCGGATTCCTGCATTTCAGCCAGTCTGAACGCCGATCATGCTGGACTGGTATCATGTTCTCTTGTCGTGAATGGGATCAATTTCTTCGGGCTGATGTGATGGCGGCGTTTCTCGAGGTTAGCGAGCTTCGTCATCGTTATGGAGCGACCGTGGCTCTGGACGGTGTGCGCTTCAGCTGTAGAAGCAGGTGAAATGTTTGGCCTGCTGGGGCCTAACGGCGCTGGCAAGACCACGCTCATGTCGATTTTGTCCTGCTTACTGTCGCTGAGTTCGGGAGAGGCCACTCTCGAGGATGTAGGCTTACGCCCGAAAATCGCTGCCGCGTGCCATGGATCGGCATTGTGCCGCAGGAACTGGCGCTTTATCAGGATCTCTCCGCTCGGGAGAATTTGTACTTCTTCGGATCTCTTTACGGGATGGATGAATCCCAGGCTAGACGAACGCGTCGACGCCGTGTTAGCGGCGATCGGCCTCTCCATCGTGCCAACTATCGGGCTCAGCGCCTTAGCAATACGCGACTAGTCGAAGCAGGAA
>CAVVHZ010000070.1:0-39317 GCA_963748025.1 uncultured Gemmataceae bacterium
GTCGTAAAAGATCCCAAAAAGTATCCAGGTTTCGATCCGACTGTTGTCAGCGATTTGCGGACCTCGCTCGATCTGTTCCTCGACGATGTGATCTGGAGTCAAGCCTCCGATTTTCGCCAACTTTTTCTGGCAGATTCGCTCTTCCTCAACGGCCGGTTGGCTGGGTTTTACGGCGAGGATTTGCCCGCCAACGCCAGTTTCCAAAAGGTAGTGCCGGACGAGGGCGAACATGCGGGAATTCTGACTCATCCTTATTTGATGGCTTACTTCGCTTACACAGCGACCAGTTCCCCCATCCACCGGGGGGTGTTCGTTGCTCGAAACTTATTGGGCCGATCGCCGCGGCCGCCCCCGCAAGCGTTCGTGCCTTTGCCTGCCGAGTCGCATCCCGATTTGACCACCCGTGAGGCGTGATGCTACAGACGAAGCCGCTAACTTGCCAAGCTTGCCATGGCATCATCAATCCCCTGGGATTTCCGCTCGAACATTTCGATGCCGTGGGCCGTTATCGCGACCTTGAAGGAGGCCGCGCCATCGACGCGACGGGCGGATATCAGACGCCGTTGGGAGAGTGGGTAAACTTTAACGGGGTCATGGACCTGGCAACCTATCTTGCCAGCAGTCAGGAACCCGGAATACTTTTGTCGAACAGTTATTTCAGTACCTGATCAAGCAACCGGTGCGAGCCTATGGACCTCAGGAAGTTTCCGATCTTGGCAAGGGTTTTGCAGGGTATGATTTCAATATCAAGAAACTGATCGTGGAGATGATCGCGGCTTCGGCTTTGACTCCGCGAAAAGAGAATCCTTGACCTGGAATGCGGTTGGATGTCGATTAGAAGGTCGGACTTAGAGCAGCAGGTTGGCTCCAACTTCGAGGAGATAGCAAGTGAATCTGACCGGCACGCGACGCGAGTTTTGCGCAGCTTGGGCATCAGCACCGCGGCGTTGCCGTTCATTTTGAATCTGCCAAGCCTGGGTTTCGCGAATCAGCAGCGGCGCAGCAGCGGCTGGTCATCATGTTCAGCCCCAACGGCGTGCAACAAGATCGTTCTGGCCCTCAGGTCGCGGCGAAACGCTCAATCTTCATGGAGTCTGCTGCCGCTCGAGCCGTTCGAAAAGCAAACGCTGGTATTGAAGGGCATCAGCGATAAAGTACGCGGCGACGGCGACAGCCACATGCGCGGCATCGGCTGTCTTTTGACCGGCGTCGAGCTATTTCCCGGCAACGTGCAGGGCGGCGGCACACGCCTGCTGGTTGGTCCAGTGGAGTATCGATCGATCAGGAGATCAAGAGGGCTCTGCAGGCGAGACCGGCAACGCGACGCGATTTGGCTCTCTGGAGTTTGGCGTTCAAGTGCCCGATCACGCCGACACCTGGACGCGCATGGTTTATGCCGGCCCCAACAAGCCGCTGGCGCCAATCGTCAATCCCTATCAGATGCTCAACAAACTCTATGGCCGGGTGAAAGATCAAGAAAGCCTGAAGAGCATCCTCGATGACGTACAGGAGGACTTACGCAAAGTCGGCACTCCGCTCAGTTCGGAAGATCGCAAATTGGTTGAAGAACACGCGACATTCGTTGCGCGAAATGGAATCGGATATCAAGGCCGGCGAAAATCAGGCCGTGGGCCATGCCGTTCCCCAGTTGGAAGCCGGCGTAAAGGATGAGAACGACAATACCCGCGCATAAGCAAGATGCAGATCGATCTGCTGGTGAATAGCTTCGCCGCCGATTTCGCTCGCGTGGCTACACTGCAGTATTCCTATTCCGTCGGGGGAATCAGGATGCGCTGGCTGGGCATCAGCGCAGGCCATCACGAGCTGTCGCACAAACTGGACGACGATCAACCCGCTCAACAAAACTTGACGAATATCAACAGGTGGTTTTGCGAGCAAATGGCTTACATGGCCAAACGGCTGGCCGAAACGCCGGAACCAGGCGGCGACGGCAGCCTGCTGGACAATACGCTTATCGTCTGGACGAATGAACTGGGCAAAGGCAATTCCCACTCGCTCGACAACATTCCCTTCGTACTGGTCGGCGGCGGCATGGGCTTCCGCATGGGCCGCTCACTGGAGTTCCCGAAGGTCGCCCACAATCGGCTGCACCTTTCATTAGCTCATGCCATGGGGCACCACATCGACCGCTTCGGCAATCCCGATTTCTGCGGGCAAGGGCCGTTGACGAATCTCACGTAATTGCCTGACCGCTTTGAAAACATCGATGGTGACCATCGCGCATTCGTTTAACCCGGAGCCAACGGCGATGGCGGGCTGGTCTGCTCGGGCCGAATGGTTTGGGCGACCGCAAAATCAAGGAGTTGATGGACGGCGACATGTCCGCCGTCGCCGCTGGCTCTCGGGAGTTAAGCTATTAAGCGCCGTCGTCGATTCGCGGTTATTTTGGGCTGAAGAACGCCCGGACAAGAGTGAACCTGGCAATCTGGGCAAGCTGTGCCCGATGCACTGGCCAACATGATGAAGACAGCAAGCGTTTTATGGTTCGCACTTTAACGCCGCCTCCGATTATTCCGAGTTTTTGGAAGTAGTTGCTGCCGCTCCCCGCTAACGCCTGGTTTTCTCGCTCGATTGGAGAACCGTGGCATGCCCTGGAATGGAATCCAGCGGGCCGCGAAGATTTTCAAGGAAGAAGTGATGAACACGAAAAAACATTTACGGTTCGTGAAGCTGGCAGTGCTTCTGACGCTTGCTGCAACGGCAGTTCCTGCCCACGCCCAGCAAGCAGGGCAAAACGTTCAAGCCGACAATCCGGAATTCGTTCGCTTGCTCGATCACCTTGGGCAGGTAGGCGAACGAGTCGTCAAGACAACACGACCGGAAGAGTTGTTCGCCCTTAGCATGGAGCAGGCCGATACACTCGATCGTATCATCGCCATGTGCCGGCCCAAGGAAAAGAGCGACTGGATTCGCCAATTGGCCGAATGCCTGCTCTCTGCGGCGATGCAGAGCCCGAAAAACGATCTCCGCGCCATCAATCGCATGGCCTTCTTGCGAGCCGACATTGACCGTGCCTCGCCGGGCAGTGCCCTGGCGGCTTTCGTCGCTTACCAACAACTTCAACTCGACCACACACAATTGGTGGAAGTCCCCAATGTCGATGCCGCCTCGGTGCAGCAATCGTGGCGGCATCTGTTGGCGGATTACATCAACGCCTACCCGCATGCGAGCGAGACGTCGCGTGCTCTAGTCGAACTGGCAACGCTCAGTGAAGCCGCCGGCAAAGATGAGGACGCCCGTCGCTGCTATCGCTTCATGCTGGAAAACCAGCCGGCTCAGGCCGATCTCGTAAAGGCCGAAGGCGCTCTTCGCCGGCTCGATCTCAACGGGCAGGAGCTTCGCCTGGCCTTGCCGCTGTTGAAAGAAGATAGCCTTTCGGACGAGCCATTCGATATCGGCTCGTTGAAGGGCAAAGTGGTGGTGGTCTACTTCTGGACTGCCAGCGACGAGCACTGCTTGGAAGAAATGCACCGCATTGCCAGCATCCTGGGAAACGAGAACGGCCGGCTGCCAACTCGTATGCATCAATTGCGACGTCAATCCCGCCCAGGCGCTGAACATGGTTCGCGAGCACAATCTGATCGGCGTGCAGCTTCACCAACGCAAGGGGTTGGAGGGGCTCGTTTCCCACCGTTTTGGTTTGTTCGAATTGCCTCACCTGATCGTCGTCGGCAAGGATGGGCACGTAATCAGCAAGGGCGCCGAGCTGTCGGCTTTGCAACAGCTTGTTGCAGCACACCTTGACGATCAGATGCCCGAAGTAATCAAACCGAGCAGCCGGATGTCGACCTCACGCTGGTTGACCATTGGCAAGTAGCGATTGCGTGGAGCGTGGCGGGTGGAATCGGCGAGCACTGACTGGCTCATTGCTGTGGTTCCAGCAGACGCAGGTATGAGTCGACAAAAAAACGCTCATTAGATACGGACCGGCGAGTCCATGACTTGCCGGTCCTTCCTGTTTTTTCCTCCACGGCCTTGAACACCGCTCGAGTGGCGTGGAGACTACAGCTGCGCGAACTGCAAGAGGCAATTCGTAATCGGGGCTTGCTACCAACCCACCAAGCCAGGTCTTGTACACATTTCAACAACACGAGAGGAAATCCCATTGGACAACGATCCCGTTGCTACACCCCCGGCATCTGCTGACGAACCCATCCTCGACGTAAAGCAAACGAACTGCTGCATCGTAGGCGGCGGGCCGGCGGGGATGGTGCTGGCCCTGCTGCTCGCTCGCAAGGGCGTTCCAGTCACCCTGCTCGAGGGGCATAAGGATTTCGATCGCGATTTTAGAGGCGATACCGTCCACCCTTCCACTCTCGAGATTCTCGATCAACTCGGCTTGGCCGACCGGGCGCTGCAGATTCCGCACGGCAAGCTTTACACCCTCCAGTTGAGAACTCCCAATGGAATGATGGTCTTGGGCGATTTGCGTCGGCTCCGCACCAAGTTTCCATTTGTGGCCCTGCTGCCCCAGGCGCAACTTCTGGATTTTCTGGCCGAGGAAGCGAAAAAGTACCCCAGTTTTCGCCTGGTGATGAGCGCCAACGTCCAGCGCTTGGTGCAATCAGATGGAATTGTCCGAGGCGTTCGCTATCGCGGCGATGAAGGCTGGCACGAGGTGTTGGCGCCTCTGACGGTAGCAGCCGATGGCCGCTTTTCGAAGGTGCGTTCGCTGGTCGGCATGGAGCCGATCAAAACGGCCCCGCCGATGGATATCGTTTGGCTGCGTTTTCCCAAACGCGCCGATGACCCGCGCGACGACGTCCTGATCCACATCCGCCACGGCCATTTCGCGGCCCTCTTGGAGCGAGCAGATAACTGGCAGATCGGCTATGCCATCCTCAAAGGGAGCTTCGCCCAGGTGCGTGCCGCGGGGATTGAGACCTTGCGACAAGGAGTGGTCGAAATCTTTCCTTGGCTCAAAGACCGCGTAGAACAGCTCACCGATTGGAAGCAGATGGCGGTGCTCTCGGTGGAATCGAGCCGGCTTCCCCGGTGGTATCAGCCGGGCCTGCTGCTGATCGGCGATGCCGCGCACGTTATGTCGCCGGTCGGCGGCGTGGGCATCAACTATGCGGTGCAGGATGCCGTCGAAGCCGCCAATTTGCTGGGTGAGTCCTTGAAACGCGGGCATGTGGAAGTCAATGAGCTGGCGGCGTTGCAAAAGTGCCGGGAACCCGCGGTGCGGATGATTCAAAAGCTGCAGGGATTCCTGCAACGGCGCATCGCCGGGCCTGCCTTGCAAACCACGGGCAATTTCAAGCCTCCATTGGCTCTCCGCTTGCTTTCGCACATTCCTTTCTTGCGGAACCTGCCTGTGAGCATGATCGCTTTTGGCCCGCGCCGCGTGCGCATAAAAGACTGATCTGACCAGCCATTGAACGCCGAGCCGGATGTCCGCGTCCCCGGAGAAAAAAACTCTTTGAAGGCGGCTTGGGGTCAACTATAGTGATGCTGCTGCCTGGGACATTTCTAAATCCAGGGCCTGCTGAAACACGTCTATAAGAAATCAGGGACGGGGCTTCGATCGCAGCGAATCGCTAAACTTGGAACGGAGAGATTTCGATGTCTCAGTCTGCTTGGAGGCGGTGGCAACATCATTTGACGAAACGGCTTGGGCGCCCTGCTTCGCGCGAGGCAAGAGCATCCAGCTGCTTGTTTCTCGAGCCCCTGGAAGCGCGCGAGCTGCTCACGGTGGGAGCGTTTCTCAAGCCCGACTTTATTCTCCTTCATCCTGCAGGCATGCCCTTTTCGTCTCCGGGACCAACGGGCTACACGCCGACACAAATCAAGCACGCTTACGGTTTCGATCAGCTTAGCTTCAATAACGGTAACGTTGCGGCCGATGGCACGGGCACGACGATTGCGATCGTCGATGCGTTCGATGACCCGACCATCGTCAACGATCTGCACCAGTTCGATCTCGCCTTCAACCTTCCGGATCCGGTTCTGACCGTAGTGAACGAAACCGGAGGCAGCACGCTTCCCCCTCCCGATACCAGCACCCCTGTCGATGACGACTGGGAGGTCGAGGAGTCGCTAGACGTCGAGTGGCGCATGCCATCAGCGCCCAAGGCCAATATCTTGTTTGTCGAAGCCAATAGCACTTCCGATGCAGATTTGTACGCCGGCGTAACCTATGCCGCCGGCCAGCCGGGAGTTGTCGTCGTTTCGATGAGCTTTGGCGGCAGCGAGTTCGCCGGTGAAACCGGCTTCGATAACGATTTCACTACGCCGAACGGCCACTCAGGAGTTACCTTCGTGGCGTCTTCGGGCGACGACGGGGCGCCTCCGGAATACCCAAGCATCTCGCCCAATGTGTTATCGGTCGGTGGCACCACCCTTCAGCTCGATTCCAATGGGAACCTTACGGGCACAGGCGAAACGGGCTGGAGCGGTAGCGGCGGCGGCATCAGCACGCAGGAATCTCAACCCAGTTACCAAAACGGCGTCGTGACGCAAAGTTCCACGAAACGGACCGATCCAGACGTTTCCTACGATTCCAACCCCAACACGGGCTTCCCGATTTATGACAGCTACTCGTTCGGCACGACCGACCCTTGGGGACAAATCGGCGGCACCAGCGATGCGGCTCCTCAGTGGGCTGGGCTCATCGCCATTACCGACCAAGGACGCTGCGCTGGCGGGCGAGACGCCGCTCAACGGCAAGACCCAGACGCTGCCCATGATCTATTCCATGAACGCCAACAATTTCCGCGACATCACCAGCGGCACCAGCTTAGGGACGCCGCACGAAACTGCTGCCGTCGGCTACGACCTTGTGACCGGCCGCGGAAGTCCCCTCGTTAACCAGCTCGTCCCCACTTTGATTGGGGGTTTGCCTTCCACACTGGTGACTCACTTCGTCATTTCAGCCCAGTCCAGCACGACGGCTGGGAATCAGTTTTCGATTACCGTGACCGCGGCCAACAGCCAGGGCAATGCGGTGCCCGGCTATACCGGGACGATCAGCTTCTCGAGCAGCGATCCCAATGCCATTTTGCCCGCGAACTACCCATTCACGTCCAACGATGCCGGGATGCAAACATTCGACATCACGCTCGAAACGAGTGGCACCCAAACCATCAGTGTGGTGGATACTTCCAATGCCTTCGATACCGGGAACGCGAGCGTAACGGTATCGCCCGCTTCGCCCAGCAAACTGCTCTTCAGCGTTCAGCCGTCAAACGAAGTCGAGGGTGTGGACATCTATCCGGCAGTCGTGATTCAAGTTGACGATGCCTACAACAATTTGGTTACCACCGACAATACCGACCAGGTGACGATGGCCATAGAAACCAATCCATCCGGCGGGACGCTGAGCGGAACTACCATGGTCACCGTTAGCGGAGGAGTGGCCAGTTTTGGTACGCTCTCCATCGACCAACCGGGAAACGGCTATACGCTAACTGCGACAGCAAGCGGCCTTACGAGTGCCTTTTCCTCGAGCTTTCAAGTCACCACCGTTCCTGGTCCAACGCTCATCGAAGGATTCGAAACCGCCAACAATTTATGGATGGTGACCGGTGGGCCAACCATTACCGGTTCGCGTTCGGCTGCAGCGGCCCATGACGGTTCGTTTGGGTTCGACGACGCCAACGGCAACGACTGGATCTACCGCACCGATGCGGCAGCCCAAGCGAAACTGGGCGATCAGCTCTCCGTCTGGCTCGAATTCCCCGGGACGGCTAACGGACGAGCTTATTTCGGTTTCGGAACTTCCGCTTCCGGGACGCTTACGCTGGTGGCGGTGCCCAACACGGGACAGCTCATCCTTCAATCCGTTGCGGGCTTCAGCAATTACCTGAATTTGGCTGCGGGCAATCAAAATTACCAGGCCAACCACTGGTATCGCTTGGAGGTCGATTTAGGTACTAATGGGACCGTGACCGGCAAGATTTTCGACAGCAATGGCACAACGCTTCTCGATCAAGTGGTGGCAACGAACGTGAGCAACGCGGCAGGCGGCATCGCTCTGCGGGCAACGGGCAACGACAAATACTGGGACACGATAACGGACACCCCCGGCGTCAATCGGCCCTTGCCGCCTAAGGTGCAAATGCCCCCGCTTAATTCCCCGCCTGCTTCCCCCACATCGGGCGCGGCAGCGCCCCAGGTGCAGCCGCCACAAGGGCCGGCTGCCAGCAGGTTGTCGTCCTCCGCCGCTCTCGACTCCATTTTCGTAAAGCCCGCGCCTGCGATCGGGGACGATTACGGACTCGAGGCGCTGCTCGGGCTGCTGTCCAGTGAGCTGGATGAGCTTGCAGGATGGGAAACTTTCCCCTCGGCTTTTGCGAAATGACCCAAGGATAGGGAGAATGATGGAAGTCCAGGCCCTCGATCTACAACGACTAAAGGTGTTTCCGCTCGAAGCCCGGCGCAGTCTGACCCGCGTCGAAGAAATCCTGATCGATCCCGCCTCGTCGCCCGCGAGCATCCCAACCCATGTGCTGGCCTCCGTCAACACTTGCGCAGCGGACCTCGTCGCTGCCAGGAAACGCCAGGCCACGGTGCTGTTTATCTATGGAGCCCACCTCCTCCGCAACGGGGCGGCCCTCATCCTCGAACGCCTGATGGCACAAGGCTGGCTGAGCCACCTGGCCACCAATGGAGCCGCGACCATTCACGATTGGGAATATGCCTGGCTCGGCCGCTCCACGGAGAGTGTGCGCGAGGGAGTGGCCGCAGGCAATTTCGGAACTTGGGACGAAACTGGTCGCAATATTCATTTGGCACTGTTGGCCGGTGGCTTGAGCGAAGAAGGCTACGGCGGGGCGCTGGGGCGTTTTATCGCCGAAGACGGCGCCACGCTGCCGGAACCAGAGATGCTGCGTCAATCGATTCGCGAAGCCCCAGGACATCCTCGGACACCGGCCCGCGCCGACTTGCTCGTCGCCATGGAACGTCACGGACTTCGGCCCGGACGACACGCGGTGCTCCATCGCTGGAAATTCTCGTCCATTCTTGCCCAGGCCGTGCGTCACGGCGTGCCGCTAACTGTGCATCCAGGCATAGGCTACGACATCATTGCCAACCATCCCATGTTCAACGGCGCCGTCATCGGACGGGCCGCGGAAGTCGACTTCAAGCGATTCGGCGGCTCGGTCGAAGGCCTCGACGGCGGCGTGGTTTTATCCATCGGCTCAGCGATCATGGGACCGCAGGTCTTTGAGAAGAGCCTGAGCTGCGTCAATAACTTGCGCATCCAGCAAGGCCATGCGGTGGTGGCAGGGCACCGCATCTATGTCGTAGATATTCAAGATGGCGGTCGCTGGGATTGGTCGACCGGTGAGCCTCCCAAAACGAATCCTGCCTACTATCTCCGATTCTGCAAGAGCTTCGCGCGCATGGGCGGGACGCTCGATTACATCCAAGCGGATAATGCCTCGTTCGTTCACCACCTCTACCACGCGTTGCAGCGTGCCTGAAACGAGGGACGGTCGCATGCGATCGCCCGGTTGCCTGCTCGAAGGGACACGGATGTTTGCGCCGAACCTCGCTCGCGCTTGCCGTTTTCCTCATGGCTCCAACCTCCGCGTTGGCCGGCGCCGAGGGCGGTCATATCGCTTTGGACCTGCCCTTGTGGTCCGTAATCCCTTTCGCCGTCTTACTCTTGAGCATTGCCGTGATGCCACTCGTGGCAGGCCATTGGTGGCACAGCAACCGCAATAAGGGGCTTGTGGTGCTCGGCGCCGCATTGCCTGTGCTCTTTTACTTGCTGTACCTAAATCGGGTGCATGGCTTGTCGACCTTAGGCGCGCTTCAAGAAGAGGGCCCTCGAATACTTCTCATTTATCGTCATGCTCGGCTCGCTATACGTTGTCTCGGGCGGAATAGTGATCTCGGGCGCTCTGCGTGCCAGGCCCGCTGCCAATCTGGGCTTCCTTTTGTTTGGGGCGATTCTGGCCAACCTAATTGGAACGACCGGGGCCAGCATTCTTCTGATCCGGCCGGTATTGCGCATCAACCGGCACCGCCTATCCAAGTGGCACCTGCCCATGTTCTTCATCTTCGTGGTCAGCAATACCGGCGGTTTGCTGACTCCTTTGGGTGATCCGCCACTGTTTCTCGGCTTCTTGGACGGCGTACCTTTCGCTTGGACGTTCTCGCTATACGCGGAATGGCTATTCGTCAATGGCACGATATTGGCGATCTTCTACGTCTGGGACACCATTGCTTTTCGCAAGGAGCCTCCACGCGTTCCCGCTGCTGAAGATAGTTCGGCCACGGTGGTATTTCACATTCGGGGAGTCATCAATCTGTTGTTCTTGGCTGGCATCATCGCCGCAGTCCTCCTGCAAGGCAGCATGACCGAACCGTGGCGTGACATGGGACCGCCAATTCTCATGCTCGGCATTAGCCTATTATCCTTGGCCTTCACGCCGCACGGCCTGCGCGCTCAACTATTTTACCTGGGAGCCGATTCTCGAAGTTGCCGTTCTGTTCGCGGGCATTTTCGTCACGATGATCCCGGCGCTGGAGATTCTCGGAGCGCGGGCGCGGGGCTGGTAGTAACCCAGCCTTGGCAATTCTTTTGGTTGACTGGGCTACTCTCTTCCTTCCTGGACAATGCACCGACCTATTTGACGGTGAGCTCGTTGGCCAGCGGCAAACACGATCTCGCCTGGTTGGCGCTGAACCAGCCCCACATTTTGCGGGCGATTAGCTGCGGCGCCGTGTTCATGGGGGCCCTAACTTACATCGGCAACGGCCCCAATTTCATGATCAGGGCCATAGCGAGAGAAGCCGGTTATGAGATGCCGTCCTTCTTTGGCTATCTTGCGTATGCTTCTGCAATTCTGTTGCCGATTTTTGTGCTGGTGACGGTGGTTTTCTTCCGGACGTGATGATTGTCTATTTCCAGCGCCTTGGTGAGCCTCTCACGTTAGTGGGGTGAGTTCGCTGCAAACTCCCCCCACTTACGTGGGAGGCTCACATAATAGAATTTACTTACGCAAGAATCTCCCGCACCACATTCCCATGCACATCGGTCAAGCGGAAATCGCGGCCGGCGTAGCGATAGGTTAGTCGCGTGTGATCGAAGCCGAGCAACTGCAGCATGGTGGCATGCAGGTCGTGTACCGGGACGGGTTTCTCGACGGCTCGGAAGCCGAACTCATCGGTGGCGCCGTGCACCACGCCGCCTTTGATGCCGCCGCCGGCTAGCCAGCAGCTGAAACCGTAATGATTATGATCGCGACCGCTCAAAGCCGGCAGCTCGGCCACGGGCGTGCGGCCGAACTCGCCGCCCCACAAGATGAGCGTGCTGTCGAACAAACCTCGCTGTTTTAGGTCCGTCAACAAAGCCGCGATCGGCTTATCCCACTGTCCCGCTAGTTTGCGATGCGATGCTTCCAGGTGCTCGTGATTATCCCAAGGCTGGCCCGCCCCACTCCAAACTTGCACGAAACGCACCCCGCGTTCGATGAGCCGACGCGTGTAGAGCAACTGCCGGCCAATGATGGTATTGCCGTAAAGGTTTCGAATTGCCTTGGGCTCGCGATTCAGATCGAAGACATCGGCCGCTTCCGTTTGCATGCGGAAGGCCAGCTCAAACGCGCGAATGCGCGCTTCGAGTTGAGCATCCGCCTGGCGTTCCTGCAGGTGTTTGGCGTTCATCTGCTGAAGGAAGTCGAGTTGTCGCCGTTGGCGATCGAGGGGCAAATCGCGATTGCGAATGTAGGCGATCACCTTGTCGAGCTCAGGAACCTTGGTGTCCAGGTAGGTGCCTTGATAAACGCCCGGCAGGAATCCGGAACGCCAATTCTGCGTCGTGACGATGGGGTAGCCGCCAGGACACATGACAACGAATCCGGGCAAGTTTTGGTTTTCGGAGCCCAGGCCATAGGTGACCCACGCTCCCATACTGGGCCGCGGCAGCCGTCCGTCGCCACAGTTCATGAGGAGCAGACTCGGCTCGTGGTTGGGAACCTCAGCCTGGATGGAACGAATGATGGCCATATCGTCGACGTGCGCGGCCGTTTTGGCAAACAGCTCGCTGACTTCGATGCCCGACTTGCCATAACGGGCAAACTTGAACGGCGAGCGCATGGCCGCGCCGGTCTTCCGCTCAGTTCGCAGATTGCCTAGTTGCAGCGGCTTGCCGTGATACTTGTCGAGGCAGGCTTGGGATCGAACGTATCGACATGCGATGGGCCGCCGTTCATGAAGAGATGAATGACGTGCTTCGCCCGCGCCGGAAAGTGAGGCGCCTTCGGCGCCAGCGGATCGAGAGGGACTGGCGCTGCTGACAAGGGATTGTCAGCGGCGCAAATGCCCGCCAGGGCGAGCATCCCCAGCCCGGTCCCGCATCGTTCGAGGAGTTCCCTTCTGGAAAACGGCTGAATCATCTTGCTCCCCTGCATCAATCGATAAACGCGAATTCGTTGGTCATGAGCAAAGCCTGAACCATGTCCAACCAATCATCGGCCCGGCCGGCCCCAAGGAAATTCAGCACCCAGCGCCGTTCATTATCGTTTGGCTTGCGGCTCACGACAGTGAGAAACAGGCGATCGATTCGGGAAGTCGGATCTCCGCACTCCTGAAATTGCCGTGATTCGAGCAACCGCTTGGCGGCATCGCGAAGGAACGGGCCATTCATCAAAAAGAGTGCTTGGGGCGGAACCGTCGTGAAAATTCGGCCCGGGCTGCTGGCGGCGGGATTGGGAACGTCAAACGTGCTTAAGAGGCTCGGAAACTCGAGTCGATCGACGTGGGCATAGACCGCCCGACGCATTTTTCCATCGAAGAGGGCGACTGGCGCGCCACCCATCTTTTGGTCCAAACTTCGCGAAACGGCTAGAAGGGCATCGTACAGGGACTCGAACTCGAGCCGCCGCCGGTTCATGCGCCAATACCATCGATTCTCCGGGTCGCCAGCCAGACAATCGTCGCGATCGAGGCTGCTTTGGGTGTAGACGGCCGAAGTCATCAGCAGGCGATGGAGCCGTTTGATGGACCAGCCATGATCGACGAAGTCCGCGGCCAGCCAATCGAGCAGTGCCGGATGCGTGGGCGGATCGCTGCGCATTCCGAAATCG
Organism: uncultured Gemmataceae bacterium; assembly: GCA_963748025.1. Taxonomy (GTDB): domain Bacteria; phylum Planctomycetota; class Planctomycetia; order Gemmatales; family Gemmataceae; genus CAVVHZ01. The sequence continues at coordinate 13,062 of CAVVHZ010000070.1, forward strand.
CTGGATGTACCAACCAATGGCGTTCCGAAGTGGTGCATCCAGATCCGATTCACGATGACCCGAGCCGTTAGCGGATTCTGCCTGGCGACGATTTCTTGGGCCATTTCCAATCTGCCGCTTCCCTGCCGAAACGGTCGTCGATGCGGATTCACGACCTGAAGAAACTGCCTGGGAACAACTTTGCCGAGCCGACTGGGTTGACCCCGCTCGAAAATGCGCGGATCGTAGGGCCGCGGTGCGTCGAGCAGCACCATGGCGCGCGGCGGCCCCTTACGGCTCGAAGCTTCCACGTTCTGGAGCAATTTCTTGTATTCTTCCTGCGTGGCTCGATCCGGAAAGAGCGAGAGAAAACCCCAGTCGAGCGCGAGCGGAGCGTCGGCCGGAGCATCGGGGCCATAAAGCACCTGCCTCAGTTGCTCGGCATCCGCATCGCCAAATCTCAAAGGAATTGGACGGCCTGTTTTAGCCGAACCTTCAATCGCATCTCGCCAATTTCGATCGATCGTGGCCAGGAGCTTGCCGTAACATCCAGCCAGTTCTTTCATCGAACCGATTTTGGCCGGCAACGCCCGCCGAAGGAGATTGTTGACGCGGGGATCGCGACGCAAGGTCTCAAGAATTGCCGACGATCGTTTGGCAAGGTCCCGCTCGTCCAAATCGGCAAGACGATTCCAGGGAATCCACAAGGTAGCGGCTCTCGCTCGGGATTCTTCCAAGTAAAACGCGCCACCGCGTAATCATGGTTGGATTCAAGTCGCCCTTGTCGGCGAGAAGCATGAAATCGTCTTCGCGCGGCTTGTTCCGGGCGGCGTAAGCCGCCAGCAAGTAATCGCCTACGCGAGCCCGCGCCCCGTCCACCAGCTCCCGATGCTTCTTCGTCACAAAGTCAACGAGCTTGCGTTCGTGATTCATTAGCTCGGCTTCTTGCTTGCGACTGGCGTCGGTATGTGGGAGTTCATCGAGAAGGGGTGGTACGGTTGGCTCCCGGCAACTTCGAAAAACGCCATAAAGCGAATAATAATCGGCCTGCGGTATGGGATCGAACTTGTGGTCGTGACACCGGGCACAGGTCACCGTCAGTCCCATCAGGCCGCGCGAAACGACGTCGATCCGATCGTCGATGATATCGTGCGTGTTGTTCATGAAGTGGCCGCCGACCGTGAGAAATCCCAGCGCCGCTTGCGCTCTCGTATCACGGGGGACGACTTGATCCGCGGCCAACTGCTCCAGCAGAAACCGATCGTAGGGCAAATCGCCGTTGAGCGCCCCAATCAGGTAATCCCGGTAGGTGAAAGCCCAGGGATAGCTCTTGTCCTCGAAGAAGACATAGCCCTTGTCGTCCGCGTAGCGAACGACGTCCAGCCAGTGGCGAGTCCAGCGTTCGCCATAGCGCGGTGAATCCAGAAGACGGTCGATCAAGCTATCGTAGGCGTTGGGGCTGGAATCCGCCTCGAACGCAGCAACTTCCTCGGGAGTTGGCGGCAAACCGAGCAAATCGAAGGTAGCACGACGGATAAGTGTGCGCCGATCCGCGGTTGGGGAATGCTTCAATCCTGCCGCTTCGATGGCAGCCAATAGGAACGAATCAACGGGAGTGCGGAGCCATGGCGAATCTTTAACCTTCGGCAATGGCGGACGGACCACGGGCTGAAACGCCCAATGCTTGCTGCTACTGCTCGCCATACCAGGCGTTGCAAGAACAGTATTCTTGGGCCAAGGCAGACCCGAGGCGACCCACCGTTCCAGGATGGCGATTTCGGCATCGGGAAGACGTCCGACCGGCGGCATTTTCAGGTCGCCGCGATAGCGAATCGCCTGAATCAGATGGCTGTCTGCTGGTTTTCCAGGAATAGCAGCGGCGCCTTGTTCGCCGCCGCGCAAGATCGACTCTCACGGAATCGAGCCGAAGTCCCGATTTTGCTTTCTTGGGCCCGTGACACGACAGGCACCGTTCGATGAGGATGGGGCGAACCTTTTGCTCGAAGAATTCCGTCTGCCCATCCGCTAGCGGCTGACTTCGCAGATTACCAGCGAAGGTGCTCCAGGCCAAGCAAACGGTGCAAAAGATGACAATTGTGCGTCGCATGTTTTCCAGAAAACGGTGGGGCATAAACGTCCAGGGTGAGGAACGTTATTCTGGCCGAGCCAGGGGACCTTTGCAAGCACTCCGCAATCACCCGACCTGTGAGGGCGAAATAATTGACGCTTGGCCACGGACCGGCATGTCGCGTATTCTGTCACCGTGTCCGACGACTTTCCCAAAACCCTGCGAGGTGTGCCAGATGAAGACTTTGGTGACAGTGGCGTGCGTGTTGGCCCTAGGCGGCATTGCCAGGGGCGACGACAAATCCAGTCCAACCGGGACGTGGAAATACACGGCCATGGTGAATGGAGCCTCGCTTGAAGTAACGATGAAGTTGAAGGCTGAGGGCGACAAAGTGACTGGCACCTTGTCCGCCATGGACATGGAACTCAAGGTAGAGGACGGCAAAATCAAAGACGGGGTGATATCTTTCAAAGTCATTCGGGATGTCGGCGGCAATAAGTTCCCAATCAAATTCAAAGGCAAGGTGAGCGGGGACAGCTTCAAGGGCAAACGAGAAATTGAACGGGACGGAACCACCAATTCGGTCGACTTCGAGGCCAAGCGAGTCAAGAGTTAACTTTCGTTTGCTGCTAGGACAAGATTCAATGAAAACGGCCCTTGGCGGGACTGCCGCCGAGGGCTGTTTCGCTTCACGCGTTGGCATTATTTGACTTGGGATTTTCTGTTGGTGTGCGCCTCGAAGCGGGCGATTTCCTCCTTGAGTTGATTCAACGTGCCCCAATCTTGGCGACAATATTACGATCTGGAAAATCGATGTGAAGGCTCGAGATAATAAGCTCTGGCAGTGCCCCAAGTGCGGCCGGCGGTTCGCCAACCGGAACCAATCCCATTTCTGCTCGAACGTAAGCCTCGAAGCGCACTTCAAAGGAAAGCCACCAGAGACACGCACCCTTTACGAAGCGTTCCTGGCGGTCGTGCAATCCCATGGGCCCGTGCTGGTTCTGCCGGAAAAAACGCGCATCGCCTTCCAGGTGCGCATGTCGTTTGCCGCCTTGATGACCAGGCGCGGTTATCTTCGCGGGCACCTGGTGCTCGCCGAACGGCACGAAAGCCCGTGTTTCCTGAAAATCGAGACCATCTCGCCTCGGAACCTGGTGCACAGTTTCGAACTGCGTCACGTAGTGCAGTTGAACGGTGAATTGGCGGCTTGCATCGGCGCGGCTTACCGCGTCGGCTGCCAAGAGCATTTGAAGAAGCCGCTCAATAGTTGATGATTGCCGCCCGCTGGCGTACACTTGGGCCGCGGTCTGCTCGTTTGCTTCCCGCCACCTGGCTGATGATGGAATGAAAGTGCATCCTTCATCAGCGCCGTTCTTTTCGGCCTCCCCGGCCGATGTGCTCTCATCAGGAGAATTCACATGACTCGAAGTTCGAATCGCCTTCTCGCCGGTTTGTTGGCGCTGTCAGCCCTTACCCTGGCTGCACCTGCCACGTTCGCACAGGCCAAAAAAGAGGCGCCCATCGTGCCGCCGCTCAAAGGGGAGCGAGAGACCATTCACCTCTTCAACGGCAAGGACTTGACGGGTTGGGAAGGGCACGAACAGTACTGGTCGGTTCAGGATGGCGTTATCGTCGGCAAGAATACCGAGCCAGTAAAAGTCAGTACGTATTTGCTCACCAAGAAAAAATTCAGCGACTTCCGTTTGGTGTTCGAGTTCAAACTGGCCAAGTCGGAAACGCACTCGGGCATTGCCATGTGGGGGCGAATCGCGCCGGACCATGGGGACAAGTACACCTACGCGGGCCACCTGGTCATGTTTCCTTCGGGCTACGGCTTTTATGATCTGTATGGCCGCAATGGGATTCACAACAACGCCGACAAGGCCAAGAAGGTCGGCAAGCAGCACGATTGGAACAAAATAGAAATCCTGGCTCAGGGCAATCGCATTCGCTTCGTACTCAATGGCTGCGCTCATCTCCGATTGGCGTGAACCCCTGCCCGACCGCATCAAGGAAGCGCCCATTGGTCTGCAGTTACACAGCAACCCGATGCCCGAAGAAGTTCAGTTCAAGGGGCTCGTTCTGGAAACGTTTCCGGAAGACAAACTGACCACGCTGGCCACAAAAGCTCAGAAACTCGATAAGTGAGCCCGACAAGATCTAAGACCCCTGCCGGCTTGCCCGGCAGGTGAATCAGTTCAGCAGCTAATTGGGACCGACGTTCCTTTCTTCGGCCCCTGCCGGCTTGTCCGGCAGGTGAGAAAGTTCATTTGCTGTATACTAGCCGCGGGAACTCCTTCACCAGCCGGACGAGCCGGCAGGGGTCGCGGAAGGAGGAACTGTTGAGTTTCTAGCTGGCGAACTGATTCACCTGCCGGACAAGCCGGCAGGGGTCTTCAGGCGGGATTCTGATCTCGCCTCGCCTGATACAACACCGGCTTTCCCCACGAAGTTCAAAATGATCCTGCTCCGGAAGCCTTCCCAAACCACCATCCAGGATTTCTTGAACTCTCAGGCTCAACTTGACTTCACCTACCAAGGGGCGGGAGCCACCGCGCAGGTGCCGCCACCAGGCTACTTGCTGGATCAAACGCGCATCGAGCTGGGTTCAGGAGAGCGGGTGTTCGCGGCGGGCAAAACCGCTCTCGAAAGTTGGGGGCATTTCCAATTGGGCTGGGTTCAAGCCTGGCCGCGGGATACGCCTATCCAACCTGGCGAAGTGGTGGCTGTCATCGCTCGTTTCATGGGACTGTGGTGGCTGAACGCAGCTCGGATTGTCTACGTTGTAGATGAGTTGGGGCCATGCAGCAGGTTCGGTTTTGCCTACGGAACCCTGCCGGACCATGTGGAATCAGGCGAAGAGCGATTTCGATCGAATGGAATCGAACGGACGACTCTGTCTGCTACGACATTCTGGCTTTTTCGAAGCCGCGCCACATTTTGGCGAAGCTAGGCTATCCTCTGGTTCGACGCCTGCAACGCCGCTTCGCCCGCGATTCGGCTGCGGCAATGCTGCGCGAGGTTCAGCAATCGCAAGGTCAGAGATAAATGTGAGATCGCGCCAGGCGCGGCGACCTCGCTCTCAAATGATCGCGGCTAAACAAATCTGGTTTGACGATTCACGCTTCACGATTCACGACATTTCGCAGCCACCGCTCCATCACCTGCATTAGCTCCGGCCGTTTTGCGGCGTAAAAATGATCGGCCCCGGCGATCGTTTCGACCTCGATTCGCGCTTCCACCGCCCCGAGTGCGGCTACAGCTTCAGGCCCGCCCTGAAAGGCCATGTTCGATTCAATTTCTTGCGAGCCGAACGAAATCAGGGTTGGAACCTGAACGCCGCGCAGAAACTTCAAGTAATTGTAGCGCTCGTGGGGGCCATATTTCTCCACGTAGCCCGCGGCCGTGATAACCATGGGCAGCGGAAGCTGCACATCGAGCAAAGCCCCGGGGTGTCCCTGTTCGACAAGCTTTGTCGCCCGCGCAAAGGTTTCGGAGAACGAAGTTGCCTGCGTGCTGGCCATGAATTGTGCATAAGAAAGTTGCGGCGGCGAAATCGCAATCAAAGCCGCAACTTCGGGATGAGGTTGCTGGGCCATGGCATAAATTGCTTTGACTGCCCCCAGGCTGTGGCCGATGAGCAGGATCCGTGTATGGCTTTTGGAAAGCAGGAAATCGAGCCAGGCGCGGATATCGTGGCGACAATCGTCAACCGCTTCGTAAGCGGCGCCTAGACGCTTGCCGCCTCGGCTGGTCGCAGCGGTGCTGATGCCATCGTGGCCGCGCGTGTTGACGCACACTCCTGGAAAGCCGAGAGAAACCAAGTGATCGACGATAGCGCTCGAGGAATGTCGACGAATAGAAATTGCTGCCGGTTCCGTGAATCAGGCAAAAGGCATCGAAAGGCAATTCTGAGTCGAGAACGGCCGCATCTCTCCAGGCGCCGTCCAGCCGAAGTCCATCGCGAGTCTGAGTCTGCACCAGATCGATAAGCACGGCAGAAATCTCCTGGGTAGCCGAGTCGCTGGCAATCATTCTCTTCAATAGACAGCCCAAATGCCAGGCGTTGCCAGCTCGACAAGATGCCCATCTGGATCGCGGAAATACAAACTTGTGCCTCCCCTGGGCCAATGTACGATGCTGGCCAGTGCGATGGATCGATCTGCCAGGCGTCGTTGCCAGGCTTGCAAGTCGTCGCCGGAATGGCGAAGGCGACATGCAAGCGGCCCTCACCGCCATGGCCGGGAATGACGCCTCCATCTACTTGCATGTCGTGTTCCGAGGCGCCTTCAAGAAAAAGTAACAGCACTTGCTTGTCGACCACCGCGAAAGCAGCGAACCGATCGTCGCTGGCGAGAACAGGCCAGTCAAATAGATCTCGATAGAATTCGATGGAACGCGCCAGGTCGGCGACGTGCAGGCAGGTTTCCAGAATGCCGGTCGATCTTGGCATGTTCGGCCCCTTGCCTTCCTACAATAAAGAATAAACCTGTCCCAGCCAAGCGGCCAAGCATGACCTCAATTTCCCAACCAGACGAAACGCCTTCGGGCTTAACCTATGCCAGAGGCTCGAGTATTTGTTTGGCTGCATCAATTATGAACAGCGGCGCGCCGCTGCCGGAAGATCTGCGCCTCGATGAGATGCATCGCCTTCTGCAAGCGCTGGGCAATCCGCACCAGGAGTTGCGTATCGTTCATGTCGCCGGCAGCAAAGGAAAGGGCTCCGTTTCGGCGATGCTGGCTGCCATTCTGCACAAGGCGGGATACCGCGCCGGCCTTTTCACGTCCCCGCATTTGACGCTACCCGAAGAACGCGTCCAAATCGATGGCGCGCCCATCACGCCCGCCGAACTAACCAGCCTCGTAGCGGACATCCGCGAGGCCGTCGGGAAAGCCCGGCTGCAGCCGACTTTTTTCGAAGCGATAACGGCGCTCGGTTTTCTGCACTTCCAGCGCCAGCAAGTCGACGTTGCGGTTGTGGAAGTCGGCTTGGGGGGCAGGCTGGATTCGACCAACGTCTGCCTGCCTGAAGTGGCGGTGGTCACCAGCATCAGCTTCGATCACATGAGTCAGCTTGGGAATTCACTCGATCGCATTGCCCGCGAGAAAGCCGGCATCTTCAAAAATAACCGGCCGGCCGTGAGCGGCGTCATCGATCCCGCGAGTAAGCGCCGTCATCGCGGAGGTTGCCTGCGAACAGGGCGCTCCGCTTCGTCAGCTCAATCGCGATATGTCTTATCGTTACGAATCGGCGCGCCTGCCAGCCGATTCGCTAACGACCGAACGGCGCGCGCGGGTGCAAGTTTCTACCTGGCGGCGTCAGTGGCCTTGGCTTGAATTGCATTTACTAGGCGAACACCAGGCCGCCAATGCCGCCGTCGCTTTGGCGACAATCGAGATCCTCTGCGAGCGAGGCTGGCGGATCGGCGAAGAGGCCGTGGCCGAAGGGTTGCGGACGGTCCATTGGCCTTCACGAGTCGAAGTGATCGGCCGATCGCCTTGGCTGATTCTGGATTGCGCACAACACGGCCTCGGCACAAGCGCTGGTATCGACCTTGGCTGAAGTGTTCCCGCCTGCCCGTCGTCTGCTCGTTTTCGCATCGAGCAATGACAAAGAAGTTCCGGCGATCCTGCGCATTTTGGCGCCCTACTTCGCTTATGCCTGCTTCACGCGCTATGGCAACAATCCGCGCGCGGTGCCGTCGGATCAACTTGCCCACTGGTGGAAGGAGAATGGCGGCGGCGATTGCTCCTGTCATAGTGCGGCGAGCGATGCCTTGGCTGAGGCCCGCAAGCTGGCCCAATCAGCAGACCTCATTTGCATTACAGGATCGGTCTTTCTTGCCGGCGAGTTGCGGCCGCTTCTGAAAAGCGAAGATTGCGGATTGCAGAGCCATGGTTGAACTCTCGGCGGCACGCGAAGATCGCTTCGACGTCCTAGCCATGGGCTGCGTCGCCATCGATGATTTTCTTTACGTGCCCGAATACCCGGCGCCTGAAACCAAAATACGCGTCACCCGCGGTGAACGCCGGTGTGGCGGTCTCGCAGGCGGTGCGCTCCAGACCGCTGCCAGGCTAGGGGCTCGCTCCGCTTATGCGGCAACGCTCGGCGACGATGCTCTCTCTCGTTTCGTTGCCGATCATTTCCAAGTCGCCGGCATCAGCCTGGCTTACTTACGTCGGCAGCCCGGCGTGCAACCGATTCATTCCACGATTATCGTCGACACGACGCATCACACGCGGACAGTTTTATTCAGTTTGGATGGCGCTCAGGGAGCGCAAGAGGATTGGCCGCCGGCCCAGGCAATCGAATCGAGCCGAGTTCTGTTCGTCGATCATTACGGAATCGAAGGGATGATTCGCGCCGCCAAGATCGCTCGCGCCGCTGGTATCCCGGTCGTAGCCGATTTCGAGCGAAACGAATGGCCCGGCTTCGACCAGCTATTGGCACTGGTCGACCACCTGATCGTCTCCGAAGCGTTCGCCTTTAAATTAACTCAAGACTCGAGTCCCGAACGGGCCTGCACTCGCCTGCACGCCGGCCGTCCAGGAATGACTGTCATCGTCACCTGCGGTTCCCACGGTTGCTGGTATTGCACGCACGAATCCTCGGCAACCATTCACCAGCCTGCTTTTCCGGTTGAGGTTCGCGACAGCACTGGTTGCGGCGACGTCTTTCACGGGGCCTACGCCGTTGGCCTGGCCCGAGGAACACCACTTCCGGAACGCATAATTTTCGCCTCGGCCGCGGCAGCGTTGAAGGCTGCCACTAGCAAGTTTCCATCGCTCGACGAAGTACAGGCGTTCCTCCGGGAACGCGGAATTCTTCTCCCTGGCGAGCCTCCCACGTAAGTGGGGGGAGGTTCTGGCAAAACTCCCCCCGACTGACGTGGGAGGCTCGCCGAATGCGTGAGAGGCTCGCTGAATTTGATTGCGACCTGCAGTCGCTCCGCGTACAACGAAGGAACGTGCGTTCCGACTCTTCGGCAAAGAGCAGGAGCAGTCGTGGCCACCACGTCTGTCGTTGCTACTTCCCCCGCTGGTTTACCACTAACACGAGCCCAGACGCTTGGCCTCTGGGATGCGATCAGCATCATCATCGGCATCGTGGTCGGCGCCGGCATTTACGAAACCGCGCCTTTCGTTTTGAGTAGCGCCGGATCTTCCGGGGCAGCTTTGCTCCTATGGGGCTTAGGAGGACTTCTCTCCCTCATCGGCGCACTCTGCTATGCCGAGTTGGCCACTACTTATCCGCGTTCCGGCGGCGACTACGTCTACCTGACTCGCGCTTACGGCAAAGCCGTTGGCTTCCTGTTCGGCTGGGCGGAACTGAGTTGCATCATGACGGGCAGCATCGGCATGATGGTCTATATTTTCGCACATTACGCCGGCCGCCTGTGCTCGATCCCCGCAGCCCAACAGTATTGGCTCGCGGCCGGTGCAGTGATTGTGCTCAGCGGACTCAATCTCTTGGGCATCGCCGTCGGCAAGGGCGCCCAGAATCTCTTGACGCTTGCCAAAGTGCTCGGCATTGTCGCAATTCTGATGGCGGGCATCCTTTATGGAAGTTCAGCACGCCTTACGGAAACACCCTCTCTGATAGGCAAGGCGGATTATCGCCTGGCTATGATCCTGATCCTCTATACGTATGGCGGTTGGAACGATGCGGCCTTCGTTGCGGCCGAACAGCGAACCAGCGCCGGAACATTCCGTTGGCCCTCATCCTGGGCACGTTGCTCGTCACAGCTATTTACCTGCTCATCAATGTCGCCTACTTATTGGTGCTGGGTTTCGATGGCGCCGCCGGCGCCGAGGCAATTGCGGCCGACGTTTTGCAACGGCTTGCAGGAGATCAAGGCGACAAGGTCATGTGCGTCCTTGTCCTGGTTTCCTCATTGGGCGCCGCCAACGGCCTCATTCTGACTGGCTCGCGAATCTACGACACTCTGGGGCGCGATCACAAGCTCTTTGCCAAGCTTGCCACACAGCACTCACGCTGGCACGCTCCCATTCGCTCGCTGTGTGCACAGTGTGCCGTCACTTTGACGATGGTATTGGCTGTGGGCACCTCGATCGGCCATGATTTGATCGACCGTTTTCTTGCTTTATTCGGGAGCAATGCCTTGGACTGGGGAGCCCGCTCCGGCTTTCGGACGTTGCTCGACTGCACCGCACCGGCTTTCTGGTTCTTCTTTCTGCTCACGGGGGCGTCGCTATTTGTGCTCCGTTGGCGCGACAAGACGATTGAACGACCTTTTCGCGTGCCGCTTTACCCGTTGGCGCCACTGATTTTTTGTGCCGCTTGCGGCTTCATGTTCTATTCGGCAACTACTTATGCCGCCGCCAATATTGGTTGGCTGGCGCTTCTCGGTTTGACGCCCGTATTTTTGGGTTTGCCGCTCTTTGGTTTGTCGCAAATGATGACGGGGAGCAATTCGTGATCGCAAGGAGAGGAATCGGCCATGTCGCGCCTGCATGATTTCGTAATCGCCCTTCTGACGGCAACAAGCATCGTGGTGGGATCGCCGCTGGCGCGGGGGCAAGCCACCCCTCCGAGCGGGCCAGCCAAGCTCAAGGTCTTTTTGCCGGCCGATGCCACCTTGCATGTTGATGGAGCCTTAACGCAATCGACGGGCGAAATTCGGAACTTCGTTTCACCGGACTTGCCCGCAGGAAAGAAGTTCGTCTATACCTTGCGGGCTACCTGGAAAGAAGGGGGCAAACAAGTTGAGCGCGAACGCAAAGTTCACGTGGAGGCGGGACTGGATGCGACCGTCGATTTCCGCGAGCCGCTGCCTCCACCAGAAGTAAAGGACAATAAAAAACCTGAAGCCGGCTTCGCAGGAAAGCCCGCTTCAGCGGACCTGATCGATAAGATGCTGGAGCTGGCCGAAATCAAGAATGGCGATGTGATCTACGATCCCCAGTGCGGCGACGGCAGCTTCCTTATCAAAGCCACTCAGAAATTTGGGGTAAAGGGAGTGGGCTTTGATAGCGATCCGCGACGCGTGAACGAAGCGCTAGCCAACGTCAAGAAAAACGGATTGGCGGATTTCATTTCCATCAAACGGCAAGATCTGGGAGAGGTGGATTTCAAGGATGCCAGCGTGGTGCTCTTGCATCCGTCGCCCGATTCACTCGCCAAGCTCGTGCCCCAACTAACGAAGCTCAAGCCGGGATCGCGAATCGTGTCGGACAACGTCGAGTTGAAGGGGGCAAAGCCGGCCAAACAAATCTCCGCCATGGCCAAAGGCGACAAAACAGGCGATGGGAAGGAGCATAGGCTCTACCTCTGGGTCGTGCCTTAGGCGAAACCATAGCGTCACTCGTTGAGAATCTCGCGCATGAGGATTGCGGAGCGGCTTCAGGAGGGCTTGACCTATGTAAGTAACAAGCTGGAACATCAGCTGCGTCTCCGCGATTTCGACCTCAATCGTGTTCGCGGCGGCTGGGGGGCCATCACAGCCTGAGCGAGGTCGGGGTCTTGCCTCACCCAATGCCGGGCCTGATCGGGAGTGGAGAAGTAGCCGATCTCACGTGGCGCAGTTTTGAAGTTGCGCTTTTTTATGGTATTCAACAACCAACGATGAGTCTTTGGCCCCGAATGGGGCCACGGAATGTAGCCACGGGTGGAGCGGAGCGAAACCCGTGGATCAAAAGTATAAGGTTCCGCCCCGGATGGGGCGGCGGAAACAGCGCATTCTCGCATATTGTCAATTCTCGGCGACGCCTCCCGCAGCGTTTACTTCTCCGTCGCCCCTTGCGGGGCGAGGAAGAATTCGAAAAGAGATCCACGGGTTGCGCGGCGGCGGCTCTGCCGCAGCGCCGCTCCACCCGTGGCTACAATCCGACGCCCCATTCGGGGCGTAAACATTGTTCTTCGGCTCAAGGGTCATCCGGCCACATAAATTCGCAACTTCAACACGTGCGCCTCGGACCCAAACTGGACCAGAGGATTGACGAGGTTATTTCTGCCTACACCCTAAAGCAGCGAAATGCTCCGCTCCCGCTCGGTCGTATGATGATGGGTCTCGGGACCTGATGTGGAGCAACCGCCGGAGGAGCAGGAGCCACAGCCGCCTGAACTGCAGCCGCCGGAGCCGCAACCGCCCGAACCACAACCCCCGGAACCGCAGCCGTGTCCGGCTTCGACCGGTTCGGGTTCTTCTTTGTTCGCAGGCAAAGCCAGATCGTGGATCATCGTCAGTAGGCCGTGGGCCTCCGACAACGATTCGGCAAGCTGATGCAATTGGGCGTCGCCCCAACGTAAGACATGCAAAACTGCTTGCCTGCCATCGAGCAAGATTTCCGCGTCGAGGATTTCCATGGGCAAGTCGAGACGGGCCGCATGGGCGCGAGCATCCAGAAAGAGCTGATTCCCGCGCTGGCGTAACCGTTCGCGCGATTGCAGGTCGGCGGAGTCGGGACGCCGAAGGATTCGTCCCACGGAACCGCCGCCCATAAGGCGAGCATGTTCGGGGTCGGCGCTGCGGATGACGCGGCCGAGCTCGAGGCCGCGATTCGTCTCGATAACCAGTGCATCGCCGCGCCGACAGGCCAGAGGCTCAGGGGCAGTAAAGCGGCCGAACTCGCCGTTCTTACCGTAGGAGATCAGGTATTCGGATGCGGCCTGCAAGGTGATGCCTTCAATTCGTGGAGCGTGGCGGGCGGAGGGTGGAGGGAAAAATCTCAGTCGAGGCCGAGGTATTCACGCATGTAGCGGTCGTACTCTTCTTGGCCGCGTTCGGTGCTTAGGTCGAGTCGTAGCTCGTTAATCACTTTGATGCTGTAATTCTTCAGCCAATCGCTCCAGCAGTCGGCGCACACTTCCTTCTGAATGCGCTGTCCCAGCTCGTCGCTCATAGGCGGCTTTGTCAGCTGATGCGCATGCTTGCCCGCCATGCAGCCCGGACGTTGGCAACGAAAACCGTCGCCGCTGCCTTGATCGGCTCCAGGCTTTCGCTCGGGAACGGGCCGGCCCAGGCTCTTCAGCAAGGCGGCCATCTCGTCGCGCGGTATGTTATCGCCGCGTTCGTCGGCAACGGCATAACCGTGTTCCAGCACCGCGATGGCTTCATCCTGGCGGTTGAGCTTTAACAGGGTGACTGCCTGCAAATGGTAAACCTTGGAGAATTGCGGGCTCAGCTCCAGTGTTCGTTTGAATGCTTGAACGGCTCCGGCGTGGTCGCCGGCTTCGAGAAGCAATTGCCCCAGACGAAAATGCCCCAACTCGTTGTCGGGATCGTCTTGAGCCATTTTGCGGAATTGCAGGATGCGTTCTTGAAGTTGACTCATGGCGCCAATCGTGCCTCTAAAATGACAACAACTCGCGGTCTTCCAAGAAACCGCGAGTTGCAGCGGCTTGCTACCTTGCGTCCTAGCGGGACTCGTTGGGGTCAATAACGGTGATCGGGAGACTTAGCTTGGAAGTCTTTTTGCTCACTTGATCCACAGCCGTAATCTCCAGGGTGAATTTTCCTGCACGATTCAAGTCTAACGGGAACGAGAGCGGAATGGCAACAGTACCAGCTGCCACATTGGGCTTTACCTCCTGCGTCATCGGCTTTGCCAAAGTCGGCTTACCGTTCGCATCGAGGATTTTCGTTTCGAGGGAAATGGAAGGCTGTTGGGTTCGAGCATCCCGATCGAAGCCCACCGCGTAGAACTTAACTTGAAGCGTCTGGCCTGGAACGCCTATCGGCGCCACGGGCAGATTGGCGCGCATCCGTCGTGGAAAGCCGAACTAAGCCGAAGCCCTTCTGGCCAACCTCGAAGGTCTTGGTAATTTCCTTTGCCTTGCCTGCCTTGTCCAACACCGTAACTGTGACGGTGTATTTCCCGGGGGCCTGATTCAGGCCGATGTCGACGTTCGCGCAACCCGGCACAGTTGAGCCGCCCAAGGCGATGTATTCTTCTTTGAGAGTGGGCTCAGAACCGAATTCCGTCTTGCCGGCGCTATTGGTCACCTTCAAGCCCATCGAATACTGGACTTTGCCGTCGGGAGCGACTTTGAGGCCGTCGATGTCGAAGGCGAGGTGATAGCTATCGCCCGGCAGGATTTTGTCGTCGGTGCGAACGGGCCCAAGCAGATAGCTCGTTTGCCGAACGTGGCTGAGGGTCAAGCCGTCGTCGGCCAGACCAACCGCCGAAGTGAGGGCCGCAACTAGAGCAACAGTCGTCAGCATGGGTACTTAGAACCTCGGTAATGACTTCACGGCAGCCTGCGCGGGGACTACCCTTGATTCCTAGCGTGAGCCATTATTATGTGCCAGTCTCTGGCTGCTTGGCCAGCCTATTTTATGCAAGATGGACGACAAAAACCTGGAAGGAGGCCGCGAACCTCCCGCTGCATGGAAAAGTCTACCTGTATTCTCCTTGCGAGCGGCACGAAAGCCGTGTACGCTTACCAGTATTGGGTCGCGAATACGTGGCGCGACGGGCTAGGGCCTGTGGGCGGCGATTCTGGTTCAGAACCGCCTTACAGGGAGTCTCTAGTGGAAGGGGGTGGTCTAGTGTGTAGTGGTAACCAGGTGCGGCTGCACTGACGCCGCCGACGGGCTGCCGTCGGACGCAGCCGCGATTATCGTAAGGAACCCCGGCCGATATCTAGCCGGGGTTCCTCTTTTTACCGGTTGGATGCAGCAAGCCAAGGCCCTGAAATCCCGGTGATTTCAGGGCCTTTTTTGTTTTTTGCGAGGGCGTGAAATGATCGTTGTCATGAAACCCGGCGCCGACGCAGCGCCAAATCGACCACGTGGTCGAAAGTATCGAACAGCTTGGCCTGCGCAGCCACGTCATCGTCGGCACCGAACGCACGGTCATCGCCGCTTTGGGAGAAAAACGCGACGGGGCCAAACAGGCGCTGGAAACCGGCGAAGGAGTGGAAAAAGTCGGTGCCGATCCTGGCCCCTTACAAGATGGCCAGCACGGAGGTGAAAAAAGATCCCTCGGTCATCAAGGTGCGCGATTTAGTTGTCGGGGGCGGGCATATCGGCGTGATCGCCGGCCCCTGTTCGGTGGAGAGCCGCCAGCAGATTTTAGAGATCGCTCAAAGCGTGAAAGAGGCCGGGGCCACCGGACTCCGCGGCGGAGCATTCAAGCCGCGCACCAGTCCCTACAGTTTTCAGGGCCTCAAGGAAAAGGGCCTGGAATTGTTGGCGGAGGCTCGCGATGCCACGGGTCTGGCAGTGGTAACCGAAATTATGGCGTCCGAACACGTCCCGCTGGTGACTCGCTATGCCGACGTGCTTCAGGTCGGCGCTCGCAATATGCAAAACTATCCACTTCTGGAGGCGGTGGGCGAAGCAGGCATGCCGGTCCTCCTCAAGCGCGGGCCATCGGCCACCATGGACGAATTTCTCCTGGCGGCCGAATACATTCTCAAAACGGGAAATCATCGCGTGATGCTTTGCGAGCGCGGCATCCGCACTTTCGAAGATCACACGCGCTTCACCTTGCCCTTGGCGAGCGTGCCGTATTTGAAACAAACGACGCATTTGCCCGTAGTCGTCGACCCCAGTCACGGCACCGGCAAAGCATCGTTGGTGACGGCCATGGCGCGGGCAGCCGTGGCGGCCGGCGCGACGGTCTCATTCTCGAAGTCCATCCCGACCCCGAAAAAGCCATGAGCGACGGCTACCAGGCTCTGGTGCCGGCAGCGTTTCGCCAGATGATGGCCGACTGCCGTAAGATTGCGACCGTGCTAGGGGCTACGATGTGAATAGCTCGTAAACGAAGAGTTCATCGCTTACGCAACGCTACGGTGCGCGCCAACCGCCGACGGGCCGAGCCTTCTCGAACGGGAGTTGCTCAGTCGGCATCTGGCAGCAGAGCGTGTAAGCTCCGCAACGCGGGCAGGGGCACGATTCCACCGCCTGCTGTTCGTAGAGCGAATATTTGTTGGTTACGAACCAGGCTTGATCGCAACTGGCGCAATGAATGCTAAGACGGGTCACAACGCACCTATCCCTTGGTAAGCGAACGTGAGATTTGTAGCGACTTGGCAGCGGGCTCTGTTGCGCCTGACAAAGATGTACCCCTTATTATCGGCACGTTCGGGAGAGAACTTGAATGACTTCCAAGAAAACTTCCTATCGCTTCACTTTCGGCCCCTGGAACATCAGCACAGGCGCCGATCCTTTCGGGCCTCCGGTGCGCAAGAAGACTGGCCTTTGCCGCCAAAATCCGCGAATACCGCAAACTCGGCTTCGACGGCGTCCAGTTTCACGACGACGACGCCGTCGCCTGCGGGCTCTCGCCCTTGGAAACGGAACGGGATGTCGCCAAGGTCCGCAAGCTGTTGGACGGCGAAGGGCTGTTCTGCGAATTCGTCGCTCCGCGCCTCTGGGAACATCCCAAAACGATCGACGGCGCCTTCACGAGCAACGATGGCTCGGAACGCCGTTACGCCCTCGGCGCACAGCGCAGCATCGATATCGCCAACGGCCTGGGCTGCCACGATCTCGTTCTCTGGTTGGCCCGCGAAGGCACCTACATCCGCGAAGCCAAAGATCCCATCGATCGGTCGACCGGATCGTTGCCGCGATCGACGCGCTGTTGGCCCACGATCCCAATATTCGCATCCTGGGCGAAATGAAACCCAACGAGCCGATGGACATGGCTTATCTGCCCACCCGTCGGCCACTTCATGGGGCTGCTCTATCGCACCGCCGATCCCGCTCGCGTGGCATGCTCATCGAATCGGCCCATTCCATCCTTGCCGGACTCGATCCCTGGACGAATGGCCTACGCTCTGTGGCACAACAAACTCTGGAGCGTCCATCTCAACGATCAGAACGGCCTCAAATACGACCAGGACAAAACGTTTGGCTCGGTCGACCTGCGCCGGGCATTCAACACCGTCTGGGTGCTGGAGCGGCCGGCTACAGGCTGTATCGGGCTCGACGTCAAAGCCGATGCGGACGACCAAGCCAGTCGATCAGACCAAGCATCTCGCGAACAGCAAAGCGATGTTTTTGCGTCTGGTCGAAATTGCTCGCTACGTCAATCCGCAAGATGTCGACGCTACCCGCGCCCGCGACTACAAGGGCTCGAAGCGTTTTATCTCAGCAAGCTCATGGGCGTTAGGGCAAACAGGAATCAGGAGTCAGGAGGTCAGGAGTCAAAAGTCAGGAGTCAGGAGTCAGGGAATGTGAAAAAATGGGGACTGGCTCCGGCGACCCGTGACGATTCCCTGAAAGGCGGCTTCCAGCCGGTGCCTGTCCCGTTTTTTTCACAACCTCTACAGGGACAGGCTCAGTAATCGGAAACAAGATCAGAACTCGGAATCCGCCCAAAGTGATTGTCTTTATCCTTCGGATCTGCTCTTCGATTCCATTCAGTAGGGTGGCATACTTTCAGCATTGGCCACAGGTGCCAGACGCCGCGATAGCTGCGGCATACCGAGATGCTCACGAGGCGATGGGCCTGCTGTCGACATAATGGACCATCGTCCGTGCCGGCTCGACAATCTCGAACGCCGTCTTCAGCGGCGCGGTCATTTCGCCCACAAATATAAAGGTTTGTTCGCGGAAATCGGGCCATTCATCGATCGGATTCGGATGCCAGAAATCGTATTCGCTATGACGGTCGCCTTGCACGATCCCCAAGCAATAAACTTGCGGATGGCCCTGGCAATAGAAGCCGATTTCGCCGGGCAACGTCCAGGAAGCAGCTGCCAAGACCGGTTCCTCGCCCTCGCTCGCAGCCTTTCGCGTATCTTGTCCACCTCGGCAGCCAATGAACGCCAGCCGCGGAGCCGGCAGGTCGGATCGATCTTGCGGAGGGGCAGGGGATGCTCGGCCGAGGGTTCCCCCACAAACTTTGCCAGCAAGGGCTGGACTGCCTCGCTGTAATGCATCAGGAAAATGGTGCCCAGCCCCATCAAGCACGCCGAAACTACTCCCGTGCGCAAAAGCACGCGCGTCGTCCGGCTGGCGCTGACCGCAATCCCGGCCAGCCACTCCGATGTAGGACCAAGCCGGATAAATAGGCGGTCACGGGCCAATTGGGTTCGCCGTGCGTGCGCAGGCTGAAGACAAGGAAGACCGCGAACATCGGCACGGACATGCACCACAAGTAGCGAATGCCCGGATCCGTGCGCCCAAGGCCGATAGTGCACGATCGTCGCCACCCAGGCCACGAACCAGAAGCCCAGCAAAACCGCAGCCTGCATGCCGATGAATTGCAGCGGGCCATCCCACGGATTCCACGATCCTTGACGAAACCGGCCTGGCCGCTCACGTGATAGAAAGTCACCCAACCATGCTGCAGGTTCCAAATCAAAATCGGCACGCAGCAAAGCGCCGCCACGCCGCCAGCTAGCCATGGCCCCGGGCGCAGCAACTGTGGTCGGTGTGCCCGGCTAATCAGCAAAAACAAAGCCAGCGAAGGGAGCCAAAGAACCATCGTATATTTGGCGAGAATGCCGGCGACCACCAGCAAGCCCACAACCAGCCAGGCGCCAAGCGATTGGCGTGAGAGAGCGTGGTAACCTGCCACCAAGGCCCAGCCCCACAAACAACAATAGGGCGAGTCGATGGTCATCAGGCTGGAGCCCAGGGCGAAGATGGGCATCGTCAGGCCGAGAACCACCACACCCAAAGCCAGCATTTCGCGGCGGAAAACTTGTACCGTCAAAACGTAAAGGCTGACGAGCAGCAGGCTGCCGCACACGATGGCGGGAAGCCGGACGGCCAGCATAAGATTGCCGGTCAGGGCTTCGGACCAGGCCGAAGAGCCAGCAGCTAGCACGAATCAGATAGGCAACCGCCGGTCCTTTGCTGTAATAGCTCCAATCGAGATGACGAGACCAGTCCCAGTAATGGGCTTCGTCGGGCGAGAATCGAGCGCCCCAGCCAGCCAAAATAATAGATCCGCAAAGCGGCGGCGCCCAGGATCAGAGCCAAGGCCGCCGCGAGCCCGCCAGTTAGGGATATCGCTAGAGCAGTCGTTGTCCGTCTGCATGAATTCCTTCCGCACATTCGCATGCTTTCGTGGCAACACATCCGGCTACTGGATTTCGCAGCCGAGTTCGTGTCTGGCGCCCTCTGCACCCCCTTGGTTTATCTTGACCGCCAAGCGGGGCATGCCTTATAGCAGGGTGGCGGAACGGGTCAAGCGTAGTCGGTGAAGCTTGGTTGAGGCAACAAGGCTGCGAATGCCGCCAAACGAGGAAGGATGGGAAAGCATTGGTTCTGTTCAGGTTCTCCAAGAGAACTTGCCTTCGACTTATCCTAGCCTCGTGCATCGTGGCTGCGGCTGCGTATTACGCCTGGAGTGCGTTCGATAATTTTCACGAAGTTTTGCCCGGAGTTCTTTACCGCAGCGGCCAGCTAACCCCAGCTCAGTTGCGTGCGCCGTTAAATCGACCGGCATTCGCACCATCATCAATTTCGCGCCGCCCCAATCCTCAGGAAAAATGGTATCGCGAAGAAATTGCCGCCTGCCAAACGGCGGGGCTGGTTCACATCGATTTGCCTATCGATTCCGGATTTCCAACCAACGATGAAATGGCAGCTGATGCAGGCATTCGAGACTTGCCCCAAGCCAGTGCTGATCCACTGTCAATCGGGCATCGACAGGACCGGAATTGCTGCCGCCTTGGCCTGCCTGCTTCTCGATGAGAACAGCAGCCCGGCATCGGCCTTGGAACAGTTGACCTGGCAGTACGGCTGCTTGCCGGGCCGGAAGAGCCGCAAGAACAAACGCGACTTCCTGCTCGCCTATGAATCCTGGTTGAACGATCAGCACCTGGCCCACAGCTGCCAATACTTTCGGGGGTGGCTGCAAGTCATGATGCACATCAGCGACCTGGCTCAGCCGCATCATAGCTGACGCCTCGACGCTCGCCCGATTCGCAGGCCCCCGATTGCACTGACGGCTTCCTTCTCTTACAAAATAAAGGGCGCTGCCGAGTACTATGAACCCCAGGGCCCCCACTCCCGGCCAATCTGACCTAGGCCCAACCAGGAATGCTTCCATCATGCGAATGCTCTGCGCTTGTTTGATTTTGTTGGCAGCGACCGCCGGCGGCCGCGCCGACGGCCTCGGCAACATTCTCGGGCCGATCGCCAAGAAGCACGCCGGCAAGGTGGCGATCGCCGTTAAGCATTTGCCCAGCGGCGAGACTATTTTCTGAACGCCGACGAGCCGATGAGCACCGCCAGCCTGATCAAGTTGCCGGTGTTGGTTGAAACCTACTATCAGGTTCACGAAGGCAAAATCAAACTGAGCGACATGATTACGCTTCGCAAAGAAGACATGGTGCCCGGCTCCGGCGTGCTCACGGCGGCATTTCTCCCCGGGCGTCACTTTTCCGCTTCGCGACGCCCTCAGCTTGATGATCGCCCACAGCGACAATACAGCCACCAACCTGGTGCTCGACAAAATCGGCGTCGCCTCGACGGGCAAGCGTATGGCTTCGCTCGGCTTCCCGAACACGAGCATTTACGCCAAGGTGTTCAAGAGAAGCACGACTTCGATCGATATGGAAAAGAGCAAAAAATTCGGCCTGGGTTCGACCACGGGCGCAAAATGGTCGGCTTGCTCGAATTGCTGAACTCCAACAAACTCGTGGATGCTGCGTCCTGCAAAGCCATGGTGGCGCTGCTCAAGAAATGCGAGGATATCCCCAAGTTCCCCCGTTACCTGTCCCCCGGAACGGCGGTCGCCCACAAGACCGGCCAAACCGACGACGTGCCGCACCGACGCCGGCCTCATCTATCTGAAAGGTGGCCCCGTTGCCCTGTGCGTGCTGACAGCTCGACAACAAAGACACCCGCTGGGTGGTGGACAATGCCGGCAACCTGCTCTGCGCGGACGTGGCCAAGGCAGTGGCCGATTATTGCAACGCCAAGTACAAAGCGGCCCCGCGAATTTCCCGCTGAATGAAGGCTGAAAAAACCGTTGACTCATTTTTCTCTAATTTCTTCTCTCAACCTTCATTTTTCGTTGGCGTTTGCCGTTGGCCCTCCTAATAATGACCTTCACCTCCCCCAAATAATCGCTGCCTATCGCCTGAAAGAGTAGGGGTGAGCTCCGCACTTGGAGTAGCTAACGGGTTACTTTGGGTTCTTTTTTTTCTTTCTTCTCGAGGTGTCGGTCCATGAAACGCAAGGGATTTACGTTGATTGAGCTGCTGGTGGTGATCGCGATCATCGCGGTTCTCGTCGGGCTCCTTCTGCCGGCCGTGCAGAAAGTCCGCGAGGCAGCAGCCCGCATCGAGTTGTTCGAACAATTTGAAGCAGATCGGCCTGGCTTCGATGAATTACGAATCGACGTACAGTGTGCTTCCGCCAGGAGCGGGACAAATACCGGCATCGGCAACAGCCGGAGGGGGCAGTCCCGCATCCACCGTCTGTTTGATCCTCCCCTACATGGAAGGCGGGAACTTGTATAATCTATTCAATTTCAATGCTGATACGAATAGTAGCCAAGCCAATGCCCAAGCTCGGATTCAGCAAGTGAAAAGTTATCTCTGCCCGTCCGAGACTTCCCAAAACTTCGAGCTCGATAAGGGAGTCCAAGAACGGCAGGCCGGGGCGTTGTAGTTACGTTGGGTGTGTCGGCAATACAGCAGATTCGAACAGTACCGACGGGTCACACATTGGTATCTTCAATTACCAGTATAACGCATGGGTTATGAACGTGCCTACAAGGGTGAAGACCAAGGTAGCCATTACCTCCATACACAGATGGACCAGCAATACGGCCATGTGGTCGGAACGAACGCTGTCAACGGACTCGAACTCGGACGGTGGCGGCAAGAATAGCTATGACCACACTATGATTTACCTTCTTCCTGACGCCGATGATGGTTGGAGCCCCTACACGCCGATGACCGGTACGCAGGTGAGCGAGACCAATCCGGCGGCCTGGATTCAGGGCACCACGTATAAGTGCAATGCGTATGATTACGGTCCGACGAGCATCATTCGTTACCGGGGTCTCGAGTATTACCGTGCCATCCCTGAGATGTGCCAGTATACGCACACCGTTCCGCCAAATTACATGGGCTACGACTGCGGCGACTACAATATTACAATGGCTCCATTGCTGCTCGAAGCTACCACACCGGCGGTGTAAACGTCTGCTTCGCAGATGGTTCGGTGCATTTCATCTCAAGCACGATTCCGTTAGCCACTTGGCAGGCGCTGGGCACTCGCTCCGCTGGTGACATCCCGGATTCCAGCCAGTACTAATCCTTTTTGTTGAGCCCCAGGTTTACGGACCGGGGCCCAACGGAGCCTTTCGCCCATTCAATACTACGGCAAGATCCTAGTGCTCCCCAAGGCCATGATCGTGGCCGAGGGAGCACTTTTCGTTTCCTCGTTTTCGCGGCCCTCCCAGATCGTCGCGGATTGCGGAGATTCAACATGTCATCTGGATAGCGGTTTCAACCGGTTGCTGTTGGCGGCCACGTTGCTTCGGGCTGGTCGGCTGCGGCGAAAAAAAAGGGTTCGTGGGAGACGCCGCGGAAGCAACCAAGCGGTCCCAGTTAGCGGAAATTCATGACCTGGTTTCAGTTATGCCAAAAGCCACAAGCAGCCTCCGAAGAAAATCTCTGACTTGCAGCCCATGGAGAAGGTAAATCCCGCAGGCCTCAGGGCACTAAAGGACAAAAAGATCATCCTTATTTATGGCGTTCGCCGGATCAAGATTCCGATTCGATCCTCGCTTATGAAGCGAATCGCCGATAAGGATGGCGGCTTAGCATTACTGGCCAACGGAAACGTCAAAAAAGTGTCCGCCGACCAAGTGAAAGCGGCGGCCAAGACAAACAGTATCGCTGTCATCCCGCTCGTTTACTGTTCGCTTCGCGGAGAACGCCTTTTCGTGAACGAAGGCCAAGAGTTCGGACCGGGCTCGACATTCTCCGCGCAGTCATTCGAGCCTCTGCACGGGCTGCGATTGGCCTGGTCACCCATCCGGCAGCGGTGGCGGCGGACTTGACGCACATTCAAGATTGTTACCATACGCCAAGCCTGAAATCGCGGGGCTTTTTGGTCCCGAGCATGGCTTTCTTGGCGAAGCCCAGGACTTGATCGGCGTTGCCGATGGCATCCAGCCGGGTTCCGGTCCGCGCCTCTACAGTTTGTACGGCAACTCCTACGAAAGCCTCAAACCGAATCCTGAACAGGCTGCGTGGCCTGGATGCCCTGGTCATCGACCTGCAGGATGTCGGCAGCCGCTATTACACGTTCGTCAGCACCATGTTCTTCTGTCTGGAAGCGGCCGCGGAGAACAAGCTGCTGGCGCTGGTGCTTGATCGGCCTAACCCAATAGGCGGCGCGGCCGTGGAAGGGCCGGTGCTGCAACCGCATTTTGCCAGCTATGTCGGTCTGGAACCCGTTTGCACGCGCCATGGCATGACCATGGGCGAACTGGCCCTGTGGTATCGTAAGCGGCATAACCTTTCCGGGGAATTTCAGCTCGTTCCCTGTGAAGGCTTGCACGGGACATATATTTCGAAGCGACCGGCTTGCCCTGGGTGTTGCCTTCCCCCAACATGCCGACCGTGGACACGGCGGTCGTCTATCCGGGACAGTGCCTGATCGAAGGCACGAACCTTTCCGAGGGCCGCGGAACGACACGACCTTTCGAGCTCAGCAGGCGCCGTGGCTCACCCGCACGCCCTCGCAAAACGCTTGCACGAGGAAAAACTGCCGGCGTCGTGTTCCGGCACGATGGTTTCGACCGACCTTTCAAAAGTTCGTCGGTCAGATTTGCGGCGGCGTCCAGGTCCACGTTACTGACCGCGAAGCGTTCCAGCCGGTCTACACCAGCCTGACCTTGCTGGCGGCAATAGGAGATCTCTCGGGGGACCACTTCGACTGGCGTCGCACTCCCTACGAATTCGTTTAGGATCGTTTGGCGATCGATCTGCTGTTCGGCAACAACCGCGAACGGCTCGCCTTGGAAGCCGGTGGCAGCGCCTCGGAAATTGCCCGAGTTTGGGAAGCGGAAGAAACGGCCTTCCGAAAGCAGCGAAGGGGAATTCTTGCTATATTCTTAAGAACAAACGATGGCCGTCCTTCGACCCGAAAGGGGTCGCAGATATTAGCCCCGGGTCGCCCAGACCCGGGGTATATTGGGGACCTGCTCCCCACCCCGGAGGGGTCGCAGTCAAAACTGCGACCCCTCCGGGGTCGGGATTGTGCTGGAGGAATCCGGTGGTGTCGCTCGCTCAACCACCGGCTAATTTCTGGCATCCTTCCAGGATGGCAAAAACCAAAATACCTGGAACTCCTTAACTCTGAGAAAAGAAGATCATAAAACCTAGAGTTGAAAGCCCCTCATCCCTTTGCCTAGGGTGGGAGAATTCAAGGTTCGCGCTTTATTGTTATTTTTGAACACTCTATAACTATGCTTCGTTATCAGTATCGACGTCTTCATCGTGGTGCTCTACATCGTCGGCACCACGTTGCTGGGCTCGCGGTGTACGCGCGGTCAGCACGACCTCCGCACCTATTTCGTCGGCGATCGCAATGTCGCGTGGTGGCTCGTCCTCATCTCGATCGTGGCCACGGAGACCAGCACGGTCACGTTCCTGAGCGTCCCGGGCATGGGGTTCCCCCTGGCGGAACTTCACCTTCTTGCAGCTCACTTTGGGTTACATCGTCGGCCGCATCTTCATCGCCTGTTTCCTGTTCCCGCAGTACCTACGAGGCGAGCTCTTCTCCGCCTATCAACTGTTGCGCAAGCGCTTCAGCCCGGCCGTGCAACGAACCGCTTCGGGATTTTCCTGCTCACGCGCATGATGGCGGATGGACTGCGTCTATATCTGGCGGGCCTGTTGTTCCAGCAATTCACCGGCTGGAACATCGAAGCGTCGGTCCTGGCCCTCGGCACAACGACGATCCTCTACACCTATCTGGGCGGGATGCAGGCCGTGATCTGGACCGACCTGATCCAGTTCATGATTTACATCTTCGGAGCACTGTTCGGCGGCTATATTCTGCTCCTTCCCGGCGGATGGAGCGAATTCTTGGACGCGGGCGGGCAGGCGGGAAAGTAAGCTCTTCGATTTCTCCACCGATCCAACGGTCGACACCTTCTGGGCCGGCCTTCTGGGCGGGGCGTTCCTGTCCATGGCCAGCCACGGAGCCGACCAGATGATGGTGCAGCGCATCATCTGCCCGCTCGCTCCGTCAGGCCGGATGGCCCTGGTGGTCAGCGGCTTCGTGGTCTTCTTGCAGTTCTTGTTTTTGTTCATCGGCGTCGGGCTGTTCGTGCTTTTCCATCAAGGGGGACTCGCGCTCGACCTGGCGACCACCAAAAACGACGCGGTATTCGGCGTATTCATTGTCGATGATTTGCCGCGCGGCATGGTCGGGCTGGTGATTGCCGCCGTTTTGGCTTCGGCGATGGGAACGCTCGCATCGTCGCTCGACACGCGTCGAAGCGCTTCGTGGCGATTTCTACAAACCGTTGCGGCCTGACGCAGCGAAAACACTATCTGAACGTGTCGCGATTCATGACCTTGCTTTGGGGACTGGGCGCATCGGCGTGGCCCTGGCCGCCTTGCGGTTGGGCAGCCAGGACAGAGCATCATCGATCAGGTGTTGGCCGTCGCCGGTTTCACTAGGGGGATCGTCCTTGGCCTGTTCGTGTTCGGCAGTCTCAAACATCCGGTCGCTTCTGCCTCGGCGTTCGCCGGTCTGATCGTCGGGTTCGTCGCCGTGCTCTGCCCTGGCGACTTCCGCCGTTGTGGGGCAAGCCCGCCTTGGCCTGGCCGTGGTTCGCTCCGATTGGGTCCATCGTGACCGTTGTCGTTGCTCTTTCCGTTGACCGCCTGAGACGCAGTTATGGATCATCTCCTACAGAAGCCCGCAACCCTGCCTCGACCAACCTGGATGACCTGACGCCGCTGCAAATCGTTCGCCTCATGAACGAGGAAGACAGCCAAGTCTTCCTGCCGTGGCGAGCCAGGCAGAAGCGATCGCCAAGGCCATCGAGATCATCGCGGATCGGCTGGAGCGGGAGGCCTGCTCGTCGATGTCGGCGCGGGCACGTCCGGCAGGCTTGGGGTGCTCGATGCCTCCGAATGCCCGCCGACATTCAATTCGACGCCGGGCCAGGTAGTTGGCCTCATCGCCGGCGGCCCCAAGGCATTGACGCAGGCCGTCGAAGGGAGCAGAAGATCATCCCGAGTTCGCCGCTCACGATTTGGCGGCGATTGATTTCGACGTCGCGAGTGCTGGTAGGCA
>CAVVHZ010000071.1:0-33782 GCA_963748025.1 uncultured Gemmataceae bacterium
AACTATAGCCGCGAGCGAGCACGTTCAAGGGACTTAGAGCACCAGCCGGGCCGCTTGCGAGAGCATGCGTGCGCAATTGTGCCAGGTGTTGCTTCGTCGCTCGGTGGATTCTTCCTTCCAGATCATCCAATCGGCGTTCTCGGACCCGAATGAGCTCGAAAGGCAAACGGAAGCACGATCGGCTGGCTAATTCGGTGAGACGTTGACGCAAGCGTTGAGCGATTCGCGCCAAAGCCTGCCCGGTTCGCTGGCGCAGATTGTCAAGGTATTCGTGCATCTCCTCGAGATGCGGCACGGCCATTTGGGCGGCGGCCGTTGGGGTCAAGGCCCGGTGGTCGGCCACCAAGTCGGCGATGGTCACGTCGATTTCATGGCCAACGGCTCACGTATAGGAACCGGCGATTCGAAAATCGCCCGGGCGACGCGCTCATCATTGAATGCACTTAAATCTTCGCTGCTGCCGCCACCGCGGCCGACGATTGCCAGGTCGAATCCTGACACCAACTTGAGTAAGGAAATCGCTCGGGCGATTTCATCGGCGGCACCCTCACCCTGAACGCGGGACGGCAGCACCCAGACCTCGCAGGCCGGCCAGCACATGGTTTAGCGTTTCCAGGATGTCGCGCACCGCTCCGCCCGAAGGGCTGGTGACAACGGCAATGCGATTGGGAAATGCAGGAAGCGTCCGCTTCCGTTCGGCTGCGAAATAGCCGAGCTTTTGCAGCTTCTCCTTGAGCTGGCGGAGTGCCAGCTCCGCCGCGCCGATCCCCTTGGGCTGGACCTCCTCGATCATGAACTGGTAGCCGCCGCGCGGCGGATATACCGTGAGCTTGCCGCGGACGATGACTTCCTGCCCGTTGCGAAGATCGAAGGGGATACGTAGAGCAGTATTTCGGTAGATTACGCCCGAGATTTGGGCGTTGGCGTCTTTGAGTGTGAGATAGACGTGCCCGGAAGCCGGCCGGGAAAGGCCGCTGATTTCGCCGCCCACCAGCATGACCGGAAAAGCTTCTTCCAGCAGGAACTTCACCTGCAGAGTCAGCTCGGAAACGCTCAGGACTTTTTCCGCGAACAGTTCGGTCAACGCAAATCTCTCGGTGGACCGTCGATCCGGACCAAAGCGATGGGCGCGAGTTGTTCGTCGCGTAACTCGCGAAGGACGACCACGCGATCGTCCCCAGTGCTTTTGCCCACTCGTCCTTGTCCAGAATACAGTACATCGGTTCAGTCTGCACGGGAAGCTCCGCCATGCTGTGCAGCCGGCACACGGTGCGGCCAAAATAGAACATGATGCCTTCATCCTTGAGCCGGAACAGGTAGAGCGTTTGGTCAGCCGGCACTAAACGAGCCAACAATTCGCCTTTGGCTTGCGGCAACCGATCCTTGTTGCGCTGGGGCATGACAGCTTCGACGAAGACGATCTTGACGCCCAGCCAGGCGATAACCAGACAGGCGAGCACCGGCCAAGGTTTGATTTTGCCGAAGGAAATCTTGCCCCGAATCCAGGCCACAAAAAAGAGCGTTGCAACCCTGCTATTCCTGGAAACAAAGGAAAACTCTGACGCGGTGAATGTTCCGGCACAACGCACCAAAAGATGAGACTCGGCCAAACCCAAGCATGAAACGCTTGCAGCAGAAATCGGCCGCGGTCATCCAATCGCTTGGAGAATCCCGGATACAGCGTGAACAGCGCGAAGAACGACCAAGGCAGCGTGCTGGCAAACAGTTTGATAGGATGCGCAAGTGCTTCGGCCCATGGATAGGCGCGGTGGTGGTGCTGAGGCGAGAGGCGCATCAATGCTTCTTGGCTAACGGTGTCTCGTAGCAGCGCCAGCCGCCTTGCCTGGCAGCCAAGCCGATCCATAGGCAACAAATAGAGCCGGCCACGGCCGCACTGAGCAGATGCCGGCGCATGAACAACGAGCCCAGACGTTTACGCTGCCAAAGAAAAACCAGAACGGTGCAAATAGAAGAAGGCGGGCGCCGTCCATTTCGTGAGGACGCCTCCGGCCACGCACAAGAGAGCGGCCAGCCACCACCAGCCTGCTGATCCCCACTTCGAATTCCCCAAAATGGGATCGGCCTTTTGCGAACGTGCGAGCCATTGGCCATCTGAAGAGCGCGAAACTTCAGAGGACAGAGGCTGATCGACCGTGACAATCGATCGGCCGCCCCAGTTCACGCGAAAACCGAGAATCGAGCTGCCTGGTCCACTGGCATTTTTCTCTTCGATCTCGATCGCCCTGAAAAAACAAAGGAGCGCTCCTGCCACCCAGAAAACCTGGAGCATATCGATTTCCGCGGTCGAGGCCTTATCGAGCCACATTAAGGAGGTGGGCAGAATGAGGGCACCGGCTAGCGCACAGGCGGCCACCAAACACGCGGCGCAAGAACAAGTAAAAGAGGAAGACAGTGGCTGTAGCCGCCAGCGCCGAAGGCAGCCGGGCCGTCCATTCTCGCACCTCGCCGAAGGGCAGGCTGACCAGGGCGATGGCCGCGTACATTCCCGGCGGTTTCGTAAAGATCGGTTCGCCGTAAAGCGTTGGGACAATCCAGTTGCCCGAACGCAAGAATTCCGCCGCGACGATGGCGCGGAGGCTCTCAGTTCGCCACAGCTCGCCGGAAAAAATGCCGTAGAAGAAAAGGAATCCGCAAAAGAGAGCGATCAAGAGGCAGCGGCCGGATTCGGTGTCGAAGAAAGCCTTGAAGCTGGATCTTCGCAAGGTGGAGAGGGTGGCCGAAGCAGGTGATTTCTTGAGAAGAGTTGAACTATTCGCAGCCATGATCTGCCTCCATGCAGAAAAAGCCAACGTTTGGCTAGCCGCCACGTCTGAACAGCGAGCCTCCCACGCAAGCCTAGCGAGCCTCCCACGCAAGCCTAGCGAGCCTCCCACGCAAGCCTAGCGAGCCTCCCACGCAAGCCTAGCGAGCCTCCCACGCAAGCCTAGCGAGCCTCCCACGCAAGCCTAGCGAGCCTCCTACGTTAGTAGGGGGAGTTAGCCGTAAACTCCCCCCACTAACGTGGGAGGCTCGCTGAGGATGCGTTGTTTCATGCCGCTTCGCATTCCATCCCAAACGTATCCGCCACCGCTCGGTTGGTTATGCGCCCCTCGCGGATATTCACGCCTTGAGCCAAAGCCGGGTTTTCCTGGCAGGCCTTCTTGAGCCCCTTGCGGGCCAACTGCAATGCATAAGGCAGCGTCACGTTCGTGAGCGCGTAGGTGCTGGTGCGGCCCACAGCGCCGGGCATGTTCGCGACGCAATAATGAATCACGTCGTTGACCACATAGGTCGGCTGACTGTGCGTCGTAGCCTTCGACGTCTCGATGCAGCCGCCCTGATCGATGGCGACATCTACGATTACCGCCCCCTGCGGCATCGTTTTGAGATCGTCCCGGCGAACCAGGTAAGGCGCCCGAGCCCCCGGAATGAGGACGGCGCCGATCAACAAGTCCGCGCTGCTGATACTTTCGAGAATGTTGTGGCGATCACTAAAGAGCGTGGTGACGTTGGGCGGCATGACATCGTCAAGATAACGAAGCCGATCGAGATTGATGTCAAGGATGGTAACGTTCGCGCCCAAGCCCGGCGGCCACCTTTGCCGCGTTAGCGCCGACCACTCCGGCCCCTAGCACCACGACGTTTGCGGGCCGAACGCCCGGCACGCCGCCCAACAGGATGCCCCGACCCTCGAACGGTTTTTCGAGATATTTGGCCCCTTCCTGAATGCTCATGCGGCCTGCGACTTCGCTCATGGGCGTGAGCAAAGGAAGGGTGCCTTTGGCGTCTTTGATGGTTTCGTAGGCGACTGCTGTGACTCCAGACTTCAAAACGGCCTTGGTCAGAAGCTCATCCGCCGCAAAATGGAAATAAGTGAAAATGACCTGATTTGGCTGCATGAGAGGCCATTCCGGCGGCAGCGGCTCCTTGACCTTGACGATCATGTCGGCGGCTTTCCAAACCTGATCCGCGCTGCCGACAATTTCGGCGCCGTGCATGGCGTAACGATCGTCGGCGATGCCGCTTCCTTGCCCAGCTCCGGACTGAATGAGAACTTTGTGGCCCGCCCTCGTCAGCTCCTCGACTCCCACCGGAATCATGGCAACGCGGTATTCGTCCGTTTTGACTTCTTTGGGTACGCCGATAATCATGATGCTCTCCCTGCCAGGTGAATGGGGACATTCTGAGATTCCCCCCGCCGTAAAGCAAGGCGAGTTGGGTTTTTCGGGCGGGGAGAATCTTGATCGATGTTCGGAAGCCGAAACAGAAAGCGTACGGGACAGTAGCCGTCGTTCGGGACCTCTACGGCAACTTGTGGTACCTCGTTAAGTCCAAATGCGGAGGTAGATATTTCGCCGTGCCCACCGGTGGCGCGAACAACGGGCCTTCGTGCCACTTTGCTTGCGCCTTTTGATGATGTCTTTTTCTTCATGCGTGCTCAGAGAGGCGAATTGACTCCGGACAACCACCGGAGTCAATTGCCGGAGTGGAATCGAAGTAAGATGCAATCCTCTGTACGGATACGGCGATGGTCTTTCACTCCGGCTCTCCGGCGGTAGTGCCACGGCTCGGTGCGCCATCCGGGCAGCCGAAGAAAACTTCATAAGGCCAGGATTCTTTAGCGGCAGAAGTTAATGCTTGTCATCAGAGGAGTTACGGGCAGGATCAGCATGATACGGGATTGGGAAGAACTTCTAGAGATTACAAGCTCGTTGTGCTGCAACCTGTCGTGCAATTGGACTGAGGGATTTTGAGTCCCTTCGCAGCCCTCAAGAAGTTGCTTCCGAGATATCCAAAGATGGTTTAGACCGATTGCCCGCCGGCCGGGGTCTTCAAGATAACTTACTCGTCTCAGCATATGAGAACCGGGCATGACAGACGGACCCGATCCGTGGACAGCTTGGCTCGACCGGCATATCCCGGCGTTGATTTTGCTGGCGCGGCAATGGGTGCCGGTTCGGGCCGACGCCGAGGACGTGGTGCAGGAAGCGTTCATTCGCTTTTGGCGAGCTCGGCACCGTGTCTCTGATCCAGCCGCCTACTGCTATGCCTGCGTGAAACACGTGGCGCTGAACTGGCAGCGCGGTCAGAAGCGGCAGCACCGGCGTGACGAAGCGTCAGCCAGTTCGGAGGGCGAAACGCTATTCGCCGATCCGCTCGAGCAGAACGAACGCCGCGTCGCCATTGAGGCTGCCTTGCGCGAGCCTTTCCGAAAACCAACGCGAAGTGCTGGTCATGCGAATCTGGGGTGAGCTTTCGTTCCCGCAGATCGGGACTGCCCTGCACATCTCAGAGAATACGGCCAAGTCTCGTTACCGCTATGCACTTGCCAAGCTGGGCGAGCAGTTGGCGGAGGAACCAATCTTATGAACGAAGCTAACGACCCAATGCATGCCCTCGAAGCCGAATTGTCTGCTCTTCGGCCGCACGATGGATCGCCGGAATTGCGAGCCCGACTTGCTGCGTGCCGAGCCCGCGATTCGGGAATTCATTCGAGATGGATTCGGCGTGGCCTCCTTGTTGGTGGACTGGCTGCCGCCTCTCTGGCCGCGGCGATCCATTTCGGTTGGGTTCTCGGCCCGCGGGACCTCGTGAGGCCACCAACCGCAAGCCGAATCCCGACAGAGCTGGAAACAACCAGGGAGGTTTCGCAGCGCGCACTCGGGGTTCACGAGTTCATATTTGCACGATCGTCAGAAGAGTTGGACTCCTTTTTGAACCAAACCGCTGGCGGCACTTTCTGGCCCGATCTTCAGGGAACGCCCCAAGAGCGCCTACCCTCGATCCGAAGCCGAATTCAATGCCTTGCTAGGAGCAAACTGATGCCATATTCGAAACTGCTAATGCTTTTTCTGCCCATCACCCTCCTTTGGCCCGCCGCTGCTAATGCACAGACCCCGGACGCCAAAACAGACTTGGCGGCCAATGCGGCCTTGAAGTATTGGCAGGCGTTCGCCCAAATGCCGGCACTGACCAAGGAGCAGGCAAAGCTCCTCGAACGGTGGAAAAAAGTTCCACTCGACGAAGAGGTGCTAAAACTGATCGCAGCATCCGAGAAAAGCCGGGTATACCTGTACCGGGGAGCGAAGCTCACGCGCTGTGAATGGAGTATCGATTTCGATGATGGCATGGGCCTCGTTCTGACCCATCACATCAAGGCCCGCGACTTGGCCCACTTGGCCGCTTTGCACGCACGCCACGAATTGCGCAGGGTCACTGGGAAGCTGGAATGGATGACGCCATCGCCATGATGGCGCTGGCCCGCCATGTTGGATCAGATCCTCTTCTCATCTGTATCTTGATGAGGAACTTGATCGAGCAAGACACGATCGATTTACTGGCGCCCTATCTGCCGGAGTTGAAGGCACTGCTGCCAAGGTTTCTGTCCGCTTATGAAGCGCTGCCTCCAGGAGCGACGCTTCAGCAGGCTTTCCGCAACGAGAAAAAGTACACCCTATGGTGGATGATCAAGAAACTGAGCGATGCCGAAAAGAAGGAGCACGGATCCTGGCGACAATTGCTGGCATGAGGTTTGGGACGGGCCGCACAGCCTTCCCATTGCCAGGGCAGCCGAACAAATCGAGACGTTCGATGACGCCATCGAATTGCTGGAAGGCCTTCTCCCCGTTTTCGACCAAGCGACGAAGCTGGTGGGTTTGCCCCGCGCGGAATTCGACAGGCAGTTTCCCGCAGTCGAGCGGGAGTTCAGAAAAAAGGCTACCAACCCCGCGGCCCGAGGCTTCTTACCCGTTCTAGGCTCCATTGTGGAGCGAGAACAAGGCCATCTCGCTCAACTGGCACTGTTCAGGGCCGCGGTGACGGTTGTCGAACACGGTCCGGAGAAGCTCCGGGAAATCAAGGATCCCTTTGGAAGCGGGCCGTTCGAGTACCGAATGCTGGACAAGGGATTCGAATTGAAGTCACAGTTTCATTATCTAGGCAAGCCGATGGTGCTGCGGGTGGGAGAGGGGAAGGTGGAATAGTCGGTTGCAGGTTACTTGGCGTCTTGTCGCACTTTACGCAGCGATTCATCCTCTACGTGAGCACTCCGTGCCGCGCTTAGTCAGTGGCTCAGCTCTCGCTTGGAATCCATGCGCGTGGTAGATTAAGTAAGTGACTCCCATCGTCGAGAGAGGATAGGAGGTGTTTCATTATACGAATGAGAAGGGCTACAAGGCCATCAGTTCGCAGGTAGTGTGGCTGTTCAAAGCCTCGAAACCACCATGCGATCACCCGAAGGGCGGCTTACTTCACGACTCTGCCCCCCCGGATCGACAAACCTCAGCAAGCGATTGTTTGTTCGCGGATGCAGCCAGAAAACCGAGTACGTTTTCAGCTTTTCCGAGGGAGAAGACCTTCTCAGCTTGCCAGGCGGGCGAGGGGCCTACGTCTTCTATAGCACTGAAGACTATGCTGTGGAAAAGGAAAGACAGGGGCGGCACGGTAAAACGGACGAAGTAAAGGAGTAGCGGTCGTGATTGGCGGAAAAGATATAGTATTCCCAGCAATAGGTGATGCTGCTTCCTTAGAAGCCTGCACTCGAATCGTAGCGCGGCATTGGCGCGACATCCGATTCGAAAACGCCATCACGGGCGACAAATACAGTCGATTTGTTGACATCCCCTTTGGAAAGGTTAGCCAGCTCCTTGCGTATCTCAATGCCGAAGCAGAAAGTGCTTGGGACGCCGATAGCCCTGAATCTGCCGAAAATTCCATGCTTTGCCTGATCGTCCGTCCAAAGGACATAACGATCGTTCTGGATAACCCAAACACAGCCGAAATGCGATCCATTCTCGGTGCTATACGTGATTTCCTTTGGACGGACATGCTTTGGACGTACGCGAGGGCAGCATGAGTCCGGAAGAGCCAGCCATCATGGAACGCCTTCTTCGGGATAACCATCTTGGGTGGATGATCGATCTACAAGGACCTCCTGGAAGTATTGTTGCGGCTTTGATCGATCAACTCAGCAAGTTGACGATAGAGTTCCGAAAGCGATTTAGAGGTAACTTCTCATTTGCGCCCGAAGCACTCCTGGCCGAATCGGAACGCAATCCTCAAAAGATTCGAGCTTTTCTCCAGGCATTCGGCACCACCGGGAACCAAGAAATGCAGCACTGATGGTCTGGCGCATCCTTCAAGGGCTGAGTATCCGAGAAGTGGCAATGAGTTATCGCGAGCAGGAAGCGTTCAACCTCGTCGTGACCTTGGCCCTTCCAGAAGGAAATGAACAAGAGACCTACCGTACCGACAACATCCATGATGCCGCACTCTTGCGGCACTTTGGGATCTTCACGATCAATGGCCACCCCCTGTTTGATGGCTTCATTCCCATGCGGGGTAAATGAAAGGTTCTGGCCCTGTTAAGGCTCCGCCACTTCACTCCTTCACACTCGCCCCGACGATGCTATTGAACAGGAACTTGAACGAGCCATCGGGTTGGCCGCGGAAGAGGATCTGCGGGCCGCACAGCACCAGCTTGCCTTTGCCCACGGGGGCCGTCGCGATGGCGACGCCGCCGTTGAGGTGTTCCTGGCCCCAGGCCCAGCCGCTGCGCAGCGGCGTCTTGCTGTCGAACCAGGCGACGCGCTCCAAGCCCTTGGCATCGGCTCCAGTAGGCAGCTTGAATGTGGGGCTGCCCTGGAACATCACATCGACGTGTTCGTCCATGCCCCACGCTAAAGGATTATTGTTGTCCACGCGCGTTTGCAGCACGGAACCCGGAACGTAGAACTTTTCGCGACCCAGGGGCCGTTCCCCATCCTCCGTTTTTTCGACAAGGGAGCTTTTGAGTGGCAAGCCGAGTTGGTTGGCCAGGTTCGTCGATCCGCCAATGGTCACGATGGTTCCGCCAGCTTCCAGAAACTTCTTGAGTTGAGGTAGTGTGGTCGCGGTCGTGATGTTGCCTTGCCGGCCGCGATATTGTTCGGGAATGTTCTGCTCGCGGCTGGCTGCGGCGCCTCCGCCGGCAGGCAGTTGGTCGCCACCGGCCCCGCCCGCTGCACCACCACGGCCACCGCGACCACCGCGGCCGCCACCACCTGTCCCTGCGCCGCCGCGACCGCCCGCACCGCCTCGTCCGCCGATGGCGCCGTCAACGAACACTAGCACGTCGAACTTCGAACGCAGATCGCCCTTATCGAGCTCCGGCGCAAACACCAGCTTGTGCGGGTATTCGAAATTCTCGAGGATTTGCCGCGTCCAGCCCGCGGGCATCGAGCCGCCGTAACGATCCCAGAGCCCGACACGGACCGGCTTCAACGCGACGGCTTCTTTGCCTGGTGCGGTCATGGACGCCTGCACGTGCACTCCCAGTTTCTTGCCGATGGCCGCCACTTGTCCAGGCGTGCTGGCCTTGCGTTTCACATAAAACGTGCCGGCAGGATAAGTAGTTCCAGCGGTTGCGAAAGGCTTCGCAAGACGAGAAACTTCCTCCCCCGCGGCCAGGAGCTCGTTGACAGCCCGGAACGAATCATTGGCGCGCGTGTCGATGAAGTAGCCCACGTCGCCCACCTGGGTGGCGACTTGGAAGGGCGGGGGCGGCGCCTCGTCTTTGAGTTCTTCGAAGGACCCGTCGATCCCTTCGAGGATGCGATCGAACTTCACGCCCATTTGAAAAGCCAGCGTCCAGCCGGCCATGTCATAAGGCGGAGTCGGTGTCTTGGCACCGGGGGCGAAATCGTCGGGGTGATCCTGAGGCTCGAACATGTCGAGCACATGTCCGCGAAAGGCTTGAGCAGACTTCACAACGTAAGAGCCGGCAGGATATTTCTTGCCGCCGACGCTGAATGGCGCCGTGGCCCGGAGGACGGTTACCCCGGAGCCGATGAGCTTGTTCACGAACTTGGTCGCGGTGAGAAAATCGGGTTGATCGGAAGGCAGGATGAATCCGCGCGGGTCGCGCTTCGCCGGGTCGTGAAAAAGCCGGTTGAAATCTGCCACCGCGGCGGCGCCGCCACGGCCGCCGCGCCCGAAACCCGCAAAAGCTGCACGCCCTGCTGCGCCGCGCCCCTGTCCGCCCTGCCCGCGTTCGCCCGGTTGCCCAGCCGCCGCGCCGGCCGGGGCAGCCGCTCCGCCGCGGGCTTTGTTCGCGGCGGCGATGGCCTTGGGCGTGATCGTCCAGTTGTCGCGGTTGCCGATATCAATGGAGTTCTTGCCCATGCGCCAGATGTTAAAAAGGAGGTGTTGCCGATTTCGCGAGGCATAATCGAGAAAGGCTTTGTTGGCAAGGACGGAATAGTCCACCGACTCGCGGAAATGCCAAGCTTGCGGCGGAATGGGCAGCAGATAATCGCTGTTAGGCAACAACTTGTTCGTGATCAAAGGAACGCTGCTCGGCGTCGGTCCGCCAATCGTCTCTGTGAAGAGGCCAATCATGTTGTGAAATTGACAGGCCGTTGACAATCCGCCGTTGAACCAGGTGGAATAGCGGCGCCGGTGCGTACCGTGACGCCGGGCTTGCCCTCTTCCAGGGCCCGCAGCACCACGGCGGTGCTGACGGCTTCGATGCCGCCGATCACCATGGGGTCGATGTTGTAATTGAACGGATCGCGGCAGGGCGGGATGAACATCACCGCGCCGGCGGGGCCGGTCTGATGGTGGTTGTAGACGATTTGCGGAAACCATTCCCGGTACATGACGCGGTTCATGTTCCGCGTCTCTGCCAGGTTGCCGGCGTAAAAATCGCGGTTGTCGTCGTGGCCGGCGTATTTCTCGTAAAGCACCGGCAACTGGCCCGAAGTGCGTCGCTCGGGTTCTTTGTTTCGCATGTACCAATCGGCGCAGAGATCCATGCCGTCGGGGTTGCAGTGCACGAACAGGATGATGACGTCATTGAGAAAACGCATGGTTTCGGGATCGTTGCGGCTTAGCATCTGATAAATCGTCTCGATCAGCACCTGAGCGCAAAGCACTTCGCTGGCGTGCAAGCCGCCGTCGATCCAAACCACGGCTTTGCCTTCCTCGGCAAGTTGGCGGGCCAAAGTTTCGTCGATCTGCCCCTTGGCCATTTGCCTTGCAATTTCCTTGTAGAAATCGAGCTTGGCATGATTCGCCGGCGAAGTAACGATACCCATGAGCTGATTGCGGCCTTCTTCGGTGACGCCGATTTTGACAACCTTCAGGCGATCGGATTGCGTCGCCAGCTTGTTCAAGTAGCTCTCGAACTGCTTGTAGTCGGCCAAGCAATAATCGTCGCCGATGTTGAAGCCAAAGTGTTCTTTCGGCGTCGTGATGCCATTGGCGGCAAGGGCAGGCTTCGACGCGGACGGAACCGCTTGCGCAGTGGCTCGCGGCGCCTCGAGGGCCAACCCAAAGAAGGCAATAGCAAAGATCAAGAAGATCGATCTCTTCATCGACGGACTCCGAACACGGGACAGCAAGCGGCTTCCGGACCAACGACTGCAGCGACAGCGATATGTCTACTTGGCGATTATTATGGATCGGACGGACGGGAAACGGAACAAAGAAAAGGGGAAAAAGCTGAAGGGAGGCGGCTTTTTTTCGGTCGATGCAAAGCATGGAGCTGGCGTTACTCTTCACTTGCCTCAGGGTACAGTCATCCATCTTTCCGAAATAGGATCTTGGTAACGAAGCTGACTACCTGGAAGCAGTTTGCGTGGAAAAATCATAAGAATTCGCCGAGTGGCAACGCGTGCAGAATAGGACATGAACCCCTCCACTCCGCGGATTTTGTGCAAGCGTCTACCCAGTAACTGGGTCGGCACATCGGACCCGTTGGCGCCGCCACGAAGCCTCATGGGATTTCGCAATGCGTAAGCTTGCCAATCTCCAGTCAGTTCTTGAATAGATGTTTCGATAGGCATGCAGGAAGTTGAACGAGTAAAATCGACAACGGCTTGAAGAGTGACCCCGACGGGAACCAAGGTCCAAGCGCCGCCCGCCGGATTAGGAACGTGCATTGCTCCTGGGTACGCGGAACCCAACAATGCCTGCACCTCGAAATGGGCAACGGTAGCGTCTTCGGCTAGGTACAGAATTTCAAAACCGGGATCGGCCGTTGTTCCAGGGTTGAAGCGGGTCGCATGTGTCGGCGTATGGGCCGTGCCGAGAGGGCCAGTTAGGAATCTGGGATGCAAGGCACGTATCCATGTTCCTCGGACAGGGCGACGGCGAAGGTGGGCGCATTGGGACAGGTGCTTCATGAAAACGATCCATGCTTAATTGCTTCCAGCAGATTGCGAAGTATTGGTTCACGGGGCGTACCGACAAGCTGGCGAGGCTTCGAGCCGCCCAACAGATCGTTCTTCGCATCCAGCCATTTATCTGGATCGTCCACAAGCTCGCGGCACCAGTTCCTGGATCGAAGGAATAGGGACGACGGTCGTGTTTTTTTTAGGTATGGACATGATTTTATTTGCTTGCTGGTGAAACAGTGCCTTTAGAAGCGCACTATACCGGGAAAAGGATCGAGGATCAATTCCGAATGCCCGATGGGTTTGCAAGGAACCGCTTTCACCTGATTCAATTGCCGTCCATTGATATTCGAGACGGTCAAGGCCCACCTTGAGATGATCGAGAGCCGATTGTAGGCCTGCCGAATCAATCGGTGCCAATCAATCGGTCGAAATGGTTCGCCTTCCTTGCCCAAAATCTCATCCAATCGCGAAAACAGATTCATGTCAGTTCCTCCGAACGCCTTTCCCTGAAGGTGAACCGGAGGCAAACCAAATCGTTAACAAATCCTCTGTCGCATGTTATCTCGTGCGCCGGTTGCTTCGGTTGCTGAGATGACGCCTCACTTCTTATTCCGAGGAGGACCTAATCCATGTTGCAAACGCGCGTTCGCGAAAGCCTGGGCCACATTGGACAGGCATTGCGGCAGCCGGAAGACTTCGCCTTCGCCTGGCATCACCAAAATGCCAACTACAGTTGGAGTGTTTTTGCGGCTCTGGGCGGCACCGCCGTTTTGGGGACCACAACCTATGGTCTCGTCATGGGCATGCCGCACGGCGCCCGCGAAATGGTGATCGACGCTCAGCGGTTCTCGCTGGGTGCCGGCATTGCTTGGAGCCTGCCTTTGCCCGCACTATACATTCTGAACAGTTTGTCGGGTTCCCGTCTCAAGCCCAGCACGACACTTCTTGCGGCCCTGGTCACCACCAGTTGGGGCGGACTGGCGATGATGGCGGCCATCCCGATCGCCTGGTTTTTCACGTTGGCCATTCCCCACCCCGCCATGGTTTTGGCTGTGCACTTGGCAGTCTTCAGCATCGTGGGCGTCGCAATGATCGATGTCTTCAGCCGAGTGATGGCGCGCTTGGAACCGCGGCGCGGGCCGAGCCCCTGCCTGGTGGCTGCTCTTGGTGGGCGTTCTGGGGAGCGAACTCTTTTATGCTTTGGGGCTCAT
This sequence comes from uncultured Gemmataceae bacterium, assembly GCA_963748025.1. Classification (GTDB taxonomy): domain Bacteria; phylum Planctomycetota; class Planctomycetia; order Gemmatales; family Gemmataceae; genus CAVVHZ01. The sequence goes on from CAVVHZ010000071.1 coordinate 13,370, forward strand.
CGATCTCAGTTTCTTGTTCCGCGCATGAGATCTCGGCTCGCAAAATCCGAAATCCGAAAATCGAAATCCGAAAGTCGAAAGGGAATAGTGATGCTCACCGATACGCTTGCCGCAGCCGCCTCGCCAATTGCGGATTCGTCCGTGTCCATTGATGTCGTCGACCCGCCTGAGGTTCTGCCGGTCGATGAGGCACCGGAAATCAAGGCCGGTTCTTCCATTCTCGGGTTGGTCGAAATCCTGCTCAAGTTTCCTGCCCAAGCGGACAAGCTCAATCGCGATGAAGCGTTGCAGGCGCACCTGATTCCGCGATTCCTGGCGATTGCATTGGGCAGTTACACACTTTTTGGCGTTGCCATGCTCATCATTCTCAATGCCGTCGCCGGCCGAGGCGTATCCCAGGCGACTGCTGCCTGTGCCGGCCGCGAACTGGCACGATGGTTCCGGCTTGGGATTTGTGGCTGCTTATCTCATTGGGCTGGTGGCTGCGTCCTGCATCTGCTTGCCGAGCTTCTATTTCTTCGCACTGCTTGCCGGCGTGCGCATGACGATGCTGCAAATTGTCGGCGTAGTGGTGCGAGGCACGGCCACCAGTGCTCTGGTGCTGGTAGGCATCCTGCCCATCTATGTGGCCGTCATATTGGGTCTGGTTATCTTTCATGGCCCGACTGAATTCCTCGAATATGGACTTTATCTGGGCTTGGTGTTGCCATTCGTGGCCGGGCTCGAAGGTGTACACGCCATCTATCGCGGAGTGACCGGCATGGCGGAGACCATGCCCGATGCTTGCCGAATCGACCGCGCCTGTTTCTTGCGGCGACTGACGGTCTCCTGGGCACTCTGTTACACCGCTGTGTCGCCGGTCATGATTTATCGGCTGTGGGAAAGCCTGGCGGGATCTTGGATCTAAACTAGCGAGCGTCTTGCATGAGCGAATCTCCTGCATGAGTGAGCCTCCTGCATGAGCGAGCCTCCCACGTTAGTGGGGGGAGTTTTGCCAGATCCTCCCCCCACTAACGTGGGAGGCTCGCCAGCGTGGGAGGCTCACTCTTTAATTCAAGGAGTACACCAATGCTCTCAGCACCAACGATACTCCTCTATTTCCTCTTCGGCAGTGGCGTGGCGGTGGCTCTGTATGTCACGGATCGTCACACCGGCTACGGGGAACGAATCTTCGTCATAGTTTCTGCTTTTCTCTTTTGGCCGATCTATCTGCCGATTATTTTGGCGAGCCGGTCGGCCACGACTCCTGCTTTCACCAAATCCAACATCGCCAAAGACGAAATGGACAGTGGCATCGAGCAAGCCGATGCCGATTTGTCCAAGGTTCTGACCAGCCTCGAAGGCTGGACTGGCCGGAGCTGGAGTGACGAAACGCCGGATTGGCGAACTGAGGAATCGGTGGTTAGCCCTGGCCGAACACATCCGTGAAATGGATCGATTGCTAGCTGAGCCTGAAGCGAGAGTGGAGGCCGGAGCACCGAGTACCGGACGCAAGGGACAGCAGTCAACGAATTGTTGCAACGGAGCATCGAGCTACGGCGACAAAATCTGGACCACTTGAAGAAGCGTACGCCGCCAAGCCTACGAAGATTTGATGGGAAGGCTCGCCCTGGTGCGCGAACTGGTGTCCGTGATTCATGTGGCCAAGTTCACCGGTGGCCGCCGGTGGAAAGGGCTCGGGAGTTGGTTGCACAGATTGTGGCGGCGGGGGAGGGAATTGGCGACGCCAAGAGAGGGAGAAACAACAGAAGATTGCATCAGGAAGTGGCAGAATCACGAAGCTAAGCCTGTTGACGCGTCATAGGCGGAGCGGTTGGAAATCATCGGTCGGGGAGGAGGCTTCTTTTCTAGTTCGTTGAATAATCGGAATTGGAACACGTTTTGCGCGAGCCAGGATTCCCATTCCTGTGAGAATGGCGTCGCCAGAATCTGCTCGCGGTGCTGTTCGCGATACGAAGATGTCATCGTCTTGCCCGGGCTGTTCTCCAATGCGAGGCATAGTTTCGCACTGGACGCGCAAAAGAATTGTAGGGACAAATGGTTGACAGCGACCATCGATTCGCGGATATCTCTGTAGGCGTTCGATCGTGGCATCGATCGATGCTCATGCCGTACTCGCAACCCGCCATTTTACCAGGAGACTCGACTAATGACGTCCAGCGCATGGCTCCAAGGGCTGAAGAGAATTCTCCCATCCGGAGGCCGCGTTTCGCGGCGCAGCCTTTCTCGTCGAAATGGTAACCCGCAGCACTCCTTCAAGCCCTGCTTGGAGGCGTTTGAAGATCGAACACTTCTCAGCACACTCACGGTCCTCAACAATCACGACAGCGGTTCAGGCTCGTTACGAGCCATTCTCGCTTCGGCCAATAACGGCGATACCATTATCTTCGCCAACTCGGTCCACGACATCACGCTGACAAGCGGTCCGCTGACCATCGGCAAGAATGTGGACATCGACGGCCCAGGCGCGAACAAGCTGACCATCAGCGGCAACAACGCCCAGCAGGTCTTTGACATCTCCGGGGGGACGACCGTGACTCTCGCTGACCTTACAGTCGCTGACGGTCTGGCCGTACAGGGAGGCGGCATCGACAACTTCGGCAATCTGACCATCAAGAACTGCTCACTGCTCGGTAATCAGGCTGTCGGCGGCAGTGGCGGTGCCACCACTCCCGATGCCGCCAACGGCGGCGGCATTGCCAACGAGATCGGCGGCAGCCTGACCCTCACGAACAGTTTGCTGGAGAACAACATCGCGGCGGCCAGCGCAGGCAACGATTCCTTTGGCGGTGCGGTGTTGAATTTGGGCAGCGCCACCGTGACAGGCTGCACTTTCACAGGCGATGAGGTCACCGGCGGCGGCAGTGGCAGCTACTACGACGGCAGTTATGGCGGCGCCATCGAAAGTTTCGGATTCCCGCCGAGCCAGTTATATGGCTCTACCCTTACAGTTTCCCACAGCACGTTCAGCCACAACCTGGCCATCGCCGCCAGCGGCGTGACCTTCGGCGACGCCGCCGCCATCGACGTCGAGTTCAGCGCGGTGGCGACCATCAATACCTGCACCTTCACTGACAACGTCGGGACCGCCGGCGATACCGGCTATGGCCAAGGCGGCGCCCTTTTTGCTGAAGGTTGTACGCTGACCTTGAGCAACAGCACTTTCACTGGCAATCAAGCTCTCGGCGGCACCAGCGGCGGCGGTGCGGAAGGCGGCGCCATTTTCTTATTGTCCACCCCAGCGACTTTTTTGTCCCCCGCTACGACCTTGAATGTCATTAACTGCGGCTTCACCGGCAACCAGGCCATCGCCGGTAACGACGCCCCTGCCCCGTTGCCTTCAATTCCCCGGGAGGCCAGGGACTGGGTGGCGCCATCAACGACACTGGAGCATCCGTTTCCTTAACCGGCTGCACGCTGACCGGCAACCAAGCCATCGGTGGCAGCGCCGGCCCCAATCCGACTTTCGGCAATCTCAGTGGAAGCAACGAATATGGCGCTGGCGGCGGCATCATCCTTCTCGACGGCGCTACCATGACGGTCGCCAACTGCGCCTCGTCGACAACGTGGCCGAGGGCGGTTCCAGCACCGCAGGCACTGGCGGTCCTGCCAGCGGGGGCGGCATTGAGGACTTCGAGCGGCATTCCCCCTTCGCCCAGCACGGGACTCACGCTCAGCAACAGCACGCTGGTCGGCAATCAGGCACTCGGCGGGGCCGGCGAGAACGGCGTCGCCGGCGGCGTGGCCACGGGCGGTGGCCTCGATCTATCGTTCATTGCGACTGCGACGGTCTCGAAGACCACGTTTCTGGGCAACAGCGCCCAGGAGGGACCGGAGGCAACGGAGCCAGCGGTGGTGATGGTTTCGGCGGCGGCATCGCGGTGGCCAGTCAAGGTTTTTTTGGCTTCCCAGATACGTCTTCGCTATGTCTGAGCGGTAGCGCATTGCTCGGTAACAGCCCGGGGAGGAGCGGGGGGCGCAGGCGGGATTGGCGGTAACGGCGCGGGCGGCGGCGTCTTCGTCGGACCGGGCGGGACAGCAACCATCAACCAAACCACGCTCCTCGCCAACCTGGCTCTTGGCGGCGACGGCCTTTCGGGCGGCGATGGCTTGGGTGGGGGCTGCTATGTTGCCAGCGGGGCTAGCCTCGGTGTCACCGATAGTGCGATCCTGCTTAACCTGGCCCAGGGCGGTGATGGGAACCACAGCGACGGCGAGGGCATCGGCGGCGGCGTCTACAACCTTGGGACCTTCACCTATGATGCCCTAACATTCATCATCTTCAATCTGGCTTCCAGCCACGGGAATAACGTCGGCCCATGACGCTTCTGGTTCAGGAACGAACTTCTACCAATTACCAGACAACCAGTCTGGCATGACGGATTACAGTGGCATTCAACCTCCCCCGAGTGGGCGACACGGTCCCCTGACTGTGCCGCCCACTCAATGTCGTCTGTGACATTGGTTGCCACAATGCCTTCCGATCGTTCCATTTTCTATCCCATTCGGCTGCCCGTCAGAGGCAACAACGCGCCAGAGGCTAATTAGTGTCCGTCCGGATATGCGAAAAACCTAGGAATTCCCGGGATTTTTGGGTGAATTCTTGAACGAAGATGGCCAGCCCAACGTCTATGAGAGTACGCGGCACACGGATTTTCCAAGAAATCTGCGGTCGCCATCCCCTTTACCCGCCGATCTTCAGGGAGGATTCACCGTGCGTGTGGCCTATCAAGAGCAGTCGCGATTGGATTGCCTTCCCGTCAATGCCGTGCCGCTGAACTTGAACTGTCGGGATGAGATCATTCCCATCTTGCGTGCTCTACAGCATGTGTATGGGCAAGTACCGTTCCGCCGTGAGCTTCTGGATTTCGTTGGCAACGATGTGAATGCTGGCAGCAGCCCCGATCATGGTAGAACCGGGTTGAGCTATTGGACGATCACGGTGTTGGCGGCGGTCAGGCTGGGGTGTAACCTCGATTACGACAAACTGCAAGATTTGGCAGAGCAACACCGCACCTTGCGGTTGATGATGGGTATTGGCGATTGGCAGGACGAAGTCGACTTTGATTGGCGGCGGATTCGCGACAACCTCTGTTTGTTGCAGCCGGAAACCCTGGAGAAGATCAATCACCTTTTGGTGGCTGCAGGGCACCAGCTGGCCGAGGCGATCGAGACGGTGCGTGGCGATACGTTTGTGGTCGAGACGAACATTCATCATCCCACGGAGTCGAGTCTGATTAGGGATGGCTTGGGCAAGGTGGCGGCTCTGGCGGCGGAATTGGCGGCGGCGCACGGTCTGCCCGGTTGGCGTCAGCATGAGCATCAGTTGGACAAGGTAAAGGCGATCGTGCGTGAGATTCGTCGCACCTCGCGAGCCAAGAGCAAGGGGGCAGACCGTCTCAAGCCTGGGTATCAGCGATTACTGACCTTGGCGGAGGACCTGTTGCAACGGGCCCGCCAACTTTTGGTGACGCTGCATTTCCGGAGCAAGGGCCTCGGTATCGATTGGCTCGGCGAGGGCCATGACGGGCCACGCGAAGAATTGTGGCATTATGTGCAGTTGACCGAGAAGGTGTGTGGCACGGCTCGGCGGCGCGTATTACTCGGCGAGACGGTGCCTAACGAGGAGAAGATTTTCAGCATCTACGAACCGCACACCGAACTGATCAAGCGTGGCAAACAACCGAACCCGATCCAATATGGCCACAAGGTCCTGGTGATTGAAGATGGCGTTGGCTTCATCTGCCATTACGCGGTGGTGGCCAATGGCGTGTTGGATCAAGACGTGCTGGTGCCGGCGATGACCGCGTTGCAAGAGCGTATGGATGACAAAATCGAGCGGGCCTCGTTCGATCGCGCCTTTCATACACCGGAGAATCAAGAGCAGTTGGCCTCGATCGTGGCCCATCCGTGTATTCCCAAAAAAGGCAGGCTCAGTGGCCGCCAACAACAAAAGGAAGCGACCGTGAAATTTCGTCAGGCACGCCAGAGTCATCCCGGGATTGAGTCGGCGATCGGCGCCCTGCAGGCTGGTAACGGCCAAGAACGCTGCCGTGACAAGAGTAAACTCGGCTACGAGGCTATGTGGGCTTGGGCATGTTGGGCCGCAACCTTCATACATTAGGGAAGCTTCTCCTGGCTCAAGACGAAGCCGAGTGTGAGGCGGCCAAGTCCAAACGCAAAGAGTAGGTGGACTCACAAAGTGTTTGAGTGGCGACAACCGGGCGAAACTACGCCGAGCGGGTGGGATCGCCCAAAAGGCCGCTGCAAGTCTGAGCAGCGGCTCTGCGCGATGAAATGGCCGCCATACGAGTGCCAATTGAGTGTCACCGGCTGCCGAACTGGCGGCCGTTCTGAAAAAGGGCCATTTCCGGACGGACACTAATTACTAGACCAATCGGTTGAAGCCTCCAGCAAATCCCGGTTATTTCTCTAGGCATTCGATCGCGTCCTCGATCGATGCTCTTTCCGCACCGGCAAACTGCCACTTCATCAGGAGACTCGACTCATGACGTCCACGCATGGCTCCAAGGGCTGAAGACAATTCTCGGATGCGGCGGCAGCGTCCGGCGACGCAAACCCGGTCGCCGAATTGCCGCGCCGCGGCGATCGTTCGTGCCCCACTTGGAGACGTTTGAAGAGCGAACCTTGCTCAGCACGTTCATGGTCCTGAATCTGAACGACTGCGGCACCGGTTCATTGCGGGCCGCTATCGCATGTGCCAACACGAATTCTGGCGCCGACACGATCTGCTTCACTAGCGGGTTACACGGGACCATAACGCTCACGAGCGGCGAATTGTGATTACTGACAGCGTGACCATCAATGGTCCAGGCTCGAGCAAGATTTGCGTCAGCGGCAACAACGCCAGCCGGGTGTTCGAACGCGGCTTCGGCCTCAGCGTCAGCCTCGGCGGCCTCACGATCAGCCATGGGCAGGCCCCGACATAGGTGGCGGCATCCTCAAACGAGGTAGGCGACCTGAGCCTGTCCGAGGACGATTTTATCAAAAGCAGTGGTTCGAGAGTGTTGCCGACCAAGCTTGCAAGGCGGGGTCCTTCCAGTAGCTGGACGGGACTCTAAACGTGACCGACTCCTAAATATCCGGCAACCAGGCACTGGCGGTGCGGCGCTCGACGTACGGCGCCGCTACGGGCGGCGGCATGTCCAGTTCTCGGCGGCGATGCAGTACCATCACAACAGCACGATCAGCGACAATGTGGCCCAGGCGGTGACAACAGTAGCGACGGCATTGGCTGAAGGCGGGGGCGTGGTTACTCACTGGCGACAACATGCGTCACAGCAATCTACATTCAGCGATAATGTGGTGCGCGGAGGCGACAACTCGCCCGAGAATGCCGCCCAGCCGGTGGTTTTTGATTTCCATTCGTCCACCATCATCGCGAGTAGTTTCAGCGGCAACAAGCCATCGGCGGCAATGGCGGGACTGGGCCATCCGTGGGCGAAGCCGAGGGAGGCGCTATCGGTAATATGGCTCCAATGCGATCATCAACAGCAGCTTTACCATAAATCAGGCCCTCGCAGGCAACTATGGCAATAGCGGCGCCTGGCATTGCGGACCCTGGCGTCGACGAAAGCTTTGGCGGTGCCATCGACAGCTTGTTTGCCGCCAACCTCAAGTCGCTAGCTGCACCTTCAAGCACAACAGGCGGTTGGCGGCACAACGCCATCGCCACCGGGAGCGACATTGTTGAGTAGGCGTCGCCGAGGGAGGAACGATTTGTACAGAGTTCAGCACCCTGAGGCGCTTTTTCAAACTGCACGTTTGAAGGCAATCAGGCGATCGGCGGCAACGGCAACAGTGGTTGCGGTCCAGTGGTCGACGTTGGCTAAGGATTTGGAGCTGGAATCTTTTCTGGCTTCGGGGGCGTCGATATAGGATCCAACACCCTGTTAGTTTCAAACAGTACCTTGCGCAGAACATCGCTCAAGGCGGCCATAATAACTAGCGGCACTGGCGCCGCGTCTCGGGTTCGTCGGGGCAGGACTGGGTGCGGGCATCATGAATTATCTGGGTGGAACGGCCTGCGTGAGCGGCAGCAACCTGGACGGCAATCAGGCCAACGGCGGCCTTCGCGACATGCCCTGGCAGCGGCGACCATCTTCGCCGGCCTCGGTGCGGGAGGCGGCATCTTCAATGGTCTTGGCGGTTATGACTCCTCGGGTTATGGCCAAATGAACGCGACTGCGACCACCATTCGTGACTGCGTGATTGACCTCAACGTGTGCAACGGGAGGGGCCAACCACAATGCCGAGGGCGGCGGCATGGCCGACCTGCTTGTGCCAACACCACAGTGTCCAGTAGTATTCTGACCCTGAACGAAGCGAATGGCGGCAGTGGGAACGGGCTTGGCGGCGGCGCCTATAACGACGCCAGCTCAATAGGCGCTAGTGAAATCTCTGGTCACCCTGAATCTCGCTCGCGGTGCCCAGGGAATTGGCGGGGGGATCGACAATCTCGGGACGCTCGACGTCGACGCCCTAAGTTTCATCCTCCTCAACTTGGCTTCGACTCACGGCAACAACCTCGGTTCGTGACCTCACTCCCGCAGATTGCAAACTTGCCAGCAGATTTGCCTTCGAACGAATGCAGTTGACCGGGCCAGCAGGTTATTCTCTCCCCACTGCTAGTCCGGCAACTCATTACTGTATTCCGTGGCGTAAGGTTGACGCCATCAGGCAAATCCCGGTTATCTCTCCAGGCGTTCGATCGCGTCCTCGATCGATGTTCTTTCCGTACCGGCAAACTGCCACTTCATCAGGAGACTCGACTCATGACTTCCAGCGCATGGCTCCAAGGGCTGAAGGTAATGCTTGCAAGCGGCGGCAGCGTCCCGCGCCGCAGGCCCCGTCGCCCAATTGCCGAATCGCGGCATTCCTTCCTGCCCCACTTGGAAGCCCTTGAAGAACGAACCTTGCTCAGCACCTTCACGGTCCTGAACCTGAATGACAGTGGCACTGGTTGGCTGCGTGCCGCCATAACCTCGGCCAACAGCCACGCTGGGGCCGATATCATCGCTTTTGCCAGTGGGCTACATGGCACTATCACATTGACCAGCGGCGAATTACTGATTACCGACAGCCTGACGATCACCGGCCCAGGCTCGAGCAAGATTTGCGTGAGCGGCAACAACGCCAGCCGGGTGTTCGACATGTCACCATCTTCTGGAAGTCGCTATCAACAATCTGACAATTAGTCACGGCTACGGCCTCGACACAGGGGGCGGCATCTTGAATCAAGGAAGCGACTTGAGCCTGTCCACGGACGTTCTGACCCAAAACGAGGTCTTTGGAACCGCCAGCGGCGAAACCAGCGGTGGGCGGGGCGGGGCGCTTTACAGCACGGCAGGCACATTGACGATTACCGGCTGCCAGATCAACAATAACCAGGCGCTGGGTGGCACTTCATCAGCCGGTATTGCAGGCGGCGGCGGGGTCTATGTTTTGAACGGGAATGCCATCGTCGGCAACAGCACCATTAGCGGCAACCTGGCCCAAGGGGGCCAAAATGGTAGCGACGGTGAAGCACACGGTGGAGGCATCGAGGCCTACAACGCGAACCTCGCTCTCAGCAATAGCACCATCAGCGGCAATACCGCTCAGGGCGGCAGCAACAGCGGCTCCGGCGGTGGCGGTGCGGGGGCGTTGACATCGGCCTCAGCGGCACGATCACGGGCTGCATCCTATGCGACAACTCGGCCATTGGGGGAGCAGGCAGTTATTACGGGCCTGGCTTTGGAGGCGCCATCGCCAACTACGGGACCATCACTATTACGACTTGCAATATCAGTGGCAACCTCGCTAGGGGCGGTGACGGCAGCGGCTATGGCGGCGCCTTTGGCGGCGGCATATATGATCCTGCCACCATTACGGCCATCACCAATAGCACCTTCAGTGACAATGTGGCCCGCGGGCAACAACGCCCCTGGCAACTATGGCGAAGGAGGGGCCATCGAGATCGACAATGTCGATGCATCCGCCGTCATTACGCGAACCACCTTCACTGCCAATCAGGCTATTGGCGGCAACGGCGGCATAGGTGGATATGATGGCGAAGGTGCAGGAGGCGCGATTGCTAACTTTGGCTCTCTTTCCGTCATCAACGGGACATTTAACCAGAACCAGCGCTTGGAGGGAACGGTAGCTCAAGACGGCCCTGGCAACACGGACCCTGGCGTCGACACTGCCTACGGCGGGGCTATCGATTCAGGATTCGAGCCCACAACTAACAGCATCGCCAATAGCACATTCAGTTATAACCAGGCGATCGGCGGCAATAACGGCAGCGCCACCGGCACCGATATCGTCGAGGTCGGGGATGCCGAAGGGAGCTGCGATTTGCTTCCAGCTGGGCTCAGTAAGCACCATTTCCAACTGCACCCTCGATCACAATTCGTCCCAAGGCGGGAATGGCAACACCGCTGCGGTCCCGTGGTCGATGTCGGCGCGCCGCCCTGGGGGCGCGATCAATTTCGGCGAAAGGCGGCGTCGATATCCACAACACGCTCACCGTCAGCAACAGCACCATCAATCAGAACAGCTCCCAAGGCGGCAACAACAATTGCGGGACCGGACGCGGCGTGGCGGCACTTGTCGGCGTCGGCGTCGGTGGAGGCTTGGCGAATTACCTGGGGAGTTCGGTTTGCGTCAACGGGAGCGAGGTCGGCGACTTTGGCTGCCGGCGGCCAGCACAACAACGCCAGCGGCAGCGGAGCATTATTCGCCAATCTCGGGGCGGGGGGCGGCATTTTCAACTACCTCGGGAATTACAATTCTTCGGGCTATGGCCCTCTTTAACGCCAGCGTCGTCACCATTACCGGTAGTTTGATCGACCTCAACGAAGCCGAAGGTTGTGGCGGCGGCAATGCCGAAGGCGGCGGCATGGCCGACTTGCTTTCCGCCAACACCACGCTAAGCAGCAGTATCGTGGCCCTGAACGAGGCGGACGGCGGGAGTGGCTGTGGGTTGGGCAGCAGCACTATAACGACACCCACTCGACTTTGTCATTGGCGAAATCTCTGGTGACGCTCAACCTGGCCCGCGGGGCCGGAATTGGCGGCAGCATATACGTCGGGACGCTCGACGTCGATGCTCTAAGTTTCATCCTGCTCAATTTGGCTTCGACCAGTGGCAACAACATTGGTTCGTGATTTTCCTTATGGAAGAATGCTCTACGCAGGATGTGATTGCCGGGGCCCGGCACGAAAATTTCCTCCCCCGCCGGTCCGGCAACGCATCTGCAGGTAACCGTAGGACAGGCAGCCTTGCCTGTCGCCGCTGGGCGAATAGACAGGCAAGGCTGCCTGTCCTGCGTAGGCCGCTCGTTCCCACGCTCTGCGTGGGAATGTACGCCTGGACGCTCTGCGTCCTGGAGGGGCCTACGAGGGAACGGTCACCGATCGATTTCACCTATTCTCATCGAGATAGCCCATTTTTACGGATTACATGACGCAGAGCGTCGGGAAATGCATTCCCACGCCGAGCGTGGGATCGAGGAGAAGATCACTGGCAGCACGTGAATGTTTGCGATGCAGAGCCTCTTCACTCCAAATCACTTCAGCTTTTTCAGCAGCTCCTCCGCTTCGGCCTGAAATGCTCTCAGTTCCTCGCCCCAATGCGGCGGCGTACCGATCAGCGTTGAATTCTCCTGTACCCGGTCACGGCCCGACCGTAACAGTCCCTGCCTCTGCCCGTCGTACCCTGGCGAGCGTGGCACATGGCTAGAAAGAACAAATCGAAGGCGTCCGTTTGCCCTTGTTCCTCTTGCAAACTGCGTTCGAGCGTATCAATCGCTTGCGCAGTACTGTCCTAGCCGGTAGTACACCACCCCTAACGTGTTGATGAATGCCCTTTCGTCCGGATTCAGCTTGACCGCCATATGGGAGAGAGTTCGGGCTTTGTTCGCATGTGCGTGTTTCACCGGGCCTGTTGCATATTCCCAAGCGAGATCGTTGCACTGAATCGCGGCTGCCGATAGCAGCACTTGCGGGAGCGCGAGTCCCGACTCGGCGAATTCTTGGAGATCGGCGTTTGCTCGCTCGCGGTCGTGAAGTGCTCGATAGGCCTGGCTCCGCCGAACCAATAGCTCGCCGCGAATCCGGTGATTGGCTGGCGTCAAAACCAGGGCCATGCTGTAATCGGTCGCCGCTTCTTGGAAGTTCTTCTGATGGGCGTAGGCCTGGCCGCGCTGGAAAAACGCTTCGAAATCGAGTGGATTGAAAGCCAGCCGGATGCTGGAGAGCCCAATCATCCTTCGGTCGTCGAGGAAAAGGTTTCCCAAATCCACCTGGACTTGGAGCGGCGCCGGGGCAGCCTCTGGTGATTCCGGATAGGGGGGAGCATCCCAATCGAGACCGAGTTCAGCCAACTGGGGCTCGGATGAGCCGCAGGTCCCAAACGTGGATAGCCTTGTCGTTGTCGCTGGAGATCAACAGTTTAGCGCCATCGGGAGTAAAAGTGCTGGCGCCGAAAGTTCGATTCGGATCTTCCAAACGGGCCAGTTCGCCCGTGGCCGTTTCGAGTAAGCGAATGACGCCCTGGGGTAATCCGGCTGCCAGCAGTGCGCCATCGGGCGAAGAAGGCCAGCGAGGAAATTCCAGTGATCTTCGAAGGCCTTTTCCCAGGTGCCGACTTTCACACCTGGCAACCGCGGGCGCCGCGCACCGCCAGCCACCGGCCATCCGGACTGAACCGTCCCCTCGCAAAACCGGCCCATGAAAAAGGTGATCTCTGGGCGCTGCGTCTCGGTATCCCACACTTTGACACCGTCTTCGCCGTCATTGATCCCCGTCGCTACATATTTCCCGTCGGGGCTGACGGCAACGTTTTTGGAACCGGCATGAGGGGCCAGGAAGAGAGCCCCTTTGCCTGGACGCACCAGCATGGCGCCATTCCCCGTGGCCTGGGCAATGAGGTCGCCCGTTTTGTCCGAAGCGAGGTTGAAAAACGATCCGCTGGCGAGGACTTGCGGCGGCCCCAACTGCCACAGGTCCGAATCGTGCCGGCGAAGTGTCCAACGGAGCAAGCCATGATCTCCGTTCGTCAAAAACGCTCCGTCCGCCTGTACGGCAATGGTGTAACGCGATTGAGGCAGGTCGGCTAACTCAGCACCGGTCTCCAGGTCAAACAATCGAACACCATCCGACATGGCGACGGCAACCAAACGGCCTCCGGGATGAATGACCGGCACCTCATAACGCACGGCCTTTTGCTGCTGCCGACTGCTGCACGAACGAACGGTCGCGCCCGGTGGCGAGTTCGACGACATCGAAGCGCTCTGCCTTCCGAACCCAGGATCAAAAAACTGCCGTTCCGAGCCAAATTTCAGGTTGGAAACCTGGCTGGTGAAGGATCTTCCTCCCCGTGCGCCAGTCCCACAAGGTAAGCGATCCCCACCCAGCCTTCGGCACAGATGGCGGTCGCCGTCCGAGGAGAAAAGCACACGGATCGACCACGCCGGCGCCTGCAGGTCGCCGACATCCGTTAGCTATCGCTGTGAGGTCCCAGATCTCGAATGAGCGGGTGAGACCGATAGGAAACGAGAGCAGGATAAATTGCCGCTTGGATGCTCACACCGTGTTTTTCTAAGTAGGGCTGAGATTCCGGCAAGGTATTGCCAAAAGTTGGCCCGTTCTGGGCGTTCCGAATCTGTGCTACCTGCGCAGACGAGTGCTAGCCTGGGCGCCCGTGGGATCGAAAGCAAAATCGTTGGTGGGCTCAGGAAGGGGCGGCCTACAAGGACGGCGTCGCTGTACGGCGATTGCAAATCGTACAACGAAAGAGTCTCGCCGCGCCTACTCGATCAGCACGTGTCGGCCGTCGGGATGGAAAGGCAAAACCAAATCGTTGGCCTTCCTGTACCGTTGGGGCTCCGATCCGGACAGATCCCAAGCTCGAAATAGCCGTCACCCAAACCGAGCAGAAACGGCGCCCGGGCTCAGCGGCGTCGTACCAGTTGCCTTCCAAGAGGGCGATCTGCTGGTCGGTCGTCGAGCCTGCGCAGGGAGATGCTACCCAAAAGGGAGCGGGCAAGCGAGCGTAGAGGCGGAACTGATCGTCGGCATCCCAGAGCTCGTTCGCCAGGCATCGACATCCTTGCCGACTCTGGAGCGTCTCGGAATCGGGAAGCCGAAGTGGCGATGGCTGGATTGCGTAGATCATCCAGACGATCTCGGCAGGCATGTGCCGTTGCGCACGAACTGGGCAGCTTTGCGAATGGCGTCGATCGCGTCGAAAACGCTGCCCGACGCGATGGCTTAAACGTAATACATTCGCCTGGGTGAACGGGCCTGTGAAGCTTTCCGCGCTCGTCGGCTCGGCTAGCACTCTACGGCCTCACGCTCCGCGTTCAGCCGAATGCGGCCGCGGTCGAGCCGATGGCCAGACAGACGGAGCAGCAAGAACACGGCGCTGATGAGCGAAGCCAGTGCTGGATTGCGATGGCACCAGCGACCGAGCGTCGACCACCGAACTGCGTCGAGCCTGAATCGGCCTATTCTCGAGGAAGCAACGCAAATCCTCCGCCATATCCTGCGGTGGCATAGCGTGCGGCGGGTCCCGGCTCAACGCCTTGAGAACGATAGTCTGTCCTTGATCGGCGGGGAAAGGAGAGGCGTAGCAGCGACTCGGGGGCGCCGGGGTGTTTCGCTGGCGATCCGGCTCGATCAGACCAATCCGATCGCTGCCGGTAAACGGCTGACTCAGGGTGAGCATCTCATAAAGAGTTATGCCCAAAGCGTAGATGTCGCTGCGAGCGTCTCCTTTGCCCTCGAGGCGCCGGGGCCATGTAGCGAAGGGTGCCGACGCAATTCGCCGGATTGAGTAATGTCCGCCAGCCCCTCGGACTGGGCGAGCCCGAAATCCGTGATCCACAACGTGCCCTGGGCGTCGAGCAGCAGGTTCGGAAGGTTTGATATCGCGATGCAGAATGCCCTGCGGCATGGGTGCTCGGCCAGGCCCTCAGCAGCTTGTACACCTTGGCGGGCGATGCTGTAGAACGGGCTATTCGGGCTCGATGCTGAGAGTGGAGTGATTGGAGATCATCGACTGTTGGAACTACGCCCTGCCCGGGCCAGGTCGGCTCCGCCACCTAGAGCGTGAGCCGGAAGTCCGGATAGCAGGCGTTGTGCGACCTCTGATGTTGATGGGCCAGCGTGGGCTGTGTGGCGGGATCGGCGTCGAAGACAGGCCGCGGATTGCTTGACGTCCTCCAGCACCGAGTCCAGCCTGGCCGTGGATGAGTCCCTTCATGGCCCGTACACGGACACCTTGGTCCTCGCCGACGCCAAGAATCGGGCACGATGTTGGTGTGGTGCAGGCGGGCGGTGGCACGGGCCTCGCGCTGAAACGTTCACGAAAGACGGCGCGGGACGAGATCGACGGCGGGAGAACTTTCAACGCGACGTGCCGGCCCAGCAATTCCTGCTGAGCCTCGGTAACGATCCCCATGCCGCCCTGGCCGATCACGCGGAGAATCCGGAAGTCGCCGAGTTTCTGCAGTCCCGAAGGACTTTGCAGGCAATTCATCTCGGCCCGCGAACAGGCCATATCGGCGGACTGCGGGTCGATTCGTCCATCATGACCAGTGCCGAAATATTCGCGGACTCTTCGGCTCAGATGCGGATAGCGATCCGCGATCTTTGAGAGAAGGCAATTCGCTCGCCGCCGCCGTACCAGGAACTCCTCAGCCAAGATCTCGACGGGATCCCGCGTTTGGCTAACTGGATTGGCCATGGACCCTTCCTTTCGCGGCTGAACGCTTTTCAGAACCGATCCTCAAAGCCTGGAATATCGGACAGAATCGCCTTGAGCGCCTTTAATGCCGTGAGGTACAGCTTGCTGGCCGCTGCGGGACCGGCGCCGAGCAGCTCGGCCGTCTTCGCCATTCGTCAAGTGTCGGAAATCGCCGCATGGACCAGAACTCGCGGTCGATGGGTTCCAGCGTGTCTGAGCACCTCCTGCACTCTGATCTGGCTCGATCCAAGTCACTTCAGCATCTTCAACAACTCGTCCGCCTCTGCCTGGAAGCCTTTCAGTTCTCGCCCCATTGGCGTTGCGTGGCGATGCAGTCGTCAAGAGTTTCGCTGTATCCAGGTTACGGCACGACTGTAGCAGTCCCTGGCCTCGTCTGCCGAACCTTGCCGGGCATGGCACATTGCGAGGAAAAACAAATCGAGGCGTCACTAGTTCTGTCCTTGCTCCTCATGCAAGCTACGCTCCAGCGTTTCGTCGCTTGCCGGTACTGTCCTTAGCCGGTAGTAGACTACGCCCAGCGTGTTGAGGTAAGACGGGCCATTCGCTTCAGCTTGAACCGCCTTTTGGGCCAACATCAGGGCTTTCTTGAGGTCACGTTTCTTCTCCGGGCTGTCGCGTACTCCCAAGCCAAGTTATTGCACTGAAGAGCAGCAGGACTTGCAGTTCCTCCGGAAGAGGGATATCCAATTCGGAGATCTGTTGGAGATCGCGTTTGCCCGAGCCAAGGTCGTCGACTGCCCAATAGTCTGCTCTGCTGGACAACGCCTCACTGCGAATCTTGTGGTTTGCCGCGCGAGAGCCAGGGCCATACTGTAATCGGCCAGGGCTTTTTGCGCTCTTTCTGGCGGCCGTAGGCTTGGCCTCGCTCAAGTACGCCTCGAAATCGAACGCGGTGCAAGGCAATCCGAAGGCTACAGAGACCAATCGCTGACGTACTGTCCAAGAAGGTATTTCCAAGTTCAACCGAACTGTGAGGGGTAGCGAAGAAGTCACCTCTGCTTCCGGGTAACCTGGGGCGTCCCAATCGAGCCCCATTTCGGCCAATTCGGCCCTGATTTGCCGCAAGTCCCAGACATGGATAGCCCTGTCGTTATCGCTGGAGATCAGAGCCGCACTATCGGATGAAAAAATGCTCGCCCCGAAAACTTGATTCGGGTCCTCGAGGCGGCTGTAACTCCTTGCCGCTGGCGACTCCAAACAGCCGAATTCCGCCCCTGCACGAAACGGCTGCCACAATCGCTGTCAGGGAAAAAGGCCTGCGAGACGCACCATTCGATCGCTCAAACTCTCTTCTCCAAGTTCCCACACTCTGACGAATTCGCAACCTTTACCACCCCGCATGGCAACGCCACCGTCCATCAGGACGGAACACCCTGTCGGAACGACGGCCCACGGAAAGGACACGAGCAGATGTTGCGTCTTACGTCTCCGACATCTTGGCTCCCTCGCCGCTATCGTGGCGCCAGATTAGGGCATAGGTTCCATCCGGGCTGTAGGCAATGTGCCTGGCGTCAACATGGGGCCCCAAAAAAACGGATCCTTGGCCCGATCGCACTACCATCGCACCGTTCTCCGGGTGGCCTGGCCAATGACATTGCTGGTCTCTGTCTGAGGCCAGTCGATAAAAGATTTGGATAAGAGGATTCGGCGGTCCGAACCGCCAATAGGCGGAAACGACATGCCGAATCGGCCAGCGGAGCAGGCCGCGATCGCCGTTGTCAAAAGGGCGCCATCCTCTTTGAAAAGCAACCGCGTAGTTGCTTTCGAGGGAGGCAGGTCTACCTCATTGCCAGTTCTCAGGTCGAATAGCCGGATGCCATCGGACATGGAACGGCAACAGGCGGCCTTCCGGATGGATGGCAGGTCGCCGAAGATTGACATCCTTTCCCTGGTTAGATTGCGGTACGAAGGAGCGGTACTCACGTCCGCTTACAATTTGGACCAGACTGACCCGGCCGCCGGCCCATAACAGGGTGTCGCCCGTCGGGGCTGAAATCCAAATTCAATGTACCCGCTTCCTGCATAAGTTGCTTTCCGGTCCGCCAGTCCCACAAACGACATCATGCCTTCCCAGCCGTTGCTGATCAGGCATTCGCCATCCGGCGTAAACGCCACAACGATTCCCAAGTTTTGACAACCATCAGGGTCGACATCCGCGTCATCCTGTGCAGGTCCCAAACCGTTATTTCATGCGGGGAACAGACTAGAGCAAGATAATTGCCGCTGGGATGCCAGGCCACCATTGCACGGGATGCGATTCCGCAATGGGTGGAAATCTTTCTGGTTCTGGTGTCCAGGACCTGGGCTTGTCCTGCTTGAACCAGGCAAGCGAATTCAGAGGGATCGAAGGCCAACTCCTCGGCGCGGGGACTGAAGCTTCACAAGAAGAGATGGATTGTTGGTGGGGGTTTGTGAATCGTAGTCCACAGAGAGCCTCCGCTACCTATGCACAAATGCCTGCCGTACGGATGAAAGGCGAAGCCATACGCCTCGCCTTCGCGCACGACCTTTGGAACGTCCTCGGTCACATTCCAGACCCGAAAGCGCTCTGTCTCCGTAGGCCAGAAGCAAACTGGTCCCCCGGACTGAACCGCATACCGGGCCACCCTCGAGCCTGGCAATCTCTTCATCGGTTTCCATATCGCGGAGAGAAATGAGCCCGTCGGAGTTCCGCCGGGCATAGCGGTGCAGAAGAGTGTCTTTAGCCCAATCGAAGTCACCATCCAAATCGTCCAAGCTTCGAATTACCCGAAGATCCGGTAGGGCTACGCGGCGATCGCCAGATTGCGCAGTCCGTCCAGCCGCTCGGCCGGCATGTGCCGTTCGCGAACCAACTTGGCAGCTTTGCGAACGGCTTCGAGCGTGTCAAAACGTTGTCCAGTTCGATGGCTGAAGCGACTGGCGTTCGCCTGGGCCACCAGCGATAGGTAGAGCTGTTCAGCACCGTCGGCTTCCGCAGTGACCACGGCGTCCCGGTCCGCATTCAGCCGGAACGCTGCCGCCATCGACCCGATCGTTAGACCAGATGAGCAACAGGGAAACGGCAGCGAGCAGACACTGCAACGGCCGGATTGCGCCGGCACCGCGGGCGAGGCGTCGGCGGTGAAGTTGCGGCGGCCTTGATCGGCCGATTCTCCAGAAAGCGGCCCAGGTCTCCGCCAGGATCTGACGGGCTGTTCTGGTAGCGTGCCGCGGATCTGGTGCATCGCCTCTGAACGATGGTTTCCAGGTCACGAGGCAATAGCGCGCAGTCGGCTTGCCGGCGGCGGCGTGTCGCAAGTGATCTGAGCCATGAGTTTCACGGGGTCGCCGCCGGTGAACGGCGGCGGAGAGTGAGCATCTTGTATAGCGTCACGCCCAGGGCGTAGACGTCGCTGCGACATCGCCTTTGCCTTCAAAGTGCTCGGGCGGCATGTAGCGGAGCGTACCGATGATCCGCCGGAATGCGTAGGTCTCGCTGTCCCGTGAGCCTTGGCAAGACCAAATCGGTGATCGACAGAGTGTCATGGACATCGAGGAGAGGCTCGAGGCTTGATGTCGCGATGCAGATGGCTTGCGCCGTCGCATGGACCAATTCCTCGGCGGCCTGCACGCCAACCCAGTGCAATGCTTCGATAATAACGCGTTTCGGGCAGGTTGCTGCAGGCCCGAATGCGTGCCCGAGTTGGAGGGAGCCGGCATTATGTGGCCGTCGCAAGTGGATCCTCGCCGGATATCGTGGGGCCGGCGCGCCGGCTCCGGATTTCGAATCGGCGGTTTTGAATTCGCCTGTGAGCAAGCCGGGGCCGCCTCAGCTCCTTCGGGGACCTGCGTCGACTGTTCGGCCGGGTTTGCGGTGGCGGCCAGTTTGCGCATCCGCTCGACATCATCGAGCACAGTGTCCAGTGCTTGGCCCTGGATGAACTGCATGGCGTAGTAGAGGACGCCTTGATCTTCGCCGACGCCGAAAACCGGCACGATGTCGGTATGGTGCGACCGGCGGCGGCGCGGCTTGCGCTCGAAGACGCTCTCTGAAGACATCGTTTCGGGAGACAGTCGGCGGCAATACTTTCAAGGCGACATGCCGGCCCAGGGACTCCTGCTGAGCTTCGTACACGACGCCCATGCCGCCCTGGCCAATCTCGCGCAGGATGCGGAAATCGCCGACCTGACGCAGCTTCGGCTGACCGTGAAAATCCATGGGGCGCTGACCGACCGGCCCAACTCAGCAGATTGCGGGTCATCTCATCCATCATGACGAGTGCCGGGAAAACCTCACCGACCTCCTCAGCCAGGTTCGGATGGCGGAGGGCATACTCCTCGAGGGACGGAAACTCGCCGCGCCTTTCTCCTTTCCAGAATTCTTCCGCCAACACTTCACCGGATCCCGCGCCCCGATCTACCTGATCGGCCATGGGCAACTTTCCTTTTGAACCTGGACGCCTTTCAGAACCGGTCCTCAAAGCCTGGAATGCCGGAAAGAATCGCCTTGAGGCGTTTGAAAGCCGTGGATGTAGGTTGCTGGCCGCTGCGGGGCTGATGCCCAGGAATCGGCCGTCTCGCCGTTGGTCAAGTGCTCAAAATGCCGGAGGACCAGAACTTCACGGTCGATGGGCTCCAGGGTGTTGAGCATATGTATGTAGTCGAAGAACAGGGCAT
>CAVVHZ010000072.1:0-32844 GCA_963748025.1 uncultured Gemmataceae bacterium
GAAAACGACGGTTTTGGAGTGTGGACTTTAGTCCACACTGCAGGGATCAGAAGCAGCGATTCCTTCATGAAGCCCGCCGATGGTCGTGTGTGTGTAGGGCGCAATGCAATCCATTGGCGAGCCGGGAGCGTCAGCGACCGGAGTACCTAAGTGCTTGCTGGGCCAAGTTCTCCGGTCACTGACGCTCCCGGCTCGCCATGCACACGTGTGGACTAAAGTCCACACTCCCAAGAATCGGCAGCTTCGCCATCCAACCCAAATTGCCGCGCGATAAAAAATTGTGGCTAACCGGCTTTGACTCGATTTCGACTTTCCTGTTATCCTCAGCCTTGGTCGGATCAGGATGATCCTTTGCTTCGAGTCGCATACGCAAGGATGCTGCACATGATTTCCAAATCCTGTATCTACTGCGGCGACGCCTGCGAAAACACCGTTCCCCTCGATTGGACTGTTTCCGGAACCGGTGAACCCGGCGTCGAACGCGTCCGCCTGAATCTCTGCGAACGCTGCAGCCGTTCCTGGACCGCTTTCGCTGAGGATTTCTGTCCGGTAGCGCCCCCGGAGAATTGCTCGGAATCGCAAAAGGCAGAGTGGCCGCAATAGGATCGAGGGCACGGCGGTTCTACCCGCGTGCCAACAAGGCTGCATGTCGCTTCGAGCATTCACAAGCGGCGATCAATGCTTGGCCGCGTCTTCCTTGCCTTCCTTCGCGGCTTCCGTTCGAGGCGTCAATTTAAGGGATGCGGAATTCATGCAATAACGCATACCTGTTGGTTGGGGGCCGTCGTCGAAGAGGTGGCCGAGATGGGCGCCACAACGGCTGCAGACGACTTCGATTCGCGCCATCCCGTGGCTCTCGTCCTTGACCAATGACACGCTGTTGTCATCGACCGATTTCCAAAAACTAGGCCAGCCGGTGCCGGAGTCGAATTTGGTTTTGGAATCGAAAAGCACTTGCCCGCAACAGACGCAACGATACATGCCGTCGGCGTGCTCGTTCCACAGGGCCCCGCTGAAGGCCCGTTCCGTCCCCTTTTGGCGCAGTGACGTGAAATTGTTCGGGAGTCAAACTGGCACGCCATTCAGCATCGGTTTTTTCCAAACGACCGTCCACCGGCACACCAATCCTTTCTTGCAGGCCCCTCAATTTCAAAGGGTAAGCGAGCTCGAACGTTGCCACCGTGAGAGCGATAGTTCCTAAAAGCAAAATCCATCTTTGCTGTCCCATCGTTTACGGTGCTCCTACACCAGGCATTTAAGGGCGACCCAAAGGGCGAAGCGATCGGAAACAATGATGCATATCCGTCACCGCCGGGCTTGTCCCGGTGGGGCGATGACTTTCCAGCTAGAAATCATCCCACCTATCCGTCACCGCCGGGCTTGCCCCGGTGGGACGATGACTTTCCGGCTTATTGCGCTGACTGTATACGGTTTCGGTATGACGATTAGCCCCATAGTCGTTGCTTCCACCGGGACAAGCCCAGCGGAGGCGAAGACCCTATGCTGCGCATACTAGCTGGCTAGTCATTGCCCCAGTGGGACAAGCCCAGTGGTGGCACCGAAACCATGCCGTCTTCTTTCAGGAACGCCAATCTCACCCCATTTGTTCCGAATTCTCTACAGCGTTTCCGGAGCGAAAATGCTCCGACCTCCATCCACAGGCAAGCAAATCCCGGTTACGAAATCGTTGTCCAGAAGAAATGTCACCGCCTGGGTAATATTCTCCGGCCGGCCTTCGCGTTTGACAAGCGTGCCGTTAATTGACTGGCGGCGCTCCGCTTCAGGCAGATCCGGCGGCAACAGCACGGGGCCGGGCAGAATGCAATTGACGCGCACTGCTGGATTACGCGTGCCCAACTCCACCGCCAGACAACGCGTCATGGTCGGAATCGCTCCCTTGGAAGGGAAATACGCCGCATAGTTGAGATAGGGCCGTCTAGTTGCCCAATCGCCGAACATGATAATGTTGCCGCCCTGTTTTTGCCCCACCATGGCCAAGCCGGCTTGCTGCGAACAGAGAAAAGTGCCAAGCGTGTTGGTTTCGAAATAGTAGCGCAAATCGGCGGCGGTCACCTCTTCCAGTTTCTTGCTTTTCCAAGCGGCGGCACAGTTGACGAGCACATCGAGCCGGCCGAAATGGGCCAGCGTTCCCTCAATCAAGCCGCGGACTGCCGTTTCATCTCTCAAATCGGCTTGCAGAGCAATGGCCTGAACCGAACGCACTTGCAATAGCTGCACCGTCTCCGCCGCTTCCGCGGCGGAACTGTGGTAGTGCACCACGATGGCGTAGCCACGATCCGCCAAAGCCTGGACAACGTGCCAGCCAACCCGGCGTTTGCCGCTGCCAGTCACCAGGGCTACTTGGAGTTGGGACATGGTTGGTGTTGAACCTGCGAATATGTATTTGGAGTTTGCTATTCCGGAGGGATGCTGTCACAGCCTTAGCCCATCGCGCAAGTTTTGAAATTGCGCTTTTTTTGGTTGGCGAGACCAGAAACCGTCTTAAGACCCCTGCCGGCTTGTCCGGCAGGTGAATCAGTTCTCCCGCTAGAAGCTTCGAATGCATAACCTTCTGCGACCCCTGCCGGCTCGTCCGGCAGGTGAAGGAGTTCCTGCGGCTAATGTTCAGCGAGTGAACTTTCTCACCTGCCCGACAAGCCGGCAGGGGTCGTAGATAAAGAACGTCGGTCCCCATTAGCTGTCGAACTTATTCACCTGCCGGACAAGCCGGCAGGGGTCTGAATGAGATAGTACAAGGTATGCGGCCGCAATCGGATCTCGGCAGCGGTGGTCACGTCGTCGGTTGGATTGCCGGCGAGGTCCAGGGCGGTGACTTTGAGGCGTGCCGCATCCGGGCGTCCGAAACGCACCGTGCCCTCAATGTCGCGCACCAGCCAGGGATCGTGGCCGATACTCAGAATGCGCTGGGCCCCGCCCGAAGCCGGTTCTGTCCGAAAGCCGCTGGCCTTCTCTTCCGACATCACCTGCAGCAGCATGCGTGTTGACGTGGCCAAAGGCTGATCGTCGAGGCTCACCACGATGACGTGGCCGAGATCCAGGCCGGATTCGACCGACAGATCGCGCAACACTGTCTTGCCTGCTTCCTTGAGCGCTCCGCTCACGCCTTGCGCTTGGCGGCGTTGATCGTCAACACGCCTCGGCCAAAGTCGAGTTTCAACTCGCCCGTAGTGCTGCGCACTTCATGGCGTGCCCGATCAATATAGGGCTTAAGGTCCTGAAGCTTCGCCGGCCCGCCCGCGTCGGTGAAATTGACGTTCGACCGGCCCGCGTAATGCACAAGCGGATCGATCACATTGCCCGGTTTTACCGTGGTTCCCTCGGGCACATCTTTTAGACGCAATTCGTCGAAAGCCGCGTCTTGAGGCAGGGGCGTGCCGCGGAGCGCTAGCAGGTCGTCTACTTTCAGATTGAGGTCCACGAGCAAATCGCCGCTCGTCACCAGTCCCTGACGGAATATGCGGGCCGCGGCCGGAAATTGGCCGATCATGGCCGGGGACATGAGGGTCCAGGGCTGCATGAAATAGCCCGGCTTCACGGACCAATTTGCGCCGTCATCAGCGAAATGGACGATGGCATCGCTGCCCTGCAGGGCGCCATAGGCGGCGTAATAGAGCGGGGCTTCCGAGCGGTAGCGATTGGGGCGCGTGAAAGTCGTTTCCGAAATCATGGAAGGCTTGCCGTCATAGCTCGGGTCCATGACCGGATTCAGAAATTGCTTCGGCTTACCGGGCGTTTCGGGGTCGAAACGCAGGGCGATGCGGTCGGCATAGGTATGCCCATCCCGAATCGACCATTCGGAATTGGGTCCCTTGTGCAGGCAACTGAAATAGCCGTGCCGATCGATGAAATCGCCTACCGTGTAGCTATACTTTTCGAGCGGCCCGAGAACCGCCGGGTCAGCGGTCGCCCAGTTGGAGGCGGTGATCACGCCCTTGAAACCGAGGCCGCGGAGAAACTGAACCGTCTCTTCGTAAAACCCGCGTTGGCTGTCGAGCAGAAATCGTGCGGTATCCTGGTCCCGTTTGGTCCGTTCGTGAGCCACGTTCCAAAGGGGTCGAAAGCCCACGCGACCCTGCCGGCGATTGTCGCGCGGCACAGATTGGCCGCCCCATGCCTTGAAGGCGGCGTCTAGCGAACCGTAGCGTTTGGTCAGCCAGGCGCCGAATTGCGTTTCGAGCATGCGCAGCTCGACATCCGGGATATTTTCGGTGGAGAAAGTCCAGAAAAAGTAAGAATCTTCGTTGATGATCTCCAAGCTCGCGATAGCCGGATCATCGATCAAGCGCTTGCCGTTACGTGCATCGGGAGTCAGCAGCAATGCCTTCCACCATGACCGGTAGCGTTCCTGGAAATCCTTGTTGAAATAGAGGGAGGCGAACGGATGTTTGTTGCCATTGTACCCCGGCAGCCCCGCGAAGCTCGGCTTGGGCTGGAGCCAGAGCGGGAAATAGATGGAGAAGTGACTGTAAATCCCTTCGGCCTTCATGGCGGCGACCACGTCCTGGGCATGCCGCACCTTGGCCGGATCGACGTCGCCATTGGGCGTGAAATAGCCGCCATGGACGCGGACCATGTTGACGCCATATTTCGCTAACTTCCGCGCCTCGCGGCGCAGCCCTTCACGGTCTTTGCTCTCAGGTCCATTCACGGCCCAAAACACCACAGGTGTGCCAGTCTTGGTGTGAATAAACTGCGACCCGCGCACGCCAATGACGCCCTGTTCGCCGGCTTCCTTTTCGTTTAGAGAGGCGCAGGTCGAGAGGGTTGTTCGCCTGGTACGAATCGGCCGGCTTGAACTCGAACCAGCCTTTATCATCTTGAGTCAATGCAGGGGCGGGAAAGAAGGCTATCAACGGAACGAGTGCGCACATGATCAGTATGAAGAGCAGAGCTTTCATGGGTGTCACCGGTGCGGTAAATAAAGGCCAAACACTTGTTGTGCGCAGGTCTCCGGACCTCGCACCGCGGTCGTATCACGCATGATCGGCGAAGGCTACAACTCCATGCCCCGTTTGTGGTCTCCCGACCACCTTTACGGGCGTGGCTGTGCCGAGTCTAAACGCCAAGATCAACCTGTGCCTGCGTAGGTGGTCATGAGACCACAAACGGCATTCGGATGCTATCGAATCGCTCAGTCCAGCACAACTATGCCGCGGTGGCTCGGTCAGGAGACCGGCCACAACTTCCCGCCTCTTTTTTCGGATTTCGATTTTCGGATTTCGTGCTTCGCCTGTCCTATCCCCTCCCCGCTCGCCGCGGGATCAGCGCTTCGCAGCTCAGCGTCTGCGGGCCGTTCTCCGTGCAGATGGCGTAGCGAGCCCCGGCCAGCAGCGATACACCGGCGTGCTGTCCCTTGGCGTCGAGCACGTAAAAGAGCACGTTGAAATTGGGGTTGCCGCGCTCGTCGAGCAAACGCTTCTCGATGGTGTTTACCTTGATCCGCTTGCAGGCTTCCATGGCAGCGTCCTTCGGATGCAGGCCGCGACGCAGGTTCTCCACGATCAGGAAAGAACAAAGGTTGAAGAGGTTGGCCTCGCCGCGCCCGGTCGAACCGGCCGCCCCCACGTCGCCGTCCACATAAAGCCCTGCGCCGAGAATGGGCGAATCTCCCACGCGGCCGGGAATTTTGAAGGCCAGGCCCGATGTCGTGGTTACGCCGCAGATCTCGCCCTTGGCGTTGATGCCGTTGCAGTTGATGGTTCCGTAAACGTGATCGGGATCGATCAAGCCCTCGGCCGCCATGTCCAGGGCCGCCTTCAGGCCGGCTCTGGCCCGGGACTTGGGATCGGGGAAGTGGGCGGGGTCGACTCGTCGCTTCCATTCGAGCCAAAGGCGGCGCGATTTCTCGGTGTTGAGGTCCGCTTCGATGGTGAATCCCAGGTTGCGGGCGAACGTTTGGGCGCCCTTGCCGACCAAAAGGTGGTGATCGGTGTTGTCCATCACGGCCTTGGCCACCAGGGAGGGCGTCCGGACGCCCTCCAAAGCCGCCACGCCGCCCGCCTGTTTCTTCGGGCCGTGCATGCAGCAGGAATCGAGCTGGACCACGCCATCGGCGTTGGGCAAGCCGCCAAAACCGACGCTGTATTCTTCGGGATCGAGCTCCAGGATGTTTACGCCAGCAATGACCGCGTCCAAAACGTCTTTGCCTTCGGTAATCATCTTGAACGCCTTCTCGACGCAGGTCACGGTGCCGCCGTTCTTGAAGCGGTTGCCGTTGGCCGCCGAGATGACCAGCGGCTTAACGGCGCCGCCCTTCACGATGTGCGGCCCCTGGTTTTGCGCCGCGTTTCCCTGACCGGCCATGATTCCTGCAGCCGCCCCGGTGAGAACAAAGTTTCTTCGCGTCAGTTTCTTGGTCATGGTTGCGTTCCTCGTAGAATCGTCGCCGGATTCTGCATCCAAATGGGCTGCCGAACTCAGCATTCTGCTATGGCGCTAGGTATAGAAAGCACCGTAACCGATTTTGTAAAGAAATGCGCGGATATTGCGATGCGAGAGCCGGCACCTCAGGGTTTTCTAGTGCCCCAAATGCGAAGGAATCTTTCTAACATTCCTGTCCTTCCGCGCTTCGACTGGACAACTGTCAGTGTGTTGTTCGAAATTGAAATGTCGTAATCGGTGAGGAATCCAGCCCGACCGAGCAAGAGCGGCGGCACTTTGGATTCCTCGAGCTCCTCCGGATCAGGTGCATCCCCAAATTGTTTTTTGGCCCACTCCCCGACAGTAGCAGGAACACGACGGTATTGGATCGGCTCGTCTGAAGGCGGATTTGTAGTAGGCGTCAAAGGCTGTTGATCGGGAAGCTTGCTGAAAAAGCAGGGCCAGCGATTTACCTTGCTCTCGTGGAGAACAAAGATCTCTCCGAGAAATCCTTCGTGCCTGGTGCCATTTGCCGCCCGCCAGTTCAAGGCCCTCCCGGTATCGTCAAAAGGAATTCCCAATTCTTTTGCTCTAGGAACCGGAATGACGATGAAATCTGCGCCGGTATCGAGTATGAATTGAACTCCGACGTATGAGGTGTCAAATACACCTCCACGCCGAATACGCACAGATAAATCGAGTTCGGCACGGTGACAGCTATGCCCGTGCCTGATGCGTTCTTTGAGGGCGAATTTGAGGGTCATTTCCGGGCGGACTCGGGATCTGAACTGCTGACTTCACTCCACGGTTCCGGATAGATTACGGTTACTTTGGCCAGAATGTCCTCGGGCAGTTCGTCAAGGGCTTTGCGCACCACTCCAGTACCAGCGGCGCAGAGGCCACCGCGCATAGCCTCGCTCGGTTCGCATGCAGGCCACGTCAAACCCACCGAAATAGTAGCTTAATTTCAGTTCGTCTTCGAGGTGCTTCAGCCCCGGCGCCGAACGTTGCCCAACCTGCCCCTTCATCCGCGAAACGAGGTGCTGCACCGCGGGCGGAGTTTCCAGGCTGTCCAGATATATGAGTTTCGCGTTCATCGGCCTGTCCTTTGAGGACACTAGCATACCATCAGTCTATCCAACAGCAATTCTTTGAAGGGATTTTTTGAAAAAGTCTTTTCTCAAGCGTGGGTTACGTTCGGCGCATCTAGACGATCCTGCGCCAAATAATACCACGAACCACTTGGCCCTAGGTCATTGGCCACACGGCCGCATGTGGGGCAGTGGGCCGAAATGCCCCCGGACCCGGCACGGTTTTCATGGGAAACGCGACGCCAGCCGGTAGGATGATGGGTTGTCGATCTGCCAATTCAACGTAAGGAGACAGTCATGACTGCGAAGACTGGACCGCTCGGCCTTTTCGCTTTGTTCATGGTTCCGCTCGTCGCCTTTGCCGGCGATGGAAAAACGCTGCCCGTTTATCATTTTCAGCCTGGTCAAGAACTCACGTTCCATTCTTCGTCAGCTTTCAAGTATGGCGAAGGAAAAAACGTTGGTGAACATGGCACGACCTCCGATTACACGGTTTGGGTCCTCCGTAAGAATCCCGACGGCAGTTACCGTTTGGTGCTCCGCGACAAGAATGTGTTTTCGCAAACGGTCCAGGGGAAAAAGATGGATCAACCCGCCCGGACCACGATCGTTTACGCCGACGTTTTTCCGGATGGCCGCGTGTTGCCGAACAAGACGATTCAGTACCAAGGGCATCCCGGAGCCCTGTTTCCGCAACTGCCTTCTGACGCGGCCCAAGCCAAAGCCGGTTGGGAATCGGTCCGGAACGACGACAAGATATCCTCAAAGCCGTTGGCGCAAGGCGATCACTTTACCTTCGAATCCGTCACCGACTCTCCTTTCAACAAGATCTATCTGAGCTCCAGCAAGGCGAAAGCGACTTTCGACGAAGCCAAGGGGTTCGTCACCCAAACGGATAGCGAGAACACGCAAGGTTACGGCTTCAAAGGCAAGGGCACCGGCAAGACGGAATTGCTTTCGATCAAGATGATGGACCCTGCCGCGCTGAAGATGTTTGCCGAAACCACCGATAAATACTTCGCCGCTGCCACTGCTTACGAGGAAAAAACCGAAGCTGCCGAGAAGGCGACACCCGAACAGGCTAAAGTCCTTCTGGCCAAAGCCGTGGGAGATCTCAAATCGGCAGCCGATGGCTTGGAAAACAAGGAACTAAAGACTGATCTCGAACAGAAAGTCGCCCAACACAAGAGCATGGAGAAGTATTACGTCGAGGGAGCTGAACGCCGCGCTAAGATGATGGGCAAGCCGGCTGCGGAATTCGAAGCCAAGTCCATAGACGGCAAGACCGTGAAGCTCGCCGACCTGCGGGGCCAGGTGGTCGTCCTTGATTTCTGGTATCGCGGCTGCGGCTGGTGCATCCGAGCGATGCCCCAGATGAATCAACTCGCTGCCGATTTCGCCGACAAGCCAGTTGCCATCTTCGGCATGAACACCGATCGCAATGAAGAGGACGCGAAGTTCGTGATCGAAAAGATGGGGCTCAAATATGCGACCTTGAAAGCAGAGGGCCTGCCCCACGCTTCAGCGTCCAAGGTTTCCCGACGCTGATCATCATCGACCAGCACGGCAAAGTGCACGACATCCACGTCGGCTATTCGCCAACCTTGCGCGACGAAGTCGGCAAACAGATCAAGGAACTTCTGGCGAATCAGTGAGCGGTTGCAAAATCCGAAATTCAAACTCGAAATCCGAAAGAAGAGCACCGAGCAAACTGCTCGGCTTTTCTTTCGGATTTCTTCTATTGTTTTCAGATCCAAATCCGAATGGCGAACACGGCGGTCATTGCTTTGCTTGTCCTTCGGATTTCGGATTTAGGGTTTCGTGCTTCGCCCCTTGGGTTGCTTCATATAGGCGGCAATATCGATGGCAGCTTGCGTTTCGATGCCGGGTTTCTGCAAGAACCCAAGATCGCGAAGCCAATCAATGAAACGGAAATGCCAGGTGCCCAAGGGCGTCCCCTTGCGATCGGTCAGGCCGCCCGTCGAACCGCTGCCCGGATGAAATCCTCGCCCATAAATGTGCATCTCGACGTTGGGCACCTTGGCTTTGAGCATCGCCGTGAAATAATCGTTCGCCCAGATGGCGTGTTGCTGATCGCCCGAGCCGGCACAAATGAGAAATGCCGGCGGCACGTTGCGCGGGATGGCTGGCGTAGCGCCGCGGGCAAAAGGCGTGGGCCCGGGATAGACGATGCCGACGAAGTCGGGCCGCGAGGAAATGCCGGCCAACGGATCGCCGGCATCCTTGTTGGCGTTGTCGAAATCGTCGAAGAAGATGGCTGCCGGCGCGGCCAATTCGGCCCCCGCCGAGAACCCCATGATGCCGATCTTCTTGGGATCGAGGCGCCACTGCTTGTCATAGGCGCGACACCATACGGATCGCTTGTTGGGCATCGTGAACCGCATCGGTTTTCGGGTTGTAGCCGTCGCGGCGTAAGCGATTCCGAAGATCACGGTGTTGACGCCATAGTTGAAGAAAACGGCACAAAGTCCGCCCCCTCGGTGCCAACGTTCAAAGTGTTATGTCCTCCCCCGGCCACCAGGATGATAACGGCTCCCGTGTTGAGGCTGGGGTCTACCAGATGCACCTCAATGCTCGGATTGTGAATGTTGACGATACTATTTATCCGCCCCGGCACACTACGGCTCATGTTGTATTGCTCGGCCTCGCGGACCTTGTCCATCTTCAGATAGTGTGAGCCCGGCGGAAAAAGCGGAACCACCACGCCCCCCTGCAGGATGGGTTGCGGAGCATAGGGCTGATCAGTAGCCGCCGCTGGCTTTGGCACTGCTAAAGGCGCGGGAAGAGCCGGCAGTGGCGGGTGATCAGCCGGGTTCTTCGGTGGCGGGACGTCTTGCGCCAAAGCGGTACCGACCGCTGTGGCTAGCAAGAGCAGCAGGGTGACGATTGTTTTCATTGGATTTTTGCTCCAGGGAGAGGGAGATTTTCATTCAAGATTTAGAATACACTCGGGCGGAGAAGACGGATATCGAATTCCAGAGGGCCAACACTCGGCGTAGTGATTCCTGGTTGAAGTGGAAGCTTCCAGGTACTTCTTTTGGAGTCCGCCTAAATGCTGCTTAAAGGGAGGCTCTCGAAATTATTCAAGGCACGCCGGCCTGAAGAAGTACGCCATGGACTGGCGAGACGCTTCCAGGGTCGGTAGAATGAGCGACCGTGAGCCGTGCAGGCTTCTTGGCGGACAGTTAGCTGGGATTCCGCCAAGGTTGGGCTGTGGCTGTGCAGCAATCGCCCGTAATGCAGGCAATTATTGCCGGACACGGTGCCAGATACGCATGCCACCAGTTTGGTGGGGAATGCTTGTGGCAAGCAGGTCGGTCTTGGAAATAGATACGCTTCCGCAGAGGCACCCAAACCTGGGCGTGCCTTTTCGCGACTTGGTCGCCTCAAGAGTGGTGATACGGCTAAGTATCGATCCTGTTCGTATTTCTTCGGCCACAAGGCAGCGAGGCATTGCGGTTGATCGTGTCAGCCCAAAAACAAAGTTCATGCAGGTTAGTCAGCAGTGCGAAATTGGTTGGAATCGGCTTCCGAATGTCTCGGAAGAATATTGCGAACAATTGAAATTGAGCATCAATGCAGAGAGAATAACCGAAGATGCGGCTATAGGAATCGATCCTCTCCTGATTCATGAACTGGAAGGGTGTACAATTTCGTCCGTGCTGCAAATTGGGAGTGGGGGCGATTATCTAATCTTCAAGACGGGTGGAGGAGTTGGTACACAAGTTGAAGTCAGCGGTATTCGCGAAGATCCAAATGGCTCCAAAGGACCGGTGAGACTCAGGGAGAAATGTCAGCAGGTTTTGCAGAAAACTACATGCGGCTTCGCCTCAGTCACTACCTTCAGTAGATTGGAGGCCGCAACACCCCACAGCTACCTGCATTACGTGAAATCAGGGAAATAAAATGACCGACCAGGAAACTGTCGCACAGGGTATGCATAGGTGGAAATCGTCGATCTAGATAAAACTGGCGTGGCGGCCCGAGCGGCAGCTGAAGGCGAGATGGCCCTCGGTGGTGGAAATACTGTGCTCGCCAAGCAGAAGTATCGGGAAGCCGCGGTTGCGCCACTAACAAAATACCCAATTTACGGCGACAATCAGACAAGGATATGGCCAGATTCCTTGCGGCTAGCCAATACTATCGTGGAGGCGACTACCGGGCTGCTAAACGGCTTGTGCGGAAGAATACAAGAGAAACTGTTGCCGCCAAGGCATAAAGACCTCTCTATGAAACAATTCCTGGGGGACGTCTAACAAGCAGGTCTGGTGGTTAGACTACCTTCAACGAGACTAAGAAAGAACGCTCGTCCAGCACCTTCAAAAGTGAGGAATATCAAAAGCTGCTTCGAACATATTACAGCTTCACCCATACGTGGGAGATCCAGCATGAGATCTCATTCCTTCGGGCGATCTGCTGCGAAGGTTTGGGTGAATATCGGAGCTGCTGCGGTTTTCTACGGTGGTGTCACTCCGTGGGGGACTGCGCCGCCCCAGGCCGTCTTCATCGCTGCAGCATTCCCACTGGCAATTGTTCAAGAAGGTGCAGACTGGCGAGGCCTCAGAAATACGTAGAGCGTCTCCTTCAGGAGATCCAAATCACCCGGCCATTTCCATTACTGCCTCACTGCTACTGCTACCATAAAGCAGCGATCACCACAAACAGTGATGGGAGCGAAAAATTTGATGGGGACCAAATTCGCAATTTCGACAGAGGCTTGGTCTTTATTTCAGACGATACATCCTGACCACAAGCACAATCGAGATTACGGGACTATATGACGTTTTGTTTTGAGGCTGCATCTTTTGGGCTTTTCGGCATCGGAAGAGAAAGATAAGATCGCTCATAGATTTGCAATAAGGCTGTTAGTTCTTGATCCGGAATCGTATAGCCTTGGACAGTGCGCGGCATGATTGCTTATCCTGCAGAGCGAGCCATTGATGATTTTCGCCGGAGGGAATCCAACAGGGCGAGCAGAGCTATCTGCGCCTACTACTTTTTAGCCCATGCAGGCTCTCGTCAACCGACAGTTTACTGAAGCAAAAGTCCAGTGTGAAAAAGCCCTTCGACTCGATCCGCCTCAAGAAGTGGAGGCACAGCTCTACGAGTGGATTGCGATAACAGAACGGTTCCTTGAGCGGAAACGATTCGACAGTTCAAAAGCTTTTTCAGAAGGCCTTTGTCCATCCAAACAACGGCTGCGCATTCAATCCAATTGGGACCAGCATATCCATGACCAGTCGACTGTGGCGGAACCTAATGTTTGATTGGAGTCCATCGACGATCCACGAGACAACTCGCGGTTATCTGAGAGAGATACGAAGGCATTGCTGAGTCG
This sequence comes from uncultured Gemmataceae bacterium, assembly GCA_963748025.1. Lineage (GTDB taxonomy): Bacteria > Planctomycetota > Planctomycetia > Gemmatales > Gemmataceae > CAVVHZ01. The sequence continues at coordinate 12,832 of CAVVHZ010000072.1, forward strand.
AGAAACGAGACCCACCAGTTCATTGGAACGGGAATTCCCTATGGCTTGAGCGATGACAAGCAAGTTCATCTGGCTTTAGTCGTCACACGTATACTGGATGAGCTATGGCGAGCCTGGTCGAATGATAAGGAAACTTGCCATGAGCGGAATTCGATCATGGTTGAATCAGTAACCATTTTCCAGAACCTTATTAGCCTGAGCGAGCGCGAACTGCAGATCAGAGATGACTATGAATGGGTGCTTCGCGATCCAGCCGTGCAACAGGAGTACGCCGGAAGAGTAGTGATCGTACACCAGCACCGAATTTTGGGCGCTGGCAGCGACCATCTCGCAGCTATGGCGGAAGCCAGGGTAAACGCCGACGTCCCCCCCATCTCAGATTTGGCAAAAGTTTTTGTCGAAGGCTGTCCATTGGCTAGCTTATCGGATTGAGCGCCACTGATCGTCATTCACCAAACTCTCGAGATCGGAAACGAAATCTTTCAGTTCTAAGCCAGATGGCTGGCCCTGCTGTTGCAGCTCTTCAAGGCGACGCTTGATTTCCTCGTCCGTGAATAAGGTTCGAGCCGAAGCGATCTGTTCCGGCGAGCTCGGTTTGACTTCTTCCTCTGCCTGCTCCATAGCGATCTCCCTCTAATTCTTTTCAAAATTACATGAAAGTATTTTATCACCTTTTTCGCTGACCGATATGCCAAGTCCCACGCCTTTTCGCAGCCATTCGCAGCGGCAAGCCATTCCCGCCCTTGTGGCCGGTCTCCTGACCGAGCCATGGCCCCAACGGAATCGGGCCAGGTAATTTGCTGGCCGTGGCACGGTCAGGAGACCGGCCACAACATTCCGTATGTCTCGCTCAGAGAATGCCGTACGATTTGCGAGTCAGGGCACGGTGGCATATCCAGAACATGGTCGCAGGGCACCTTGCGCCAGGGACAGACTGTTCGTGAACTCTTGGAGCGTTTCTCGGCCAACCGAGATCACGAAGCATTCGCGACATAGGTAAATCGCCATGTAGCTGAAGTCGTTAGACTCCGGCAATCCGAATCCGCCGGCGATCCGAACTCTGACAAGTTCAGCTACATGTCCGGCGCGTGGCTGTAGCTGAAGTCGTGAGACTTCGGCCATCCGAGCGCGTCGGCGATCCGAACTCTAACGAGTTCAGCGCCTGTCAGTAGCCGAAGTCGTGAGACTTTGGCAATCTGCCCTCGGCGGGAATCCGAACTCTCACGAGTTCAGCTGCCAGAATCCGGGTCAAGAAAATCCGGGCGCTGAAGAATTCCGTGAGCGGTTGGCATTCGGGCGGGAACTATAGAGGGTATCATCGCTAGCAGCCTTATGGCATGAACCCTTATCGGAGGCCCGTTTTTTGGGGAACGCTGTGAAGCTCATCAGCTTGGTCCCCCTACACCCCCGACGCTCGCTCCCCCTGGAACCTCCGGCGGGTTGTGCACCTCCATCGCCGGGCTGGGTTCGCCGCGACCTGGGGCGAAATTCAGCGCGACCGCAAGGATGGGCCTCAGCTGAGCATCGACCGGTTCCTGGCCGGTACAACCTACACCCAAGGGGTGCCCGCGGATTTTGAGTCGACTTCCACATTGCTCCGCGACAGCGCCACGTCATCGAAAGATCCCAGCCGGCTCAAAGCTTGGTGGATCTATCGCATGCTGTTCGGTCCAGACCCGCTCACCGAACGCCTCACGCTGATGTGGCACAATCACTTCGCCACGAGCAATCTCAAGGTCGACGATCTCGATGCCATGCGCGGTCAGAACGATCTCATTCGCAAGCTGGCTCGCGCTCCCTTTGGCGAACTGTTGAAAGCGATCGTCCACGATGGAGCGATGCTGAGCTGGCTCGATGCCACGGCCAATCGCAAGGGGCATCCGAACGAAAACCTGGGTCGGGAATCGATGGAGCTGTTCACTCTCGGCGTTGGCCATTACACCGAACTCGATGTGAAGGAATCGGCCCGCGCCCTAACCGGTTGGGGCGTCGGTCCAAATGGCCAATTCCAACACCGGCCGCTCCAGCACGACGACGGCGAAAAAACCATCCTGGGAAAAACCGGCCGCTGGACGGGCGACGATCTGATCAAGATCCTGCTGGAATCACCCGCAACCGCGAGCCGGCTGGCGTTGCGCCTCTGTGATCAATTCATGGGCGAAGGCGTCGTGGATGCCCCTGCCCTCGAAGCATTGGCCAACGGACTCCGCGAACGCAATCTCGATATCGGTTGGGCGGTCGAGACCATCCTGCGTTCACAGGCGTTTTTTGCCGACAAGAACATCGCCCGGCGTATTGTCGGCCCGGCTGAATTTGTCATCGGCCCTATTCGAGCACTTGAGCTCTTCGACCCGCCGCCCAGCACGCTCGTCTTGGCGGAGTGGATAGCCCGGTTTGGCCAAGATCCTGTTCTATCCCCCGAATGTTGGCGGCTGGCCCGGCGGCAGAGCCTGGCTCAATACGCGTGCCATCATCGGCAGAACCAATTATGCGTCCGCTCTTGTGCAGGATTCGGGCGTCGGTCGGGCCAAGTCGTTGGACGCAATTGGCTTGGCACGACGCCACGGCATAACACATGGCATCGACTCGATCGTCGATTTCTACGCGCGGCTCTTGCTAGGTTTGGAGCCGGATAAGGAATGGCGCAAGCGTTTGATGACGGCCTTGGGGTTGCATAAGGATGACGTAGCTAGAACGACGCAGAGCGTCGTGAGTCTGATTTTGGCCACGCCGGAGGCGCAAGTGAGTTAGCCGTAGGCGAGCATCGAGGCGTAAGCCCGACGAGTCCTCTACTCTAAGCCAAAGGTGTCCTCAACCGGGTGCCCCACGCGCCCCGATTGTGTCTTTAACGGAACCTGCGTGAAGACTCGTCGGGCTCACGCCTCGACGCTCGCCTTAACTGACAGGACCAACCAACATGTTCACCCGCCGCGCCTTCTTGAAGGCCTCCTCCCTCGTAGCTCTGGCCCCGACCGTTCCCGCGTTCCTGGCCCGCACGGCGCGGGCCGTCACTGCGGAGCCTGACGGCCGCATCTTGGTCGTCATCCAGCTCGAGGGCGGAAACGATGGCATCAACACCGTCGTTCCATTCGCCGACGAGGGCTACGCCAAATACCGCAAGACTCTTCGACTGCCCAAAGATCAACTTGTCAAGGTAAGCGATTCTGTCGGCTTGCATCCGGGACTGGCCCGCTTTGGCAAACTACTGGAAGCCGGGCAGCTCGCTATCGTGCAAGGGGTGAGCTATCCCAATCCGAGTCGCTCGCACTTCGAGAGCATGGCCATCTGGCATTCGGCACGATTAGATCGTGAGGATCGCATCGGGCTCGGCTGGCTGGGCCGAGCGTTGGATCAAGATGTCCCACGGGTTGGCGTAGCATCCTCGATTTTCATTGGCGCCGGCTCGCTGCCGGTGGCCCTGGCGGCCGCCGTTCTATTGCAAGCACTTTGGAGAGACCCGAGGAGCTAACACTTGCATCTAGTTCCGAAATGCGGAACCTGATCGGCAGCGGTGCGGAATCACTCCCCTTTGCCAAGGGGAGGAAACCTGTGGGTGACCTCACCGCATTCGTCGAGCGCAGCATGCTCGACGCCTATGCCACTTCCGACCGATTGGCGGACCTGACCAAAGTCGTAGATCCCACAGATCGCTATCCCGATTCGGGGCTGGGCCATCATCTGCAAACGGTGGCACGACTCATCAAAGCCGGCTTCGGTACTCGCATTTATTACACGGCTCAATCGGGATACGACACGCATAGCGCGCAACTGCGAACTCATAGCGATCTGCTCTTCAACCTGTCTGCTGCGCTCAAAGCGTTTCTGGATGACATGACTGGTGCAAAGCTTGCCGAGCGCGTCGCAGTGCTCATCTTCAGCGAATTCGGGCGAACGGTAGCTGAGAATGGATCTGCGGGAACCGATCATGGCACCGCGGGCCCCGTGTTCCTCGCCGGTCCTGGCATCGAGCCCGGCTTGGTGGGCGCCACGCCGAGCTTGCTCGACCTTGATCCCGAGCATGGCGATTTGAGAACGAGCACCGATTTTCGCCAGGTCTACGCCGCCGTACTAGAAGCTTGGCTGCGCTTGCCGTCCGAAGCCGCTTTGGCTGGGAAATTTACGAAGCTGCACCTGTTCCGAAACCGATAAGAGGGCGCTGAGTGCTCCGCTATTCCGGCCAAATGCTACCCTGCGTGAATGCCCACCAGATGGCTCCCAGGAGCGCTGCGAGCACCACCAGGTAGAGCATCGCCTGGTAATAGCTGGAGATTCCGGGAATTCCGCCCCCCGCTTTGGCTAACCTTGCCTCGGCAACGAGATTCGCTCCTCGGTGACGAACCGGAGGATCGCTCTCCAGGTCTTGATTGGTTTCGTTGGTAGGTTTCATGTTCGTCTCCCTTTAACGCCTTAGCCACCCTTTGATTATATGCCAGGATTCTCCAAGAGATGGCTGCCAAATCCTGTCGCCTGTCTTCGGATTGCCTCCGAGCATGCCACCCGTATGATCGCGCCCCGGCGTACCGTTGCAAAATCCGCGCCGGCTCCGGTTAAAGCTGACGGTAAAGTTCTAATGGCCGTATAATCGCGGATGTGCGCGAATGCGATCGCTGTTCCGACGTTCCGACTTCTGGAGTCAACTTGCGGTGCAATTCCCGCATCCAGCCGCCGTTCGGCCTCGTGTTCTTTCTTCAGTGAGCGTCGCACGCGCTGCTCTTGGAAGACGAGATTGCCTCTCTGGTCGCCAGCCATCGATCTGGCCTAATCTGCATCGCGGGAAGTTCGGGGTCCGGCAAAACGACCGCTCTCGAACACCTTGAAGCCCTCTTTGCCGGCCGTGCCGGTATCAGCTTTTTGGAATCCCGGAATCCCGTTGAGCTGTCGACGCGGGCCCAGCACGAATTGGTAGTTTACGCCGCCGACCTGCCGCTTGACGTCAATCACCTATCGTTCTTTCAGCTAGCTCCCTGGCGCGACGATGAATTCATCGAGTATTTGCTCGCCGTCCACAAGGATTCTTGTGGCTCCGTCCTGGCGAGGCTTACCGAGGAAGACCGCAATCTCTTGGCCGGGATTCCCGAACTCTGGGTAGCAGCGCTGGACGGGCTGGCTCAGGATGAGTCCTGTCGGAACGGGTTGGAGTCGCTCTGGAGGAGAATACGGCCCGACATCAGACATCGAGCGTCGCTTCAATTGGTGACAGCGGCTTGCGTTCACTTGCTTCTTTATCGAGCCCGGACGGCTGACATCTGGTCGAAGGTGAACTTTGGTCTTAACAAGAGCGCAATCCGACTCTTGCATCACCGCGCTGCCCAGGTCGGCGTTGTGATTCACGCTATCCCCAAACTTTTGGCGGACGAGCGCAACCTTTTCTCCCATGCAGGCACCAATCTCATCTCCCATCCTGTGTTGGCGCTGCCTTGCGAACTGATCGAAATGATAGGAAAACAGTGCAAGGGAAATGACAGCGTTCTGTCAAGGCTGCACGAAGTCGTTACGGGACCGTCAGAAGGTCAAGCTCTGGCCGCTAGCCTTCTCCATCACGCAGTGTCAGGCTGGCGCCCTGCGGACGGGACAGTGCCCGTGTTGCGAGCGCCCGCCTTGCAGGCGCCCGAATGGCCCGACATTCAACTCTCCAACGGTGATTTGTCCCGGGCAGATCTTCGCCGTGCGTCGCTGGTTCGTGCGAATCTGTCAAAAACGCAACTGCGCGGCGCCAACTTGAGCGACGCCAGCCTTGTCGGCGCCGTGCTTTCGGAGTGCGACGCCACCAATGGCGATTTTCGTAGAGCCGACTTAACCGGCATCAAGGCTCAAGGAAGTGAGTTCCAGGGGGCCGACCTGACCAAGGCCTGGTTGGATTACGCCGACTTGCAGGAAGCGCAGTTCGAAGGAGCCAAGCTGACGGAAGCCTCGTTCTGCGGCGCTAATCTGCGACTGGCTCTGTTCATTGACAACGACTTGACCGATGCCGACTTCGGCAAGGCCGATTTCACCACCGCAGTTCTCTCTGGTTTGACGCTCCGCCAGGCTCATTTTGAAGCGGCAAACTTCACGAAGGCCAACCTATCGGGATGTGATCTCGAGGATATGGACCTCACCGGGTGTACGTTTAGCGGTGCTATTCTCACGAGCGCCAACCTGACGGGCTGCGTGCTCCGCGACGTCAACCTTCAACAGGCCTGCCTGAAAAACGCTGGCCTCGCGGAAATTGACGCGGCCGGCTGCAACCTGCGCGGAGCCGATTTGCGCGGAGCCAGTTTCCACTTGGGTTCGACTCGCAGTGGCCGCGTCGGCAGTCCCATTGCTTGCGAAGGCAGCCGGACGGGGTTCTACACCGACGAATACGAGGAGCAAGGATTCAAGTCGCCGGAAGAAATCCGCAAAGCCAATCTCTGCGGCGCGGACCTTCGCGACGCCAAAATCGACGGCGTCGATTTCTACCTGGTCGACCTGCGCGGCGCCCTCTACGATCCGAAGCAGGCCGAGCACTTCCGCCGCTGCGGGGCGATCTTGGTTTCGCGAGTTTGAATCCTATGGCAACTTCCATGGAAAAACCGAAAAAGCCACGCGACTTCGGAAGGCGGCTTCTGATCTCTCTGGTCCTGGCTGTTCGAGGTTTACCTCCCGAGCCTGGAGGCATTCAAGAACCGGGCGTTCGCTGACCACATCGACATTCTTTGTTACACGCTAGGAGGCTTCATCGCCGCAATCTTTTGGAAGTGCTGGTACGGCGAATGGCGCTCTCGAGCGGCCGCAAGTAGTCGAAGAAATTGCCTGATGCTTCGCACTTGGTGCCATGCCCACCGCATTTTGGGTGGGCATGTGAAGCATCTGCTCAGCCTAGGGAACCGAAAAGGCCACGGGCTGAATCAGGTACGATGATTCAGCCGGAATCGGCTCTTCCTCATCAAAGTCAGTCCCCAGCAAATTCTATCGTTTCAACGGCCCTCGGATTGAATGCCCGCGGGCGGATGTTAGGATAAATTGGATGAAGGCCGGCACTGAAGAACTCCGCAACCGGCACAGCATCGCCCACCTGGAGAAATCATGTCGCAGAGCCAAGCCCAAGACCTCGTCCGAAATGATGGTTTGTCGAATTCAAGTGACTTCATCCAAGCGAGAGAGGACGACCTTTCCTCGGAGACGAAAGAAACGATCATTGCGAACGCTAAGGATGTCATCGCCGGTCGTGTTCTTCCGCCCGCGCTGATCGCTGCTCCGGAAGTCGAAAAGTTCCTGCAATTGCAATTCAAGGACAGCGAACCGCCTCCAACTGTTGAAGCCAGGCAGCGGGTCATGGATCGGCTCAGCCTGCAGGCTCATTATGGCGGTCGGCCTGTCGCGTGCTACCTGACGATAGAAGGCAGATTGGCCGTGCTCGCAGCTGGGGATCGCGAGATTGAAGCGTTGCTCGGTGGGCTTTCTGAGGAGGAAGGAGCGAAAGTAGTCGTTACGGACACCGAACAATTCTGAGGTTTGCGGTAAGTGCCAGCGAGCAGGAGTTATTCAGGATGTCGCCCACGAACGTTCTTCGGCAGCCAACCTGGCGGCAAGTATTGGTTCCTACCTCGGTCGACCGGACCGATTCACTTGGCGTAATCGGGTTACGGTGCCGAGTCCAACTTTGGCTCGAAGTCGACAACGAGCGACCGACGATACCATTCTCGTTTGTTGTGGACTCGGGTGCTTCCTATTCGATAATCAGCCTCGAGTTGGCCCAACTTCGTCACATCCCAGTTCCACCACCAGAATCGGAAGTTGAACTTCCTTTGCGGACCGCCATGGGCCCCTCCGCGGTCCGCGTTCGACCTGGACACGTACGCGTCTGGTGGACTGAGGAGCTTCGGGACTATCCATTTGACTGGCCAGTCCTGTTTCGGGTGGGTGCGCCACTCGGGGTGCCGTCCATCCTGGGATTGGGGGGCATTGTCAAAACATGTCGTTGGACCTTCGATGGGCGATACTCCCCTACATCGCCATTTGGCTACCTTACACTCGACGATATCCGTTGATAGGTTGCCAAGCTCCCGCCATCCCATCCACGGCTCGAGGCGCTACGCAATTGCGAACCGCTCACTACTCCACCTTGGCCAAGATCCGCCGGGCTTCACGGGGCCAGCGGTAGTTGCGCCAGCGCTCGCGGAACGTCGCGTAATGCAGGTCTTCCAAGGCGCGATCGAACAGGGCAATGGCCTCCTCAGCGTTCCCCGTGGCGACAAGATGCTCGGCCAACAGGCACTTGTTCTCTAGCGTGGGCAAACGCTTCTCGAACTCCCGGCAAGTTTGCAGGGCATCGGTCGGTTGGCCCCGAGCCCCGTGAACGCCTATCAAGGTGCGCCAGGCGCGGTAATTCGACCAGCGATAATCGCGGCGGATCAGCTTATCGAGAAGGCCCGCCGCCTCTTCGGGGGCGCCGGTGGCCAACTTGCATTCGGCCAACGAATGCAGCGCAATGCCATAATCGGCGTCAAAGGCGAGGATCGCTTCGAGGTGCGGAATGGCCTGGGCGTGCTCGCCTTTGTCCATCAGGCGTTCGGCCAAGGCGAGTCGATTGGCAACGGTAGGCGCCCGTTTCGACCCGGTAGCTCAGCTCATCGATGGATAGTTTGCGTCGCCGGCCCGGGCCACCCGACTGGAATCCCCTCAAGCTCATCGTGGGCAGTTTGATGGCAAAGAAATAAATCCACGGGCCGATCGGCTGGAAAAGGACGATGACGAAGTACCAGAAAGGCTCGACGTGCCGATGATAGGCATCGACCGCCATCCAGATTGTTAGCGCAATCTGGAGCAGGCTCAAAATCCTTGTGCCCCAGGATGCATCGCTAAGCAGTTCGTGGAAGAGGTACATGTCGGGAATCCAGAACCTGCAGGCCGCGGCGTGATCAAACCGGCGTTTCGGGAGCGAAACCAAGTCTAACCTACCCGACTCGGGAATTGTAGGTAAGCGAACGACCAAAAAATGCCAGGCAATTCACCGGCAACAGGCGCTTAAAGCCGGGCCTTGATGCAGCCTGGTAGCCCAATAAGGGATTCCGTTCGCTGCTGCTTACCCGCGGCATGAACCCTCCGATGACGTTCGCCTTCGAAACCTCCAATGGTCATCGGGGCATCCTTCAATTCTTTGCATCCAACGCCCGGGGGACTGTTTATCGAAATGCTTTGATTCGCTTCAAGCAAATCCAGCCAGACAATCCCGGGGCGACGGGCCCGAAGTCGCCCGCAAAACCGGCCGAGTTAGGGCGCTAACGACGTGTCTCGATTCAATAGCTTCAAGATCTCCACTCCCACTGAATCAACCGATTTCGCCGAATTCGCAAGCACCACGACAGCGGCTTCCGTTTCGGGAGTGAAACCCACGAAGCTCCTGTATCCCCCGGTGCCGCCATTGTGCCAAACGAGACGTGGGCCGCGCTTAAACGGAAGGAAGACGCGCCGCGCAAGGCTAGCCCATACGTTTCGCGCGTCGATGCCGACACCGAGCTGGTAGAGTCGCTGATACTGCCAGCCGAGCATGACCCTCCGATTGCGCAAGCGGGGACTACGCAATGCGAAACCGCATGATAACATCATCACGGTCACGCTGCCGAATTACCCACAAGCTGAGGTTGTGGCCGTGTTGCAGAAAATAGGTGCCGGCCACCGTCGTTGCCGTGGCAAGCAATCCTGGAGCTAGTCCCAACCACGAAGTCGCGAATAATATTGGCCAGCCCACCGCCAGCACCAAGTTCGGATCGCTGGGAGCCAGCCTGAAGTGCCATTGGGCGAAAGCACCCAGTCCGCTGAAAAGCAGAGCAAGGGCGTAGTCCTTCCCGGACACGCGGGCATTGCGAGTCTTGGGATAAAGGTGCTGACAGAGCTGCACCGCCTCGGCGAGGGGACTGGTTGCGCAGTTCATGCTCGCCGCCATGAAGCCGAGTATGTCGCCCGCAGTCGAACGCAATGCGCCGCAGCCGGCTAAGGTAGGGATATCCCAATTCGCCGTCACCTTGCCCCTCGAGGTGTGCCCCGGCGCCAGTCGCCCCTGCTGGTCGGGGCTGAGTGCGATCGACGTGTGGTTCATCCCGAGCGGTCGCAGGATGCGTTCGCTGACCAATTCTTCATAACTCTTGCCGGCCACGAGTCCGAGGATGTGGCCCAAAAGCCCCATGCCGAGGTTCGAGTATTTCAACACGGCTGCCGATCGGACGCTTCAACTTATAACCGGACAGAAACTCGTACATGTCGCTGACTTGATAATTGGCATACGGATTGGCTAGCCGGCGGGCGGCAGGAAGCCTCTCGATCGTGGAAGGTCTTACAGTCTTCCACAGGTTGCGTGGCAGCCGCGGCAGAGAGGACGTATGCGTTGCCAAGTGGAAGAGCGTGATTTCCTGGCCCCGCCACTTCGGCATCTGAAGGGTGCTGGGAAGGTATTTTTGCGCTGGGTCGTCGAGGGCAACATCGCCGCGCAGGACCATCTCCGCGAGCACCAGGGTCGTGAACACTTTGGTGACGGAGCCGATCTCGAAGATGGCATCCTCATCGGGCGGTTGCTGCCCCGCGTCGAGAGTGCCGTACCCAGCCACCCACTGTTCGCCGCCTCGCAGGATTCCGACGACAATTCCGGCGTGCTTGCCAAGCCCCGCGGTTGCCAAGTCGCGAATCTTACTCTGCAATGGGTTCAGGGTGTCGATCGCCGCCATGGCTAACCTCTGGGGATTTCTTCTAAGGGGCTTGAGTTCGCGGCCGGTGGTACACAATGATACGCCGAACCGAGAAAAGCATCTGTGCTTAGACGCCCCTCTTCACCGAGGTAGCCTGGGTAACGCTTTGGTCAAATAGCGATTCGGCTTGTTTTCCCAATCGCGCTTCAATTGCTGTTCGAGTTGTCGCATTTCGTCACGCGAAAGGCCGGAAAACACTTTCTCCATCGTCGTCGACGTGCCGCGGAAAATGGGCGTGATGACGGATTTTCCGCGGGGGGTCAAAGCCACGATGCGAACCCTTCTGTCCTGTGAGGACTCGGCGCGGCTCACCAAACCTTTGGCGACAAGCCGTTCGACTGCCACGCTGATCGAACCAGGCGTCAGGTTGACTTTCGGACCGATCACATTGACGGGCAGCGGTCCCTTGTGAAGCAGGACCTCAAGGACGGCGAAATCCGAAAGCCCCAAGCCGGTTTCCTCAAGGTTTGCCAGGGCATAGCGCGTAATGGCTTGCATGGCCTTCATCATCACCAGCCAGGTATGCACGGCGGTGTCGGAGCTTCTTTCTTCATGGAAGGTGCCCAATCTTCATGCAAGTTGCCCATCGCCCCATTATACCAGCAATCAATTATATTGATATCAATATAATTGACTTCAATAGAGCTGGCCGATACCATTCATGGACGGCTGTATCTGGCCGGATCGCTGCCAGGGCAAGTTCTGAGGGCAAGCGTCGAACGACACACGGGCAAGGAATAGAAAGGAACAGACATGTCACCCAACGACCGAAAACTGATCGCCGTGTTCGGCGCAACGGGACAGCAAGGAAGCGGAGTTGTGCGTGCCCTACAAGCCAGCGGCCAATTCAAGGTCCGCGCTTTGAGCCGCAATCCAGGCAAGCATCGCCAACTCGCCGAGGAAGTCGTCCAGGCAGATCTGAACCGGCCGGAAACCCTCAATGCTGCCATTGCAGGGGCAGATGGCGTTTTTCTGGTCACCAATTTTCGGGAAACAGGCACGGACGAGTTCAAGCAGGCAACCGCGGCGGTACGCGCTGCCAAGGATGCCGGTGTCAAACACTTTGTCTGGTCCACGCTGCCCAATGTAGAAGCGATCAGCGGCGGCAAGTTCGACGTTCCCCACTTTACCGGCAAGGCCAAGATTGATCGGATTGTGAAGGAAGCAGGGTTCCCGCATCATACCTTCGTCATCGCGCCCGGCTACTACCAGAATTTTATGGGCTCTCTCGGTCCGCAAAAGCAGGCAGACGGATCCGTGGGCTGGGCTCTTCCGCTTGATCCCGAGTGTGCGTTGCCTTCACATGGGCGACATTCGCGAACTAGGCAACATCGTTGCTGGAGCATTCGCACACCCAGATGAGGCAGGCAATGGCGAGTATCTGCCACTCGTCGGTGATTTTCTAAGCTTCAACGAAATCGTTGAGACCCTGAATCGACAGGGGCACAACCTTTCTTACAAGCAGATCCCCAAGGAGAATTTCGCGGGCTCCTTTCCTGGGGCAAACGAAATTGCCGAGATGTTCAGTTACTGGCAAGCGCATACCTACCTGGGTTCGGATTCGTCCGATCAAATTGCGCTCGCCAACAAAATAGCCGGCCGGCAACCAACCAAGTTCTCGGCGTGGGCCCGAGTGAATTTCCCGGTAAAGGCAACTTAAATCCACCGGCGCACCAGTATCATTACCTAAAGAACGCAGGCCAAGAAGGAGTGCATTATGAAGATCGCATCCACCATCGCGCGCTATTTGCTCGCGCTCGTTTTCATCGTCTTCGGTTCGAACGGTTTTCTGCATTTTATCCCGCCGCCGCCGCCGCCATCCGGGATGGCCGGCCAATATTTCACGGTCATGTTTGCGTCACACTACTTGGAGTTTGTTCTTGGACTGCAACTGATCGCGGGGGTGTTGTTTCTCTTTCGACGAACCGTTCCATTGGCATTGACAATCGTTGGGCCAATCATTGTCAACATTCTGCTTTTCCATGCGCTGATGGATCCGGGCGGGATTGTGCCTGGTCTCGTGGTAACCGTTCTCTGGTTCGTGGTTTTCTGGCAGTTCCGCAGGGCTTTCTACGGCATTTTCTTCACCGAATAGTCGCGGTCCGCAATCAGGTAACGCACTCTCGCTGTTCTCCGACTTCGAGAACTACACAAAGTTCAAGCCGGCCTGCGCACGATGAGAAATCCGTTAATCAGATGCTCGACCAACTCCTTGCCTGGAGCGGAGCCCTGAAGACCCTGCGAGTGACCGCAGGGTGAGCCGGTAATTCGTGAACGAGTCAATCACGCTCTGAGGAGCGCATGGAATGGGAAGGAGTGGAGCTCCGTTCGCTCATGCCTCTTTAGCTACCGCCGCGCTCCGCTCGGCGACCAGGCGGTTCATCGCTTCATTCGCCGGCCGGATCTCGAATGCGTTCCCCATCCTCAGCGCGGGGTGTTTCGACATCAGCGCGATGGCGTGGTTCAGGTCGCGGGCTTCCAGCAGCAGAATGCCGCCGAGCGATTCCTTGGTCTCCACATACGGACCATCGGTGACTTGGACCTCGCCATCCTTCATCCTCAGCGTGACCGCGTTACGGGCGGAATCGAGCGGCTTCTCCCCCAGGAAATGCCCGCCTCGCCGAAGTACATCGTCGTAGGCAAAGCATTCCTCCATCATTGTCTGCGCGTCTGCCTGCGGAATCTGAGCAAACGCCGCCTCGTCGTAGAACCCTAAACAGACGTATTTCATGCGACTCTCCGTTCAAGGACTGCCCTGCTGGATTTGCTCGGCCTTCACGCTGCGAAGCTCTTATTCATTATTTAAAACGGGCCAAGCCGTAACCGTCACGATCCCCCGAGCGGGCTTCCAGTTCTTTAACTTCCTCCAGCCGCTCGGGGGTGACCAGCCCGGCAAAGTCCTCCGGTTCCATTAGCGGACGAATTTCGACGTCGGAGTCTTCGATCATCGGTTCGGGCATTTCTTCACCCAGTCAATCGCTTCTTGTAGTGAAGAGACCTTCCAGATCATGAACCCGGCGATGATTTCCGTCGTCTCAGCGAATGGCCCGTCGGTGACGGTGCGATTTGAGCCGGAGAACCGAACACGGGCGCCGCGAGAACTTGGCGTCAGTCCCGTACCATCGAGCATGATTCCCGCATTGATCAATTCTTCGATGAACTTGTCCATGGCCGCGAACATTTCGGGGGCCCCATGTCGCCCGCTTCTGACGCCTTTGTCGCTTTGATGATCACCATGACTTTCATGACGGAACTCCTGAACTTGGTGGATGGGGATGCGATTGAAGTCGGTCATTTTCCGACTTTCACACAGTAGTCAAACGAGAAACTCGCACAATCGACAACGGTCTCCAAAATTTCGCCAGAAATCTTTTGCCTTCACATTTCGCAGAACAAATTGCGGGCGAGAATTAGATTTCGGACAGTCGCCGGGTCAAAAATCGCCGCTCGGGTTCCTGCCGGGCCAACGATAATGCTCGCTCATACGAGTTCTTCGCGTCGGACATTTTTCCGGAGTGCCGGCACAGCTCCGCTCGGGCCGCGTGGGCACGGTGATAGTCCACCAAGTCCCCGCGATTCAGAATCGCATCGATCAGGACCAGCCCCGCTTCCGGTCCGTCCCGCATCGCTACCGCGACGGCCCGATTGAGTTCGACGACCGGCGATGAATCGATGCCTAGCAGTGCGGAGTAAAGCACGACAATCTGATTCCAGTCCGTCTGGGCGGCGGTGCCGGCCTGGGCATGAATTGCCGAAATGGCAGCCTGGAGCGTGTACGCACCAAACCGACGCGACCGAAGGGCTTGCTCCACCAGTGCCGTGCCCTCGGAAATCATTTGATAGTCCCAACGGGAGCGGTCTTGCTCTTCAAGCAGAATGATTTCACCGTCTTGGGAAACACGTGCTTGCCTGCGCGATTCGTGGAGCAGCATCAAGGCCAGCAGCCCCTTGGCCTCCGGATCGGGAAGCAACTCGAGAAGTAACCGGCCCAGCCGAATGGCCTCGGCTGTTAAATCAACCCGTAAGAGCGAACCGCCCTGCGAGGCCGCATATCCTTCGTTGAACACCAAATAGATGGCGGAAAGTACCGCGTCCAGCCGTTCGGGCAGGTCCCCCAGAGACGGAACCACATAGGGAATTTGTTCATCACGAATCTTCGCCTTGCCGCGTACGATTCGCTGGGCCATCGTTGCCTTGGTAGTCAAGAACGCGTGGGCGATCTCCTCGGTCGTCAGTCCGCAGACCTCGCGAAGCGTCAGCGGCACCTGCAGCTTTGGGTCGATGGCGGGATGACAACAGGTGAAGATCAGACGCAATCGATCGTCTTCGATCTCCGTGGCGGCCCGGGCCGCATTTTCATCGGCCACTTCGTCTACTCGCGAAGCGATTTCAGGCTCAAGTTCCTTCAGGCGGCCTTGCCGACGAACGCATTGATCGCCTTGAATTTTCCAGTGGAGATCAACCACGCTCTCGGATTTGCCGGCACCCCATCTCGTTGCCAAATCTCCACGGCGGCTGCGAACGCCTCGTGCATGGCATCGTCCGCCAGATCAAAATCCTTCAGCAATCGGACGAGTGAAGCAAACACGCGACGCGAGTCGGAGCGGTAGAGATCATCGATCCGGTCGCGGATCGTTACGGAGGCATCTAGTTTCATGTCGATCGTTTCATGCCAGCTTGACCGCGTCCGCGGTCCATCTCGACATCGGTTCAGACGGCGAGATTTTACCTGATTCTATTCATCCATCATTGACCTGGTTCGAATTGCCTCGCGGTTCTCCATTCTGCGGCACACTACTTTCTCTGCGAATTCGGCAGAAAAAGCCTTGATCCATGATTGACAACAATAGTTGTCAATGCTACCATCTCCTCATGCTCGACATCCAAGTCATCGATGATCCGGCGACGGCGACGGTGGCCCTGGAGCCGATGCGGAGCCGTCTCCTCTCCGAGATGGCCGCGCCCGCTTCGGCGGCGACGCTGGCCAAGCTGGTCGGCCTGGCTCGGCAGAAGGTCAACTACCATCTCCACGCGCTGGAGGCGCACGGGCTGGTGCGGCTGGCCAAGGAACGCAAGTGGGGCGGGTTGACGGAACGGCTGCTCGTGGCGACGGCCGCTTCCTACGTCGTTTCGCCGAGCGCCATGGGTCCGGTCGCTGCCGATCCGAGTCGGGAAACCGATCGGCTGTCCGCGAGCTATCTCATCGCCCTGGGCGCACGGGTCGTCCGCGAGGTGGGCGGCCTCGTTCGTCGTGCGAACGAGGCGGGCAAACGCCTGGCGACCCTGGCGGTGGATACCGAGGTTCGCTTCCGGTCGGCGACGGACCGGGCGGCTTTCAGCCACGAACTCACCGAAGCCATCGCGAAACTCGTTTCGAAGTATCACGATGAATCCGCCCCCGGCGGCCGCGCGCATCGCCTGGTGGTCGTGGCGCATCCTCTGCCGCAGAAATCCGATCCCAAGGAGCCATCATGAGCGTGAAGAAAGAAGCCTCCGGACGCCGTTCAATCCAGGTCGAAGTCGAGGTCCCCGGCACGCCGGAGGAAGTCTGGCAGGCCATCGCCACCGGGCCGGGTATTTCGTCGTGGTTCGTCCCCACCCGGAGCGAGGAGGCGAGGGGGGACAAGTGGTGACCACCTTCGGGCCAGGCATGGATAGCCCCGCCACGATTACAACGTGGGATGCGTCGAGGATGTTCGTAGCCGAGGGAAGCATGGGCACGCCGGCTCGCCGACAGTGGCGACCGAGTGGATCATCGAAGCGCGCGCGGGTGGGATGTGCGTGGTCCGCGTGGTGCATAGCTTGTTTGCCAGTACCGACGACTGGGACAATCAGCTCGACGGCCCGGAGCAGGGCTGGCCGGCCTACTTCCGCATCCTGCGGCTGTATCTCGAGAAGTTCAAGGGCATGGCCTGTTCGGCAATGCATTTCGTCGCTTTCTCCAATGATTCGGAGACGAAGGCGTGGGAGAACGCGGGCGGGGCTCTGGGTCTCCTGAAGGTAGCCGAAGGCCAGAAGTGGAGCACTCCCGACGGCGTGCCGCGACATGGCCGGCGTGGTGGACACGCTGGGAAAAGGCATGCACTCCAACACTGTGCTGCTTCGCCTTGACACGCCCGCGCCCGGGTCGGCCTACGCCGGTGCATTCTCTTGCGGCGGAATGGTGATGGTGTGTTTGAGTGTCTATCTCTATGGCGACAAGGCCAAGGCCGCTATCGAGCTGCGATGAATCGACCTGGCAGACGTGGATCGGCGAGCGGTTCCCGATGCCGCAAATGAGCTGAGCGCCGCAGCATACTTCTGATAGGCGAGCCGGGAACGCTAGTGACCGGAGAACTGGGCCCCTGACAGGCGAGCCGGGAACGTTAGTGACCGGAGAACTGGGCCCCTGACAGGCGAGCCGGGAACGTTAGTGACCGGAGAACTGGGCCTATCAAGCATTTGTGTACTCCGGTCGCTGACTGACGCTCCCGGCTCGCCATTGATGCTACTCATGGCATCGGCACATTCTCCTTTGCGGACAGGACAAAAATCAATGTACCCGGTTGTAAGACTCCGCAAAATGTCCGGCCCACAGCCTCGCCGTCGGGCGCGGCCGGTCCCATTTCCTTCCACAGGTGGTACGACTGATCGGACGGTCGGCGGTCGTCCTGACGATACGTAATCACCACGGGCATCGGTCGGCGAATCATGCTGCCAGCTTCTTCCAGACTGATTTTCTTGCAGCCGGTTTTCTGCACAACCAGCACCGTCGCCTTTTGGGTTTTGAGAGATCGTTTTCGCGGTTCGAAATAGGTTGCACGGACTCGGCCGGCTTCTAGCTCGGAGAATTCGCTCACAAGCAGGTCTCCTGCCTTATTGATTCCCTCCGCCGTCACCAGGTCCACCTGAACGTTGGCTTTCGGGTCTTGCAAGGCGTCGCGCCTGTGGAAGGCAATCGACGGTTTGCCGCTAACAGTAATGGTCAGCTGGTCGCCTTTCACTTCGTAGTCATAGGAAAGAGTCTTCGCTGTGCTTTTGCCACCTGAGGGGTCGGAAGCAGTGATATTCATCTGCTTGGCCTTGGGATCGAGACGAAATGTCCCTGCGACGGTGCTCGGATAGCCGTACACTTCGATATGATCGCCCTGAATGAACACTTCTGCAATCGCAGGCTGATAAGTGACTCCATCTCTCTGACCGCCGCCATAGGATCCCACCCAAAGACCCTGAACTGCTTGCGCGTCTTTGGATAAGTCCTTGGACTGTCCGTAAGCATAGGCAATGGTCGCCAGGCAAAGAGTGAAAACCTGCATGCCCACAAAGTTTCGGGACATTTTGCAAATCCTCCACAAGTACGAAGCTGGCGCATTTTCAGGCGCTGGAGTTCGCGAACCATCCAATCCTACCGGCGTTGGGCCAAGCGCCGCTCACGACTTGTCGCAATTCATGCTGCAGATTCACGCACGTTGAATTAGGATGCCGCGGGTAACCTGTATCGGGTGCCGGCAATTTGGAGGCGGACAATGGGCGACCAAGGGGAGCGCGGTCTGGCGGAGGCGGGCGGGCGCATCGCCTCGATGGACCAGTTCCGGGGCTATTGCGTCGCGGGGATGTGGTTCGTCAACTTCCTGTCCGGGTTCACCGTCATCCACTCCATCCTGAAGCATAACAACACGTACTTCAGTTTTGCCGACTCGATCATGCCGGCATTTTTGTTCGCCGCCGGATTCTCTTACCGCCTGACGCTCCTCCGGCGCACCACCCGCAACGGCCGGTCCGCCGCCTACCGTCACGCCATCTTCCGCAGCCTGGCGCTGATCTTGCTCTCGCTCACCTTGGCCGGCCTGGATCCGCTCGCGCCGAACTGGGATCAACTGACCGGGGCCGTCGGCCGGGAGTTCTTGGCCAAGCTGCTCAAGGCCGACCTGTGGAACGTGCTGGCCATCATCGGCGCCGTGCAGCTCGTGTGTCTGCCCGTCGCCGCGGCCTCGGCCGGGGCCCGCCTTCTGACGATCGCAGCCTTCCTCGCGGGTCACGCCGCTCTGTCCTACGCCTTCAACTACGAATTCGTCTACGGCCGGCCGAACTGGCTGGACGCGTACTGGGCGCGGCCGGGACGCGAGCGTGGGACGGCGGCTTCTTCGGCCTACTCATGTGGTCGGTGCCGCTTCTGGGCGGTACCTTCGCTTACGACATCGTCAGCGGGACTGGATCAGGGGGCCCTCACGTTCGCCGGTTGGTCGGTGTCGGCGTGGCGTTGATGGCCTGTGGATACGGCCTGTCGTGTCTGGCCATGCTGTATGAAGCGGTCCCGGGCCAACCTGCTCCGGCGTCGCCGCTGTCGCCCGTGATGCCGCCGTTTGAGCGCATCGGCTCCCGCCCGCTGACGAGTTTCCTGGCGGACCCGCCGTTCGTCGCGCCTCCACCTCCGGAGATTCGGCCTCTCAGCTACTGGACGATGGATAAGCGACTTGTCACCCCAAGCTTCATTCTGTTCGCCACCGGCTTTGCCTTCGCCCTCTACGGCGGCTTCGTCCTGGCCTGCGACCTGGGCGGTTGGCGAAGCGACACCTTTCGTATGCTGGGACAAAATGCGCTGGTCGCGTATCTCCTCCACTATCCGGTCGAGCGGACGATTCACGCCCTGATGCCCGACGACTCGCCCTGGTGGTGGTGCCTGCTCGGCCTGGCGCTTTTTCTTGCGATCATGCTGCTGTTCGTTCGCTACCTGGATCGTCACAAGTTGTACTTGCGGCTCTAAATGGCGAGCCAGGAGCGTCAGCGACTGGAGTACATACGTGCTTGCTAGGGCCAAGTTCTCCGGTCGCTGACACTCCCGGCTCGCCTGATCGCTCAGTGCTGTTCAACCGCGGCCTTGATATCGTCCAGATCTTGCTTGATGAGCCTTGTCATCATGCCCCTGAAGAACAACGCCATTGGGATCGACATGAATCTTGCGCCGATAGTTTGTGGCTGGGAATCATGCGAACTCGTCAACGTAATGCTGCCGTTACCGCTATCTGAAATCCGTATGGTGGTTAAGAATTTGAATCCACCATCTTCGGCTCTGGCCGTGTAGAACGCGTTCTCCGCAGCTTCCGTGATCCACTTTTCCACGGTAGCCGGCTTGCCGAAGAACATGCGAGTCTCGCGCCACCTCAGTCCTACGAGCCCGTTCGCCGGCTTTTCGACAACCTCAATCTTTTCGATTCCGCTCATGATTTTCGCAGCGTTCTCGATGTCGCTGATTGCGGCCCAGACCGCCTCCTTGGATCCGTTGATGGTGAGTTGTGCTTCAACGAGCATGGCGTGCCTCGTGGAGTTAAAG
>CAVVHZ010000073.1:0-39636 GCA_963748025.1 uncultured Gemmataceae bacterium
CACGTTAGGTCCCCACAGGCCGACCCAGGTCAAGCTGATGCCCTACGAATCGGGCATGGACCCCATCGGCGACGCCCGCCAGCATTTCGACGTCAAGTTCTACCTGATCGCCATCCTGTTCCTGGTCTTCGACGTCGAACTGCTGTTCCTTTATCCGTGGGCGGTGGTCGCCTATCGCGAGCGGCAGCCGCTGCTCCCGGCGAGCTTCGCAGTGTCGTCTTCTGGCGAAGTCCTCGTCTTCCTGGCCACGCTGGTCGTGGCCTACGTCTACGCCTGGCGGAAGGGGGTGTTCCGATGGCGGTAGACCTGCCCGATGGCGTGCTGCTTGACCGAGCTCGACCAGCTGGCCAACTGGGTGCGGCAAGAACAGTCTGTGGCCGATGCCGTTCGCCACGGCCTGTTGCGGCATCGAGCTGATGGCGACCGGCGCCTCGCGGCACGACATCGCCCGCTTCGGCGCCGAGGCCATGCGTTTCAGCCCGCGGCAGTGCGACCTGATGATCGTCGCCGGCCGGGTCGTCATGAAGATGTTGCCGGTGCTGCAGCGCATCTGGCTGCAGATGCCGGAGCCGAAGTGGTGCATCTCGATGGGCGCCTGCGCCTCCAGCGGCGGCGTCTTCGACACCTATGCGGTCGTGCAGGGCATCGATCGCTTCATGCCGGTCGACATTTACGTGCCCGGTTGTCCGCCGCGGCCGGAGCAGATGATGCAAGTCGGTCATGGATTTGCAGGAGAAGATCAAGAAGACCGGCACGCTGAACGGCGCGGAGTTCGCCAAGCGCGATCAGCTCCGAAGCGCCCGCAATGTCCTGCCGGATATCGGCCCGCCAAGCGATACTGTCGTGGCGCCGGGCGATTTCACCACGGCCACGCGACTGAGAGGCCATGAAGCTCGAGGAGGCCATCGGACATGCCGTTCGAGACTCTGGTCGCAAGCTAAGAAGAAACTCGGCGCCGACGCCTTCACCATCTCGCCGTTTCGCGACAACCGGCGCCTGCATCGTCGCGCCCGAGCGTGTTTGCCCTGTCTGGAATACTTCAAAGCAAGCTCGGCTTCGACATGCTAGCCGATGTGACCGCCGCCGATTACCTGAACTATCCCGGCGCCAAGGATCGCTTCGGCGTCATCTATGCCTTGCTCAACACGACGACCGGCGAGCGCGTCTACGTCAAGACGTTCCTGAACGAGCCGGACCTGACGCTGCCGTCGGCGTATCCGCTCTGTGGAAGGGGGCCGACTGGATGGAGCGCGAGGTCTACGACATGTACGGCATCGTCTTCGAGGGCCATCCCGACTTGCGCCGCATTCTGATGCCGACGGAGTACACGGCCTTTCCTCTGCGGAAGGACTATCCGCTGCGCGGCCGAGGCGAACGCCACAATTTCCCGTGATTGACGCGAGCGGAAGGGTAGAGCTGATTGCCGCGTAGGACAGGCAGCATGCCGTCCATTGCATGCTGGGGACAGCGCACGCTGCCTGTCCAACGTGGCAGACCATATATGCGTGATCGGAGGATTGTCCATGCCGCTGGAGCTGGTCGAAGCCGGCTTCCCCCGAAGCGCCGACCAGGAATACCTCTGGACGCTCAATTTCGGCCCGCAGCATCCGGCCACGCACACCACGCTTGCGCCTCATCCTCACTCTGGACGGCGAAACCGTCGTCAAGGCCGTGCCCGACATCGGCTACCTGCACAGCGGCTTCGAAAAGCTCGGCGAAGATCTCGACTACAACCAGTACGTCACCATCGTCGACCGGATGAATTACATCTCGCCGGTGTCCAACGAGATCTGCCTGGCACCACGTCGGTCGAAAAGCTGCTGGGCATCGAGCTGACGCCGCGCTGCAAGTACATCCGCACGATTTTCGCCGAGCTGATGCGCATCCACGATCACATGCTGTGCGTCGGCGCGGCGGCCCTCGACCTCGGCGCCTTCACCGCTTTCTTCTACGCCTTCTACCAGCGCGAGCTGATCTACGACATCTGCGAGTCGCCTCGGGCCAGCGCTACCACCCCAGCTACACGCGCGTCGGCGGCTTGATGTACGACGTGGACGATGAATTCGTTCAGCAAGATCCGCGATTTCGTCAAGGGTTTCCGTAAGACGCACACCGACATGGCCGGCTGCTCAACCGCAACCGCATCTTCATCGATCGCATGAAGGGCATCGGCGTCTGTCCAAGGAAGACGCCATCAATCTGGAGCGTTACCGGTCCTATGGCGCGGGCCAGCGGCGTGGTCCGCGACCTGCGCAAGGACGAGCCTTACCTGGCTTACAAGGACCTGGATTTCAAGGTCGTCTGCGCCACCGAGGGCGACTGCTTTGCTCGATACCTCGTCCGCATGGAGGAGATGCTGCGAGAGCATCAAGATCATCCATCAGGCCATCGAGAACTTGCCGAGCGGGCCCGGTTAATGTCGATTCGGGCTCCAAGGTGGTGTTGCCCGACCAGGTGTCCACCTATCGCAGCATCGAAGAGCTGATCCAGCATTTCGAGCTGGTGATGCCCAATCGGCAGCTTCAAGGCGCCGGTCGATGAAGTCTACGGCGCCACCGAATCGCCGAACGGCGAGCTGGGTTTCTATATCGTTTCCGACGGCACCGAAAAAGCCTACCGGGCCCGGACGCGGCCGCCGTCGTTCATCCATTTCGCGATTTTTCCGCAGCTGATGGTGGGACATCAGATTCAGCGATTTGGTCGCCGTGCTGGGCAGCTTGAACATCATTGCCGCCGAGTTGGACCGATGAGCACGCTTAGCGACGACATGCGACAGAAGATCGAGGCGTTGACTTGCCGCGTTATCCGAGCAAGCAGGCGGTGACGTTGCCGGCCCTGCACATGGTGCAGGACGAAGCGCGTTGCGTGTCCGCTCGCCTGCGATGCGCGAAATAGCCGACCTCTGGATCTCATCCCGGCCGAAGTCAACGACACGAGCCAGCTTTTATGGCATTTTCCGCGGCGAAAAGGATCCGCTGGGCAAGATCCGGCTTTGGGTTTGTCGCAGTTTGCCCTGCATGCTGCGCGGCGGCGATGAGCTTTTGCAGGCTTTGCCGAGAAGCTTGGCGTTCATCCGGGCGGCACGACCGCGGACGGCAAGATCACGCTGGAGTTCGCCGAGTGCATCGGCGCCTGCGAAGGACGCCCTGCGTGTTGGTCGACGATGAGCACCGCATGAACGTGACGCCCGACAAAGATCGATGGCCTGATTGCGGAGGCGCTTGAGGAAGTAGTGATCGGCGGAACGTTATCGAACCGGTCTCTGTTGCGCCGTGTCGGCAAACCCAATAGCCCCGCGCTCGAAGCTTATCGGGCCGACGGCGGCTACCGGGCGCTGGCCAAGGCCCTCAACGAGATGACGCCGGCTCAGGTCGTCGACGCCGTCAAGGCTTCCGGTTTGCGCGGCCGCGGCGGCGCGGGCTTCCCCTGCGGCATGAAGTGGACGTTTCTGCCCAAAGACCATCCGGGGCCGATCTACCTGTGCGTCAACGGCGACGAAAGCGAACCCGGCACCTTCAACAATCGCATCTTGATCGAAGAAGACCCGCATCAAGTTTTGGAAGGCATCATCCTCGCTTGTTATGCGACGCGGGCCTCGATTGCTTATTTCTACCTGCGATTACGAATATGGCACTTGCTATCGCCGCCATGCAGACCGCCATTGATGAGGCTTATGCCGCCAATCTGCTGGGCCGCAATATTCTCGGCAAAGATTTCCATCTCGACGTCTACATGCACCGCGGGGCCGGGGCCTACATTTGCGGCGAAGAAACGGGTTTGATCGAGAGCCTGGAAGGCAAGCGCGCTGGCCGCGCATCAAACCGCCGTTCCCGGCTATTGAAGGCGCTTTCCGCAAGCCGACGGTTGTCAACAACATTGAAACGCTGGCGTGCGTCACCCACATCGTCGATCGCGGGGCCGACTGGTTCAAATCGATCGGAGTGCCGCCCGATCCCAAGAACCCGCGCGATCCGGGCAGTTTTGGCCCTAAGCTTTACTGCATCAGCGGCCACGTCAACAAACCCGGCTGTGTGGAACTGCCCTTGGGCGTGACGGTTCGTGAGCTGGTTGACAAATACGGCGGCGGTGTCTGGAAGGGCGCAAGGCCAAAGCCTGTATTCCGGGCGGCCTGAGCATGGGTTTCATGACCGAAGCCGAATTCGACACGCCGCTCGATTTCAGCGGCCCAGGCCGAGTCGGCTGCATGGGACTGGGCACCGCAGCCGTCATCGTTATCGACGATCAGACCAGCATCGTCGATGTCGTATACAACTCCTGTCGCTTTTTCGCTCACGAGTCATGCGGTCAATGTACTCCATGCCGCGAGGGGACGGGGTGGATGCTCAAAATGTTCGAGCGCATCCGGCGCGGCCTCGGCCGGCTGGAAGACCTTGACATTCTTAAAGAAGTCGGCAACTCGATGGGCATGATGCCGGGCACAACTATCTGCGGCTTGGCAGACGGCGCCGGCTGGCCCGTCAAAAACGCGATTCAGAAATTCCGCCCCGAGTTCGAGGAGTACATTCGCAGCGGCCGCAAGACCGCGACCGCCCAGTTGGTGGGGGCTCATTAAGAATAATGGGGACCAGCTCATCAGGACGGGTGCCGGGCCCATTATTTATTTGCAGCGTGAAGCGGGATGAGGTAACCGGTCATGAGACATGCATTCACTGTTGTCTTGATGCTGGGAGTTTTGTGTTGCCTTGGTTGCCACAAAAAGCCCGCGGGCGAGCCGGTTGCCG
Organism: uncultured Gemmataceae bacterium; assembly: GCA_963748025.1. Taxonomy (GTDB): domain Bacteria; phylum Planctomycetota; class Planctomycetia; order Gemmatales; family Gemmataceae; genus CAVVHZ01. The sequence goes on from CAVVHZ010000073.1 coordinate 4,743, forward strand.
GCCAGGGTAGGCCTCACAAGGAAGTGCCGATATCGCAACTGCCGCCTTTGAGTCGCGAGGAAAAGAGAGCCAGCGTAGCTGCGGGAGGTGGTAACTCCGCGGCAATGGCTGTCCGCCGTGGAATTGATTCGGCGAAAGCAAAGGGTTACTTGCACAACATTGGCCTGTCTTATACTCAGTACAACGCCGAAAACGGTCGTTCGCCCGCAAAGCTGGAAGATTTCCTGGCCTACATAAAACGCGACGAGCATCAGGAAGCGAAGGCACTCGAAGACGGTTTGTTGACTCTCAAGATGAATGCGCCTCTTTCCTCCAGCGTTGTTCTGGGATACGAAACCGATCCCTATACCGATGGCACGAGGTTGGTCCTGTTTGGTGATGGCCACATTCAAATGATGGGCGCCCAGGAGTTCCAGACGGCCCTGAAAAGTCGTTAAGGAGCCCATGCGGAACTGTCGTTTAACCCGGAGCCAACGGCGACGGCTGTCAGGCACCCGCGAGGCCTTCTGTTTTTGATGAACTGACTGGTACACGAGAGAGCGTATGGTTTAGACGAGAGTTGAATCAATGAGGTGATGAGGAGCGTGGAGTCAGCCGTCGCCGTTGGCTCCTGGGTTAAACGAGAGGGATGCCCTCCGGCCACCGCGTGCCGGACTGTTCGCAACTTAATGAGAGCAAGCATGGCGGTCGTTTACGTCAACAATAATCCGGTTGATATTGGCAACGAAAAACTCAACGTCATTCAGGCGGCGCTGAAGGGTGGCGTGTTCATCCCCCATTATTGTTGGCATCCCGAGCTCACGGTGGTGGCAAGCTGCCGCATGTGCCTGGTCGAAGTCGGCGATCGTAAGCCCGATGGTTCGGTGGCGATGCAACCCAAGGTGGTTCCGGGCTGTCAAACGCCGGCCAAGGACGGCACCGTAATCGTTACCAACAGTGAAAAGGCCAAGACGCCCAGGCGGGAACTTTGGAATCGCTGCTCATCAATCACCCGCTCGATTGTCCGGTTTGCGACAAGGCAGGCGAATGTGGTCTGCAAGATTTCAGTTACCGCTATGGTCGTTCCGAAAGCCGGATGATCGACGAAAAGAACACGCCTCCCAACAAGCCCGGCATCAGCGACAAGATCTCGCTGTTCACCGACCGCTGCATCATGTGTTCGCGCTGTGTGCGCTTCACACGCGAAGTGTCGGGCACGGCAGAACTGCAAGTCATCAATCGGGGTAATCATTCCGAGATCGACGTCTTTCCCGGCGAACCGCTCGAAAACAAACTGGCCGGCAATGTGGTTGATTTGTGCCCGGTAGGCGCCCTGTGTAGCAAAGACTTCCTCTACAAACAACGCGTTTGGTTTTTGAAGACGAAATCGGGTGTGTGCGCAGGTTGTAGCACCGGTTGCAGCATCAACGTCGATCATAATAAGGACATCGTTTATCGCTTGAGGCCACGCGTGAATGTGCAAGCGCAGGGCCATTTCATCTGCGATGAAGGCCGCTATGGCTACCACTATGTGAATTCGCAAGACCGGCTGAAACAGCCAGCTTCCAAACCGCAAGGCAAGTTGGCGCCCTCCAGTTATGAAGCGGTGCTTCCCGAAATCCGCCGTGAATTGAGGGAAGCAGCCGCCAAAGATGGTTCGGTGCTGGCCGCGGTGCTGAGTCCGTTCCTTACCTGTGAAGAAGCCTTCTTGCTGGCTAGCTATATCAAGAAATTGTCGCCGGCTGCTCAACTGGCGCTAGGACCAGTTCCCGTTGTGGGCGCTGACGATACCTACCCCAAAGATAGCCGTGGCCGGTCAGTGCAGCCGGTGCGCTTTACGATTCGGGCGGAAAAGTGCCCCAATCGCAAAGGCGTCGCTGCGGTATTAAAGCACTTTCAGGGTAGTCTGGTTCCATTTGAAGGTATCTTGGAAGCCGCTCGACAAGGCAAGATCAAGGCGCTCTATCTGGCCGGTGGTTATCCGCCTCTGCCTGAACCCTGGATCAATAACGATCAGGCCAAGGCACTAGGATCCATCCCGCTGTTGATTGTGCAAGACATGTTCGGCTCATCGGCTAGCGCCCTGGCTAAATTTATCGTGCCGGCTTCGGCCTTTTCGGAAAAGGAAGGCGCATTCGTCAATCACGCCGGCCTGGCTCAGACGTTCCCCTGGGCCGTGCGGCCGCCTCAGAACATGAAGACCGATGGTCAGGTTTTTCTCGAATTGCTCGAACGTCGCGGCTTAGTTCACGCTCCCAGTATCCGCAAGGAGATGGCTGGAACCATCCCGGCATTCGCTCCTTTCGAGAACGACGTCGGCGTAGATGGCCTGTTTCTGGAAGCGCTCAAAGGACCGGTGGATGCCTGAATTCAATCTGCTATATACGGTCATCACCATTGTCGTGGTCATGGGCGCGCTCCAGGGAACCTGCGCCTATCTCATCATGGTCGAGCGCAAAGTGTGCGCCTGGATGCAGGATCGCATCGGGCCTAATCGCGTCGGTCCCTACGGCTTATTGCAGCCGATTGCCGACGGCCTGAAATTCCTGCTCAAAGAAGACATCATTCCCGACCATGTGGACAAGTTTTTGTTCCTGATGGCCCCGGCGGTTTCCGTTTCAACCGCACTGCTCGCGTTCGCAGTGGTGCCCTTTGGCGCCACTTATGTTGCGGGCCACGGCAATCCCGGCGCCTATGAATTCGTCATCGCACCCGGCATCGACATCGGTATTGTGTTCATTTTCGCCGTCAGCAGCTTGAACGTGTATGGGATCGTGTTGGGCGGCTGGGCCTCCAACAACAAATACAGCTTTCTGGGAGCGATCCGTTCCAGTGCTCAGCTCATCAGCTATGAAATTCCCATGGGGATGAGCATCCTGGGCATTGTGCTGGTGACCGGGTCACTGAACCTAGAGCACATCATTGGCCGCCAAGCCGCCCACGGCTTTCTTGGCTGGAACCTTTGGTATCAGCCGCTGGCATTTGTGCTTTTCCTCACCAGCGTGTTGGCCGAATGCAATCGGGTGCCGTTCGATCTTGCGGAAGCAGAACAAGAATTAGTGGGCGGCTATCACACGGAGTATACTGCCCTTAAGTTTGGTCTCTTTTTCCTGGCCGAATATACGCACGTAATTACCACCAGTTTTCTGCTCACCATACTTTTCCTGGGCGGCTGGCAATTCCCCTGGATTGCCGAGGCGAGTCAAACGGGGATTCTGGCCACGATCCTGAAGCTAGTGGTGTTCGCGGCCAAAATGTTCGGATTCATTATCCTGTACATGTTGATCCGCTGGACGATTCCGCGCTTCCGTTTCGACCAGCTCATGGGCCTGGCCTGGCGCGTGATGATGCCGCTGTCGTTATTGAATTTCGTGGCCGTTGCCTGTGTGAAGCAGTTTGGCTGGAGCGAGTGGGTCATGCTGCCGATTTCACTGATTCTGTTGGTCGGCTTCGCTTTCCTGGCCGGCTTCTGGCCGGAGCAGCCCAAGCGAGCTGTGGTAGGCGTCTCAGGCCATCCGATTGCCGAGGTATCGGCGCGGTGAGTTGCCTCTAATCGAGCGCAGCTCGAACGAGCGGCAGGCTTGATGCCCGCCGTGCGAACAACCAGGAGTCGTGCTGATGCCGATAGCAGCAAGCGATGTAGTATGGGTCGAGGAGCCCAAGATGGGGTTGACCGAACGGCTCTATTTGCCCGCCGTGCTCGCCGGCTTGCAGACTACCGTCAAGCATATGTTCAAGCCGAGCGTGACCATGCAGTTTCCCGAAGTTCGTCCGCCCATCCCTCCCAACTATCGTGGCGTCCATCGTCTTAATCGAGATACCGAAGACCGGGTCAAGTGCGTCGCCTGTTATATGTGTTCGACCGCCTGCCCGGCTCATTGCATCGACATTGTGGCGGCGCCTTCCCCTTGGCCCGATCGCGAAAAATATCCCGAGACCTTTGTTATCGACGAACTCCGTTGCATCTATTGCGGCATGTGTGAGGAAGCTTGCCCCTGCGATGCCATCGAGTTGACATCGCTTTTCGACCTCACCGGCTTCAGCCGCGAAGAAATGATGTTCGACAAGGAAAAACTTTTGAGCGTATTCGATCAGACCAAGGCCGACGCCCTGGATCCCGTCCGGACCAAGAGCGGTCGCCTGGGCATCGCTTCGGAGCCGTTGCCCTCTGGCGGGGCGAGTCGAGGACAACCATCGTGAACCCGCTGCCTGCATTGGCCATGGTCCTGGGTGCGTTCGAGCTCGCACGCATATGGATACTGTTGATTCCGCTGACGTTCGCCTTCTTGGCGGTGTATTGGCTGTTGCCGCGTCCGCGTCCGCTGCCCCCGCAGTTGGGCGGCCTGGCGTTGGTCATGGCTTTGCTGCTCACGGCGGCGAATCTACTCCGCAGCGGCGCCGTCGACAGGCAAACGTTGCTCTTTTACGCTTTTTCGACCATCGCCGTGCTCTCCGGGGGCTGCCTGGTCACGCTGAAGAACCCGGTGTATGCCGCTCTGTCTTTTGCTCTGGTAGTGCTCAGCACTTGCGGGCTGTTCTTGCTGCAGGCGGCGCCATTCTTGATGGCTGCGACCATCATCGTCTACGCCGGCGCCATCATCGTCACCTTCATATTTGTGATCATGCTTGCACAACAAGAAGGGCCTTCGGACGCGGACCAGCGCTCGCGAGAACCGTTCCTGGCGACTCTAACGGGGTTTCTTCTGCTCGTCGCTCTTCTGGTCGCATTGCAAGGACCGGAAAGCATGAACAAGGTCGAGCCTTTCGCGGGGCACCGGGAACCCGTTTCTGAATTCAGCCAGATCAAAGGCGCCACGCTGGATCGCGTAGCCAGCTTGCCCGCAGCCAATGTGGCTTATCTCGGGCGCGCCTTGTTCAGCGATTATTTGTTGGCCGTTGAGATCGGTGGAACGCTTCTACTCACTGCCACGATAGGAACTATCTTGATCGCATCGCGACGACCGGAGGGCAAGCGATGACTTCGGTTGACCAGCTTTATGGCTATTTGGTGGTGGGGGCGATCCTGTTCGTTCTGGGCTTGATCGGCTTCCTGGCCCGTCGCAACCTCATTGTCATGTTCCTCTGCGCGGAGATGATGCTTCAGGGAGTGACTGTGAATATGGTTGCTTTCGCCCGCTACCACGGCAACTTGCAGGGCCAAGTTTTCACGTTGTTCATTCTAACCGTAGCGGCTTGTGAAGCCGGACTGGGGTTGGCCCTAGTCTTGATGGTGTATCGCAGCCGGCGCTCGCTGGACGTCAGCCTCTGGCAAGACGTTCGCGAACCGGGCGAACCCCCGACGCTGGATGAGGAATCGTTGCCGCGGGCGCCTGAACCGCAAGTTTTCCCCACGCTTCCCGTCAGTGGCCTGCCGACGCACCACCCCCAGGAGACCAGTCATGTTTGAGACGCTCTCCTATCCGCCATTACTGGCCATCCCGGCGTTTCCCCTGGTGGCGGCAATCTTGACCGCCATCCTAGGTCCCCGTTATCTGAAACAACAGAGCTACTGGTTCTGCATTGGCGGCGTCGTCGGCGCCTGCGTGTTGTCGCTCTGGCTCCTGGCGGCTGTCGGCGGCCATGCACCTCACGGCGCCTCTCAATTTTATTACAGCTGGATGAGCACCGGCAGCTTGATGACCCAGGACCATTCCGACGTGGCTTTTCAATTACAGGCGGACGGCCTCACCGCGATTATGCTCACGGCGATCACGTTTGTGGGCAGCTGGATCGCCATCTACTCCATCGGTTACATGCACGGCGATCCTGGCTGCCCACGATTTTTCGCCATCTTTGCCCTCTTCGTGTTTTCGATGACGGGCCTGGTTCTGGCAGATAATTTCGTCGTGCTTTATGCCTTTTGGGAAGGCGTCGGGCTTTGCAGTTATCTGCTGATCGGTTTTTGGTTCGAGAAGCCTGCGGCCGCGGCTGCGGCGCGAAAGGCCTTTTTGGTGACGCGACTGGGAGATGTGGGGCTGCTGCTGGGGATTTTGTCCATCTGGTATCACTGCCGGGGCCACTTCGATTACACGGCCGTTTTCAACATGATGCCGGGCGTCGATCCTACCATTGTCACCACCACTTGCTTGCTGCTGCTTTGCGGCGCTGTCGGCAAATCTGCACAGTTCCCACTGCACGTTTGGTTGCCCGACGCCATGGAAGGCCCCACCCCCGTTAGCGCCTTTATCGATGCCGCCACCATGGTGACGGCCGGCGTTTACTTGATCGCACGCTGCACTCCCATTTTCATCCACGCACCGGATGCCCAGGCAACGGTTGCCGTCATCGGCGGTTTTACGGCGCTTTTGGCGGTGCTCATCGCCCTGACGCAAAACGATCTCAAACGCGTGCTTGCCTATTCGACAATAAGTCAGCTCGGTTACATGTTCATGGCGCGGGGCAGCGCCACCTTGGCCGTTGGCGAACACGCCCTCGTCGGTTTCGCCGTGACCGCGGCCATCTTCCATCTCTTCACCCACGCCTTTTTCAAAGCTTTGCTCTTCCTCAGCGCCGGCAGCGTCATGCATGCCATGGGCGGGGTCATCGACATGCGCCGCATCGGCGGTTTGCGAAAGGTGATGCCGGCGACGCACTGGACCTTCTTGTGCGGCGCCCTGGCCTTGGCTGCTTTCCCGCTTTTTTCCGGCTTCTGGAGCAAAGATGAAATTCTGAGTGCGGTCTTGGCGGGGGGGCGAAGGGCATCCCCATCGCACGCTGTATGTGGTGGTGTTCGCCAGCGGTGTGCTCACTGCCGGCTTGACATCGTTCTACACTTTCCGCAGCTATTTCCTCACATTTTGGGGCGACGTCAAGATCCCCCACGAGGCCGGCCACCACTGCGCACGAATCCCCCAAGGTTATGACAGTGCCGCTCATAGTTCTCGCGATCGGCGCCGTGGGCTTGGGGTTCGTCAATGCGGAGCCGATGACCGATTGGTTCTCTCACTATCTAGGCCACGTTTCTTTTTTGGCAGGCGGCCACGAAGTCGCCGTCTCCAAAGCATTGGTAATGAGTGTGAGCATCGCGATCGGCCTGGCAGGAATTGGGCTGGCCTATTTCATGTACCAGGTTCAGCCGATCTTGCCGGCTCAATTGGCGAAGCGCTTCCCGGCCCTCTATCAGCTTTCGCTCAACAAGTTCCATTTCGACGAGCTCTACTATTTCTTCATCGTCCGGCCGCTTCTCGTCATCGCCGAAGTCTGCCGGGTGGGCGACCTTTATTTGGTCGATAAGCTCGTCGATATAGTCGGTTCCACGCCGCAAGCGTTGGGCCGACTGTTCCGCCCGATACAAAACGGGCTCGTGCAGTTTTATGCACTGGCGATGGCTTTGGGCGTCACGGGCTTTTTGCTGGCACTCATGTGGCGCTATGCCTGGTAGGTGATGAGATTCATGGTTGACGAAATCATTCTCAGGCTTCTGCTTCTCGTGCCCCTATGCGGGGCCGTCTGCGTAGCCATGCTCGGCCCCAAGCGCATCCCGGCGATCCGCTGGGTGAGCCTGGCCGCGACGCTGCTGAACCTGGTGCTGGCCTTAGTCGTCGCCTCGCATTTTATCGACATCAGAGATGTCGCGCTGCGGAAGCTCTTGTGGACCTTTGAGCCCGAGTTCACCACCATCGTCGACATCCTGCCTTTCGGCTCGACTGCCGTGCAATTCTTCATCGGCGTGGATGGCTTGAATATTTGGCTCATCGTGCTGACGGCGCTGCTCATGGTTCCCGCAGTGCTGGTTTCCTGGAACTCCAAAAATACGCTGGAGCGAACCAATGAATTCTACGCCTGGCTGCTGGCGCTCGAGACGGCGATGATCGGCGTTTTCCTGGCGTTCGACATCATCCTCTTCTACGTTTTCTTCGAGTTGACCCTGGTGCCGCTGTTCTTTCTGATCGGCATTTGGGGCGGACCGGAACGAAGGCATGCGGCTCGCAAGTTCTTCATTTACACGCTGGCCGGCAGCATGATTACCTTTCTCGGCGTGCTGGGCATAGTCGCTTTCTGCCACTTCCAGGCGAATGTGTTGACCTTTTCGATCCCCCAACTGATCGAAACTGCCAACATCAAATATCGCGAAGGCGACCCGATGGTTCTGGTCGTCGAATATTGGGTCTTCATCGCCATGATGGTCGGCTTCGCCATCAAAGTGCCTTTGTTTCCCGTTCACACCTGGTTACCGCTTGCTCACGTCGAAGCACCGACGGCTGGTTCAGTGTTGCTGGCAGGTGTGCTGCTCAAGATCGGCGTTTACGGCTTCTTGCGGCTTTGCATTCCCATGGCGCCCGATGCGGCTTTGAGCGTGGGCGCGCCTCTCATTGGCTGGCTCAGCGTTATCGGCATCATTTACGGGGCGCTTTGCGCCATGGCTCAGGAAGATATCAAGAAACTGGTCGCCTATAGCTCGGTCAGCCACCTCGGGTTTTGTCTCCTGGGCATGTTCGCTCTCAATGTTTCCGGCTTGACCGGCAGCATGATGCAAATGCTCAACCACGGCCTTTCCACCGGGGCGCTTTTCTTGTTGGTCGGCATGCTCTACGACCGCTATCACACCCGGCAGATGGACGAATATGGCGGTATGGCCGCCCGACTCAAGCTGTTGTCGCTCTTCATGGTTTTTGTCTGCATGTCCAGTGCCGGCTTGCCAGGCCTCAACGGTTTCGTCAGTGAATTCTTGATCTTCGTGGGAGCTTTTGCTCATCGGCCGCTGTTTGCGATCCTGGCCAGCAGCGGCGTCGTGCTCGGGGCCTGGTATCTATTGCGCTTGCTCTATCGGGTCTTCTTTGGGCCGCTCAAGGAGCCGGTGCACGAGGGACATGAGCCGATTCACGATTTGAATGGGCGGGAGATTGCCGCCCTGCGCCGATCCTGATCTTGTGCATCGTTTTGGGCGTCTACCCGCAAATTGTCATGATGTCGATGGAGCGCGACATCAATGTAGTAGTAAGAATTGCCCGGGCCGCCAAAAACCGCGCCGCCAAAACCAAATTGGCCGGAAAGGCAGCCAGGCAGACCTTGGCTGCCGCTGCCGCTGAAGAGGATATGCAGTGAAATTGGACCTAGCGGCTGCCTGATCGGCATCTTCGGGCTGATCGTTCCAGAAATGATCCTGGTCGCGGCCGCTTGCGTGTTCTTTCTGGGAGGCGCGTTCGGCGGCAGCCGGCGGTTGTGGGGAACGTTGTCGCTGATCGTTCTGGCTGTTGCCGGCCTGGCGCTGGCCGCCACTGCAATGCCCCACGGTACATCGCTCTTGGAATGGCCTCGGGCAGCTTTGGACACTGCTGGGCAGAGCCGGTACAGGAAAGTTCCCATCTCGACTGAAGGCAGTCGGCCGGTCTATCTTGCGGCCATCGTAGTCGATCGGCTGGCTCTGTTCATCAAGGCCGTAGCTCTGGCGGGGGGAGTCATTTTGGTGCTCATCAGTTGGGACGAGGCAGCCAAAGACGCCGCGGCCGAGCACTTCGCCTGTCTGCTCCTGATCGTGGCCGGCCTCTCGCTGACCGGATCGCACAATGAGTTGGTGACTCTCTTCCTCGCTCTGGAGCTGATCAGCATCCCGACTTATGTGCTTCTCTACTTAGCCCGCTCGGATCAGGCCGGGCAGGAAGCCACGGTGAAGTATTTCTTCCTCAGCATCCTCTCGTCGGCCTTCTTGCTCTTTGGTTTCAGCTACCTTTACGGGTTGGCGGGCACCACCAACCTGGCTGCCATTTTGCAAAGCGGCAGGTCGTCCTCCTGGGGCCCGCTGTCCGAAATGGCGTTGGTCGCCTTGGTCATGATTTCGGCTGGTTTGGGGTTCCGCATCACCGCAGTCCCCTTCCATTTTTACGCTCCCGATGTTTATCAGGGAACTTCGCTGAGCAACGCCGCACTGTTGGCGTTCATCCCCAAAGTGGCGGGATTCACGGCGTTCATCCGCCTTCTTGGTTTCATCAGTGCCGGCGAGAACGAATCCGGCCTCGTTTTGGGCGAACAAGGGCCGATGCTCTTCTACATTCTCGCCGCGGTGACCATGTCCATCGGCAATTTGCTGGCGCTCTTACAGAACAACCTGAAACGCCTGCTTGCCTATTCGAGCGTCGCTCATGCCGGCTACATGCTCATGGGGCTGTCGATTGCTCCCATGCTGCACCGCGATTCCTTGCCCGGCGGCATCGACGCGATCCTGTTCTACCTGGTTGCCTATGGCTCGATGACCATTGGCGCCTTCGCAGTGTTGGCTGCGTTGAACACCCCCGAGCGACCCGTGGAAACGGTGGACGATCTTGCCGGCCTGAGCCGAAGCCATCCCCTATTGGCGATCCTGATGGCGGTTTGTCTCTTTAGTCTCATCGGCATACCCCTTACTGCGGGCTTTGCGGGCAAGTTCTTGTTATTCATGGGAGCGATCATGCCGACGCTCGACGCCTATCCTTGGATGTTCCGCGTGCTGGCTTTGATCGCAGCCATCAACGCCGCAGTTGGCGGCTGGTATTACTTGCGCGTCTTGGCGGTGATGTTCTTGCGAACGCCCGTAAAGGCCCTGCCGCCCTCGCGCTCCCGAGGAGCCATAGCCGCCGTAGTGCTCTGCACCATCTTGACCCTGTTCTTCGGCATCTACCCGATGCCACTGGGCGCATACGCGCTCCATCATCGCATCTCCGGTGCCCGCCGCCGCGGTCCGGGCCGAGCGTTAGTTAACCTGTTCCACTGACAATGCATTGTCGCCGACTGTGCTCGTTCGCCCGACGCGCGAGCGAAAGGGTCTGACTGACTCGGTCCCCGTGTCGGCAGTGCTGAAGTGTTACAACCTGGCCCTCTCGCTGGCGCGTCGGGCTAACGAGAAATGGCTCCTCCCGATAAGATTTATGGCATGTCCCCACTTCCCACCGCTCTCGACGCCCAAACGGTCCTCCGAGCATTTCATCCCAACCTCCGGGCTCAACTGATCTCTCTGGGCAATCGCGGCGGCTTCAGCGGCGCGGAAATCTGGCGTGTGGAAGGAGAGTTCGCGCCCCTGTGCCTGAAGGCCTGGCCCGAGCCGGGATTTGCTCCGAAGCACCTGGATCGAATGCATGCCCTCATGTCGCGAGCGCCAAGCTCGCCTGACATTCGTTCCCGAAATCCGCGCAAGGGCCAACGGCCAAACTTGGATCAAATGCAAGCGGCCGCTTTTGGGATCTGACGACCTGGATGCCCGGGCGGGCCGATTTCCACCAGCACCCAACTCCTCAACGCCTGGCTGCTGCCAGCGGAGCACTGGCCCAGATTCACGCTGCATGGCAAGCACGAATCCTTCGCACCTGGCACCTGTCCCTCCGTTGCCCGCCGTCTCGATGCCTTAAGCGATTGGAACAAACTGTGGGCCGCAGGCTGGAGATGGAATGCCGACGAGACACCCGAGCAATCTTGGCGACCCCTTCTAGCCAGGGCATGGGATCTCGCCATGGCTAACAGCCAGAATCTGGGTGTAATGCTGACGCCCTGGCAAACGAAATCGGTGCGGTTGCAGCCCTGCATAGGCGACGTCTGGCACGACCACATTCTCTTCGAAGCAGACCAGGTCTCAGGCATCATCGATTATGGAGCCGTCCGTACTGATCACCCCGCCACTGATGTGGGCCGCCTGATCGGCAGCCTGGTAGCCGACGATGAGGAGGGCTGGACTACGGGCCTCGCTGCTTATCGCGCCGTCCGGGCTTTTTCCTGGGAGGAAGAATCGCTTGCGAGACTGCTGAATCGAAGCGGCGCCATCGTCAGCCTATTCAACTGGCTCCGTTGGTGCGGCCGAGGCGAGCGGACTTTTACAGATCCGAATGCCGTTACCAAACGGCTGGCCGAGCTCGTTGAGCGAATCGAAAAGTGGGCATGAGCTGAGCAGCGAGAAGCTGTGGTGGGGATTGCCTCGCGCATCTCACCAAGCGAGGATCTCAAGGATTCCCAGGAGGGCATTCGGATTCCAGCAATCCTATGAGCCGGTGCGGAAATCCCTTATATGCAGTTTCATATGTGAAGGATGCCAAGGTAAGCCGATCCCCCCACCGCCCAGGCCAGCCTCTCACGACAGCGAAAGATTGAGCTTGCTGCGACATTCCAGGCGGATCTGATCGACGTGGCGCAGGGCAGCTTCCATTTGTCGTTTGCTGGCCATCTCTCCGGGATAGCGATAATCGACGGCATATCGAGTCAGTGAACCGGCTTGTCGCCGTAGCCGGGCAAGAGTCGCGTCGCCCGGCAGGAGGAGATCGATAATATCGGCAAGTTCATGAGTCCTCGGCACCACGAGTCCGTTTTCTTGAAGAAGCGCCTTGAGGTACTTTTCCGCCGCTTGCTGGCAATGAAAGCACACGATGTCTCGAGGTGGCGGGGTTTCGCCCGCGAGCTTGTGGGCCACTTCCCAGTCCGTTTCGGCTTTTTGAACCCACTTGGCGGTCTCGCGCTTCATAAAGAACTTTGCCTTTCTCGACGATCTCACGCAGAAACCAATTATCGTCCTTCAAGCCGCGCTCGATTTGCCAGGGAGTGCGGCACAATCAGGTCGAGTGAAAACGGACGCTCAAATGCCAGGCTGATGCGGATGGATTGATCGATCGCGTTCTTGGTCCGCATGATAACGAGCAGATCGACGTCGCTCTCATTATGCGGTTTCCCGTAGGCGTAGGAGCCAAATAGAATGATCTTGTCCGGCTGAAATCGCTCCGCAATGCGGCGCGCGAAACGGCGAATCGCCGCCAGGGGGATGTTCGGCGAGGCGTACCGATAAGGCTGCACGTAGCGGGGTGTGGTCTGTTTCTTGGCCATGTCGTCATTCTACATGGCGGATCAGTGCGGCCAAATCTCTAAAGGAGATGTTCGCGGTCATGGCTACGGCCCCGCAGGCGCCCGAAGATGAGTTCGACATCGTCAAAGAGATCAACCAGAGCCGACAACTAGCCGGTTTTCGGATACCGGATCCCGAGCCGAGTGAGTCGCCGAAGAATCGTGTCCCAGCGAAGGGGCTGTCAGGATGACCCACGTCGGATAACGCTTTCCCAAGTAAAAGTCTCTCTTGTCGGCATGAGTGCCCCAACCGCTAGAGTCGCTATCACGCGATCGCGCCGTGCCGAATCCGCGTGGTCGCGTCAGCCTGCGCCTTGCAGGGGATGGGTAGTTGGCTACACCATAGGATGTCCAGGGTGAATGTTTGCCTTCCTCTCAGCGGCACGGCAACGAAGCTCCTCACACCCCAATGTTCATTTCATCCAGGGGAAAACCATGGCCGGTACGAGTTGCGCAATTCGAGGGACTTTTTTCGATCTCATCGACGATCCTTGGAAACATATTGGGAAAGAGCCGGAAGCCGCCCGCTTTGTCCGTGACGGGCTTCTCGTCGTTAAAGACGGCATCATCGCCGACTTCGGACCCTTCGCGGATGTCTCCAAACGCCACCCCGGCCTGGAGATTACGCACTTGCAGAACCGGCTCATCCTGCCCGGATTCATCGATGGACATATCCACTTTCCGCAAGTGCGCGTCCTCGGCGCTTATGGCGCTCAGCTCCTCGATTGGCTCACCACCTGGATTTTCCCCGAAGAGCTGAAGTACAGCGATCGTGACTACTCCCGCACCGCCGCCAAATATTTCTTCGACGCTCTCCTCGCCGGCGGTACCACCACCTGTCTGGCGTTCACGACCAGCAGCCCGGTCTCGACTGAGGAATTCTTCGACGAGGCCGCCCGGCGCAACCTGCGCGTGATCGCCGGCCTTACCGGCATCGACCGTTTCGCTCCTCCTGAGGTCTGCATCACGCCCGAATACTTCGAAAAGGAATCGCAAAAACTGATCGATCGCTATCACCGTAAAGGCCGCAATCTGTACGCCATCACGCCGCGTTTTGCGGTGGGTTGCACGAGCCCGATGATGGAGAGTTGCCATCGTCTGAAGCAGGCGAACAAGGACTGCTGGATCAACACCCACATCTCGGAGAACCCGTCGGAACTGCGCACTGCGCGCGTTCACTTCCCCGATTGCGACGACTACACCCACGTCCACGCCAAGCACGGACTCCTGGGGCCGAAGTTCGTTGCCGGCCATGGGGTCTGGTTGTCTAACGACGAATTCCGCCGCTTTTCGGCCGCGGGCGCCGCTGTATCCTTCTGCCCGCTTTCGAACCTGTTCCTGGGGAGCGGCCTGTTCCGCCTGGGCCGGGCGACCGATCCCGAGCACCCCGTCCGGCTCGCCCTGGGCTGCGATATGGGCGGCGGCAACGCCTTCAGCATGGTGCGTGTGCTCGAGGAGGCTTACAAGGTTGGCCTCTGCAACAACACCATGCTCGATGGCTCCGTGAACCCGCGCGAACAAGACCTCGCGGAAGCCGAACGCAACAAGCTATCGCCTTATCGCGCTTACTATCTGGCCACGCTGGGCGGCACCGCGCCATGTACATCGACGACATGCTCGGCAATTTCGACAAGGGCAAGGAAGCGGACTTCGTCGCCCTCGATTGGAATTCAGGCCAGCACGCCATGCGCTGGCACCAATCGCTCGTCAGCCCCGAAGCCGGGCCGGAGACGATGGATCAGGCGGCTGCGCTTTTGTTCGGCGTCATGGCTGTTGGCGACGACCGCAACGTCGACGAGACCTGGGCCGCGGGCAAACGCGTCTACAAAAAAGGTGAAGCCGCGGCGAGCCGCTGACCCGGTGCAACACAAGGAGTCCGATTTTGGAAGTGCATGCTTCACGCGCTTCCGCGGTCGTCGTGCAACGAGTGCCCGCGGGCGACGCGGATTGGTTCATGGAGTGGCAGCGCGGCGTCACCGCTGCCGCCGAAGGTTTTGCCGGCTACCGCGCCACGGACATTTACCCCCCCGCGGACGATCAGCAAAATCAATGGGTGGTAGCTATCCATTTCGATGACGACAAAACGCTCAAACAGTGGCTGGAATCGCCCGTGCGCGACGAATGGGTGGAGAAGCTCCGGGCCAAGGCCGGCGATTTTCAGCTCAAGATGCTGCCCGGCGGCTTCGGCGCCTGGTTTGCCAATCTCGACCGCGATTCGCATGCAGCCCCTCCCGGATGGAAGATGGTCGTGACCGTGGTGCTCGCGCTCTTCCCCACGGTCATGCTGATTCAAATCATCGCGGGCCCGTATTTGTCGCGGCTGGGGCTTGCCTTTTCGATGCTGATCGGCAACTTCCTCAGCGTCTCCATCCTTCAATGGGGAGTGATGCCCAGGCTGACCCAGGTTCTCGGCCCATGGCTTAATGCCGACCCGGTCCGCAGGGTTGCCTTTTCGTTGGCCGGGCTCGTGGCGATTCTGCTGATCCTGGTGGTCATGGCGGTTCTATTTCGCTTGGTGACGGGATGACTAAGCATCTGCGCAAAAATAACTTGAGCATTGACACATGACTGTCAAATGGGAACCCGAAGCGTAAGCGAGGCATTTTGCCCAGGCCTCGCTAACGCTTCGGGGCCCCATCGTCGGCCTAATTGACCTTTTTTTTGCACGGGTACTAAGAAGATAAAGCTGACATCATGAACGAAAATTCTTGCGATGTACTGATCCTCGCGCCGGCTATGCCGGGTTGTCAGCTGCCTCCAAGCTGCAAACGCGTGGGCATAGCGTGATCCTGCTGGAAGCTCGCGACCGCGTGGGCGGCCGAGGCGCTGGAGGGCCGGATCGCCGGTGGCAAGCGGCTCGAACTGGGCGGCCAGTACATCGCTCCCATTCAAGAACGGGTCACGCGTCTGGCTCGAGATCTCGGCTTGGAGATTTATCCCGCATGGAGCCAGGGAGATTGGTATCTGGCTCAAGGGGGCCAGGTGGCCCGCTACCAATCTACCCCGGCCAGGTGTCTCGTCGACAAGTTGGGCCAGCGCCGGCGGTCGCCCCCGAGATCGAGGGTGCCATAGCGGAGCTGACCCAGCTTTACTCTGAAGTTTCTGGGGCGACCCCGTGGCGCTGCCCGAACGCGGAAGCCTGGGATGCGTTGACATTCCAGTCCTGGATCGAAGCCCGCATTGATTCCCAGGTGGGTCGGGAGTTTTTCCGCTTCTTGACCAACCAGGCGTTTTCAACGGAGGCGGAACAGATTTCGCTGCTGCAAATGCTCTGGTTTGCCCAAACGAGCCACGGTCTGCCGCCCTGGGCGTTGGGCGGCGCTCAGGCGAACCGCGTTGCCGGCGGCACGCAGCTGGTGGCCGAACGCCTCGCGGCCAGCTTGGGCAACGTGGTCCATCTTCGCCAAGTGGTGCGAGAGATCGAACAAGATGAACGAAGCGTTGGCGTGCGAACCGCCGACGCCGTTTACCGGCTCGAGCGGCCATTGTCTGTCTACCACCGCAACTCGTTACCGGTTTACACTACGAGCCGCCGCTGCCTGCCGACCTGCACCGTGCCTTTGCCGCCTTTCAAACCGGCAATTCCATGAAAGTGCAGGCCGTTTATGAACGGCCCTTCTGGCGGAACGCGATTGGTCGGGCAACGGCATCGATTGGGCCGGACCGCAGACGTTCACCTACGACAACACACTGCCCGAAGGAAAACCGGGAGTGCTGCTCGGCTTCCTATCAGCCCGCGCGCCGACCAATGGAACCGCCGGCCGGCGGCGGAGCGTAAGGCAGAGGTGCTCGCCGCATGGGCCCGCGTATTTGGCCCGGAAGCTGACGCCGATCGATTACATCGAAATGGATTGGGCTGCAGAGCCTTACACGCGCGGCGGCCATGGTTGTCATCTCCCGCCTGGGTTCTGGTGTGAGTTAGGCCCGGCGTGGGGGCGAACACATGCCCCGATTTGGCCGGGTCTGGTGGGCGGCCTCCGACCTGGCCAAAGATTGGAACGGCTATCTGGAAGGCGGCTTTTTGCAGGCGAACAAGCCGCCGACGAGGTGGTGGAGACACTCTAACAGTTCGCAGTTCCGCCGCACGGAGCTGTAGCATGCTGGTGGGGCAAGGCTTTCACATTAGCTCCCCTTGATATGAAGATTCGGGAGTGTGTGCTTTAGCCCACACGTGTGGACTAAAGTCCACACTACCGTCGTTAATGGAAGCCGACTATGGATCTCAACACCGTTTCCGAAGTGGTTCGTCCCGCCGCTCGCGACCAACTCGTGGCTTGGCGCGATGGCGATGCCTGGTTGGCCGGCGGCACCTGGCTGTTTTCGGAACTGCAACCGAAAGTCCGCCGGCTCATCGACCTGGAAACGCTGCGCTGGGAACCGCTTGCGGTCAACGAGGACGGCCTCAGCATCGCCGCGACCTGCACGATCCAGCAGCTCGATGCCTTCGCCGCGCCGCCGGAATGGACAGCCGCCCCTCTGATCCGCCAGTGCTGCCGCTCGCTCTTGGCCTCGTTCAAAATCTGGAACACCGCGACGGTCGGCGGCAACATCTGCATGTCTTTGTCGGCCGGCGCCATGATCTCCCTGACGGCGGCGCTCGAAGGCGTCTGCACCATCTGGCAGCGCGACGGCGGCGAGGGCCGCGTGCCGGTAGTCGATTTCGTCACTGGCGTTCACGAAAACGTGCTCGGGCCGGGCGAACTGCTTCGTTCCATTGATCTGCCCGTCTCGGCTCTGCGCAAGCGAGCAAGTTTTCGCCGGATGTCTTTGACGCACGAGGGCCGGTCCGCGGTTCTGCTGATCGGTACCCTCTGCCCCCAAACGGGTGACTGGGCGTTGACCGTCACCGCTGCCACCGTTCGGCCCATTCGTCTCGAATTTCCTCAGGTCCCGGAAACCGAGCAGCTCCGTAGTGAGCTACGCGAAGCGATCCCAGATGCTCTTTATCTCGACGACGTGCACGGCTCGCCCGTTTATCGCAAGCATCTCACCTTTCAATTCGCCGAAGAGATCCGCCAGGAACTTTCGAACGAGAAGCGCGAATGAACTTTCAAGTCAACGGGCAGAGCTTTGCCGAGCGGCCCCGTCCGGGTCAATGCCTCCGCACTTTCTTGCGCAACCTGGGCTGGTTCGGCGTCAAGAAGGGTTGCGACGCCGGCGATTGCGGCGCTTGCACCGTCTGGCTCGACGGCGTTCCCGTTCACAGTTGCCTGGTGCCGGCCTTCCGCGCCGAAGGCCGGGCAGTGACAACCATCGAAGGGCTGGCCCATGATGGCGTGCTCCATCCGATGCAGCAGGCGTTCGTGGATGCCCAAGGTTTTCAGTGTGGTTTCTGCACCGCTGGCATGATTATGACGGCAGCCGCCCTTACCGAGGAAGACCGCCAGGATTTACCTCGCACTCTCAAGGGAAACCTGTGCCGTTGCACCGGCTATCGGGCGATCGAGGATGCGATCCGTGGCGTCAAGACGGTCGCGGAGCCTGAACCGGGAAAGGCTTTCGGCTGCAGCGTGGCGGCACCGGCGTCCGAGGCGATCGTCACCGGTCAGGCGCGCTACACGCTCGACGTGCACATGGACGGCCTACTCCACATGAAACTGCTTCGGGCTCCCCACGCACACGCAAAGATCAACTCGATCCGCAAGGACCGAGCGCTGGCCGTGCCGGGTGTACGGGCAGTCTTCACCTGGGAAGATGTGCCCCGCTTGTTGTTCAGCACCGGCACGCACGAGGATTATCACTCCGATCCCAATGACACCTACATTCTCGACAAGGTGGTTCGTCACGTCGGTCAGCGCATTGCCGCCGTGGTGGCGGACTCTGTGGGAGCCGCGGAAGAGGGCTGCCGGCAACTGGAAGTGGACTATGAGCTGCTCCCAGCGGTCTTCGATCCCGAGGAAGCGATGCGGCCCGGGGCGCCGGTGATCCACGACAAGGGGACGGAATCGCGCATTCAGCGCCCGGGCAACAACATCTTGCTCGAACTGCACGGCGGCGTCGGTGACGTCGAAGCCGGCTTCGCCGAGGCGGACGTCGTTCACGAAGGCACTTATGCAACGCATCGCGCTCGAGCATGCCCATCTCGAGACGCACTGCTCGATCGCCTGGGTCGACGAAGAGCGCCGGCTCAACGTCCGCACCAGCACGCAGACGCCGTTCCTGACCAAGGCCAAACTCTGCTATCTCTTCGGCCTCTATCCCAAGAGCGTGCGCCTGTTCTGCGAGCGCGTCGGCGGCGGCTTTGGCGCTAAACAGGAAGTGGTGACGGAGGACATCTGCGCACTGGCCGCCCTCAAGACCGGCAAGCCGGTGCAACTGGAATACACGCGCGAGGAACAATTCTTCGGCAGCACCACGCGCCATCCCATGACGGTGCGTGTGAAAGTCGGAGCCAAGCGCGATGGCACCGTGACCGCTCTTCAGACTGCGCATCGTTTCCAATACGGGCGGCTACGGCTCTCACGGCGGTTCCGTGCTCTTTCACTGCACGGGCGAATCGACCGCAGTCTATCGTTGCCCGAACAAGAAAATTGACGCTTACGCAGTTTACACCAACACAGTGCCTGCCGGCGCTTTTCGGGGTTACGGGTTGTCGCAGACCATCTTCGCGGTCGAATCGGCAATGGACGATCTGGCCCGAAAGCTAGGCATGGACCCCATCGCATTTCGCCACCGGAACGTCATTCATCCCGACGATCCTTTCACGTCGCTGGGTCACGAAGTGGAAGACCTCGAATACGGCAGTTATGGCCTGGACCAGTGCCTCGATTTGGTTCAGGAAGCTCTCGCTCGCGGCAACGGCGCGGTCGCGCCGAAAGAACCCGAGTGGCTGCAAGGAAAAGGCGTCGCCTTGGCGATGATTGCCTGCACGCCCCCCACGGAGCATCGTTCCGAAGCCCGTCTCAGTCTGCGAAGAGGATGGCTCCTACCTGCTGGCCATTGGCTCACCCGAGTTTGGCAACGGCTCGAACACGGTGCGTCACCAGATTATTGCCACGGTGCTGGGCACCGTGCCGCGTACGCGTCCATTCCATCCAGGCCGACACCGATCGCACGGGTTACGATACCGGCCCCTTCGGCAGTGCCGGCACCAGCGTGGCCGCCAAAGCGGTGCAGCAAGCGGCCGAGGTTCTGCGGGAGCGTATCTTGGATTTCGCCGGCCGGTTTGCCGGCATGAATCGAGAACAGTGCAAACTGGAAGCGGACGCTGTGACTTGCGCCGGAACGCGCATCGGCCTGAGTCGAACTCCACCAAGCCGCCCGGCAAGCGGGCCAGGTGTTGGAGGTGGTGCGCAAGGCTTACGGTTCCCCGCGTACCGTCGCTTTCAATGTGCACGGTTTTCACATTGCCGTCCATCGCGTGACGGGTGAAATCAAGATCCTCCAAAGCGTGCAAGCAGTCGACGCCGCAGTGGTGATCAATCCGGTTCAGCTCCGTGGTCAAGTCGAGGGCGGGATTGCTCAGGGCCTCGGTTGGGCTCTTTACGAAAAGATGGTATTCGACGCCCAGGGAGGTGTCATCAATCCGACCTTTCGGAACTACCGCATCCCCGCTTTTGCTGATATTCCGCACAGCGAAATCTACTTTGCCAAGACAGTGGACACTACTGGCCCCATGGGCGCCAAAAGCATGAGCGAAGCACCCATCAACCCCGTTGCCCCGGCGTTGGCCAATGCCCTAATGGATGCCACCGGCATCCGCTTCCACGAACTTCCCCTTTCTCCTGAGCGCATCTACCGCCCCATCTTCGAGAAATTCCAGCCGGCAGTGCAGTA
Source organism: uncultured Gemmataceae bacterium (assembly GCA_963748025.1). GTDB lineage: Bacteria > Planctomycetota > Planctomycetia > Gemmatales > Gemmataceae > CAVVHZ01. The sequence continues at coordinate 25,290 of CAVVHZ010000073.1, forward strand.
GACCCCTGCCGGCTTGTCCGGCAGGTGAATCAGTTCGAAAGCTAAGGACCATCAAATACTCGATGATTCCCGACCCCTGCCGGCTTGTCCGGCAGGTGAAGGAGTTCTTGCGGCTCGTGTCCAGCACGTGAACTTTCTCACCTGCCGGGCAAGCCGGCAGGGGCCGCGGAGAAGTACCAGAACTCCAATTAGCTGCCGAACTTATTCACCTGCCGGGCAAGCCGGCAGGGGTCTGGACAACTGTGCCGATTATGACGCCTGGCCGGTTTGTCGCGATAAGTACCGGCACGCCAATAGAACGATGCTCATGTTGCCCCGAGCCCGGTCGGCCGATGATTCTGCAGGCGCTATGAATCCCGCCACGGGCGCGGCCTTCACCCAAAATTGGGGCAAGAATGCTCAAGTTTCTCCTTTGCGCCTGCGCCGGACTGCTCGCCGCCGCCGGGATGGCCGTCGCCCAGCAGGCGCCTGCATCACAGCCCCCGCCCGGCAATCCGATCCCATCAGGAAGCAGCCAGCCCGATACGCCCGCCGCTCTTTCGGCGACCGCTCAGAACAACACGGACCTACCCGCTGGCCAGACACCAGGCGGAAACCCGGCTGCCGGCGAAGCCGCCCCTAGCGCCGTCAGTTCGAACCCGGCGGCGAATGACATTTTTACCGGCACCGGAGCGCTGGGCCGATTCCTTGGCTTCGATAAAGATTCGGGAGTCCGCCTGGGCGGGGCCTGGATCGGGGATTCCAACTGGTTGATGTCCGGCGGCCGAGAACCGGGCGAATGGAGTCTGAACAGCCTACTCCTCCTCGATCTTACCCTGGACGCCGACAAGCTCATGGGCATTAAGGGTGGCATGTTCGGCATCCAGTTCCTACAGTTCGACGGCCAGCCGACCAATCAAGAAGCGGGAGTGGTGCAAGGGTACAACAGCCTGCCCGGGGCCCCTCCGCTCGAACGTACCGAACTCTATGAACTGTGGTGGCGTCAGAAGCTTTTCGACGACAAGCTGACGTTGCGCATCGGCAAGACCGTGCCGACCTACGATTTCAACAACGTCAGCCGGCCGGCGCCACGGAAGATGCGAACGCCGTCATTCCGTCCGTCAGCGGCCTGATCTTCACACCTCTGTTCGTGAACCCCACGCTGCTGGGCAAGATTCCTGGCTACTACAATTCGTCTACCGGGATCACGGCGACCTACACCCCAACCAAGAACTGCTCCCTTTCCTACGGCGGCTACGATGGCAACATAGCCAGCGGGGAAAACACCGGCGAGCGCGGGCCTCAATTCGATGGCCACTATTTCCACATCTTGGAAGCGGGCTGTTCCTGGACGATTGGCTACGACAACAAACCCGGCAATTTCGGCGTCGGCGTTTGGGATCAAACCGGACCGCTAACAGCGGCCAACCAGACACAAGTGAATGGCGCGGATGGCGTCTATCTATTGGCGCATCGGCGCCTCTGGTTTGCCCGGCCCGGATTCGACAATAGTGGCGTATCGGGCTTTTGCCAGTTCGGCGCCAATAACTCGAACACGATGTTGGTCCGCCAATATGCCGGCGCGGGGTTGACTGGATTCGGGCTAACTCCGGGACGGCCCAAGGATTCGATGGGCTGCGGCATGGCCTGGGCCTGGCTGAACACCGACCCCAATGCCGGCGCGTTTTTCTATCCCGGCGCGGGAAGTGATTCCACGAGCCTGCGTAGCAACGAACTCATGTTGCAGAGCTACTATCAAATGTTCCTAAAGGAAGGTGCGTACTTCGAGCCCGCGCTCAGTTACATCCCCAACCCTGGCGAGCGCTCCGACATCCGCGACGCTTGGGCCATGACGCTTCGAGTAATTCTCTTGTTCTAAAATTACCGACCTACCGCTATACGAGCGGCGGGCTTCACGCCCGCCGTGTACAACCGGCACCGCGTTTTTCGCCATGCGGACCGATGCGTAACGTCGCAAAAACACTGCGGGCATCAAGCCCGCCGCTCGTTACTCGCCGATTGCCTAATCGGCTTTGGATTCGAACTTTTCTCCCATGTCGTTGATTAAATTCAACCTCTCAAAAAGCAGTTAGCCTGGAGATGCAACTTAATCCGTTGCCGCCCGTCCTTTCCTGCCGTATCGTCAGTCATGACACGTGCCGTTTGAGTGGGTGTTTGTCTGAGAAAGCCCGGTTGAACAAAACGGCGCGAAAGCTGCTTCATTGAGATTAGAAGAACGATGCGGAAAATCTGGGGGCCGATCACCGAAATCCACGACTTGGGCGTGGTGGCCGAGCAGTGTCCCTACTGTGAACGGATCATGCCTTGCTTGCTGCGGTCCGTCTATCGCGGGCACTTTGTCTTGTTCGTGAAAACGCCGGCTCCCCTCAGCGAAACCTCCTGCTTGTGCACGGCCTGTGTCAAAGCATTCCCTTGCGACCCCTGGCGCTACGCAGCTCCCTTGCCGATCCAGGAAGCTAAGACGAGTCAGGCCGACGACCTGCTGGCGCGGACCAATCCCGGGTTGGCCGAACGTCTCCAGTTGAAAGAGCAGATAGGGGCCTTGGGAGGGGACGCCCGCTTTACAACCGCGTATGAGCATATCGAAGGCATGCGGCCAGGCACGCTCCGTTCCAAGCTGTTGCAACAACTGCTCGGCTGGGACAAGCTGGCGGAAGAGAAGCGCCGCCCTTCTGGCACAGCATATCGGCAGCCGGGCCGAGCCTGGTTGTTCGCCCGGCAGATCGCGCCTGGTTTTCCCTCTCCGGGTTGCCTGATTCCGGTCCTGGTCGCCGTCGCCATTTGGTCCACCATCCTTTTCGTACCTCCGCTCCGAAGCTGGCTGTGGGGTGGGATCGTGGTGGCCGCAGGTTTCGGGGCCGCCGCACTCGCTCGGCATGCGCCTCTGACGCGGAACGCACGCCAATGGACAAGACAGGTGCTGATCCCGGAGGCGCAAGAGGCCAACGTTTCCCTGGGCTGTTTCCTGGCCGTGATCGATGACATTCCCCCGGAAATGCACTGCGCGATGGAAGATCTCTGGCCCATCAAAGACCAGGTTGAAACGATCCGCAAAGTGTTGATCGCCGAAGGGAAGCTGTAGTCGAGAAACGAGAAATTAGCATGGCGCGGGAGGCATCCTGGATCAGAGAAAGAATTGCAACAGGTGATTCATGCATTCTCACGAAGCCTACTACCGACAGATTCGCTCGTGTTTTGTGGGGATCTTATTTTCAGCTTTTTTCAGCCCGAATGCCGTCGCAAGAGTTCATACAGCCTGGCCCAGAGACCAAGCACCTGTGCAACCCTTGCTCCGCGTGGGTCAAGGACATGTGGGCCAAATGGCAGCATTAGGTCTGCTCGACGATGGCACGACGCTCCTGACCAGCCCAAGACGACACACTGCGAATGTGGGACCTGGAAACCGGCAAGCCCAAGGGCCAATTCCTAGCTCGGCATTCGCGACCTAAGTCCATCGCCGTGAGCCCTGATGGCAAATGGTTGGCCGTGCTTACGCCAGAGGGCAAACTTCAATTGCTGGAACCGCCGGGGAAGCTGGTCAGGGAGTGGCAAGCCGAGACCTACAAGAACGTGGGCAGCGTCGCTTTTTCGCCGGACAGCAAATGGTTGGTTTCCAATGGTAGGAACACCTGCCTCTGGGAAGTGGCAACGGGAAAGCTGCTTCGTCAATTCGAACACCCGCCGGAGCCGATGGGTACGCTGGCTTTCAGTCCTGACGGCAAACGGCTCTGCGCGGGAAGCATGAACGGGACGATCCGTTTATGGGATGCACGCACCGGCAAGGAACTGGGTCAATTGGCCGGCCACACCAAGTACATCGACCAAGTGGCCTTCTCTCCGGATGGGGATCTGCTGGCCTCGGTCAGCCACGATGGCACCGCGAGGCTCTGGAGTTTATTCATTGGAGAAGAAATAAGGAGCGTGCCGGTCGATCATGGCGTGTCTCTCGCTCTCTCCCCTGATGGCCGGTCTATGGCTGCCGGCGGATCAACGGGCGTCATCAAGGTCTGGGAGATCGCGAGCGGCACGGAGCGGGCGACCTTCCAGAGCAACAGCGGTTTTGTGTATGTTTTACTCTTCTCGCCAGACGGCAAAACGCTCATCTCAGGTCATCAGAATGGTAAGGCCCTGTGCTGGGACTTTACGGGACTCGGTCCGGAACAACGGTTCGCAAACAAAGCCCTTGCGGCCGATGATCTGGAACTCGAGTGGAAACATCTGGGCAGCGACGACGCTCACCAGGCTTTCCAGGCGATTTGGACCTTAGCCGCGGCGGGCGATCAGGCCGTGGTGAAGGTTCAAAAAGAGCTTCAGCCAGCCAAACCGGCCGACGAAAGGATGATTTCGCAATGCATCAAGAACCTGAACAACGATGACTGGATGGTGCGCGAAAAAGCCAGAGTGGACCTGAAAAAAGCCGGCGATCAAGCCTGGCCGGCTTTGCGGCGTGCCTTCGCTGAGGCATCATCCCCGGAGACAAAGAGGAGAGCAAAGGGACTCCTGGAACTTCAATTCAACCCCGCCCCCGATCGCTTGCGGCTCATTCGATCCCTCGAGCTGCTGGAACACATTAAGACCAAACCCGCCCGAGCGCTTCTCCAAAGCCTCGCAAACGGTGCTCCGAATGCTTGGTTGACGGAGGAAGCGAAACGGATTCTGAAGCGCATCCCGGAAAGCGACTGAGTGGGGCAATGCCCGAGTGGATTCTTGCTCGGTAATTTGGACTGCGTGCGGTTTCCGCCGTTTTTTGTTTTTTTCCGCGGACGAAAAAATAGAAAGCGGCGGAAAAGCGGCGCAGTCCAAAAAAGCCTCCCCGGCGTCGCCCAACTGGATGGCCTAGGCGCCATGAGGGTTTCCCTTCAATACCGAACGCCTACTTGCCCGGCCTGGCCACATGCTGATCGATAAGAATCGGGTTGCCATCTGGATCCAACAGCATCAGGCTTGCAGGCCCTTTACTGGACTCGTCGGCCTTGGTCGTAAGCGTCAGGCCCTTGCTCGTGAGGGTTCGTTGGATGTCGCGCACGTCGTCGAAGTCGGGCAAGGCGGCGCACGTGCGATCCCAGCCAGGGTTGAACGTCAGAATGTTTTTTTCGAACATGCCTTGGAACAGCCCGATCGTGCTGGTTTCGTTCTGAAGGATCGAAAAGTTCTTGCCATTGCCGCCCACAATATGAAAGCCGAGCTTCTCGTAGAACTCTCGTGAAGCGGCCAGGTTTTTGACGGCAAGGCTGACGGAAAAGTTTCCGAGACGCATGTTCGTTTTTCCCTTGCGGTTGACTCCAGTGGCTCGAACGCCGAATGAACGGTAAATATCCTCCACAGAATCCTACCGGCTGACCAGCGGAGAGCTTGCCAAATCTTGCGAATCTCCAGCGAGAGCCGATTGGCCACGACGGCAACTTATGTCGAACGGGTCAATCGCGCCATCGACCATGTCGCCACCCATCTCCATGAGCCGCTACGACTCCGGCATATATCGCGAACCGCGCTGCTCTCGCCCTTCCACTTCCACCGGGTTTGTCAGGCCCTGCTCGGCGAGACGCCGAACAATTTCGTGAAGCGCCTGCCCTCGAATTGGCCCCGCTAGGGGCCGCGGAATGTAGCCACGGGTGGAGCAAAGCGAAACCCGTGGTGCAAAAGCACATGGCTCCGCCTCGTGAGGGGCGGCGGAAACACCAATTCGCTCGGTTTGCATCCGAAACCAGAGGGATTGGTGAAGGGCCTGCATCTTCGCATGCCGAAGTAAACTACTTCGCGATTCCGCACCCTGGCCCAGAGGCCGATCAATTGAACCAATCGATCCTCACCGTAGAATGTTGAAGGAGGGTACCATCGTGAATGTTATTGTCGATCCCGCGACAGGCTTGCCTTTGAAGTTTCCCGACCCGGCCGAGGAAGCTTATGCCCGCGCCCAGGAATTCCGAAGGCTGTCGCCGGAAGAGCGCTGGAAGCAGATCTCGGAACTCATGGAAATCGGCATGAACATGTGCGCAACTCACCCCGGCGAGCCGAAATTGAACGGCGCATGGAGGCTCAGGAAGTGGAATGGCAGCGCCTTCAGGAGAAGCTGTTTAGCCAATATGGCACGTGATTCAACTATCTCGGACGAGATGCGCCATGCGCTGGCGGAAGCGATGACCGCAATGGAGCAGCATAAAGTGCCCTACGCGCTTATCGGGGGCTTAGCGACTTCCTACCGATCTCAACCGCGATTCACGAAAGACGTCGATTTTCTCGTAAAAGTCCCACAACTTGTCCTTCCGGCGTTGCTCGAAGATCTGCATCAGCGCGGCTTCGAGTTCGACACGATCGCCACCATCGGCGAATGGGCCCAACATCACATGGCGGTGCTTTCCTATCACGGCATCCGCATCGATTGGCTCAAGCCCCTCATTCCTGTGTATCTCCACGTGCTCGACCGCGCCACCGAAGAGAACTGGCTGGATCAGCCCATCCGCATCGCTTCGGCGGAAGGTCTGATCCTGCTCAAACTTATCGCTTTCCGGAGCCAAGATCAGGTCGACATCGAAAACCTCGTCGCTGCAAACCGCGACACTCTCGATCTTGCCTGGATCAAGGCCGAATGGCAAACCCTCGCCGGCCTTGACGACGCAAGGTTCGCCGTCTGCTGGAACTGGTAGGCGAATCTAAACTGGGGTCATGACTTGGGCCGGTTCTCCGGCTTGGTAGGCTGTCAGAGTGTCGATTGCATTTTTCTGAAATGAGGGCAGCTCAGTCGTCCCGTCCGGGGCGGTGGATGCCAACCGGCTAGGCCGATTTAGGTAAGGGCCGCGGAATGTAGCCACGGGTGAAGCAAAGCGAAACTCGTGGAGCAAGGGCTTATGGCTTCGCCCCGTGAGGGGCGGCGGGAACGTGAAGTTCCGCTGGCATTCGCCTCATATCGCCAAGAATCACGTCTCCGTTGCCCCAGCCAGGGCAAGGAAAAAAGTGCGAAACTTATCCACGGGTTCCCCGACAGGCGGCTTCGCCGCCGTTTCTTTCCACCAGTGGCTACGGTCAGGCGCACCTCCGGGGCGTTTCGTGTTCGGCCCCGATCGGAGTCTATTTCCGGGACCCAGCAGCTTCGGCCGCGCAGAGCGCCTCCAACTCTTTACGACGCTTGGCTGCTTCATCCTTCTTTCCTGTAGCGTCGGCCAGGGCGATCAGCCGTTGCAAGGCGTAGGCAATGTTGCCTCGGCCTGAGAGCGGGATCGCTTTTTCGTCTTGCTTGAGGCCGTCGTATCCCGCCTGCAAGAAAGGCTCGGCATCGGCGAATTTCTTCTGACCAAGAAGCGCGCCCCCCAGCAACGATTTTACATTGGCCACCTGCCACAAAGCGGCTCGTTTATCCTTGGCCAGTTTTTCGCGCAGCGTCAAACTCTCCCGCAGAATCGGCTCGGCCTCGGCGTACTGTTTTACCTCCAGCAACTGCTTGCCTCGTGAAGCAAGAACGCCGGCTAGTTGCGGGCTGGCCGCCGGAAGCTGTTTCCGTGCATTGGCTAATTGGTCCTGAATCAACTTGGTCGCTTCGTTCGTCCTCCCGGCTCGGACGTAGGCCGTCAACAGCGCGTCGCCGAGCCCGGCCAATCTTGGGTCTGTGTGGCCCCTGCGATAAGCCTCTTCCAACAACGGGATAGCCTCACTCAAGCGGCCCGCATCGCGATAATTGACCCCCAGGTTGGTTACGGTTGCGAGCGTGCTGGGATGTTGGCGGCCGAGTTTCGCCGCTTGACGCTTGAACACTTCCTCGAACAGCGGGATCGACTTATCCAACTGTTTCGCGTGCCAATACGCCACGGCAAGATTGTTGAGCGCGGTAAAGGTGCGTGGGTGGTCGAGGCCAAATTTCTGCTCGATATCCTTGCGCGACTGCTCCAACAGAGGGGATTGCCTGCGAAAGCTTTCCGGCCACCATGTAGGCCTGGGCGAGGCAGGCACGCGATAACAAAACATTCGGGTGATCGGGGCTAAGTTTCTTTGAGCGAGCGTCGTAGACCTGCTCGAAGAGAGCGATCGCTTGCGGGAGCTTCCCGGCAGCCTGGTAAGCGCCTGCGAGGTTATTGAGCGAAGTCAAAGTATCCGGGTGATCGGGGCCGAGTTTCTTGATTTGAGCGTCGCTGACCTGCTTGAACCCTTGTATCGCCTGCGGTAGTCGTCCAGCAGCCTGGTAGGCTGAGGCGAGATTATTGAGCGTGATCAAAGTGCTTGGGTGCTCGGGCCCAAGCTTCTTTTCCCTTTCGATGCGGACCTGCTCAAACAGAGAGATCGCTTGCGACAGCTTTCCCGCTTCGAAATAGGCCGTGGCGAGGCTGTCGAGTGCGCTCAGGGTATGGGGATGGTTGGGCCCAGTTTCTTGACTACCACGTCTCGGACTTGTTCTGATAGTGAGACCGCCTGTGCCAACTTCCCGGCAGCTATATACGCCCCGGCGAGATTGTGAAGCGACTCCAAAGTGTCCGGATGGTCGAGGCCGAGTGCCTTCAATCGCGTGTCGCGAACCTCCTCAAAGAGGGAGATCGCCTGCTGGAACTTGCCGCCTTCCTTGTATGCCGTGGCGAGATTATTGAGCATGGCCAAGGTTTGGGGATCGACAGGGCCAAAATCCTTCACAAAATCAGCGCGAACTTTTTCCAGGAGGGAGATAGCCTCCGGCAGTTTTCCAGCATGCTGATACGCCACGGCGAGGTTGCTGATCGCGATCAGAGTGGAAGATTCGTGAGCGCCCAGGAGCTTGATCCGCGCGTCACGGACTTGCTCGAGAAGCGGAATTGCCTGCTGTGACTTGCCGGCATCTTGATACGTTACGCCTAGGTTTTCCAGCGCGGTCAAGGTTTCGGGGTTGTTAGGGCCCGATTGGAGTTGGCGTAACGCTGCGGCCCGCTGCAAGAACGAAATGGCCTGATTGTACTCCCCCACACCGCGATAAGTTGAGCCAATCGTATTGAGAATTTCCGCCTGCAACAGCGGTTGCTTGGGAAAATTCACTTCAATCCTGTCCGGGGTCAGCTCCTCGGCTGCCCGATCGAGCAATTCGCGGATGGTAACGTCCTTTTCTGCCGCCGCGGCGAACCCGCCACGTTTTATCAAGGCATTCGCCTGGGCACTCATGTCGGCCTGGCCCAACAGTTTCGTTAGCAAGAAATCGCGAACCGCCTGGGCCACGTGCTTCTCTTCCTCTACTCGTTGCTTCTCGGTTTCCAGTTGGTGCGAACGCTCCTCGGCCAGTTTCTCACCAGCCTCGGCACGGTGTTTTTCCGTCAGTGCCTGCTGCTTGGCCTGGCGCTCTCCTTCGGCACGCTCCGCTTCTGCCTGCCAGGCTGCTTTTTTCTGCTCGGCTTCGGCCACCGCAATCTGTTCCTGCTGCCTTGCTGCGATCAGGCCCCAAATCGTCCCTGCCATACCGGCTATCAACACGAGGAGCACGACGCTTCCTGCCATTACCTGCGCACCGATGGCGCAGCGACTTCCAGCTTGTAGCCCGCGCTGGGCGGTCCCGCTTGCACCGGTTCGTGATTCAGGAAGCGTTCCAGGTCCCGCGCAAGGGCGCTGGCAGCCTCATAACGCCGCTCGCGTTCCTTGGCCAAGGCCTTCATCACGATCCAATCCAGTTCCCCCCTAACAAATCGTCCCAGCTTGGCCGGTTCCATTTGCCGATTGGCCGCGACGCTCGGCGTACTTGCGGACGAACTCAGTCGCTTGCTTGGCGCGGCGGGTCGCTCTCGCGGATCACGCGCATCATTTCCTCGAAGGCCGCCTGCTTGAACTGGGCGCGCTTGATCGGCGTCGTCCCCGTCAGCAGCTCGTAGAGGATCACACCCAGCGCGTAGATGTCTGCCCGCGTGTCCACGTCGAGCGCATTGAAAGCCGCCTGCTCTGGAGCCATGTAGAGAGGCGTGCCAGCGACTTGGCCTAGGGCCGTGAACAGCGTGTGGTCGGTCAATTGTTGACCGCTGACCGCCTTGGCCAACCCAAAGTCGATCACCTTGGGCACGGGCTTGCCGTCGTGACTTTCCACCAAAATGTTCGTGGCTTCAAGTCCCGATGGATGACCCCCTTCTGGTGCGCATGCTCACCGCCGCGCAGATTTCTTGGAACAAGCGCAATCGCTCCGGAACCGACAGCTTCTGATCGTCGCAATACTGTGTCAGCGGGATGCCTTTGACCAACTCCATGACAAAGTAAGGCAAGCCGGTTTCGGTCGTTCCGGCATCGAGCAGCTTGGCAATATGAGGATGATCCATCAGCGCGATGGCCTGGCGCTTGGCCTCGAAGCGGGCCAAAATAGACTTCGAGTTGCCGCGTTCGCTTCGGATGAGCTTCAGGGCCACCCGGCGTTTGACGGGTTCGGTCTGATCCGCCATCCAAACGCTGCCCATGCCGCCTTCGCCGATATGTTGCAGCAGCTTGTATTTGCCGGCAATGATCGCTGCCGAGGGGTTTCGGGGAGCGCTTCGTAGGGACCGGTGCTCACGGGACCGGCAAGCGGCGCCTCCAGGGCGGGATGTGGCGCCTTGTGGGCAGCCACCAAGGCAGCGAGCCGGGCCCGTAGCTCGACGTCGCCGGCACATTCCTGGTCCAGATAAGCCTCACGGGCCTCGCGATCGGGCAGGTCCAGCGCGGTAACGAATAGCTCTTTGACGCGGCGCAGATCGATTGGCACGGCGGCTCTCCCATTAGCGTTTCCATGATAAGCGTATTCCGCCTGCAAACCGTCTCACGGATTTTTGAATGCTGGCCGCCTCCCAGCGCGGCCGTTAGAACTGCCCGGGCATAAGCCCATTCGCGAAAGACGGTCGCGCGGGACACGCCTAGTGTTTTTCCCGCCTCCTCGACCGACATGCCGGCGAACAAGCGCAATCGGGCCACTTCGGCCGCGCCTGGGTCGTTCTCGGACAGCCCGGCGAGTGCTTCATCGATGGTTAGGAGAGTATCTGGGTCAGTGACCTGGACGCGATCATCCTCCATGAGGGGAAATCGCTTTCCGCCGCCGCGTTTGCCGGCGCCTTTCTGGCGGGCATGGTCCACCAGTATGCGTTGCATCGCCAAGGCAGCGGCTCGAAAGAAGCCGCTCTGTGACGAGAACGTGGTCGACCCCAGCGGCAGGTAAGCTTCGTGGACCAAGGCCGTGGCATCCAGTGTGTGGTCGGCCCGTTCGTGCGCCATCCGGGCCGCGGCGAGTGAGCGCAACTGCTCATAAACAAGGGGCAAAAGTTCCGCAGCGGCCTGTTGCTCGCTGCCGGCCTCGTCTGAGACGAGATGCTCTTTCGGGAAATTGGTCATGTTGATGATTCTATTCGCAGGAACCCCCTTGGAATTCCGCCGATTGTCGCCGGAAGAGCATGGAAGCAGATCTCGGAACTGCATGGAAATCGGCATGAACATGGGTGCGCAACTCACCCCGGCGAGCCGAAATTGAACGGCGCATGGAGGCTCAGGAAGCGGAATGGCAGCGCCTTCAGGAAAAGCTGTTTAAGCCAATATGGCACGTGATCCATCTACCTCGATCTTGCGTGCATCAAGGCCGAATGGCAAACCCTTGCCGGCTTTGACGACGCAAGATTGCCGCCGTCTGCTGGAATTGGCAGGCGAGTCTAGATCGGGGTCGTGATTGAAGCCAGTTTTCGGACTAGGTAGTCTGTCAGAGTATTGAATACATTTTTCTGACAGAGAAGTAGGTTGATGAGCGATCACAAGCCATCGTTTCAAAAATCCTGCTCCGGAATCCAACCATCTGGGGTTCGTCGACCGATCGTTCCCCGGCCTAATAGTTGTCGTTCGCCTCGATCGCGGATGAGCACACCGGCATAGCGAACCTTGAGGCCAAAGAATGTTCGCAATTCGCAGCAGGCCAGACGAACGCCACTCGCCGGCCCCATCTGGGTCGATACGCTCTTGAGACTTCCGAAGATGCCCGGTCGCTGAAGTTGAAGCCAAGGGATAAGCTCGGGACTGTCCTTGCCTAAAATCGAACCATCGAGCAATTGGCGCAGAACCGTGAATTCTCCACGATCATTCAAAAACCTGCCTGCAATAGTCAGGCCCGTCCGTCTGGCAAACTCCTGCCTCACTGGCCAAGACCGGTTGCTCGAGCCACTCACAGGTAATTGCCTCTTTGGGAGCGCATACTTTATCGCTGACGCAGGATCGCACAGCCAGTTCAGGAAGCATGTAGAAACCAGAAACTTCACTGCGAAAAAGACGATTGCGCAAAGCTCGGCGTCCCGAAAGGAAACAGGTTTCAAGTTCGCTTTGCTTACCTTCAAACCCGTCAACTCGCAAGTCTCCAGCTCTTGGGGTAAGACGATTTTCCGGTTTTCGCGCAGGGCACGAGCAGTTGCTTGAGAGCCCACGATCCTGAAGCCGTACTCTGCGCAAGCAATTGGATATCCACGACCTTCCCAGTGAGACAACAGCGGGCCACTTCGTCCGGAAGAGCAATGCATTGGATTGCTGGCACCGCACCAGTCGGCCTCGTAACCCTAGCCGGCCGGACCGTGCCGAGGGCACCAACAGGTCACAGTCATAAATCTTGCCCGAGACCTCAGATTTGGCTGCCTCGTCCATCAACATCGACTTCCCCGATGCTGAGCAGATGACCACCTCATCCTTGGCGCCACTCTTCCAGGCGGTTTCTGTGAACGCCGTAGTAGCTCTTTTCGGACCTGCCGCCCACTGACTTGAGAGGTGCCAGCTTCACTCGGCAAAATGATATCACGTGTAATCGCACAAACCACGAACTCGGATAGGTGCCCGACCATGCCCGAACCCGAGACCGCCTTTTGGTCGCAACGAAACCGTTTGCCGGAAAGATTACTCGTGAGAAGTTCTTGTTCCAAAACTGCAGCATTCGTGACTTCACAGAATGCAAGCAAATGTCCTATCACGCGTTTTCCCGAAACTGCGGAGACTCCCAAGCACGATACAGGAACATAACGACCCGTGGCAGCACATAGCTCGCGAGCCGGTTCCTTCAGAACCTGGCCCGTGACCGGGACGGCATCAAGCTCCACGATGTATTCGTGCTTCCCGTCAAGCTCAAAATGCACCGTGACAACCCCGCCCTCGTAGACAGAGCCTTGAATCGCCGTAATATCGGCGAAAACCACTGGACAAAAATCACTTTCAACTTTGTGAATCATCCTTTCATCGCTACTTGCCTTGGTTTTTTCTTCATTTAGGCGTGCCTGGTAAAAGCGGCAAAATTCGCCCAATCCTTGTCTGCCTCCACTGCTCGCTTTATTTCTAGTTTTGAATTCGGCAAAAGTTCAGTTGGAAGAATCTCGTGTTTAATTAGTCCGGCTGGTTCTCCCGTTATGGCGAAACAGGTATGGCCGTGGGGCAAATAGTCGGTGCGAATGAGTCTCTCGTAGCTGTCCACCCCGTTTCCAGCCTTGGCCTTCGAGGTAATGGAACCCTGGAAAAACTTGCCGCTGGGCTTCAATTCGGCTCTTCGGAATCCGGCCATCAAGCGTCGCACACCACTTGCGACCCAGAAGTTCTGAATACTCGGGGCTCTGCGATCGCAGGTCAACGATTCGATGACCCGCAGTGTCCACCCAAAATTGCGTCAATCGTTCAAAAGGCGGCCTGCCGGGAAGATAAAGCTTTGGAGCATTTCCCATAAAGATTCCGCCCGCGCCATCCTCAAAGCGCGGCTGCCTCGTCGAATGCCAGTAGTTCTCTGGGTTTTCCCGGTGCATGGGCCGCGTAAAGACCAACCGACAATTGATCGACGCGTGCTCCTTCAGCCCGTTTTGCCCGGAGGGCGAATTCCTGGGACGGAACACTGGGCTCGACACGACTAAGTTTAGGCATGGAAAGGGCCCGAACGGTGAAGGCTGTCGAGGTGCCCAAGCGTTTGTTCAATCTCCCCACGTTGTTCTTCGAGAATCTTTTGAGCACGCTCAATACTCTGCTGCCTAAGTTCGGTATCCTTGGCTACATCTTGACCCTTCAGAGCCTTGACGACCAGTTCCCGAATTTGGCTCTCGAAGCTGGTCGCTTCCTCACCCTCCCCATCAAGTCCCACTGATTCCAAGATCGCTTCGATATCGCCAATAGCATGCGAAATAAGTTGCAGTTTCTGCATCAGCCGGGCGACGACCGTTTCTTCTACGGAACGGGCAATTACCAGATTCCAAACAATGACATGACGTGTTTTGATGCAAGCCTCTGAAGCCGGCCAATGCGCTGTTCGACAATCATGGGGTTCCATGGCAAATCATAGTTTACAATGACATTCGCCACTTGAAGGTTAATGCCTTCTGCCCCAGCGTCCGTGGAGACGATGACGTGGATATCCGGCAAGTCCCTACGGAATCCCTCAATCGTGTGCTGATTCTGT
>CAVVHZ010000074.1:0-23734 GCA_963748025.1 uncultured Gemmataceae bacterium
GGTAAGCACGCGGCGACGGCCCAACAGGTCGGTCAAATAACCGCCGAGCAAGCCAAAGACGCCCCCGGCCAGGGCAGGGATATACACCATGCAGCTCCGCCAGAACAGCAGCGCGGCCCTTCCCTCCGGAGTTCCCGCCTTAAACTGTCCCAGCTCCTGAACTGCGGGCGGAACGACAAACTGGGCCTTGATGATTTCATAGGTGTCGAATGCAAAGCCGATGGATGCCAAGATGAGAATGAGCCAATGCGTGAGTGTCAAACGGACCGGCGGCGGAGTCGAGGCGGAATCGGACACAGTATTCTCCTGGAAGGACTATTCCGGAACGACCACTTCCATCAGCTCGATCGCTGGCTGATCGTTGCAATGGATGTAAGCTAGCCGGCCATACGCCGGCTGTCGACCCTTGACTCCAAACCAGGTTTCTAGAGCCCGGCCCGGCAACACCCGCAGAAAAGCCGTCGGCTCGATGCGCCGCAATACATCGTTCTCGATCAAGATGCGGCCCAGCGGCGTTTTGCCTTCCAGAATTCTGCGTTGAACTTCTTCGCTGCAGTAAGGGAGCCAAATGCGGACGATGCCGAACTGCACCACTTCTCCCGTGCTTTGGCTCACCAGCAGAATCTTCCTGGCGTAAGAGTCGCCCTGCAGAACCCAGCGAAGAATGCGGACATCGACCCGGCAATGGTGGTGAGCTTCGACGGTGACGGTCATGTGGTGCTCATGCACCAATAGCGAATGATAGGGCTGCGGTACTTCGTCTGCCGGAACGAACTCGACCTCGGGTAGATCGTCACTCTGCGGGAAGAGATTGAACAACTGCCGATAATCGGGACGAAGCGTTTTGGCGGATTCCATGACCTCTTGGCCGCTTAAAGACGGCGTCTCGTGGTGGCGGGGAGGGGACCCGGGACATTACCGATGGACGAGCGGGCAGGGCAGGATATTCACAGTATACGGTAGTCGATGGTCAGTAGTCGGTAGAAAAGGCAAACCAGGCACTCCTCTTTGATTGAGTAGCCGGATACTTGATAGAGTCTTTCGTCCGAGAGGCTACTAAGTGCGGGGTAGCTCGGCATACAATAGGGAATGCTCCTTCGTTCCCGCCGAGGCTGATTATGTCTTTCCAAAAGCTTTTTCTCGATCCCGCGGCTTCATTCGGCTCACGCCGGGCTTTTCTGCGTCGAGCCGGCAACGGCATGGGATTGCTGGCGCTGGCCAACTTGTTCCAGCAAGAAGCCGCGGCGACTAGCGTAGACACAGGGCTGAACCCGATGGCGGCACGACCTAGCCATTTCCCTGCCAAGGCCAAGAACATCATTTGGCTATTCATGAACGGCGGCCCCAGCCATGTGGACACCTGGGACTATAAGCCCGAGCTTGCCAAACGCGATGGCCAAGATTTGAAAGGCTTCGACAAAACCACGGGGTTCTTCGCGGATCAAGTGGGGCCCGTGATGAAGTCTCCGTTCCGCTTCGCTCGGCACGGGCAGAGCGGCGCCTGGGTTTCCGAGATTGTTTCCGGCCATGGCCCAACACGTCGACAAGATGGCCTTCATTCACTCCTGCTGGACCGATTCCAACAATCACTCGCCGGCTCTGTTCAAAATCAACACGGGCATGGCCCGCATGGGCTTTCCCTGCCTGGGCTCGTGGGTGACTTATGGCTTGGGGAACGAAAGCCAAAACTTGCCGGCCTTCATCGTCATGTACGATACGCTCGGCCGCGGGATTCCCAAGGGCCATTCGCAGAACTGGGGAGCCGGCTTTTTACCGGGCATTTTCCAGGGAACCGCGCTCGGGCCGAGGCGGCCCCGATCAACGATCTCTACCGCCCGGCCGACAGAACGGATCGGCAACAGCGGAATCAGCTCGATCTCATGGCCCGGCTCAATCGCCGGCATCTCGAACACGAGCCCGACGAACCTGAGTTGGCGGCCCGCATCGAATCGTTCGAGCTGGCCTACCGGATGCAGATGGCGGCTCCCGAAGTGCTCGACCTCAATCGTGAGCCGGCGTCGATTCAGAGGCTATATGGCCTGGACAATCCAAAATGCACGCACTTCGCCAAGCAATGCCTGATCGCCCGGCGCTTGATCGAACGTGGCGTCCGTTGCGTGCAAATCTATTCGGGCGGCATGGACAACCAGTTGAGTTGGGACGGCCACATGGACATCCTCGGCAACCACGGCGGCTTCGCCAAAGAAACCGATACGCCGGTGGCCGGGCTGCTCACCGACTTGGAGAGCCGCGGCTTGCTCGACTCCACTTTGGTGATCTGGGGTGGCGAGTTCGGCCGCCTGCCGCTGGCGCAAAAAAACGCCAAGCCTGGCCGCGATCACAATCCCAACGCCTTCACCACCTGGCTTGCCGGGGCCGGCGTCAAGGGCGGCGTCCACTACGGCCAAACGGATGAGATCGGCCTGAAGTCGGTTATCGACCGAGTCAGCATCAACGACCTGCACGCCACCATCCTGCACCTGCTCGGCATCGACCACAAGCGGCTCACCTATCGCTACAACGGCCGCGACTTCCGGCTCACCGATGTGGCCGGGCAAGTGGTGAAGGCCGTGCTGGCGTAGGATCCGTGGGTCCTCTGAAGCGAGCCGCTATGAGAGCGAGTTGCTATGAGAGCGAGCCTCCCACGTTAGTGGGGGGAGGATTCGGAAAACTCCCCCCACTAACGTGGGAGGCTCGCTATAAATAGCTTTTCGTTCGCAAATAAGGAACCCCTTTATGCAATCGCCAACGGGGCCGAAACACCCGATAACGCTCGGGATGATTGGCGCCGAGCCTTCGTCGACCGAAAAAGCTCGCGATCCCGTCTGCGGCATGCAGGTGGATACGGCCAAGGCAGCAGCCAGTCTGGTCCATGAAGGCATCCGCTACCACTTTTGCAGCGTTGGCTGTTTCGACAAATTCCGCGCCCACCCCGAACACTACCTATCCGGCAGACCGAGTCCGCCGCCAACAGAAATGCCGGGAGCAAAATACATTTGCCCGATGGATCCCGAGGTGGTGCAAGACCATCCTGGCGCCTGCCCCAAGTGCGGGATGATGCTCGAGCCGATGATGCCCTCGGGCGAAGACGATTCGCACGCAGAATCGGCGGACCTGATCAAGCGGCTCTGGGTGGGGTCCATCCTGACGGTTCCGCTGCTGGTCGTGAGCATGGGCAGCATGATTCTGACTGTGGATCAGCGGCCGCAGAGCGATGCGCCTGCTCGCAGTCGTCGAGATGATCTTGGCGACGCCGGTGGTGTTCTGGTGCGGCTGGCCTTTCTTCGAACGGGCTTGGACTTCGCTCCGCCTGCGCAGCCCCAACATGTTTACGCTGATCGGCCTGGGGGTAGGCGCTGCCTACGGCTACAGCGTCATCGCCACGCTCCTTCCAGAGAGCTTCCCTGAAGGATTTCGCAGCGCCGGCCATGCAGTCAAGACCTATTTCGAATCCGCGGCGGTCATCGTCGTTTTGGTTTTGTTCGGGCAAATCCTGGAGATGAAAGCCCGCGGGCGCGCCTCGGCAGCTTTGCGGCGACTCATCGGGCTTACACCCAGTACGGCACGACTCGTTCTCGATGACGGACGCGAAGACGATGTTCCGCTCGAACTAGTTCAGCCGGGTGATCGCTTGCGGGTTCGTCCCGGCGAGCGCGTGCCGGTGGATGGAATCGTCGTTACGGGCCAAAGTTCGGTGGATGAATCCTTCTTGACGGGAGAGCCGATCTCCGTCGAAAAGGGCCCCGATGCCAAAGTCTCGGCAGGCACGCTCAATGGGACGGGCTCGTTTGTGATGCGCGCTGAACGAGTGGGTTCGGAAACTTTGCTGGCTCACATCGTTCGCCTGGTCAGTGAAGCGCAGCGAAGCCGGGCGCCTATTCAACGGCTCGTCGATCGGATCGCCAGCTATTTTGTGCCTATCGTTCTGGCGATCAGCGTCATCAGTTTCATTGCTTGGGGTTTGCTGGGAGCAGAAGCACCCTGGGCTCACGGTTTGGTCAGCGCTGTCGCGGTGCTCATCATCGCCTGTCCGTGCGCTCTGGGGTTGGCCACGCCCATGGCCATGATCGTGGCCACGGGTCGGGGAGCCGAGCAGGGCATCCTCGTTCGGCAAATCGAGGCCCTCGAAACCTTCCGCCGCGCCGATGTTCTCGTCTTGGACAAGACCGGAACGTTGACTCAAGGGAAACCGCGATTGGCCTTGGCTGCGCCGGTTCCTGGTGAGAATGCGGACGAATTCCTGCAAACCGCGGCAAGCCTGGAAAAGGCCAGCGAGCACCCGTTGGCCGCTGCGATCGTTCAAGGCGCTGCGGATCGTGGTTTGCAAATCTTGAATGTCGAAAGCTTCCAGGCCTGGCCGGGGAAGGGCGTGGAAGGCCGTGTCGGCGGCTCGGACTCTGTTGTTGGGCACCGCGGCCTTTTTTCAAGGAACGGGGCATCGACTCAGCGGGGCTCGACCCGAGCTGCGAGGAACAACGACGCCAGGGCCGTACGGTGGTGTTGGCGGCGCGCGACGGCCGACTGGCCGGTTTCCTTGCGGTGGAAGATCCGATCAAGGATTCTGCTCCCGAGGCATTGGGCAAGTTGCGCGCGACGGATTGCGCCTCATCATGCTAACGGGCGATAATCAAACCACTGCCCAGGCGGTTGCGAGTAAGCTCGGCCTGGATGATGTTCGCGCCCAGATTTTGCCTGCCGAAAAACACCAAGTGATTCGCGAATTGCAAGAAGCCGGCCATCTGGTAGCAATGGCTGGCGACGGCATCAACGATGCCCCGGCATTGGCTCAGGCCGAAGTCGGCATCGCCATGGGGACCGGCGCCGATGTCGCCATGGAAGCAGCGGGGCTAACGATGGTACAAGGAGATTTACGCGGCGTAGTGCGGGCTCGCCGGCTCAGCCGGGATACGGTGCGGATCATCCGACAGAACTTGTTCCTGGCGTTCGTCTACAACGCAGTGAGCGTGCCGGTGGCCGCCGGCATCCTCTATCCCGTTTTCGGCATACTTATTTCGCCCATGTGGGCCAGTTTGGCTATGAGTCTCAGTTCGCTTTCGGTTGTCGTTAATTCGCTGCGCCTGCGAAAGTGAAACTTGATTGAATCGGCTGACTTTCTTCTCCTTATCCCTAGTATTGCATCCCTTTGTCATCCCATCCATTCCATTTACCGTTCATTTCGGCCCTTCCCAACTTCCTCCAGCTTCTCCTCCTCAAGTTCCAGGTTTGACTCCTCCGATGGAACTTAAGCCTCGGCTCGCGCATGTGACAGGATGCTCACAGTTCAGCATGGGGCGATTGGGGAACTTGAGGATGAGCGACACCCAAGCCGTGCGCGACAAAATTGCCGCGTTGCGTACACAGCTCGAACCCAAGTCGATCGAACCAGCCGGTGCCGCGCCTGCGCGAGGGCAGTCCGCAAGCCGGTGCTTCGACCGGTTCAACTCCCGGGCCGCAGCAGCTCATTCCTCGCGCCCGCCACATTCTCGAGCAAAGTCGCGAACTGTTGCAGCGGCTGCGCACGCTGGCCGACGGACTGGGCCAGGGAAACGCCGACACCGACACTATCCATCGCCGGCGCTATCGCGAAGCTTCAGCCATGCTGGAGCTTCTGCCCCGCGTCGTGCAGACGTTTCCCGACACCGCCAGCGCCCAGGCGCGTCTCTGTGAAGGTCTTGAAGGCATGCTCGGTGTGGTGGCAGAGCACCTGGCGAAATTGGCGGACGCCAGTGCCGAAAATCGACTCGAACGCGGCATGATTCGCCGAGTCGAGGAGCTGCTCGGAACCATCGCTGCCCGGCGGCCGCTGGCGCTGGACGCTTTTCGCTCAGTCGCCGACGCGCTCTTGGCGGAAGCGGAGGACTGCCGGCCGCTGCGCTTCCCCAACGATCGCGCGGAACAACCCGCAACCAGAATAGCGGCCCACAGTTTGACGACGGCCCGCGTGATTGCCCGGCTCGTGCGCGGCGATCCGGCCATGCGGCGTAATCGAGTAAACCCCGTCATTGCGGCTCTCTTGCACGATGTGGGCATGCTGGCCATCCCAGATGAAATCCTGGCGGCGACCGGAGCATTGGCGGACGACCAACGCCGCGTGATGGAAGGGCACACGCGAGCCGGCGCCGCGCTCTTGACTCATCACTTCGCAAGAGAAACCTGGCTCATCGAGGCGGCTGCCGGGCATCACGAACGCTTGGACGGCACAGGCTATCCGGGCAAGCTCAAAGACCCCAAAATTACCACCCTGGCTCGACTCATTGCCGTCTGCGACGTCTACGCCGCGCTGGCATCGACACGCCCCTGGCGACCCGCCTTCGATCCCCGAACCGCTCTCACGGACGCTTTGTTAATGGCGGAAAAGGGCGAGTTGGATCGCCGCCATGCTGAGAGGTTGCTGCTGCTTTCCTTCTACCCGATCGGCTCGGTCGTCGAGTTGGCGGACGGAGCGGTCGGCATAGTTGTGGCGGCACATACGGGCAAGATCGATCTTTCGACGCCCGCCCGGCCCGTGGTCATGCTGCTCACGGATTCCGAAAATCGGCCGTTGGCGATCCCGCGCGCCGCTGGACCTGACCCAAACGGAACACCGCGGTGTGGTTCGCACGTTGTTGCCTGAGCAAAGGCGAGCCTTGCTGGGCAAACGGTTTCCGGAGTTGGCGTAGAGAGACCGCGGATTATGTGCGTGGTCCAACGCGGCTATCTCGCCGCCACCCTTCATCCCTGGCCCTGTTTTCTTTTCCTGCTGCCACTGCTCGCGCTCTACGAAACAGGCGTGATCTTGCTCGGGGGTCCCAGCCCCGACACCTTGCGCAACGGCGCCGACGCCTGGCTGCGCTGGTCGCTGCAATCGTTCGGCTTGCCTCATCTCTTTTGTGCGCCGTTTTTTCTTGTTTTGCTTTTTCTGGTTTGGAGCACCTTGCGTTGGCGCGATCGTCCGGACGACCTGTTGAGCGTCTGGATGGGCATGGCGGCCGAGAGTGCTTTCTTCGCCGTTGGCTTATGGTATCCTGAGCCGTAACCTAGGCCCCGTGCTCGACCAACTGGGCGTGCGGCTCAACTGGAACGTTTCGCCGCGCGTGACCGGTCAGGTCATCACTTTTGTCGGCGCGGGCATATACGAAGAGGTGATCTTCCGCCTGCTTCTTTGTCTGGCACTGCGCGGCTTGCTCATGCTGGTGGCAACTCCGGGCTGGATCGCCTGGCCGGCAGTGATTATCGTCTCATCCCTGGTCTTTGCCGTCGCCCATCACATCGGGCCTTATGGCGAACCTTTCCAGCCATTCGTCTTTCTCTTTCGAGCGCTGGCGGGACTCTACTTCAGCCTGCTCTATCAAACCCGCGGCTTCGGCATCGCCGTCGGCGCCCACGCCGGCTACGACGTTATAGTTGGGGTCTTGATGACATGATTGAATTGGTCACGAATCAAAGAAATCTGGCAAAAAAATGTATGGCAAAAAAATAGTTCAATTATTTTTTTGCCATACATTTTTTTGCAAGCTGATTGGGTCGCTTTCTGCCACTCATTGCTTCAAGCTTTTGAGATAGGCGTAAAGATCGATGATCTCCCGATCAGTTGCTTTGTCGAGTAACCCAGCGGGCATGAGGGAGATGTCAGTCATTCTTCGGGAGACGATTTGCTGATTCACGACGCGGATCGTCGTCGCGGGGCCTGTTTGCAAGAGCAGGCTATCGACCGCTTCGTAAACGATGAGGCCCTGATAGATCTTGTCGTCCGAGGTGATGATCTGCGTCGTACGATAACGCGTTGAAATATCCCGGCTCGGTTGCAGGATAGCCGTGAAAAGATCGTCGCGTGAAAAGCGGTTGGCGACGCCCCGCAGGTCCGGCCCCAGGGCTTGCGCCCCTGTGTGACAGGCGGCACAACTCGCCTTCTGAAACATGGCTCGACCCCGTTCGCCGTCACCCGTTTTCCAATCGAGCCCGGCAAGTCTGCGATTCCAAGCTGCCCGGTCGACTCCCTCCGTCGCAAGCAGCTTGCGCGCAGATTCTGGAAAAGTCGCGGCAAACCAGCGTCGCCAGGCTTCCTTGTCCGCTCCCAATCCGGTTTGGCCGGTCCAGAGGGCCAAGTCCTTGGCGAATTGCAGGCGCAAAGGATTGGCTGCTTTTTCGTCAGGCAGTCGGGCCAGGGATTTCACGATGGGCAATAGAACCTGTGCCGAATGCTGTGGGGCAAGCTTTTCGAGTGCATCAAGGGAGCATTTGACCGTGGCGAGTTGTGGAGATGCAAGTCCCTCTAGAAACTTGTCCCGGTCGAGTTCAGCCGGCCATTTGGCCAGAACGGTCAAAGCGGGCTCTTGCAAATCGCCTTGCTTCCAGATCTTACGAACGATGGGCAGAGCCTTTTCGCGCGGCAACTCACCCATGAGCAGAACCAGGTTCGCATTCCACTCGAATGAAGTGTCGGCTGAGGCCCTGGCCAGGAATCGCCTGAGCTGCCTCTGCTTTGGGGAAGCCAGCGGATTTGGCAAAAAGCGCATGATCGGGCCGGCCGAACGCGGGATCGGCAAGCATAGCTTGGTGTAAATGAGGATCGCGCCGCGCCAGCTCGGCATAGAGTTCCCCGACCCGCGCGTACCAATTGCGTTCGCGGTTCCATTTGCGAGCGGTAATCTTCGGATCGAGCTCCAGCAAGGCGTGGGCGCTGGCAGCAGTCAGCGGCGGCGTCCGCGGTGCGCTGAGTCGAGCGAATACGAAAAGGTAATGAAGATCCGTCGCCGGGTCGGAAGCGCTGGTCCAAAGCCGGCTCACGCGTTCGAGCAGTGTCGCATCGTCGTCTTCGATCATTGCCAGCGTTCGACTCAGTTCGCGATCCAGGTTCGCGTCGCCGCTTGGAAAGCCCCGGCGTAACGCTCGAATCGTCGCGTCATCGAGCTTCTTGCGGCGCACGGGCCGAATAGCCTTCCCAGGCAGTGCCTTCCTTGCTCTTACTCGCCTGTCCCCCCAGCAACAGCTGAATCGCTCGAACCCCGGCAAGGCGCATTGCGACGGTTCTCGCGGAAGTCACGAGCCGGACAGCCTCTGATTCCGCAAGTTTTGGATTTGCTGCGAGACAGGCCATTGTCCATGTCGCCCGCTGAGGATCGGTCTGGATTGTGTTCCGAAGCACCGTCAGCGCGGCCATATCGAGATTGCTCAGCAGGTTAGCCGCGGCTTGGCGGACATAGCGATCGTCGCTGTTCCAAGCTGCCTTCCCTGCCGCGCGATTTGTTCTGGCGAGAGCTCCTTAAGAAAGCGCCCCAACGTAAGCAGGGCCGCCAGCTGTTCGGTCGCCTCTTGCGAGCCGCAAGACATGATGGTGCCGGCGAATCCCTGTGCGGGACGTTGGAGAGTGTGCCGGCTTGGTTTGGTTGGTGCAAGCACGGGTTTCTGATTTGCTTGCTGCGACCCCGAAGCAACACTTTTGCCGTCGCCGACATAGCGAACGCGATAAACGGCCCCGCGAGTGCCGCGGCCGCCGATGGCAATGTAGAGGTCGCCGGTTTGGGGATGCACAAGAGCGCGGTTGGAGCAAAGCCGTTTTCGCCGGTGCATTCCAGGAAAACTTCCTTGGTGGCTCGATAACTTGCCCCGGCGCGTTGCAGAGCGACAAAATAAACGCGGCCAAAGGTCCAATCGAACAGGAATAAACCATCTCGGTAACGAGCGGGAAATTGGCGGCCGTGGTAGCAAACCACGGCGGTCGGCGAGCCTCGCCCCAAATCGAGAATCGGCGCCACAATGTCGCAGTCATAAGGCGGCGTCCGCCAGGTTTCAGCGCGCTGAGGATTGAGCCAGCCGTAATGTCCACCAGGGATGACATGATAAAAGCGACAACCCTCGTACCACGGCAGGCTGACACAGCGTTCGTTGTCCGAATCGAAGGTAAACAGGTCACCGGCACGGTTAAAATCGAAATCGTAGGCGTTACGAAAACCATCCGCGACGATTTCCGTGGATTTCAAGTCGGGACTGAACCGAACAACACAGCCGGCAAGCGGATTCTTGATCGGGGAAGTGTCAAGTTGGGCGAAGTTGGCGCGGACGCCGGCCGAATTGCCCAATAGCCAATAGAGCCAGCCATCGGGACCGCGTTTGATGGCGTGGCTCTCGTGCTCGCCTCCAGTGCGCGCAGCCCGGAGGAGCTCGGACGCCGAGGCTGCGTGGTTGCCATCCTTGCTGACGCGAAAGCGGCGCAGTCCCCCTTCACCCGAAACGAAGAGCGAATCGCCTTCCCAGAGCATTCCCTGGGCTCCCTCGCGGGGGCTATCGGCGAATTCTATGGCGCGATCGGCCCGGCCGTCGCCATCGTCATCCACCAGAATCCGAATGTAGCCCTTGCCGGCGACGACGATGCGCCGCGCGGATCGACGGTCATCGAAAGAATGTCATTGGCAAGCTTGCTGTCGGCAAATTCCGTGACGACAAAACCTGGCGGCACGCGTAAACCTGGAGCCGAAGGCAACGGAACTGGTTGCAGGAAGGTTAGGAGTAATCCAATCGGCAGAATAGTGGCGAGCGATGTATGGAAAGTGGAGAGCAAGCAGAACGGTATCATGGGTGGCTCCTTAGCCATCATGATAGCAACAGCGATCAGCGCAAGCGGCGCCCGTAAGCCCGAACGCGCGAGCGAGAGGGCGGTGCCGCGCCGGTCCGCATGTCCGCAGTCAACGATCACAGGGCCGGCAAATCTTCACAGCCTGGCCCTCTGGCTCCCGCGTCGGGCTAACCAGGATTCGCGTCGGGCCAACAACCTAGGGTCTGCGAGACGCCAAGGCTTTATAGCAGCTGAAAGATTTCGTCGTCGGTCAGGCTGCGCGACAGCGTGCATCCCAGCAGCCAGGTGCCGTCGGCTTCTTGAGTGGCGTGTTGCACTTGTGCGGACAAGATGCCGGAAAAACCCGCGTGGCGGGAACGCATCTGGATGGCCAGAATGGTGCCTGCATCGAAGGGCTTCTCCACAAGCAACCCAATGTTGCGGAAAGCCACATCGCGAACCACGGCATGGTAAGACTGAAAGCTGGGCCTGGCGAGAATGCGAACCGCGGGCCGCCGCAAACAAGGATAGCGATCGCAGCTGCGGCGGTCGATGTCCAGCAGCGTGTGCGTAATCTGGCAGTCGTCGGAAGGGAATGCTTCAGGCATAATGGCAGACCTCGCGCATAACGAAACGGACGGGCCGAAGCGAGGGGATCAACGAAACCTAGGTCGTGAATTCATTCCTTGCAAATGATATTCTCGCGTTCCGTTCTGCGCAGAAATCTATTATGGGAGATGGGTTAGTCGCGACGCACAGCGCTCTCGCTGTGCGTCGCGACTAACCTCACGGCTAGTTGCCGGATTTAGCGGCGTGGCCGCGCTTTTGGCTCAGGAGCCATTTGTACAATTCCGGATCGTTATATGCCTCGGTCCAGGAATCGTGGCCGGCTTCCGGATAGAGCGTAAACTTCACATGGCCGCCCGCTTTCTTCACCGCTTCGACCATGGTTTTTGACTGGGCAGGATTTACAGTCGTATCTTTGGCGCCATGAAAAACCCACAGGGGCAAGTTCTTCAGTTTGGCAGCTGCTGACGGGTTGCCGCCGCCGCAAATCGGGACTGCCGCGGCAAACTTATCGGGATAGGCGGCCGCCAAGGCCCAAGTGCCATAACCTCCCATGCTCAGTCCCGTCAAATAGACTCGGTCGGGATCGACTCGATAGTGAGCCAGCACGTCGTCAATCAAGCCATTGACCGCCTCGGGATTCCAGCCGCGCGTTGGGGCCTGCGGCGAAATCAGAATAAAAGGGAAGTCTTTCTTCTCGACCAGTTTGGGCGGGCCGTGCTTCTTCACCATGTTGAGGTCGTTGCCGGTTTCGCCGGCCCCGTGCAGAAAGACCACTAAAGGCCATTTCTCGCTCCCTTTTTCATACTTGGGAGGTAGATAAAGCAGGTAATGCAGCTTGACGATTATCGTCACCGGTTTTTCAAACGTTTTCGCCTCCTGTTTCGGCTTATCGTCGGCCCGAACGCGAGCCATCCCCAAACCCAGGCGCAACCTACGGCGATGAGCGAAAACCACAAATGTGTCATGAGGCTCCTCCTGATGCAGGGATTTTGCTCGGAACAGACAGTCAACAGATTACAGGAGAAATGCGGCAAGAGATAGTCGATAGACCGGAGTCAGGAGCAGCAGTCTCGTTTAACCAGGAGCCAGCGGCGACGGCGAGCAGGCACCTGCTCGTGTCGCACGGTTTGGGCGATCTTTCAATTCTCTGCATCGCAGTGACCGCACGACTGCACACATTCTAGTCGCCGATGCCTTAAATCGTGGCGATCAGAGGGACTCAAACGAGAGAGGCAGAAAGAAAAGATAGGCAATCGAATTATTGGAAGACTGTTTTAGACAATGATTTGCGCATTTTACCAAGCGATCAACCAATCAACGGCAGTCGCTTGGCACAGCTCTTGCTTATATTCGTCCTGAACATGGGACACTGAACCTTGTGGGTTCAGGCCCGGTAGCCATCTTGTGGAGGGTGGCTACCGGGCACGGTTTTTTTCTTATAGCACGCCGATTCCACCTTTTGCAATTCATTTCTTCTCTGTATTGCCAGAAAAATCTTTCTAAGCTATTTCTCCCTTACATTGCGTCTTTTCGACCGAGCCCTCGGCAAAGGGAATTGCCATGGCAGCTTTCCGGCAACACATTGCGGTATCGTCGACTTTGGGCGCCGCCTATTCGGCTTCGCTCATCTATTTGGGCACAGAGTGGACCCTCGCGGCATTGAGCGGACTGCTGTGTGCGCTGGGCGGCATGTTGCCCGATCTCGACAGCGATAGCGGCCGGCCCGTCGCTGAGATATTCGGCATCACCGCGGCAATGCTGCCCATGTTGCTGCTGCAGCGCTTGCGCGATATG
Source organism: uncultured Gemmataceae bacterium (assembly GCA_963748025.1). Classification (GTDB taxonomy): domain Bacteria; phylum Planctomycetota; class Planctomycetia; order Gemmatales; family Gemmataceae; genus CAVVHZ01. The sequence continues at coordinate 12,896 of CAVVHZ010000074.1, forward strand.
GGTTTGAATCGTGAAGCGATCATTCTCTCGCTCGCCGGCTGTTATCTCGCCGTGCGGTTTGGAGCCCCCATCATTTTGGGCGCTCTTACGGTGCACCGGGGCATGTTTCATAGCATTCCGGCCGCATTGATTGCTGCCGAAATCGTGTTTTTAGCCCACAAGACCACGGACGTAACGGGATCCGCCAAGTTGGCTTTGGGCGTGTTCATAGGATTCCTGTCGCACCTGGTAATGGATGAACTTTGGAGCGTGAACCTGAGCGGCATGTCCATTCGCCTGAACAAAGCCGCCGGCAGTGCGCTCAAATTCTGGGCGCCCAACTTTGGGCCAACCCTTTGTGCTTACCTGATTCTGACCTGCCTCACCTATCTGGTCGGCATACGGGAAGGTTACCTCGCACCGGTGCAGCTCCCTTTCGCCACGCTTTCGGCCTCCACGATGAAGCCTTGACTTCAACCAGAGCGTTTATCCCGTTCGAGTTCCTTCCGTGGCCATCACGCTTCCTGCGATGGCCGCAATTCCGCCTTTCCTTGGAATGGCTGGAAGCCAACTGAGCGAATCTGAAGGCGCAGCTTACTGACAAACGGTTGACGTCACGTTATATTCAAGCGCTGTTGACGGAGTTTCGACCTGCAGCTCGTTTGTTTTTCATGGATTACCCAACTCCCCTTCTGACATTCATCGGCCGCGCGGTGCTCGAAGGAGCCCCCGACGAGATCATTGCCGGGTCCGTTCTGGAGCACTTGCCTGAAATAAGCCGGGACATTCTCGCTCAATGGCTGCCCAGCCTTGGCCCCGACCAACAACGAAATGAAATTCAAGCCCTTGCTCAGACGCCGACCAGTGACGCATTGCTGCTCGCCAGTGCTGTGGCCGATCAATTGGTCGCGGGCAAACCGGCCATGCTTGCCAATTCTTTAGCCAGCTATATCGGGCAGGTCCCGGCCACCATCCGACGCGCCTTGCGCCGCCCGGGCGATGCCGCAGGCCAGACGATACCACCTGAACTGACCATTGCTCAGCCCGAAGGGTTGCTCCTGCTGCTGCCGATTCGTCGACCGTGTTACGAACCCAATATGCGGCCTTTGCTGGATGCTCCCTGGCAACTTGACGAGTTATTGAGCGTAGATGCCGTCGGCGAAGTGTGGAAAGCCTCGGACCCGCAGATTCAAAACGGCGACGCCGTCGCTCTCAAGTTCTGCGTTGACGCAGCCTCGGCCAACGTTTTGCGCAACGAAGCCAAGTCGCTCGATCGGATCATGAAACAAGCCCGTCATCCAGGCATTGTGCGGCTGCGACAATCGTTTCTCAGCGCCGATCCACCTTGTCTCGAATACGACTTTCGTGCCGGTGGCGACCTGGCCAGCGCCTGCAACGAATGGAGCCGGCTTTCTCAGGGGCCTTCTCCGGCGCAAGATTGCCCGAATCATGCTAAGGCTGGCCACGATCGTGGCGTTTGCCCATCGCCTCGAGCCGTCGCTCGTGCATCGTGATCTGAACCCTGCCAATTTTCTGGTGCACCGGCATCCGGATGGAAAATTGGCCATGCGCCTGGCGGATTTCGGCAACGGCGCCATCGCCACCAGCTACGCCATCCGCCAGAAGCTGCGCGCGCGCAACCGACTCAGCAATTGCTGGCCGGGTTGCGCGGAGCCTATTCCCCGCTATATGCTTCACCGCAACAGTTGCGCAGGCGCCGATTCCGACCCGCGCGACGACGTGCACGCCTTAGGGGTCATCTGGTATCAGCTTTTGAGCGGCACGCTCACAAGCGGCCCTCCTGTCGACGGCCGTTGGCCGCAGCATTTGGCCGATCGAGGCATGACGACGCCGCAAATCGATCTCATGATAGCTTGTCTCGAAGAAAACCCCGACAATCGGCCACGCCATGCCGGCGAGTTGGCGGAACGCCTGACGATGCTTTTGCACGCGGCCAAAAGCTCCTCGGCAGACGTGATGGCCACGGTGGTGCAGCCTTATCAGAGCTCGCCCAGGCGTATAACGAACGTATTGCAGATGACGCTGCTGCCGATAGGCCCCGGTGTTTTCCGCATGGGGTCGCCACCATCCGAAGTCGAACGCGGAACCGACGAGGGGCCGCAGCGCGAAGTGACGCTTTCGCAGCCCTTTTATATGGGCATCTATCCGGTCACCCAACGGCAATACGAAATGGTGATGGGGCACAATCCTTCCTATTTCCACGCCGGCAAGGGCGGCGGCTCCGATCATCCCGTGGAGAGAATCTCTTGGGAGGAGGCGGCGGCATTCTGTCGCCGGCTGAGCGATTTGCCTGCCGAACGGGCGGCCGGCCGCGTCTACCGTTTGCCGACCGAGGCGGAATGGGAGTTCGCTTGCCGAGCTGGTCAAACCGCGGCTTTCGCCTTCGGACCGGCACTATCGTCGCGCGATGCTAATTTCAACGGCAACTATCCCTATGGCGGCAGCCGGAACGCGGCCCTGACCTCGGCACACCACGCGCGCGTCGCGAGTTATTCGCCGAATGCATTCGGACTTTACGACATGCACGGCAATGTCTGGGAATGGTGCCGCCGATTTTTACGACCGGGCCTATCTGCGCCTCGGGACCAGCGGTCGACCCGCTCGGCCCAGCGGCCGGCATCCAGCGCGTGGTCGCGCGGTGGCTCCTGCTACAACATCGGCCGGTTTTGCCGCAGCGCCTACCGATTCGGCGTGGCGCCCGCCAGCCGGGCGCTGACATCGGCGTGCGGGTGGTGATGACCTTCAATGGAAACCAATGAGCAGCTTGCAATGGCCTGGTAGAATCTACACATGAGCGACGGAACGGCTATGACGACCAAACAAACACGATCGGAACTGCTGGCGGCGTGGCTGAATTGGGACAGGTGCATCCGAATTGGCGACTCGGTCAGATGCTCGCAAACCTGGCGATGGCAACAGGGCGATTGGATGCGGGAGGGGTCTGGGACCTGGAAGATGATGATGCAATTGCTGCTCCTCAGCGGCTGCTGGAAAGGCATGCCGATACCCAGTCGCCCCCGTTTTCGTAGAGAGTTTTTTCCGTCCACCGTATGTGGCAGACGCTCACTGCTCGAGGGGGGTGCTTAATGATCCAAACGGTCGAAGCCATCGTCGATTCAGCCGGCCGAGTTCGGTTGCTCGGTGAAGTTCATGTTTCTAGTCCCCGACGGGCTCTGGTGACAATATTAGAGGAACCCGCAGCAGTGCCAGGTGAAGCGGCGCTTCTCAGCCGAAGCAGCTTTGGCGGTTGATTGGTCCCGGCCGGAAGAGGACGCAGCATGGTTACACCTGCAGCCCGAGAAGTAGTTCTTGTTCCTTTTCCATTTTCGGATCTATCGCAATCCAAGGTGCGACCAGCCGTTTGTTTGGCGGATGCCGGGCGAGGTGATTGGGTGCTTTGTCAAATCACGAGCAACCCATACGGTGATCCCAACGTGGTTTCGCTGGACGTTTCCGCGTTTGCTTCGGGCGGGCTGTTAGTAACCAGTTTTGCACGCCCCGGAAAACTGTTCACAGCTCACGCCGGTTTGATGGTACGTACTGTCGGCATGCTTACGGCACCTATCTTTGACAGGGTGTTGTCGGCGGTAATTGCCATTTTGAAGCCTTCCACCAGCTTTTCTCCCTAACGGGCAAACTTCCGAGACCGCAAAGTGATTTGTAAGTTTCCGAAGGCCAACGCCAATCTCACTTGGACTTCTCCTGCATCCTCAAAAACGCCGCTAGTTCCGCGAGTTTATCGGTATTGATGAGATCGACGCCTGCCCGAATGCAGCTCGCCCCAAAAGGCTTCGTTTTCCGGAGTCGCCCAGAAGCGGAGGAGCTTTCCTTGGGCATGAGTCTTGGACACCATTTCTTGCAAACGTGCGCGATCGGCAGCGGGCATGGCGCCATCGCCCTTCCAAGTAAATAAGCGCGCCCAACGGTCGCTGATCCAGGGCATCAAATTGGCCGAATCTTTGCCGTCAAGATCTGCGGCCCGACCGTCCAAGCCAGCGTAGCGCACCTTCTGCCCCGCCATGGCGGCCTTGTCGCGATTGCCGCTGACCACTGCGGTAACGGCTTTGGCTTCGACTTTGCCATCGCTGATCGTGGTCATCAGATCGCTATAGTTGCTCAACACTTCATGCAGGCGTTTGTAGGTAGGTCCCGCGGCCGTTTTCACATCGATGAGCAAGTAAAAGGGCGGGCCGTCGCGATAGATTCGACCGCCGTTGGCTTTGGCCCGCTCGCGAAGCGGATCGAGATAGAGCTTCTCCAAGGTTCGCTCGGGCTTCAAACTCGCACGGGAATGGCCTACGAGGAGTTGATCTCCCACCAGGAAAATGTCTGCCTCCACGCTGGTGAAGCCCTGATCGAGGGCGTCGAACAGCGGGTGCGCATGTTCGTAATCGTTGTGGGCGTGCGTGTGCTTCAACGGTTTGACCTGGGCCGGCTGCTGGCTGGCCAGCGATGTGGCTGCACCCCAGCAGAGCAAAATAGCGGCAGTCGCAATCTGCCAACGGGCCTTGCCATTTGACAATGGAACGCTTCGAGATGGCCGTCTTGTCATCATGCTCCCGCTCCCAACAGAGAGTGAATCGCCTTTGTTATCGTCGCCGGTCGAACGGGCGCCGGCAACTCGAAACTGGTTCATTGTGCCAGCCAATACCTCAAGGGGGAGCTAGAGCACTCGGAAAGTGTTCCAATCCAAGATAGGATGAACACTGCCCTTAGCGGCTATCATTAAGTGGCTTGACAGGATGAACAGGATTTACATGTTGAGAAAGCCTCTCAGGTCGGCAGTCCTGTGGATAGTTTTGAGCACACTCTTCCTGACGCCACAGACGGTTTGGGCCCACGCCATTGGATTCACCTGCAAGTTGATCGGCAACCTCGTTCGCGTCGAAGCGTATTTCAGCGACGACACCCCGGCAATCGATGCCTTGGTCGTCGTGCACAATGGACTCAACGAGATCGTTGCCCAAGGCCGCACCGACGACCATGGCGTTTGGACCTTTGCTCGCCCGCCGGCCGCTCACTACGAGGTGACGGTTGACGGGGGAGCCGGCCATCGCAAGACCGAACGACTAACGATTCCCGACCAGCCGAGGGAACTTGAAAGCCAAGGAAGCGTGGTGAGCGAAGGGCCCGTTCGCGACGAGTTCACCCGGATTCCTTGGCTTCGGCTGACGATCGGCTTGGCCGTCATCTTCTTGGCGGCGTTAGCCTGGTTGGGCCGGTCTAGAATTGCCCGTTATAAGGCGTCTCGGTCGTGAACGGGAAACCGAGGTTGAACTCCTCGCGGGAGAGATCGACGTTCGGATCCCAACCTGCCGGCGTCGGCACGTTGGCCTCCGTTAAAGCTTCGACATGCCCGTCGAGAAAGGCCACGTTGGCTGTGTAATTGTGGCGAAACTGAGTGAAATTGAGAAAATAGCCGAAGGAGTTATCGGTATTCTGAAAGGCGATCGGTCCGGTCACCAGAATAGTCTCCTCCAAATGCCAGTTGCCCGAGTTGGAAAGCAAGGCGGAATCGGTAAAGAGAAGCGTTTGTGAAGTCGCTGGGAAAAACGAAATCTTCTTGGTGGTCACCAAAAGCGGTAATTCGGGCGGGGCCATGGCTGGCAACATAGGTGTACCGATTATAGGCGTAGCCGCCGGTGCTCCCGCCGTAGACGAGCTGCAGCGGCGGATCCTGGACGATGGGGCAGCGCACCACACGATCGTTGTTTTCGTAGAAGGGCGTGAGAACGCCGCCCAAAGGAGTCGTGGTATTGGTCCCGTCGGCGTTCGAAGTGGTGACGCCGAACCAATAAGTGGACACGGGGTAAGAAGGTGGCCGCGGATTGGCCCGGCGGCAATTTCATGTAGGCCGATTCGTAATTGAGGGCTGCTAAAGCCAGCTGCTTCAGATTGTTGGCGCACTGCGTTCGGGCTGCGGCCTCGCGCACTTTTTGCACCGCCGGCAGCAGCAGGCCGATCAGCACCGCGATGATGGCGATGACGACCAGCAATTCGATCAGCGTGAACGCGGACGGACGACGCCGGAGGGGACGTGAAGCATGGAAACAGTCCTTTCTGCCGGGACGGGCAAGGAAGACTGCTTCGGCCCTCAGCGCGAGGCAGTCGCCCGTGCAGACGGACTGCGACCTGCCTGCCCGGATGCTTGAGGCCGAAGCATCGGAACAGTACACTCGGCAGGCAGGTCTTCTGGCTTACGGCTCTAGACGGCCCCCGAACGGCCTTCCCGCGAACTGCTTCGCAGCGCGTCCGCAGTGGCTTATCTGTTCGGAGGCCTGGCCGATTACAGCGGCGGCCCCGCAACGGATTTGCACCGTTTTCCCTATTCTCCCGCCTCCCCCTGTGGGAAGGCGGGCGCCTGTCGATGTGGGTTAAGCGTAGGCGCTGGCAAAGTGAAGTCAACGAGCACTGCCTACAACGACGAGAAGAACTCGTCCGAACCGAGCAGCACTGCTCGATGTCGAGTTCCTGGCCGCCATTCTGCAGGGTGCCGACGAAGAATGCCAGCCCACCCGCGTCGGCATTTCGCTTCAAGAGTTGCTGATAGTAGTTCTCGACGACGAAGTCGTATCCCGGATTGCTTCTCAATACTTGGATCGCCACGCTCCCTCGGTCCATGCCACTATTCAACTCGCCGAGCAAAGAAGCTGCCGTGGAGACGTTGGGCGTGCTGCCGGTGACGGCGTGATACATCGTCGTCACCCATTGGGCGTTGGATTGCCCCGCCTGGGTGATGAAGTATTCCGACGACCCCAAGAGCAGGTCCTTAAGAAGCTGTTGCGGCGTAAAGCCGTTGGGAGGCGGCTGGGTGGACAGCAGCTTGATGCCGTAAGCCAAACCCGCCGGGTCGGCGCTGCGGCCCAGGTATTCTTCGTAAAGGCTGTTGACTTCGTCCGTGTAGCCTTCGGGGGACGCGGACAATTCGTGGACGACCAAGGCCCGGGACACTCCACGGTAAGACCGCCGACCAGTCAATTGAGCCCTGCCGAATCGATGCGCCGATCGAACAGATCCAGGTAAACGGCAGCGAGGAAACTGGGGTTTACTCCATTCAAGTTGCCAAAGTCCTTGCCGGTGATGTCCATGCCGCTCTGAACGGTGAACGCATAGTAGCCGGGCAGCGGCGGATCCGATTGGGCGCTGCCGGAGACGGGAGCTTCCACCAGGAAATAAGCGCCCGGCGTAACTCCGGTGAACGAATAGATGCCGTCTTGGCTGCCGACTTTGGCGGACGTGGAGGTCCCCACCAGGGTGTCCACGCTCGCATCGAAGATCCCATTATTGTTGACGTCGGCGTAAAGACTGATTTGCACGCCGTCTTTGCCGGGTTCGGTGCCGCCGTCACTGTTGCCGTTGCCGTTGAGATCGACGAAGACTTGCGACGTGATCGATATGGTTTGGAAGTTGCCGATATCCTGGGAGACGACCAAACCGGCCTGCAAGGTGATGAGCGATTGCGTGGTGGTCTGCACCCAGCCGCTCTTGACCACTTCAGCCAGCCGCACCGTGCCGGTAAAGGCGACCTGGAAACTGAAGTCGCCGTTGCTGTCCGTTGTCGTGCTTAGTTCCCCCGGATCCAGCTGGCCGTTGCCGTTGGCGTCCAAGAAGACGGTCCAGCCCTGGAGACCGCGTCACCTGCTTCGTTGCTGCCGTTGCCGTTCGAATCGTTAAAGACCTGGCCCGAAATGGTGACGATCTGGAAATTCCCGAAGGTGGCGGTCTGGTCGAGACCGCTCTGCCCGACGATGCCGGCTGGCGTAGCACTTGTCTGGGCAAAACCAGGCTGCAAAACTTCGCGGACTTGGTAATTCCCTGGCCCGAGGTTGGTGAAACTATAATCGCCATTCGCATCCGTGACGGTGCTGGGCTCGCCCGGATCCAACTGACCATTGCCGTTGGTGTCGAGATAAACCGTCCAGCCCTGCATGCCGGTTTCCCCCGAATCGAGGGTCCCATTGGCATTGGCGTCGAAATAGACTTCGCCGCTCAAGGTAGAACTGCTTGAAGACCCCCAGATTTTCGCTGGTCTGATTTTGCCCGCTCGATGCGGGAATGTCGGCCGGGGTATTGGTGGTCACCCAGTTCGTTTGCAGCTCCACGCGAACGCGGTACGTTCCGGGAGTGAGATTGGCGAACGAGAAATCGCCGTTGGTGTCCGTGGTAGTGGTCTCGTTGAGGGCGCCGTTGAGGAAGAGATCGACCGTCCAGCCAGCTACGCCGCTCTCGTTGCCGTCAAGAACCCCGTTCCCATTGAGATCGTTGAAGAGCTCGCCGCCGATGGTGATTAACTGGAAATTGCCGAAATTGACCGAGGTCTGATTCGTGCCGCTGGCAATGACGAAATCGGCCGGATCGCCGGTCGTCTGCAGCCAGCCGGATTGCCCGATTTCACGGACGCGGTAGGTGCCGGGCAGCAGATTCGCAAAGCTGTAGTCGCCGTTGACGTCGGTGGTGGCCGTTTGCTCGATTACCCCGGTGGTGGTTTCGAGCTCGACAGTCCAGCCTTGCAAGCCCGGCTCGCCCGAGTCGTCCACGCCGTTGCCGTTAGAATCCTGAAACACCTGGCCGCCAATGGTAACGAGCGTGAAATTCCCGAAGTCGAGGGTGGTCACGTCCGGTGTGCCGAAGATGATGGTCTCAGAAGGGGGCGGAGTCGTGGTCTGAATCACGCCGGCGGGCAAAGTTTCGACCACGTGATAGGTGCCGACCCCGATGAAAAACTGATAATTCCCACTCGAATCGGTAGTTGTCTGAGCGACCTGGTTGTTGCTTAGCTCCAAGAGGGTGACCGTCACTCCGCTGATGCCCGTGTCGCCGGCGTCCATCGCGCCGTTGCCGTTGAAGTCCTGGAAAACTACCCCCGCCAGCCGGGTCACATTGTCCTGTTTTTCGATGCCGGTGAAGTTAACCGTTTGAGCATTGGAGAACGACCAGTTACCGGTGCCGATTCCCAGTCGGGTTGAGTCAGGCGCCGCGTAATGCCCGTCAGATTGATGAACAGGTTATCGCCTGGGAACGTTGGGGGGAGCGGGTCGCCGGCGTTGACGTTGAAGGTCGTAAATCGTGCTCGGAAAACCGTGATCGAATCGCCCGGGTCGGCATCGCTCGTATCGATCGTAAGGGTCTGGATATCGAGATAAGTCAGACTGCCCCCGGCGGGAAAAATGAATCGCCCACAGCGGCCCCCACGGTGGTGGGGGTCACCGTGACGACGTTGGCATTTGCCGAACCTTCGTTCTCGATCGTCAGCGTATTGTTCGCGCGCGGCCTCCGTCCAGCATGACCACGCCGCCGATGCCGGCGACCGTCGAACTGCCCGCCGGAGCCAAGCACGATGGAATTGTTGCCGTTGCCGCTGTACAGGTCGAGCGTGCCGGTCGGCGAGCCTTGCAGGAAGATCGTGTTGCCTCCAGCATGCCGTTAACCGTTAAGTTCCTCGATCCCGCTATAGGTGAGGCTGCCGCCCGTGCCGAACAGATTATCGCCGGCTGCGGCGCCGATCTGGTCGAGGTAATCGTGAAGGTCTTGGACGCCGTGTCGTTGCGGTCCTCCACGAGCAGTGCGTTGTTGCCGCTGCCGGCGTCGATGATCAAGGAACTGAGGATCTCGTTGACGTCGCCCGTTGGGTTGCCGGGAGTGCTGTCGACCATAATGTTGTCGATGCCGGCGCCCGGGTTGATGTTGGTAGTGGCGCCGGCGGCAGTGCCAAGCACCTGGATTTGGTTATTTCCCGACCCTTCGTTCAGCGTGAGAGACGCGAGGCCGGTGTAGGCGAGCGAACCGCCGGCCCCAAAAAGTTGTGGCAGCGTCGAGACCGTCGTGCCCGTGAGCGTCAGCGTGTTGGCTGTGGTACCGCTGCCGCCATCGATCGTCAGGGCCGTTGCCGCGCTTGTCCGGTGACGTTTACCTGGCCAAGGATGTTCTGGAGGCTGCCAGAGCCGGAACCTTTGGAACCGACAAAAATCTGGTTGGCGCCGTTCCGGCAAATAAATCCACGACTTCTCCGCTATTCATGGAGAGCAGATCAATTTGATTGCCGCCCGTGCCGCCGTTGACGACCGGCGTGCCGACGTTGGTGTAATTCAACACGCCGCCGGCGCCAAACAGGTTGTCGCCGCTGGCGGAGCCGATCTGGGTGCTCGTGATCGTTATGGTACGGGCCGAGGTGTCGAGATTGTCGTTGACGGTTAAGGTGTCGGTGCCGCCGCCGCCATCGACGTTGATCGTGCTCAGGATGCCGTTGGTCACTCCGGGCGTGCCGAGGTTGAACTGTTCTCCATTGGCGCCTCCAAAAATGTTGACCGGCACGCCCGAAACCGTCGATTGAACCGTGACCGTGTTGAAGCCGCTGCCGTCGAAAACGTCGATGCCGACAATCTGGTGCCCGTGTAGAAGGTAACCGCGTTGTTGAAGGTGACCGCCGTGTTGCTGATGTTGATGGTGTCGCCCGCGTTGGAGCCGAGGACGACCAATTCGGGGTCGAGGTGATCCCGTTGGCGTCAACCGACAACAAGTAAGTTCCGGGACTGACGCCCAAGGGAAGAGTAAAGTTGACCGTTTCCGACAGGCTGCCCGTTTGTACGCCGGTGCTGCTCCAATTGACACTGCGTGCGTAGGCGACATCGCCATTGTTGATGTTGGTGAGCTGGATCAGCGGATAGTTGGAGGCCATCGCCCAATCGTCGCCGTAGCCGCACCTTCGGAGATGCCGTCCAATTGCGTACCGGTGAGGGTATAGGTCGAGCCGGAGCGTTGGATATTGGTGATCGTGGGCGCCACGAGGCTTGCGGCGAGCCATCGGGCGTGAAGACCGCGAGCTCGCGCGTGTCGTTCATC
>CAVVHZ010000075.1:0-37731 GCA_963748025.1 uncultured Gemmataceae bacterium
CCACCAATTGCTAAGACCGCGGGGTTGGACCAGTACTGCTGATTCTAGTGCCAGCATCACGTTTACAGGCCGGGTGCCCACGCAGCAACTTCACCAAGTCACTCTCTCCTATTTAGGCGATGACGGGCTGTGGCACTCAGCGGCCTTTTACAATGGATCGGGCTGGGTGCAGGTGGGGCGATCCGGGAGCACACCAATACAGGAACAGGATACGCCGGTGAGCGGAACCGGTATGAGCACTCGAGTTGACCTTAGCTTTCAGCAATACCAACTCCTGCGATTAGCGACCTGGACGGTACTGTTTTACCATAACCGCGCCGGCACCATTTCGTTCACCGCCGTATCTGGCGGCACTGTCGGCGATGTGTATAAGCAAACGATCGCGGCCGGCGGCGGCACGGGTGACAAAACACTAAAGGTGAGCAACTTCACCGGTTCCATCCCGGGCCTGACGATTCCCGGCAGTGGCACCAATACCCTAACATCATCGGCACTCCGACGGCTGCCGGAACGGTGACTTTAAGGTCCAGGCCACCGACAGCGTTGGTATTCAGGTTTCGCAGAACTACACCTTGACGGTTACCACGGCCGATCCGACGCGGTCCACAACCTCGTTGCTGTCGGGAACCATCGCAGCCGGGGCAACAACCACTGTTACGCTGACCGCGGTCGATCTCTGGGCGTGCAGGAGAAGGGCGGCGGGCTGGCCGTCGTTTTCAGCCTGGGGAGCGGCAGCGGGGTCGGGACCTTCAGTGCCGTCACCGACCGGGGCAATGGCACCTACATGCTATGCCACCGGCATCACGGCCAGCAGAACACCGACCGCGACAACTGAAATGGACAGCGGTGACCACGGCGCCGCCCAACTTTGACTTTCACGCCGGGGGCCGTAGGCACAACGGCATCCACTGTTTCCATTCCGGTGGGTGTTCTACCGGTGGGGGGCCGCGCTGACCGTGACGCTGACCACCAGGGATGAATACGCGAATAAGGAGAGAGTGGTGGGCTGGGTTGGTTTAAATTTTCAATAGCACGCTTGGGACATTCAGCCAGGTCAAAGACAACGGCGACGGAACCTATACCGCTACCTTCACTGCCACCAGTCCCGGCAGCGCTTCCATCGGTGCTGCCATCAACGGTCAAGTTGTCACTTCTTGCCGGCGGCATCACGGTCGTGCCAATCAGCCTAGCTCTTTCCGGCATAAGGGTGCACCGGGGACGATCCCGGGTAATGGCATGGCAACAGTCAACTTTGACCGCGAAGGATGCGACGGCAGCCAGGAAAGTACGGGTGGGTTGATCGTTACTTTCGGATTCGGCGCCGGCACCGATAGCGGAACATTTGGCTCTGTGACGGACAACGGGGACGGCACATATTCAGCCGCGTTCTCGGCAGCGACCGTTGGCAGCGCTCCCATCACAGCTTCCATAGACGGTTTTGCAGTTCCCGCGACGGCCGCATTGACGGCTACGGCCTGGGTTAACGTCACCACCAGCCCAACAGCCAGGTCGCCAGCGCGGGCAACAAGGTTTCCTTCGTGGCTGCCGCCGTGGGGAGCCCCGCCCCGGCCGTGCAGTGGCAGGTCGAGCGCCGACGATGGCAAGACGTTCGCCAACGTCGCGGGGCCACCGCGGCCACCTTCACCAGCACGGCCAGCGCGGACCAGAATGGCTTCGCGTACCGGGCCGTGTTCACCAATTCGTCCGGCTAGTGCTACCACGACCCCGGCTTTCTTGACAGTGAACACGACGCCGGGCAATCTGGTCATCAGCGCCGACACAGGTGTATCTCCTCAATTCAACCTTGTCGGCCCCCGTGGGCAGTGCGTATTTCGGCGCACCAGATCGTGACACTCAGCAATGGCAACATCGTCGCGACCGACCCACAAGGCAACGGCGGAGCGGCCTACTTGCTCAACGGTCAGACGGGTGGCGTTGATTAGTGCGTTAACCGGGCTCGGCGACGAGGTCACGGTGACTGCCCTTACCAATGGCAACTTTGTCGTGAACAGCCCGGATTGGGGCGGCGGCCTGGGCGCGGTGACATGGGGGAGCGGGACGACGGGGATCTGCGGCACGGTATCCGCCGCCAACAGTCTCGTCGGCTCCACTCCGTTTGACCACGTGGGTAGTCTGGGCGGGAGCGGCGGCGGCGTGACGGCGTCTTCCCAATGGCAACTACGTCGTAGATAGCCCAAGTTGGGGTACTAATGGAAGCGGCGCCAATGCGGGCCACCGCGGAGCGGTGAGCTGGGGCAATGGGACGACGGGGACCAGCGGCGTGGTCTCCGCCGCCAACAGTCTTGGTCGGCGGCAATGTGTTCGACGCGGTGGGCGGCGATGGCGGAATCGGCGGCGTAACAGCCCTCGCCAATAGCAACTACGTCGTGGACAGCCCAGGCTGGGGCAGCGATGGAAACAACCCGGATGGTCCAGGGCGGTGACCTGGTGCAACGGGACAACGGGGACCAGCGGCGTGGTCTCGTCCGCCAACAGCCTGGTCGGCAGCGTCATGGGGGACACCGTCGGGTGGCAGGGTGTCATCGCGCTGACGAACGGCAACTACGTCGTGGATAGCGACCGGTGGAACGGCCAGGCAGGCGCGGCGACCTGGGGCAACGGCGCGACCGGGATCTTCGGGGTTGTGTCCGCCGCCAATAGTCTCGTTGGCGAGAGTGATACGGATCTCGTCGGCAGCAATGGCGTCGTCGCGCTGACCAACGGCAATTACGTCGTGGTTAGCCCGGGTTGGAGCGCGGACGCATCCACCGGATCTGAAATTGGAGCAATTACGTGGGGCGACGGGACAATGGGGATCACCGGCGTCGTCTCCACCTCCAACAGCCTCGTCGGCGCCAATCCGGGCGACTCGGTTGGCGGCCGCATCGCCGCCGATATCGGCGGCGGCGTCACCGCTCTTACCAACGGCAACTACGTCGTGGACAGCCCGTATTGGGGCACCATTTTGAGCGAGAACGCGGATAAGGGCGGCACTCCCTTGGGCGCGGTGACGTGGGAGGACGGAACGAAGGCGGCAATCGGAACGGTCAACGCCGCGAACAGCCTCGTCGGCGACATCCCCGCCGCATTTGGCATGAGCGATGGAATTGGAGTAGGCGGCGTTACCGCGCTGGCCAACGGCAACTACGTCGTGGACAGCCCGGGATGGGGTGACACTCTGGGGGCGGTTACCTGGGGTAACGGCATGACTGGAATCACCGGCACTATTTCGTCGGCCAACAGTCTCCTCGGCAGCTTTCTTGGCGACATGATCGGGAATGGCAGCGGCGGGGGCGACGGCGCCGTCACAGCCCTCACGAATGGCAACTACGTCGTGGCTAGCCCCGATTGGCTTGCGGAAACGGGCGCGGTGACGTTCGGCAACGGCACGACGGGAATCAGCGGCACAGTCTCAGCCGCCAACAGCCTCGTCGGAAACACGGTGGGAGACCACGTGGGAGGCGTCCAGCCGCTTGGCGACGTCACGGCGCTCGCCAACGGCAATTACGTCGTGCTGAGTTTGAACACAGGGACTTTGACGTGGGGCAACGGGGCTACCGGCATCCAGGGAACCCTGTCCTCGGTGAACAGCCTCACCGGCGTGGGCGGCGCTGTTCGTGCAGGTCTACACTCTGCCCAACGGCAACTATGTCGCCACCGTCAACAATGGCTTTGGCAATGCTTCGGACACCTGGGTGAATGGTGACACGGGGACAACCCTCGATGGCCAAAACACTATCGACGCCCAAAACAGCCTCATGGGAGTTACCGGAGCCGTGCCGCTCTTCGGCGGCAGCGCTTTCTGGCTACCAACGCCTTTTCGGGTCAGGCCACGGTTGGTTTCGCGGACCCGAGCCTACTGAGTTACGTGCTCGCCCAGGGCCAAACGATCAGCATCACACCCGACTTCCTGACCAGGAGCCTCGACGCCGGTGCCGACGTCACCGTCCAGTCCAACGACGACATCATCGTCGACAGCCCAATCATCGAGAGCTCGCCGGACACTGGCGGCAGCCTCACCCTCGATGCCGGTCGCAGCATTCTGATCGACGCCAATATCGATACCGCCGGCGGCAACCTGGCGCTTACCGCCAACGACACCTTGGCCGACGGCGTCGTCGATAGCGAGCGCGACCTCGGCAACGCCGACATCACCGAGCAGTCCGGCGTCACCATCGATACGGGCGGCGGCGCGCTCTCGGTCGATTTAATGAACAGCACGGACAAAACCAACAACGGCCGAGGCACAGTAACGTTGCTGGGCGTCACGGGCTCAGAAACGCTGTCCGAGGGTACCGCCGTGGGCATCTCCATCAACGGGACCATGCCGGGAGATGGTGTGGCCGCCGGCAGCTACACTCAGGCCAACCTCACCGGCTCGATCAACCTGAATAGCGCTCTGTTGGCGGTCACTCACATCGCGGCGACGTCAGCGGGCACGAGCTTTACGATCATCCAGACCACTGCCGGTGTCAGCGGCCAGTTTAGCGGCCTGCCCGAGGGCGCCACGGTGGTGGCCCAAGATGGAACTACGTTCATGATTTCCTACCAGGGCAATGGCGGCGAGAATGTGGTGTTGACCCAGGTTGGTGTGGCTGCCAAACCCGGACAGCTTAGCTTTGACGCCGCCACGTACACTGCCACCGAGGGTGGCGCCAATGCGAAAATCACGGTCACACGCATAAATGGCAGTGGTGGAAGCGTCACCGTTGCGTATGCAACCGGCGGCGGCACGGCTGTGGCCGGCCAGGATTACACCAGCGTTAGCGGCACACTCACATTCGGCGCTGGAGTCACCAGCCAATCCTTTACCGTTCCGATTCTCAACAATGGTCAGAGTGGCGGCAGCGAGACGGTTAACCTGGCTCTGAGCAGCCCTGCCGGCGGAGCCACCCTGGGCAACCCCGCAAGTGCAGTTCTCACAATCCAGAACAGCACTTTGTTGTCCAGCCAGCTCCATTTCAGCGTGGCTAGCTCCCAGGTGCCTCGCACGGCCGGTTCCGCCATTCTCACGGTGGTGCGAACTGGCGGCGTTAGCGCCACTCAAAGCGTTCAATACGCCACCAGCGATGGCACGGCCAAAGCTGGCACAGACTATACTGCCACCGGCGGCACCCTTACTTTTGCGCCCGGCGTCACCGCGATCACGATCACTATCCCCATCTTGAATGATGGTCAAGACACTGGCGACAAGTCGCTGACCCTGACGCTGAGCAATCCTACCGGCGAAGCCGTCGTGGACTCTCCTGGCACTCTGACGCTCACTATCAATGATCCGTTCCCGCGACAGCCGATGCCCTCGAACCTGACGGCCGTGGCCGGCATCTTCACTCACAGCTCCGAAGCGTTTTCTCTCTTTGTCACGCATGCCTACAGCCTTTACCTAAAGCGGCTGCCTGATCCACAAGGCCTGGGTTATTGGGTCAATCTTATGCAGAACCAGGGCCTCATGGACGAGGCGCTGGAAGCCAATTTTCTCCAGCCTCGGCCGAGCATATTGCGAACCATGGAGGCGCCGGATCCGCTTGGGTCATCGGCATGTATCAGGATCTGCTCGGACGCAACCCGGACCCTGGCGGTCTCAATTACTGGACCAACGTCATTTCGACCGGTGGTTCGCCTTACTCGGTGGCGTATGGCTTCGCGGCCAGCGCGGAACGGGAAGGACAACGGATCACGGGCGACTATGAGATTTACCTCGGCCGGCAGGTCGATCCCGCAGGGCTGGCCTACTGGGTTAACCAGTTCTTGAATGGCGCTCGCAACGAAGATGTGGTCGCCGGATTTGTCGGCTCGCAGGAGTACTACCAAAATTCCGGGAAGGGGCAAACCAATCATACGGCGTGGCTCGATAGTGTTTTCCAGGATGTCTTGCAGCGCAATCCAACTTCGGACGATCTCGCGTACTGGCTTACGCAATTGCACTAACGTATAAATGGAATCCTTGGAGAACCGGCACTCCAAGTTCGAAACTGTCCAAACGGGCGCCCGAACGAGAACGGTTTGTTGAATTAAACCGTTGCTCGGTAGAAGTTGAGATGGCCTTTGAGCGTCAGTCATCAGGCGATTAGTGTCGCGAGGTTTGTGGCGTTGACAGCGGGCTTGATGCGGATCATTCCCGAGTTTCGTCCATCGCGCCGGCCCCGCCGAGGGCCTGATTGCCGACCAGCGTGCTGTTGCTGAGCGTGAGCGCCCGCGCTGGGAGCGGGGGGAATGCCACTCGAGTCCTCAATTGGCGCCCCCGCTCGCGGGGCCGCCAGTGCCTGCGGTGCTGGAACCGCTCTCGGCCACGTTGTCGACTAACGCGCAGTTGGCGACTGTCATGGTAGCGCCGTCGAGAGGGATGATGCCCCCGGCCGGCGCCATATTCGTTGCTTTCCACTGAGAATGCCGAAAGTTGAATTGGGGCCGTGCTGCCACCGATAACTTGGCTGCCCGTCAGCGTGCAGCCGGGTTCGAAGTGTCGAAAAGAGAGTGCGCGTGGGACAAATAAGTGGTCGGTCGATTTTCACCCAACCTCCCGATGCGCGTCTGATTAGCCAATTGACACACAGCGCCGCGACGGGCTCGAATAACCTTGATAGTGCGACTGCGACGCGATACGGCGCCGGCGCCCAACCATGCTGTGCTGGCCCCGTGATCCAGCGCCGCGCCGATTTGGTATCACCGCTGTTGTATGTCGACCAATTGCAGCGATTGAACCAAGGTGACGATCTCGTCTTTACTTATTCGTTCGAGGAGAGCGAGGCTTATCGTGTTGAAATATCCAACAAGCTAGGCCAATTCAGTCTTACGGCGAAACGATTGGGCGATCGGCATGAATTGGCTTCTCCATAGTAGACCTCACGCTCCGCGTGAGGCGTTCCTCACGCGGAGCGTGAGGTCTACTTTTATCTGCCGCTCGCCTTGGGAAAAAACTGAAATGCTCCCGTTGGCGACGTTTCACAAAGTGCTGCAGCTGTCGGCGGTTTGCCAGAGCCAGAAGTTTCTAGACGCCGCAACTGAACTTGGTCGCTCAGCCGCTTTCATGGGAGGTGTTATGGCTACCGCAAAAATCGAACCGCCCGACATGAAGCTCGAGGTCGTGGTGCTCGGCGTTTCCGACGTCGACCGCGCAAAGGCGTTCTACGAGAAGCTCGGCTGGCGGCTCGACGCCGACTTCGCGACGGGCGCCGACTGGCGCATCGTGCAGCTGACGCCGCACAACTCGGACGCCTCGATCATCTTCGGCAAGGGAATCGCGTCAGCCAAGCCTGGCTTGGCCGACGGTCTGGTCCTCGCCGTGGGCAACCTCGACGCCGCCCGCAACGACTTGATCGCCCGCGGCGTTAACGTGAGCGAGGTCTTTCACTACGCCGACAGCGTCTTCCAAGCCGGGGACAAAGCACGCGTGGGCGGGCGCGACCCGCAAGGTCGTTCCTACTACTCATTTGCCTCGTTTGAGGATCCGGATGGGAACGGCTGGCTGCTCCAGGAGGTCACGACGCGGGCTCCCGGCCGCGAATGGAAGTTGACGCGCGCACCAGCCGTGGACGTCGCAACCTTGGCCCAGCTTCTTCGCGAGACGGCGGAGCACCACGACCACTACGAGAAGACGCACGCCGAGCACCACTGGTGGGACTGGTACGCGGCCTACCTGAGGCGCGTCAGAACGGCAGCGGTCCAGGGGAGGCCGCCGCCGTCGCCGACCGCTACATGGAGACGGGCGTACATGCCCAATAAAGTTGTCAGGAACCGTTTTCGAGTGCTTCGACAGGGTGCTTGTCCGGCTGCCAACGATTGCCATCGCCGGTCGAGTCTTTGATCGGCTCAAGGCTCACTTCGGCCAGGACAATGTCTTCATGGACGTGGACGGAAACAACCAAATCGTACAAGGAGACAGATCGTAAAGAGGGAAATTATCCGTGTCGAACCGTTTGACAGCAATTTCGAGAAATGGGGCGTGCCGGTCTCGACCTGCACTCGCGCCGGCGACATGATCTTCATCTCGGGTCTGCCGCCATTTGATCCCAAGACGGGAGAACTTCTCATCAACGCGCCTTTTGAACAGCAGGCCGAACGCATCCTGGAAGAGTTGAAGACGGCGCTTGAGGCGGCGGGATCTGACCTCGAGCACGACATGAAGATCAACATACTTTGTGTAAGCCCGGATCGCTTCAAGGCATTCAACGAGATTTACAAGCGCTACTTTCCCAACAATCCGCCAGCCCGCATTTTCTTCTGTGTGCCGGTATGGACGGGCCCGTTTGATATTGAAATCGAATGCATCGCGGTCCGGAAAGACTAGCCTTATCTCGGAGGGGAGGCCCCAACTCAATCGGGCTACGTTAAGCGCTCGGTCGGCCTGCCGGGGGAAACCTTGGCTATCCGCGCCGGGGTCATTGACAGGCGCCTGGCCTTTCCGTAGAGCGAATCATAGTGGAAGGCGGCAAGGTCGAGATCACCGATGAGTCAATCGCGATTGAAGGCGGTAGGGTGCAGATCATCCGGCGCCCGGGTCGAGGAGCCTGGGATCCGCCGAACCAGCCGTTGCAGCCGACAGCGGGGGGGCATCCTTTTTTCGCAACGCATTCTGTCACCACCTGGCCACCGCCGCGGCTGAACTTGGTCGTTTCCCGGCGAGGTCTTTCCAGAGCGGCGCGATATGAATGCCGACGACAGCCTTGTGCATGTGAAACGGTTGCTGGGCCTTCTTCCTGGCGTTACGTTGGCTTGGACACAGAAGACGCCTAAGAACCTGCGGCTTGGCCTTGCTATCAATGATGCTTGTTCTTTGGCAACCCTCGCGCATGTCGCTGTTGCCGCGAACGTGCCGATGAACGTCGATGTGGCGTGGGATTGTCCCGGCGGACATGACGATCCTAATTGCGTTCGATACGACTGGCGGGTTCCGATGGAAACCGGGCCCTTCGATCCGCCTTCGAACTTGCAGTTGGTGGGGGGCATGTTGGCGCGTAAACTCAAGGATCGAGGCCTGTTGGACGCAGAAGAAACGGATCGTCTCTTACGGGCGTGGAACTTTGCCTTGGAGTAGCGCCGGCGAACCAGTCGCTGCACCCGACGGCGCTGCCGTTCTCCAGTTTTGTGCGCATACCGAAAAAACGCGAAAAAATCAAAATCGGTTGGGCGATCACGAGCTTTTTTTGCACTGTACTTGGAGGCCGTTCCCGCGCGGCGGTGGTCGCCGACTCGGGCGCGGCACTTCTCCCTTTTCGAGGACCCCGAATATGACAGCGGCCGAGGCGGCGGTCAAGAACAGCGCTATGGCAGCCCGGTGGATAGGCAGCGCCAGAACTCACTTCAAAACGTCCTGCCTTATCTATCCAAGGCGTCACCCGCTGACGTGCCCAAGTTGATCCTGAACGAGGATTTTATGGGGGACTTTAACTACCTGGATAACCAATTCCATTTCAAGTTGGCCGACCGGAACTCCTTAATCGCCAATGTTGTCCGTCTAAATACCGCCTTCTTCATGATGCACCGTTATTGTCTCGCTTTTGACGACATCCCCCGCGACGCCGACAGGCACCCGGACGGATCGAGTTCGCCCGCTTGGTCGTACCCCTTGGATGCCGCCGATGGTCCGAGCTTCGACGGCCAGATCTACTTCGCCGAACTACCTCCAGTATGGCCCTCGCAAGCAGGTCTATATCGTCGTTCATGAGTTGGCGCACTACGTCGATCCACCTAAGGATTTTCAGAGCGGCCCTATCCAGGGGATTACCGACCTCGCCTATGAGGCCTATAACCAGGCCGCTTACGACCAATTGCCGCCGGAGAAGGCGATGCACAATGCGGATACCTATGCCATGTTCGCTCTCCAGTCCCATTTTAACCTTTACATGCATCTGCAAGATAACCAATGAGGAGGCCCACGCCGCTTCGCCGCCTCCGCACTGGCCACGTCATCACCTGGATCGGCGAACGAACAAATGGGCTCATGGGTATCGAAGTGCGCATTTCCTGGGACTTTAGTGCGCGAAGTAATGAACCCGCCGCTTAAAGACTCGAGCGATTTCCGATCAATTCGGTCCTAGAGAGGACTCGAAGGATCGTTTTTGAACCCTGTCCACGCAAATGCTCCTACGGGAGACAGAGATCTGCACCACGGTCAGTCCTCAACCTCGTCATTACGCGGCTAAATGACTGATCGGAAACTGGGCGACATGGCATATCATTTGCGAGACATGGCAATGCTCACTCACGTAGGGGGGCCGGAACTTTTTCAGGGGCATCTTGTGGAGGACACTCTCATGCGGCTAAGTATGCCTCAGAAGGCATCGTCACCGATTCGTCGCTCCAATCGGCTTGTGCTGGAACATCTCGAGGATCGTTTGACGCCCACCGCTAGCCAACTGGCTTACCAGTTGATCTTTTCGGCGGCGGTGACGCAGCCGACGGACAATTATCTCGACAGTTACTATCAAAACATGCTCGGTCACGAACCGGATTCGCAAGGATTGGCCTACTGGAGCGCGCAGATAAACAATGGCGTTTCGGCCGCGACTGTGGCCACCGGAATCTGGAATTCTCCGGAGCATCGCACATACGAAGTGAATTGGATGTTCGACAAGCTTCTGGATCGGGATGCCGGGACTCCCACGATCGATTACTTCAACGCCCAGTTGCAGGCCGGCGCCACCGAACAACAAGTCATGACCACAATCGTTCTGTCCAGCGAATTTACCAACGGCGACACCAGCTCGACCACCTTCGTCAACAATCTCTACGAGAAAGTGCTGGGCCGGGCGCCCGACGCGGGGGCAGCCAACTGGGTTGCCGCACTGGACACCGGCACGAGCAGGTCCTCCGTCGCACAGGCATTCATATTGAGCAACGAAGCCCTGACCGACGCTGTCGACACCTACTATGAGAATTTCCTCCAACGCGAGCCTTCGAGCGACGAAGCTGCGGCTTGGGTGACGTCGATGCAGAATTCGCAAAACGCCTATGAATCGGCGGCCCTGTCGATTCTTAGCTCGTCGGAATACATAACCCTGGCTTCTTCTACACCACAAGCCCCATTGCCGCCGCTCTTTTAGCGGAGAATCTCTGTGAGCAGCAGCAGCCATCTTCCGAATGGCCCAGGCCACGGCTTATGCGTTTAGGTTCAGAAGACCCCCCCCTTGCCAAGGGGGGGAGAATCTAAAGCTGCGCCTTTTTCATTCTTTTCGGACGCTCTTAACGCTGGCTATGAAATCGATGCTCTACCGGTCGCCGGCTTCTTCATTAAAGTTGATAGTACTCAGGGGAACTGAGAATAGCAGCAATCACTTCCTGATCCAATTGGCCCTGCTGCAACGCGCTTGCAAAGGCGGCCAGCCCGCCGCTGTCAGCTTGCCGCTGCAGAAAGGATTCGAAATAGACTTGGACGAGGACTTGCTCATATTCCAAGCTGCCAAACACCATGGCGCCGACAGTGCTGCGCGTAAGGGCTTGGCTTGCCAACGCCTGCCCGAGCGTTGTCGCCGAGGCGGGGTCTATCGTTCGATTCAAGGCGTCGCTGAACAGAGCGTCAAGAAACCCTACGATTTGGCCTTGCCCGCGCGTTTGGTAATACTCGGCGGACCCGGCGATTGTCTCTTCCACACTTTCGAGCGACGCGCCGTTCGCAAGTTCGGCAGTGAATGTGTTCAATCCGAGAGCATCCGGTGCGCGTTTGAGCAGTTTTTCATAGATCGACTCGACTTCGTCGGTGCGATATTCCTGGCTCTGCATAATCCGGCTGACGACCGTGAACCTACTGGTCCCGGTATTCAACAGATTGCTCCAATAATCGAGGGCGTTGCTGTCGGGACTACGGTTGAGAAGGGATTGGTAGAGACGATCGACGTAGTCGGTATTGCCCGAATTCGATACTCCCGAAGGAGGGCTGCCGCCGGTTCGCTGCGGGTCGGATGCCGAAATTCCCGGCGCCGAGGCCAGGCTGGCCAGGTCGGGAACGAGCAAGCTGGCTTGGGGAGTGCCGAGCCCCGCGACCAGGTCGTAGCCGGTCCCGGCAGGCTTTCCATTGTTCCCGGAAGTAATGTCGTAGAAATCCGCCTGTTCCCGATAGAGCGCGGACAGCGTTTGGGCGGTTGTCAGCGCCGGCTGCCCGGCATTGGCGCGGACCTGGTCTGCCAGGGCAATCAGCGCGGCCCACTGCGGGGTGGCGGCGCTGGTGCCGCCCGAGACCTGCCATCCGGCCGGCGCCACATAAACGAGTTCACCGGTAGTCGGGTCCGCATCCAACGAGACGTCGGGTGTTTCACGCATGCCGTTGCCCGAGATGGAAGTGACGAAGTTTCCGGCGGCCTGGTAAGACGGCTCAGTCTCATACTTGCTGAAGCCGCCGCCGCCGCCGCCCAAGTACGAGCTGGTGCTGCCGCTGCCCCAACCGGTTTCCGTGTAGATGCCCGGGGCGCTGGATGGCTCGAGCGTCGTGCCGCCGACTGCGACTACGTTTGGCGCCGCCGCCGGCCAAAGCGGAGTGCCGTAGTCGCCGGCTGCAGCCAGATAAGTAATGCCGGGCGTCGAGAAGGCGCTGTCGTACTGGGCTTCACTCGGAAATTCGGCGACGCCCCAGCTCATCGAAACCACCGAGACGCCCGGCTGGCTCGACGCCACGCCCACCGCGTGGAGCAGCGCCGTCGGCACACCGGCCGCGTTGGGAAGGCCATTGACGGCCTCCACCAGAATGAGATTGGCGTACGGCGCCAAGGCATGCGCCCATTCCACATCCATGGCAGTTTCCAATTCCCAGGCGCCGGTCTGGTCCGTTTTGGTGGCCCCGTCGTTGATGACCGTGAGGTTCACCGCCGGCAAAGCGTATTGCGCATCGAAAGCGCTGACCTCGGCCTGAATATTGGGGTTCTCGTCAGCGCCGACGATGGCAATGGTTTCACCCGCTCCCGGATTGGCGAGCCCGAGTTGGCTGATGCCATAGGCTGCTTCGATTTGCAGGGGGGAGTAGCTTGCCGACAGCAGGTCGCGTCGTTCCAGTTCCTCAATACGCAGATGTTTTCGATTTTTCGTGCGTTGTATGGGGGTTGGCCGAGATTTCGAATTTAGCTTATTCCGTAGACTGCCCATGTTTTCTCCTAAAGAACTGCGCAGAATGTCCCAAGTGCACGCGCACCAAGCTAAAAACTCGGGTTGAAAAACCCAGAGATTGAGGACGCCCTTCCAAAAGGGAAGGACTTGAACCCCAGAATTGAGCCTGGATGAGGCGCTAGGTAGAAAGGGCGCTATCCTAGTGGCGAGGCGATTTGTCAAGCAAACTTAGGTCGAGATTTGCCTGCCGCAATCGGGCGAGTTAAAGAGCATAAGCTAGAGCAACCGGTCAACCTGCGCGAAAAATATAATTTTTTCCAGCGCAGAAATGCCGCTATCGTCTAGGCGGGACGATGCGTCACGTAAGCCTAGGTCATCTTTTGCCTCCCTGCCGCCTGGGCGAGCCAAAGAATATACACTCGCCAGGCCGGCCATGCTGCGCTAAAAATCAACTTTCTTGCAAGAGCAGTTTTGCATGGCACTTGGGGGGGCAGGTAGATCTGCGGCTACCGAACCGATGCGGGATGAATCCCTAGACTGTCAGGAAAGCAAGCTGGCCCCCGCTGCAATTCATGCTTGGTCGGTAGGCAGCTCACGGAATGACAATCACATGACACCTGATCCCAAGGCCCGTGATCTTCTGGCTCGATCCCTCGGCTGGTCGGAGGCGCACGTATCGTTCGACGATGCAGTGCGTGACATCCCGGTGCATCTTCGCGGCGTCCGACCCGCTGGACTCCCGCATTCGCCCTGGGAACTCCTTGAACACATCCGGATTGCGCAGCGAGATATCCTCAGCTTCTCGCTCACCGCGCGGTACGAAGGGTTGGACTGGCCGTCCGGCTACTGGCCGCCCTCGCCCGAACCACCGGGGTCGGAGGCCTGGGACCGAAGCGTTGCGGCCGTCCGCGAGGATCGCGAGAGGCTTCAGGAATTGGCGCGAGACGCTCGGGTCGATCTCATCGCCATCACACCGCATGGCACCGATCAAACGTACCTCCGTGAGTTGCTCCTGGTGGTCGACCATTCCGCATACCATGTAGGGCAGTTGGTACTGGTGAGGCGGCTCCTGGGCGCCTGGCCCGCCGCCTGACCTGGCGCGTGCAGCGGACCAGGCCCGCCGCGGCGGTTACCGGTACAATCACGGTCACTCTCGGCGGGCCGGTCCGCTGAGCTTGTCGTTAGGCGTTCAACCTTTTTTGTCACGTCCACCCTTCACATCCATAGTCGTTTCGCTTGTTTTTTCTCCCCTCATGCGGCAGGCGGCCTCGAATTTCCCCGGGCTCCAACGCAATTTTCGAAAAAATCCTGAATCCATCGGTAGATTCTCGCCCAAATCTCGCACTGTCGTTTAGTTGAATCTGCAAAACGCTCTTGAACGTATTTGTGGCGTGGAAAAAGACCCGCTGCACCTCAGAAAAGGGAGAACACGGTGAGATCTGAAAACTAAGGACCAGATCGCCGCACGGCCATCGTGCAAGAAGTGCTGCCCCGGCCCGGTTCGCCGCTCGAGCCGGGCGTCCGCGCCCTGATGAAGGCCCGCTTCGGGTGCGAACATGCCATTTTACTATCGGCTCCTGATTCCCCCCCATTTACGCCGAGCTCCGATATCCGGCGTTTCCTAAGAAAAGAGGCGGGCTATGGATCCCCACGGACTTTTCCACCGAAGTTTCATCCCTTTTCTGCCGAGCCTGCGAGTGAGCGGCCAAGCTGAGACGTGCTCCTCAAGTTGCCACAATGTCATCGCACCGAAGACCACGCGCCCCGATCAATGGGTGGAGGGCGGCCCGCGTTTCAATTTGTCGCCGGGAAGTGCGAATTTCACTTCGGGCCCCCCAAAGCCCGCAAAGCCGGCATACAATCCCGCCAAAGACCCGTTCGAGTCGACACATCGCCGAATCAATGTCTTGCAGTACACCAGCGCCGGGTTGGACTATCATGTCGTACTTGAAAGACCGGACCAGCGTTTTGCCGACTACGCAACTCCGTGGGAAATGCGCTGGAGCGGCATCATACAGCATGGCATGTATAAATTTTTGCCCATCGTTGACGACAAGTGGACAGTTGTCGGTTATTACGGCATCGTTAGTGGGAAAGAACTGATCTGCACCCATCATTATGTCGGCTGGGACGATTTGGGCGCCGCCTTGAAGAACGACGATGATATGGTATTCGTGCAAGCAGACGACAATCAACGCCTGCCCGAAGGCTGGGAGCGACTGTCCGACAGCGACACGACCTATGAGGTCATCACCTCGATCGACGGTGAGGTCACGAATGGCGGGATCTACCGTGCCCGTGGCGCCGAGTCGGAGGAGCCGACAATCGTCCAGCTGATCTTGCTCGAGGTAGGCACTCGGATCATTACCAAGGTCGCGGGTCTGGTTCTGCGATCCATTATGCGTCGGGTCCGTGCCGGCGGTGGTCGCCTTTTGGAGGGGGTGACGAAAGCGTTGGCGAAAAGGGCGGAGAAAAAGCAGGCCCGCGTCACGTTCAAGCGATTGATGGGGTATGACAAAAAAATGGGTATTCCGATGTCGCACTTTAAGCCGATGGTCGAAGCATGCAAGGCGACCAACTCAATCGCCGTGTTTCGCGCCAACAAAGGGGCGGCCATTCCGTTGATTGAAAGGGGCGCCACGCCCAAGCCCAAGGCGTTGAGCATCGCACGGTTCAAGACCAGCACGCGCACCGGCGTCCTGACGGCGACGGAGCCGGCCCATTTAGCCGCCGCCTATGACAATGGGTTCTACGTCATCGAGGCCGATGGCGTGGCCCGCCGGTATTCCGGCGGCAAAGTGATCGGGGAGTTCAAGCCGAAGAACCCGTTCTGGACCATCGAAAAGGATCAGGTCCTTGACGCCAATGGCATGCCCGTGGTAGGCGATTATGATCTGGCCGGTGTCATGCCGCTCGAGTCCCCGGGCTCAAACGTCGTCGGCGTGCCTGCCAACACCAAGAAGGGAGACTGGATCGGCCCCCACGTCGAACGCTACAAGGATGCCGTCAACAGTCGCTTGGATCAGCCGCGCGTGTTTGCAGGCCAGGACGGTTTTCATGATCCCCAATACGGCGGGCTCACCGATGACGTCGCCTACGCCGTTTTCCCCGACGGTACCTCGATAATCTTGGACGGCAAGGCGGCTCAAGAGGAGTTTTACGCCGCCTACGGTCGGCAAACCGCCATCGGCAGGTACCCGCGGCCGTCCTCTGGCACGGCCGTTTTTGACGAAACGGCTGCCATGTGCGCCCAAAAACGGCGGGAAGTGAATTATGGAAAGGGGCAATTAAACGGGACAGGTCCAATTATAATTGGACCTGTCCCGTTCCCGTTTAGTTGCCTCTCATTTAATTGTCCCAGCGCGTTTCGAACGCTTTCCTGTCAGTTTCTTGATCTTCTCTCAGTACGGCAGCAGCCATGCCTCGAAGTCGTGGAGTGCCACGTGAGGATGGAAGCAATTCTGCTCTCGGATCCAGGATCGCATTTTGCTTTTGGCATCGTCCGCCGTCGGAAACTCTGGCGGGATCGTGCTTGTGTAGACATCGGTAAGTGCGATGACAGCATCGGCCGGATTCTTGCTGTCATGCAAAAGGTTCTCAACGATTCGCTTCAGTTTGCTGCCCATCGGGATCCTCCCGTCGTGAGGTAGGAAATCCAGGTTGGGCATCTTGCCCGCCAGCCGTGTTTCCAGGAATGCAAGCAGGTGGGGCTTGAACGCTGTTTCGGTCTTTCCTTCCACGAGGATCGCGATTCTCATGGCCGGGCTCCCATTCGTCCCATTCGCCAAACGTCTCCAGCGTGTACCCCTCAAGCCACCTGTCCAGATCGAGTTCATCTGCCCGGGTGACCTTCGCCGCGCCGTCGTCCCCCAAGTCAATTGTCAACACTTCTTCCGGCTTCAGAAATCTGACCAGCCGGTCGGAATGCGTGGCCACGAACAATTGCGACCGTTGAGCTGCTTCACGTAATAGGTCAGCCAAGAGAGCGAGCAGTTCGGGATGCAGGCTTAGCTCCGGTTCGTCGATCATTGTGACGAAAGGTAATCCCGGACTTTGTAGTAGAGTCACCAGCCAAAGAAACGCAACGTCCCCTCAGAAAGCAGGGACATATAAAACGGATCGAGCTGGTCTTATCTTTCCATGTCAGAGCCAGTGTGCCTGCAGCCACCGGAGGAAAGTCTAGTCGTT
The DNA here is from genome assembly GCA_963748025.1 of uncultured Gemmataceae bacterium. GTDB lineage: Bacteria > Planctomycetota > Planctomycetia > Gemmatales > Gemmataceae > CAVVHZ01. The sequence goes on from CAVVHZ010000075.1 coordinate 17,221, forward strand.
CAAATTCCGGGAAGCCGGCTCGTACCGCCGCCTCTACGGCATCGAAGCGATCTGCGCTCCTGACCATCGAGAAGTACGATTAAGATGCGTTCAGCAAAGGACGTGTGCAAACTCCCCGAACAAAACGATTTTCGTAAATGTCGCACTTTTTGAGCGAGAGACCGACAACATTTGTCAAACCCTATTCGAATCGATCCGGTCTGGTTTCACTAGCCACTCAATTCAATCCTCTCGAACCATTTTAATAACCTGCGCAACGTCATAGGCCTCGGGTGATTCCTTTCCTCACTTCGAAGGGGCTCATTGAAAACTCGAAAAGAACAGCACAAGGTTGAACAAGCGAACCAAAAACACTGCGGGGCCCCGCGGGAAGGATTCTGACAGCAAATACCCAGACCCTGGGAAATCACATGGTTTACGGATAAATGCAATTGGCTCCCCAAGGCCGCGAATTAAGTTCATCTCCCATCAGCGGTTCGGATATGCTCGAAGACCGAACATGAATGCTCTTCCCTGTGGACTGTCACATTGAACGATGCGTTGACAGTTATTCCCCTAGGGGGAATTATGCACGACGGTTCGCCAGAATCCGCTGAAACCCAGGAGCTGCTCGGGCAGGCCCAAGCCGGCAATGGCGCAGCTATCGATCGTTTATTGGCCCGCCACAGGGAGTATCTGCATCGCTTTGTCGAGTTCCGCCTCGACCCAAAAATGGCGGCCCGCGTCGATCCGTCGGATGTCGTGCAGGAGGCCCAGCTCGAAGCGATGCGCCGCCTGGACGATTTCTTGCAGCACCGGCCCATGCCGTTTCGGCTGTGGCTGCGGCAGATCGCCTACGATCGCCTGGTCATGCTGCGGCGTTATCACGTTGGCGCCGCCCGCCGCACTGTGGACCGGGAAGTGGCACTGTCCGAGCGGTCGTCGCTGCTCCTGGCCGGCCGGATGCTAGCTAGCTCCACGGCCAGCAAGCAGTTCGCCCGCCGCGAGCTGGCTGCCGAAATCCGCAAGGCAATTGCCCAGGTGCCGGTTCACGACCGCGAGGTCCTTTTGATGCGGTCGTTCGAAGGTCTATCGTTCGAGGAAGTGGCCTGGTTGCTGGGCATCGACCCGGCGGCCGCGCGAGCGCCACGGTCGAGCTTTGCTGCGGCTGCACAACCTCCTTGCCGACGCGGGCCTGACGGAGTTGCCGCCATGACCGAGAACCCGCCAGCGGAAAGCCTGTCGGTGGAAGGCCTCGTCTCCAAGGTGGTCGATGAGTTTTTGGAGCGCCTGGACCTCGGTGAGCGGCCCCAAATCGAGGAGTATGCCGAGCGCCATCCGACGATCGGCAACGTTTTGCGCCAGGTGCTGCCCGCCTTGGAGTTGGTGCGTTTTTCCACGCCTGACCCCGAAGCGGCCGCATCACTGACAGGCTGCCTGGGCGACTACTGCATCGTGCGCGAGATCGGCCGCGGCGGCATGGGCGTCGTTTACGAGGCCGAGCAGATCTCGCTGCAGCGGCGGGTGGCCTTGAAAGTTTTGCCGTTCGCTTCCGCCTTGGACGCACGGCATCTGCAGCGCTTCAAGAACGAGGCCCAGGCCGCGGCCCATCTGCATCATCAAAACATTGTCCCCGTCTACGCGGTGGGTTGCGAACGCGGCGTCCACTACTACGCGATGCAATACATCGAGGGCCACACCCTGGCCGCATTCATCGACGCCGGCAAAAAAGGCGTGCTTCCCCTTCTCGAGGGCGAAACCCAGTCACTGGCCGCATTGGCCACCGAGCGCTCCGCCAAAGTCGAAAAACCGATACGCGGAGCAGCCTATCTTGCCGTGCAGGCGGCAGAGGCCCTCGAATACGCCCATCAAATGGGCATCGTCCATCGTGACATCAAGCCCGCGAATCTGCTTTTGGACACGCGCCACAATCTGTGGATCGCCGATTTCGGCCTGGCTCAAATCCAGGGGGATGCCAGGCTCACCCGCACCGGCGACCTCCTGGGCACCATGCGCTACATGAGCCCGGAACAAGCTCTTGCGCGCGGACCGGTCGACCAACGCAGCGATGTTTATTCCCTGGGGGCCACGCTTTTCGAGCTGTTGACTCTGCAGCCGGCCTTTAGCGGCAAGGACCGCCAGGAATTGCTCAGGCAGATTGCTTTCGAAGAGCCTATGGCTTTGCGCCAGGCTGATTCCGCCATTCCTGTGGAGCTCGAAACCATCGTTCTCAAAGCCATGGCCAAGGAGCCCGAAGGCCGCTATTCGCGGGCGCAGGACCTGGCGGATGATTTACGGCGTTTTCTCGATGACCAGCCGATTCACGCTCGCCGGCCGACGGTGTGGGACCGAACTCGGAGATGGACACGCCGGCACCAGCCGGTCGTGGCGTGGGGGTTCGTGTCGATGGCGCTCCTGTTCGTGGCGGGAGTCGTGGGGATCGTCTGCTACAACGCCGAGGTCCGCCAGGAGCGCGATGAAAAAAACGCCGCCTTAGATGCAACCGAAACGCAGCGCCGCAAAGCCGAAACCAACCTCCACCGCGCATCGGATGCCATCGAGCGCATGCTCAAACAAGTGAACGAGGGCGAAATCGTCTCCGGGCCGCATATGGACAAGGTCCGCTTGAGAATCAGCGCGGATGCCCTGGAACTATGTCAGCAGCTTCTCCAAGACGAGAGCACCGGGCCGGAAGTGCGCTTTTGCACGGCGCGGGGCTTCCTTTCTGGCTGGCATGGTCAAGTTCAACGCGGGGCATGGAGCCGGCGGCGAAGAGAACATCCGCAAAGCCTTTGACCTCTATCGAGAACTGGCCAGCGACTTTCCGAATGTTCCCGAATACCGAATTGCTTGGGCTCATGCCTGCCTGGAATGGGGCCTTGGATTGCAACGCATCGGCCGCCCGGAAGAGTCCGAGCGCTTCGCGCAACAGGCATTGACGTTTTGGCGCAAGCTGGTGCAAGCCGAGCCAGCCAATGCGATCTTTCGCGAACACCTCGCCTACGTCATTTCGAAGCGCGGTTACATGCTTTGGTCCATGGATCGCTTTCCGGAGGCCGAAGCGGACTATGGCGAAACCCTTCGGCTCGTTGCCAACCTCCCTGGCGGCTCGTCCCCACAAGCCGCCCGAGCGACCTTGCTCCAGACCGAAACCCTGAATTCCCTGGGCGTATTGCAAAGGACCAGCGGCCGTTACCTGGACGCGGAAAAATCGTTTCGAAAGGTCTTGGGCCTGACGCAAAATAGCAGCCAAGGCGACGTGGAGGATGCCCGCGCCCAAGGCCATCTTGGAGTCGTTTTGTGGCTGTTGGGCCGGCCCGAAGAGGCCGAAGTCTACCTTCGCCAGGCGGTGCAGACCCGGGCGAATCATCAGGCCAGTGACCCATTGTCACCCGGCCTCAGGCAGGAAAAGGCCTTGGCTGACCGCTGGCTGGGGCAGTGCCTTGCCTGGACCGGTCGGCCGGAAGCCGAGACGGAGCTGCGCAAGGCCCTCTTGGCCCAAGAGGAGATTGCCGACCAATCCCACGCTTCGGGGGATCGGTCCCACCTGGCTACTAGCCAGTGCGTGCTGGCCAACCTCTATCGCGATACCTGTCGCATGGCCGAGGCCGAGCCGTTTTATCAGAGAGCCCTGCTTTTTCTGGAAGACTATGCGGCGGCGGCGCCCGACAACCCCGATCGGCAGCTAAGCTTGGGTTTGGCGGCGGACCATAGCGGTCGGGCGCTGGCTGCCCAAGGCCAAACCATCGCAGCACGTGGCGCACTTTCAGAAAGCCCTGACGGCCCTGACCAAGGCGGTTCAACTAGGTCCGAACCGGCATGACACGCATCATTGCTTGGCGAGTTTTCTGGCGGGCTGCCCTGATCCGGCCTTCCGCGATCCTTCCCGAGCGATCGCGGAAGGCCGAAAAGCGGTGGCCCTGGGGCCGCAGGTAGGTTCTTGCCGCAATGCCCTGGCCCTGGCCTATTATCGGGCGGACCGCTGCGTGGACGCCATCAGCCTCATCGAACAGGCGATGGCTCTGCGCAATGGTGGCGACAGCTTCAGTTGGTTCATCCTGGCCCTTGCTCATGGCAAGTTAGGCCACCTGGCCGAAGCCAAAGATTGGTATGGCCGAGCCGTTGACTGGATGGAGAAATACCAGCCGAAAAACGTCGAGTTGCAGCACTTTTCCGCGGAAGCCAGCTCGCTGCTGGGTCTGCAGGGCCCCAAAGGATCCTGAGCCCGGTCACATTCTTTTGCCTTTGACAGTTAATCTCTTGAGCAAACGTCAGCTCCCACCAACCCGCGCTGGCAGTGCGCGCTTTAGAGGAGGGTGCGGTCATGATGTTCGGCGAACGCAACTGGCTCCCGATAAGCAAAGCAACGAAAGCAGACAGGTTAAGGCGCCGGACCGTACACTTTCTCGAGGTCCTCGAGGATCGACTGGCGCCCGCCGTCATCGTACTCGATTCGGTGCAAACGACCGATTCACGAGAGGCCATCGTCAATTACGATATCACTGCCCCCATTGTTACCAAGCCATTCGCCATTCAAATCTTTCGATCCGACCAGGCCGCCTATAGCGCTACCGATTCCAATAACGTCGCGGTTGGGGAGCCCTACACGGTCACCAACCTGACGCCAGGAGATTACACCATCACCATTGACCTTTCGAGTCGAGTCTCCGGTGAGGCATTCGCACCCACGGAGCCTCTCGCCTCCGACCCAAAGCTCCCCTATGTTCTCGCCGTTGCCGATCCTCAACGTACACTGCCGGCCGGCATCACCATCGATGAAACCCAGGCTCATTTTCGGATATATGTCATCGCAGACGTTTCACCAGGATTCGGCGTGATCGCAAAGCCCGCATGGGTTCAGGACATGGCGAACCGAGCTGAAAGCCATCGGCTACGATTCGGTTGAGCCAGTGGACTGGAACACTTCCCTCCCTCAGCCTGGCCAAACGACTCTTGCTGCGAATACCCTTTATGGACAGCTTCTCCTCCAGGCTGACAATCTTCAATCCATGCTGCACGTACATGATGTCATCGACGTACAGCTCATTGGCCACAGTCGCGGAACCTCGGTGGTCGGCCAGGCAATGCAAGAACTACTCGACAATCTGAGTTCTCAGCCGCTTGCCCTTCAAGAGGGCTATTTCGAACTGACGCTCCTCGATCCTCACCCTGCCAATATTGACACGGTGAAAGACGTAAGCATAAGCAACGCCGTGCCGGGCTTTGACCTGGGAGTGATGGATGGATACGCTCTGCCTCGAGGCTGTCTATGACGACCCGCCGATCGTAGTCGTCGACCGTGTAAACCAAGTCGAAATGTATTATCAACAAAATTCCGTCAGCAGCCTCTCTACTGCTTCGATCGAGCAGAATCCTCCCGAGGCTTTTCTCAACATAGAGGGCGATCCCTCTCAGATAACGATTCAGGATCCGACCAAGACCGTCTTCAACCAATACAACTTGACTTCCCTGGGTTTGGGGCATAGCGACGTCTGGCAATGGTACATGGTAAACGTGATTCCTCTGTTGGCCACCGGTTCTCCTCCTCCCGTGCCGCCGTCATTGGGCGGCTCAGGCCCGCCTTCCTCTGGCGGTCTGAATCTCGAGCAAGTATATTATCCGCAGTTCGTTGATGATCAAAGTGAGGCGGATTCGCTCGTCAATGACTTCACGACAGCCAGCAACGATTTGGACCAAGGGAATAATGCGCAATGCATCACCGATCTGGAGTTTTTCGATGCTGCAATCCAGTCGGCTCCTACGTCGGACTTCCCGAACGGCGCCTATCCTCTCCTGTCCGCTTCCCCAGAACCTGATCGACGAGCTGGGCCCGTCCCAAGCTCGTCCCCAAACACGATTTACTGGACCGGCCTCGCTGGACCGGATGCTGCGGGCGATTACAACTGGGATGAGGCCGGCAACTGGTCCACAGTTGATCCCCTTGTCGACAAAGTGCCCCAGGACATTTTGCCCGGCGCCGAGGATGACGTCGTCATCGATCTGCCTGACGCGACCATCGTCCATGCGGACGACATCGACGACACGATCAGCAGCCTGACCGTCACGGCCCCGGACGTTTTCTTGAATCTGTTCGGTGGCACCCTCGATCTCTCAGGCAGCGGCACCGCCGGCACTTTCCAAGTCCCCGGTACCGTTGACTTCTCCAATAATCAATACGCCAACGTCGACCTGAATGGCGGCGTGCTCGCGAACGCCGACGTGACTCAAGATACGGCCATCGGCGTGTTGGGCGATCTCACCCCAGCACTTGCTGCGGAAGAGGAGGGCACAATCGACGGAGGCGTGCTTAACGGCTCCATAGAAGTCAATGACGGCGGCTACGCGACCCTGAACCTGATAGGCGGCTGGGTCAATAACGGCACGATCACAGTCAATAGCAGCAATCTCAACCTGGGCGACAACTCGGATACCGAAAGCGATGCCTCTGGCGGCGCCAGCGATGCCTGGGTCAACAACGGCGCCATCTCGACCAATAATTGCATTGTCGAATTGGCCGGCACTCTGACCTCCGACCCCAGCGTGAACAACCTCACCACGCTCAACCTGAGCACCGACACAGTCTATTTGAACGGCGCCCTGGATAATACGGGCCGGACACTTACATTCAGCCCGGGCGTCACCAGTGCCAGCGGCAGCTGGACGCTGGATGGCGGCACCATCGTCGGGGGCACTATTATGGGCAGCCCTCTCTTCACCGGCGGGGGCGCCTTAACGGCCTGACCAACGACGGCTCCATCGACATCAACAATTCTTACCCCGTCACCTTCGAGGGATCGTGGGTCAATTCGGGCACGATCGCGGTGGCGAGTGGCGCCATCGTCAACCTGGGCGGGTCCTTCACCACCGACACCTTCGACGGCCTTAGTATCGAGGCGGGCGCCACGATCAACCTGACCGGCAAGCTGGACAACAGCGCGGCTGACAACCCCCAGAGTGACGGCACCCTGGCCCTGGACGACTCGACCGGCCCGCTCTCTCTCGATGGCGGCGAAATCTATCAGGGCGAGATTACTACCAGTGGCAACAACGATCTGGTCGCCACCACTGGGGGAGGCACGCTCGACGGCGTGACCTTAGATGGCACACTAGATATGACCCAATTCATGGGCAGCTTCTCCTTGGCCCAATTCTCGGGCAGCCGTGTCAACGTTTCGAACGGGTTGACGCTCAACGGCACGATCGAACTTGGAGGAGCTTCCGGCACATCCAATGCCGGCGACCTGGTTTTCGGCAGCCTCGACGACGGCGTCGCCCAGACGATTAGCGGTTCGGGAACGATCCAGTTTGGTCAGGATAACGCCGGTGACGTGCTGTTCAACACCAGCAACGAAGCACTCACCGTTGGACCGAACATTACGATCCAGGGCGGCCTCCATAGTTACATCGAAGCGCCTGCCGCGGCCATCGTCAACCTGGGCACGATCGAAAACACCAGCGGCGGCAGTCTTGTGTTCCAGGCTGACTTGACCAACGCCGGCACGATCGACCCGGGAACCGGCACGATGGCGGTTACCAACTATACCCAGACGACATCGGGCGTTCTCAAGATTGCAATCGGCGGTATTAGCCAGTATGGGGTTCTTGCGATCGCCGGCATCGCTCAGTTAGACGGGACGCTGAATGTCACGCTTGTCAACGCCTACATTCCCAACGTCGGCGACGCGTTCCAGATCCTGACATTCGGCCAACTCTTGGGCGACTTTGGCGCCATGAACGGGCTCGATGCCGGCGGCGGTAACCAGTTTGCATCGGACCACACCAACACGGCACTGACGCTTACCGTGTCCAACAATGGCAACGCTCCCAACCCCATCGTCTACTGGTCCGGCGATGCCGGCGACAACAACTGGGATAACCCCGCGAATTGGTCCAGCGATGATCCCTTGGTCAATAATGTGCCGGAGTCCGTTTTGCCAGGGCCGTTCGATAACGTCGTCATCGACCTCCCCGACCAGACCATCAACCATTCAGCGGCCAACTACGAAACGATAAGCAACCTGAGCGTCACCGGACAGTTCGTGACGCTGAACCTCGCCGCGGGCGCCCTCGACCTCTCGGGCGGCGGCGGCATGGGGTCGATTCAGGTCGATCAAAGCGGTGACATCGTCAATCTCCAAGGAGCCGATCTCAAGAGTGCCATCATCACTTCAGGCACGACACTTACGGCCACCTCGTCTGGTGGCGTGCTGGATAATGTGCAGTTGAACGGCACTCTGGACATGACCAAATACAACGACGCTTACGTTCAAGTCATCGATGCTTTTACGCTTGACGGCGCCATCGAGCTAGGTGGTAGCTCGAACTATGCCGCCCTATACTTCGGCTTTCAAAATGACTCTGTCGGCATGACGGTGGCAGGCAGCGGCGCCATACAGTTCGGCACGGGTCGGACGCAACGATGACCTGCTCAACGTTGGCGGCGGCACTCTCACTTTGGGCCAAAATCACCATTCAAGGCGGATTCAATAGCTTCATCCTGGCGTACAACGCCAGCTCTGGCCCGATCGCTAACGCGGGCACGATCGAGGAAAGCATGGGGAAGGGCCAGCTCACCATCAACCTGGTCGGCTGGGTGAACGAAGGTTCCATCGAAGTCAGCAACGGCGCCACCGTTACGCTGGAGGGTTTCTGGAGCAACAGCTCACCTGGTCAGATCACGGCTACCGACGCAACGCTGAACCTGTCCGGCGCCTGGACCAACTACGGCACGATCGTGGTGGATCCCTCGACGATAAGCCTGGGCAGCTCGATCGCCATTTCGCCAAGTGATCCGTCCGCATTCACCTACTCTTGGAGCAACCAGGGCACACTTTCGATCGACAGCGACTCCACGATCAACCTGGGCGGCATCCTGACCACCGATCAGTTCAATACCCTGATCGCGCAGTTCCAGGCCGGCGGCCAAAGCCTGGGCGGCCTGATCGGTACGCTGGACAATAGCACGGCGGACAACCCGACGAGTGGAGGCGTTCTAACCCTAAGCGCCTCGACCGGACCGCTGACCTTGGACGGCGGCGAAATCTATCAGGGTGAGATTACTACCGACGGCGCCAACGACCTCGTGGCCACAACGCTAGGCGGCACGCTTGACGGCGTGACGCTGGCGGGCACTTTCGATATGACCCAGTTCCAGGGCAGTTCCGTCACCGTCCTCGACGGCCTGACCCTTAACGGCACCATTGAACTGGGCGGCGTGGACAACACCCCCGACTACGCCGACCTCTATTTCGGCAGCAGCGGCGACAACACGCCGCAGACCGTCTCCGGCACCGGTTCCATCCAGGTCGGAGCAGCCTATATTTACAATTTCAGCAACGGGCAAAACAATTCTACCTACACCGCGATCTACAACAGCAGCAACGACACGCTCGCCTTTGGTCCAAACATCACCATCGAGGGCGCTCGCTCCAACAATTCTTACGGGCCAGTCAATATCTACTCTTCCAGCGGCGGGATTGACAACCAAGGTACGATCGGGACTTCTGCTGGGGGCTCGGTGACCATCGACGCAGCCCACTGGGTCAACGACGGCTCGATTGAAAATAGCGGCGAGGGGTTAAACCTCTACGGCAGCTGGACGAACAATGGCGCCATAACCGTCAGCGCAGCGGGGATTGTGAGCTTGGGTAGCCCGACCAGCCTCGTCCCTGCGGACCCTTCCGCCGCCGACTACGTGTGGAGCAGTCCGGGCACGATCTCCTTGGTGGACGGCGCCTCGCTCTTGCTTGGCGGTGTCTTTACCACCGACACGTTCTACGGCCTCGTCGGCGACCTTCAGGCCCACGGCGAGAGTCTGGCCAATGACAGCGTCCGCCTGCAGGGCACACTCGACAATAGCGCGGCGGACAACCCGCAAAGCGGCGGCGTTCTGGCCCTCAACGCCTCCACCGGCCCGCTGGATTTCGGCGGCGGCTATGCCCCCGGCATTTCCGCATCAGCGTCCAATGGCCGGATCTACCAGGGGACGATCACCACCACGGGCAGCGAAGATCTGCGGGCTACCGGCGGATTCGATCCCACGCTCGTTACCGCCCCCACACTGGACGGCATTACGCTGGACGGCACGCTGGATCAAACTCTTGGGCCTGTGACCATCGTTGACGGCCTGACCCTCAACGGCACGATTCTGGACGCTGGCCTCTATTTCGGCAACCAGGAAGATAACATCGCCCAGACGGTCAGCGGCACCGGAACCATCCAGATGGGCGGCAACTTCTCCAACGTCATCAACCTTTACAATGTCAGCAATGATACGCTCACGTTTGGGCCGAACATCACCATCCAGGGCAGTGGCGCCCTGCGCGTATTATGTCGATCCCGGACACATGCCCGACTCCGGACCGATCGATAACCAGGGCACCATTGTGGACAACACGAGCGGCGGCCAGTTGACGATCGTGGTCGACGGCTGGGTCAATGACGGCTCTGTCGCGGTCAGCAACGGCGCCACCATTACGCTGGACGGCCAGGGCTGGAGCAACAGCGCAACGGGTCAGATCACGGCGACTGCCGCAACGTTGAACCTGTACGGCAGCTGGACCAACGACGGCAGCATCACCGTGGGGCCTGGCTCGGGCGCCGCCTCGACGGTAAGCCTCGGCAGCCCCATCAACATTGCTCCAAGCGATCCTTCGGCGCCAAAATACTACTGGAGCAGCCCTGGCACGCTCGCGATTGCAGCCGGTTCCACGGTCAATCTCGGCGGCGTTTTCACCACCGACGAGTACGATGACGCCTTCGTGGATCGAGGCGTCACGGTCAACCTGTCCCAGATCACCTTCAACTTGACTGGGAGCCTCGACGATAGCGCAGCGGACAACCCGCAAAGCCTCGGCACGCTGACCCTTGACGCCTCGACCGGCCCCCTTTACCTCGCTGGCGGCCGCATCTTCCAGGGGATCATCACGACCAGCGGCAGCGACGACGTGGTGGCTACCACCGGTGGCACGCTAGACGGGGTGACGCTGGATGGTGCGCTGGACGGTACGGGCGTGGATGTCATCAACGGCTTGACGCTCAACGGCGCCATTGACTTGGCCGCACTCACTTTCGACGAAACCAAAGACGACGGGGCGGAGACGCTCGGAGGCACAGGCGCCATTCAGCTCGACATGATAACCAGCACAACTACCGCCACCATTACATTCGGGTCGAACATTACCATTCAGGCCAACTTGTCCACCTTGATCCTGGCAAACTATGGCGCCTTCGACAACCAGGGCACGATCGCGGAGAACGTCAGCAGCGGCCAGCTCCTGATCTCGGCCGTTGGCTGGGTCAATGACGGCTCGATCGAAGTGGGTAGCGACGCCAGCGCCACTCTCTGGGGCCAGCGCTTTGTTGCTTCGACGTTAACGTATCTGGTGGCGTCCTGGACCAACAGCGGCGCCATCACCGCAGCCGCCGGCTCAACACTGAACCTGTACGGCAGTTGGACCAACAACGGCGCCATCACCCTGGAGTCCTCGACCGTGGGCCTCGGCAGCCCTGTTGGCATCGATCCGACTTCCTCGGCAGCGGCCGCGTACGCCTGGACCAACCTGGGCACGCTCACGGTCGCGGACGGCGCCACCGTCAACCTGGGCGGCGTCTTCACCACCGACGCATTCGACGACGGCTTCGCAAATGTCGGCGGCGCCATCCACCTGTCCAAGGACATGGTCAACCTGACCGGCTCGATGGACAACAGCCCGACGGACAATCCGGTAAGCGACGGTGTCCTGGCCTTGAACGCCTCGACAGGCCCGCTTTACATGGCCGGCCTCATTTACGCGGGAACCGTTACCATCGGCGGCGATAACCTGGTGGCCGCCTCGGCCGGATTTGGCGCCGTCAGCGGTGAGTACCCGGCGCTCGGCCCTACCATTTACGGCGCGTACCCTGGCAGCGGGCGGAGTCCTTGATGGCGTTACGCTGGACGGAATCCTCGATATGACCCAGTCAGCGGCCTTCACCGATGTCATCAACGGTTTGACCCTCGATGGCGCCATTGAACTGGGCGGGGCTGTCGGCACCACCACCAACACCAACTCGACCCTCTACTTCGGCGCGGAGCGCGACGGGGTCGCCCAGACAATCAGTGGCACGGGCACGATCCAGTTTGGCCAAGGTCAAGATCCCGGAGGCGATTCTCTGGCAAACGTGGGCAGCGGGACTCTGACCTTTGGGCCGAACATCACCATCCAGGCCGGCTTGAACAGCACCATCTCCGGGAACACCCTTAGAGATTATGGCTCTGGGGTGGCCGTTGAGGGGCCAATCGATGTCGAGGGCACGATCGAGGAAAACACAAGTGGGGGAACACTAACAGGAGATTCGAAACGCTAACGTCGGTCAATCAACAAATCCGTTCGCCAACTGGGCTGGAGCAACGCTGACGGGTAGGACGTGGGAGGTATCCAACGGCGGCAAGATCCTCTTTGATGACTACTTCCCCTCCCTCCCCATCACCACTAACGCCGCCACTCTGATCTTGAATGGAGCGAACTCGGAGTTCGAGGATTACGATGGGAGCAACGCTCTCGCTGGGTTGACGACCAATTCATCGCAGGGCAGCTTGACCGTGGCAGCGGGTAATGCGTTCACGGCCCCCGGCGACCTCAGCAACGCCGGCGCCCTGATGGTCGGCAGCGGCGGCACTTTCAGCACGGGAACCTCGGATTACCTCCAGTCGAGCGGGACGACAACCGTGGACGGCACGCTGAGTGCCGCCAATGTCACCCTCAACGGCGGCGCCCTCAACGGGAGCGGGGCCATCCAGGGCAACCTTACCAACGCCGCCACGATCGAGCCGGGCGACGCTCCAGGCACGCTGACCGTTCAGGGCAACTACACACAACCCGCGGCTGGGGTTCTCGACGTCGACCTGGACGGCGCCAGCCAGTTCGGTCAACTGACGGTTTCGGGGACGGCCACACTGGACGGTACGCTCAATGTGTCGCTGAGCAACACCTACACCCCAAACCTTGGCGACTCGTTCAAGATCCTGACCTTCGCCTCGCGTTCCGGGGACTTCGCCACGGAGAACGGCCTGAACCTCCCCAATGGTGATTTCTTCGTTCCCGTCTACCACTCCGATGACCTGACGTTGTTGGCCGTCGGCAGCGCCACCGCAGTCACTCACTTCGTAATCAGCGCCGTCAACAGCCACGGCCGGTGCGGCTTTCTCCTTCACCGTTACGGCCGAGGATCAATTCGACAACACGGTCACCGGCTACACAGGCACGGTTCACTTCACCAGCAGCGATGCTAAAGCCTCGCTACCGTCCAACACTACTCTCAAAGACGGCACTGGCACTTTTACCGCGACCCTGAAGACTGTCGGCAATCAGACGCTCACGGCAACGGATTCAGTCACCAGCACCATCAGCGGATCCAGCAGTCGCGATTGACGTCTCGACGAACTCGATGGGAATGACGCCAAATCAGCTCTTTATCGTCCACGTTTATGCGACCTTGCTTGGCCGCGCGGTCCATCCGGGCGGCCTGTCCTACTGGACCGGCTTTCTCACCCAGGGGGTTTCGAGGAACCAAACTGCCCTGGAAATCGAATTTGCCTTGCCCAACGAATATCAGACCATTCAGGTCGAACATCTCTATCAGCAGTACTTGCACCGCACTGCCGATCCCGCCGGACTGCAATTTGGCGTTGCCTTTCTCAATAAGGGAGGAACTTTAGAGCAACTGACTTCCATGATGGTTAGCTCGCCCGAATTCCTTGCCGACACCGGCGCCACCAACGCCGGTTTCCTCGGCGCTCTTTATGAGGACGCTCTGGGTCGGGCCATCGACGCGAGCGGCTCTGCCATCTGGGGCGGATTGCTTACTCAAGGCGATTCTCGTTACACAGTGGCTTTGAAGATACTTTCCAGTACCGAATACTACAGCGATCTGGTCGATAGCTATTTTGAACAGTTTCTGCAACGCTCCGACGATCCCGGCGGCCTGGCAACGTTTCTTAACCAATTGCTTTCAGGCGTCACGGACCAGGAGGTGATCGCCGCCATCCTAGGCTCGCAGGAATTCTATGCGAAGTCGTAAATTGTCTAAAGCCAACCAGCCGGACGATATACTCTCCGACGCGCCGGGACTCTACCGATTGAGCCATTCGTGTCAAATCCACGCCGGGGACTTCATTCGCTTGATCTGCTTCTCCCGGGCCATTGCGAGAGATCGATCGGTATGTGGCTCCTGCCAGACCAGCTTCCAGGCACCATTTTTGTGCGTGAATGTGGCTCGGCCACGTTGGGAATCGTTGTGTTCTTCGAGTCGACGTTCTAGATTATCGCAGTGGCCGACATAGAACCGGCAGGCAGGGTTCTCAAGCTCGTATACCCAGAATTTTCCAGCGGATTCGTCCAAACTCCCCAAACGACACGCTTTTCGTAAATGTTGCGTGCGAGAGAGAGCCTTAGCTCGTCTACCCAGATTGCCGAATTTTGCGCCGCTTGGAAGGAAAAGGCTGCCGCGAGATGCGAGCAAAGTTCTGCCCTCCTGCCAAGGGCGCCAAACTTGGCGATTACCTGACTCACGTCGCCCAGCAATACTCCATGGTCGAGGTCGACAGCACGTTCTACCACTTCCCGCGACCGTCCATGGTCCAGGGTTGGTACGACAACCAAGCTGCGGCACGCCTCCTATTTCTTCTTCGCGTCAAATTCCTTCCAGAACTCCGCGGCCGTCTTGTCGGGACGCCAGCCGTTGCTTGCATCCTCTGCGAAGCTGAGCCGGGCAAGATTGGGCAAGGCGGAGGAATTCGATGTTCTTCGGGTTGGGGGGAAGCGTGAGCGTGACGAGTTTTTTGCAATCCGCCAGCGGCGTGATGTCCGTGAGTTCCGTGCAATGATTAAGATGCAGATTGGCCAGGGGCATCTCGCAGAGACCGAGATATCGCTCACTCTGGTGGCGACCAGATTCAAATCCGTGAGCGGCATTCCTTCCAGAGCACTCAGATCAGTAACTTTCGTCAGGTAGAGATGGAGTTTCTTCAGCGCCATGCCGCGTAGAGGCGTCAAATCGCGAACGTCGGTTTCATGGACGAACAGGATAGTGATCGGTGCTCCATGTAAGATTGAGAGATCGACGATCGCCGATTGGCTGAGATCCAAATCCCAGGTGCCGTCGGCCATTCGTATCAACTTCTTGGGTTTGAAGCCCGCCTCGCGCAGCGCCCTGGAGCCACCGTGATTGCTCAAATTCTTTCCAAAACTCTTCCGTCGTGAATATAGGGAAGTAGGGACTCTCGCTGCTGATAGCAAAAGCCAGCCATTTCAAATGCGGGAGCTTGTGCAGCTTCTCAATGTTCCGCACATACGCCGGCACGGTCAATTTTTCCAACGTCGGAATTTCCACAAGCGCGGATACGTCCGTTAGCTTTGGGCAATCGTGGAGATAGAGTTTCTTCAACCGCAGACCGGTCAATGGGGAGAGATCATGGACCTTCGTTTCTTCAAGGGACAATTCTTCGAGCGGTGTCCTGCAAGGGCCGAGGTCCGCTACCGGATTGCCGTGGAGGCCAAGGACGTGCAGCGGGAGATCCTGGATCGGAGAAAGGTCCGTGATATTGCAACCGTTGAGCCATAGTTCGCCGATCGGCGCGCCTTTGAGCATCGAGAGGTCGTTCAAAGGCTGGTTCTCGATTGCGAGTTTGTAGTTCCCGTTAGAGGACTTGGATAGTGAAAACCTGTAGCCGCTTTGCGCAGGGCCGAGACCAGGGGCAGCTCGCGATCCCAAGTTTTCCAGAACGTGGCTTTGGACTGGGCCGTGCGAACCATCCGTCCACCCATCCATTGCGAGTCTTCGATATTCTCGAGAGTCGGATGGGTGCGGAGCCCCCCAATCGCCGCCAAGTCCCCGTCAGGCAGCTCTCGGTAACTCGCCGGCAGAACCAGCAGATTGAGCGACTTGAGCCCGGCGAGCACGGTAAACCCTCGAGCCGAGTCGCAACCGAACAGCACCAATTTCTCGACGGAGGAATCGCGCAGAAACGAGAGGTCGCGAAGCGGGGAATTCTGAATGTACAGCTCCTCCAGCAGCGCCCGGCCAACGGGGAATAGTCCGTTGCCGGAATAGTTGTCGCATCGAAGGTTCTCAGAGGCATGCCGGAAAGCGGCGACAAATCAGAAACGCGCGTGTTGCGGATTTGCAGCTTTGTCAGCTTCATGCCACGCAGGTCGGCAAGGTCGAAGATTTGTGTGTCGTTCAGATCGAGATCGGCCAACGGCAACCCGCGCAGGCAAGCAAGATTGCCAATTCTTGTGCCTGTTAGCGCGAGGGATTGAAGCAAGCGGAATTCGCGCAAGGGCGTTAAGTCGGCGATCTGATCGCATCCTGCGAGGCTGAGCGACCCGAGGTTCATCCCAACCAGCGGGGAGAGATTAGCTATCTTTGTACCGCTCAGATCGAGCGCGAGCAGGCCGTCCTCGCGGACGGTGAGTCGTCGAGCGAGTGGCTTGTCGGCCGATATCGGCAGGTCTTTGAGCCGTTCCAGCCAGTAAGAGACGACCAGCTTCTTCTCATCGCCGAGAAGTTTCGCCACGGGCATCAGTTCGGCGGCGGGACGCTGCTGATGCTGCATGGCGAGATGGAGCTTACTGAGGCTCTCCCTCGAGAGCCTGCCGTCCTCGCCCAGCGGCGCCGCGAGCAATTCATCGCAAAGCAGCGCACTGACCTTGGCCCGGGCATCATCGGGGCGGAGAGTAAGGGCGGCACGATAGGCCTTGGCGGCCTCGGCGAGCCGCAATTGACACTGGAGCAAATCGCCTTTCGCGACGAGATACTTCGGGTCGTCGGGGCGGAGTTTCGCAGCGTAGTCAAGCTTTTCGATCGCCTCGTCGAACTGTTCCCTGGCTGCAAGCCCACGAGCCTGTTCGACAAAGGCCGGAGCAGTCGCACGTAATTCATCGAGCGCCGCGACGACGCGCCTGGCTTCGCGCTCGGCACGCACCGCCTGCCAAACGCTCGGCGCAATCCCGATGATCAGCGACGCCGCAATAGCCGTGCCGGCGACGAAGACGAACTTGTTCCGCTGCCAGGCCTTCAGCAAGCGATACGCCGTGCTCGGCGGCCGGGCCACCACCGCCTCGTTCGCCAGATAGCGCTGGATGTCCGCAGCGAAGCCGTTGGCCGTCTGGTAGCGCCGCGTGCGATCTTTATCCAGTGCCTTGAGCAACACCCAGTCGAGCTCCCCCTTCATCAAGTTCGACAATTTGGCCGGCTCGGTGCCGCGAGCGGCTGCGACGCTCGGCAGTGACTCGCAGACTGCTCAGCTTGACACTCAGCCGCGGGGCTTCGACTTCTCGTACGATCCGCAAGATTTCGATCAAGGCCGCTTTGCCGAGGCTCTTTCGGTCCACAGGCGTACTGCCGGTGAGCAATTCATACAGCAACACCCCGAGTGAGTACACGTCGGCACGAGTATCGATGTCCAGGTTGTTTAGATTTGCTTGTTCCGGCGACATGTACTCGAAGGTGCCAACCACTGCCCCGAATCCAGTCATCAGGGTCTTGTCCGTTAGCGATTGCCCCGTCGCCTTGGCCACTCCGAAGTCGATCACCTTGGGTACGGGCTTGTCATCGTAGAGCGCCACCAGGACGTTCGATGGCTTGATGTCCCGGTGAATGACGCCTTTCTGGTGGGCGTGCTGGATCGCCTGACAGACCGGCACGAACAGCTCCAGCCGCTGCCGGGGGGTGAGCTTCCGTTCGTCGCAGTACTGGGTGATCGGCACTCCCTTCACTAGCTCCATAACGAAGAAGGGCCGTCCGCTCTCGCTACTACCGGCGTCGACCACGTGGGCGATGTTCGGGTGCTCCATCATCGCCAATGCCTGGCGCTCGGCCTCGAATCGAGCCAGCACCGCCTTGGAGTCCATTCCCGCCTTGATGACCTTGACCGCGACGGCCCGCTTCACCGGTTCGGTCTGTTGGGCCATAAATACGGTTCCCATGCCCCCTTCGCCAATTTCCTCGATCAGCTTGTACCTCCCCAGGAGCACTGCCCCGACGTGTTCGTCCTTCCCGGGTAAGTTCACCGTGACGCCGCCGGGATCGGCGGTGAAGGTTGCGTGACCGGCGACAGGGGGTGGTTCGAGAAAGTTTTGGATTTGCTGTTTGGCCGCGAGCAGCCGTTCTACGCGCTCGCGCAGGGCTGGTTGGCCTCGGCAGGCATCGTCGAGAAATGCGGGACAATCCGCTGGGGCCCGCTCGAGGGCGGCAAAGAATACGGATTCGAGGGATTCGAGGTCAGTCATGGTCAGTCTCCCAACAAGAACACCACCCCGCAATGCGACCTTTCGTCGCAAAACCCCTCATCCATTCCGAGAGTTTTATTTCTTGTCGTCGTTTAATTCGCTGTAGAGCCAGGCCCTTGCGAAGGCCCAGTGCCGCTCGGCGGTGGCAACCGAAATGCCAAGGCAGCTCGCGATCTCGGGAATGGTCATCCCGGCGAAGTAACGGAGCTTCACGACTTCGGCCTTGGCCGGGGAGCGCTCGGCAAGGCCGCTCAAAGCTTCGTCCAGGGCGATCAAGTCGTCCGGCGGAGCGGCGACTCGGAATCTCCGTGAGCTCGATCCGCCGCCGTTTGCCGCCGTGTTTCAGGCGGCCCTTCCGCCGAGCCGATTCGACCAGGATCCGCCGCATGGCTTCGGCAGCGGCGGCAAAGAAGTGCCCACGGCCGTCCCAACACTTGTCGTCCGTCGGGCCGACGAGGCGGAGATAGGCTTCGTGAACGAGGCCGGTGGCGTTCAGAGTGTGCCCGGGAGCTTCCCCGGCCATGCGCGGCGGCAAGCTTCCGCAACTCATCGTACAAGAGCGGGAGAAGTTGTGCCGCCGCCTGACGATCCCCTGCCACGGCAGCATTCAAGATGCAAGTTACATCGGTCACGAAGGCTGATTTTACCGCACGGTTGACTGTGCGGACTTTCTTCGATCAGAAAAAGTGCGCCGTCTCATGAAACCCCTCTCGTTTTTTGGGGAACTCCCAAGCGGCTAATCGACGCCAATTCAATCGCGTGATCCGCTTGCCAGACGAGCTCAGCCATCGAGGAAGTAATCTTGTGAACCCTGCGCTACACGCTCTGGACCAAGACCGATTCATGCACGTTCGAACGCGAGCAGGGACGACGACTTCCTGTTGGAAGTCCGTACGGGTATCACGACCCAGTTGCAGCTGGGCCTGCCGCGGCCCTGTATTCGCCAAGGCTTTCCTTTCTCAGCAAGCCGGCTCTCAGGTCGCTCCGAGTTTCCGAAAACGGGGTCAGTTCGGAAACCGGCCGATGGGTGTGCGGGCAGCCATGGACGCCGGCCGCAGGCGGCGCCCCTCGACCGTCATCAGTCATCGCAGCGCCCAGGCGGTCCATCGCAAAACCCCAGCCGCAACGGATTGGTGTCGTTGAATTTGCTCATCCCATATGGCCCTTGATTGAGACTTGTCATCCTGTACATCCCGTAGTCTATGCCGTGGCTCGGAGCAGCATACCAGTGCCAGGGAGTGTTCTCCAGCTGCAGCCACGTATGGCCGCCGAATTTGCTAAACAGGATCCCGTGGCAAAGCGGTCCTTCCACCTGAAATTGCTTGTCGTCGGACTGGTGCGAGGAGGGCCGGTCGTCCGCGGAATCGAGCTGTTTCCAAGCACGGTAGCGCTCGCCTTTGTCCATAATGTGGATGTGGGCGCCCGACATGATGTCAACGACATACGATCTGGCGTCCCGGCGCGCCAGCACGTCGCTCAAGATGACGATCTCATCGCGGTGGGCAATCTCGTTATCAGGATCCAGGACTCTGTGCCGCGTGTAGAAGTAATTGTGAAAGATCTCGAGCATGGTCGCCTGGTCGAACCTGGCGTGCCGAAAAACATCTTTCAGCAGGTCCATACGCTCCACCATAGTAAGGCTTTGCGCCATGAGTTTTCTCCAACAGAAACGAATTCTCGGTCCCTCACTGTCTTCGGCAAAAGGCGATCTGGCGATTCATTTCTCACTGCCTCTGACGCTCATCCCTCGTGACATCATACTTTCGTGTGTTCGTGATGCTGTTCCTTTTTTCGGAATTGTTTGGGCGAAAACCTTTGGCCAAGGCCTCCGGCGTTTTGTGAGCCTTGAGGTCTGACTGGATGGTGTCTGACCTCTTCTTTATCACTTGGTCGTTCGCCGCCACATCCTTGCTATTAGATCCGATCGCCAGCCGAAGGCCAAGCAGTTCATCCCGGAACGAGTACTGGTTTGTTGGGCTCGTGCTAATGCAGATCGGGTTGCTGCCCGCCGAGCAGGCGGCACGTAGCCGAATGGGCCGGTCACGACGTCAAGCTGTTCCATCAGGCTCAGCGGCGACGGCATCCACGCTTGGTCCGTCAGCGCAAACACGACTTTCCGGGCTCGCAAGCAGTCGAGAAGTTTGGCCGTTACCCAGGCCTTGTTGCGAATTTCGAGCGCCACAGGTACGTCGGAAGGCCACAGGTCCAGGAAAGGCTGTAGCCGCTCCAGGAACGCATCCAGCGATGCGAAAGCTTTCCG
>CAVVHZ010000076.1:0-76802 GCA_963748025.1 uncultured Gemmataceae bacterium
TTTGCTAAAAGCGTTGGAAACGAAGGATAAAGGCGAAGCCTTGAATTCTCCCCCCCTTTGCAAGGGGGGGCAGGGGGGGTCGCAGAATCTGCACCCCAAAGCGATAAAGTTCGCCCATAAGGAGATCAGGGTTGGCGCATTTCTACAGTGGGTGGCCACGTCGCGTCAGACCCCCCCAACCCCCCCTTGCCAAGGGGGGGAAAAGAGGGGCCTTTCGGCCTAGGTTTGTTGGAAGCCGCCTTTGGGTTGCGGGCGAAACCCGCACTAGGGGTTAACTATTTTGCCGGCGCCTTCGCGGAAAATCCGCCACGCCACGTCGTCATTAGGTTGACATGACATCCAGGCAGCTTGCTGATTTGATCGATACGCAAGCCGCGTCCCTTGTGCTGTTCGCCAGGCAGTGGTGTGCAGCGCCGGAGGATGTGGTGCAAGACGCCTTCTGCAAACTGGTGGTACAGAAGGTCGCGCCGGCCGATCAGATAGCCTGGCTCTATCGGGTTGTTCGGAATGCTGCGATCGACGCTGGCAAGGCGGCTCGTCGCCGGCAACGGCGAGAGATGGCGGCAGCGAAACCGGTGCAGTGGTTCGAGGAAGCTGCGGTCGATGATTTGGATGTCGCTACCGCGGTAGCCGCCCTAGAGAACCTGCCGTCCGAACAGCGGGAAGTCATCGTCGCCAGGCTTTGGGGCGGAATGACCCTCGAAGAAACTGCCGCCGTAGTGGGTTGCTCCGTTAGTTCGGCGCACCGTCGCTTCGCTGCTGGAATTGCGGCATTGCGGGAAAGGTTGGGTGTTTTGTGTCCGAAGACTTGAGTCGCGATCCGCTGGTTCAGAAACTCGCCAGATTCACCCCGGCTTCCAGCACCGTGGACCGCGACGCCATGCTCTTTGCCGCCGGTCGAGCATCAGGATCCGGGGCTGGCAAATGGAAAGTTGTGGCAAGCGTCCTGGCAATGACACAGGCGGTGATGTTCGTCGTTTGGTTTGCGAGCCCTCATTTGGATCGGCCGCCGGTGGATTCGCATCTCGCGGTTGCCGATCAACCGCTGGAAAACCCGATACTTTCTATTTCGTCCGACCATCAAGCTCCGTCGGCCGAGTCCTATGGAAGCCTCATGCGCCACTTGGATCGCGACGGCCTGCCCATGCCCGAACTCGTCGCCGACAATCTGCCAGAGCAGCCCGTGCTTTCTGCTGATTTGCGCACACTCGAAGCCAGTTTCAAGTAACCCTAGACCTTTGGAGTCCAGTCTATGTACGCCAGAACCCTGGCGGCGACGACGCTTGTCGTCTCCGTCCTGAGCCCGCACGCCCATGCTCAACCCGAACCGATTGTCAAGAATGGCCGAGTTACCATTCCAATCCGGCTTACGCCGAGCGATTATCTGAAACCCGTCTCCCGGGCTTATTTGCTTCCGGAGTATTCGGAATCCATTCCAGGTAACCGAGTGCAGATGTTTCTCCGGTGCTTCATGGAGCAGAATGCGTTCTTCGGGCAAACCGAGAGCGAGCAACGCGAAAAATGGAACGCCGCTCCCCTACGGGATTTGCCCGCAAGGCTTAAGGATTACGGTGAAAACCTCATAAAACGCGACATGTATGATGCGGCCCGCATGACTCAGGCCGACTGGCAACTCTGGTATTTCATGTGCGAGATGGCTACAAAACCCTGCTCCCAGATGCTCAGAAAATGCGTCAATTGGCCACCGCCATGAAAACGCGCGTGCGTGGGCAAATCGCAGCGCGAGATTATGACGGCGCCATCCACACTTTGAAAACGATCTTCGGCCTGGCACGGAGCTTCGAGTCGCATCCCACCCTGATTGGGCATCTGATCGGCCTCGCCTGCGCAACAATTGGCTTTGAGGCAATCGAGGAGCTGATTCAACAACCCGGCGCGCCGAATCTCTACTGGGCGCTGATGGATTTGCCCGCTCCGTTCCTGTCACTGCGAATGGGGATGGAAGGAGAACGACTCATGATCAGTCATGACTTCGAAGGTCTGAAAACAGCCTCTCGTGCGGTAGCAGATTCGGTCATTTCCAAGCAGATCGACGATCTCGAAATGATCTTGACGATAGAAGGCAAGCCCGAAGGCAATTCGAAAGCTGAGAAACCCGTAGGGTACAAAGCCCGCATGCAGGCCCGAGCGGCCAATGCGAATGAGGTCAAGACTGCCCGGGAACAGATTGTTCAAATGGGATTGAATGTCGACCTTGTCAAAACCTGGTCCCCATTGCACGTGGTGCTGATCGATGACGTCATGCACTATGAGCACTATCGTGATGAGCTGGGCAAGCTGATGAATCTACCCTACTGGCAAGCCAAACCAGGCATGGAAGAAGCACTGGCCTTGATAAATCAAAACTTGAAAAAATGGCCGACTTTGGCTTTAGTGCCGGCTGTCGAAAAAGTGAAACGTGCCCAAACGAGAACCGACCAGCGGCTTGCATATTTGCAGATCATGGAAGGGATTCGTCTCCATGCGTTGAAAAACGGGGGCTCCCTACCGGCGACGCTTGCGGAGATCAAGCTGCCTTTGCCGCTTGATCCTGCGACCGGCAAACCATTCGAGTATTCCGTCGATAAAGGAGTAGCCACCTTACATGGCGAAAACCTTTACCCCGGAACCGCGGCATTGAATCGCTATTACGAGATTCGGCTCAATAAGGACTAATTTCGTAGGACAGGCAGCCCTGCCTGTCCTTTTTCGTGGGACAGGCAGCCTTGCCTGTCCTACCTGTACAGAATCGGAATCCATCGAACAATGGCTCGATTTGATCGGCTGGTTAAGTTGAGACAGGCAGGCTGCCTGTCCTACGATGTCCGCTTCACTTCAAGAATCTGTGATACCGCCCCATCCAGTAGGGCAATAAAATGAAGGTGCCGTCGTCGCGGACCCGGCCGCCGTTGCCGCCATCCAGCTCGTAGGGGTCGCCGTTCCAGCGCATCAGCGGGCGCTCGGCGACGGGCAATACCAGGCTGCTGGTCGCCTGTCGGTGCCGACTGGTTTTGTGATCCTGCAAGTCATCTCGCTTGCTGTTCTGGACAGTCCACTCAAACAAATCGGTGGGCACCTCCTCGAACCACTTCACGCATTCATCGCGATCGTATCTTGCGGGCGGCACGATCGCTTCGGCGGGGCGTTTTTCGGGTTCTTTCCAGGTGCTCGCTTGCAAACTCGATGCGTAAATAAAATCGAATAACGGGCTGATTTCAGGCCTTTCGATACGCCAGGATCTTTCGATGCTGGCAAGGTAGAATCTCCGCAGGTCAGGATCTCGTTCGTACCAGAGGAGCGGGTAATAGGACAGAAAACCTAATTCATCGTCGCTGTGATTGACGATGGGCGGCCAAATGGTCTTTTCCAGAATTGTGTTGGCGGCGTAACCATGCTTGTCGATCAGCTCGCGAGCCGCCTGCTCGTAGCGAGCATTTCCAGTTATGTGGTGGGCCACTTTGAGAAAATCGAGAATCTCGAGGGAATTCAGGCCCCGGTCGCCGATGCGGCGAAAATCGCGATTTAGCCTTTCCGGAGCCCACACGCCCCAAGTCGTCGGTTTGCCAGGAGGCCCGACGTAATAATAACCGTGATCGATGATGTGATCGGTGATTCGACCGACCACCTTGCGAATCGCTTCTTTCTGGTCCGCGTCGGCTACGATGTCATAGTAGATCGCATAGGCGAAATAGTGGCCGACAACCTCATCGCTTGACGTGTCTCCCTTCCACCACCATCTGCCGTCGGCCGACTTATACCATTCGCCGCCTCTCGGTTTGGGGCGCCGCTCGGCAAGAAGCTTCGCGGCACAGAATCCGGGAATGCCCGAGACCTGCTCCAAAAACATGAGGGCTTTGAGAGATTGCCATGCGTTGGTTTTGGCGGCCGCCTCGCCAGTGACGCCATAGCGAAATGCCTCCGCGGCGACATACATGCTTGTCCATAGTCCGTCGTTGTCGTTGTCGGGTTGGATATAGCCAGATTGCAAGTCGCCGGGCTTGTTGACGACAATGCTGGTGATCAGTCCTTCACGCACATGATATTTGCGAAGCGATGTCTCAATATCGTCGATCTTTTGCGTCAACGTTTGCGATCGGGGAACCAACCGCGTAATTCCGGCCGGCGTTTGCGCGCTGAACGACGCCGTCTTTGCTCACGCTCACGTCGGTGACGTTGTCGTCCAGAAGCCAGCGGCGCGAGTGATAGAACCGCCAGCGAGCATCGCCGGGCTTGCGCGTGAAAAGTCCGAGTTGCGAACCGATCCAGAGTGTGCCGTCTCCCATTTTGACGCCGGCATGAATCGCCTTCGAAGGAGGAACTGGCGACCCCGTGCGAATGGCATCGAGTTCCGCAGGGCTCAGTTTGTGGCCGATGCCAGGCTGCAGTTTTCCGCCGGGCTGATGTTCGCGAGTCAGGGTTGTGAATGGGGTGTCAACGTCGGCTGCAAGGCGAACGATCAAGAAAAGAATCTGACAGAGCATGACTGCGGCCCCCTGCGAATACCAATTAACCGAATCGGCAGGGAAAGCCTATCATTCACAAGGCCACACGTCTTCGTTGTTTTGTCGGCACGTCTGGATGTTCCTGAAGTTCTTTAAGGAGTGCTTGACCGTCGAATCGAATTCGGTGAGCTTCACAGTACCCTCGTGATTCCATGAGCACTCTAATCGCGCGGTCCAACTCGCCTTGCTGATCGTAGAGAATTGCCAGCAAATCGAGCCGATCACTTACGTCGCTATAGTCATACTGGCGAGACACATACTCCCAGGTGGGCGTATTCACTGTCAATGCGTGTAGTTCAAGGATCTTGCGGATTTCTGCTTCTCTACTGTGGATCGCTTCAACGAGATCTCCCCGCAATTCGGCGATCAGAGAACGCACTTCCTCGCCTCTTATGGAGTCAGAAAACTCTCGCGAAGTAGCCAGCAATTTTTCTAGGCGCAAAGCGAGTATCTTTGCCCTCGCGCGATCTCCCTTGTCATAAAACTGCTTCACAAACGCAAGGTATAGTGCATCGAACTCATTGGCGCCTGGGCTTGCGCCCTTGTGATTTGTACGTGATTTACTAATCATCGCTAGGTCTCGGAAGGTTCGGTTGAGCCGAGGGATTGAGCAATCGTTTCACATCCTCCGAAAGATTGTCCCACTCTTCCCAGGCCTTCTTTGCATCTTCGTTCTTTTGCTGGCGTTTTTTTGCTGCCTTACGGACAAATCGCTTCCTTTTTTCAGAGGCACTCTTTCTATCGTGTCCCCGTCCAGGCTTGTGCTTCACTCCGCCTCGTGGACCGCGCTTCTTTTCACGGTCCTTCTCGGCCATTTAACTATTCCGAAGGACAGTTTAAATTGAACTAACCTGGAGCGATCGACTTTGCGAGAAGAATAGAGCTCCCCTTCTCTCACTGCCCCGGCACCGGACATGGCTTGAAATCGCTCGCTCCCAGCACGGCGTCCAGGCGATGCAGGCCGGCGGCGATGCGGTTTTGTTCGTTGAGGTAAATGTCGTCGCCATAAGCGCGATGCGCGGCGTGGTGACGAACCTTACGGCACCACCCAAGTACAGGACGTTCTGTCCCTTGGCGTCGTGGTTACGGCTGTTGGGAGTCGTTTCGGCGAAAACGCCCTGCATCTGATTGAAAGACGGACGGTCGGCCATCACCGGAATCAAATCGTTATCCATAAGAGCGGTGTCAACGCGCAGGCCGTGGAGTAGTCCCAAAGCGCCTGGTAGCCCATCGAGTAGGCGTAATCGCCGCTCAACTGATTGGCCAAGTTGTTGAATGAGTCCTCGCGATTGTTGTAGGCTGCGTCCAACTCTTCGAGCGAATGCAGCGGCATATCGGGCGACTGACTCGATGGACAGTGAATGTTCAGGCCCTGCCCCAACCCTTCCTGGTAAAGAATCGGCACGACAACACCCGCCACATTGCGCGGCGCGTCTTTGTCGACGCGCGGCAAACGGCCTTCATGCAGATTGGAATAAGCCATCAATGCCCCATGAAAGGCGCGGAGATTATTCTGGCACTGCCCGATCTGGTAGCGCGATTTGGCATAAGAAATGGCCGGCGCCAGCAGGGGGCCTACAACCATCAAGAGAACTGCCGCAGCCAAGACGTCGGCGCGGCGCCACCACGACTTGCCCATCCCCTCCGAAGAAAGCGGCGGCCTTGAGGCGCAGGGGTTGGCTCAAACGGTCCTCGGCTACCTGCGCCAACACGCGATAGCGTAAATCGGCCGGGGGCTGCGGGTGTTCCCTGTCAGCCGCCATGGGCTGCAGTGCCTGCTCGATGAGCTCGAGGCGATGGCGCACTTGAGGGTCTTCTTGAATGGCGCCTCCGACCTGGCGCTGTTCGTCAGGATCGAGCGCATGGAGCAAATAGCCAACGAGATTTTCTTCCAACATGATCGTATTAGCCTTCCCACGCCGAAGGCATGGTTGACCAGGACTCTTGCAATTTCACAAGGGCAGCGTGAAGCCTCGACTTCACGGTGCCGACCGGAATCTCCAAGATTTCGGCCGCCTCGCGATACTTGAGTCCCTGGTAGTAAACCAGGACCACGACCTGGCACATGAAGTCCGGCAGCTGTTCCAAGGCTGTCCGGACCCTTTCCTGCCGTTCTTTTTCCTGAGCGACCTCCAGAGGGCCGGCCCCGCGGGTTTCGAGAAGTTCGAGCAGGCTGCGAACTTCCCCTTCATCGCTTACGCCCTGCCGCTGATCTAAACTTAACGTTGGGTGCCGCCCCGCGCAACGCAAGGCGTCGATCGCCTGATGCGTCGCGATCGTGTACAGCCATGGGCGAAATGGGCGCCCTTGGCCGTACTGATTGCTTTTCTGATAGACCTGGAAAAACGTGTTCTGGAACACGTCTTCCGCCAGTTCGCTGTCGCCGAGGTAGCGTCGCAAGTAGCCATAGAGCTCGCGTTCGTAGCGCGACAACAGCAGCCCAAACGCCTCGGCATGGCCGCGGCAAAACCGAGACATCAACTCCTCATCGGAGATTCGCTGCAGGCCGTCATCGGCTGGCTCGGTCATCTATGCCTTCTACGTATGCGGATGTCGGACGGTTCGAGTTGCCTTGCGGAGCTCCTACATTTCCAGGAGCTTCCTGGCGATTCTTAGCGGCCACTCCTCGCGATTTTCAGCGAGCCTCCCAACGTTAGTGGGGGGAGGTTACGGCGAACTCCACCCACTAACGTGGGAGGCTCGCTAGGGATGGTCGTTCGCTCAGTCATTTCCTTTTCACGTTCCAGTAATCTCCTTCCACCAAGGCTTAGAGTCAATATGACACCCGCCCATCACGCCAACCGCGGGAAAAGCGGCTTCACCTTCCCATCTTCCAGTTTAGCCAACACTTTGACGTTTTCTGGATAAACCGCTGGCTGCTGAGCATGCTCGTACCGAACCTGGTCCCAGGCAACGGGAAAGTTGAAACTCTGGTAGATCTGGCCGGCGGAACGCGGCAAAAACGGCTTGAACAGGATCATGGCTGCCCGCAACGGTTCGAGCAGATCGAAGAGCACTTCGCCGCCGCCGGCTTGTCGGTTTTGACCAGTTTCCATGGCGCTTGCTGTCCGCGTACTGATTGGCCGGGTCGAGCAGCTGCCGCCAGATCTTCTCCAGGGCCTGGCTATACTGGCAAGCTTCCACATGCCACGCACCTGGGCCACCGTGGTCGCCAGGTCACGCCTTCGACGGTGCCGCCGACCGGCCCGCCGTAGCCGGCAGTTTGCCATCGAAATTCTTGGCGATCAGCGTCACCAGCCGGCTGTAAAGATTGCCCAGGTTGTTGGCCAGGTCGGCGTTGTACAGACTGCCGCGAACCGCTGCCAGGCTAAATTCGCCGTCGCCCGGAAACGGGCATTCGCGCAGGAAGTAATAGCGGAACGCCTCGGCGTTGAACTTGGTGATGAGGTCCATCGGCTCGGACGACGTTGCCCAGCGTCTTGCTTTCGCGCTCGATTTCGCCCGTGGCTCGTTTTTCTTGTAGACGAAGCCGTGGCCGAAGACCACGCTGCGGCGGCTCGAGCCCGCGGCCATCACATGGCCGGCCAGATGGCGCAGTGAAAGCGCGTGATGTCCTTGCCGATGAAGTGAATGTCGGCCGGCCACCACTTCTGGAACGTCGCCTCGTCGGTGCCGTAGCCGATGGCCGTGATGTAGTTCAGAAGCGCATCGAACCAGACGTAAATCGTGAACTCCTCGTCGAACGGCACGCGGATGCCCCAGTTCTCGCCCGCGGCGCGTGATGTTCAGTCCTGCAATCCGTCCTTGCACCAGGGTCGATGATCTCGTTGCGCCGGCTCTCCGGCTGAATGAAATCCGGATGCTCCTCGTAAAATCGCAGCAGACGTTCCTGGAACTTCGACAGCGCGAAGAAATAGCACGGCTCGCTGCGGCTTGCACCGCCGGCGTCTTGTGGATGCGGGCAGACTTCCGCTTCTTGCAGCTCTTTTTCGGTCTTGAACGCCTCGCAGCCCTCGCAATACCAGCCTTCGTATGCTCCCTTGTAGATATAGCCGTTGTCGTAGACCTTCTGGATGAACTCCCGGCAGCCCGCGTGGTGGCGCGGCTCGCTGGTCTGGATGAAGTCGTCGTAGCTGATGTCCAGGGCGTCCCAGACCTCGCTGGAACTGCCGGGCCATGTCGTCGCAGTAGGCCTTGACGTCCTGCCCCAGCTCGGCGGCGCGCTTGCGAGACCTTGACGGTGTTCTCGTCGTTGCCCATCAGGAAGAAGACGTCGTAGCCTTCCATGCGGCGATAGCGGGCCTGCACGTCGGCGCCGAGCTTCTCGAACGCCGTGCCGATGTGCGGCCGGCTGTTGGGATAGTCGATGGCCGTGGTCTGGAAAAATCGCTGGGACGCCATGATCGAGCACTTTCTAAGCGGAGTTTTTCTTGAAGACCGACGTGAATAGCAACCTCATGGAACTACAACGCGACGGCTTGCCAAGCACTTACGCAAGCATGTCGAGGGCGAGGTTCGTTTCGATTCCACGATCCCGCAAGCTCTACAGCACCGACGCCAGCATTTACCAGGTCGAACCGCTGGGCGTCGTCATTCCACGCACGGTCGCCGACATTGTCGCCACCGTTCGCATTGCCGGCGAAATGGCGACGCCGATCACTGCCCGCGGAGCCGGCACCAGCCTCTCCGGGCAGTCCATCGGGCCAGGCATCATATTGGATTGTAGCAAATACCTCAATCGCATCCTCGACCTTCAAGTTGAAGCCCGCAAGGTCGTCATCGAGCCTGGAGTCGTCCTCGATCAGCTCAATGCCGCCGTGGGAAAAGAGCAGCTGCTTTTCGGCCCGGAAGTCTCGACTTCAAGTCGGGCCAATTTGTGCGGCATGATCGGCAACAATTCGGCCGGATCGCGCTCGATCATCTACGGCAAAACCATCGATCACACGCTGCGCCTCGAAGCCGTCTTGGCTACCGGAGATAGCGATTTCGTGCCGGCGCATGTCGCCCGAAGCATGGGCCAAGCGTGCGGCCGGCGTCGGATCCAGAGGCCCGGCTCTACCGAGAAATTGGGCAAATCGTTCACGAAAACGAAGAGGAGATCGACCGGCGTTTCCCGAAGCTTCTGCGCCGCGTCAGCGGCTATAACCTGGACGTCATTCGCAACGGCCTGGTTCGCGGCGGCAAAGAGACGGCCTGATCGATTTGCTGGTCGGCAGCGAAGGAACTCTCGGCATAATCACCCAGGCCGAGCTGAATCTCGTGCGTAAGCCACTCGAGCGCGGCTTGCTCGTGGCCCATTATGCTTCGCTCGGCGCGGCCATGGAGAGTCTGGCCACCTGCCTGGAATTTGCGCCCTCCGCGGTCGAGCTGCTCGACCGCATGCTCATCGACCTGGCCCGCGAGAACCTTTCGACGCGCGAAACCATGCGCATCATCCAGGGCCGGCCCGCCGCCCTGTTCATGATCGAATTCTCTGGCGACGATGCCGCCGAAATTCGCGACAAGGTCGAACGTTTAAGTAAACGGCTCGAAGGCGGCCCAGGCGTGGAAGCGCTCGTCCCCGCGCTCGAACGCAACATTCGCGAACCGTTGTGGAACGTGCGGCGAGCGTCAATGCCGCTGCTCTACGGGGTTCCCGGCGACCAGAAGCCGGTCACGTTTGTCGAAGATACGGCAGTGGCCGCCCGAGCGTTTGCCGGAGTTCATTCAGCGTTTCCGAGCAACCTTGCAAAAACACGGCACCGATGGCGCCTTCTACGGCCACGCCAGCGTCGGCTGCTTGCACATTCGGCCGCTTCTGAATCTCAAGGACAAAGCCGAGCAAATCAAAATGCGCCAGATCATGGAGGAGGTGACCGATCTCGTGCTCGAATTCGGTGGCGCGCTAAGCGGCGAACATGGCGACGGCCTGGTGCGCAGCGAATGGAATCGCAAAATGTTCGGGCCGCAAATCTATGAGGCTTTTCGTCGCGTAAAGGGCGTTTTTGATCCGAAAGGACTGCTCAACCCGGGCAAGGTGGTCGACGCGCCGAGCATGAACGAGAACCTGCGCTACCACGATCGCTATAAGCCTTATGAACCTGCCACCCAGTTCGATTTCAGCAAGCAACAGGGCTTCGTCCGCGCTATCGAGATGTGCAACGGATCCGGCGTGTGCCGCAAACAGGAGGGGGGAGCCATGTGCCCCAGCTTCCGCGCCACGATGGACGAAAAGGACTCCACTCGCGGCCGGGCCAATGCGCTGCGGCTGGCGCTGGCCGGAGAACAGCCGCTCAAAGAATTGCGGAGCCCCTCGGTGCGCGACGTGCTGGACCTTTGCCTCATGTGCAAAGCCTGCAAATCCGAATGCCCCAGCAATGTCGACATGGCCAAGCTCAAGGCGGAATTTCTGCAGCTTTATTACGCGGACAGGTTCCGCCCTTTGAGCCATTGGCTTTTGGCTCAGACGCCGCGACTTTATCGCTGGGGAGCGCCCCTTGCTCCGGCGGTAAATTGGCTGCAAGAAAACCGGTTGTTTCGCTGGTTTATGCATCATCTGGCGGGCATCGGCACCGTCGCAGTCTGCCTCCCCTGCACAGCGATCACTTGCGCTACTGGTTTCCGCGGCATAAACCGGCCGAGGGGGCAGGCAGGTTGGGGCGCGTCGTGCTCTTCGACGATTGCTTCACCACCTACAACGAGCCCAATATTGGCAGATCGGCGGTGCGAGTACTGGAACGGGCTGGCTATCAAGTCGAGCTCGCGGGTATTGTCTGCTGCGGCAGAACGCTCATCAGCAAGGGTTATGTTCGCCAGGCCAAGGAATTGGTAGCGCTCCAGGCAAAGGCGCTGCTGGCACGGCTGCCTGAAGGCGTTCCCCTTCTGGGCCTGGAACCGAGCTGCATTCTGGCATTGGCCGACGAATGGCCCGAACTGGTCCCTGGCCCTGAGACCCAACGCCTGGCTCAACGCGTGCACTTAGCGGAAGGCTGGTTGGGCCGCCAAGTCGATCAGGGAAAATGCCAACTCGATTTGAAGCAGGCCGCTGCTCCATGCGTCTATCATGGGCATTGCCATCAGAAGGCGTTGGGTGCGCAAGCGGCCACGGTCGCAGCTTTGCGCAAGACGCCGGGGATCCAACTGGATGTGTTGGACGCCGGCTGCTGCGGCATGGCTGGCTCGTTCGGTTTTGAGACCGAGCATTTCGATTTGAGCACGAAGATCGCCGGGCTTTCGCTGCTGCCACGCCTGGCCAAATCGCCGGAAGCGGTCGTCATTGCTTCGGGCACATCGTGCCGCCATCAGATTCTCGATCTGGCAGGGCGCGTGGCGGTGCATCCCATGGAGTATCTGGACAATTGTTGGAATAGCGAGCCTGCGTTATGAGCGAGCCTCCGTTATGAGCGAGCCTCCCACGTTAGTGGGGGGAGGTTACGGTAGACTCCCCCCACTAACGTGGGAGGCTCGCTGAGTTCGCTCGGAGGATCGCTGAGTTCGCTTGGAGGCTCGCGGAATCCGCTCGGAGGCTCGCCAAATTTGAGGCCATGATGGTTTTTCTCCTGGGACTTGGAACCGCCCTGCCGCCCAACCGCTTCACGCAGGAGCAGGGCGCTCGCATCGCCCAGGTGCTTTGCCTCGATCCCAGGCAAGCGCCGCTGATTCCGACGCTTTATCGTCAAACCGGCATCTCAGGGCGAAACTTGGTGCTCCAGGAAGATCTGGTGCGCGACGTCCTCGACGGCACGCGGCATTCGCGCTCTGTGTTCTTGCCCAAGGAACATGGCCCCGATTGTGGCCCTACTACCCGTGAAAGAATGGAGATTTACAACACAGCCGCACCGCCACTCGCGCTGGAAGCATCCTCACGAGCACTGGAAGATGCCGGAGTGGCAGCTAACTCTGTCACCCATCTGGTAACCGTAAGTTGCACCGGTTTCGCCGCTCCAGGCATTGACATTGCCTTGATCCATGGCCTGGACCTTCCGCCCACCACGCAAAGATCGCACATCGGCTTCATGGGTTGCCACGGCGCTTGAATGGTTTGCGCGTAGCTCGCGGGTTGGCAGCGGCCGAACCCGGCGACGGTCATCCTGCTTCTCGCTGTGGAACTCTGCAGTCTTCACTATCACTACGGCTGGGATCCCAAGCACGTGGTCGGCAATGCCTTGTTCGGCGACGGCGGGCAGCCGCGGTGATCGGCACCATGGAATCGACAAGTACCTGGCGATTGGCGCGCACGGCGCCTGCTTATTTCCTGACAGCGACAAGGCCATGACCTGGGACGTCGGCGACCATGGCTTCACCATGTCCCTTTCGACAAAAGTGCCCAGCCTGATCGCCAAGAACCTCCGCCCTTGGCTCGACGACTGGCTAGCCAAGCATGGCGAAACCGTGAGCAGCGTAGGATCGTGGGCCATCCATCCGGGCGGCCCGCGTGTCTTCAGCGCGGTGACGGAAGCGCTCGGCCTGGATTCCCAGGCAACCGCGGTCTCAGGCGACATTCTCGCTCGCCACGGCAACATGTCGTCGCCAACGATTCTTTTCATCCTCGATCAACTTCGCGCCGACGCCCCGCGATCATGCGTCGCTCTGGCATTTGGGCCCGGGTTGGCGGTGGAAGCAGCCTGTTCAAGTGATGCATGCGGCTACAGTAGGTCCCGCGAGCCGATCGGGACAGCGGGATCCCGCGCTTGCAATACGGTGTAGTCGACGCATGCAGAATGGTGCAAATACCCGGCAGATGCGTGAAGCCCCCGCTGTCCCGATCGGCTCGCGGGACCTACTTGCTGCCGCCAACCGTTTGACCCGTCCAACCACGCCCGGCTATAATCAGCCACTTCCGGAAAGAGGTTGAAAGAAGGCGCCAGCGTCGCGATTTCCCCTCTCTGCCAATGTCGCGCGCCTGCATCAGGAACGGTGTGTCGATGGCAAAATCTCGCCGCCCTGAAGGCGAAAGGCCCGCAAAAATCGGGCCTTACGAGGTCATCAAGCGGGTAGGCGCCGGCGGCATCGGCACGGTCTTCCTGGCCAAGGATGTCGATCTTGGACGTTTGGTGGCCCTCAAAGTTCTGCCGCCCGCATTGGCCGCCAAAACGGAGATGATCGGTCGGTTTCGCCAAGAAGCTCAGCACGCGGCCAAGCTTCGCCACGAAAACATCGTCGCTCTGTACGGATGCGGCGATCACAAGGGAGTGCACTATCTGGCGATGGAATTCGTCGATGGCTGCAACCTTCTCCAGTACATCAAGAAACAGGGCAAACTTGACGCCGAGGAGGCGCATCCTCACGATGCAGGCGACCAAAGCTTTGTCTGCGCCCACGAGCATAACATCGTCCATCGCGACATAAAACCGTCCAACTTCCTTCTCGCCATCCACAGCAGCGGCCCAGTCGTCAAGCTGACGGATTTCGGCTTGGCTCGCACTGTGGATGATTTCGACGGACAGATGACGCGTACGGGAACCACGGTGGGAACCGTGGACTATATCTCACCCGAACAAGCTCGCAACAGTCGAGCCGCCGACATCCGTAGCGATATCTACTCGCTGGGATGCACCCTTTATCACATGCTCGCCGGGCGTCCGCCGTTTCCCGACGGCGACCTCGCCGAACGGCTCCTGAAGCATATCGAAACGGAGCCGCCCGATATCTTGCAATTCAATCCACAAACGCCTCCAGGACTGGTGCAGATCCTCTGGAAAATGCTCGCAAAGAAGCCGGACGCTCGCTATCAGAACCCGAGCGAGCTGCTTCAGGATTTGGCTAGTCCGCCCAAAGGGCCGCCATCAGCCCGCGCGAAGCGCTCGAATTGCTCGCCTTAGCGAGTGGCGAAAAGGCGCGGCCGACTCGATCGTCGTCCATGCAGGAAACGCAGCGTCAAATCAAGGCGAAGACCGCGCCGCTGCCGGCAGACCTGCCTCCAGCTGTCGTCGATATGAAATTGCATTACCGCAAAGAGAAAAATGAACGCCGCCAACCCTCTGAAAAAGGCGAGTTAGCTGCGAAAGGGCCAACTGCGCCGATC
Source organism: uncultured Gemmataceae bacterium (assembly GCA_963748025.1). Taxonomy (GTDB): domain Bacteria; phylum Planctomycetota; class Planctomycetia; order Gemmatales; family Gemmataceae; genus CAVVHZ01. The sequence continues at coordinate 14,467 of CAVVHZ010000076.1, forward strand.
GCGCTCGAAGGGCTTGGCCCGTGGCTGGCCCTGATTGGCGGCACAGCCGCCGTCGCGATCGTTGCCATGGCGATCTTATTCAAATGGGGCGGCAAATCGGACTCACCCAAGTCTCTAGACGATCAAACCACCGCCAAATCGAGAGAGCCAACCTCTGAGAAGAAAGATTCCAAATACCAATCCAAGAAGCTGGTCTCCGATGGCAAAGCCAAGCCGAAAAGGGGCCACGCCGGCGAAACCCCCGATGGTGGCCGCGGCGACCACGGGCCCCTGAAGGTCGCGGAGGAAGTGCCGCAAATCGGCGATCCGGGCGAGGAGGTTCGCGATGAACTGGCCAAGCTTTTCTCGAAGCCCGGAGCTGCTCCGAGCGTCGGTGGAGAGACCCCCATCGTCCAGGTACGTCGCGGTGCGGATGGAAGCAACGCTGGGACCTATGGCAGCATCGCTCAGGCAGTGGCTGCGGCACAGTTGCAAAACGCACCCACCGTGATCGAAATCAAGGACAACGGCCCATTCTTCGAGTCGGGCTTAGAGATCAAGAATCAATCGCTGGTGCTGCGCAGGCGCGGCAGGTTTTCGCCCTCTCATCGCACTCGGAGTCACAAACTCCTCGAACGGCTCCCGTTTCTTGCTGGCGGTCCAAAATAGCAACCTGGTCCTGCAGAACGTCGATCTAGTTCTCAAAACCTCTGAAGAACAACAAGACGTCGAGACTGGATTGGTGAGACTCGGCGAAGGCAATCTTCTGCTCGAAGATTGTTCGTTGTCGCTGGCAGGCAGGACACACGCTGGTTTAACTGCCATCCGCCTCGATGGCGTGCCAACGGGAACGGGCCAAGCGCGTTGCTGGCTCCGGCGCTGCTTCGTCCGTGGCGCCGATATGACCGCACTCGATTTCCGCGGACCGGGTTGTTCCGTGACGGTTGATGGCTGTCTGATGGTGGGACACGAACAGCCTCTTCTCGCGATTCGCGGCCAAACCGGCGACAAGCCAATTGAGATCAAGATCGCCCGGTCGACGTTGGTCGGCGGGCAAGCGCTCTGTCAAATCGAGGCAGCCGGCGCCGGCGATGCGGATGCGCAGGTTCAGCTGGTGTTTTGGGACTCCTTGCTGGCGCGAGTGGCACGCCCGAAGGCGGCGCGATGCTGAAGCTTGGTCCCGGCATTTCTCCAAGCTTCATCCATTGGCGGGCGATAAATAGTCTTTACGCGGGATGGCAAACGCTTTTGCATTACTCCGGAGGCAAGGTCGCCGCCACCGATTTGGCAAGCTGGCATTCCCTCTTGCATCAACAAGGCGGCGACAAAGCCTTGACGCTGTCGTGGCCGGCCTACTTGCCTCCGGAAACCGATCGGCTCCCCCCGGCCCTGTTCCGCACGGCGGGAACTGCTGCTGCTTTCCGCGATTCCACAGGCAAAGGCGTTATCGGTTGCCCGGTTCAAGACCTGCCGCCAACGCGCTCGGTCTGGCCAACCTATACTTATGACCGAGCTGCCGTGCCTGCGCTCGACACCAGGGCTCCCGAACATCCTCCGGAGATTCCCAACGCCAACGATGGGCGCTATCATGGCGGCCGCGTCGATGTTTCCCGCACGGACTTGGGCGAGCACTTGCAAAAGCTGCAAGACGCCGGGCAACTTGCCAACCGCGTCGTCATTCATTTGAGCGGCCGCGGTGTCGCCTATGTCACGCCGTTCCGACTCAAAGACGTCCACTTGGTTCTTTTTGCCGATTCTGCGAACGGCACTGGCCACGCTAAGCCCCAAACCCGGCGCCATGGCCGATGCTCTGATGAGCTTCGAAAATGGCGGTTGCGAACTGATCGGCGTGCGTTTTTCTATGCCGGCAGGAGACAAAAACAGCTGAAATCGGTTCGTTTGTGCAGACGAAGAATGCGAACCTGCGCGTGCTGGGTTGCCGCATGAAAGCGGTGCCGGCCAAGGATCTTGTGCGCACCCTGATTGCTTTCGCCGGCTCGGGTGATTCAGCCCCAGAACACGGCAGCGAGTGCGTCATTGCCGATTGCGTACTTCAATCCAGCGGCTGGGACGTCAAAATGAGCGGCAACGGCAGCACGCTTCGCGTGCAAAATTCGCTGCTCTTGGCGGGTGAAGACGCCGTCGTTTATGAACCGGGGGCACTTGCCGGACCTTTGAATTTGCATTGCGTTCTCGACCACGACACGATTGCCGCGCAGCGCGCCGCCATGCGCATTCAAGACGTGACGGCAGGCGTTTTGCCGCTGGATCCGTTCCCGGTGCAGAGCCGGGGCTGTATTTTCCTGAATCCCTTTGGTGAGCTACCAATCCGAGCCGGCCTCCTGGCGTTCGAGGATCAGGCATTGCCCCACGGCATCGCCTCCTGGCAAGCGGACGCCAACGCCTACGACAAGCAGCTTGGCTACGCCTTGGCCAGCGGCAACGGGCGCCGCGAAACCTCGCTGCCGGCGAAAGCCTGTGAGCGCTTTGGGGCCCGCTTGCCGATCGGCGTGGCATAATCTTTGACGGCGCTACGCGCGATTTCAAACTCGAGCAGCCCGCATTCGAGCGCTTGACTCTGCCAGCGGCAGTGCGCGCTCACATCAAGGGGACGCCCCCGGGCGCCGACTTCGAGCAGCTCGGAATCGGCAAGCGGTAGCGCTAAGGCGCGCTGGACCTCCAGATCGACAACTCTGCTCTTCCCTACTTATTCCGGCGGCCAAGTGATAACATATCTTTTGCTATTTTTTCCCGAGCGCGAGCTCTCAGTGAAGGCGGAACATGGAGCCGAAGAAAAACAGTCAAAACCTGCTCATGATCATGATGCTGACCCTCCTGGTGTTTTACACCTGGTCGGCATTTCAGATGTGGATGAATCCGCAAAAGCCGAAAAATGCCAAGCAGGCGGCCGAAGCCGAGAAACTGGTAGCCGAAGCGAAAAAAGGCGAGCCCGAGAAGCCCGCGCCAAGAAGGATCAGCCGCCCAAGCCTGTCAAGCCTGCGGCGCCGCCTGGTCCTGTGGAGCCACACAAGCAAGTGGTTCTGGGCGATGACAAGAGTTACATCCGCGCCGAGCTCAGTTCCAAGGGTGCAGGCGTGCAGAGCCTGACGCTCAATTACTTCAAAGCCGCAAACCATTTCAGGGCACGCCCGAGGATCATAACCTCGAATTGCTTCCCAAGGATGCCAATGGCGACTTTCCGGCTTTCGCCATCTACCTTTACGAAAAGCCCACCGACAACCGGCCTCTCGATACACTTGGGCTCCTTGAGTGGAAAACGGAAGAGTCGAAACCTGCCGATGGGAGTTGGCAGGTTGCCTTTTCCACCGAAGTTCCCAGTCACGATCTGCGCATCACGAAAACCTTTACGCTTAAATCCGGCGATTATCACCTGGGTTTGTCGGTGAAACTCGAACGCCTGGGAAAATCGACCGAGCGCAGCCAGTTTCGCTATCAGCTCGCGGGGGGCCATGGCCTACCGATTGAAGGCCTTTGGTACACGACCACCTTTCGCAACGCCCTGGTCGGCGGCCTGGCCAATCGCGATGTGTTTTGGCGCGATTATCAAGATTCGCGTTCTATCGGCGCCCACGCCGGCGGCGATCAGGTTCTACGCGGCGATGGCCGGAGCATCCTTTATGCCGCAGTGGACGATCAGTATTTCAGTTCCACCATTGCCGTCGACGACGAGCAAAACAAGCGCGATTTCGTTGCGTACGTTCGAGCTACTGAGGAAAACACGCCTCCGCTGAACGAGCTCAGTCTCGCCGACATGGCGATGCGCGTGGTTTCCGAGCCGATCGAGTTCAAGCCGACCGACCCGGCTATCGAACACAAATATCTGCTCTATCAGGGTCCTGCCAAAGTCAAACTGCTAGGCGATTCGTTCGGCGGCAGTCCACCCGTTGCCAGAGATTTGATCAACCGTTACGTCGACAAGCTCCACCTGGACACATTGACTGATTATCACATGCAGGGCGGCGGCCCCTTCGTTTGGGTCAGCGAGCACATCGCCAGCCCGATGGGCTGGTCTTACTTGCTCATTTCGTGCACCAACATGATGCACATGGTTCTGGATTGGCTGCACACTTTCATTGGGTCCTATGGCCTGTGCATCATCATCTTAACCTTCATGGTCCGAGGCTGCCTTTACCCGATCAGCCGCCGGCAAGCTCTTTCGAGCCGGACCATGCAAGAAAAAATGAAGGTGCTCCAGCCGGAAATGAAGGTGCTCAAAGAGAAATTCAAGGACGACTTCCGCGCTTTCAGCCAGGCTCAGCAAGAGCTCTATCGAAAACACAAAGTCAATCCGTTCGCGGGCATGGCGGGTTGCTTGCCTTTGCTTGCCCAGATGCCCATTTTCATGGGTCTTTATTACTCCCTTCAGGAGAGTCCCCACTTCCGGCTAGCGCCCTTCCTTTGGATCCAGAACCTGGCCGCGCCGGACATGCTCATTTGGTGGGGCGAAAAAATCCCCTGGATCAGCGAGCCCTCCTCCCACGGCAGCTTGCTCTACCTGGGGCCCTATTTCAACATTTTGCCTGTGTTGGCGGCCGGGCTCATGCTGGTGCAGCAGAAAATGATGATGCCGCCGGCCATGGACGAGCAACAGGAAATGCAGCAGAAGATGACCAAGTACATGACTCTCTTCTTCTGCCTCATGTTTTACAAGATGGCTGCCGGCCTGTGCATCTACTTCATCGTCAGCAGTACCTGGGGACTGATCGAACGGAAAATGCTGCCCAAGAAAAAGGCGGACCTGCCGGACGCGGCCGTGTCTGCAACGCAGTCGACCAATGGCGCCTCGCGTAACGGCGCCCCCAAAGCGAGCAAGGCCGTTTCTCGGAAACAACTCGAGAAAGAAAAGAAGGAGAGTGAAGGTACTCTTCAGAACAAGGCACAGAAGCTATGGGCGGAGCTTTTGAAGCAAGCCAGGAAGAAATAGCAGGTGGCGATGCGTCCAAGAGAATCGGCCTATTCGGTATGCTAATCAGAGGTTCCCGGAGATGTCTCGGGCCAGTCCTTTTTGCTTAGCTGCAATTTGCCTGCTCGCGGCCGCTTCGCTGGGAGTGGGCCAAAATCCGCTCTATCGCATCGAACGCGAGCAAGTCGAAAAGGACGGCAAAGCGCAAGATCGCATCTTCATCAGCCGCAAGCCGAACGAGCAAGGCAAATCGACGCTCTACGTCACCGTTCAATTCAAAATCACGAATCCCGACGGCAGCCTGGCCGACGATGTCCGTCCCGATGAGATCATCGTCAAGGAAAATGGCCAGCGCGTTGCCAGCGTCGAGGTGCAAGCGCCGAACGCCATCGATGGCTTGACCGCTGTGCTGGCCATGGATGTCAGCGGCAGCATGGCCGAACAGAACAAGATGGCCGAGGCCAAGAAGGCGGCCAGGCTTTACCTCGAACGGCTCAGTCCGCGCTCCAGTTCCGGTCTGCTGCTTTTCGACCACCGCATGGTTGGCCGTGAGCTTCCCGGGACCGACCGGGCTCGCTTACGCGAGTTGGTGGACGCCGCCGAACCCGGTGGCGGGACCGCTTATCTCGATGCGACCGTCGAAGCCATCGACATGCTGGCGAGGGCGCCGGCCGGAAAGCCGTGCTCCTCATGACTGACGGCGTCGACCTCAACAGCAAACGTACTCTGGCCCAGGTGATCGAACATGCTCGATTGAAAGAGACGCCGATCTACACCATCGGTTTAGGCGAGCCGGGGAAGAACTCGCCCGTCTCCACTGTTCTCGTGCTCGACAAAAGCGGCAGCATGACCGAACCGGCCGGGGAGCAGGACCGCGTCAGCAAGATCGTTGCTTTGAAACGTGCAGCCAGCCGATTCGTCGACATGATGCGGCCCGGAGCGCGCACCACTTTATTGCCTTTCAGCAATCGGCCGGATAATCCGGGGCCGTTCACGGCCGACAAGCACAGTCTGAAACAGCGCACATCAACGCATTACGCCCCGGCGGCGAAACCGCTATCTTCGATGCCACCTATGAAGCTTTGGTAAAACTCATGGCTTCCGACCGTGACGGCAAGCGGGCCGTAATCCTGCTGACCGATGGCAAGGACAATAGTAGCGACAAGAGCGCAGCCGAAGTCATCAACCTGGCCCGCGAAGCGGAAATACCGCTCCACCTGCTAGGCTTGGGGCAAGCCGACAATCTCGACGAGGGCATCATGCGGCGCATGGCCAGGGAAACCGGCGGAACTTATCACCGGGCGGACAGCGAACGATCGCTTGCCGATGTTTTCGAGCAGCTATCGATCCAGCTCCTCGATGAAGGAGTGGACGAAGCCAGCCTCAAACAGTTGGCGGAAGCCACCGGCGGTAAGTATTTCCCCTCGGCGGATATCTCGCAGCTCAAATTCATTTATCAAGGTCTGGCGGAAGAGCTCCAGACGACCTATCGCGTCACCTTCCCCAGCCTGCCACAGGACGACGACGGCACCAGCCGCGACATCGCTCTCTCCATCTGGCGCCAAGGCGCCCAGGTAAGCGACATCTTCCGCGGCGGCTACAACGTCCGCGGCGTAGTCGTCCCCGAAATGGACAGCCGCATCTATCTGGTTCTGCTGGGCATTCTCGGAGGCTTGCTGGCGCTGCCGGGCTTCTTGCAGCGCTGGTGGCGGAAGAATGCGGTGGTTGGCAGCCGGTAGCCGAGGCATGGCTGCCATGCCCACCGCTCTGGGTGGGCATATGAGGCGAAGGCACGCCAACAGTGAACATGCACCTTGAAAGTTTCGTCTTTGCGATTTCTCGATCCAGCATGAGGCAAGGCGAACGCGAATCAACAAGTGCCTCACATGCCCACGATTAGCGTGGGCATGGCAACTGACTTTTCCTTGAACCGTGCGTCGATTCGTTGGAGTCTGTTTCAAAACGGCAGAGATGGCCGGAGCTTGTCCCTATTTTTTTCCGACCCCTGACTCCTGACCCCTGACTCCTGCCCCTGCCTGCCGACTTTCCCGCCGAGCATGACCTATAGTTCCCTTAGGACAAGAATTCTGCCGCTCATAGGTCCCCTGCGGGATTGAGAGGTAAGTATGCGCATTCGATTGGCGTTCTTGGGTTTCGGGTTGCTGGCGTTGGGCGTTTGCGGATGCGGCGGCTGCCCCCGGTGGAGTCGACGACCCAATCCGAGAGCAAGCCCGAATATGTCCTTGCTGAATTGCTCGACAAACCGCGCTCGGAACTGGCTAACCTGGCTGCCGAGTTGCAGACGCGCTCAAATGCAAAGAAGGGCGATTCGGGAGGGCCAGTTGCATTTGGGATTGCTGCCGAAACTTCCCATGCCTTTGATCATTCCCATTTGGAGCGAGTGCGCCTTTTCTGAAAAACGCGGCATCAGTCTGCCGCCTTACGTTCACGGTGACGAACCCGATCCGGAGCTTGCCTTGCATTTGGCCTCCTACGGCGACCGGGACGGGGCCAACTTGCTTGCAGGCCCGGCGGATGCTGCGACTCAGAAAGCGATTTCCGAAGCAGCCTATGAACGGAATTATCCGGCGGAATGGACTCGGTTGACGGCGTTGCTTCTCTACGATGCGGAGCTGCGCATGGCTCAAGGCGAATGAACGGAGCACGCGACCTTCTCGCCTATCATGGCAAATCAAGAAACTACTGACGCCGAAAGCGACAAAAGGTTGGCTCGGCCAGGCCCTGCTTCCTGTAGGCCGGATGGCCTTCGAGCAAGCCAACCCAGCCTGGCAGAGCGACAATGCGACCGAGTTGGTTCAAGAAGGCAAAGCCTTGCTGGCCGATCCGCGCATTGGCCTACGGACTTGATGTTCGGCTTCGACGCCCCCTATGCTTCGCTTCAGCGAACTTTCGCCAAGGATAAAGGCAGCCGGGCCGCCCTGGCGGGAGATCCGCGACGAGCCTTCGACATTATGTCGCTGCCCTTGCCCGTAGGCGGGGTCTCCGTGGTGGTGGCCTTCTTCGACCAACGCGAAAAACTCGATCAGATTCTGGTGCTTTATAAGCCTGGCCTTGCCGAGGGATATAAAGACGCCGAACATATTTATCGCTTACTGCATGACCGGGGCCTCGAGAGTAAACCCGGCGAGGATTCCCTGGGAATCGTCGCCAAAGTATGCCAGATTGGCAAGATCCGTTGCGAGGCGGCCATCATGCCGCGTTCCACCGCGGTGGGAGGCTTCGTCAACCTGGGCACGGCCAACGCACGCAACGCTCCCTACCGGCTCGAACGCAGCTTTGGCGCGGCCAGCCTCGACCGAGGCTTCGAACAGAATCGCCTCCGACTCGTGCCGCAACAGCGGAAGAATGTGGTATCCACTCAGGAAGCACAGGCTTTGGCGCTGGTTATCAACCCGCTGCCGGCGCTCAACCTTGCAGCAACTCGACATCGAACGGGCTCCCGGGCAGGAACTGACTGCAGGCTTAGAATTCGACTATGTGGCCGGGGCGTCGAAGCCCGCGCCCTTTTACGCCATGCTCATGCCTTTCTGGTCGCGCCAAGGATTCGCACCGTTCAAAGGTGTGGTCGATGAAACAGGCGGCCACTTCAGCTTCGTATGGCAAGACGATAAAACGCGCGATGAACTATTCGTGCCCTTCAAAAACACCCAGCAGGTCCGGCTCCGCGTTTCCGATCGAATCGACGCCCATACTCTGGCCAAGCGCATCGACGACACCAACAGCCGCGACCTCGCCGAGCGTCAAGCCCGGCTCGCCGCCGGCAAACCGCTGCAGCGGATTAGGCGTAAGATCGATCTCTTCTATCCGGCGCAACTCGCGAGGAAGTTCGCAAATTCCTGCCCACCGGCCACACGGTGCTGAAGAGCGACACAGCCGATGGCCTGACGGCGATCTTTCCAACCGAAACCTCCGGCAACGATACACACGTTTTGCGACAAGCGTTTGTCCGATTCGATGCCCAGGGCCATGCCGCTGAAATTCGCCTCCGCACGACGATGGCCCGAGCCGCAGCAAAACGAGTTGGGCAGGCGAAATGCTGAAGGATTTGCAAAAACATAACGGGGCCGCGGAAAGCGTGCCTTGTCCGTGGACCGAGGTCTGGAGCGATCTGCCCGCGCAAAAGCCTGTCCCCGCTTCCTTGGTTTGGAACGACGATGTCACTCGTTTGCGCTACAGCCGCGATAGCGGCGGCGTGGAGTTGACTTTGACCGACTGTCCGCCTGAGCATCCCACCGGTTTGCCTTTGCCGCCCTTGGAGGTCTTGCCCCGCGGCCCCCTCCACTGCACGCTGGGCATGACACGCGAGCAGATCTATGAAGCCTGGACCGTGAAACAACCTCCGGTAACCGCCGCAGACGGAGCGCTGGTTTTACGTCCGACGCCGGCGAGCGGCTTAGACGCGCTGCTGGTCTATTTCGACAAGGATCAGGTGGTGCGCGTGGTGGGCCGGCACACGCAGTCCGCAGGTAAGGATAATGCTTCGTTAAGCGAAGCCGTCCGCGCCGATTCGGGCGAAGAACATGCGCACCCTGGGTTGGCCTAGGCGTCAGGAAAGCGCGCGGGAAAACTTCTCCAGGGCCTGGCCTGGCACGACGACGTCACGCGCGTGCACGTTTTCTGGCAAGAGCCCGACGATGGTCCCGGGCACATGTTCACCGAATGGAAATTGCTGTCGGTTCCGTGAACGAACGACGAACCGTTGGACTTTGTTAAGATAAGCTGGGGTGCGACACGCGAATGCCCCGGCTTGTTTTTTTGTTCGCGTTTCCCGTATGAATCAGGGCTCGAGGATCTTCATGCACGATGCTTCCCTTGCTTTCTTGCAAAATCTTCTCGCACGCCCAGTCCTTCCGGCTACGAACGCCCCATTCAGGATGTCGTCCGCGCCTGGGCCGCCCGACTCGCCGATGAGGTGCGCACCGATCGCCACGGCAACGTCATCGCCGTCGCTGCAATCCCGAACGGCTCGCCGCGCATCATGCTGGCGGGCCATTGCGACCAGATCGGCCTCATGGTCCAGCACATCGACGACAACGGCTTCCTCTACGTTCAGCCCATCGGCGGCTGGGACATGCAGATTCTGCTCGGCCAGAACCTGACTGTCTGGGCGAGGCAAGGCCCGATCAGCGGCGTCGTTTCGCGGCGGGCGCCGCACCTGCTGACCAACGAGGAACGCAACAAGGTGCCGCAGTTCACGGACGTCTGGGTGGATATCGGCGCCAAGGACCGCAAGGAAGCTGAGGAGTTGGTCACGCTCGGCGATCCGGTGACCTCGCGCTGGGCATCGGCCGATTTGCTCAACGGCTGGCAGCGTCGCCGGGCACTGGACGACAAAGTCGGCGTCTGGACGGTGATGGAAACGCTGCGGCTGCTGCACGATCGACCGCTGCAAGCGGCGATCTTCTGCGTTTCCACGGTGCAAGAAGAAGATCGGCCTGCGCGGCGCCACCACCAGTGCCTACGGCATCCATCCGGCGGTCGGCATCGCCGTGGATGTCTGCCACGCGACCGATACGCCTGGCAACGATAAGAAGCAACTAGGCGAGGCCAAGCTGGGCGGCGGTCCGGCACTTTTTCGTGGACCAAACATCAGCCCGCGCGTTTTCGATCTGCTCGAAATCGCGCGCAAACCGACCGAAATTCCCGTTCAGGTGCGCGGCGCACCGCGGGCGACCGGCACCGACGCCAACGTCATCCAGATCACGCCGAGAAGGCGTGGCCGTCGGCCTGGTCGGCATTCCCAACCGGTACATGCACAGCCCCGTCGAGATGGTCTGCGCTCGCCGACCTGGACCAAGCCGCCAAGCTGTTGGCGGAGTTCTGTGCGTCGGTCACGTCGGACACGGATTGGACGCCGTAGTGCAAAAACGTGAATCGTTGGTCGTTGGTGGGACGAGCGCAACCGATTCCGAACGCAAGTGTCAATGGATCAAGCGGTTAATGGATTGCATTGCGCCCTTGCACACACACGACGCCGGGCGGGTGTCACCGAGGAAAGGCTGCTTTTGAACCGTGCCAGTCTTAGTTATTACGATTCACGACCAACGATTCACCACCAATGATTCACGATTGACCCGCAGCTTCTTCTCTGCATAATGTACAAAAGTACATATAGTGGAGCCCTTTCATGTTCGACGAACTCAGCAGTGAAGAAGTAGTGACGGCGGTCGACCGAACCATTGCCAGGCTTCTGGCGGCCGCGGGCGTAAGCGGGCCTCCGGTTGATGCCATCGGCATCGCTCGAGACTCTCGGCATCGTCGTATGCCTCGATGGCGGACAACAGGCCCGTGCCGCGCCCAGCGGGCTGGAAAGCAGCGGCAAATCTATCTGCGTCCGGAGCCGACCAAAGAACGGCATCAATGGACCGTTGCCCATGAAATCGGCGAACATCTCAAGGCTGAGCTGCTGCGTGCCCTGGAGGTGGAACCCGAGCAAACCGGGGCCATGACCGGTGAATCGCTGGCCAATCTATTCGCCAACCGTTTGCTGGTGCCGCAGAGTTGGCTCGCAGCGGAAGCCCGGGGCTTCGTTACGACATCGCGGCCCTGAAAGAGCGTTATCGAACTGCCAGCCAGGAGGTGGTGGGCATGCGACTCCTCGACCTGCCTGCCCCTGCATCATCACCATCATTGACAATGGTCATATTCACCGTCGCCGCAGCAACTCCACGCCAGTGCGTCGATCTCTGGAACCGCCGGAAGTCCTTTGCCAGGAATATGTTCACCATTTCAGTCGGGTTCATCGCGTGCAAGAAGGAGGCTGGACAGTGCAAGGCTGGCCCGTTCATCAAGTCGACTGGAAAAGGGAGGTTTTGCACCGGTAGTCGAGAAGGATTGAGCAAACTTCGCACCGGTGAGCCCCCCACGTTAGTGGGGGGAGTTGGAGATCTCCGCCACCATATGATCGTCCGTACACCTATCGAATTCTAAATGTCTAATCCGCCTTTACAACGGTCCGTTTAGCAGCCAAGATGGAACGTGGCCTATGTCGCGGTCACCTCGATCTCGCACATAGGCTTTTGTCGTTGATATTGCACGAAGTTTAGTGGTCCGACGGATCGGTGGCTCCGAGGCCAAGCACGCGAGGTGCTCGACGGAGCCGACTGAAGCAAGGGCCGCGGTCAGGAGCGGGAAATCGCGATGACTACCGAACGCATCCCCATGACGCGTGAGGGCTACGAGAAGCTAAAGGCCGAGCTGGAGCGGATGGGAACGAGGGAAATGATCGAAGTGACCAAACGCATCGCCACGGCCCGCGAGCTAGGCGACTTGAGCGAGAACGCGGAATATCACGCCGCTCGTGAAGATCAGGGAATGCTGCAAGCGCACATCGACGCGCTCAAAGACAAGCTGAGCCGTGCTTATTTCATCGATCGTGCGACTTTGCCGTCGGACATCGTCGTTTTCGGTTCGCGCGAAAGTCAAAGATTTGGATTTGGGTGAGGAAGAAATCTTCGAGCTCGTCGGTCCGGGCGAAGAAGACTACGACCAAAACAAGATTCTCACCAACAGCCCCATCGGGCAAGGGTTGCTCGGGAAGAAAAAGGGGGAGAAGGTGGAAATCCAGGTTCCCATGGGCAAATTGCGTTTCGAAATTCTGGAAATTTCGTTTCCGGACTAACGCCTCTCAGGCCACGCTGTTTTGCTTTCGGATGGACCCGGAGGTAGAATTGGAGTAGATGGATTTTCGCGGTCTTTATCCCGTCAGCGCTAACGGAAGCCCTGTATGGGGGCGGGCATGGGCGATTCAAGGCTCAATAGCGTGCACCTGGAGAATCCTCGAAGAGAGGTATTCCGGCGAGCGCGCGAAGAGTTGCTCGGCGCGCGGGAACCGCACTCTGAACTTGGCTGGCGCCAAGCAGCTGCCCGATCTGCCCTATCAGACGATGGTGAACATCGACGCCGACGCCGGCGTTCCCGAAGGTTCCGATTTCTGGCTTCGCGATAAAGCAGGAACCTATGCGTTAAAAGTCGGCGTGAACACCATCGGCCGGCTGCCCGACAACGATGTGGTGCTTAGCGGCGAATTCGTATCGCGCCGCCATTGTGCCATTCTCGTGCATGCCGGTGAGGGCTGCGAAGTCTACGACATTGCATCGAAAAACGGCACCTTCATCAACGGCGCCAGGCTGAGCGGCCCATGCCTCTCGCCCCCGGCGATCAAATCCGCATGTGCGACCGCGAAGTCGTCTTCATGTCCCGATTCCACAACGCCGGCTGTTCTCATCAAGATACGGCGAAGCTGCAGTGAGTAACTCGTCCGAGATGAATCAGGGCGCGAGCACCCAATCAAACGCAATTAGCGAGCCTCCCACGTTAGTGGGGGGAGTTTTCTGCGGCCTCCCCCCACTAACGTGGGAGGCTCGCTGACCAACATTGCGCACGGCTTGCACTCTTCCAGCCCGTCGCGCAGATGCGAGCTAGCGAAAGCTGGTCTTGGAGCGGTTTGATCGGTACCCTGGAAAGGATCGAACGATGAACGCCAGCAGGTACGCGAACAGGCCATGCCATGAAACCGATTTGGGCCATTGAAGCGGGAACGACAACGCATCCCGAGGAAAAGACGCGCGAAGATGTGCGACTTGCTGCCGCCGTACCATGTCATTCTGGACAACGACGATTTCCATTCTTTCGAATTCGTGATTGGCGTGCTCGTAAAGATTCTCGGCTGTACCGCGGATCGGGCCATGAAATTGGCCTGGAAGGCGCATTCAGAAGGCCGAGCCATCATCTGGACGGGGTCGAAAGAGGTCGCCGAATTCAAACTGGAGCAAATCCGTACGTTTCATGAGACCCGTGAAAGCGACGGCCGAAAGCTGGGGCCGCTGAGTTGCTCGATCGAACCCGCGCCAGGCTCCTGAACGGCCAACTCCAATCGAGGTATCACATCATGACGCTCGAACCATTAGCCGTCAGTTACCCAATCGAACCGCTAGCCATCGGCGTTTGCAGCTGGTCGCTCCAAGTGCACGCCATCCCCGAACTGAAGGGGTTTCTCGATCGCCTGGACATCAGCGTCGTCCAGCTAGCCTGCGGCGACCCGCACCATGCAGCTTGGGAAGAGGAGGAGGCCATGCCTGCCGCCGCCCTGGCGGCCGGGTTGAAGATCAGCGGCACGATGCTCGGTTTCCCGGGCGAGGATTACACCACGCCCCAAACGATTCAGGCGACGGGCGGCTTCGGCAACCCTGCGACGCGCCACGAGCGCATCAAACGATTCGAGTGGGCCTTGCAGCGAACCTGTGAACTCGAATCGAAAGACATGATGTTGCACGCGGGGTTCCTTCCTGAGCAGGGTGATCCCCGGCGCAAGGCATTCCTCGACACGCTGGCGATGGTGAGCGACCTGGCCTGGACCAAGGGGATAACGATCGCCTTCGAGACAGGCCAAGAGACCGCGGACCTCCTCGAAGCTCACGCTGGATGAACTCCGCGCCCCCAATCTGAGGGTCAATTTCGACCCGGCCAACATGCTTCTTTACGACAAAGGCGACCCGATAAGGGCGGTATACACCCTCGGCTCCTATATCCGCAGCGTGCACGTCAAAGATGCCAAGCGTCCCCTGACACCGGGAAACTGGGGGAAGAAGTCCCCTTGGGCCATGGCGAAGTCGACATTCGCCGATTCGTGCAAGCCCTCAAGAAGGTTGGCTATCAAGGCCCCCTGTGCATCGAGCGTGAAGTGGGCAACCAGACGCAGCGCTTCGCCGACATCGCTCATGGCGTCAAGTTTTTGCGCGAGTGTGTGAGCGGTTGAGAACAGATACGATATGGCGAATGCCGCTTGTGGTAGGCACACCAATCGCTGCCAAGGTGGGCAGGGCTTCCAGGGTGGAGATTGAGCCCGCTCTCCAGCCCCGGTAGGGGCGAAAGTCAATAGCCAGGGGCGTAAGCCCCTGGACACAGCGATTTAATGAATTTAGCCCCGGTAGGGGCGACAGAGCTCTTTCGCCCCTACCGGGGCTGGACGTTCTAAGCCATCATTCCAGGGGCTAACGCCCCTGGCTATTAACTTCCGCCCTTCCAGGGCTCAAATGCAACCTTGGAAGCCCTGCCCCGTTTGGGTAAGAAAACGATTCCCGTAACGATTCAATCTACCCCAACCGCTGTGAGGCTTCGTGGCTGTCCATTTCAAGTTTCATTCCGCGAGCGAGCTAGAAGCGGAATGCCGCCGTCTCGAATTACCCATTCGTCTTGACGCCGATTTATCTGCGTTCGATCAGCCTGCAATCGTCGGCGGGTTCAAAGTCGGCAATCGTTGGTGCGTCCAACCGATGGAAGGTTGCGACGGCACCGCCGCCGGGGCCCTGGCGAACTAACTTTCCGCCGTTATGAACGCTATGGGGCGGGCGGGGCCAAATTCATTTGGGGCGAAGCCGCCGCCGTCGTTGAAGAAGGCCGGGCCACGCGACGGCAGTTGCTGGTCGCGCCGGAACACGCGGCCGCCTTTGCCGAGATCGTCCGAACTTGCCGGGTGGCGCATCGGAAAGCTTGTGGCAGCGATGACGACTTGTTCATCGGTCTGCAGCTAACGCATTCCGGCCGCTACAGCTACCGCCGGCCGCTCATCGCCTTCCACGATCCGCTGCTCGATCCCCGAACGTTTGTCGACCGGGGCGAGGCGAACGGGTGACTGCCGCGTATCCGCCCGTCGATGATGAATACTTGCGCCGGCTTGTCGATCATTATGTAGCCGCAGCCAAACTGGCCTATCAGGCCGGTTTTCACTTTGTCGATATCAAGCAATGCCATCGTTACCTGTTGAACGAACTCTTGGCGGCACGTACCCGACCCGGCCCCTATGGCGGCTCCTTCAGAATCGGACTCGGCTCGCTCGCGACATCATCACTGCCATCCGCACCGAAGTCCCCGGCCTCTTGATCGCCAGTCGCCTCAACGCCTTCGACGGTGTTCCCTATCAAAAATCGGCCACGAGCCCCCGTGGCGAGCCTGCACTCTGGCAGACTCCTGTCACCGGCGTCTGGGGCACCAATGTCGACAATCCGCTTGAACCTGATTTGAGCGAACCCAGGGCATGGATTGCCGAGATGCGCGCCTGGGAGTCGTTTGCATCAACGTGACGCTCGGCAATCCTTACGCATCGCCGCACCTGCTTCGGCCTTTCGAGTATCCGCCGCCCGATGGTTACGAAACGCCCGAGCATCCGTTGGTCGGCGTGGCCCGGCACTTTGCAATCGCAAGCGAATTGCAACAAGCGTGTGCTGAAATGCCGCTGGTTGGCAGCGGCTACAGCTACTTACAAGAATTCCTGCCTCAGGCCGGCGCAGCCAACTTGCGCGACGGTCGCATCGCCTTCGTCGGTGTAGGCCGCGCGTCGCTATCGCAGCCGGACTTCGCCAAACAAGTGCACGACCATGGCCGCCTGGATCGCAAGCGCGTCTGCCGCACGTTCAGCTATTGCACTGCCCTCATGCGTTCCAAGCATAACGCGTTGGGCCAATTCGCCGCCGGCTGTCCGCCATTCGATAAGGAAGTTTACGGGCCGATTTGGGAGGAGGCGAAGAGGAAGCCGGAGACCAAGTAATATCGCTCTTGAGGCGAGCGTCGAGGCGTAAGCCCGACGAGTCCGGCCAATTCTAAGTTCAGTCTTTTGGGGAGGACTCGTCGGGCTTACGCCTCGACGCTCGCCAAATTCACGGCGTCCCCTTCTTCGCCGCCGCGAAGCGGTCGCGAGCGAACTCCATGGCCGCGAGGATTCCCTCGTCGAACTTTTTTTCGTGAAATGCCTTGAGCAAGGCGTTGAGCATCTTGTCGTGACCTTCTTTCCCGAAAGCGCTCTGTGACTCCTTGGTGATTTCCAGCGCCAAATGGGGCGGATCCTTGCAGATCAGGATGTAGACGCCGCGCGTCACGGTCACTTCGGCGCGGTCGGTGCACCAGTTGCTGAAGAACCGCGTGCGGTCTTCCGCGGTCATCGCCTTGACGCGTTCTTTTTGATCTTCCGGCACCGCCAACACCGTCTCCACCACCACGTCGCGATCGAATTCTTTGGCGATCTCCCGGGCCATTTTGTCCACTTTCCTGATGGTTTCGTCCTTGAAGAAGTGAGCCTTGTCCTTCACTTCCGGCGCTGACGGCGAAGCGATAGCAAACGCGGACAGCAGACTCGGAATCGCCATAAGATGGTAGGCGATGATCTTGCGCTGCAACATGGTGGCAATTCCTTAAAGTGAGCTTGGCGTTGCCGGCAAAATACCGTCATACCTTCGCAAGCTCGTCTGACCCTGATATTCTGCGGACGCAGCGCCGGTTAGGCACGCGATTTCTTAGCCATTTATGGATTCGAGGACAGGGAGTAGTCGATTGTTCTCCGCGCGATTGCGTTTAGGTGCTCTGTGGTTGTCGCAATCGGCCCGCTCGCTGGCCGATTATGGTTTGCGCAGCTTTGTGGTTCTGCAAGCCGCTCGGACCGGAGGCAACATCGCCTCGGCCGCGTGGCATCAGGTGGCCCCATTTGCCGTGCTACCCTTTGTTCTCTGCGCTCCCTTCAACGGGCCGCTTTGCACCAACTGGCCGCCTCGACGCGTCATGCTTCTGTCGGCGTTGGGCTGTTTGATCGTGGCCATCGCGAGCCTTTTCCTATTGGAGCCCGGAAACAGTCCCTGGCTGTGGTGCGGAGTCATAGCCCTGACTGCAGCGGGGCATGCACTTTATAGTCCTGCCCGTTATGCCGCCCTTCCCCCTGCGGCTGAAGCAACTGGCTACCCGTTGGCGCGGCTCATGGGCTGGATGGAGGGAGGATCGGCCTTGGGAATCGTTGGCGGTTTGCTGCTCGGTTGGCGGCTGCGGTCGACCGGCGACGCATCCTCCGGTCTGTACACAATCGGCGGCTTGGCGATTCCGCAGGCTCTAATTGCCGTGGTGGGTTTCAATTTAGTGGCCTGGCTATTCGTTTGGCCGGTCTCGTTTGCTGAGAAAGATGCCAGGAAACAAGGCTGGGGCCAGGCGATAGCTGCCTTCTTTCGAGACACCGGTCGCGTTCTTACCGACGCCACGGTCCGCCCTGCCCTGCTTGGCCTATCCTGCTTGATGGCTCTGGTCACCTTAACGGCAGGCGCGTATCGTGGCTTATTCCCTCCATGAAGATCCGCTGGTCGCCGCGCCAACTTGGCCTTGGGTGTTTATGAGCATCAGCTTGGGACTGGCGCTCGGCTCGGCGGCAGTTTCGCTGCAGAAACACCTGCGCCGCGGCATGGGCTTCGCAGGGCCCGCATGCCTATTGCTTGCCTGCACAATGGTGGCGGTTATCTTCGGTCTCATTACCTTGACGACGGCAGCCCTTCTTATGGGGTGGCTGGCCGGACTCGTGAATGCGCCCTTCCGGACGGCTTATCTCGCCAGTGTGCCCAAGGATTCGCGCGGCAATGCGTTGGCGATCATGAATGCCGTCGTCTATCTGACAATGGCCTGCGCCTCCGGACTGTTCTTTGTGGCAACGAGCCAGGGATGGATCAGTCCCCGAGGCCAAATTCCGGTTGTCGCAATTGTCGCTGCCCTACTCGGAGTGACGGCCCTGGTTGTCTTCAAACGGGAAACGGTCGAGCAGCTTTTCGAGTTCATCCTTTGGCCCCTCTATCGCATCAAAGCGAAAGGCCCGGGCCTGGCCGCCCTGCCGATCCGGGGCGCTGCCATCGTCATTTCCAATCATGCAGCTTGGCTCGATCCCATCTGGCTTGGCAAAGTGGCGCCGCCCATTCTGACGCCCCTGATGACCAGCCAGTTTTTCGATAAGCCGGTGCTCGGTTGGATCATGAAAGGCATGAATGCCGCCATTCGCGTGGAAGATACCGGCAAACTTCGCCGCGATATTCCGGAGTTGGATGCGGCCATCGACCTGCTCGATCGCGGCGGCACGGTGCTCATCTTTCCTGAAGGCCACATGAGAAGAAAGGAGGAACTGGTGTTGCGTCGCTTCGGCCAGGGTATCTGGCGCAATCCTCTGCAAGCGGCCCCAAACGCCCGTTTTTGTTTGTTGGATCGACGGCGGCTGGGGCAGCTACTTCTCCTATTGGAATGGCAAGCCGACCAAAAATAAGCGCATGGATTGGTGGCGTTCCATCGACATCGGCGTCAGTGAGCCGCTCGTGCTCAGCGCCGAGACCTTGGCGGACGCGAATGAGACGCGAAAGACACTGATGCGAGCCTGCCTGGAAGCCCGGCGCTGGTTGGGGCGTGAGCCTTATTCGCTCAACGCAGTGGAAACGGCTGAGCCGGCGGAGGCAGCGGAAGAATCGTAGGCGGGCGCGCCGCACGCTTTCATCACCCGCGCCCTAATCGGAAGTCTGCGACTTCCGCTACGAGATAGGCCCTAATCGGAAGTCCGGCGACTTCCGCTACCAATCTCGTAGCGGAAGTCGCCAGACTTCCGGGCAGGCCCTCACCGAGGGAAGCAGCCCTATGTTCGGGAAACGTGGAGGCCCGTGGATAGTTCTGATCGCCTTGCCGGTACTGGCTTTTCTAGCGTTCTGTGTTGGACTCATGCTCACGATTGTTGTGGCAGATCCCTAACAGCCCCGATCCAGCAGCAGTTCCTCTCGGCGCAGTTCTTGCATCCGTGCGAGGCCGCCGCACTTTTGTAGATACTCGTTGAAATCGGCCACGTTGTAAATAAATTCGTCGAGGAATTGCTTATGTGCCACCGGGTCCGCTTCGATTTTCAACCAGAGGCGTAGATGTGCTTCGTCCGAAAAATACTCGTAGGGCATGTTGCAAGGATAGCTGCCGAACGGGACCTCGCACACGGCATCCACGCAAAAGAAGGGAATGATCGTCTGGCTTGGGTCGCGGCGGATTTCGTCGTTGGGAATCAGCCGCTCGCAGGTGATAATGAGTTTCTTGGCGGCGCGAGCCACGTCGGCATCAGCGACCGTCGTGCCGCGAATGCGGCAGTTTCCATAGCGATCCGCCTCGTGCACGTGGATCATGGCCACATCGGGATATAAGGCGGGAATCGCGGCGAACCTTTGCCCCGTGAAGGGGCAGGTAATGGTGCTCGCGGCGCTGCGTGCGAAAGTATCGGTGCCCATGAGCGAGCGTGCCGGCAGGAACGACAACCCCATGGCGGCAGCCTTATAGCGCAAGGCCAGGGTATAGTTGGACCACTCCGTGCAGATCACATCGCCCGATTCCACCACGCGGCGAGCATGCGGCGAAAGTCCGCGGGCTTCGAGACCGATGATGTAAGCCGAATCGACATGGGTCAAGGTCTTACCGCGGCCGGTCAGGTTGCCGGCGCAAAGCAACTGCATGTCGTGAGCCGCGGTGTGGCCGGCAAAGCGCAGGTTCTGCTTGCGTTGACGGAGCACTTCATGAAGCGGCGCGGTGGGCAGGCGATCGCTGCCGAAGCCGCCGACGGCCAAATAATCTCCGTCATCAACAAAGCGAGCGACGGCCTCGCGCACCGTGGTGAGTTTGTCGGTCAGCGTGCGCGGCCTGGCTGCAAAAGCTTGCCGTGCGTTATCGGCGGACGGATCGGAAAAAAGCGGGCCGGTACCGCGGGGCATGGTGTCCATTCAAGCACCGTATAGCTTCAGATAGGCAGCGGCAAGCGGAACGTTGCCGCGAATGGGCGCAGGGCCCAATGGCGAAACGGGCAGGCGAACCAGCAAGATTTGACGGAGCGCGTGCATCAGGAGATTGTAGCAGCGGAGAGTGGAGGGGTAAGTAGCTGCCGCGAGCCGAGCGGCACTGCGGAGACGGGCGCTGCTGCAAAAGCTGGCATCTGTAGGTTGTCGGCTCTTTCGGAGGCGTGCAGTGCCCGCTGTCTGGCTCGGCTCGCCGGACCTACTTCGGTTACTCATTCTCGCCCATGTGCAGATACATCGACTGGATGCCTACTTTGCCCGGGCCGGTGAAGCGGTTCAGGTTGATGTTGGTGCCGCCCAGGAAGCCGGTGGAGATCGATGCCCAGGTGGTTTCCATCTTTACTTGCCTATCTTTATAGATCCATCCGCCTGGCTCAACGTCGATTTGTTCGCCGGGCCTGAGCGTCACTTCGAAAACGTTGCCGTAGCCGTGCAGCCACAAGATTCCCTGGTCGTGGGCACACGTGAAGGTGTCGATAAAAAGCCCTGTGCCGCCAAAGAGAATGTTCGAAATGCCCTTCACACGATTGAACGTGAAATCGATGCCGTTGGTGGCGGCCAGGAATTGGTGTTCGCGAACATCCACGGCTTCTCCGGCATTGAGGTGGATGCCGAACACGTGGCCTGCGCCATCGCGGCTGAAGGCGATGTCGCCCGGCCCTTTGGCTTCGATCATGAAAATGGCCATGCCGGAAATCATCCGCTTGAACGCGCCTTTAAGCGATTTCAAGCCGATGTTCACACCGGGATGCTTCCACAAGAGAATGTGGTGCTCGAAATATACCGGCACCTGATCCAACTGCAGGTGCAAGACCGGCACCAACTCGCCCTCGATGTGGTAAGTCACGCCGGCAAAGCTTTCTTCTATCGCCGCTGTCGGCAGCAGAACGGGGACGGCCATCTAGGTTTCTCCGTGATGACGAAGTTGCTTGGCTCAAGCTGGATAAGGTTCCAGACATTCCGCTTCGATTTCCGCGCCAGTATACGGTCCGTCGCCGGAACCGTCATCAGCCGGCTCATCGAACCTTACAAAATAAGAGGCGATTGGTCGGGTGCGGCAACGCAGGAAGTTTTGAATCTCAAAGAAATTCAAATATCGAAACCGGAAGAAAGACGCAACAATTAGCGTCCTGCATGCTTTCGGATTTCGAGTTTCGGATTTCGGATTTCTGAGAACGACCATGGCTCCGCCCAAGAAAGACATTTTGCTGGCCCTTTATCGGACCATGTTGCTGATTCGGCGCGTGGAGGAAGAGTTGGCTCGTTCGCACCAGCGCGGCTTGGTGCATGGCGCTTGCCACACATATGTCGGACAAGAAGCCATCGCCGCCGGCGTTTGCGCCGACCTTACCACCAGCGATGTCGTCTTCAGCACGCACCGGGGTCACGGCCATGCGCTCGCCAAGGGCGTGCCGCCCTTCGAGCTGATAGCCGAGCTTTACGGCCGCGCTGCAGGGCTGTTCCCGAGGCCGTGGCGGCAGCATGCATCTGTTCGCGCCCGAAGTCGGCCTGATGGGAACCAGCGGCATCGTGGGGCCGTGCATCCTGCAAGCCGCCGGTGCCGGTTACAGTTTCAAGCTGCTCAAGAACAAGCATGTGGCCGTCGCCTTTTTCGGCGATGGCGCGGTGAACAATGGCGCCTTTCACGAAGGGTTGAACCTGGCGGCCATCTGGAAACTTCCGGTGCTGTTCGTCTGTGAGAACAACCAGTACGCCACCGAAGTTCCGTTTGCAGTATTCGGCCGGCAACCCCAGGCGTAGCCAACCGAGCGCCGGCTTATGGCCTGCCAGGCGTGGAGCTGGACGGCAACGATGTCATGGCCATTTACCAGGCGGCATCCGAAGCAGTGAACCGGGCTCGCGAGGGCGGCGGGCCGAGTCTGCTCGAATGTCGCACTTATCGAACGCGGGCCCATGCGGAAGGCATGGGTGATTTCACCTATCGCACCCGCGAAGAAGTCGATCAATGGAAGAGCCGGTGCCCCATCGCGAAGCTCGGCGCGTTGCTGCGCCAAAATGCGTTTGCGACTGCCGATGACCTGAGCGCCATGGATGCTGCTTTGACAAAAGAAGTGACCGCGGCAGAGCGCGAAGCGGAGAGCAGTCCCTGGCCCGAGCCGAGCGCCGCGGCCACGCATGTCTATGCGGAGCCAGAGCGCAGGCGTTCCGGAAATGGTGCCCGACGCTGGGAGCCGGTCGATCAGTTACATGCAGGCAACGCTCGAAGCCCTCTCGGCAGAAATGGCCGAGCAATCCAGGCATCTTCGTGCTCGGCGAAGGAATCGGCAAACGCGGCGGCAATTTCAGATCGACTGCCGGCCTCTATGATCTCTTTGGCCCCGAACGCCTGTGCGACACGCCTATCAGCGAGCGCGGTTTCGTCGGTTTGGGCGGCGGCGCCGCCATGACCGGCACACGGCCGGTCATCGATTTTATGTTCGCCGACTTCGTCCTCGACGCCGTTGGAGAAATCGTCAATCAGATCGCAAAGATGCAATTCATGAGCAACGGCCGGCTCAAGATGCCGATTCTCTTGCGGGGCTGCATCGGCATTGGTCACTCCGCGGCCACGCACCACTCGGGCAACCACTATCCGCTCTACGCCCATTTTCCCGGCTTGCGCGTCGTGGTGCCTTCGACCCCTGCCGATGCCAAGGGCCTCCTCCATCATGCCCTGCGCTCGGATGACCCGGTGCTGTTTCTCGAACATCGCGAACTGTTGAGCAGTAAAGGCCCCGTACCGGAAGGTTCCTATGAGATCCCTTTCGGCAAAGCCGCAGTGGTCCGCGAAGGAAGCGACGTCACCGTCGTGGCCTTGGCCCTGATGGTGCAGCGGACAGCTCAAGCGTGCGAACAACTGACAGCGGAGGGTATTTCGGTGGAGCTGATCGATCCCCGCACGGTTGCTCCTTTGGATATAGAGACCATTGCCCGCTCGGTCGCCAAGACGGGACGGCTCTTGATCGTGGATGAGGCATTCGGTCCCTATGGCATCGGCGCGAGATCGCCGCCCAGATTGCCGACGCCGGCTTCGACGATCTCGATGCCCCGATCCGCCGGCTCAATGGCGTTCACACGCCCACGCCTTATAGCCCGCCGTTGGAAGCCGCGGTCGTTCCTCAACTTTCTGACATCGTTCAGGCCATCCGCGACCTTCTGGCCGAGTGAGATCTGCATCATGGCTACTCCCATCACCATTCCGCGACTCGGCTGGAACATGGACGAAGGCGTGTTCCAGGGATGGATCAAACAGGACGGCGACACCATCGCCCTCGACGATCCTCTGTTCACTCTGGAAGGCGAAAAAGCGACAGAAGAAATCGCCAGTCTGGCTCTGGGCATACTACACATCTTGCCCGGAGGTCCTAAGCCGGGCGACACGATCGCGGTCGGTACCGTTATTGGCCACTTGCTGGCAGAGGGTGAAGCAGCGCTGTTCGTGGGGAAGCCGGCGCAAGTGGATAAAGCGCAACCGGCTCTTTCCATTCCGGTGGCGGCCAAGGATAAAAGCGCCCCGAACCGCGTAGAGCCTTCGGAAACAATGAAAAAGGCGTCAGCCTTGAATTCTCCCCCCTTGGCAAGGGGGGGCTTGGGGGGTCTTCAGAATCTGAACGCATGAGTGGTAGTCGGGGCAAGTCGGAAGAGGGCAGCAGAGGTAATTCCTCTCCGGTTCGTGCAGTCGCGTCTGACCCCCCCACCCCCCCCTTGCCAAGGGGGGGAGAAAAACGGATTTCGCTTCTGAACCGCAAAATTCCGATGCTAGAAAATGAAGATCCTTCTTTCCGAACGCCCTTAGAACCGCGGAGACCCGAGGGGCCGGAGCCCGTTCGTCCCCCCGAGCGCGACGGCTCGCCGGCGAGTTGGGGGTGGACTGGACGAAGCTCACGGGCAGCGGCCGCACCGGCCGCATTCGCGAGCGCGACGTACGGGCGTTTGCCTCCGCCGGCCAAGCTGCTACTGGTAGCGCGACGCGACGGAGAATCGCCCAACGGCTGCGGGAGAGTTTGCGAACGACCGTGCCGGTTACGTTGACGACAACTGCTGACGCCACGCATCTGGTGCATCTCTATCGGCAGTTTCAGATCGTCGATAAATCGGCTGGCACCTTACCCCCGAGTTACACCGACTTCCTCGTGAAACTCGTGGCCGGAGGCGCTCCAGCAACATCCTCAGCTCAACGCTCACACCGACGGCGAACGAACCGTCGTCTGCGGCTGCATTCATATCGGCATTGCGGTCGATTTGGATGCGGGATTGGTGGTCCCGGTCATTCGTGACGTTTCGAATTTGTCGTTACGCGAGGTAGCGAACCGATCGCGAGACCTGATTGCTCGAGCCCGCCAGAACGCGCTGAAGGCCGCTGAGATGCGAGAGGGCACCTTTACGGTCAGCAATTTGGGCGGATTCGGCATCGATGCGTTCACGCCGATTCTGAACCCTCCACAAGTGGCGATTCTAGGCGTCGGCCGGATTCAGCGGCGACCGATGGTTCGGGACGATCAAATCGTCGCCCGTGACGAGATCACGCTCAGCCTGACGTTCGATCATTGTTCCGTGGACGGCGCCCCGGCGGCTCGCTTCCTGCAAACTTTGCGGGAGCGCATCGAAAATCCTGGACCGTGGCTCATTCCATGACGCTGGCTTTTTGCGAGGCTCGATCCCCATGCGATGCGACCTGACAGACAAGATCAGCCTTGTGACCGGGGCCGCGCGGCATAGGCCAGGCAATCGCGGATCGTTTGGCGGCCAATGGCAGCCAGGTATTTTACACGGATGTGGACGAAGCGGGCGCCCGTGCAGCCGCGGAACGAGTCCAAGCGGCGCGAGCACTGCATCTCGACGTAACGCAAGCTACGGAAATCGATCGGGTTTTGGCCACGGTCGTGAAGGAGTGCGGGCGGCTTGACATCGTCGTGAACAATGCGGGCGTCAACACGATGGCCCACCGAGTGCCGATCGACGAGTTTCCTCGGGCAGAATGGGACCGACTGCTATCGGTGGATTTGACAGGCGTTTATGAAGTCAGCAAGGCGGCCGCTAAAATCATGCGTTCGCAGCGGGCAGGCAGAATCATCAATATCGCGTCGATCGCCGGCCTGGTTCCTTTGCGTTTGCAGTGCGCCTTTGTGGCGGCGAAAGCCGGCGTCATCAACTTGACGCGTGCCATGGCTCTCGAACTGGGGCCACATGGCATTTTGGTGAACGGCATCGCGCCCGGCTCGACCTTGACGGAAGGCACCAAGCAGCTCTTCTACAGCGCCGACGGCCTCTTCAACCATTCGGTGCAACGCTATGCTCGACCATGTTCCTCTTGGCCGGCCGGCTACGGTGGACGAGATTGCCGTTGCCGCCGTGTTCTTGGCGGACCCGGAAAACAGCTACATGAACGGTCACATTCTCACCGTCGACGGCGGCTGGACGGCGGGTTATACGCGCGAGTTCTGACCCGGCGGTGAGCTCTCTTTCGATGCGCTGAGAGCGTCGGGAAAAACCGATGCTGAATTTCAATAATCAGAATCGTGTATTCGACCCCGATGGGGGTCACAGATATTAGCCCCGGGTCGCCTAGACCCGGCCTGCAGCAATTCCTCACAATCGTTCAAATCTCTTGTCTCGGCCGACGAATAAGCCTGCGGAACCAGAGAGAGACGAATCTTAGCGGGCAATGCGGTAGCCGGGACAACGTGGATGCAAGGTTTGGAGGCGTCAACGATGCAAGAGCAAGAAAACACAAAAGGATTGGTGCGTCAATTGGCCATCCTTACCCTGGTTGGCTTTCTGGTGGTAACCCTTTCCGGCCCTGTCCTTGCGCTCCTAGGGGTCTTCTTGCCGTTTGCTTTGGTGGGCGCCGGCGTGTGGGTGCTATTCAAAGCCGTCACGCTCGGCCCCCGCGTGGCTTTCGGATTGGCCACCGGTCTGATCCGCGGGATCGTGCAGGCCGTTCTTTTCATTCCGCGACAACTATTTTGCGCAGCCGGCATCGTTCTAACGAAAACCGGTTCGGCCGCTCGAGTGGTGGGTGGCGCGCTGGCGCCGCTGGTGATTGGAGCTGTGGTTGGCGGAGTTCTAGGTGCGGTGGGTGGCGTGCAAAATAATGATCCTGAAATTCGCATCCCGCTGGGCCTGGCTCTCGGAGCCGGCGTCGGCGTGCTCATCGCCGCCACCCGGACCCGGCCTGCCCGCGAGCAAGTGCTGACCGTGCAGCCGGTGCGTGCCCTGCCCCAAGTTTGAGACATAGAGTTCGAGCGATAGCTTTCAAGCCTTCCCCAACTCTGAATGATGATCCGTGGTGCTTGGCCTAGACCACGGGTCGTCATTCAGAGGCTGGGGAATTGTGCTTTTGGTTAGCCGCGACGCGCAGCGGAGCGTTTAGGCGCGCTCCGCTGCGCGTCGCGGCTAACCAAAGTCAAGCTGGTCGAGGAATCCCAAAATCCTCAATCGTAAAGATCGGCAGATAGGCATAACGCGACGCCAGCTTTTCTCGCGCCCCTTCCAAACGATCGACGATACAGAGCACAGCCACCACTTTCCCGCCCGCCTTCTCCACTTCTTCGATGGCCTGCAGCACCGATCCGCCGGAAGTAAAGACGTCGTCGATCACGGCCACTCGCTGTCCTGGTTCGATGCTGCCTTCGAGCCGCTGGCGGCTGCCATGCTCCTTGGCTTCCTTACGCACGAAAAATCCTTCCAAAGGGCGGCCGTTTTCGTGATAGCGCAAGCAGGCGGCGGTGGCCATGGGAATCGCGCCGATTTCCAGGCCGCCGATGGCGTCGATGTTCAAGTCGCGGGTCAGTTCCCAAAGAACATCCCCTAGCAGCCAAATCGCCTCCGCATGAAAGAGGACTTTTTTGCTGTTGATGTAGTAAGTGCTTTCTTTTCCCGACACCAATTTGAACTTGCCAAAGGACAGCGCTCGCGAGCGAAAAAGTTCCAAGAGCTTAGTGCGTGATACTGAAGACATCGCTGGATCCTTTCACGAATCAACCAAATGAAGCAGAGCCGCCAGGCAAGCTGAGCAAGTTAGCAAACTGAGGGAACTTGCCGTCCGTTGCCCGGGTCGCGCAGGCTGCGCATTCTCCAAACGCTCACGCATCTTCCCCTCGACCCGTCTACGGAATTCGCTATTATCCGCGCTCCGCTGCCAACCTAGAAGTCAGAGTCCAATATTGTTCGCCTGCGCATTCTCCATCCGCACGAGGAGAGTCTCATGGGTGGTTCGCGAGGTCCTGCGTCCGTTGACGCGAGTCAAAACGCTCCGCGCCGTTCGAGCGTGTTGCCGGCAGCCATCATGATGGGGGTGCCTCTGGCGACGGGCATCTTGGCCCTCATCTCTTTTGGACCATTTCAAGATACCGACCTGCCGCGCTATGTCAGCCATACCGTCGAGAAAGTGGAAGTTTTCCTGTTCTGCGGCGGCGCTCGGCGCGTTCGCGAGCAAGCTCTGGCGGGCCTGGCTCGAAAAGCGCGCCTGCCGTACGCGATCTGTTGCCCAAGTGGGATGGAAGCCGGGTCGAGCTCTCGCAGGCTCATCAGCTTTTGGCTGGACTAATTGCCTTGCCCACCCGCTTGCGTCGCTCCGTGATCGGCAGCCGAACGATAGCGATACTTGATTTTCTTTGCCGGCGCGGCTCCGCGGTGGATTTGGACGATCACCTGCGCACCCTGGCCGACAACGATGCGCTGGCCCTCGAAAACAGCTACGCCCTCACGCGTTTCATCACCTGGGCCATCCCCATCCTTGGCTTCCTGGGAACCGTGCTTGGAATCACCGGCGCCATCTCCGGCGTTACGCCGGAAAAGCTGGAAACCAATCTCAACTCAGTTACCGACGGCCTGGCTTTGGCCTTCGACGCCACGGCTCTGGCCTTGGCCCTCACCATGATCGCGATGTTCACGAGTTTCATCACCGAGCGCGCCGAGCAAGCGGTCCTCGATCTCGTAGACGCCTTTGTCGACCGCGAGCTGGCCCATCGGTTCGAGCGCGGCTTGCCCGGCAGCGGTGCCGCCGTGGAAGCGGCTCAGGAACAAACAAACGTCGTGCTCAAGGGAATGGACAGTCTGGTGCAGCACAAGCCGACCTTTGGGCGCGCAGCATGGCCGCCGCCGAAGAACGCTCCGGCAAGGCGGCCGCGGACCAAATTGCTCGCATGGCCAAGGCCCTCGAAACTGCGCTCGAGCGGACGGCTGCCACACAGCTCGAAAGAATGCGCGCGTTCGAGGAGCAATCCAACAAACGTTCACAAGCCCTCGTACAGCATCTCGAAAAGCTGGTGAGCCAGATGCAGAGCGCGGGACACGAACAGCAGGCGGCCTGGTCCAAAACTCAAGCAAGTTTGGCGACCCAGTTGCAGGCCGTGGCCAAGCTGCAGGATGCCGAGGGTCAGCTCAACCGCTTGCAAGAAGGTCTCAACAATAACTTGGCAGCATTGGCCGGCGCCGGCAGCTTCGAACAGGCCCTCCATAGCCTGACTGCCGCCATTCATTTAATCACGGCCCGCGCCGCCACCACGCTGCCCACGCGTACGCAATCGCGTCCGGGGAACGCTGCATGAGGCGTCGACGCCAAAAGCTGCAGGTGTCGACGTTCCCATTTTTGGCCGTCCTCCTGTGTGCCATGGGTTCTTTGATCCTTTTGCTCCTGGTCCTCGACCGGCGTGCCAAGGTGGTGGCTCGCGCCAAGGAACGCGAGCGACAGGAAGCCGTGCTCGCCCAATACTCGAAGGCCGATCGCGAGCGCATGGCAGCTTACGAACAGAAACGCCGCGAGCTGCGGCAACGGCTTCAAGCACAAGAAACGGCGTTACATGCGAACCTCGATTCGAAACAAACGGAGTTGCAACGGAAGAAATACGAGGCCAACCTGGAACGGAATCGCACCGCGGAGTTGAAAGCTCGATTAGCAGCGCTGCGCGAGGTGTTGGCTCGGGAACAAGAGGGTTACGAACAAGAGCAGCGGCCGCACGGCTTCGATTTCGACCAAGAAGCACCAGGTGCTGTCCGAACACGAAGCGCTGGCGAGGGAATTGGTGAACCTGGAAAACGCGCTTGCCGACGTTATCGCCTTTCGCAAACGGCAGTCGCAGACCTATTCGTTGGTTCCCTACCTCGGAAAAAGCGGCGAAAATCGTCGGCCGATCTATGTCGAATGTCAGGCAGATCAGGTCATCGTTCATCCCGAGCATCTCATTGCCAAGACAGTTTCTTGGGACGGATCGAGCCGGCTTCAAGAGCTCCTGCAAACGTTGGCAGCCAAATTGAAGGCCAACTCGGACCAAACGAAGCAGAAACCCTATGTGCTCTTCCTCGTGCGGCCCGATGGCATCGCCACTTATTACCGGGTGATGGGCGCCTTGGGCGTTCGCAACATCGATTCAGGATATGAATTGATCGACGCGGATTGGGCCTTGGATTTCGGCGAGGCCGATGGACACTCGCCCGGTCAACCCTGGGCCGCCGATCCGCGAACTCCATCACCTGGCGTCATGGCAGGCGGACTGCCTGGGGGCCAGCGAGCAACTTCTCCGGCTCGGGGGGTGCCTCAGAATGGCGTCGAAATGTTCCAGGGCAATGCGCCGGTTGTCTCGCGAAACTCAGCCAAGCCCGGGTTTGCAGCAGTTGCAACCGAAGGGCGCCTGTATCAGCCTGGGAACGGCTATGGCACAAACGGGGGAACCTCTGCGGTTCCCGGAGGGGCTCCGGGCGTCCCGGGCGGAGCTGGTTCGAGCTTCGGCCAATCTCCCGGCGGGACCGGCAGGCAGCTCGGTTTACATGGATATCGATCGGGCAACGGCCTGGGCGCCTATGGCGATGGACCAGGAGGAGACACGCTGGGTGTGACCGGCATACCGGATTCGACTGGTGGTCCATCGGGCATGCCAGGCGCAGGCAGTTCCGGGCGGGGGAATCAGTCCGTCAGTGGATACGCCTCAAATGGCGCCGGCCAAACGGGCCTTGGCAGTGTTGATTCTGGCACAGGCGTTACCAATGTGGGGGGGAGTCGATGGCCCAATGGTCCCGGTGGAGCACACTCCGGCGGAGACCAACGCCCTCCTTCCCTGAGCGACTATCTGAACGCGCAAAACGCCGCCGGTGGACGCGGCGCGGCCAACACGAATGGCGAGCTGGCGGCGGCCGGCCAATCGTCGGGGCAACCTTCGGTGCCCGGCTCAGGAGTAGCTCCGCCCGGCATCCCCGGAGCAGTGGGCGGAGCCAGACCCAACACCGGAGATTCTACTTTTGCCTTCAGTCAATCCGGCCAGCGGGTTGTGGGCGGAACACAAGGGGAGCAAAAACTTCTGCCGTTGCCCGGGCAAAATGGTCAGCCAGGATCGCCAGGCGCCCCCGGAGTCGCCTCAGCTAGTTGGTGATCCGCGAGTTGGCTCACCAGGAGCGTCAGGTCCCGGTGGCTCAAACGGAACGACGAACAACCGGCCAGCTGGGTCCGGCAGCGGTGGCGGCGGCATTCCCGGCACTGCTAGTTCCAGCGGGATGGCAAATGTCGGCCCTGGCCTCGCGGGAGGAGGGAGCGGATCAGGCTCGCCAAATTATCCGTCTCCTGGCGCCCTGGTAAATAACGGAGCTGGTGGCAGCGGCGGCAATGGATCAGGGTCGCCAAATTCAGGTGGCGCCGGCGAAGGGGCATCTGGCGGATCCAGTGTCGCGGGCAGTAGCGGAACGAATTCGCCGAATGGTGGTGTCTCAGGTCAGATGGCGAATGGCGCCTCCGGTGCCGCCGGTGGGGCCGTTCCCCCGGAGGGCGGCGCTTCCAGTCAGACCATCGGCGGTCAGTCCGTGGTCGTTACTCCTGGCGCAACTCGACCTGCCAATGCAGACGCTTCTGGCTCACTAGACGGGGCGACGTCTGGTTCGCCTGGCGGCTCCTCCTCGGGGGGATCCGCATCTGGCCAAATCTCCGATGGCGGGGATGCAGGCAGTGGAGGTTCGGGCGGCGGCAGCGCTCCTGGGCCGCCCGATCCGCTGGCGCGCTTGCTGCCGCGGGCTAGGAGGCCATCGTCGCCTGCTTCGTTTCGCGTCGAGGGCAATCGCGATCTGCCCATCGTGCTGGAATGCCGGGCGAATGAGGTCGTGCTGATGCCGACGGGCCGCCATTGGCAAACTGCCGATTTGGAACGAAATACCACCGCGCGGGCAGCATTCGCGGACGCCGTGCAGCAGTGGATCGCCCGCCGTCAGGCCACGGTGCGCGAGGGCCAAACTCCTTATCGCCCGCAGCTACATTTCCGCGTCAACTCGGACGGGTTGCGAACCTATTACGCGGCCTATCCACTGTTGGAAAGGTTTGGCTTGCCCATGAACCGCGAAGACATCGAAGCGGAGCCGCCGCCGGCGCCCCGCGTGCGTCCGGAATAGGATTTGGTCGCCACCATTGTCGTCTCCCCGTATGGGAACGAGAAGCCATGATTCGTCGACGCCTTCCCAAGGTCCGTGAAAACTTCAGCTTCGACTCCTTTCTGGACGTCGTTGCCAATGTCGTCGGCATCATCATCCGGCTTATTTTGGTGGTCTGGGTGGGAGCCCGCTCCTACACGAAATTGGTCGATCAACGCGCCTTGGAATCCGAGCCGGTCGTGCAGGCTCTGGAGGTCAAGGAGACCGAAGAACCGGTGTATCACGTCATGCAGGAGGAGCACCGCCAATTGAAGCGTTTGGAAGCCGAGCTGCTTCAAGAATTGCGGCTGGTCCAACAGGAGCGTGACGTTCAACGAGAATTAGTGCCTGGAGAGAACGATAGCGCCGCGCACGTCGAAGCGTTGCGCCAGGCGCGGGCTCGAGCGCGTGCCACGGAAACAAAGGAAGAAGCGGCACTGCAACAGGCCGCCATGACCACCGAGGAAATTCAAGCGCGCTGCAAGAAGCTCAGCGACCAGATCAGAGACTTGCAGCTTCAGCCTGTCGTGAGGCGGGTTTTGCACTATCGCACGCCGGTGAGCAAGGCGGTGCAAGGGGATGAGTTCCATTTCGAGCTGCGCGAAGGTCGAGTGACGTTTGTCGATGTGTATGGGCTGCTGGCTGAGTTTCCCGATCACAAGGAAGAGATCGAGCGCGAGCTGCAAAGCAATTGGCAGATTACGGGAAAGCTGGGGCCGATTGGAGCGTTCCAGATGATCTATACCGTTGAACGCGAACGCGGCATGATCGATTCGCTGGGCGGCGACAAACCGGGAACCGATCATGGCTTCCATTACGGTTTGACGAGTTGGCAAATTCAGCCAGCAGCCCTCAACCGGGGAGAAAGTCTCCAGGAAGCCCTTCGTCCCGGATCCGCTTTTCGCGACATCGCCGACAGGCTGGATGGGGACCAAGCCGCGGTCACCTTTTGGGTCTATCCCGACAGCTTTGCCGTCTTCCGCCAGCTCCGCGATTATCTCTATAAGCGAGAAATAACCGTCGCCGCCCGCCCCCTGCCGCCGAACTTGCCGATCGCCAGCTCCAAGAGGGGAACCGCATCACGCGGGCAGTAATGCCAAGCTCAGTAGCCATCACGCTCCGCGTGATGAAGGACACTTGTTGGCTGCCCAACCAGCCCCTCCCCAAGGAAGCAAAATCGCTCGCACATGATAGTTTGGGAAAGTGAGGCTAAGAGCGTTCAGAAACAATGATGTTTATGTTCTGGAGTCCGAACTTTCCAATCAGGGGCGGGATCCGTTTTCCTCCCCCCTTGGCAAGGGGGGTTGGGAGGAATCAGACGCGACTGCACCATAGAGGCGGGATCCGTTTTCCTCCCCCCCTTGGCAAGGGGGGGTTGGGGGGGTCAGACGCGACTGCACCATCCGGCGAGGAACTGCCGCTGCTGCAGTCTTCCGAATTGCCCCGGCTACCGCTCATGCGTTCAGGTTCTGAAGCCCCCCCCTGCCCCCCCTTGCCAAGGGTGGGAGAATTCAAGGCTGGCGCCTTTTTCATTAGTTCCCAGCAGTCTCTAAGTAGTTTCTTGTGCAATAAACTGAAGTTTCCTCGTGGGTGGCCGAAATCATCACGCCGAACGTGATGGCCACTGAAGTAGGCCAGGACACTGCCATGTCAATGGAACTCACCTTCTCTCAGCTCCTTCAGCGTCGTCGAGCGGGAGACAAGGCCGCCGGCGAGCAGCTTTTGAGCCGTTATCGGCATTACTTGTGGCTGCTGGCGCAGGCTCAACTGGGCCGCCTGGTTCGCGCCAAGTCCGATGCATCCGACATCGTGCAGATGACCATGCTGGAAGTTCACCGCGATTTTCAACAATTCTCCGGGAAGGAGGAAGCTGAGTTGCTAGCCTGGATGCGACGCATTCTTTCGCACAACTTGTTCAACGAACATCGACGCTACACGGCCAAGCGGCGTGCGGCCGCACGCGAGGTAAGTCTCGATCAGGTCTGTAGCGGCGTCGAACATTCTTCCGTTTCCTTGGGGAAGGGATTGGCAGATCAAGCGCCCCGGCCCAGCCAACTGGCTCTAAAACGCGAATCGGCAGTGGCTGTAGCCGATGTGCTGGCTCAATTGCCGGATGACTATCGCACCGTGCTCGTGCTGCGCATCCTGGAGGGCGCAAGTGCCGAAGAAGTGGCCGAACGCATGGGCCGCACGGCCGGCGCGGTGCGCATGCTGCAACTGCGAGCGTTGGGGGCGATGCGAAAACTGATGGCGGGGAAATCGGGGGATGCGGAACATCATCAAATCTAGGAGTTCCCCAATTCTCCCGTGCACAACAGCCCAAAGACCAAGCAAAGCGATAGGTCCTGCACACCAGCAGGCAACTCTAGTTGTGAAGTTGCGCTTTTCTGTAGCCGTGCTCCCCAAGGCGATTTGACTCCGGACAACGGCCGAAATCATGTGCCGGAGTGGAATAGTCGTAAGGTACGCTCGCCTGTAGAGATAGAACGACACTTGTTCACTTCGGCTCTCCGGACGGAGTGCGGCCTCTCGGTGTGCGGGCCGGACAGCCCCACGTTTCATTGGACCAAAAAGTGAAACGAGATCGACAAGTTAGGCGATCGCCATGAATTGGCTTCCCCAAAGTAGACCTCACGCTCCGCGTGAGGCGTTCCTCACGCGGAGCGTGAGGTCTACTTTTGTCTGCCGCTCGCCTTATTGTTTTTTTGTCTTGCTTTTGCGCTTGGGTGGCTCGCTTTCGACTAGGATTTTCGGCGTAACTTTGGTCGCTGCGCGACGGCCTTGGCCGAACTTCGGGATTTTGACGTGCAGTGCCGCAAAGGTGTAGAGGTCGATTTCAGAACTCTCATTTCCAAAATATCCCCAGGGGCAATAATCGCAGCGATGTAGGAGTGCGGCCGCCGGAAGTTCCGGATCGCGACCTTCTTTGGATTGCCACGTGGAGTCGTCCGTAGATGGATGAGGCTCCAGCCACGTGACGCCAAAATCGCCTTCCTTTTCGGAAGTTGCGCGAATCGACAAAGCTTCTTCGAGGGCATACGAATCCACTTGCCAACCCAACTTCGATTTTTCTTTGGTGGTCGGAAAGCGATCGAGCTGCCAGGTCTCATCGGCACAAGTCTCGAACATGTAGGGGTTGAAAGTGACTTTCAATCCGGCTTGGAGTGCTGTCGCCGCCACCAGATGATCGCGTCCTTTGAGCATGGTTGAAGATTGACGGTCGATCGAACTCTGTTCGCTTTGAAAGCGTGCATCTTGATGGTAGAGATGGCAACAGGGATAGCCGAGAATCCCGCCATCGGGAAGAAAACTCTTGTCGGCCAGCACTGCCTGCCAGGCTTCTTGAATTCGCGGCGCCAGGTCTTCGCCGCCGACCTCTGGCGTCGGCGCACCGCTTTTGCCCCGCCTCAACAAATAGGTCAATGTGACGCGCGCCCCGCCCCAGATTCTTTCGATTTGATGATCCACGTCGCCGAAGAACGCTGCCCAATGAAGCTGATTGGGCGTCTGTTGCTTTTCGGGGGAGGATCCCCAGTCGAATTTCTGTACGACTCCTCGGTGACTCAACACCAAATTGCCCCTCCTGAATTCCGACGGCAAACATACGACCAGCGTGCCAAACATGTCATCGCCACGCGGCGTGTCCTTGTGTGGCTCGAAGTGCCCCCGTTCGCTGTAAACATTTAGGCTGTACAGTTCCGCCGAGATCGGATTCGGGTCGAGGGGAACGAGTTCTTCCTGGATCTTCTGCAAGACCCCGGCTGATTCAGGGTCGAAGCCCTCGATCGAGAACCCACCAGCTTCGGCCTTGAGTTGGAGCGCGTCGCGCACGTTGCGGTCGTAACGAGTCGTTTTGCCATCGCCAAAGGGCGCCGGTTTGCAGTGTGCGAGCAACGGTTTCAATTCATTCTTCTGCTCAAATGCGTTTTTCGCGCGCGTGACCTCAAACCGGCACTTATCCCGGAAGATAATGGTGACGGGTTTTTCCGGCAGGCAAGTTCCCGCGCATGAAAAGGGAGCAGTGACGCCATGAATCGCCAGCCGCAAATCCTCCAGCGTCGATTGAGCTTTCTTACTCATGATCACCGATTTCCTGTTTGGAGACATTAAGAGCCTTCGGAAGAAATGATGATGAATATCAACAATCGGAACCTCGCAATTCAAAAACGGAATCTGTTTTCCTCCCCCCCTTGGCAAGGGGGGGCAGGGGGGGTCAGACGCGACTGCACGATCCGGAGAGGAATTGCAGCTGCCGCCATCTTCCGAATTGCGCCGGCTACCGCTCATACGTTTAGGTTCTGAAGCCCCCCCCTGCCCCCCCTTGCCAAGGGGGGAGACTTCAAGACTGCGCCTTTTCCATAGTTTCCGAAGGCTCTAATTGTTTGGATCGACATTCCGAGGCCGAAGATCGGTTCGTAACTGTCTTGGAGGGTCATTGTGTTTCACCTGGAACCATGCTGCCTGGGCGCAAACATCGACCTCCGATTCCTTATGCAGAGATTAGTCGCGCGGAAAGGGGCATTCGACAGGATGCGAGCCCTTTGGTCATGGCGACACCGGATGGCGGGACCGGAACCGCCCTATGAGCGAACGGAAAGAATGAGAGTGTAGGTCAGGCTTTCTAGCCTGACGTCAGGCTAGAAAGCCTGACCTACTTCATTTCTGCCGAACGCTCCAAGGTCCCATGCCCGTCCCATGCTTCACCGGAAGCTCGACGAAGCACTGATATGCCAGCGCCAGCGCCGAATCGCATGGGTCCCCCACTTGGGGTAACCCTACGGGCATCGATTCAGATATTAACCCAGATAAAGCTAGCAACGGTCCTTTGCGAAGGCTAGGATACAACGCATCCTGTTTATCCAATTAATCGGCCCAGCCTCAAATCCAACGATGGCCGCGTCCGGTTTTCTTAGCGAAGGCATCTAAGTGACAAAGCCCCTGGAATATGCTCTGCCAAGCGGTCCCGACGTTTTTTCGTTCGATCGATTGCTTCGGGATGCGCGGGATGGATCGAACGAGGCGTTGGGTAGGCTTCTTGAAACGTGCAGGCCCTACTTGCTAAAGCTTGCTAACGAGGATTTGCCAAAAGATTTACACGCGAAAACGGCTCCATCCGACGTAGTTCAGGAGACCTTTTTCCATGCCGACAGGGCGTTTGCCGACTTTCGGGGTCAGTCGAAACTAGAACTGCTTGGCTGGCTCAAGCGAATTCTGAACAATGAAATCAAAGCTCAGGGCCGGGCGTTCTTCGATACCGACAAAAGGCAACTTGGCCGGGAGGTGGAACCGGCCGGCGACAAAAAGCACCTGCTGCTCGAGCAACTTGCGGAATCGGGTTTATCGCCCCGCGGCGAGTTGATTGGCCGGGAATTGCGGGATTATCTTCAGGCAACGTTGGCGCAGTTAGAAGAGGATCACCGCCAAGCTATTCAGTTGAGGGTCTACGAGCAGCTCCCTTATGAAGAGATCGGCCGCAGGCTCAATCGAACCGATGCGGCTGCACGAAAATTATTCGAGCGGGCTTTGGAGAGCATGCGCCGCCTGATGGTTGCAGACGATGAATCATGACGCCCTGGGCAAGGAAGCCCGTTATTCTGAGCAGCTTTTCGCTCTCGAAGAAGCCATTGCTTCCGGCAAAACCCCGCCCCCTTGCGACACCGCGATTTCTGCCGCGGATCAAAAGCGGCTTCGGCAAGCGAAAGCCATTCTCTTCTTGCTGGAATTCGATCGCCGCAATGGCTCCAACGCAGAGATTGCTGATCCTCCTCCTACACGTCCCGAACTGATGCCAGGCAGCCTCGGCGGCTTCAAGATCGAGCGCGAGCTCGGCCGCGGCGGCTACGGCATCGTCTACCTGGCGCTGGATACCAGGCTCAAACGCCGAGTGGCCCTCAAGGTTCCCCGAGCCGAGGCACTGTTCTCGCTGGACCTGCGCCGCCGCTTTCTGCGCGAGGCTCGGGCGGCCGCCGATCTGGAACATCCGCATTTGACGCCGGTTTACGAGGTTGGCGAGGAGGGGCCTTATTGCTTCCTGGTTTCGCGCTATTGTGCGGCCGGCAGCCTGGCGGACTACCTGCGCAATGTCGAGCAACCGATCCCGGTTCGGGCCGCGGCCGACCTGGTTGCCAAAATCGCCGACGCCGTGGAGTACATGCACTGCCGGGGCCTGTTGCATCGGGATATCAAGCCGAGCAACATCCTGCTCGAGGGAGCGCAGCAAAACGAAATTGAAACCATCGGGACGCTGCCAATCGACCTTAGCAGCCTGCACCCACGCCTGGGCGATTTCGGTCTGGTGAAGTGGATCGGCACTGCCAATCTGCCGCCGGTAAGTGCCAGCCTGGGAAGCCACGCCCTCTTGGGCACACCGGCTTACATGGCTCCCGAACAGGCCCAGAACGAATCGTCTGGCCTGGGCGCTGCCACGGACGTTTACTCGCTGGGAGCCTTGCTTTACGAGCTATTGCTCGGCCGCCCGCCCTTTTCGGGCTCGAACGTGGTGGAGATTCTCCAACACGTGCTGGCCGACGACCCGCCGCCCCTGCGCAGAGCCCGGCCCGAGGTGCCGCGCGACCTGGAGACCGATCTGCCTCAAATGCCTGGCCAAGGAGCCTGGCCAGCGCTATGGCACGGCCGGCGAGTTGGCGGCGGACCTGCGCCGCTTCCTGGCCGGTGATGCCGTCAAAGCCAGGCGGCCGAGCGCTCTGCGCCACGCCTGGAAGTGGGTCCGGCGCAGACCGCTGGCGCCAATAGCGGCGAGCTTGTTGTTGGCATTGGTCGGAACGGCGGTTTTCTTCCTGGCGCAAAAAGCGATCCGATGACCGTCAGGAAACCAGGCAGAAGCGATTAGCGGAATACGCTAAGCCTCATCGGTCAGGCCCAAGAGGCTCTCCGACAACGGTAAATTCGCGGATGTTCCCGAGCTTCTTAATCGCCTTCGCCCAAAGGCCGGGGAGGAAGACATTCGAGGATTCGAATGGTATTACTTGTGGCAGGAAACGTGGAACGCGGGGCCAAGATGGCGGACTGGAGCCATGGAGCCCAATCAATCGCCTATAGTCCGGACGGGAGCAAACTGGCTGTAGGAGGTCTGAATGAAATCAAGATCAGGAATGCCAGCACGGGAGAACTGCTCGATACTTTTGCTGCTCAAGGCGAAATCTTTTCTGATCTATCTTTCACTTCAGACGGAGCACAATTAGTTTCGGCGTCAACCGCAAAGAACGGCATCAGACTTCGCATTTGGAATTTGATCACCCACGTTGAAATTGATTCGCCGATTGCATCAGGAAACTGTGTTTTTGCAGCGAAGACCTCAGAGGAGTCGCATGTTGCGATCGTGACTGATTGCGGTTTCTCATCCTTGAGTTTGGCAAACAACAAACTATCAATTGCGAGCTCCGTAGTTCCAGTGAAAGGATGCGAAATACAGGCAGCGTGCATTACCCCAGATGCTAGTACTGTTGCGTATATCACCAACGATCAAAAGCTGCAATGGGCCGATACTAAAACAGGGAGGATACTTGTCCAGATGCCGTGTCCCGTGGGCGTCATACCAGTACTTGCCGTCTCCAAGGATGGCAGCCTGATCGCTCGCTCAGTTCAACCGAATGTTGAGATCTTTGACCTGGAATCAGGAAAGAAGAACAGACAACTAGAAGTAGACAGACACCAAGTATTCGGAATGGATTTTTCGCCGGACCACAAACACCTTGTCACGGTCGCTCCAAGTTACGCGGATCGAAAGAAATCTGAGGCGATCATTTGGGATTGGCAGAAGCAACAGGCTATTCATTCGCTCAGCGACCCCAATTTGGGCCGACAGGTTATCTATTCACCGGACGGCAATTCGATTGCACTTTTAGGTAATGTAGCTGGTGCCCCGGTGGTTCGAGTTTGCGCACCGAATGGCAGCGGCGTCGTACCCCAGATTGCAGGCCATCAAGGGGAAGCTTGGAGCGTCGCGTTTACCCCGGACGGCCGATATCTTGCGACTGGAGGAGATGATCACAAGGTTAGAATTTGGGATATGTTAACTGGAAGGTGGGTCAGCGATCTAACACATCCAGCTTTGGTACGGTGCCTCTCTTTTTCAAAAGATGGGCGACATCTGGTAACCGGTTGTGATGATAGCCACGTTCGACTGTGGGATGTGGCGACCCACTCGACGCTCTGGATGTCTTCCGGCCAAGGAGCTAAAGTTCGATGCCTGAGTTTCTCGAGCGACGGCAAGAGACTGGCGACCAGCGGAAACTCCAAATTAATTCGGGTATTGGATGCCGTAAATGGCAAGGAACTTAATCGGATCGAAGGTCCTTCGGATATCGTCCATTCAATCCTTTATTCTCTGGACGACAACCAAATCTATGCAGCGGACGACGCTGGCTGTCTGTGGATTTGGGAATCTGGGAGTTTGAATCGCAAGATTCTGTTGGAAAATGAGCCTACGATCTTCAAAATCGTCATGGCGCCCGACGGCAAGGTCATAGCCACCGCCCACCGTGACGGCAGCATCTGGCTGCGCGATGCACCGAGCGGCGAAAAACGGCTCACTCTGAACAAACATCGCGAGCAGGTCTACGCCTTAGCGTTCAGTCACGATGGCCGGACGTCGCCAGCGCTGGCGCGGACCACATAGTGCAACTTTGGAATGTCAAGACCGCGCAGTCCTTAATCACACTTACCGGCCCGACTATGCAGGTCAACGACTTGGCTTTCTCGCCCGATGACCGATTTCTCGTGGCGGCCTGTCACGATGGAAAAGTTTACCACTGGCAGGCGTGTGTAACTGACTCGGCCCCACCAAACGTTACCGGCGGATTGCGTGCCCCATCTGGCGATGGCGACTATGGCCAGTTCAGCACCTTGAACTTGCCTGCTCCCCCGACCCGAATCGCAGCCGCTGACCTTGAAGGCCAAGGCTCCCCGGAGATACTTGCCCTCTGCCCGAGTGCTTGTGGCATTTTTCGCATCGATCCAACTAGCAAAGAGAAGCGAAGCAGCTTGCCATATGTCAGTGTTGCGAATGACGTAGAGCATTTCTGCCTGGCAGATTGGGATAGAAACGGTTCAGTTGACTTGGCTCTTATTCAAGTGAGCGAATCGGCAATCGAAGTTCGTTGGAGTAAGGTGGGCGTGCGTTTGCCGAAACGATGAAAATAAACACTGGAGAAAAAGGCGGAGGCTTTTTGGTTGCAGGAGATTTTGACGGCGATGGAAAAGTCGATCTCGTAAACACGAATATCAATGCCTCAAGCTTATACGTGCACTTGAGCAAACATCCTGCCCATTTTGCGACTTCCTCGTGTTGTAAAAACGGATCAATGGCCGGCCCACGTGAGCGTTGGAGACATGAACGGCGATGGAAAACTGGACATGGTGGTGACGGAGGCGGCTCTAACTCGATAAGCATTCATCTTGGGAATGGTGATGGAACCTTTGCCCCCCGCCAAACTTTGGGCAATCTAAAAGGCCCGTACGCTACCGTCTTGGCGGATTTCAACGGCGATGGAAAGCTCGATATTGCAGTGGTTGAAAAACTCGGTGAAAACATCACCGTTTTCCTGAACGATGGCATGGGCAAGTTTGAGGACCGCCGCGAGTTTCATGTAGGCAAGGGCTGCTGCGCCATAGTGGCCAAGGACTTAGACGGCGACGGCGCCATCGACATTGCGGTCGTAAA
The DNA here is from genome assembly GCA_963748025.1 of uncultured Gemmataceae bacterium. Classification (GTDB taxonomy): domain Bacteria; phylum Planctomycetota; class Planctomycetia; order Gemmatales; family Gemmataceae; genus CAVVHZ01. The sequence goes on from CAVVHZ010000076.1 coordinate 56,066, forward strand.
TCGCGAGAACTCCACTCTTTCCGTCCTTCGCGGCAAAGGCGAAGGCAGTTTTTATCCCGTCAAACATTTCGCCACAGGCAAAGGCCCCGTCGACATCCTCGTCTCAGACCTGAATCAAGATGGAATGAAAGACTAGTCGTCTGCTGCCACGACGGCAATTGCGTGGCCGTCCATTATGGACGGCGGAGTCGGTAGCGCACGGAAAATCATTTTCGCCGCCCGTCACGACTCATCATTTTTCAGCATCTCGTGTTTCGGGCACACTACTCAGACGATGTAAGTTTTGTGCAGCAATTTGCGTTACGGTGGACGGCTTCCATCGTTGCCGCAGAGGCCTCGGCGCTCAAAGACCTTCATACTCTGTTGAACGTTCTTCCCAATGCTCCGTCGTTTCGCAGGGCTTTGCTTCAAGAGATGGGTGCATGCCGCCATCTGCAAGCTGAGCGCACAACAGCTTCGACAACACATGAGGCTGGTACCGGTGCGGCGGCGTACTCAGCATCGGATGGCGAAGACGCGCATCGACTTGGCTGTCATAAATCGTCAGAACTCAGCCCTTTCTGATCCAGCACGGCAAAGGCGAAGAAGCTCTTCAGGAGCATCACCCGACATACATCACCAAGTATCGAACTGCTTGTATACCGACATTGAATAATCCATTTTGGTGATAAGCCTTCGCGTGGAGTTGTGATATGGCGTTAGACCTCAAAGTCCGTTTTTTGATGAGGAGAGTTTCACAATGAAAAGTGCTTGCTAGCCGTGTCGGTAGTGATGCTCATGAGCGGCTACGCCCATGGGCAGTTTCTCCATTTACCTAAGCCGTTTCGAAACACACCGCTCGATCCGAAAACATGGAAGATTCCAGAGAATGGTGTTACATTTTCGGGCGAATACGATCCCGGAGTGGGATGGAAGAAATCGAGAGCCGGTGCAGGGGCTACACTTGTATTGCAGAATAATCGTTCAATGGATACTAAAGATTATAATGATCCAAAAAAAACGACGTCTCCCTTCTACTATCTTGGCAATCACGCAGTGGGAAATGCAGGCCAACGCTTGATTTCCGTCTTCAAGTATAATGGTGCTGCATGCACCGCCAGCTAATATAGACTTTCTTACGATCTCTCCTTGGCATGGAAAAGATTCCAAAGGGAAACAAATCAATGGTTGGCCCACCGCAATTTTCCAAGTATTTATAGAGCAAATGGCGATAAGGTTGTCGCAATTCCATGACGGATGGTGGGGCAAATGGGTAGAATTGAACTGGACTCCGACTAGAATGACTGGCGCCATTCATTTTGGCAGACCTTCCGGAAAGTCCCAAGTTGATCGAATAGAAAACACTGCCAAAAAAAGCATTGCCTTCCCCGTCAAACTTCGTCATTGGATCCATCTATGTGGCTGATCCCTACAAATGCACAATCAGGTAGTTTAGCGGGTCTTGGATGACATTAAATTGGAGTTCACCCACCGAAATACGGAGTAGTATTTGTGAAGGTGTCAGTCCCATGCACCAAAATGAGTAATGTGTCGCAGTACGAGATTTCTTGGATTTTAGATAAAGGAATTGTTATGCGCAAATGGACAATTGTTGGTCTCTTGGCAGGTTTTGTGTTGTGCACGGCGTCAAGCAACGCGTCCGCTGGCTGGCGGCGTCGCTTGTGTTGTGTCAGATACGCACCATGCTATGTCGTGACGCTACCCCCTTGCTGCGTGCCCCAAAACATTGGGCCCGGTTCGCGCCAATTCGACTGACAACGTTTCGGGTGATTCAGCACAATCGACTTCTCCGCCTGCTGTTGATCCGGTCACAGAACAAGAATCCAAGTGGTTCGAAGAAATGTACGCGGAAACCAAGAAGACTAAGATTGATGACTACAACAAAGCCAAGGCAGACTGGGCGAAAATGAAAAAAGCGGACCGCGAGGCCACTTACAAGGAGTGGATGGACAGCTAACGAAGATTTGGTCCTGCATTAAATTGGTTTCATGGAAATACAAGATGTAAGAAAAAAGGAGAGCCTTTGCTCTCCTTTGTTTTTTACCGGAGGCGTCGAATAGAACTCTAAGTTCCTGCTCTTTTCATTTCTTGGAGATCCTCCAATGAAGCGATTCTTCCTTACTGCGATACTGACTTGCCTTGTCCTGTTCATTCTGGCCGGGGGCGCGTTTTGCCAAAGAGAGGATAAGAAACCTGGTGGTAGGGGGCCCGCACATCCAAGCGCTTCTGGTCAGCGAGGCACACCGCCCGGGCCTTCTTACCAGGGAGGCAGAACGATCCTGCACCCGAATCCACCTGGTCAGGCGCGGGGGGCCTCCGCATGCGTCTAGTCAGGGGGGTGTTGGTTCAGGGGAATCGGCCCCGATTCGGCCGTCAGTTTCACCTCCGAAGAAGACGAAGGATGATTCATTTGTCAAAAGCAACAGCAGCGGTGGTTTGGGCGAATCATCGCCGATTCGGCCGTCTGTGCTACCTCCGAAGAAAACGCAGGATAGTTCGTTTGCCAAAGGCGGCGGTGGTTTGGGCGAATCATCGCCGATTCGGCCGTCTGTCCCACCTCCGAAGAAGACGCAAGATAATTCATTGGTCAAAGGCAAAAGTGGCGGTGGATTCGGCGAATTATCGCCGATTCGGCCGTCAGTGATTCCTCCTCGACGTCCAAGTGCAAAGTTTGCCAAGGCTGAGCGCGGTACGCGCAAAAGAGGAGCATGAGAAACTTCAAACGCAACTTTATCAGCGGCGACAGGCCGCTCGGAATAGGGAGAAGACGGCCGAACAGAAGGAAGCCTTTGGAACATTAGCCGCCTACGCCAAGCAACGAGCAGATCAGAACAAAAAGAAAATCAGAGATGGAACCATTGACAAAGTACAGAAACTAACTGTTAAGTCGGGCACGCAGTTTGGCGTCGTACCTAAATCGGATGTCTATAACACGCTTGCTAAGGGAAAACTGGACAAAGGCGTTCTTGATAAAATCAAGAACAACAAACCGTTGACGGTGAATGATCTGGCCCAGATGAAGAACGCCTTGGGAATGAGTGACTCGTTGCGCTTTCTTAGCGGCAAGGGCCTCAATTCACTTAACCTCGGCATTTTTACCAAAGGTATCGCCAAGGATGTCGCCTTCATACTTGCCGGGATCGGCAACTTACTCAATTCAGGAGCTATTACGGGAGGTGGAAGCGGCTTTCCCCAGGGATACGTAATTTCGGGTTGTGGTATTGCGTGTGGCGGCGGAGATTTCTTACCGGTTGAATATCCCTCAGTGTTCTTCCCCAATGATCCGGCAAGCTTTGCTCAGACCATGGAGGGTGATGGCGAGGTAGACCCAGGTGTTTACTACGCCCCGCCTGGACCTGGCATAGCCATTGCGATTACGCCCAATCTTCCAGTAGACTATGATGGCGGCGGAAGTCGAGTGGACGGATCAGGCTCTGCTGACGGGACATTCCAAAGCGAATCCCCTGTTGCTGCACTGGGCGAGACTGCGGTCGATGATCCCCAAGGCCGTTTTTCTACTCGTTTTCTCCGGGTCGGAAATGATACTGCTGTGCGCGTAGATATATTCCTTCAGTACAAAACGCAAACAGATCAAGGTGAAGTTTGGCTGCCGGCCAAACCTGCCGTGTCGCTGCAAGCTGTCACGGTTTCGCTGGCTCCTGGGGAAATCGCCGATATCAAGGAAGGGGACTGGAGATTGAACGCCAGCCGAGTTCGCATTTGGGCCAAATCCGAGACGCAGGAATGGAACCAGTTCAAGAATCGCGATTTGCCACTCGTGCCCGAAGCAGGAGCCCTTTATGCCTCGAATGACCTTCAGGTTTTCAACTTTACCATTCGCTAAACCTTGTGCATCCCGTTGGAAGGGCCAGGAGAAGTTTCGACCGTGGGCAGGGACGTTGGCAGTCGGGCAGCTCTTGGCCCCTTTCTATGCGCGTGGACTAAAGTCCACGCTCCGGGAGCCGCGTCAATTTTCCTCGTTTCAATCCTGCCGATCGCCCATTCAACGCCTCCCGGACAACCGCCGACTCATCGTCTAAATAGCCCACACAGCCCCGGCACCGCCGAGACAGTGCCCACATTCCCCATAGCGATGGCAGCGTGCGCCGCAGCCCGTCGTAACCTATGCGTTCCAACGCGGTGCCTCCGAACTGCATTGGAATTCGTCAGCCGTAAATTTAAGGACCGTTTCTAGATCCAGACTCGGTGGTAGCAAAGTCGCTGCGGTTGCTGCCGGTGCTTTGCGATTCCAGGGACAGACTTCTTGGCAAATGTCACAGCCGAAGAGCCGGTCGCCAACACCGGGACGCAATTCTTCCGGCATGGGCACGCGTAGCTCGATGGTCAGGTAGCTGATGCAACGCCGCGAGTCGAGCCAGCCTGGCCCTGCGAAGGCGTCGGTGGGACAGGCGTCCAGGCAGGCGGTGCAGGTGCCGCAATGGGCGGTTGCGAAGAGTGGGTCGGGCTCGAGTTGTTCGTCGACCAGAAGAGCACCCAATAGCGAGTAAGTGCCAAGGCGGGGGTGGATCAGGATGGTGTTCTTGCCGATCCAGCCCAGGCCGGCCCGGCGGGCGAAATCGCGCTCGAGAAGTGGCGCGGTATCGACGACAACCCGGCCGCTGCAACCCGGCTTCTCCATTTGCAGCCCCGCCAGCAATTCCTTCAATCGCTGTCGTAGCGCTGGGTAATAGTGAGCGTAGAGGGCGATGCGGCCGGGGTTTGTGGATCCCCGGCAAAAAGCCATTGTTGTCCCCTTATTCGCCTTACGTGCTAGTACAGTTGCACTGCCAATAAGCGAAGCTAGCCCGTAAGGCCCGCTCGCGCACGTCGGGCTAACATGCGGCGGGGTGCCGGGGAGGGCCAGGGCATGCGAACGCCTTGGATCGATCCATGTTGCCCGGGCCTAACACCTCCAGTTAGCCCGACGCGCCAGTTTTGAAGTTATGCATTTATCACATGTTTTGGCATTCGAGCCCAACGGGCTGGTTCATAAAGCCCAGGCCGAAGGCCTGGGATCGAATGAAATTCCACATCGACCCTGCAAGGGTCGTTCGGCTTCACCCCGCAAGGGCCGTTTTTCCAATTAAAGCGCATCATCCGGTGCGCGCTCAGATGAATGGCCCTTACAGGGCCGACGAGTCTGCCCCAACAAATCCTGGGCCTTCAGCCCAGGCTGTAGGAACGGGCCCTGCAGGCTCGAAAATTCGAGCTCGAGGACAAAAAGCGCAACTTCAAAATTCGCGGCCTTATGGCTAACGAGCTAACGGGTGAGTGTCGCTGGGTGGACAAAGGCCAGGACATCCGGAAGTCTCGGATCCATGTTGTCCGGGCTTCACTTCACGCCTTCAGTTAGCCCGCCGGCAAGATGTGCTAACCTCCACCTCCGGCTAACATTGAAGCATTATGATACAAATGTATACTTAATACCAAGTGATTGAGCACGGCAGCAATTTGAGATGGATAAATCGACCGTTAGGCGATCGGCATGAATTGGCTTCCCCAAAGTAGACCCCACGCTCCGCGTGAGGCGTTCCTCACGCGGAGCGTGAGGTCTACTTTTTTCTGCCGCTCGCCTAAAGAGTCTCGCTAAATCACCGGATTTATCGAGATTGCGTCTCTTGCCGGCTTGTCGCTTTGCGGTTGTTTTTGGGCGTGCTCACGCTATAGTCGCTGAGATTTGCGGCGGGCTTCCCTGCTTTTGCGCCGCCTGCCGTTCCCTTCGGCTCGCTCTGGCGCAAGGATGCGTTCATGAGATTGCTTCCCGAATTGGCGCCCATGGGGCTCGCCTCCGATCGGCTCGATTATGCGCGGCAGATCATTCGCGGCGAGGCCGAGGCGCTCGAACTCGTTGCCCAGCGGCTCGGGGATTCATTCCTCGAAGCCGTGCAGTTGATTCACGGCTGTACCGGCGCAGTGGCAATCACCGGAACGGGAAAATCCGCCGACGTCGGCCAGAAAATAGCCGGCACACTCAACTCCACCGGAACGCGATCGTATGTGTTGGACGCCACGCGAGCCCTGCACGGCGATTTGGGAATGATCCATCCCAACGATGTCATGCTGATCCTCTCCCATAGCGGCGAAAGCGAAGAGATCCTGCGCATTATCGCCCCCTTGCGTTCGTTGGCTTCGGCTCTCATCGGCATGACGAGCAACGGCAACAGCACGCTGGCCCGACAAGCCGACGTCGCCATCGTCTTGGGGCCGTTGGAAGAAGTCTGCCCGCTGGGCCTGGCGCCGAGCACCAGCACCACCGCCATGATTGCCGTGGGCGATGCCCTGGCTTTCGTGTTGAGCCGGTTGCGCAAGTTCACGCACGAGGATTTTGCCCGCTTTCATCCAGCCGGCAGCCTGGGGCGCAAGCTGCTCCGCGTCGAAAGCGTCATGCGCCAAGGGCAGGATTTACGCATCGCCGGGTGTCAGTCAAACGGTTCGGGAAGTATTCGCGGCCGGCAAGCGCCGCGGCCGGCGGACCGGGGCCGTCATGCTCGTTGACGAAGCTGGCAAGCTCGTCGGCCTGTTCACCGACAGCGACCTGGCCCGGCTATTCGAGCAGCGTCGGGACGCCGCTCTGGATCGGCCCATCGAAGAGGTGATGACTAACCACCCGCTCACCACTTCGATCGGCGAGCGCATCATGGAGGCGATCGAGATTCTCCGCACGCATCGCATCAGCGAGTTGCCTGTCGTCGATGCCGAGGCCCGGCCTGTCGGCTTGTTGGATATCACGGACCTTTTGGGCCTCGTCTCCGCCGAGGAAGCCGCTGCGTTCCAGGACGCGGCGTGAAACTGCGAGGCGCCATGACGATCACCCTCCGCGACCGCTGCGAGGCTATCGAGCTTTTGATTTTGGACGTCGACGGCGTGCTACCGCCGGCGGCGTCACTTACGCAGGCGAAGGCGGCGAGGAAAAAACCTTCCACGTTCGCGACGGGGCAGCCATTCGGCTCTGGCAGCGCGGCGGCAAGCGCACGGGCCTCATCACCGGCAGAGTTTCACCTGCGGTAACACGCCGTGCCAAGGAACTGGATTTGGACCCCGTACGTCAAGGCGTGGCTCGCAAAGCCCAAGCATTTCAGAGAGATTCTCGAGTCGGCAGGATTACGCCCCGCAAACGCCTGCTGCATCGGCGACGACGTGCCCGATCTGCCGATGCTCAGGCTCTGCGGTTTGAGCGTGGCAGTGGCGGATGCCTGTGCGGAAGTCCGCAACGAGGCCCACCTGGTGACTCGTCTGGCTGGCGGTTGCGGCGTCGTTCGCGAAGTGGTGGAGATTATTCTGCGCGCCCAGGGACGTTGGCAAAACGTTCTGGAGGCATTCTTTCAAGAGATGCAGTAACCCAAGGTTACGCCCCTTCCTCAAGCGAAAGGATCTACCCATGTGGACCCCCAAACGGATCGTTTTGCTCGTTGGATGGATGATATTCTTCGGCAGCGCCTACGCCGGCTCTTCCTATTTGATGGGCAGCATCGACGGTTTGCCGCCGCTGCCGGACCGCTATAAGCCGATCGACGGCCTCGACTCCGTCGTCTTTCCCGTCGTCCAGCGGGGATTCGGCGCCGATACCAAGCTCCGCCAAGCTTTTGGTGAAGGAAGCCCCGAGGTCAAATCGCGTAAATTCAAGCTCGAAGTCGAGCCGAAAGGCATCGTTTTGGCCGCCCAAGAGGTAACGATCGAGCCCGACGGACGAGCCAAGTTGGTGCCCTTCAGCGTGGCCGTTTTCAGTAAGGAGAAAGGAGACAAACCGGCCAATACCTACCCGGAAATCACCACGATTCAGGCGGAAAAGGCCTATCTGACATTCGATCGGCCCCTGCGAAGCATTACCGAAATGGGCAATCGCAAAATTACCGGCGGCGAAATGACCGGCAACATCAAGATCATCAATAACCGGGGCACCGCGGAACGCACCGACGACGTCTCGCTGTTCACCCAGGGCACGCTTTACTACGACGAGGCCCGCCATCACATCTGGACGAGCGAGCCGGTGCAAATCTTGGATCTGCGCAGCAAGCCACAGCCGACCACGATCGACGGCGTGGGGGCGGACCTTTACTTGACGGCCGAAACGGCCAAGGAAACTCCGGCAGCGACGGCGACCGCAAGTAAATCCAAGAACAAGAACCAGTCGACTAGCGGCGTCGAACGCGTCGAGCTCCGCTCGGACGTGATGATGCACCTTTGGGTCGATTCCAAGTCCGGTTTGCTGGGGCCGCCTCAGGATGCGAAGCCGGCCAACAATAACGGCAAGGCGCCGCCGCGAGCGAACGCGGTGGCCGGTAACAAACCGAAGGCCAAAGAGGACAAGCCGGCAGCTAAGACACAACCACCCGTGGTCGCCGGTGCCGTGGGCAAGAGTTCGCCGGCCAATGTAGCGACAGAGAAAAAACCGGAGGAAGCCGAGGAGAACGCTCACGTCGTCATCGACACGCAAGGCCCGTTCGCCTACGACTTCAAGACTGATAAAGCCATCTTCGAAATCTCCAAGCTGGCGGGGCCGCGTCCGAACCTGGTGACGGTCGATCGCTGCAACGAACAAACCAAAATGAGCGATCAACTGAAGTGCGATAGGCTCGAAATTCAATTCGCCCGCAAGGATGCCGCGGCCGGTTCCACGGCCGCCTCCTCTCCGGATAAATTGGAAATCGAGACCGTCAAAGCCACCGGCAAAAATGTGGTGCTCACTTCCGACGCCGAAGTGTTGGAGGCGCACGGCAACGAATTCACTTACAACAGCAAAACTTTGGTCAGCGTCTTGAAGGGCACGCCTTATATGGACGCCCTAAAAGAGGGGAACGAAATTCGCGCTCCCGAATTGCAGATGGTCAACGTCAAAGGCGCCCAGAAGGCCGAAGCGATTGGCGAAGGCACGATGAATTTCTGGGGGACGGCTGGTTCCAAAAAGCCCCAGGAAGCTCGCTGGAAAAAGAAACTTACCTATTTCAAGGAAGGCGACAAGGACCTGCTGACGCTTACGGGCAACGCCATCTTCCTCGATCCCGAGCACGAACAAGAGTTGAAGGCGGAGACGCTCAAAGTGCTTATGAAGCCCGCGGACGCCGGCCCGGCGAATGCAGCTAATGCCCAAAAAAGACCGAGCCCAACGCAAGTCGATGCCATCGGCGCCGTGACCGCCAATTCAGCCGACATGCACATTCACGATACCGATCGCCTCATTTTGCTTTTCAAGGATGTGCAGCTCGCCATCCTGCCGCCCCCCAATGCGCCGACCAAGGGGGGCACCAATGGCAAACCGGCGGAAGTCGCTGCCAACGGCAAGCCGGCGGACGCAGGCGTCAACGGGAAGCCGGCAGGGGCGACCGCCAACGGCGCCGATCCGAACAAGAAGCCGCGACCGGTCGACCTGAAGGCTCACTTTGTGCAAGCGCAGATTCTTCGCGATGGTGCGCGGAACGAATTGGAAACAGTCTATTGCCAGGGGGCGGTCCGCGTGGTGCAGGCGCCCGAGAAGCCAGGCGAAAATGGCGTCGACATCCGCGGCGATACGCTTAACCTCACCCATCGCCCCGATGGCGACATTTTGACGGTGTTGGGCGACCATGCCCAGGTGCAAATGGATCAGCTCTTCATTCTCGGCCCCGAAATCAACATGGATCAGACCAGGAACGACGTTGAAGTAAAGGGCATGGGAGTCATGCGCATGCTGAGCAAGCAATCCTTCGATGGCAAAGAGCTGGCCAAGCCTTCGGAGCTGCGCGTGGAATGGGAAGGACGCATGTATTTCGACGGCACCCAGGCGAGCTTCTTCAAGAACGTTTACGCCACCCAGGACACGGGCCGCATGAAGTGCGAGGAATTGCAGGTGACGCTCGATCGTCATGTAAACTTGAAGGAAGGCAACAAGGGCGAACAGCCGGCGGTGGAAAAGCTAGTGTGTCACATCCAAGTGGGGCTCGAAGACACCAAGCGGGAAGGCAACAAGATCATTGAGTTCAAGCGTATTTCCGCAACGGAAGTGGCAGTGGATAACGACAAAGAGAGCAAAGAACGCATCGTCAATGCCTCCGGCCCCGGCTGCGTCCGCATGTTTCAACTTAGCGCCAAAGACGACGCTTTCGATAGCCCGCAAAAGAAGCCCGACCAGAAGGACCCCAAACGCTCGCCGTCAAAGACACCTACGAATGGCGCCAAGGGGACGGCTGAGTGCGCCAACAGAAGAAAAAGAGTTCAAACTGACCATGATTTGGTTTGGGGGCAAGATGTTTGCCAACAACAATCTGGGCATTGCCAGGTTCTACGATAAGGTCACGGTGGTTCAAGTTCCTACCGAAGACCCCAATCTCGTGATCAAAGACGGCGAATCGCCTCCCGGCTACATGCTCTTGAAATGCGAACGCATGGAAGTGCTGGAACGCAAGCAGGCAAACGGCAGCACGTCGCAAGAGCTGCGCGCTTACGACAAAGTGTATGTCGAGGGCCGAAACTATTCCGCCAATTGTGACGTGCTGAAATACGACGCCGGTAAGGAACAAATCATCTTGGAGGCCGCCATCCCAGGAACCTATGCCGTGCTCTATAAGGAGAAATATCGCGGCAGCCAGCGCGACAAAATTGAAGCCAAGAAGATCTTCTACGATCGCGTCACGGGCGATTATCAAGCCGAAGGCAGCCGCGGGACGACGGTGTCGCCCTAAGCCGGTCCTACGGGTTGCGCTTCGCTCCACCCGTGGCCGAAGACATGAACAACGGCCTGCACTCCACGGGTTGCGCTCTCGCTCCACCCGTGGCTACATTCCGTGGCCCCATTCGGGGCCAAAGACCTGAGGAACCGCCGCGAGAGGGGCCGTTCTAAGGATCTTGTCGGGGCCGGTCGTTGTCGCGTAAGCCAGGAATCACCCCAACGGCGAAGGCTGAAGTTCAGCGCGGCATTTACCCTCTGATCGCCCCGAATGGGGCGTCGGAATGTAGCCACGGGCGGAGCGGCGCGGCGGCGAAGCCACCCGTCGCGGAACCCGTGGGATAATCCAGCAATCTCTTCCTCGCCCCGGGAGGGGCGACGGAGCCGTCACGTTTCGCGGGGCCCTTCAACATGCCAGGCACCTATTCTCAGATTCTCCTGCATGTCATCTTCAGCACCAAACGCCGCGAGCCATGGATCACACCGAACGTCGCCAAACGCCTGTACCCTTACCTGGGCGGCACGGTCCGAAAGGAGAAAGGAGTTCTTTACAACATCGGCGGAGTAGAAGATCACGTGCACATGTATCTGCGCTGGCGGCCCGATGCGACCGTGTCGGACCTCATGTGCACGGTGAAGGCTCGATCATCGAAATGGATTCATGATACGTTTCCGGACCTTGCAGCATTTACCTGGCAGGAAGGATACAGCGTATTCACGGTGAGCAAATCACAGGAACGGGCTGTCAAAAGATATATCGCACGACAACACAAGCATCATGAAAAAGAGGATTTCAAATCTGAGCTACTGCGTTTTCTTCGCCTTCATGAGATTGAATTCGACAAGAAGTACGTGTTCGATTAGGCCCTGCATGAGTTGACGGCCCCTCCGCCCCTACCGGGGCGGCTTCATCGAGTTTCCCGTCCCACGGGTTGCGCTTCGCTCCACCCGTGGCTACATTCCGTGGCCCCATGCGGGGCCAAAGACCTAAAGAACGGCCTGTGCTCCACGGGTTGCGCTCTTCGCTCCACCCGTGGCTACATTCCGTGGCCCCATTCAGGGCCAAAGACCTAAAGAACGGCCTGTGCTCCACGGGTTGCGCTTCGCTCCACCCGTGGCTACATTCCGTGGCCCCATGCGGGGCCAAAGACCTGAAGCAGGGCCGGTCCCACGGGTTCCACTTCGCTCATCCCGTGGCCGAATCGAGTTTATGACTGCGAATTGACCGAAAAGCTTGAGCTCTTCCTTTTTCGAAGAGTTTACGAATCCTGCCGAATGCCCAGGAACCCTCTTAGTTTTTGCCGGGCGTAGTAGAGCCGGCTCATGACGGTGCCGATGGAGATGCCCAGCACGTCGGCAGTTTCGCGGTAGCTCAATTCTGCTTCGGCGTGCAGCACGAAGGTTTGCCGTTGCGCTTCGGGCAATGCCGCCAAGGCTTTATCGAGCAGGCGGCGCAAGTCGGCTCGTTCCAGGCGTTCGGCGGGATTGTGCCAAGAACTTGGAGTGCCGGCATCCATATCGTCGCCCACCACGTGTTCCACGGGCAGGGCTTCGCGCCGGCCTCGCTGGCGCCCCAGGTCCAAAGCGGCGTTGGTCACGACGCGCAACAGCCAGGTCTTGAACGTGCTCTTGCCTCGGAAGCTATCCAAGTTGACCAGCGCTTTGACGAAACCATCCTGAACGGCGTCGAGAGCGTCCGCCTCATTGCCGAGGAGACGATAGGCCACACGATAGGCCAGACTGCGGTGCCGGGAGAACAATTCCGCACGCGCTTGCCGGTCGCCTTTGTGCGAGCGCGCCAGAGGCACTCATCGCTCGGACCGACGGAACAGATCGTACTCAAGGGAGACATGGCATTGCTTTCCTGCGGCAGGTTTCGGTTGCGCCTCCTTGACGTCCCATTATTCTAATCACAGAATCGCCCTAGGGGGAGGGAATCAAGCGCCATTTTGTCCAGTTCCTCCATTCCACGCCGTGTAGTAGGTCATATGTTGATAGTCCCGAACGAAGCCGATTCGGGTCAAAATTCCCATGATTTCGCTCTGCGTCACGGGCTGTTCGTTCCACGTTTGCACGATGAGCCGGCCCTTGCCGTGCGTCGCGTATTCGATTTTGGCCAGTGCCGGCAGATGCCGTAAAGCATCTTCGATTTCCGTTGCTGAGAGAGCAGGCGGCGCCGTCAGCCGCTTGCCTCGTTGTTCGATGAACAGCATGGGCCGGCCGGCGCGAAGCACCAGCCAGGAACCGGGCCGGCGCGTCCAAGGCCGGGTGCCGGCATCGAGCAGGCGCACGTCAAACGGGGCACGGAGCCATAAAGGTTGGCAGGATCGAGGCTATGGAGCAGGATGCTCGGGTGAGCCACTGTGCTGGCGGGCTCCAGGTCTTGCATCATGCGAATGGCTTCCACGCGGGCGAATTGCGCTCCCGACATGCCTTCGGCGAAGTAGCCGCGGCGGACGTCGCCCGCAAGTTCCATGCGGCTCAAAACTTCGTAGAGAATCCGCCAAGGCAGCATGGTTCGGTCGAGCAGAGCCAGTTCGCGGGCGGCGACGCCGTAACGATCCAACAACAGCGTGGCCTGGGCGATCGCCTGGGGCTCGGGATCGGGACGTCCCCAACTGAGCACGAACCAGCGTCCCTCGGGCCGCAGGGATTCGCGACGCCTTCTCGAGATGAGTGCCGAACGCCGATCGACGATTGACGTCTTGGTGGAACCGGCCAGGGCCCGGCTGGGCTGCTCTTCGTTGAGAATCTCGAGCCGATCGTTGCTTACCAATTGGGCGCAGCAGCTCCCAGAGAGCATGCCGAACCTGCACGACACTCAGCTGCGTTTCCCGGACAATTTCGTCACTGAACGATGCGCCACGCCGCTTGAGACATTCCAACACGGTCTCGGTTTGCATCTCGAGAGCAACCGGCGCCGCCAATTGTGGCGGCGGACGCCGGGCCAACTCGGCGCGTGCAAAAAGTGACTAATCCCTCGTTTTCTTCCGGTTCGGCTTCGAAGAACCAGGTCCATTCGCCGGCGTTAATCAATTCCTCCAGCCAGCGTCGCTGGAAACCCGGAACGCGGGCAGGCAGTGCGGCGTTTTCCCAAACGGGCCAAGGCAGCCCGACGCCCTCGAGGCGTTCCAATGCCAGTTGGAGCCCTTCGCGCTCTCCCTGACGAGCGGAGGGATGACAGCGCTGCCAGTGCAACACGAAGTCGCTGAAATGTGTGGGGCTGCAAGTTCGAACCTCGCGGCGGAGCATGGCAAGGCCGCCGCGTTCGACTTGGGCCAGATTTTCAGGTAAAGCCCAGCGGAGCGGCTCTTCGAGAGTATCTCTACCCGTGGCGACCAACTGTCCACTGCGCGTCCATTCGGCGGCCATTCGTTCGAGCCAGGTTCGCTCGAACGGATAGCGGCGTTCGATATCTTCGAGCGACACCAATGCATGGGTGGCTAGGAAGCGAGCAAGGATCTGCTCGGCGGCGGTCAATCCTTCGGGGCTGGCAAACGCTTCGCTAAATGCCAGACGATAATTAGGCTCCTCTTCTGCGAGGATCCAGCGCGGCCCGGACCGACCGGGAATCTCGAAGCAAATGGCCCGGTCTTCGCGTTCCAGCTCCCCCAACAAATCGAGCATGGGGCCGTGGAGATCGTCATCTGTCAGATCGCCCAAGCGACGCAGCCATTCCGCCATCTCGGCGCTGGTTCGCGGCGGCCGGCCTAAACGCAGCCTTCGTTCGACCTGCAAGATGGCTCGCGGATCCAGAGCCGGGGCCTGCCCGTCGGGACGCACGAGTTGGTCGAGCAGCTCGCGATCCAGCGAGATCGTCTTCGCCGAGTCCGCTTCCACGCCGTCGTACTGGTACATGTAAGCGCCGGTAAACGCGAACAGCAGGCCCGCAGCGAATGGCGATGGCGCCTCTCTGCGATTGACGGCCAAGCGGATGTTGCCGGCCGCTATTTCCTCCAAAAGCTGTCGCAGTTTCGGTACGTCCAAATGATCGTGCAGGCACTCGCGAAAGGTCTCCGTTACCAAGGGGAAATCGGGTTCGCGGCGAGCGACTTGGAGCAAGTCGCGGCTGCGCAACCGTTGCAGCCAAAGCGGGGCTCGCTTCCCCGGCGGCGTCCGCGGCAACAGCAGGGCACGGGCGGCGTTCTGACGAAAGCGCAAAGCGAAAAGCGCGCTGTCGGCAAGTTCGCCAAGGATGAGATTTTCCACGTTTTCGGCCGTGACGCCGTCGAGCAGATCGAGAACAGGTTCATCCGTATCCGTGAGTCGAATGAGAATGCCGTCGTCGTGGTGCAAGCACTGCGGAGTGTAGCCAAGCCGCTGGCGCAGGCGGGCTTCCATGGCGAGCCGCAAACCCAGATGGACCCGATTGCCCCACGGGCTGAGGACGACAAGCTGCCAGTCGCCGAGAGGATCGCGGGCCGCCTCGACGACGATCGTGCGATCGGTTGGCACGACGCCGCCCGAGGCAATTTGTCGGCGGACAAACGAACGGGCGTTGCGCAGCGCAATCGGCATCGAGAAAGAACTCAGACTGCAGCCAATCCAGGCAGGCCGGATCGTCGAGACGCTCGACCATTTCTCGGGCAAACCGGCCTAGAGCTTGTCCCAGGTCCCAAGTTCGGCTGGTCTTTTCGCCTCGCCAAAAAGGCGCAACCGAGGGCACGCCTTCCGACGGCGAAACCAGCACGCGATCGACGTCGATCTTTTCGATCCGCCAGCGGTTGGTCCCCAAATGAAAGGTATCGCCGATGCGGCTCTCGTAGATGAATTCCTCATCCAGCTCGCCGATGCGCACTCCGGCAAGATCATAAGTGGGATACTGGCCTGTGTCGGGGATGGCGCCGCCGTTGATCAGGGCCAGTCGCTGACTGCCCGGCAGGGCCAGCAACCGATTGTGGAGCCGGTCCCAACTGATGCGTGGCTGAAGGGCATTGAGCCCGACAGGACTGCGCTCGCCCTGTCGCCAGCGATAGCGCCCGCTCACCAACTCCAACACCTTTTCGAATGCTTCGGGCGACAAATTGCGATAGGGATAAGCTCGGCGGACCAGCTGGTAGAGAGCGATGGGTTCCCACGATTCCATCGCCGTCATGGCGACGATTTGTTGAGCCAAAACATCGAGGCAGTTGGTGGGAACGTGAATCGCTTCGACGCGGCCCGCGGCCATTTCTCGAGCCAGCACCGCTTGTTCCAGCAAATCGGCGGGCGTCTTGGGAATCAGGCGGCCCTTGCTGGTGCCGCCAACAAGGTGGCCGGCGCGACTGACACGCTGCAAGGCCCGGGCGACGCTGCCGGGAGATTCGACCTGGCAAACCAAGTCGATTGCTCCCATGTCGATACCGAGTTCCAGTGACGCGGTCGCTACCACAGCAGGCAGTGCCCCTCTTTCAGTGCTTCCTCGGTCGCGCGGCGAACATCAAGCGCCACGCTGCCATGATGCGCCTTGGATACCTCCTCGTTCTCGTTGAGATTGGCGGTAATGCGTCGACGGCGCCGATTGTTCGCAAAGATCAGCGTTGAACGATGTTTGCGGACGAGATCGCCGAGCAGACGATAAATTGAAGGCCAGATCGATTTTTCCGGCAAAGGCCCGAACTGCTCGACGGGACTGATTACCTGGAGATCGAGGTTCTTGCGCTGGCCGGCGTCGACGATGGTCACGGGGCGTGGCGTCAACGCGCCGTCGGCGGCCATCTGGCTGCCCCGAGAAACCGGGCCACTTCTTCCAGCGGCCGCTGCGTCGCCGATAGGCCGATCCGAACGAATGAGCGTTGGCAAAGCACTTCCAGGCGTTCGAGCAATAAAGTCAGGAAGACGCCTCGCTTGTTCGTGCTCAGTGCGTGAATTTCATCGACGATGCAATAGCGAATGCCGGTGAGAATGCCTCGGGCCTTCGAAGTCAGCAATAAGTGCAGCGATTCGGGCGTCGTGATGAGAACGTGCGGCGGCTTAGTCAACAGCCGGCGCCGCTCCGCCGGAGTGGTGTCTCCCGTTCGCAGGGCATGGTGATGGTCGGCAGGAGATCGCCACGGCGAACTCGCAGTCTCGGCGATGCCTTCGAGCGGCGCCTGCAGATTGCGGTAAATGTCGTTGTTGAGTGCCTTGAGCGGGGAGATGTAAAGGACCTGCACGCCGGAAGGCAGCGGATCTTGCCGCCAAAGGTCGTCCAGGCAAGCCAGGAATGCCGCCAGCGTCTTGCCCGATCCGGTGGGAGCCAGAATCAACGTATTCTGCCCGGAACGGATAGCAGGCCAGCCGAGTCGTTGCGGTGCAGTGGGCTCGCCCAGCGCCGTTCGGAACCACTCCGCCACGGCGGGCAGAAAAGTGGCCAAGATGGGATCGTTATTCATGTACGCGACTCAACCTCGCGGTCAGAGTCTCGCGGAACGCAGCAAACCGCTTCGATAGGGGGCCACGATACAAGCCAGAGCAAATGCGGCATAGCAAAGCACGACGCCATCGAGCGGTAAGCGCGGCCCGACCAACCCCGCTGCGTGGCCGACAATGTAGGAAACTGGGAACCAAATAATCGCCAGCGAAGTCGGCATAGCCTGCAGGCTGAACTTTGAGGTCCAGCGCAGCCCAGCAAACCAAAAATCACCATGAACAAGAGCATGCCGTTCAAGATAAGCGTGGCATTTCCGACCAGGAATCCCGGCGACTCCGTGGCGCTCATCGACTCGGTTTCCCAACATTTGCCGTTCTTTAGCCAGTCGGCGCCGAACCAGAAATAGATGCCGGCGAGCAGGCGGCGGCGGATGGTTTCCGCGGGGTGGCGTTGCACCTCGGCCCGAGCATCGGCCATCAATTGATCGTAACGAGCCTTCTGAGGCAAAGCTCCGCTCGTCTGCTCGATGTCCTGCTTGGTGGTGTTTCTCGACTCCGCCAGGCTGGCGACCACGGCGTTTTCGTCCATTGGCCCGCCGGTCGCCTGAGGATTGTTTCCCATCCAAAGATGAAACGGAGCGGACGAAACGATCGGCACGACCTCGCCAAAAAGTCGATAATTGCGAAAGGTCCAGGGCAGCAACGCATTCAAAAGGCCCAGCGTCGCCAAAAAAGCACAAAGCCAGCCTCGCGCACGACTCGGCAGCGCCAACGAACCAGAGTAAGGTCACGAACACAAACGGCAAGCAAGCCGCGCGGGTCAGGCCCATGCAGGCCAGCGCCACACCGAAAAAGAAACTGCTTATAAGGCCGCCGTCTTGCGCGGAACGTACCCCAAGCCAAAGGCTTAGTCCCAGGAGAAAAGAAACCACCACTCCGTCATTTATTTCTGCGGTATTGACGACCCAGAAGGGGTGCACGGCGCAAAGCAGCCCCGTGCCGACTGCCACAGCCATACTGCCAAACGCTCTGCGAGCCAAGAGAGCGTAAATCAGTGCCGTCAACGTGCCCAGAAGACACTGCAGCCAGCGCATGGTACGGTCGAGCGTCCCTAGGCTGGCCGGCATGCGATCGATCCAGGCCATGAGCCAGGGGTAGCCCGGCGAGACGTGAGCCGTTTGCTCTTCGGTGGAAGCCAGCGGCGCCCGACTCGCGAACTGGCGATTCTCCGTCAGATTGGCAAGAATGGCTTTGAGATCGGCAGGTGGCGGCGTCCCTTGAACCTGTAATGGGCCCGAGCTGCGGCCTCCGTCAGCCCAATCGTTGAGATACCAAACGCGCGCGGCCATTGCTAAGACGACGACCACCAGCAGCCAGAAGCCTTCGTAGATTCCCAGGCGTCGAAAAGCGAACATCAACCACTCCCTTGCCGGCAAAAGCCATGGCGCTGGATCGAATGCATCTTACCTGCCCGGCCCCCTCCGCACCACTCTTGCAAGGTATGCCCTAGCCCGGTAGCCTATATCAGCAATTAATGACCAGCCTGGGCTCACCAATAACTGAATAGGAGACTGCAGCCGTGGGGCGACGCATAATGAATCGGAAGGAATTGCGGGCCGACTTCGATGCCGCTGAACGCCGCCAGACCGATGGCGAGGGCGCCACGGAAGAAGAAGTCGAAGATGAAGAAGAGGACGAGGAAGAAGGCGAAGATACCGAAGAAGCGGAAGGCGATGACGAGGTAGGCGACGAGGAAGACGAAGACGGAGCGCCTAAAAAGAAGGCCAAGAAAAAGAAGGCCGCTCCCAAGGTGGCCAAGCCCAAACGGGCCCGTGCCCCCAAAATCACGCGCATGAAAGTGGTTTGGGGGGTATTCAGCAACTCGAATCAACGTGTTGCCGTCTACGAATACCCCAAACGAAAAGAAGCCGACGAACATGCCGCCCGCCTGACAGCGGACAAGAAAAGCACGCACTTCGTGCAACCTGTGAAAGAACCAATCGAGGAGAAGAAAGAGAAATAGTTTCGGGTGGCCCGATACGTATTGTTCGCCCGAAGCATTTTGTTAGCCCGACGCGCCAGCGAGCGGGCAGTCTCGCTGGCGGTCCGCTGCCTGCCTGAAGCGATTACTGCCCCTGCACCACCGGCTTCTCGCGCAACATTTCTTCGATCAGGCGGACTTTGTAACCCACGAAAAGCACGTTGGGAAGATCGTAATGGGCGGCAGAGGCGCCGCTGGTACTGACAATCAAATCTCCCGAGCCAAAGCCGAGAATCCAATGGCGGAACAGATCGTTGCGCTGCTTCTGGATGACCATGCCCATGGTGTCGTGGGCTGACAGTCCACCGCCGATTTCCGTGCAGACGCGGAGCTGCCCCGGGCTGAAAATCATGTAAACCTGCGGATCGAAGAAGAGGAACGTGACCAGCCATATCACAAGAAGACTCAGGGAAAAGAGAAAGTATCCCGCCACGTTGATGTGCACATGCAAATCGCCCAATGCTCTCAAGATCGGGTCCCACCATTCCAAGAGATGGAAAATGATCGTCAAGAAGATGCAGACGATCAAAACGATGAAGGACCATAATCCGCGCAGCGGCACATTGGTGATGACGATGACCAAAAGCAAGACAATGATGAAGACGACGCCGTAGCTTTTGTTGAACGCAACGCGAACGTGCGGATCTTCGGGCGCCTCTTTCAGATTCTTCGGCGGCAAATGCTTGCCATCGGGCACCACGAGCACATCTCGTCCTTCCAACGTGAGTTTTTCGTCTTTTCCTTGACCTTGGACCGTCGCGCTGCGAAAAGCTTCCGTCCCTGCCGGGACGAACGCCATCCGATAGTTGTCCTTGTAGGAAAGAATTGTCACCAGGAAGCCGACGGCCCAAACCGGCCACCAGTAAAACAGATTCGAGTGGCTCACAATCACGATCTCTTTATCGTGGGTTTTGGCTACTCGCGGAGCTGGCGGCTGAGCCGGCGGCATGCTGGGAGGCGTCGTAGACATCACTTCTCTCGCTAGCGGGCCGGCAGCCAGTTCCTGGCGGCTACTGAGCCCTTGGATTGAGAACGATCATCCTCGAGCGGCCGAGCCGCCCGTCGGTCCTGTTATATCGGTAGTTCGCTTGGGGACGTGCGCCATTGAAACGAACCATGCAACATTCGGTCACAAAATATGTTCCCGCACCGGCCTTGTCAAGGAAGCTGACGTCGCGTCCCGCTACCCGTGCCCACGTCCGGCTTGGGCGGGCTCACGGCAGGGGCGGCAGCCGGCGCTGGTGCGGGCCGGTGGCGTCGTGGCTCGGGCGCGTCGGAGAAGGGCAAAACTCGTGCCGCCACCCGGAAACTGGCATGGCAGTCGTTGCAGGCGCTGGCCAGATCGATCAGCCCTGCCCTGCTCCGGATAAAATCGCGCTCGGCAATCACATTGGCCAATTTGGTTGCCTCCGTCCGCAGAGCAGCGGCTTTTCCCAGCCAAACGGCTTCACCGGAGTTGTGCGGCGGCGCAACATCAAAAGATTGCCGTTTTCGGCGATTAGCAACGCCTGGCCTCGGAGGAACTTCCAGGCTTCGGGCTCTTGCGGTTTTTCTTTAAGCAGCTTCTCGATGCCCTGGAAATTGGGCAGGTTGATGCCTTGCATCAGGAGGAGCGTCTCCGCTACGGGTTCCATCCGCGGTGAAGGTTTCGCCGGCTGACTCGATTGCGAATTTGCCGAGCTCGTCAGGAGCCAGACCATGATCAATACGACGCCCAGGTAGCAGCC
>CAVVHZ010000077.1:0-120435 GCA_963748025.1 uncultured Gemmataceae bacterium
CGGCGTCGCGATGGCACTTTCGCAAGCTTGGTGCACGGTGATCGACGGAATAGCAAATGCATGCCGCAATCGTTCCGGACCTGGGCCTGGCCGGCTGCGGGCAGCCGGTACCAATACCGAAGCCAAGAGCCCATTTCTCGCCTACGTGCTGTTTCGTCGACGTTGCAAGAGGGGCAGCCCCCATGTCGACGGTTGACCCATTGGAATAGACGGGGATCGAGGGCTGGAGGAAGCTTTCGAATTCCGGCCTCACACAAGTGGTTTTCGTCACCCGCATCTGGTCAAATTATTGCCACGATTGGCCAGAACCTGGCCAGGCACGGGACACGCTCTAACGAACGAATGCGTGACTGGGCAATCTTCGCCGCCTTGTTCATTTCCGCAGTCTTTTCTCCTTTCCGTGATCTTCGAGATCCCCGCCAAATTTTGGCTGAATGACCGGCGCGGGGGGCATTGGTACGGGCTTTGCTCTGGTGACAAAACGAACGAAAAACAGCAATTGATGTACAAATGCTGCCGCTCCAGGCCGACCGGCTAAAACGGTCAGGAGCTCTTCTGAAGGAAAGCCGAATGCGGAAGAACATCGGGGCTTCACGCTCATTGAGCTGTTAGTGGTAATCGCCATCATCGCAGTTCTGGTGGGATTGGTGTTGCCGGCCATTCAAAAAGTGCGCAAGGCGGCTGCCCAGGATGAGTTGCGCCAATAACTTCTGGAACAGGTCGGTCTGGCCTTGCACAATTACGCATCGACCAACAATGTGTTCCCCGCCGCGAGAAACTTACCCGCGCCCGGCAACGGGCAACGTCTCTATCTATGTGGCGATCCTTCCCTACGTCGAACAAGGCAATCTTCTCAATAGATCTAAGCGGCGCCCCCGGCCAGGCCCTTGCCATTCAGCAGCAGACAAGATTTTAATTGCCGTCGGATCCCAATGTTCAGGCGGTGGTGGACGGCGGCGGACCGCCGCAGCCCCTTACCTACCGTTTTCCGACAATGAACTACGGATTTGATTACGGCACTCGGCTCTTTACGATTGGGGCGAACCGCCGAGGCGGCGATGGGGCATTCTGCATCAACTCGACCCAAAGGCCCACCTCGATTACCGATGGCTTGAGCAACACCTTGGCGGCGTCCAAGGTGAAAGCTCAGCGACAATCGGGAGGGATCAAGACCGGCATTGGCTATATCCGAAGCCTGAAGATTCCCAATATAGCCAATCCGCAAAACAGCACGCTCCCTGCTTCCCCCGATGCGATCCTGAGCTGATTCGGCGCCAGCCCGGCCCCCGATGAAAGCACATTCGGCAGCACCGGCAGCACGCTCAACAGCAATATACATCTCGACTACAACAGCCCACAAGTTGTGGAGACTGGTTTCCACTACGGCCTTTTCTCCCAACACGCCATGGACATTGCCGTCACCGAATCCAGAATTCAGGCACCGGCACGAGCGTTTCTCAAGGCGGTAACCAGGTGGTTGGCGTCACTGGCACTTTTGACGTCGATTACGTATCCAATCCGGAATCCGCCAGCTTGACGACTGGATATAATTTTGCGGCGGTGACTTCGCAGCTACCACACGGGAGTTGTCAACTCGCTCCTCATGGACGGGTCGGTGCGATCGATCAATTCCGCATAGCGGTCCAGGTCTGGCAGACTCGGCACGGCGGCGCAGGGGGCGAAGTGATTCCTGACTATTGAGGCCCATGAATGTGGCTGGGAGGTCCAGGTTCCCTGCGGCTTAATGCCGATCGGGCGGAACGTGCTTGCGATTGCCTTTTTCTTGCGTCGGGAGTGTTGTGCGGCGCCGGGCAATTTCGGTTTGGGCAGGTAAGCGGATTCGTAGCGAGCGAGATTGAGCGTGTTGGTGGTATTGGGAAGGGCGGCGGTTGATTCGGCTTTTCCCCGAAGCGGAACGCGGCGGTCAGATCGCCAAAGGTTTTGCGCCTCCAATCGCTGATGTTGGGCTCGGCGACGCCGGTGAACTTCTCCAGGAACTGCAGCACCGAAGTGTGGTCGAACGGCTGGCTGCACACCCAGCCGCCGGCGGTCCACGGCGACACGATGATGCACGGGACGCGAAAGCCGCCGCCGATCGGGCAGTCCTTTTACGAACTCCTTCGGCGTGCCGGGGGGCGGGACCGGCGGTGCGACGTGATCGAAGATGCCGTCGTTCTCGTCATAGTTGAGGATGAACGCAGTTTTGGCCCAGACCTCCGGATTGGCCGCGATGGCGTTCATCTTGCTGGCCACGAACGCGGCCCCGGCCGCCGGCATGAAATCCGGATGTTCGGACTGCGTACTGGTCGTAATGATCCACGACACGGTCGGAAGTTTGTCGTTGATCGCGTCGTACTCGAACTTCCCATCCGGCTCCGCGCACCATGCCGCGGTTGAACAATGGTGAGTCGCGGTCGGCCTGTCTGGAAGCCTTGAAATACTCCAGCATGTTGCAGCCGTAGTTGTCCTGTTGCTGATAGACCTTCCAACTCACGCCCGCCTTCTCCAGTCGCTCCGCGTAGGTGGTCCAGCGGAATCCGCCTCGGGATCTTCTTTGTTGCTCGTCATCGGGCCGCCGCCTTCCCTTCCGGATCGATCGTGCCGGTCATCCAGTACATGCGATTCGGCCAGGTCGGCCCCATCACCGAGCAGTGATAGGCGTCGCAAATGGTGAACGCTCGGCCAGAGCGAACTGAAACGGAATGTCGGCCCGCTTGTGGTAGCCCATCACGTACGGCGCCTTCGCTCCTCGGCCTTGCGATGGGCCGGCAACCAGTTGTCCATTTTGCCGCCGTTCCAAGAGTGGTGCTTGCACAGACCAAGCGTGGCTGGTCGAGGGGATTTACTGCACTGGTCGTGCGGGTGTCCAGGTGAAACGGCAAAAGGTAGCCATTAGGGTTCACGGGATCGGGTTGATAGAAGACCGACCGCCCATTGGGCAGCTTCAGCGCGGAGTCGTCGCCGAAACCCGAACTCCGGCCAAAGTCCCAAAGTAGTGATCGAAGGAGCGGTTTTCCTGACATGAGCAAAACGACATGTTTAATGTCGGCGCAGCGACCCTGGCGCGGCGGCGTCTGGGCAAGTGCGCGGCGCACATTCGGCGGCATCAGTGCCGTGGCTGCCGCGGAGGCGGCCACAGCCGCGGCGGACCCCGAGCCGGCGGCGGCGCGTCATGCCGGCCACATTGAAGTTATCGGATTCCTGCGGCATGCGAAGTTCCTCGTGGTGAAGACCGATGCCGTATCGCTTCGGACAATACCCGGCCTTGATTATTAAGAAAACTTTAGATAACCTTATGCGGCCGCTAAAAGCAAGGACGAGTAGCCTTCTCGGCACTTGGCTTCCCTCGAGTGTAGCCCGTTTCCATGAGATTCAGGAGTTATCCATTCATTCGACAATCATGCGTAAGAAGGAATCCGGGCTTTACGCTCATCGAATTATTGGTTGTCATCGCTGTCATCGCTGTGCTCTTGGGCCTGTTCTTGCCGGCAGTTCAGAACGTGGTTCGCGAGGCTGCCAACCGTATGAACTGCACGAATAACCTCAAGCAGATCGGATTGGCATTACACAATTACCACGATACCAATCAGACATTGCCACCCGGTTATTACTCATCAATGCATTATGTTGATGGAGCAACCGATACGGGCCCCGCAGTTGGGGCTGGGGAGCCTTTATCTTTCCTTATCTCGATCAGAGGTAATCTTATGAGGCGAATCGATCTCTTCGAGCCGATACCGAATTACGCCGGTATCCAGTCGGCTATCAAAAATTACCTTTGCCCTTCCGATATCGTCTAGGCTATGCGCCATTCACGGTGCCCGATGCCTTTGGCGTATCACCATTACGCTCGCGAGCCTGCCAGTTACGCAGCTTGCTGCGGCGGCGACGAATCCGATACCGCGGATCCCACCGGGCTGGGCGTTTTCTACCGCAACAGCCGAACGAAGCTGACGGACATCACGGACGGCGCCAGCCAGACCATATTCGTTGGGGATCGAGCGTGGGCCGATGCCCGCGGGATATGGGCTGGAGCGATCAATTATGGGGTTTGCACGCGCGGCCCATTCGATCCCTCGAGTCAGAACCCTGGAATGAACACGTTTCCTGCGCCTTGCTTGGTTATTGGCTCATAGCCACTTGAATAACCCTAAAGGGGACGATGACAGCAGCCTCGATGACTTCAGCAGCCGACACCCGGGCGGGTCCAATTTCCTTTTTGGCGATGGCGCCGTTCATTTTCTTCGCACCGTTCCTCACAACAATCCCGATGGCAGCTATCCCCCCGATAGTCTGATCCTGCAGGCATTGGGTACGCGTGCCAACGGGGAGTTATTCCGGGTGATTGGTTCAATTAAACGCGACGTTCCGCTGGGGCTAGGCTCCTGAATCATCTGTACGGCGTATTGCGGTGCCGCCAAGTCGGAACATCCAGAAATCGGAGGAGAAGACATGAAAATTACCGTTTTGGCCGCTTGCATTCTCACTTTGGCCCTCACCGGCTGCGGCAAATCTGAACCCCGACTAGCGGGCGGCAAGCCCGTAGCTATTGGGTCAATTCGGTCAAACGGGAATGCCAAGCATCGCAGGAAAGCGGTTTTCAAGCTTGGAAATGCTTGCACAACTGATCCAAGTGTCATGTCTGTGGTCATCGACGTACTGAAGGATCGGGATCCCAGCGTGCGCTGCGAGGCGATCTTGGCGACGGTCAAAAATGGCCGTGCGGCCCGGCGCGGCAATTCCATACTCTCAGCGAGTTGCAGCAATACGACTCAATGCGCAGGTGCGAGCCTACGCTGCCCGGGCCAAAGACAAGCTCCAGGCCGGCACATGAAAATGGAGCGTCGAGATCTCCTCCTGAACATCATGTCCTACCTGGAAGGCCGACCTTTGTTGCCGAAAAAAACGGGGCAGGAAACCTGAAAATCTTGTCGCCACACTTCTGAAAAAACCTGACCCAACCAAATTGCCCTGCTTGCCGTCTTCGCATATTCTGCGGCAATTCGATAGCCTATTGAGCTTTCCTCAGGCTCGCTTGACCGCAGAAAAGACCGTTGCTATAAGAGCTATGCTTGGAGACATTTCAGACGAGGAAGAGCCTCGCAACCAGGCAACTGCCACAAAGGCCGGCAACAGACCTATGCAGAGAAAAACCATCCTAACCGCGGGGCCTTCGATCACGAGCCGAGAGATCGATTACGTCATCGATGCAGTCAACCACGGTTGGAACCAAAATTGGAACAGCTATCTGCTTCGGTTCGAACAGGCGTTTGCCAAAGCGATCGGGACGCGGTTCGCATCTGAGCACCTCGAGCTGCACTGGCGCCATGCACTTTGGCTTTACTTGCCCTGGGCGTGGGGCCGGGCGACGAGGTGATCGTTCCTGAAATAACCTGGGTTGCCACGGCCAGCGCCGTCGCTTATTGCGGGGCCAAGCCAGTCTTTGTCGATGTCGAGCCCGACACCTGGTGCATGGATATGGCCAGCGCCGCCGGGCCATTACGCCGCGAACCAAAGTGATCGCACCTGTGCATCTATATGGCCACCCGGCCGACATGGTGGCATTGACAGCACTGGCCCGGAAGCACGGTCTCAGAGTGCTTGAGGACGCAGCCCCGCGCGCTGGGCGCCTCTGGTGAATCACAAACGCGTCGGCGGGCTCAGCGACGTGGCTGCTTTCAGTTTCCAGGCGCCAAGATCTTGACGACAGGTGAAGGCGGCATGCTCGTCACCAGCGATGAGACGCTGCTCGAACGCATGCGCTTCCTGGGCGATCACGGGCGCGATCCCAAAGACCCGACCAAGAACACGACTGTCGGCTTCAAGTACAAGATGTCGAATCTCCAGGCAGCGCTTGGCCTAGCCCAGCTCGAACGTTTGGATGAGTTGGTGGAAAAGAAACGACTGATTTTTCGTTGGTATCAGAGAGCGTTTGAGCGGCCTTCCCGGGGTGCAGCTCAATGCCCAGCGTCCGTGGGCACGCAGCACCTATTGGATGAGCTCGATCGTGTTGGAGGAAGGCAGCGGAGTGGCTCGCGACAACGTGATGGCGGTCTTGAAGCAATCGGGGATCGATTCGCGGCCATTTTCCGGCCCCTGAGTTCCATGCCGATGTATCAAAGTCGCAAAGAACAGAACCCTGTTGCCTACCAGGTCGCCGGCAGGGGTATCAATCTGCCAAGCGGCCACAATTTAGTGGAACGCGACGTCGATTACATCTGTGCAATTCTCCGCGAAACGTTAAGCAGCAGGAAACGAGCAGCGGCGTGATTCGGCAGGAACGTTAGCACCAGGAGAAAACCATGTCGTGGACTTCAGAGCGACGCATTCTTGCCCTGTTTCGCCACCACAAGGAACAGCCAAGCGGTTGGAGAACCGCCATTCCTGTGGTTCTCAATGGCCATCAGGCAGCGGCGTCTCGAGCCGGTAACCGCTGTGGATCACGAGCAGCCGCCTTTGGTCGATCTTCTCGCCAAATGGCGCGAAGCCGCACAAGACTCCTTTCCCACACAATTCGCCATAACCTTGGAGGGCACGCGAAACTGGTTGGCCGACAAGGTCCTTGCCATCCCCGATCGGATCCTCTTTTGGGTTCGCGGCGATCACGACGGCGTCAGGCTCGGTCACCTCGGGTCTCTTCCATCTGGATGTGGCAGCAAAGGGCATCGAATTGGACAATGTGGTGCGCGGCGTCCGGGTACGATGCCGGACTCATGGAGGCGAGCGTGCGCACGCTGATGCGCTGGACCGCGGACGATCTCGGTTTGGAAGAAAGTGAGCTTTGCGAGTCTTCGCGGACAATCTCCGGGCTGTGCAGTCTCTACGAACGCTGCGGATTCCGGGTGGTTCGCGGATTCCACTGGTGAAGCTTGTCGAGCCCGAAGGGACGCGTTGGGTGGAACACGAGCGCGCATCCGAACCTGCGTTCCGAGCGGCGATTTCTCGAGATGCGCGCGTCGGATTGGGCTGGCGAGTGGGAACTCGCACGCCGGATACGAGTCGCAGCTTGATACGGAGGAACCGCGGTGCAAGGAAGCTCGGGCCAATCCCCAGAAGACTGAGAAACATTCACAGCGAAAGCTCATCACGTTGCTCGTTCCGGCTCGTAACGAAATTGCTAATTTGCCACGAGTTTACGATGAGGTCAGTGCCGTCTTCGCCGGCCAGCCCTACGATTATGAGGTTTTGCTCTTGGACAACGCCAGCACGGATGGCACGCCCCGATTGGCCGCGATCTGTGCCGTCAGAGATCCGCGCTGGCGTTATCTGCGGCTGAGCCGCGATTTTTCTGTCGAGGGTTCGTTGGCCGCAGGACTCCGCATGGCTCGGGGCGATGCAGCCATAGTTCTTTTCAGCGATCTCCAGGATCCGCCGGAGCGCATCCCCGATTTCCTGGCTCGCTGGGAAGCAGGCCACGATGTGGTGTATGGCGTACTGGAAGCGCGGAGCTCACGAACCATTTTGGAAATCGTAGGGCGCCAAACTCATCTATCGATTTCTGGCCCAATTCGCCTCGGTACGCCGGTTCCTCCCAACGCCACCGATTTTCGGCTTCTTCTCGCGTCGGGCGATTGATGTTTTGAATCAATGTTCGGAAAGGTCTCGTTATTTGCGAGGCTTGTCGCACTGGATCGGTTTCCGGAGCTGTCCCTTGAACTATGAACGCCGACCGCGATTGACGGGAAAAAGCAAAGCCTCCTTGTCAGTAATGTTCAATCTTGCCGGCAACGCCGTGACGGGCTTTTCTCTGGCCCGCTTGCGAGTTTGCACGATGTTGGGGCTAACCATTCTCGCGGGTAACGTTGTTCCTGGGTTGTTTGACTGTTATCTCCCGAACGGCCGGCTCGAACTGGGCTTGGCTTGACCCCCTTTCTCTTGTTGATCCAGCTTGCGGCCACGTTGCTATGCACCGGACTCCTGGGCGAGTATGTGGGCGGACATTTTGGGAGACGCAGCAGCGCCCCCTTTATGTCATCGAGGAATCCTGCAACATTCCGGTCGAGAATGTCGCGAGGAAAGTTCAGGGAAATCGCAGTTAGCCCTTTTGGCAGACATTTCCCGCCGATGCGGAGAATCGGCAACGAACGCAGCATCCAAGAAAACTGTCACGCCGCATGAACACCAATGAAAACAATGGTGCTTATGGTAAATCGTCAAGCGAGCATTCGATTCGCGCGTATTGCGGCGAACCATTCTGAGCCTGGCCTATCGCGGGCAGACTGCTCATATCGGTTGCGCTCTTTCGTTGGTGGAAATCTTGGCCGTTCTCTATCGCGAACATTTGCGCCTAGGAAACGATGGCCCAAACGATCCGAACCGCGATTATTTGGTATTGAGCAAAGGCCATGGGGTCATGGCTCAATATGCCTGTCTCCACGAACTAGGCTGGATTCGAGACGAGGAGCTGGCCAGGTATTTTGCCGACGGCAGCAACCTTCACGGGCTGGCTCACGCTCACGTTCCAGGAGTGGAGGCGACCACGGGATCGCTCGGGCATGGGATGCCGATTGCGGTGGGCCTAGCTTTGGGATGCAAACGGCTACGGAGCCCGCAGCGCGTTTTCGCCATTGTGGGAGACGGCGAACTGAACTCCGGGCCCATTTGGGAAGCAGCCTTATTCGCCGCACACCACCGCTTGAACAACCTCACCGTGATCGTCGACGCCAATGGTCATCAAGCCCTGGGCCGCACGGCTGAGGTCATGCAGCTCGGATCGATCGCCGGCAAGTTTGCTGCCTTCGATTGGAATACCGCCGAAGTGGACGGCCACGATGAAACGGCGCTAAGCTGCCAGTTGCGCGAACTCATTCGAAGCGAATCGCCTGCCCCAGCGCCCTGGTGGCGCGGACGGTTAAGGGGAAGGGCGTCTCTTTCATGGAAGACGACAATCGCTGGCATTATGGCCGGTTGAATCAGGGTCAGTATGAGGCTGCGGTGGCTGGGCTGAAGCTTTGATTCTTGGGAATTTATCGTGCGTGAAGCCTTACTCCGCTGCCTATTGGAAGCTGCTCGGCAAGACGAGCGCATCGTCCTGCTGAGCGGCGATCACGGGTATGCGTTGTTCGACGAATTTCGCAGCGCACTTCCCGATCAATTCCTCAATTGCGGCATTGCAGAACAAAACATGGTCGGCGTGGCGGCAGGCTTGGCGAAGGCGGGGCTGCGGCCGATTGTCTACGGGCTTGCGTCCTTTATTCCGATGCGCATGTTGGAGCAGATCAAGCTGGACGTCTGTTATGAAAACCGCCGGGTTGTCTTTCTGGGTGATGGAGCCGGATTGGTATATGCGCATCTGGGAATTAGTCATCAATGCTGTGAAGACATAGCGGCTTTGCGTGCATTGCAGGGAATGACCATTTATTCTGCCGCGGATCGGCATGAGATGCAGGCATGCGCCCGGCTGCGCTCGACAGCGAAAAACCAGCCTATCTGCGCATCGGCAAATGCGACCTGGATGAGGTCCATCCAGGGCCTATTACCATAATGTCGGGTGAGCTGCTCGAGCTGCGTCACGGCACTGGCGCAATCGCTTGGTTGGCGACAGGATCGATGGCGCCGGCAGCTCTAAAGGTTGCGCGTCGCTGGCCGAGAAGCGCGGTTTGGAGCGTGCCCTGCCTCAAGCCGGTGGATGAGGAACAGGTGCGGGCGATCTGTCGACGACATGAAGGTGGTGGTTACCGTGGAGGAACATATTCTCGAAGGCGGCCTAGGATCATTGGTTTGCGAGATTGCCGCCCAGACGGCTCGAGGCGCACATCTGTCGAATCGGCGTGACTAATCCATTTTTCAACCGCTGCGGCAGCTACGAGTATTTGATTCGCCAACAGGGGCTTAGCATCGATGACATCGCTGCCAGAGTGACCCAGTTCATGGGCGCTGGTCCCGCGAGTTTTCGCTTAAAGGCCGCTTGACGGGGCTTGCCAATCGAGCCACGATCGAGTGTTGAGAGTGGTGCAACTATGTGGGCAGAGTTACACAATAAAATTCTCGAACTCGTCCGCGAGTATTACCACCAGCGGCATCGCCCCACTCCTTTTGAGCCTGGAAAAACGCCTGTACCCTATGGAGGTCGCGTCTTTGACGAAGAGGAAATGGTAGCCGGCGTTGAGGCAATTCTCGACTTTTGGCTAACCTTGGGACGCGAAGGCGACCGGTTCGAATTGGAACTAAGCAAATACGTCGGCGTTCGTCATGCCCTCTTGGTCAATTCCGGATCGAGCGCCAATCTCGTAGCATTTGCGACCCTCACGAGCCCCGACTTCAAGGAGCGCTTGCAACCCGGCGATGAAGTGATCACAACCGCTACAGGATTCCCGACTACCGTGGCGCCCATTCTGCAGTACGGGTGCATCCCTGTTTTTCTGGACGTTGACCTCAAAACGGCAAACGTCCGCATTGAAGACCTGGACGACGCCATTGGGCCAAAAACGCGTGCCATCGTCATGGCCCATACTTTGGGCAATCCGTTCGATCTGAACGCGGTTATGGATTGCGCCAGGCGTCACAATCTTTTGTTAGTCGAAGACAATTGTGATGCTCTGGGAGCCACTTACGCCGGCGCCCGAACCGGAACATTCGGCTGCATGGCTACGCAAAGTTTCTATCCCCCCACCATCTAACGATGGGGGAAGGCGGCGCCGTCCTGACGAATTCGGGGCGATTGCGTCGCATAGCGGCCTCCTTTCGAGATTGGGGGCGCGACTGTTGGTGTCCGTCGGGAAGGGATGATACCTGCGGCCGGCGTTTCCAACAGCAAGCCGGCGGATTGCCGGCGGGATACGATCATAAATACATCTTCCGGCACCTGGGCTACAATCTCAAACCACTGGACGTGCAGGCCGCCATTGGCCGCCAACAGCTTCGCAAGATTGACAGCTTCGTCGCGGCACGCCGTGCCAACCATGCCTGCCTGATGCGTCTGTTGTCACCGTTCGAGGAGTTCTTTCACTTTCCCCAAGCAACACCCGCCAGTGACCCAAGCTGGTTTGGCTTTTTGTTGACGCTCCGCGATGGCGTCCCGTTTACGCGCCGCGAACTAATCAAACATCTGGAACAGCGCCGGATCCAGACGCGCCTCCTATTCGGCGGGAACCTGCTCAGGCAGCCCGCATTCGCGGACGCGCTCACCGCGTCGTGGGCGACCTTGCGGTCTCGGACAAAATCATGCGCGATGCCTTGTTTGTGGGCGTTTATCCCGGTCTCGACGAGGCCATGCTCGGCTATGTCGCCGATGTTATTGGTGATTTTGTCTACCAAGTTCGTGGCCTTCGACGGGCAGCCTGAGAGGAGCCCGGATCGCAGATTTCAGCCTAGTTGATGCAAGGGTATAAATTGCCGCCTCAGCTCGATTCAAGGGAGGTCGATGTTATGGCTTCCTTGCCTCCTGCAACTCAATGCAATGCCGGTCCGTTGCAGCTCGCTGATCGGGATCGGAGCAGCCAAGATATAGGAAATTCGCACGGCGCTTAGCAGCGGGATTTTTTGCAAGAATATTCAAGGTACTTTGGTGTTGGTTCCGGAAACTTGGAGTTCGCACAGCTCCTTATCCCCTGATCTGCGGCTTGACTCTCGCAATTCTCGTCTGTGTCCTGCGGCTCTGGGAAGCAGATCTTGGCGTGCCGCTTTGCAACCACGGCGACAGCCTTGGGCCCAGTCTTGGATGAAATCCATTCAGGACCATGGTTGGTTCCTGCACAACCCGGACCTGGGAGCACCATGGGGATCGGATCTCTACGATTTTCCCATGGCCGATGATGTCCATTTCTTTACGATCCGGCTCTTGTGCATCTTTGTCCATGCGCCGGGCTTGCTGTTCAATTTGTACATATTGTTGCAATTCCCTTTGATCGCCTGTACTGCATGCTTTGCGATGAGGCGTCTGGGAATTGACTCCGGCTTGGCGCTAGTTGGCAGCATCCTGTACGCATTCTTGCCCTTTCACTTGTTTCGATGCATGAGTCATGTGTTATTGGCTTCCTATTACCTCGTGCCCCTTCAAGTACTGCTGGTGATTCGGTTGGGTCAAGGATCGGTTCGAGATAATCGTCCGCCTCTGCGGAAGCGACCGATCGGAATCTTGGGACTGGTCCTTTTCTGCTTCATTGTAGGCGGTGCGGGCATCTATAATGCCTTCTTCGGCTGCTTTTTGTTCTTGCTCGCCGGGATATACGCACTCCTCCAGGGCCGCGGTTCGATTGGCCTGAAAACGGCGGGCCTTATCTGCCTGACCACGAGCGCAGCCGTTCTCCTTCATCTGGCGCCGCAGATTTCATATCGAGTGCACAATGGGCTCAATCCGGAGGCAGTGATTCGCAATGCTTCCGATGCGGAACTCTTGGGTCTGAAACTGGCACACTTACTGCTGCCAATCGACGGCCATAGAGTTGCGTACTTGGCACGCTTGAAGGATTACTATCTTTCCGGCGGCATACTAAACAATGAAAACTGCGATGCGAGCTTGGGCTTGCTCGCCAGCGGAGGGTTTTTGTTCCTACTGGTTCATCTGCTGTGCCGGAAGTGCGCTCATCCCAATCCCCAACGGCGCGGCACTCGACACATTGGCCATCCTCAATCTTGGGGCCATACTGCTCGGCACGATTGGCGGGTTCGGCGTTCTCTTCAGCCTCTTTGTCTCTAGTTGGATTCGGGCTTATAACCGCATCAGTGTTTTTGTGGCATTTATCGCATTGGCAGGAGCAGCACTTGCTATCGATCCACTTGTCAGGCACTTGGCAAACAGGCCCTGGGGCAAGGTTCTCTACATCGGCGCCTTAATGGGGCTATTAAGCTTCGGCATCTGGGATCAGACGTGCCCCCTTATGGTCCCGAAGTACGCCGGTCTCGCAGATGGCAATGCATCGGACGCAGCGTTTGTAGGTGCTTTGGAATGTGAATTGACTCCTGGGGCCATGGTGCTTCAATTGCCCTATGTGGCCTTTCCCGAGGCCCTATCCTTCGGCAGTTGTGAGGCCTATGACCATCTAAGGCCGTATTTGGTCTCCCATGCGTTGCGCTGGAGTTTCGGGGCCTTTCGCGGCCGTCCGGCTGACGCATTGGTCCACATGCTTTCCTCTCTCGAGCCGGCTAGAATGCTACCCACGCTAATTGCAATGGGATTTGAAGGGATCGTCATCGACCGCTGTGGTTATGAAGATAGCGCGGAAAAACTAGAGCAGGCTCTAAGCTTGCTGCTCTCCCAATCGCCTCGAATAAGCGACGATGGCCGCTGGTCTTCCTTTACATTGGAGGCATTCAAAGCAAAGCTGAAGGCGCAGATTTCAGAAAGTCACTGGCGCCAAGCTGCCGCCGATATGTCGAGCCCGATCTTACCGCTATTTGGGACGGGATTCTTATCTGAAGAGGGACCGCCGGACGGAGCATTTCGTTGGGCCGAAGCGCGAGCGGACCTGATACTCACTAACTCCGAAGGCTTTCCGCGCACGGTAGAAATGGAATTCGACGCCGACCGCTTATCGGTGGAACCGGTACATCTGGATGTGATTTACGCTACCGGCCACTTAAAGTGCTTGATCGGGTACGGGCGTCAACGGTTTCATCTTCGCCTGAACGCTGAACCAGGTTTCACATTGCTTCGCTTCGAATGCGATGGGAAACCAATTGCCGATTTTAAGGACTCTCGACAAATGGTATTTCGCCTTCGGAACCTCACGGTGCTGCCCGCTAGCGTTCCTTGAGGACCACTGAAATCATCTCAAGGGGATTTCTCGGCTTGCGTCGGCGAAACAGCCAGCCATGTTCGCCAACGGCGATTGGCTCGTACGAGCGAGCTAGCAGATCGGCGACGAGCGCACTCCCTGATGTTGCGGCAGAGCTGCCTCGAAGAAAACTCGGTCGATCCAGATGCACGCTTCGGGTTGCGATTCCAGCTTGTATGCCAGCCGCGGATAGTCCGCCATCAACAAAAGTTCGTTGAACGAGCAGGGAGCCAGTTCAGTGTGCCGCGTCGCTAAATGGAGATCCGCTTCGCGTGGAGAAATGATCCAGATTGGCTTGCCCGCACCCGAAAATGCGCCGATTACTGCCGCATCATTATCGAACGAATCCGGTTCCGAATAAACTGCGCAGCCAAGCTGGCGACCCGCATAATCGCCCACCATCGTCAAGTTTTCGAAGAAGCTGGCAGTCGAGCCGAGCAGGATGGCGGCCGGAAGGCAGCCGATCAATCCCGCCGGCAACATACGCCACTTCAGGGCCGGTCTTTGCTCGAATAGGCTGTCGAGCAGAAGCGTCATGAGGGGGAAAATGGGCCACCAGGCAAGTATTAACACGGCACGATGGCTGCGACCTTGGTAATAACTGAAAAGCATCAAGCCAAGTACGGAAACCAGAAAGGCAGCGCCGCGTCTTTGAGTTGCCGCAGCCTCGGGAATGTGCCAATGCGGCAAAAGCCAATCCCATGAGATAAGTCGCGATGACAGCCATCCAGGTTCCCGGCCAAGGCATGGGCAGCATCGCAAATCCATGAGCATAAAAAATGTATTGGGAACGAAAGAGCAATGAAAAATCGGGCCATGCACCCGCCGTCCAACGACAGCTCAGCGCGTACAGGAACAAGACGCTCCCAAGGGCCAAGCATGCTGTGAGGAATTCGTCGCGCGATTCGAAGCAGCCGACCGCTGGGTCGATGTGGCTCGAGTTCGACATAGAGCAGAGTAAGCCCCCAAGCCATAAAGGCTGGAGTGCCGGAATCGAGATTCCACAGAAGCCCGCAAGCCAACAAAGCCCAAATGAGCCGCCCTAACGCCCTTGTCGGCGCGTGCAGCCAGCAAGCTCCCAGGCCCAATAACGTGGCCGGAAGCAGTAAGCGGAGAGGCACATATTGGAAATAAAGATCAAGATAGCGCCGCGATGCGGCCCTTCGACGGTCAGAAACAACATCCACCCGTTGAACAACGTGGCGATCAATCCGCCAACTGCGAGCAGGAGATGACTCATCAGCCGCCACAGAAAAACGCCGATCATGAAGAACGAAACGGCCGAAAGCAGGCCCATGACGAAGGTAAATTTGGCAACGGACAAGCCAATGCAGCGAAACAACGGGGCCAAGAACCAGGCGTATAGTCCATACTGGCTCGTCGAATCGACTAACAACGTTTTGCCGAGATAGACGCGCACAACGGAATCGAACACCGCATTGAAATGCCATTGGTTCGCATAAAACCATCGATCGGAGAAAACGGAGGCCGCCCAAGCGCGAGCACGACGACGCCGGCCAGCGGCCAATACCATTTGGCGGCCACGGCGCGGCGCGGCAAGTATCTGATAGCAACGGCCACCAATAACGGGACAAATAGGAGTGCCGCAGGATGCTCGCGGAAGTAGTTGAATCGTAGGTGATAGTGCCCGTTGCCGGCGTCGTCCTTATCGCCGCTGGTGGCGAATGCGACGAACCAGACCAATCCTCCAGCCAGCAAGCAGAGCCCCAAAGTTCCCGGCCAAGCGAGGGCTAGCCGGTCCGAAAAGTGTAGGTGCAGACTCAGTCGAGCAAAGACAAAAATCAACACGGGGATGAAGAGTAAACCGGATAGATAGATGAGTCTTTCGCCGGGTTCTGGCCTGCATTCTTGTGGCACGGCGAAAAGGGCCTGCTCCTCCTTCGGATCAGCCGCGAGGTGTGCATAGTGTCGTTGGAGCCAAAGCCCCCAGGGCGCGAACGCTGCCAAGGCAAGCAAGATAATTACTGCGCCTTTGAGCATGGGAATCTTGGACTCCCGAAGGTCGCGCGGCTTCTTCGATGGTTTCGCGTGTTGGTCAATTGCTGGTCGAATCAGCGCAGCGAGCGCGCGGCAACTCGGCAACGCTGGAGCGTAAGCCATGTTTGGCGATCTGTGGCGATTGCAGACTGGCAATGGCTTTGTCCATGAAGTCGAGACGCCGTCCTACCGCCAGCCGCAAGCATGCTTGCGCGTCCAGGCGGCGGTGTTCGGCGGCGCACCGCCTGCATGGCGTCGTAGATCTTTTGGAAACGAACTTCTTGGGCCAGGAATTCAGGCCACCAAATGCGGCGGATGATCCTGCGCGATCTTGGCAAATTGACCTCGAAAATTTGTTGCCTGCGGAATCCGTTCGTAATAAGAAAAGTGCCCCATTAGCGCATTCCCCCTGCACCGTTGCGATAGCTCTGGCGCTACACCCCCAGTGTGCGCCCGCACTCGTTGCGTTGAGCGCTTTTTGCCGAGTATCATCGGCTGCCGCGGGCTGACTCCGCTTCGAGTTGCTGAATTCGCTCTTCGAAGGCAATCAAGCGATCTCGGGTGTCGTCTGGGCCGTACTTGGCGCACCAGGGCAGCCAACTGACGTTGTTGCTGCTGGATCTGCTCGAGATGAAGTTCCAAGGAGCCAATCAATTCTTCTTCGCGCCACAGCATGGGACGCAGTAATTTGGCCAATACGATGCGAAACGGTCGGAGGATCCGATCCGTCAAGCCGGCATCGGCCTGAAAAAGCGATTTTACGAGGGGTTGGCTACTCATCCTCATTTCCTCGACTTTGGTTCGAATTATGCCGAGCCGCCTACGAGCAAGGTTTCCTGTCCAAGAACGATAGCGGTTTTTTCGGCCAGAATGGCGAGACGATAAGCTTCATCTGGTCTACCCGCGCCCGAGCGCGGCTTACGCGCGGTTTCTTGAAGAATTCGCTCGATACGCGGAGCAATCGCCTCAATGTGAAAATCGCGCCATACGAGATTGGCAGCGCGTGATCCCAAAACATTTAGATCGATTTTGCCATCGTAGGCCTCGGCGAAAGCTGTTGTGAATCCTTCGATAGACCGTTCCGCTTTCAGGCATTCCACGCCATGGATCATCCATTCGGCGATGCCGCATGAATGGGCCAAAACCGGAACGCAGCCCTGGGCTGCTGCCTCGAAGGCGCCACTCCGAAGGGTTCGCGGCTCCAGGTCGGAAACGCAAACAAATCACAACTGCGATAGGCGCGGGCCAATTCTGCTTGTGGACGCGTTCCATGGAGCGTCACTTGTTGGCGTAAGTTGTGTTTATCGATCAGCACTTGCCACTTAGGCGAATCGACCGTGCCATAGAGGTCGAGCGAGAAATTGTCTCGGCCGCTATCGCGCAGTGCGGCGACCGAATCGATGAGCAAATCTGTTCCCTTGTGAGGCCCCAAGGCCCCTGCGGCAGCGATGCGGAGCGTGCCGCCTTCCCGATGCGGCGCTCGATCGGTAGAGCGCACGCCGTGGAACCAGTAAGGGAGCACTTCCACCCGACCGCGGAGGTCGATGCCGTAACCGGCGATTTCCGCCAATAAACGGCTGCTGCAGCAGATGAACACCCCTTCGACCAGTTGGGAAAAAGCGGCGGTCAGGCCGGGTTCCGGCCGCCCCCAGAATTCTTCACCGGGATAACCTACACGAGTTTGTGTGCTACACAAGTGATAGGGCACGGCATCGCCGAGCTGCCAAACCCAAGGGATCTTTTGGTGCTTGAGGCAGCCCAGAATCCCCAGTCCGCCGAGGCCAACCAGGTTGTGAAGATATACGACGTCCGGTGCGAAGCGTTCGAGATGCTCCAAAAGCACATGCACGTTGAAAGCGCTGATATATTTCGATTCGATTTCCGTGGAGCGCCGAGCGTAGATATTGATCTTT
The DNA here is from genome assembly GCA_963748025.1 of uncultured Gemmataceae bacterium. Taxonomy (GTDB): domain Bacteria; phylum Planctomycetota; class Planctomycetia; order Gemmatales; family Gemmataceae; genus CAVVHZ01. Next base: position 17,627 of record CAVVHZ010000077.1, read on the forward strand.
TCGATCACTGGCCCTTCGTAGATCGTGCCCAATCGGAATTCGCGACTCACATGGCTTAAAGGCGGCGCGGGTTTGCGGGGCGCCGAGGTGAGCACCTGCACCTGGTGTCCGCCGGCTCGCAATACGTCGACAACTTGCGAACAAAGCAATTCGTAGCCGCCAATGAAATCAGGCGGGTAGATATTGGTGAGGGTCAGGATTTTCACGCTGCTGCCTCCATCGCCCTGCCACCGGTCATCCGTTCGTACAGTCCCAGCAACTTGCGCCCCACTACTCGATAATCGAACTCGCGCTCGACCACCTGTCGGGCTCGCTGGCCGATTTGCTCCGCCACTTCGGGCCGTTCGCGCAAATAGTCCAAGTAATCCGTTAGCTGTTCGAGATTGTCGTAAACAAAGCCGGTCTCGCCATGGCGAACGAATTCTGGCATGGCCCCTACGTTCGAACAAATGGCGGGCGTTCCGCACGCCATGGCCTCCAGCAGCGTCAGGCCCATTAGTTCCGGTGCGGGCTGCAGTTGACCATAACAATCTTCGTACAGCGACGGCAAAACATTGGCCCACGACCGGTGGTAAAGCGAGCGGATGGCTGCATCGTCCGCGTCGGTTACGAACTCGACGCGTTTGCCTTTGCTGAGGTCTTTCAGCTTGGCATAATACGCTTTGTGATAGGGCCTACCGCATACGGTTAATAGCATGTCGCTCGGCATCGCTTCGATCAACTGATCGACGCCTTTGTGCGGCACCAAGCGGCCGACGTAAAGAATGCGATCGCGTTGACGCCGCTCGGACGGCAACTTGAAAAAACTGCAATCGACTCCGCCTTTGATCACTTCAATAGGCGTTTTCGTGTGAAAGAGCGAAGCTCCATAATCGGAATAGCAAACGATGCGGTCGGTGACTTCCAAGCGATCTTGGTAAGTGCCGACATTGCTCGTGGTACTGCCGTGATCGGTAACACAAACTAATTTGCCTTGCAGCTTGGCGACCCAAAGCGCCACCTCGCTGGCGCGCATCGCCGCCTGGTGAATGTGGACGAGATCGGCCTCCGCCAAAGCGGCCGGCAAATCCCACGACAGCACATTCAGTGGATCGGCAAATTTCGCAGCAGGCAGCAGCCGCAAAGAAACGCCGGGTTGGAATTCGTGGTTGGCCGGTTTCTTGTCGTAGGAAATGATTTCGACGGTACAAGTGCCCCGGGATGCTTCTGCGACACCCCGAGCGCAGTTGAGTGGATAGCGCTCACCGCCTCCCAAACACGATTTCTCGTTGAAATAGAGAGGAGATAAGTAGACGATCTTTTTCACGCTGCCCTGCCCCCAAGCGACGCCTCGCGCGCTTACCACCTAAGAAGTGGGTCGCACTGCTTCGGCGACACCCCTGTTCCCTTCCCTGGGTATGAGCCCAATGAGGCGCGGACGTCTAGCAAAAACGTTTGCGCGTGTCAATTCGCTTTGGCGGCATTTGAAGGTAGTGGATGCTTGCAGTTGGCGAGCTCGCCAAACGGGAAGGTCGGGCAAATTGGTGAATTTGGCGATTATTGCCCAAGGTGAGACCGTCTACACATCCGGGAAGAGCTCCGCAACACGACAATGGAAGCCTGGCAATACATCCTCACCCGTCAATTCATCCGACGGATGGAGCCTGGAAGCTGAGCCGTCTTTGCGGTGCGCCTGCACCAAACGGGTCTGGGGATTCACTTCCCAAACAAGCGGGATGCCTGCAGCCAAATACTCTTCGATTTTCTCGTCGACTTCCGTGGCATTATCGTTGGGCGAGATGACTTCTACAACCAAGTCAGGTCGGAAAGTAAGAAAACCGTCCCGATAGTACTCCGGCGAAAATCGGTCGCGGCGAACGAACGTTACGTCGGGCCTTCGAACTTTGTCCGGGTCATTGGGATAGAATCGGCAACCCAGTGAACTCGGCCAAGTTATTCCGGCATTCGGTGCCTGACAATGGACATTGAGAAGACTGAAGATTATACCTTCGACCCGGCTGGACAATGCGCTCACGTTCCTCTCCACCAGTTCGCCGTCAACCAGTTCGTAAAACGCCGCGTCCGGCATGGCCAGCAAGTCCGCGGGAGTGACGACGCGTTTCGGAGCAATCGTGCTCATAGCTTGACTTCTTGTGTGTTCGAAAATTAAGGCCCGAATCCGCCAGTCGAGGCGGTCTGACTATTCTTGCACAAATCGTCGAACTGCTGTTTTATTGCTCGTTTGGTTCATGGGCATCGGTTGCTGGCCCAAAGTCCGATAGAACGTTGACCTTGGTTTTGCCGCCTGACACGTGAAGCAATAGGTTGAACCGGCCCATTTGATCTCCGCTGTTTTTTGTCTTTGCGGTGCTGCCGGCGGCGGAGTTTTTCAGAACGTGATGTCATCGCCCCCCTCCCTGGAACTTTCAAACGCCCGAATCCAATCCAGCCCTTCTCCTTTATTCAAAAGCTCGTACTGTCTTCAAAACAAGATTCCCGAAGCTGGAAAACTACCTGCTGATACCGGTTCCTTCGATAAAATCTGCCTCCTGCCAACCGCAATCATGGACTCAGGGCTGTTCTCGTTCGCTAGAACGCCGCTGCAGGTCGGCCACAATGCGTTGGACATCCGCAATGTCCTCATCGCCCACGCCGTCTCGTCGCCGATAACGGCGTTCGAGCGTTTCGAGAACGTGTTCCCACATAATCAAGGTCGGCGTCAGACTGCAATCCCACTGCTCACCTCGCTTGGTCCGCGACGCGAAACGCCACTTGCACAAACCGATCGGCTCGCAGGAAGCGCCGTTCCTCGGTTTCTGGGTCAGTATCGGTCCATTTGATTTCCATCGCTCAGCTCACACTTCTCGTACGCGCGGTTTGCGGCCGTTCGGCTCGGTCGATTCAGAGCGATTGCTCGAGGCCTTATTCTTCAAAGCCGCGACGAACTGTTGCAAGTCTGCAGGAAGGGGCATGCTCCAGGACAGCGATTTTCCCGTCGTCGGATGCATGAACCCCAATTCGGCGGCATGGAGAGCCATGCGCGGCGAGGCGCTGTCATCGACGATGACACTGCCATCAAGCCTCCTGTGGTAGACCGGTTCGCCACACACGGGATGTCCGGACTCGGCGAGGTGTATCCGGATTTGGTGCGTGCGGCCCGTTTCGAGCCGGCATGAGATCAGGCTGAAGCCGCCTAATGTTTGCAGGATTTCAATATGAGTGACAGCAGGCTTGCCCAGCCCCGGGACAGTTGTGCTGCCGCGCCGGCCGTCTCCGCGGTCGCGGGCCAGGTTCGTGGCGACTCGCGAAACGGTCGGCGTGCCAACGACGATCGCCAAATAGCGTCGCATGACGGTATGAGCATGGAATTGGCGGCCCAGGCCGCGTTCTGCCGTAACGTTACGGGCGAACACGAGCAGGCCGCTGGTTAACTTGTCCAAGCGCTGCACGACACGAAGCCGGCCCTTGGAATCGGTCGACGATCGACTCTCCATGCGCCCCCAAGATGCGCGGCACCAGGTCTTCGAGCGTCGCCGAAAGCCTTTTGCGGTGTTCGGGCCAATCGCGCTCGGTCGGGTGGCGAACGGTGCACATCCCCGAAGGCTTTTCGACGACAACCAAGTCCTTGTCAGCGAAGCGAACGATAATGGCATCGTCGTTCAGCGGTCGCGGGGCGGAACCTGAGCGAACCTCAACGGATTCACCTGCGGGCAAGCGGCGAGCAGGATCGAGGCAAACCTCATCCCGGATGAGGATGTGACGCGACGCCACCAGTTGACGCACCGCTTTCCAGGATTGGCCAGGGAGCCACTGGCGCAAAGCAGCGGCCAGCGTGGAGCCGCTCATTTCACCGGTGACTTTATAGACTTGGGACTTCATGAGGGTGGTCGATCTGGTCGACCTCGTGAACGGCGCTGAGCTTGTTTGCGGTCGGGCCGATACCCATGCCTTTGATGTTGTGGATGGGGGCGAGCACTCGGGACCGCTTTCCCTTCACTCCCACCGTTGGGGACTGTATGTACATGGTCGCTACGAACGCTTTCGACGGCTCGGCGCCGCCGAGCGGCTAGTGCCGCTGGAGGAGGCTCGGCGGGGATCAGGCAATCGCAGCCCATGCCGATGAGGTCGGCTCGACCTGCCGTCAAAAGAGCCTTGCGAACTTCGAAGTAGTTTTCCGGCTTGAAGAATTGCATCAGCGCCCGCTGCATCAGCCGATCCTTCAAATCGCGGGCCACGTGCACCGTCTTCTTAGTGAACGGGTCGATGCCGGTGTAATACATGCAAGTGGCGACGTCGAACGGCGCCGGAATGAAGTCTTGCACTTGATCGGGCCGGTAGCCATTCCGTTTGAGAAACACAGCCAAATCGATCATCGCGTTAAGGTCCGACCCCGGATGACTCGCGATGAAATAGGGCACTAGGCTCTGCTTCGGCTTACCCGCCTCGGTAGACGCTTTCTTGAATGCGCTGGCAAACGTTCCAAAGTTATCGATAGAGGGCTTCTTCATCGCTTCCAGCACAGCCGGGTCGGTGTGCTCCGGCGCCACCTTGAGGCGTCCACCGACGTGATGCGCCGCCAACTCGCGCAGATATTCTGGGGCCAATTGGGCGAGATCCATACGGATGCCGCTGGCAACCAGGATCTTGCGAATCCCGGCTCGTTGCGCGCCTTGCGCAATAAGTCGAGCAAAGGTCCATGATCGGTGTTCAGCAGTTTGCAAATGCTGGGATGCACACAGGAAAGGCGCTTGCACTTGGCTTCGACCTCCGGTCGCGAGCAACGCATGTGGTACATGTTGGCCGTAGGGCCGCCCACGTCGCTGACGATTCCTGCAAACTCGGGATCTTCGGCCATTTTCCGCACTTCGCAAAAACCGACTCTTCCGAGCGCGACTGCATAATCCGGCCTTGGTGAGCCGTGATCGAGCAAAAAGTGCAGCCGCCGAAACAGCCCCGCATGATCGTGACCGAATCCTTGATCATTTCGAAAGCTGGAATCGGCTCGGTGTAGGACGGGTGCGGCCGCCGGGTATAGGGCAAGTCGTAGATGTTGTCCATGTCGCCTGTTGTGATGGGCAAGGCGGGCGGATTGGCGACTACGGCTTGCCGATCGTGCCACTGAATCAGTCCGGCTGCATTGTGGGGATTGGTGTTCAGGTGAATGACCCGAGTGGCTTCGACGAATGCCAGTTTGTCCGCTTTCACCAGTTCGTAGCTTGGCAGCGTGAGCATCGGATTGCCGGCAAAAGATTCGGGCGGGTTTTCTTTAGCCCCAAGTGCATAAGCGACTCCGCATGCCGCGCAGATCTTCCAGGCGACCGCCGGATTTTAGTTTGCGAGCAATGTCGACGATTGGTTTCTCGCCCATACCGAAAACAAGCAGGTCGGCTTTGGAATCTAAGAGGATCGAACGCCTGACGGTGTTGCTCCAATAGTCATAATGCGGCTAGCCGGCGCAGAGATGCCTCAACGCCGCCGGCGATCACCGGCACACCGGGAAAGGCTTCCCGGGCGCGATGACAATAAGGAAGGGAGGCTCGATCGGGTCGCAAGCCGATTTTGCCGCCTGGCGAATAAGCATCGTCGTTGCGAACCTTTTTGTTGGCTGTGTAATGATTGATGAGCGAATCCATGTTTCCCGCGCTGACGGCAAAAAACAAGCGTGGGCGGCCGAACTGTCGCCAAGGCAAACAAGTCCGCCAATCGGGTTGGCTCAGGATGGCGACGCGGAATCCTGCTGCTTCGAGCACCCGGCCTAGAATCGCCATCGCGAAACTGGGGTGATCTACATAGGCGTCGCCGGTAACGAAAACGATATCGACAGAATCCCAGCCGCGCACTACCAGTTTCCCCCGAGTCGCCGGGAGAAAAGGCGGAGCATGCTTTTCCTGCCAGAGAGGCAACGACAATCGCTGCCCGGCAGCTGCCGCCGGTGGGTTGCCTTCCTTTTTCATGCGAAGCTGACTCGATAGGGTGTCACGGACCCGCCAGGGCTCTATTATAGTCGTCGTCAACCATTATTGGGGATCGTCAGCGAGATTCGTTCTTTCTTGGGGGAAGCCGTCCATGGCTCAGAAAACGACCTGTCCCGTCAGCCGCGCCGAATTCCGATCTCACGCACAGCCCGTGGATGTCAAAATTGCCGGGACGGACCTGGTTGCCGCCGTCAAAGAGTTTTCTACCGGCTCGCTTGGCTGGTATTTGAACGGCAAGACCATGATCGACATCAACGGCAAGAAAGTGTCCGTGCAGATTGGTCTCAATTTAACGATTGTCGGCAGCAAAGAATTGCCCAAGGATCACGTTGCACCCGCCGCACCGCCAGAAACTTAGATCAGCGGTGCTTTTGGCTTGATAACAGGCAGACGCGGCCATTTGCCGCGTTGCCTTTGCCGCACTGGGTTCACGACTCTCCATCCCGAGATGGATTTCGATTCTAGGCCAACGCTCCACCGTCGATGACGAAAACCTGACCGGTGACGAATGAGGCTTCATTCGACGCTAGGTAAAGTGCTGCGTGACCAATCTCGTCCGGCTGTCCGATACGCCGGATCGGCTGGGTCTTCTCCAGATTGCCGCGGTGCTCGTCGTTCTTCCAGAAATACTCGCTGAAATCAGTCTGGATCAACCCCGGGGCGATGGCGTTTACGCGGATGCCATGGGGGCCGAATTCGCGCCCAGCTTCGCGTCATCATGATGAGCCCAGCCTTGGTGAAGCTGTAGAGCAACCCGCTTGCCTGGGGCTGCAGCCCGGCTATCGAGGCGATGTTGATGATCGAACCGCCGCTTTGGCGTTCGATCATTTTGGGTACGGTAAGGCGGATCAACCTTAAGGCGGATTTGATGTTGATTTCCACCATTTTGTCGAGCATTTCGTCGGTGACGTCCAGCGATGGTCCTTGACCGATATTGGTCGCGCTGTTGTTTACGAGAATATCCACTGGCCCGAGCTGCTTCTCGGTTTCGCGGATCAGGTTTGTCAACTGATCCAGCCGGCCCACGTGACACTCGATCGGCACGATTTTTCCTGGCAATCCTGCAAATTCCTTGGCCGTTGCTTGCAAGTTTTCCATCTTCCTGCTGGCAATGGCCACACCGGCTCCGGCCTCCACCAAATGCTTGGCGATCGCCTTGCCGATGCCGCGCCCGCCGCCGGTGACGATCGCCACTTTGCCCTTCAACGAAATGGTCGCACTCACTTCTGGGTCCCCTGATTCGTAGCGGAACTCGTGAGAGTTCCGATGCCGATATTGCTATACGCTTACCGCAGAGATGAATACGGAAGTCTGGCGACTTCCGCTACTTATTGGTAGCCATCACCTCGCACCGTAAGTCTCCGGAAGTCTGGCGACTTCCGCTACCTCGAGGCGATCACTCATAGCTTGCCGGCATTCACCGTCCGATCGGCCTGCTGAGCCAACACCTTGACGAGTTCGTCAGATGCGCAAAACGAGCATCTCGAGTGTTGCCGCGCACATAACGAGCGTAAATCTGCTGGATAATCACCGCGATCTTGAACAACCCGAAACAGTAATAAAACACGGCGTTCGTCACCGACCGGCCTGTCCTGTCTGCATAGAGTTCCACAAGTTCTTTTCGCGTCAAGCTGCCCGGCAAAAAGGTCGGGCCGGTCGAGGTCATCAAAAGTGGCTGAGGGTCGCCGGCTTCCACCCAATAGCCTAGCGTAGTTCCGAGGTCCATCAGCGGATCGCCGACCGTGGCCATTTCCCAATCGAGCACGGCGATGATGCAGCGTCAAATCCGCGGGGTCGACCAGGAGATTATCGTACTTAAAATCGTTGTGAATGAGGGCGGCGCCGGACTCTTTGGGCATCGTATCGGTTAGCCATTTGGAGAGCCGGCCCATTTCCGGCAATTTGTCCGTTTGCGCCTTTGCAAAACGCTCAATCCAGCCGGCTACTTGACGACCAACGTACCCTTCGGGTTTGCCGAGGTCCCCAAGGCCAGCAGCTTTGAAATCGAGCGCGTGCAAAGCGGCAAGATTGTCGACCAAGCAATGGCAAAGCCGCTGAGCCGTCTCGGGATCGATAGTGATTCCCGGCGGGAGCGACTTGCGTAGGACGATTCCTCGACGCCGCTCCATCACATAGAAGGGCGCGTCCAAAACAGTTGCATCGTCGCAATACAAAAATGGTCGCGGGGCAGGGGGGTACACTGCACAAAGTTTCGAGAGGACGCGGTACTCCCGGCCCATATCGTGAGCGCCTTTCACCTGGTTGCCCAAGGGAGCGCGTCGCAGCACGAATTCTTTAGCTCCCATGCGAATCAAATACGTGAGATTGGAGTGGCCGTGGGGAAACTGCTCGAGGTTCAGTGCCCCACTGAGATCTGGAAGATGCTGCTTCAGGTAGGCCGCCAATGGGTCGACGGGCAGTTCTTCGCCAGGTCGCACCGGGGCCGTGGAGTCGCTCATCGGCTCTTTCCCACTTTCTTTTGCAGGCGTCGCAAGCCCCGAATCCAGCGATCGTAGTCATCGGCCTTATGGCGGAAATACTTGGCGACATCCTGGTGAGGCAAAATCAGAAAGCGCTCCTCGGCCAAACCAGCTACCACTGCCTCGGCCACAGCTTCAGGTTCCAACGCGGTTTCGCGCAAGAATGCCCCGATGCCGCTGTCCGATTCCAAGAGCATCTTGGTGCGCACACCCTGCGGACAAAGGCAAGAAACTCCGATACCTTCGTCTCCGTACCGAATCGATAGCCACTCGGCAAAGGCCACGGCGGCATGCTTAGTGACTGCGTAAGGGGCAGAGCCAATCTGCGTCAGCAAGCCTGCCGCCGAGGCCGTTTGGAGGAAGTATCCTTGTCCGCGGGCCAGCATGCCGGGAATGACTGCCCGAGCAGCATAAACGTGGGCCATCACGTTTATGCTCCAAATACGCTGCCAGTCTGCGTCGGGCGCGTCGATGCCCCCATCCAAGGCGATGCCGGCGTTGCAACAAAAGAGGTCGATGCGACCAAATGTTTCCGTGGTGCGCTCCGCGAGACGCTTAACGTCCGGTTCCGAAGCAACGTCCGTGGCCATGGCGATGCCGCCAATTTCCTGGGCGACTTGGCCTGCGCCTTGTGGATCGAGGTCGGCCACGACAATTCCGCGCACTCCTTCGGCAGCGAACCGCCGACAGAGCGCTCTGCCGATGCCGTTAGCGCCGCCGGTTACGACCACCACCTTGTCACGCACGTGCATGGCGTTCTCCCGTGTCGCTGTACTTTTTCAGCTCCAGCTTCGCAATCGTTTCCACGTGGACTTCGTCAGGCCCATCGGCCAAGCGCAAGGTGCGTGAATTGGCCCAAGCGGCGGCTAGGTCGAAATCGTCGCTGACGCCTGCCCCGCCATGCGCTGGATGGCGCGGTCGATGACTCGCAATGCCATGCTTGGAGCGATGACCTTAATCATCGCAATCTCGGTCCGTGCCTCTTTGTTGCCGACGGTATCCATGAGGTGGGCAGCCTTCAGCGTGAGGAGCCGGGCCTGCTCGATCTCAATGCGAGAAATCGCGATGTCGGCGCGAATCGTGCCTTGGTCTGCCAGAGGCTTGCCAAACGCCACCCGCGATTGAACGCGTTTGCACATCGTTTCCAAAGAACGTTCGGCCACCCCAATCAGGCGCATGCAATGATGGATGCGGCCGGGTCCGAGTCTGCCTTGAGCAATCTCGAACCCGCGGCCTTCACCTAAAAGAATATTGGAAGCTGGCACACGCACATTCTCGAAGTGAATCTCAGCGTGGCCATGCGGAGCATGATCGTAGCCAAAGACCGTTAGCAGCCGTTTGATCCGGACGCCAGGACGATCCATCGGCACCAGAATCATCGATTGCTGCTTGTGCACAGGAGCGGCCGGATCGGTCTTGCCCATGAAGATGCAGATCTTGCAGCGCGGATCGCCTGCTCCTGAAGTCCACCATTTATGGCCGTTGATCACGTACTCGTCGCCTTTGCGTTCGATCCGCGAGCGAATGTTCGTTGCGTCACTCGACGCGACATCCGGTTCAGTCATGGCAAAACAGGAGCGGATTAGCCCGGCCAACAGCGGCCTCAACCAAAGCTCTTTGTGCTCGGCCGTGCCGTAGCGAGCCAGCACTTCCATGTTGCCGGTGTCCGGAGCGGAGCAATTGAAAACTTCGGGGGCCATCGTCGAACGGCCCATGATTTCGCAAAGCGGAGCATATTCGAGATTGGTCAGTCCGGCCCCGAATTCATGTTCCGGCAGAAAGAGATTCCAGAGCCCGGCCTTTCGCGCTTTGGCTTTTAGCTCTTCGATGATTGTTGCCGGCTGCCAGCGATCGCCCGTTGCTATTTGCTGGGCGAAAAGCTTTTCGTTGGGATAAATGTGCTCATCCATGAATGCGCCGAGGCGCTTTTGCAGATCCTTCACTTTGACCGAGAATTCGAAAAACATGATCTACCCGTTTGGGAAAGAAGCAAAAAGGGCTTCGCAAATCGCGCCGACGGCACCAAGACTACCGAACTTCTCCTTATTCTGCACAAGAATCTTGGCCTGACTGAAACCGGCAAATGAACATGGCAAAAAAATGTACGGCAAAAAGATAAAGCAATGCATTTATCTTTTTGCCGTACATTTTTTTGCCAGCTGTTTTTTTCAGGCCCTTGGCAAAGAATTGGCCCCCAACTTTAGCAAGGAGAAAGGCATTCGATCCTAGGATCGAATGCCTTTCTTTGACGCGATTCCGATCGCGTCCGCAGACTCTTGCTGGCGTTACTTGTGCCGAATTTCGACTTTCACGGCCGGGTCATGAAAGCGAACTTCGTTTATGAAATGGCTGCGATTGCCCGGGCCAACGCGGAACCAGATCGGCGCGCCTGCCCGAAATCCTTCGTAGCGCAGACCTGTCGTAAACGCCTGCTGATCTGTTCCCCAATAGCGCGTGTTTGGATCAACATGGTATTCGACCTCGCCGGTGTTGGTTCGCACGACAACCAAGTTTGTGGCCGGGTCAACGCGGACGATTTTGCCTTCGATATAGGCATCATTCTGAACGGTAACCTGATTGTTTGGGTCCGCAAACCACAGGTCGCTAACGGCGGCATTGGCTCCTACGCCCGGCGTGTACCAAACCGTGGTTCCCGGACGAAAACCGTTGTAGCGCAATCCCTCGTTGAACGCTCTGCGATCCGTTCCCCAATACCTGGTGGTCGGGGCGACGTGATACTCGAATTCCTTTACCGCTGTCCCCATGCCGTTACGCAACACGACCGTGTTCGTTTCCGGGTTCACGCGGACGATTTCGCCTCTGCGAATGTCCCGTCGGGCTTGTCTGTCGTCACGTCTAATTTGCCGATCCTGAGCGAAAACCGAACTGGCGATCCCAAACGCCACTCCTAAGCAGAGCAAACCTCGCCACATGGCAAATCTCCTCCCCGTTGAGACCATCAATTGAAAAACTCCCGGCCCGCCGGTCGGGAGAACTTGCAGTAAAACAGGGGCAAAACCAATGCCAGCTTGGAAAAACCCCCAGCGCATACACTTGCAGTTCAGCAAATTCCCAGTTAGTGCCGGCTCCGTCGGCTGAGAGCCGCTGGTTCGCGGGCGCAAAGCAAAAGGGATGAGCAGACCCTTGCGCGGACGTGCGCTCTGTCGCTCACTTTAGGTAAGAATCCGACCGCACGGCTTATGCCGCGCTTTGGCGGCTACTCATTCTTCGTTCCAGGCAGATCCCTTGATGCGCAGGCGGCGTCATGGTCGATTTTCCTCGGAGGGTGCCTATTCACTGCGGCGCGAACGGAATTGCATTTCCTACTGAAAACGTGATTGAGCCAAATACATGACCATTGGTTTTCTACCTCTTTTGCTCTGTTCGGGCATCGCATTGTCATCGGGCGAGGATGTCAAAACGCTTCAGCCGTTTGTAGTCGCGAATCCGGACCTGACCCTGCAGAGGCTAAGCGCACTGAGTTGGCCGGAGTTGGATGCCTTGTACCGCGGCTCGTCGCCCGGTCGGCCCCCGACGGGCACCTTGACGGGTCGCGCGATTTATTCCCCCGATCAAGCCTTTGCTAAGCTGCGCTCCAAAGCAACGCAAGCAATTTGGCTTGGGAAGGATTTCGATTCGGACAGCACCATGCTGATCAATCGCTGGCGTTTCGGCCGGGCGGTGAAGGCAGAAGTTTACCCTGCAACGAGCTTTCTCGACGGCCAGCCGACGCTGGTGATGGACTATCGCCGGACCTCCCCGGTCATTTGGCACAATGTCCGTGACGAACTCCGCGAAGTAGCACAGGGCTATATCTCGGCGTCATGTTCAAATGCGATTCGCATGGCGCCAGGTTTGGCATGTTCTTTGCGCTTTGCGGATGTGAACCGTAAGGCATGCAACAAGCTTCGCGTGGACATGAATGAACGAAGCGGGATACGGGAGTCGAACCCGTCTCACAGCCTTGGGAAGGCTGGGCACAGCCGATATACCAATCCCGCGATTATCCAAACGCATGCTTTTCCCCACCAACTCCCGTCTGAGGAGCAGGCATTTGCCGCTTGGCGAAGGTCAAAACCTTAGTCAATCTATTGCGTGACTCAGCGGAGTGCAAGCGCGAGCTGGCCGGGACTAATGCCGTCGTGGGAAGAAGGATTCTGCGCAGAGATTCATGAGTTGACAAGGCCCTTGCATCAAGTAGGTGCCGCGAGCCGAGCGGCACTGCGGGCACTTCACCGGTCCGCGGAGTATCCCTCTCTAGCGTTCTAAGCAGTGCAGATGCGTGTAGGTCCCGCTGTCCGGCTCGGCTCGCCGGACCTACTCAGCAAATGCGAGCCGTGCAGATGCGTGAAGTCCCCGCTGTCCAGCTCGGCTAGCCCGACCTACTCAGCAGCCAGATTCGCAAGGAAAAAGCAGACTATCACTTCGGCTTGCCGCGACGCTCCACCGGCTGCCGCCTTGGGCTAGGTCGACTACCGATCGTGCTGTCGCCGCGATGCGTAGTTTCGACATAAATCGGATGCTCGACCTGGCCTCCGGAGCTTCTGCCCTCCGCAGGCGTTCCACCCACCGCACCACCTGAGATACCGGAATACGGCGGTCCCTCGTCGGCGCTTCGGTCTCGATGAACCCCGGCTCCGCCAACGGATCGTTGCTGTCGACCGCTTCGTAGGTTTCGTCTGGCGAGCCAATATCGTTGGTCGCATGGCGGGCCGCCCCACTACCCGGGGCGCCCCCGCCTCGATGGATCGGTCGATCGGCGGCTGCCTTTGTCGCTCCTGGGGGTATGGTTTCAACACCAGCGTCCGGCGTTGATTGCGCTGGCTTGTGCGTTTTCCTCATGATGATTTGCTCCTTCGTTCTACCGGGCGGAGATGGATGCGAGATGAGCCGGCTTTTTGGAAATCCAGGCCACTAAATGCCGGTGCACGCCGTTTTTTGTCTCCGGCGTAAACTCGGCTCCGCGTGCAGCAAGCATCCGCTCCAGAAATAAGCAAGCAAAAGCTGGGCCATGAGAACTGAATTCCTTGAATGCTTTTCTTGTAATAATCCAGCGTTACCTAGCGACTGGTAACGGGTCGCAGTGAACCGTTCCAAGGAACGCCAATCATGACAAACTGGTCGCACATTGTGCAGGAGCACGGAGCAATCGTGTGGCGGACCGTCCACCGTTTGCTGGGCAATGAGGCCGATGAAGAGGACTGCTTCCAACGGACTTTTTTGTCGGCGACTGGAAGTGTCAAGGAAAGAAGCAATCCGAAACTGGCCGCCTTTGCTCAAACGGGTAGCAACCGTGCGGGCACTCGAATGTCTACGGGCCCGATACAGGGTCAATAACCGCCTGGCGCCATTGGCCGACGGCGGCGTCATCGACAACAGGGCCGTCGACCCTTTGCAGGCAGCGGGAGAGGCAGAGTTGGCCGACCATCTGCGTGTTGCCCTCACAAAGCTTGATCCGCTTCAATGCGAGGTGTTTTGCTTGGCCGTGTTGGATGATCTGAGTTATCGGCAAGTGGCCGACCAACTCCGTCTCAACGCGAATCACGTGGGGGTGCTGCTCAATCGAGCCCGAGCGAGTCTGCGCAATCTCCTGCAGGCGCACCGTCCAACACCGGCCACATTGCCCATCGAAAAGGAGGAGCAAGCATGAGCGAGAGCAACAACCAACCGGTCAATGACGTGTTGGAGCGTGCCCTGGCTGCTTTGCGCGCCACGCAGGGCAGTGAGGGGCCTCCTGCACGGGTGATCGCGTCGACCATCGAAGCCTTGCATCATCTGGATCAAACGCCGGACATCGTCCGGTTACCCGAAAGAAGGAAACGCATGTTTACTGTACTGCGCTATAGCGGAGTGGCGGCGGTGCTCATGATCGCCGTTGCCTTGTGGAGTCTGGACCGGAATGCCGGCCTAACCTTTGCTCAGGTCATCGAGAATGTCCAGAAGGCCCAGTCGGTTCGCTTCGAACTGCATCAGAAACTCGGCAGCCAACCCGCGCTCGAGACCAGAATGGCTCTCCAGGGGGACCTGGCGCAGGTTCGAGATACCGAACCTCCTCGTCATAACCATGGACACAAAACTGCACAAGGGACTCGAGCTCGATTTGCCCCGCAAAGTCGCTCGCCTGTTGGTCTCGCCAGCGGAAATGTCCATGCAAGAGTTGAAGGATCCGATCGATCGCCTGCGTAATTTGAAACAGGAGATTGGAGGTCAAGTCGATCGATTGCCTGACGAAAAACTCTCTGGCGAGTCGTGCCAGGTTTACAACGTTAAAGGTTATCAGAAAAAGTCGAAGGACAACCCAAAACCGTCTGGGCTAGTTCCTGATGAGTTCAAGCTTTGGGTGAACGCCAAAACCGGTCTGCCCGTGCAAATCCTCGCCCAGGATGAGCACACGCGGCTTCTTTACGACAAATTCCAATGGGACTCCCCGCTCCCGGGAGATCAGTTCAGCTTGAAGGTTCCTCAGGGGTATCAACTCGAGGCCCCCATCGCGGCGGTCATCGAGCCCAATCGCATCTACTATCAGCAGGGGTGGGTCGCACTGCACTCTCTCCAGCCGAACGGTGAAAAG
The DNA here is from genome assembly GCA_963748025.1 of uncultured Gemmataceae bacterium. Classification (GTDB taxonomy): domain Bacteria; phylum Planctomycetota; class Planctomycetia; order Gemmatales; family Gemmataceae; genus CAVVHZ01. Next base: position 32,632 of record CAVVHZ010000077.1, read on the forward strand.
CCGGAAGTGCAGTTCGTTCCCAGACTTCTTAACAGCCCCGAGACCTATGATGCTGAAAAAACCGAGTTGTCTCCGGACGGGCGGTATCTGGCTTTCGGCTACACGCATGTTACTAAAGTTGGCGCATTCCCGCCGTATCGCGTACTCCTTTGGGATAGGACACATCCCGAACTCAAGGCCGTCGAAGTTTATGCTCGACCTCAAGGCGAGTTGCAGTCTTGGCAGTTTTCGCCGGATGGCAAACGTCTGTTCGTGAACTGGTGGGAACACGTTGCTGGCGGTCCGCCAACCGACGGCCGAGAAGGCTCCGACGTGGTCGATCTCGAAACCAAGATCAAGAAGCCGGTGAAGCTGCCGACTTTCAAAAACGCGCAGGGCAGCGAGCAACCGACGCGCTTTGGGGCTGCGTCTGCGGACGGCCAAACCTTCTTGGTCGTGGGGGAGGGTTTGCACTCGGCCACCCCGGCTGGCCAGCTAATTCGTCGTCTGAGCCCAGCCGACACGCGTGTTTTCGTCGCCAGCGTGCGGCTCGCGCCTGACGGCAAACGCGCCCTGTACGTTTCGCAGCAGGCAAACCAGAGCCAAAAGTTGTGGGTTGTGTCCCTGAATGATGGGCTGCCTCGAGCACTCGTCACCGACTCCCGGTACACGGACCTCCGCGCACGCTGGTCGCCGGACGGGGCTCGCATCGCCTATCGCGCACGTCAATTTGACCCGGCACATGGACCGTTTTGCCGAGGGAAGGAGACCTCCATCTTTCTCGTGAATGCGGACGGCGAAAACGCGACGCCGCTGAAGACGGAGAATGTCGGCGTCAACGGCCTGAGTTTAGAATTGACGGCTTGGCGGTAAGAAGCCGGGCGTGGCGAAACGTTTATAATGTTCGGATAAAAGAGGGACAGCGCCTAGCATTTGAGGCGTCTGTGCCGCTTTTTTCGCGAACGTTCTTAGCCCGTGTACCGAACTTGAACTTCGAGATTAGGTTCTGAGGTTTCTAGATCCTGGCCAGGTACTCCGGCGAAGTTAGAAGCAACTGGACGACGGGCAAGTCTCCGTTGGTTGAATCATCCAATAGGGCGAGTTCGGCCTGCATTCCCTGATCGTCGGCGGATCGCGCCAAATAGCTCTCGTAGTAGCCGTCGATCACCAGACTGTGAGCTTCGTTCGATTGAACAAGCTTAGTGCAAAGTTCGCTCGTCGAATGTCCCGATTGCAGAAAGCCTTCCCACATCTCCACCTCACTTTGGCCGGCATGCGGTGCATAAGGTTCTGATAAAGGCTCTCGATGTAGGTCGATTCCGTAGGATGACTATCGACGTATTCGTTCGAGGTCAGAATTGCTTCCCTGACCTCGTCTTCCGTCATTCCTTGAGCAAATTGTTCCGTCCACCAAGCTAGCCCGTCGGCATCCGCAGGCCGGTGGAGATAGGCTTCGTAATACTGCGTGATCTGCTGCTCTCGGTGCTCGGGCGCAAACCATATTTCCTGAATGATCATCGCGGCCGAAACCCCGGCTTCCAATTGAAGCCCGAATTGTGCCTGCCCCTCCGCATCTGACGACCTTTGCAAAACGGATTGGTAGATGTCGTCGATAAAAGTTGCCGGCGCGAGGCCCGTGGGCAAATAGGGAGGAGTTGGATCAGGGGGATCATTCAATTCAACGAGGTCGACGAGCTCGTTCAGCGTTGCCAGTGCGGTCAAATTGCGGTAGTTCATGCCGAAAACTACGTCCGCCGGCCCAGTTTGATTGGCGCCGTTAGGCGAAACGGATAAGTGAACTTGATCGCTGCCGACGCCCGAAGAGGGAAGCGGCGCCAGCCCCACCCACAGATTCCACAGGGGTATCACCAAATCCGCTGCAACGTCCGCAATGATTTGGTTAAATTGGCTCACCTCGCCGGGCGGTGCCGGATCGGGATATTCGATCGCGGGAATGGTACTCAAGACCGGAATGATTCCTTGGGAAAGCAGCGTCTGTGCAATCGTGGTGAGATTTATCCGGTATTGATCGGGATTCTGATATTTGATTTCGGTGGTACCGATCATGATCAATGCGAAGGCCGGCTTAGTTTGGTCGATTTCAGCCTGCAGCGGCGAGTCTGCCGGATTGACATTCAGCCAGGGGGCAAATTCTCGTTCGCCGGGTGTAAGCAGGTCGGTCGTATCCCAGCCGAAGTAGGTCGCTGCGCTGACATGGTTGAATGAGTTGTTTCCATCGGGATCGATGGGCAACGCCCGAAAGTAATTGACGATGCCCGAAAAGGCGCCTTGTGGGTAACCATAAAAAGCTGCCGTTTCGGGATCGTAGTGCAATGCGCCGAAGGGCGCCAGATAACTGAGGAATGAACTATTGCTGTCGCCTACTTTCATGAACACGTCGGGGCGCTCCCAGCGATTGTCCCAAACGGTACACGCTCTGGAGATGGCTTAGCATGCTGGCGTCGATGAGCGGAATTACGGGAAGCGTGTGAAAGTCGGCAGCGAGCAATTCGCGGTTTTCGAGCGGTTCCACTCTAGGCGTTGATCTACGGGCGGCTGTCGCGAAGGGTTTTGCCCGCCGTCGCAAAGTGAGCCTAATCAACGAACCTCTCCATTTCGCATAAACGAGAACTGCGCTGGTCTTGGAGCAGACTGTTCTACTTCAGCTGACGATGCGGATCAAGCATCTGAGCTACGAGGTGCAGATTAATTCAACTATTCAATGACAATTCAATGTCAGCTCGTCAGCTCGACACGCCAGCGAGAGGGCCTCATTGCAGCGGTCGGAGTAATCAATGATCGGGCCGATCAACGGCGCGAGACGGTCGGCTTGGGGGTGCGACGTCGGAGCAAATGCATTCAGCCAATTATAGCGGTGGCCAAAGCGGGCTCCCGCGAATGAATCACGGGGCCAAGGAACCGTCACTTGATGGCCCTCTCGCTGGCGCGTCGGGCTAACAAAACCCCGCGCCGCTTCGCCCGTGGAGCCTGTTGAACCGACGCATTAGTTTAGCTGACTTTCTTCGCGATTATGCGTTCCAGTTGGCACTAATTGTGCATTGAAAAGGTCAGGGCGCGAAATGTCGTTTCGGTTGCCCTGCGAGTAGTCTTAGCACGGAAATGGACTGCCCAACGTCTGGTGCATTTCTCTGGGAAAAAGGCGATTCATCATGTGGAAATCCTATCAAGCAGCAATTCTGTTGTTCGCCCTCTTTCCAGCTACTGGCTCTTTCGCGAATCAGGACAAGAATCAGCAGAAGGATCCTCCCTTTCACTATCAAGGAATCGTAAGCAACATCGACCAAAGCGATCCCAAAGCAATGTCGGTGACCATAACGGTGAAGGAGATGCGCCCGACGAATCGGGAGGATGTGGTTACTCGAGTAGACGTTGACTACCAATTCAAAGTTGGTTCCTCCACGAAAATCATCGGCTTGGATGGAAAACCTGAAAAGAAGGGAATGCACAGTCTGTCGAGAGGCACCAAAGTAAGAATCGAAACCAAGGATCGATCGAACAAAATGGCTGTGGAAATCAGGATCTTGCCCAAGGAGTAAATCACCAGGGATTATCCTCGTGCTGAAGTGCCGAGAAGCTGCCCATGGCCAAAGAGGCGAAGAGGATGGTCGCATAAAGGCCGCCCGGGGCGTACGGAATCATTGGATGACCCTTCCAATCTGCTAGCGCATTCACGGCCAGCAATGCGGCGCAGAGAAAAGATATGCCATGCGCATAATATGCGCCGCGGACTGGATTTAGCCAGCTCAGGAAGTTAAGGCTGATCTGGCCGCCGTCCAGGGGCCAGATCGGCAATAAGTTCAGCAGACCCCAAAATAAGTTAACTTCTAAAAGGTCTTCGATAATTGCCACCGTGTAGTCATTCAGCCGCGCATCACGAAGGAACAAAATCCCAATTCTGAGCACGCCGTAGGCAAGAAACCCAGCGAGCGGACCGGCAAAACAAACCAAGATGCGTTTCCACCAACTGGCTAAGCGATTGCTGCCCACTGCCAGGCCGCCGAAGCTATACAGGATAATGTGGCCATCCGATCCGAAAAGGCGGCCCATCATGACGTGACCGAATTCGTGAATCAGAATGGAGACCAAAACGCACGCCACCCAGATTAAGAGAAAAGCCACGCCCTCTTGGACCCAATCCCAACCGAGCGCCGCACTCATGACCCAAAACCAGGGATTGATGCGGATATCGACGCCGAACAAACGCCAATAGATGTCGTACGGCGTTTCCACGGGCTCGAAGAACATGCATCGTCCTTTGGGTTTCTTGGCAGAGGTCTGTGCTCGTTCAAACAGGAACGACAAAGCTCATGTGCAGTTCCGCGTGACGCAGATGAAACGTATTCCACTCTTCGGAGGTCAATTCGCCCATCGCCGGATGGGGGCTGCGTTTGGACTCAGTCTGAAGCCGTCGGAGGGCCTGACGAACCTCTTCCAGAGCTGCGGGAGCGCCGATGGCACTGTCCGACCACGCTCTTGCATCGTTATCCGGCGATAATTTGAAGCCCGGAGTTAGTCCCTTGGCAAGGATTCTTTTCCGTAGAAGCCTGGCTATCTTGCGAATCGGCCAAGGGATCTGGAGATTCGAGCCATCGATCGATCCGTTCATGGCAAAGGTCAGGTGCTGCAGAATTTGCACAAAGCTCCGATTTCCGAGGGCTCGCACTTCACCCTTGCCAAGTTGTTCGGCATCTTCCAGGAGATCTTGCAGCGAATCGTAGTGGACCGCACGTCGGTTCGCGACCGCTTTGACGTCTACAGCCATTATGTCTTCCCTACAACGAAAAAACTGCCCGGTGGCCCTACATGAGGACGAATAGGCGACTCGGGTTTTGGCCGGATCAGGAGAGGAATTGTAACGCGTTGCAGAGGTGAAAGCGAGCCTCCCACGTTAGTGGGGGGAGATCACCACAAACTCCCCCCACTAACGTGGGAGGCTCGCTGAAGAAGCGTCAGTTTAGGCACTGAACGGGGATTAGCTAATGATCTCCTCAATCACTCGGCCGTGCACGTCGGTAAGCCGGAAGTCGCGGCCCGCATAGCGGTAGGTCAGCCGTTCGTGATCGATGCCCATCATGTGCAAGATCGTGGCGTGGTAGTCGTGCACGTGGCAAGGATCGGCCACGATCTGGGTGCCGTATTCGTTGCTTTGGCCATATGTCATCCCTCCCTTGATCCCACCGCCGGCGAGGATTGCGGAAAACACCTGCGCATAGTGGTTGCGGCCCTTGGTCGTCGAGCTTTCGGTATAAGGCGTGCGACCGAATTCGGTACAGATGGCCAGGAGCGTTTCGTCGAGCATGCCTCGCTGCCTCAGATCGTGGATCAAAGCCCCAATTGCCCGATCGACGCGCAGGGCTTTGGGCCGATGATCTTGCATATCTCCATGGGCATCCCAGTTGTTGCCGGCGCCGGTGTCGATCAGTTCGACCACTCGAACTCCTTCTTCAATCAAGCCGGCGCGCCGTCAGGCACTGGGCGGCAAAGCTTTTCTTGTCGCCGCGCTCAAGCCCGTAAAGTTGCATGGTCGCAGCCGATTCGCTTTCTAGATTGAAAATCCGCGGAGCAACTTCCATCATGCCCCGAGCCGTTTCGAAACTGGCCGACCGAGCCCGCAAATTCACATCTTCGGGCCGCAGCCGCATGTGGCGCTGGTTCACGTCGCGCAGCATCCGTTGTTCGAGTTCGCGCAGCGTTACCGAATGGTCCGGCGAACGGAGGTCGGGAATCGGTTCATTGCCAGGCCGAATGCGCACGCCCTGATGATAAGGAGGCAAGAAGCTGTTGTCCCAAACCTGAGCCCCCGCATAGGGCAATTGTTCACAGAGCGCGATATAGGAAGGCAGATTGCGGTTAAAAGTTCCCAACCCGTAACTGAGCCAGGCGCCAATGCTGGGCAGCGGAACCGTGGCGGAACCAGTGTGCATGGCCAACGTCGCCTGGAAGTGCTCGACGATATCGGTGTGCAAGGTGCGAATGATGCAGAGTTCGTCGGCCTGGTGCGCCCAAATGAGGAAATAGCTCGCTGATCCAAAGCCCCGACGCGCCACGCTGGGTGAAACGAAACGGCGAAGCTAGCAGCGGCTTGTTGCTCGATTCACGGAGAGTCGGACCAGGAACGGTTTTGCCGGCGTCGGTCCGCAGCTTAGGCTTAAAATCGAAGGTATCGACATGGGACACCCCACCGGTCAGGAAGATAAAAATGAGATGTTTGGCTCGCGCCGGAGCCTGGCCGGGACGCGGGGCCAAGGGATGGCCGTTCTGTAAAGATGCGGCTAGAGCTAGGCGAGGATGAAGTGCGATGCTGCCGGCTAGTCCCCCCATCGATGCTTGCAAGAAGCGACGGCGATCGAGTGCGCATTCGTGTGTCACGGCTTTTGACCCTCGCTAATCCACGTACACAAATTCGTTGGCGCAGAGCAACACGTGAGCCAGGCTCGCCCATGGCGCCACAGCTTCGAGATCGGCAACCGAACCGGATCCGGCTGCCTGTTCCGCGCAGGCATATACGAAGAGCGTCGCGTGGGCGATCTCATCGGCCGAAGGCTGCCTTCCCAAGGCCAGTTCATAAACCAGCGCGGCTCTCTCGTTTTCGTCGTGCTTCTCGGCGAGCGCGCGGCGGGCCAATCCATCGGCTTGTTCGCGGACAAAGGCGTTGTTCATCAAGTAAAGCGCTTGCAGTGGAACCGTGGACGAGCCGCGCACAGCGGTAGTGACGTTGGTATCAGGGCCATCGAAAATCGCCAGGTAGGGATGCCTCTGGAGTCGCTGCGTCATCAGATAGACGCTACGCTGGTTGGTGGGGTACAGGTCCTTGAAGGGATGATGTTGCGTCCAGGTCCACGCCGTAATGGGTGGGAATGGCTGTGGGCCAGGTTTGCGGCAGTCGAGATTGCCGCTGACCGCCAGCATGGCATCGCGAATGGCTTCGGCATCGAGCCGACGGCGGTCGAAACGCCAGTAGAAAACATTGGCGAAATCGCGAGCGGCATCGGCTTCGTGATTCGTCGAAGCAAGTTGGTAAGTCTTGGAGCTCACGATCAAGCGGTGCATCGCTTTGATCGACCAGCCGCCATCGATGAAACGAGAGGCCAGCCAATCGAGAAGCTCGGGGTGCGTGGGCCGCTCGCCGCGGAGGCCAAAGTTACTAGGCGTGACCGCCAACCCTCGACCGAAATGGTACTGCCAGATTCGGTTCACCATGACCCGGGCCGTCAGCGGGTTTCTCGGATCCGTCAGCCAGCGAGCGAATTCGAGCCGGCCGCTGGACGCGGCCGGTATCGAGCAGGGCAAGTTGGCTGTCAAGAACTTCGGAGCGCCGCGTTGGACGACCGGGCCGGGACGAGCGGGATCACCGGCAATTTGGACCGCCACATTTTTTGGCTGGCCTTCGGAGACGGCATAGGCGCCGGGGAGATCGCTCGGCAGATTTGTGCGTTCGAGGGCAGCCAACTGAGCACGCGGCTCGCGCAGGCTTTGTTGAAGACGCTTATTCCAGCCCTCGCGCTCAGCCTTGTGACGTTGCAGTTCTTTAAGTACGTCATCCGCAGTTTCTTTTTGCCGACGCAATGCCTCGGCCAAATCCGATTCGACTTTGATAATCGCATCGAGAGCGGCCACGCGCTTGGCAGGCGGACTATCCTTTTCGAGCCGAGCGATGACACTGTGAAGGTTGGCCAGTCGCTTCTGATGAGCTTCCAACCGCGGGCGTGCCTCGGAAGGTGAGCACAGGGACACAAAATGCTCTCGGGGCCGCTTCATCGAAGCGAATTCCTCAGAACCTGCATAGGGAAACTGGGTACTGGCAAAAATGCCATACAGGGCGTAATAGTCTTCCTTGGTGACCGGATCGAATTTGTGATCGTGACAACGGGCACAGCGAAGCGTCAGGCCCATGAAAGCCCGGCCGGTGGTGTCGATGGCGTCTTCAAGTGTCAATTCCCAGCTTTCGTAAGGGGCAGTCAGATAACGGCGAGACAGACCCAGATAGGTGGTCGCAATGACCCGTTCCGCATAGCTGGCTTGCGGCCCCTTGCTTGCAAGAAGATCGCCTGCCAGTTGTTCGCGCACGAACTGGTCGTAAGGCTTGTCGGCGTTGAATGCCGCGATGATGTAATCGCGGTAGAGGGCTGCCTCGGGGACTGGATAATCGGCGTTGTCGCCGGCAGTGTCGGCGTAGCGAACCACGTCCATCCAATGCCGGCCCCAGCGTTCGCCATACTGCGGCGAGGCAAGCAATCTTTCGACGAGATGATCGTAAGCGTCGGGCGCTTGATCGGCCAAGAAAGCCTCGACTTCGTGCGGTGTCGGCGGCAAGCCAATCAGATCGAAAGTCAGGCGACGGATAAGCGCGGTCTTGGAAGCCTGCTCAACAGGCACTAGCCCGTGGTCGCGCCGCTCGGCGGCAATAAAGCAATCGATGGGATTCACGGCCCAGCCCGATCTATCGACGGGAACCGGCGGACGAACGAGCGGCCGAAAGGCCCAATGCTTCACAGAAGGCTTGGCGGCGATTGTGCCCGCGTTCGATTTACTTGGCCAATGCGACTCCGCGTTTGATCCAGTCAGTAAGAGTAGCCACCGCGGCGGCCGGAAGCTTCTCTTTCGGAGGCATTTTGAGATCTGAGTCGGGCAAGTGCTGAATCGCGCGAAGCATGAGGCTTCGACCGGGATCACCCGGAACCAGTGCAGGGCCTCGGTCGCCGCCCTTCAGGATGGCTTCACGGGAGTCAAGCCGGAGCCCGCCGCTGCTTTTCGTCGCGCTATGGCACTTATAGCACTTTCCCGCCAAAATGGGGCGTACTTCCAACTCGAAGCGCGCTATCGTCATCGGCCAGCGAATGAAGCCCACAACGCAGGAACGGCCAGCATCAGCATGGCGATAGAAACAACGTGCTTTAACAACGCTCGCCTCGTGCGATCCGGAGGGTGGGTTCAAGCTCTAGCAAGGATCAGCCTGGCGGCTTGGTAGGCGGATGGCCTTGCGGGCGGGTAAGTATGCGTTCGGGAGGTCCAAGGCAGGCTCCAGGTTAACGAATTGGCGGGCATACTACAACGGGTTTGCCAGCGATTCGTTGAGCTGCGAATCGTTTATCCGCGATCCTTGGAAAGGGGACTTAAATTGCGGAAGCGCGAAAATCCCGAGGCACCGGTCCGAGATCTGCGCACAAGTTTCTTGTTTGCTTACAATGCTTGGCATGGACCCTGTAGCCAAAAAGCCTGACGCGGCCTCCGCAAAACCTCCGTTTCGTATCGGTAATGTCACGTTGCCGAGCCGCTATCTGCTCGCGCCGTTAGCGGGCTATACCAATATCGCGCTGAGACTGGCTCTTCGCGAAGTGGGCGGCCTGGGACTGGCTACGTCCGATCTCGTCAATGCCCGCGCCTTGCTGCAGCGGAGTCGCCGGACGCTTGAACTTGTTCAGACCACGCCGGAGGATCGGCCGCTTTCCATCCAGATTTATGGCAAGGAACCAGGTGACCTGCAAGCCGCCGCCCAGTGGTTGCAAGACTACGGCGTGACCACCATCGACATCAACATGGGTTGCCCGGTTCACAAGGTCACCAAAGGGGGCGGTGGGGCGGCTCTCATGTGCGAACCTGAAAAAGCGGTCGCTCTAGTTCAGGCGGTGGTGAAGGCGGTGAGCATTCCCGTCACGGTGAAGATGCGGCTCGGCTGGGACGACCAGACTTTCAGCGCCCTTATTTCGCACGCGCTTTCGAAGATGTCGGCGTTGCTGCGGTTACCATTCACGGCCGGACACGCGAGCAGGCGTTCAAGGGCTCGGTTAATCGAGCGGGCATCCGGGCGGTCGTCGAAGCGGTGAAATCGATTCCCGTCATCGGCAATGGCGATATTCGCAACGCCGCCGATACGCAGCGCATGTTCGACGAAACCTGCTGCGCTGCGGTGGCGATCGGCCAAGGCGCCCTGCTCAATCCGTGGATTTTTCGCCAGTTGGACGAACTGGAAAAAACCGGCGAGCTTCCCAGGATAGCCAGCTTCGGCGAACGGCTTCGTTTCATGCATCGCCACTATTCGCTGCTCGTGCAATTTCGCGGCGAACACATCGGCTGCCTCTTCTTCCGGAAGGTGGCGAACTGGTATTGCCGGGTGATCAAACCCGGCAAGGACATTCAACAACGGCTCATCCGCATCGATTCGGCTCAGGAGTTCGAAGAAATCGTTGTGGAAATTGCCAGAAGGATCGATGAGCGCGGTACGGAGCCATTGCCGGATTATGCGCTGCCTGTGCCGGGCGGGCCGATTGAGCATTGGTAAGCTCGTTCCAGGCGAGCGTCGAGGCGTCAGCCCGACGAGTCAGCGCCATTTTCAAGGCGCAGTTCACGTCCGGATCAGGTATGCACGTCGCAGCAAAGTGTTAGACTCGTCGGGCTGACGCCTCGACGCTCGCCTTTGGCGTCGCGCCTAAGCCGGCACTGGCACCCGCGCGATCTCGCCATTCTGAAAAGCGATAAGCAGCTCGTCGGTGGGTATGCTGCGGTAACAAGCCAGCGTTCCCTCGCAATTTACTTCGAAGGTGTGCAACAAGCGCAAGGTGGGAAAGGTCGTCTGAAACCAAAGGATGCGGTCCGTCATGATCGCCGCCATCAAGCCGGGGCGAACCGGGCAGGCTGCCAGGCAGCCTTTGAATCGCTCCGGCGCAATTGCGGTCCTAATTCGGATTGAGGAACTTTCTAGATTTAGTTCCGAGTAATGAGTGAATCCGTCGGCGCCGTGCCTGCCAGCTCAACGATGTTTGCGCTTTGTTGGATCCAACTCCATGGCATGCCACGCAGAGTCCCCTTTTCGACTAGGCTTGGTGTCCAGCCGAGGTGACCTACTTTGATCAGTCCAGTCTTATTGATAGCCGAGTGGCACCAAACGGTGGCCTTCCCGAACAAGAAGGACAGGAAAGGCAAGCTGGTGCGAAGCCAGGGAAAGAAAAATCAAATCGTCGCACAAATCGATCTCATAGAAAAGATCAGCCATGCTGATGCACACCAGCGAGTTGGCGTCGAACTTCAAGAACTGGTGTTCCTTCACGATGAGGCAAAGCGGCAGCGCCATGATAGTGAACTAGGAGCGGCGCCATCTGGGCATTGGGCATTTCCCAAGATAACTCTGACTGCAGCCGATACCCTTCCGAAGGCTTGAACGCATAACTTCGCAAGGCCCCGGATGAAGTCATCGGCTGAGATGCTGACACGGTGAGTACCGGGGACTTGCGCGGATTGCCGCGCAAAAGTGGTTTGGTATCGGTCGCCGGTTCGAAGTGGGCGACGACTAAATCGCCCTCCGTGGTGGTGGCTAGCGACACAACCGGGACATTCGACCGAGCTTCCCCAAAGGAAAACCACTTCCCGCTCACCGGTTCGAAGCCGCCGATACTGCCATTTTCGAAACCGAGGAAAAGTTGGCCTGTACCGGGCGCCGAGCAAACGGCTGTGACCCGTCCATGCTCGAAATGGACACGAGGGAGTGACCCTAGTCGCGGATTGGGCCTACCGCTTCGTTCACGCAACGCCGCTTTCCAAGCAAAATCGGCGTCCGAAACCAGCACGGGGTCCCATGCGCCCGTGCCGCCCATAAGGCTCGAAACGACTTTGCCCGGTTTGGTTTCGTGCTCCAGACGCTCGCGCAAAAGTCCGGCCAACACCACCAAGCAGCGGTCGCGCAACTCGCCGCGAACCTTGGCCAGCTCCGGCGTGGCGGCGAGCCGGGCCACTTCGTTGAAGAAATCGGCGCCTTCCTTGTCGCGGCCGACGCCGCTCAGCGATGCTTCTGCTTCGGTTAGCAAGAGCCGCAAGTCGGCTACCGCCCCTTGAGCCACGAAGGTGCGAGCCAAAGCCATGGCGCAAGCCACGTCATTCTTGCCCGGCCGGCTTGCCCAACCTTGCCCGTAATGAATTTGTGCCAGATCGGCGCGACCTGCTCTTCCGCCATCAAGTCGCCGGCCGCCAGGTAGTCACCGTTGCGAATGATATGCTCCAGGGCCGCTTGTTTGAAATAGGTGAGTGCTCGATCCTCATCGCCTGCTCGACGCAACAGCTCCGCAGCCTGGAGCGGTTGACCGATTTCGAGGTAGAGGGCCAGCGCCCTGTCGTACTCACCACCAGCCTCGAAGGCGCCTGCTGCCGCACGAGGATCGTGCAAGACTTTCAGGTACAGGATGGCGGCGTCGTGGAAAAGACCGCCCTGCCGCAACACGTTCGCGGCGAGAGCGCATGTCGCCCAGAAGCTTGGCATGAATGTAGGCCGCCCGGCGATGGTCGCCTCGAGCCGCAGCCTGACTGGCAACTTTGCGGTATTCAGCTGCCAGCAGAGCTTGTGAATCGCGGCCCCCCATCCAAACTGATCCGGGACCAGTTCCGAGTCTGAGCAGCTTCCGGAGCGAGTACAACAGATCGTTCGTGGGCAGCTTGGCATCCTTCGCCACGACGCTGCCGCGCTCGGCAAAACTGGAAATCGGCAGGGCCGGCGCAACGCTTCGTCTATTTTGCCCGCCTGGAACTTACGCAAGAGTGCTCGAAGAGCCGCATCCTGTTCCCTCATGACTGATTCGCTCAAGACCGGCATGGCGGCCGCGACCTTGCGGATGAATTTCTTCGCGGGCTTATTTAGGCTCAAAGCAAGAAAAAGGACGCCTAGCACCAAGAAGATCAGCAAAATGGCGATGTCTGGTCGATCCGAAGCTCCAAACCGGCCGAGCATTTTCATAAAGAGGGGGACACTTAAAGCAACGAGAAGGCCAAAAGTCAGGAGACTCAGCCATGCGATCACTCGATGCCTGGCCTCTGGCCTCTCCCTCGGGTCCGCGTCTTCCCCGATGCCCTCGCCGCCTGGTCCGAGGATGTCGAGGTCCGGGTCATCGAGTCGTTCCAGGAGGATGCTTTCAATGCGCGTTGCCCTTGCGCGGGTTCGGCAAGGGTTCCCAACTTTGGCGGCAAGCCTCGGGCACGGCCAAAAGCCGTGATAAAGGTAAACGAGCAGCGGGCGCAAAGACCAGTGCCTGACTATGCGGCAAGATGACGAGGCCCTGCTCGCGAACTAATGCATTCGCTTCTTCCGTATGGAGCGCCGGCAGCAAATCGGCGTCAAATGGGACCAACAAGTTTTCGGTCAAGGGCACAGGCGGATGGCGCGTGAAAAGGAACTGTTCGAGCGCCCTTCCAGCATCATCAGCAAGCCGCGTTCGGTTGCGTAAATGGCGCCTGACTTGGGGCCCAGTTCCGCACAAAGGGCAAGAAGATCCGCAGCGCTATCCGAGGGCAGGAGAATGGCATCCGCTGGCGCGGCCGCGTGCCTCCGGCGCAATTGCCAAGCAAGTCTCACGCCTGGCCTCCTTCGCCCTCTTGTTCGCCCTGGAGTAATCGTACGCCGATTTTTTCGAGCGCGCCAGGCGTAGCCGGCCCGCCAATTAGGTGGGCCGGGCCCCAACGTGTGCCATCGGGCATCCAGGCGGCAAGATTCTCGCGAAAGAAAAAGAATATGCACAACAACCGGGCCGGTTTCTGACACAGCACAATGTGGCCCAAATCGTCAGCAGCGGCAATCAAGCTTGACTCAGCACTCGTGATCAGGCGAGGGTTGGCCCGCTTCAAAAGATAGGAAGCAACGCCTGACTTGACCTTTGCCATTTGCTCTACGTCCCAGTCCACCGAGATCAAACCACGGAATCGATTCTTGCTTCTTTTCAGAAACTCATCGACGCTCCTGACCACAATCGAAGTGAACTTACCGTTCTCCCAGCCGAGAAAATGACCCAAGTTACCAATCGTGACCAACAATCCCCCGGGCTTCAAATAGTAATGAAGCCGATTGTGGTACTTTCCTCGGGTTAAGGAAAGGATCGCTTCGCCCCCGCGCATGACGTCGTGAACGGCAAAGAAGGACTTGGGCTCGCGAGGCCACCGGGCCAGCAGGCGCCCATCTTTGGACAAGGCTCCTATTGACGAGGGGGAATCGAAGTTGCAGAGCGGGTTGCCATCTGGGATTAGGAAAACTGCTAAGCGCAGAGCTTTGGTGGCGCCAAGAGAGGAGTACACAAGCGCGAGCGTATTGGCGCGAAGTTCGGCATTTTCCAATACACAATCGGCAAGCATGGGTTTGCCATCCGCAAGCGGCTGCACGGAAAGCCATGGACGCAAACCGTCATCCAGAAGCTCGAGTGTGCCTGTCGAAGCGTCGAGCACAACCATCTGCCGGGGGCTGTGTTCGTGGTTTTCCGATTCCCAAACGAGGAAACGTTGCGACTTCGACCCCCGGACGAGAAAATCCGTGTCCTGAAATCCGCAAATACCGGGCTGGTTCTGTAGGATTGTGCCCAGCGTGAGATCGAAGCTGGTGTTCTTGTTCAAAAAGATCGCATGTCGCCCTGCATCATACCTCCACCCAGAAACGAACCGAGACGAGTCAACCCCGAGGTCGTGTGTGGTGCACTGACGAAGAATGCAATCGTAGTGTGCCAGGAACAGGTTTTTCCCATTGGCGATTTGCCCCACCAGACAAAACCCGCCGGTGACTCCCACGAGTGCTTGGATCCGGGTTAGCATCGAACCTTGGATCAAAGGCCGCGGCAATATCTCCTTGTGGCTGCCGTCCACTCTAGCGGCGTACAACATGCCTTTCCCGCCGGAGACGAAAATCCATTTCCCGTCGCGATCGAAATCGGACATTCCAGTATGGTGGCCATCCACCATACCGAACCAGAATGGGTAACCGATGAGCTCGACATCGCCTGACCAGGGCACATAGGGCGGCGACTCACCATCAAACGCTGCGGCGCGAGGCCGCGGCGCGGCGCTTTTTTGGCTGCGAGATCGACACGGATATTGGCCAGCGGCCGTCGTGTGCGGCGCGCGATTTCGGCGAACTCGACAGCTCCTTCCGCGTTCGCCGCGACACTGAAAAGCCTGGTCGCTCCCTTGGCCCGCAACCCGGCCGCGCTGACGTCGGGTTCGTCCAAGTTACGCGGGTGCGTCAATAGCACTACATCGCGGGGCCCATCGCTGCGCGATTCGAGAACCGTCTCCAGCGCCAGGCCGGGGTTGGCGGACAGGTCGCTCGCCTCGATGAGTTGACAAAGCTTGCGCGGCTCGACGCCAAGGGCCTCCAAAACCTTCCCGCCGTTGCTCGTGCCGGCAAGCCAGAGCTGTTGTTTTCGCCTTGCAGCCTGCTTGACCAACGCCAGAGCGGCGGCGCTCAAGAGCGAACGAACGATGCCCCAGGTGCGCACGCCCTGATCGAGCAACAGCACCAATTCCTCGCGCTGACTGGCGGGTGGTTCCTCGCGGCGAAAGTAGAGCAGCTCGTTCTCAGCGAACCGGCGCGTAAATTCGTCCATTTCGAGAGCGAACTGGCTGGGGAGAAGCTGTTCGGGTTGGCCGCGCGAGACGATGTCGGCATAGCCGCCGATCGGAAGTTCCGTATGCGCCAACCGTCGTGGCGGGATGGAGAGCGCGCTGACAAGTTGAGAAACGAACGGAATGGCCCTGGCCAGGCGCGGGGCCTCGGCAAGCGAGGCCAGAATGGTAGCCAAGGTCTGAGGCGGACGGACCAGCTCACTGAGGCGCCGGCCTTCGCCTGTCAACGGCCAACTGCCGTGGCGCAAGACGTGTTCCAGCTCGTTCGCGGCGTAACGCCGCAAGGTCTGTTCGATGTGGAAAGCGAAGGCCATGGGTTCCAGAGGTGGTTCGAACGAGTCCGGCACTCCAGCGGCAGCGGTCCAGCTAGGGTAGGGTTGATTCGTTTGGTTGGGCGCAGGCCGAGCGCAAAATGATTTCTTGGCAGGAGATATCCCCTGGAGCAGCGGGGACCTCAAGGCAGAGCAGGGCGCAGAGCACGCCCGCGTTGCGCGGCATTCTCCCGGCTTTCTGATAAGCTTGGCGCAAGATTTTGCATTCAGGCAGCGAGGCGCTATCCACATGGCCCCGCTGACGAATCTGGTGCAACACATTCACGAAGGGTTCCATTTCGGTTGAAGCACTTGCTTGGCCATGGCCAAGCAAATGCAGCAAACGCAACAAGTAACCGAATGGCACAAGCGGACGCACCGAGTCAAAACCTTCGAGAAACAGTGCCAGCTCCGACTTAAAGATAAAGAGCTGGCCGTCGCCGAGCTCGAGGGCATCGTCGGTCTGCGACCACCTGAGGCCTCCTAGAAAGGCCCCGTACTTCGAAGATATGCTTAGGTAGTCGTTAATGGGATTCATTGCACGTCACCCCGGGCGGCCAGGCGGATGCTCGCACGCGAAAGCGGCATCAACGATTTGGTCGGGATGATCTCAGCCTGCAGTCCGTCGAACAGCACGATCTCGTCTGCTGAAGCGCCCCACGCTTCGAGAAGATCGTTTTCACTGACGGCAGGTTCGTAGCGTTGCCCAAGTGGAATGAGAAGACGCTCGCCCCAAAAGCGCCGATTTTCCGGCAAAAGCGGCAGGCTTTCGCCCAGAATCAATACCCGGGAATTACATCGGGCGCCCCGAAGCCGTTCGATGTGGGAACAGGGTGCGTGGTCGGCCCATTCAGACAAAACAACCGGGGAGCAGATGAGGGCCGTAGTTGGGCGGGGAAGATTGTCGGATATAAGCCGGACTCGAACCGGCTCAATACGCGGCACGATTACGGGTTGTCTCTCTTTCGCAGGCGGTAATAGAACCTGATCCAGCGGCCGCGACGGCTCCTGTGCGGGCAAATGGTGCGCGGGCAGCCGGCTGCCATGTGCATACCATGCGTCTTCGCGCTCTCGATAGAAGCGTACGCCCGCGATGGCCAAGAGCTGGGCCACCACTTGTTCGTCACCCCCCGGCCATTGCAACCAGGCGTCCGGTCCGTACAGAGCGACGCGAATGCCTGTGTGCCGGCGAAGGCCGGCTAACAGCGGCAGGGAAGTTACCGGAATGCAGGCGCGAGTGATAGGGGACAGCTCAATGTT
The DNA here is from genome assembly GCA_963748025.1 of uncultured Gemmataceae bacterium. Taxonomy (GTDB): domain Bacteria; phylum Planctomycetota; class Planctomycetia; order Gemmatales; family Gemmataceae; genus CAVVHZ01. The sequence continues at coordinate 49,566 of CAVVHZ010000077.1, forward strand.
CATGCAAAACTCTTCGGGCGAGCGTCGAGGCGTCAGCCCGACGAGTCGTGCCCCAACAATTAGTCGTGCCCCCAAACGCTACGCGGACGTCTTCATGGTGCGGACTAAAGTCCACACTCCCATCCTCCCGGCGGACACGTCGAATGAGCAGCTGCCCGGTAGTGCGGACTTTAGTCCACATGGCCACCACGGGATTGGTGCACCACAGCAGGACTTCGCGTGCATCCTTGGACGACTCGTCGGGCTGACGCCTCGACGCTTGCCAGGGGCGTTTCAATTCAATTGCTCCAGCATCTTGCGCGATCGCTCCAGCAAATGATCCCGGTCGCGCTGGTCTGCCACCCAGAGAGCCCGGTCGGCGAGCCCGGTTACGTATTCTCGCATTCGTGCCAACTTTCCCAGTCCTGGTTTCTCGCCATCGAGTTCCTTTTCCAGGCCGTCAAGCTGCTTGGCTAATTCCTCACCGTCGGCCCGAGTCGGCAGCGCGGCCAGCCTGTGCGCCTTTTCCTGCGGCGGATGCTGCTCCAAGATTCCATTGATGAGCAGCGCCAGTGGATCTATCTGTTCCTCCCGGTCCCACAAGTAGCGCAAAACCCAAAGGTCCGACAGCGCCGCCACCTGGCGATCGCATAAGACAGCCGAGGCGGCAATAAGTCGAAGAGCCTTAACGGTGCGGCGGTCGGAAAGGTGAATCCCCAAGTCGCGAATCTTGCCAACGGTTTCCGCGTAAGTTTCCAAGATTGGCGCCAGGCCAACGGCATGAAGGCCCCGGCCCAGTTGCGCAAATCGCCAGCAGAGATCAGGGCCGGTGCGGTGGTTTCCTGCTCTAGTGCCCAACCCGCGGTCAACAATTGGGGCAACACATCGCGGCCCAAGCCGACCACGCGGCAGCGCAGCAGAAAACGGTCGAACAGCGCTTGCAGGGCGTCGTCCTCGGGTAGGTGGTTCGAGGCCGAAAAAAGCGACAACACAGGCAATCGATGCACTTCCGCGCCTCGGCGATAAATGCGTTCATTGAGCACGGTGAGGAGGTTGTTCAGGATGGCGCTGTTGGCATTGAACAGCTCGTCGAGGAAGACGAACTCGGCTTCGGGAAGCATGCCCGTGGTCACAGTGGCCACGACGCCTTCGCGGAGCCGGGCAAGATCGACCGGTCCGAATATTTCCGTCGGTTCGGTGAAGGCGTGAGCATATACTCGAAATAGCGGCCGCTTACGCCGGCAGCGAATTGGCGAATCAGAGCGGATTTGGCGGTGCCGGGCTGACCAAGCAGAAAAAGGTGTTCGCCTGCCACGAGCGCCAAAGCGATAAGATCGATCACTTCATCGCGGCCCACGAACTGGGTTTTGAGTCGGTCGATGACCCCGCGTAGGTGTTGAGCAGCCACGTTTTCCGGCATTAAGGCGTTCCTTCATCAATGCGATTCATTCAGTCAGACGAGCTAATAGTTTGGCCCGGAGCCAGCGGCGACGGCGGACTTATCGCCTCACGTTACTTCATTGATTCTGCCCTCGGCAAAACCAGACAATCTCACAGAGTGCCTGTCCGCCGTCGCCGTCGGGTCCGGGTTAAACTTGCCCTTTCGCGTCTTGGCCGATCCAATCACAGTAATCGGCGGTCAGGCCTTCGCCTCGCCAGAGCGGTTTTGGGTTTTGGGCCGATCGTTCGGCGTACAGGAGCAACAGGCCCCGGTGATCCTCGAATAGCAGGGGCGTCAACGGGACTTCGCTCACGCTCGAAAGCACGCCGCTCAGCGGCCATTGGCGGAGAATCGTCCGTAGCTGTCTCGATAAGACATCCTCCGGTGATCTGGCGTTCGCCCGGCGGTGGACTTGCGGCAAGTAGATCAACGTGAGGTCCGCAGAAAAATGCTCTGCACCTGAGACAGGCCCCGCAGGCAAACGCATTTGCTCCTCAACGTTTGCCGCAGCCTCATCGTGGCTCACCAGAAACCAGCACGCTCGCCAAGTGAGTTCGGCCGCGGCCAGAGCCGTCGCGGCATCGAACTCGAGAGCGGGCCCTGCAAGCTCCAGAACACGGTCGTCGTGGATCTTCATCAGGAATTCCCGGACTTCGGTACGTTCGTCAGCGTTGACGTTCGGCCGATCGTGAAGCAGCACTTCGCCGTTGTCGACCAGGCGCTCAATGAACTGCAGCAATCCGGACATGCAGGAGGTTCCACATGGGAAGGATCTGATCCCCGGCCCTCGAATCCAAGTCATCTTCCCTGGCGAGAGCAAAAAGGTTGCTCAGGTTACAGCCTCTGCGAGCGTCTCGAAGATAGTAAATACCTTGGTCAATCCCGCTGTTTCGAACAGGTCGTAAACCATGGGATTCAGTCCTACCAACACGATGTTGGCATGGCGCGCTTCGACAGCATGCCTGAGTGTAATGAAGGCGCCCAGGCCGGCACTTCCGATGTAAGACAACTCGGAGAGTTCGAGCACGACTCGAGGCTCGGTGTGCGCCCTATCGCTTTGAAACAGCGATCCAGCACCGGGGTCTGATCGAAGCTGGCGCGCCCGCTCAGGCGAACCACCAGAGAATTCTTCAAAGATTCGAACGCATAACTCAAATCGGTGGGCAAAGGCTTGCCTGCAGTGGTCATTTTTGGCATCGCTCCAGTTCGAGACCGAATTCTTCAAGTCGGCATGAACCATGGGACAGCTTGTCGCCCGGCTTTCGCCATCAACATGGACTAGGCACAATTCTACCCTTCTGGGTATAGTCGTGCGACTATGCCAAGGAAGGCTTCCAATTCCGTGCGTCTCAAAGCTTCGCCGGTCTCTGCCGGTGTTGTTCCCGCCTATTTGACCAAAATGGGGCGGGCTTACCACGCAGACGCCATCGACATACTAAGGCGGCTTCCGGACGCTTCCGTCTCTCTTGCTCTGACTTCTCCGCCCTTTGCCTTGCGGCGGCAGAAAGCTTACGGAAATGTGGCGGCAACCGAATATGTCGATTGGTTCTGGCCTTTCGCAGAGCAAATCTATCGCATTCTCAAGCCGGACGGCAGCTTCGTCATGGAGCTTGGCACGCCTGGAACCCCGGCAGCGGCACGCGTTCGCTCTACCAATATCAGCTCTTACTGAAGCTGGCCGAGCACTACCACCTGGCGCAGGATTTCTATTGGTATAATCCCTGCAAACTGCCGACGCCCGCGGAATGGGTGACCATCCGGCGCACGCGGGTCAAGGATGCCGTCAGCATAATTTGGTGGCTTTCGAAAACGACGGAACCGCAGGCGGACAATCGCCGCGGTGCTGGTTCCTTATAGCAGGTCGATGCTGCCGATTGCTCAAGGACGGCTACAAAACTGCGATGCGTCCTTCGCAGCACGAAATTGGCCCGCATTTTCAGCGGGATAACGGCGGAGCCATTCCGCCCAATCTGTTGACCATTCCGAATACGCGATCGAACGACGAGTATTTACACGCCTGCCGAGCGGCCGGCGTCACCATCCACCCGCGCGGCTTTCCGCCGGGCTTGCCCGAGTTCTTCATTCGATTCCTGACCGAGCCTGGTCAGACGGTACTGGATCCATTTGCCGGCAGCAACGTCACCGGACGTGCGGCTGAAACATTGGGCCGTGGCTGGATCAGCGTTGAAATCAACGAAGATTACATCGCCGGCTCGCGTCTGCGCTTTGGACAACTTGCCGTCAGTTCTTCCCAACCCGATTCCGCAGCAGGTTGAGGTGCCTTGAAAAGCGGTCGGCCAGCCATTCGTGAACAGCAGTCAACAGGATCACATCGTCACGAGAGATGCTGCGACCATTGCTTAACTCGACCGTGGTTTGGCCGATTACGCGTTCAACGTCCACCAGCATCAGCCGCATTTGGTCGAGTTTCTTGTTGAGGGCTTCGCCATGCATGTTGTCGGTGATGCCCCAGAATCGGCAGGCATCGCCGAAGGTCAGTTCGTTCTTCAGCCCTTCTTCGAATTTCTGCACTGCGCACTCGAGCCAAGAGGTCCGAGAAGCTGTTTTTCCTGATCGCGTGATAGCCGCGATGCTGCCGCCGCGGGCGGAGCGGTGAGCGGAGTGTGTCCGCCGCCTTCCTGCAAACGGAGGACGACCTGGCGACCTTCGCGCGTAAGCGTGTAAAGCTTCTGGCCCATTTTGGCCAGCCAGCCGCGCCGGGCCAAACCGCGATTTCCCATGATGCAGGAAAGAACTTTATTCGAATCGGGATGCTGGTCCCCGTATCCCTTCAAGCCGAAGGTTCGGGGAAACTTTTGCCAGGCGGAGACGATCAATGCCTCGGCGCTGAAAGGAGACTGTCCTTGTTGTTCGAGCTCCTGGGCTGCTATCAAGATCTTCTCTGGGACGGTGCATTCCGCAACGGTGTTCACTCTGAAGTTCCCCATGCGACATATCCGGTAAGGCGCTGTTCCCCCGATCTGGGATTGTCCCGCCGCGCCGTGGGACCGGTCAAATGCATTCACCTCGCGATGAATCAATATGAGGCATGGACGCCGTTCCAGCCGCTACCGCCGATGCGTTCGTTCTTATCATGCGACTTCATCGCCGTCCAGCAACGAACTCTTCATAATTTCGCGCAAAAGGACCGTAGCGTAACTTCCCGAAGGCAGTGTGAAACGCAATCGTACTCCTTCGGCAATCGTTTCGGCCTGTAAATCATCGGGATAAACGATCGCTGCCCGGCGTGTCCCCGAAAGCAGTTTGCCAAAACCAAAAAAGTGCCGCGTTTCCAGTCCAGCTTCTTGAAGCACTGCGCTCTCGCGTTCGCTGGCGACAGACTGCAGAAGCATAAAGCTTTCGGCCGAACATTGGCCCCGTGTAAACGATCTCGCGGCGGTCGAAGCGTGCCTGCTCAGCTCGCCAAATCCTCGACGACGAACAATCCGCCAAAGGGCAGCTTGGTCATGACATCGCCCAGCAAAACGCGCTCGAAAAGCCCGTCCTGCATGCGTTTTTCCAGCCAATGGTTGAAGAAAAGCGATTGAGCCGCCGAGACGCCGAGCCGGCGCAAGAAAGGGACTGGGTCGCCCGCTGGCAGGGCGTTCGCCCCGTAAAAGCGCCAAACCCACCTCAGCCGTTTCGCCATTTTTGCCGAAGCGCTGTGGACCGTAGAAATTGGGAAACCCTTGCCGGCTCAGCGCGCTGACCAGGGGTAGGGTTTTGGCTGCGGCATCGACAGCCGGTGATCGAATCAGCACATTGAAGCGGTTGCCGCGCAGATGACCCGCGCGGAGCTTGTTCGTGTGGCGACTGATGCGCAGGAGACGCATGCCGTCGCCTTCGATTTTGCTGAGATGGGCTTCGGCGCTCTCCGGCACCGACACCATTTGCCTGGTCAGCGCCCGCCGATCCTTCAACCCGGCCGTCCCGATTTCCCCAACCGGCAGATCCAACCGGCGCGCCAAAGTCCGCACGAAATACTCGGCGCCGATGTCGCACTTTTCGATCCACAGATAGAGGAACGGTCCAGTCGCCCGACGGCTCGTAAGCCGGCACTTCTTCAACTTCGAAATCTTGCGGCTGCTCTTTGATGTGGCCGCCGATGCCGGGCAGTTGCTGGGTCAAGAAAGGCAGGGGAGCAAGAGGATCGAGCGTCATGAATTGGTTACTTCTTTTTTTTGCGCACGTAGCTTTTCAATCGAATCTTCTATCGAGGTGCCGATATCGACCCCTGCCGGCTTGTCCGGCAGGTGAAGGAGTTCCCTGGCTAGATCGATCATCCATTTCACGGGCGACCCCTGCCGGCTTGTCCGGCAGGTGAAGGAGTTCCGCAGCTAAGTGTCGCTTCCCGCCCGCACGGCTGCCATTCCATATTCGCCAAATGTACCCACGTAGTAACCGGGTTGCCACCACATCCTCTGACCCAAAACATGGGCCAGGTTGTTCAAAAACGCCAACGCAACTTCCTCAGGCGATTGGTCCACCGGCGCGAGCGCAAGGTGCAGATGATCGGGCATCACCGCAAAAGTGGACACGGCATATCGCTTCTTCTCGCAAATCAGTCCCACTGTATCACGAATCTTGACCAAAGTTGCCGCGTCGCCAACGCGATAGCGCGCTCAGCTACCACCAACACAAGATGGAGGTTGTACCAGTACCGCCCGCTATTGCTCTCGGTCGGCTGGGACAGATCCACCAGCGGATTCACCACCGTAAAAGACTTGAGCATCTCTCTGAATCGTTGGTCCGCCAAACGCTCCTCACCGACTTGATTGCGGATATAAGCCTCCACCTCGAGTCCGGCTTGCATTCCGAGACGACCGAACGGCTAACTTCCGGCTGAAGTCGATTGGCATGCCACGGATTCGGCAGTGATGCTGGATACGCCCCTTGGCTCGGGAGGCTAGGATGACTGGTGCGACAGATGGGATCGTGCTGAACGTGAGCAGAATTTGCTCCGGCGTCGACGAAGACTCAAGCATCCGGAGACCGTCCTTCCTCCATTCTGGAGCGATGGCGAGGAGTACCAGGGCAAGAACATCGCAGGGAAATGAGGTTTGCTCGATGGCCAAGCAGTCCAGCCGTAGCGGAGTTGATAGGCGGGACGAAGATCCGCTGGCCGATAAAGCGGTTGGGGAAACATTGGCAGCCACCGCGTTGTTGGTGATTCGAATAAAAAATGAAGATAATCGCGGGGAGGAGCGGCGTCCAGGATTGTAGCCGGTGAACTGCTTCACCTGCCGGGCGAGCCGGCAGGGGTCGAAAAAGGGGTGATGATTGGGCGGCTAGCTGCAGAACTCCTTCACCTGCCGGGCAAGCCGGCAGGGTCGCCGGAGGGCTTACTCCAGTTTTAGCTGCGGAACTTTTTCACCTGCCGGGCAAGCCGGCAGGGTCATTCGTCCCTCTGCGGTTGGTGCCTTTGAGCCAGCTCTCAATCCCCTTTCGGCTTCTGCCAAACGCTCAGGATCGTTCCTTGGCCGAGCACGCGAACTTTGGTGGTCTGTTCCAGTTTCCAATCCACGACGCCGCAGGCGGCTTTGAGCGCTGCGAATTCGCTGACCAACAAGACGGCCTTGCCGCGGGGTTTGAGCACGCGATCGAATTCGCGAAGCGACTGCCGATAGAGCGGTCCGATCGTTTCCGGCGTGCCCAACTGTTTTCCGAAGGGCAAGTTGGAAATGATGCGATCGATGTTGTCGTCGGGGAAGGGCAGCGCCCTGGCGTCCCACTGGTGCAGGTGGACGTGGCCAAGACTGCGCAAATTGGGAGCGGCGGCTCGGACCGCAGCCAGCTCGATGTCGCCGCCAGCCAGGAATAGCGGCTTGAGATTGGCAATCTTGCCGCGTTCGAGCGTTTCGGCAAGGATGGTACCGACACCGCACATGGGATCGAGCACGGACATGCCAGGTCGAAGATCGGCGAGTCGAACCATGGCGGCAGCGACAGTCGGCCTCAGAGAGGCTGGGCGGTGAACAGCCTTGTAATCGCGATGGCGCAGGCGGCGATCGGAGAGGCGCAGGCCGCAGATTGCCGTGTTTCCCCAGATTGTCAGCCAAACCTCGACCGAAGCATTTTCCTCCGCATACGCGCAGGAGGAAGGAAAAACCCCGGCCAAACCCTTGGCCAGAGCCGTATGCGCGTCGGTCCGCAGGTAGCCATGTTCGCCGATCATTTGGGTAATCAGACGATAGCTGGGTTTTGTTTTCGGCTTGGGCCGAATTGCATGATGGATGCGCAGCAGCTGATCCCAGGGAGCATTGCGTGCCGTCCAAGATTCGATTTTTTCCAGGTCCCGAGCCCGGAGGCTTAATTCGTCGGTTCCCCAAGCGTAAAGGAACACATCTTCGGCCGTGCGCCGGATCTGAGCAGGCTCCTATCGATTTTCTCCACCCGAAAAATGACGATTCCCGGGGAGGTTTTGCGAATTTCTCCGCCCAGTTCCTGCTGGATCTCCTCGGCTGCCACCTCTTCTAAGCCATGAAATACCATGGCATAACAAGGAGGTAGGGATTTGTCGGATTTGTGGCGTGCCGCCATCGTTTGGGACTCGAGTCCTGCTGGCAATCCGGCGAGAAGCAACGCCAATCCAATACGCAGCCTGCCCTTGCAGCAAATGTCGCTACCGTTATACTATCAATTTCGCTTTTTGGACGCGGGGTGCTGGCGGACGCGCCGTGCGCGCGTCGGCGGGGTCTTCCGCCGAGTGGGCTTGGAGGTTTTTTGCCGATGGATGCCGCTACGCCGATTGATTTGAAGGCACTGATGGTCGAGCGCGAGGATTGCGATGCGGGGACCGTGCAGCAATTGCGCAATGGCTTGGCCCAAGGCGGCAACCAGTATCGCAGTTTGCGCAAAGTCGCCGAGATTCTCAAGAAAAAACTCGAAGGCGCAACTGGTCCCGTGGCCAAAGTGCTGGCACCTGAAGCTGGGGGTCGCCAAGTTTTTTCTGGCCACCTGAACGAGGCTGCCGAAAACCTCAAGCAGGCCGAAAGGCTGCTTGGGCGCGTTTCTATCTCGGTCGGGCGCTCTCTCCAAGCAAGAATATGACGAGGCTTTGAAAGCATTCGAAAAAGCGGAAAAAGCTGGCTACACGGCCAGCCAGGTCAATCTGCAGAAGGCCGGCATTTATCGCTTGAAAGGCGATCGAGCCCAAGCCCGAGCGATCCTTGCCAAGCACGAAGACCTGAAGAGCCACAGTGCCGAATATCATTTTCAAATTGCCAGCATGAACCTGACCGAAGGCGATCGACGCACTGCGGTCACGCATCTGGAAAAAGCCGTCGAACTTGATCCCGGCCATACCGGAGCTTTGTTCCAACTCGGCCACGCCAACGATCTTGCCGGCAACGACGACGAAGCGATGACCTATTACGAACGTTGCGTGCGCCATCCGCCCGTGCATGTTGGGCCCTCATGAATCTCGGCATCTTGTACGAAGATCACGAGAAATATCACAAAGCCGAAGAGTGCTTCAAGAAGATCTTGACCGCGGACCCACGCGACGAACAAGCGCGGCTGTTCGTTCGAGATGCCAACGCATCGCTGTCGATGCATTACAATCCTGACGAAGAACACGAATACAACCGCTTCAGCCAGGTGCTGGAGATTCCGGTCACCGATTTCGAATTGTCGGTGCGCAGCCGCAATTGCCTCAAGAAGATGAACATTCGCACGCTCGGCGATTTGACTGCGCGTCAACGAACAGCAGTTGTTGGCAAGTAAGAATTTCGGCGAAACTTCGCTGCAAGAAATCAAGATCATGATGACCAGCAAAGGCCTGCGTTTGGGCCAATCGCTGGAAGAAGGCTCGACGCTGGACGTGCGTTATCGGCCCAAGCAGCCGATGAGCGAGCAAGAGCAAGCCGTGCTCAACAAGCCGGTCAGCGATCTGAATCTCTCGGTACTGCGCTCGCAAATGCATGAGCCGGCTGGGGATCAACACGCTTGGCGAGTTGATCCAGCGCGGCGAAAACGAGCTGCTGGAAGCCAAAAACTTCGGGCAGACTTCTCTTTCCGAAGTGCGCGAAAAGCTGGCGTTGCTCGGCCTCACGCTACGCGGTCATTGATCGCGCGGTGACTATTCTTGGATTCTTCCGCACCGAAATTCGATTTCCAGCTCTTGCGGACCGATGGGTCCGCAAGACGGGGCCGGCTTACCACCTGGCATGGCGTCATCGAGACGCCGGTGTTCATGCCTGTGGGAACACAGGCTGCGGTTAAGGGCCTGTTTCCCGAGCAGGTAGCGGATGCCGGGGCCAGCATCATTCTCGCCAACACCTATCATCTTGCCCTGCGGCCGGGTTCCAGCGTAGTTTCCCAGATGGGCGGGTTGCATCGCTTCATGAACTGGTCGAAGCCGATTCTCACCGATTCCGGGGGCTTTCAAGTCTATAGCTTGGCTGCACAGCGCAAAATCACGGATCGTTCAGCTTTGTTTCGCTCGCATATCGACGGCGCCCTTTTTGACTTGAGTCCGGAACGGGCCATCGAAATCCAGGAGGAATTGGGAGCCGACATCGCGATGTGTCTGGATGAATGCCCGGGCTTCGCCAGCGATCCGGCAGTCTTGCGCGATGCAGTCCGCCGCACCGTTCACTGGGCAGAGCGCTGCCGGGCCAAGCATCGCAGACCGGATCAAGCTTTATTTGGCATCGTTCAAGGCGGAACGGATCTCGAACTTGAACTGAATGCGCCACACAGCTGACCGCTTTCGATTTCCCGGGCTACGCCTTGGGCGGGTTCAGCGTCGGCGAGGCGCCGGAACTCATGGTGCAGGCACTGGCGCCGGCCCCTGCGCTGTTTACCGATCGACAAGCCTCGCTATCTGATGGGCGTGGGTAGGCCCCGTGATCTGCTCGATGGTGTCGCAGCCGGCATCGACATGTTCGACTGCGTTTTGCCGACGCGGAACGGCCGCAATGCCTCGGCATTTACCATGGAAGGGCCGATCCGTTTACGCAATGCCCGGTTCGGCCTGGAAGAAGCGCCGGTCGAACAGGGCTGCCCTTGTTACACTTGCCGCCACTACAGTAGAGCCTATCTTCACCATCTCTTTGCGGCTCACGAAATGATGGGGCCTAGCCTGTTGTCGTTGCACAACATCGCGTTTTATTGCCGCTTGATGGAGGAAACGCGGGCGGCGATCGAAAACGGCTGCTTTGCGTCCTATCGTTCGACTCGCCTTGCCCGCTGGGAGGGGTCGTCTTAAGATACCTTTTCGTTTCCAGTGGCTGGGATGCAAGTTAGGTGAACTTTGCCGGTGGTTGCCGGCGATGGCGAACATAACCCGGCGGCAGAGCAAGTGTCGTGCAGGGTCTGCCAAGGTGGAGGAGTTGTGCCTTTGTTTTCGATTCTGCTCGCCCAAGAAGATACTGCACAAAACGTCAACGGTCAGGGGCAGTCCCATTCCCATGATGGTAATGGTGCTGGCCGTAGGTGCCTTCATCTTTTTCATGATTATCCGGCCCATGAAAAAGCAGGAGAAGGAACGAAAATCGCTTCTGGAATCGCTCAAGAAAGATGCACGCGTGCTGACATCCGGCGGAATCATCGGCGTTATCGCCAACATTCGCGATAAGGATGACGAAGTTGTCCTGAAGGTAGACGAAAACTCCAATGTCCGCCTTAGGGTGACGAGAAGCAGCATCGTGCGCGTCCTATCCGATAAAGACCCGGCGAAGGATACGACGGAAGAGAAAACGTAAGGGGCCTGGCCAAGAAGAGCCAGCGCGAGATCAAACTCACGGATCTCTGGAAAGGGCTTCCACACTCATCATGAATCGATTTACCTGGCGTATTACGCTCTGTTCGCTTCCGGTCGCGCTCGCCATCCTGGTGGTCGCGCTCGCGTCTCATCGTTATGCCGAGGGCGAAGGCGGCTTCAAGCTTGGCGTCGACCTGGCGGTAGGAACCGACCTCACCTATGAGGTCGACCGGGACAAGTTTCCCGATTCCGGGGACAAGGACCAAGACGGCTTGCCCAAGGACTTCAGCATCGCCGACTTGGCCGCTTCTTTGAAGCGGCGCATCGATCCGGCCGATCTTTACAACGTCACCATTCGCCCCGTCGGTGACGCACTGCGCGTCGAGATCATTCTGCCGACGGGCGGTCACAACCAGACTGCGCAAGAAGAAGAGCTCTGGGAACGCCTCCTTACGGAGATTTCCTCCAAGTGGCCGCCCAAAGACTACAAGGTGGGAGTCGGCAATCGGATTGAGTTGGTCGCGCGAATCAACGAGCAATACCCCAACGAAGACGTTGCCAGCATTCAGAAGTTCATCGCCGAAAACTATGACAGCAAAATAGTCGGGGCCGACGCGGCCAAGACCGAGGCAGCCTGGAAGAGCATGCTGGCTGCAGCAGCCGAAAAGTGGAAGCCTCGCAAGTACGAGGCAGGCCGTGGTCGCGTGCAGGTTTTGCTCAATCGCGTTCGCGAACAATATCCCGACGTGGCCCCCAAGGAAATCGGCGATTTCATTGCCGACAACTTCGTGGGCGGTAAAGAGCACCGGGCTTTGACGACAGAAGAAGTCGAGCGCATCAAAGAGCTGATTTCCCAAGTCGGCAGCCTTGAATTCCGCATTTTGGCCAATACCCACGACGACAAAGATGCCATCGAGGCTGCCGAGAAATTCTTCGTCGATGCGCAAAAAGAACCCAAGGTCAAAGCCGATTTGGAAGCGCTGGCCCTGGCCGGCAAGCCCCCGCCACCACCGATGGCGGGCCCAACGATCCGTTCTTCGATACGGCAACCAACATTGGCAAGTATTCCTACTCTTGGGTGGAGCTAGGCAAGGCCGAGCGCCGAGCATTCGGTTTGGATAATGCCGCTGCCGAAGATCCCGACCGTCGCGCCTTGTGGGATCGTGTTGCCGAATCGCGGAAAAAGGGCGAGACCTATCGCGTTCAAGATGGACAACTGTTGATTTACAGCCGGCCGGTGATCAATCCTCGCCTGCCCGAGAAAGATGCCAACAAGAAATACGAGTATTTCGTTTTGACGCGCGATCCGGAGAAGGGCAAGGAAGTTACCGGCCTCTACCTTGCCCGAGCTTTTCCGGAGACAGGCAGCAACTTGCAACTCGAAGTCGGCTTCCAGTTCAACGCGGAAGGCGGCCGACGCTTCCACGATTTGACCTCGCTTAATGCCCCCGAAGGAAAATCTGAAGGTTCGTTCAAGCGCCGCCTGGCTGTGATTCTCGACGGCGTGATCGAATCTGTGCCCAACTTGAATGCGATCATCAGCGAATCGGGCGTTATTCAAGGAAGTTTCACGAAGCCGGAAGTCGATCGCCTGGTGGCGATTCTCAAAGCGGGTGCTCTACCAGCCAGCCTCAAGCGTGCGCCCGTCAGCGAAACCACCATGGGGCCGACACTGGGCGAAGCCACCATTCACTCGGGCACGTTCTCGGTAGGCTTGGCCTTCGTGGCCGTTCTGGTGTTCATGATCGTCTACTATCGGTTCGCCGGCGTAGTCGCGTGCGTCGCCCTTTTGGCAAACTTGCTGTTGACCGTCGCTTTCATGGTGCTTGTGAATGCCACCTTTACGCTGCCTGGCCTGGCGGGCTTGGTCCTAACCCTCGGTATGGCTGTAGACGCCAACGTCCTGATTTATGAGCGCTTACGCGAAGAGCGCGAGCGCGGGGCGTCGCTCGCGCAAGCCGTGCGCAATGGCTACGACAAAGCCTTTCCGACGATCATCGACACCCACATGAGCAGCATTTTCACCGCGATCGTGCTCTACACGGTGGGCAACGATCAGCTCAAAGGCTTCGGCATTAGCTTAACTGTCGGGTTGGTCATCAGCTTGTTCACCTCCTTGTTCATGACCAGGCTGCTGTTCGATATCTGGCAGTACAAGGGCTGGCTGAAGAAGCTGAGCATGCTAAAGCTCTTGTCCAAGACCAATATCGACTTCATGGGAATTCGCTATTACTGGTTCACTGCAACGATCGTTTTGACGATTGTCGGAGCATCGTTGTTCTTTTATCACCTCGACAAGGGCGGCTTGAACATCGATTTCACGGGCGGCACGGCGTATAGCGGCCAGCTCGCAGAACCGGTCTCGGTGGTCGAGTTGCGCAAGATGCTCGACAAGAGCGATTTGCCCGATCTTTCGATCGAGCAGACCTTCGTCAACGACCCCAATTTCACGCAGGGAGACAAGAGCAAACTGTTCACGGTGCGCACCTCCGAAAAGGACCGCAACAAGGTACTTCAATCGATCAACAAGCTCCTGGGCAGCAATTTGCACAAAACCGAACTGGCGCCGTTCGAGGTCGACAAGTCGGGCAAAGATGCAACTTTGCCATTCGTGGAGCCCGACACCAAGAAGCCCGCTTTCGCGTCGTTGGCCCAGGTGAGCATGCTGCTTACCAACGAGCTCAACCATGCCGGTTTGGGGCTTGCGGCCCAACAGTTCACTTTGGACGGCTTAGGCAAGGAGCTGGAGGGCCGCTTTCAGTGGATGCATTTGCAGTTGATGCAGCCGGTCGGCCAAGCCAAGTTGCAGGAGGTGCTGAAAGCCACTCAGGCTGCTTTTGCCGCAACACCTCAGCCGGAACGGTTGGAAAACTTCGATAGCCAACTCGCTTCGGAAACTCAAAAACGCGCCCTCTACGCTATTTTGGCTAGCTGGGCGGCCATCCTCCTCTACCTTTGGTTCCGATTCGGGAGCTGGACGTTTGGATTGGCAGCGGTCGTTTGTCTAATCCACGATCTGTTCTTCACCTTGGGGTGGATCGCGCTGTGCCACTATATTCACCAGTCCATGCCTGGCGTAGCCAGCGCCTTGTTGATTCAGGATTTCAAGATCGACCTGCCGGCAGTGGCCGCCTTGCTGACATTGGTCGGCTACTCGGTGAGCGACACCATCGTGGTCTTCGATCGAATTCGAGAGGTTCGCGGCAAGAATCCTGAACTGACCTCACAGGTCATCAACGACAGCGTCAATCAGACACTGAGCCGGACCTTGCTGACCGCTTTTTCGGTCTGGCTGGTGGTTCTCGTGCTTTACATCTGGGGCGGCGAAGGCGTCCATCTGTTTGCGTTCGTCATGGTGGTAGGCGTCATCGTGGGAACGTATAGCTCGATCTACATCGCCAGCCCGCTGCTGCTCATCTTCCGCGAGGGAGCACCGGTCAAATCGAAGGTGCCGGTGTCGAGCGGACAGGCGGCGAAGGCGCTGACGTAAGAGAAATGAAAATTCGAAACGCCCCGAATAGGGCGCCGGGGCTGTAGCCACGGGCGGCAGCGGCGCGGCTGTGAAACCGCCTGCCGCGGAACCCGTGGGGAACGCCAAAACCTTTCTCGTCCCGGCGGGGCGAAGGAAAGGTAACCTTTGACCGACGCTCTAAGCTTATACGATTCAATCTAGGCGAGAGTCGACGATCCCTCCGCCCCATCCGGGCGGAACCTTTGGAGTCAGTTCCACGGGTTGCGCTTTGCTTCACCCGTGGCTACGTCCGCGGCCCCGTTGGGGCCAAAATGCCTGTTGTGGCGCGGCTCATGAAGACTACAAGTCCGCCGTCGCCGCATCCTCGTTTAACCCGGAGCCAACGGCGACGGCTGTCAGCGTGCCACGCCGAATCGTGCATGCCGACCCGCAAGACTACAAGTCCGCCGTCGCCGTTGGCTCCGGGTTAAACGAAAACCCCGGCCGGCGAACGCTCACTTCTTCAACTCCAACACGCTCCACAAGCTGGGATCTTCCGGATAAGGGAAAACCGCGCCGGCGGAGAGGAGTTGTTCGCCCAATTCGGCATCTCGAATGGCGTAGAAAAACCCCAGCCGCCGATTTTGATCGGGGTCGTAGCCGTTCAGGACTGCTGCCGGCAGGAATGCCTCCAGACGATAACCACTCTTCAGACGATGACTGCGCAGCAACACATCGCTCGGGCTGCACAAAAGCGCGTCTTGCAGGGCCCGATGGATTTTTAATCTGGCCGAAAACCGGCTCATCCTCATCCGGACCGCCGCCGGTCGGCAGGAAATAGAAGAGATGACAATGGCGGCTGGCGCGATGCGTGGTGCGAGCATCGCGGGTGTCGATCCAAAGCCCAGCGCCATCGGAGCCACGCGGCTTACTCGCGCTTCCCTGCGGCTCTTGCTGCTTGCCCCGAACTTCAAATTGAAACCCTAAGCCGAGCTCATTCCAAGCCAGAGCGCACGTCGGCAAAGACAGTTCCGCCATCCATGGGCGTGAAGTTCTCGATCTTGCAGCTTTCGGGCAGATCGAGCAAATCGTCGGCGTCAACCTGGGGCATTTCCTTGCGGTAAACGCAAGGATAAGCCAGGCGCAGTAAAAATAGGTGCGGAATCACCGAATCATCTTCCCTGAGAATCTTAAGAAAGCAAGCTGCGTTGCAGCACTTTTGCCGCCTGTGCGAATTCGGGCTGCCAGGTGATTTCCGGGCTGCCCGTGCGCCAGGCAATCGCGCAGTTTTTCCAGCGTGTTGCGCGCCATGTGCGGGCATTTGTTGCAGGCGCAGGTGATGCCCGGCACCGGATGATAGCGATGCTGCGGGAACTTGCTCTGCATCTGCCACATCATGTTGGCTTCGGTGGCGACCAGGAAATCGTGCGGCTCCTGCGAATTTGGCCAGGTACTTGAGCATGGCTTCGGTGCCGCCGACGAAATCGCTGTGCTCGCGGATATTGGCCGGGCATTCCGGGTGGGCGAGGGTGAAGCGCATGGGGCAGCTTCTTCTTGAGTGCGAGCAGATCGCCCACGCTGAAGATCTCGTGCACCATGCAGGACCCGTTCCAGAGAATCATCTTCCGGCCCGTCACTTCTTCCAGGTATTGGCCCAGGTGACGATCGGGGACAAACAGGATTTCCTATGTCGGCCGGCACGCGGCGGATGATCTCCTCGGCGTTGCCGGAGGTGACGACCCAGTCCGACAGGGCCTTGACCGCGGCCGAGCTGTTGATGTAGGTAACGGTTTGGAAGCGCCGGCCGTTCGGCGCGAAGCATCTCCTGATAGCGCGCCAGGCTGGTCGGCCGGGACAGCTCTCGGCCAGGCTGCAGCCGGCTTGCAGGTCGGGCAGCAGCACGCGCTTTGTCCGGGTTGAGCATCTTGGCCGTCTCGGCCATGAAATGCACGCCGCAAAAGACGATGGTCGAGGTTTGCACCGTGGTGGCGGCGCGGGCCAGCTTCAGGCTGTCGCCGGTGAAATCGGCCAGTTCCTGGATTTCGCCGTCCTGGTAGTAGTGAGCGAGGATCGTGGCGTCTTTTTGTGTCTTGAGATCGGCGATTTCAGCGATCAGGTCGGTCATGGCAGTGATCCTTGTTTTTTGTGTGGCGGAGGAGGAACCCACATCCGGCGTTATAGACGGCTTTACGTCTGCTTGTATTATATCCGCCAAGCAAGGTTTGGCGGGCCGCTGGCCTCTCTTTTATCCTGTGACGGGCGTCAAGATCATGGATTTGTCGATTCGGGGCGAACCAATTACGCTTGCGCAAGCGTTAAAAATCGCCAATATCGTTTCGACCGGCGGTCAAGCCAAAATCATGATTCGCGAAGGTCTCGTTTTCGTCAACGGTCAGAGCGAACTTCGACCCGGACGCAAACTAGCGGACAACGACACCGTAAAGTTCCAAGGAAACAGTTGGACCATCAGGATGCAGAAACCGAATCCGGCGGATTGAGGCAGGGCGCATTCCGTTCACGAAATGGCGATTTTCGTCAAATCCGCAATGGCCGCGTCGACAGTCGGGCACAAAGCTGAGCAGTTTGTCGAGATCGCAGGCACGAAAGACATTCATAGTGTTTTCCGTGAAGCCTCGGCAATCCTGAGAACCCGCCTTTTTCCAACACGTGCCGGCGAATCATCACGAGTTTCGCAAGGAAAACGCTATACAGGCAGACAACATCGCCTGGCCCCAGGCAAAACACCAACTTGCGGCAGCCCCGATCTTCAATCAGGCCAACAACCTCGTCTGCCATCTCGATCATGTCCGCTTCGAGCATGCGATAATCGCGCATGCGCACGATCCAGACATCCATCGCGTTTTTCGGCGGAAATGTGCCGGAAGGATCCGGTCATAGTTTGACTCATCGCCTTGTGTCGGTAGAAAAAATAGATCGTTTCCAGTGTACACTACCATCCCGTGCGAGTGCGCCAAGAATTCCGCGCACTTTTTGTCCAGTGGGCGTCGCGACGGCACGGGTACTATAGTAAATAGATAGACCGATTTGTCCGAACCCTCAGAGAATACACACCATGGCAGCGATGACGCTGACCGAAAAAATCTTGGCGACTCATGCTCAACGGGAAAGCCTCACGCCCCGGCGACAATATCTGGATCAACGTCGACATCCTGATGACCCACGACGTTTGCGGGCCCGGCACCATCGGCATCTTCAAGCAGCATTTCGGCAAAGACGCCAAGGTCTGGGACCGCGACAAGGTCGTCATCATCCCCGACCACTACATCTTCACCGAGGACAAGATGGCCAACCGCAACGTCGACGTGCTGCGCAAGTTCGCGGCCGAGCAGGACCTGCCGTACTTCTACGACGTCGGCACCGACGAGCTACAAGGGCGTCTGCCACATCGCCCTGCCCGAAGAAGGGCACACCCGGCCCGGCGAGGTGCTGTTCGGCACCGACAGCCACACCTGCACCGCGGGCGCGTTCGGCGAGTTCGCCACCGGCATCGGCAACACCGACGCCGGCTTCGTCATGGGCACCGGCAAGCTCTGGGTCAAGGTGCCGCCGACCATGCGGTTCGTCTTCCACGGCGAGCTGCCGCCCTACCTGATGGCCAAGGACCTGATCCTCGCGGTCATCGGCGACATCGGCTGCGACGGCGCCACCTACCGCGCGATGGAGTTCGACGGCGACGGCGTCTACGCCCTCAACATCGAGGAGCGCATGACGCTGTGCAACATGGTCATCGAGGCCGGCGGCAAGAACGGCGTCATCGCCCCCGACCAGGTCACGCTCGATTACGTCAACGCCCGCAACACGGGCAAGCAAACCGTACACCGTCGGTCAACACCGATCCCGGCGCGCAGTTCATGCTTCGAGAAGGTTTACGACGTGACGAAGCTGGAGCCGGTCGTGGCCAAGCCGCACAGCCCGGACAACCGGGCGTTCGTCTCGCGAGGTCAAGGGCACGCAAGCTCGACCGGGCCTACATCGGCTCCTGCACCGGCGGCAAGATGACCGACTTCCGCGCCGCCGCCGGCATCCTCAAGGGCAAGACGGTGCAAGATCGACACGTTCGTGGTGCCGGCGACCAGCGAGATCGCGGCGGGTCTGAAGACGCGAGAAGGTCGAACGGCCAGACGCTGGAAGAGGTGTTCCTGGCGGCCGGGGCCAAGATCGGCGAGCCGTCGTGTGCCGCCTGCCTGGGCGGCCCGAGCGACACCTTCGGCCGGCTCGAATCACGCCAATGAGCTGCATCAGCACGACCAACCGCAATTTCCCCGGCCGCATGGGCCACAAGGAAGCGCAGGTGTTCCTGGCCAGTCCGCTGACGGTGGCCGCCAGCGCGTTGACGGGAGTCATCACCGACCCGCGGGACAGCATGTAGGTCGTGAAGCGTGAATCGCACTCGGAAGAGCCAATCCACGTTTAGCCGCGAGCTTCTGCGAGCGCGGCCCGTCACGCCTTATGATTACTTCCATACGAAAGCGAAATGATGGAAACGAAAATTGAAGGGAAGGCCTATGTCTTGGGTGACAATGTAGATACCGACCAGATTATTCCGGCCGAGTATCTCACTTTGAACCCGAGCATCCCGGAAGAATATCGCCAGTTCGGCAAACATGCTCTCAGCAGTGTGCCGGCGGCTCAGGCCGGCCTTCCCAAAGGACATGTGCCCTTCCACGAGGCGGGCGATGATTTTATCTCGCCTTATACGTTCGTCATTGGCGGCAAGAACTTCGGTTGCGGATCTTCGCGGGAACATGCGCCCATCGCCTTGGACGCGGCAGGAATTAAAGTTGTTATCGCGGAATTCTTTGCTCGAATCTTTTATCGCAACTCGATTAATGGCGCTTATCCGATCCCTCTGGAAACGCGCGATCGACTGTGTGAGCAGATTTGCACGGGCGACCTGCTCGCCGTCGACATCACCAAGGGCCAATTGACAAATAAGACAACCGGCGATCAGTGGAAAATTGAGCCCTTGGGCGACGTGCTACCGATTCTGGAGGCCGGCGGGCTCTTTGCCCATGCTAGGAATACGGGGTCGTTGGCTCGATAACGCGGGAAGCTCATGAAAGGCTCGCTCGCCACTTTACCCGCCGTCGATTCGCCGGTGGCGCATATCGATGCCCGCTGGCGCTTGGCTGGAATTGCTCTCTTGCTCGCCGTCACTGCGATAGCTCGAACCGTTTCTGTCGCCGCTTTGGAACTCTTGGCGTCCGGAATACTTGTCTGGTGGGCCGGCGTGCCGGGGCGTTGGTGTCGTGAACGTTTGACGCCGATTTTTCTCGTGCTCTTGCCTGTAGCGATCTTACTTCCCCTCTCTTGGGTCGCATCGGCTGATTCCTGGCGACTCGGCGTGATCTATTTCTCACCCGAGCGCGGCCGGTTGGTTGTGCTGATTTTTCTGAAAGCTGCAGCCTTGGTTCTTTTGCTGCAAGTCATACTGGTCACAGCGTCGATCACGACCACCCTCAAGGCCGCTCATCATCTTCACGTCCCCGGGTTAATCGTTCAACTTATCATGCTGAGTTATCGCTACGTCTACGTGCTTGGCGACGAACTCTCGCGGCTACGCATTGCACTGCGGGTTCGTGGCTTTCGCAATCGACCCACCAAACACGCTTATCGCACGGTCGGTCACTTGGCCGGAACGCTCTTGCTCCGCGGCTACGAACGAGCCGAGCGCATCGGCCAGGCCATGGCTTGCCGAGGTTACCATGGTCGTTTTCATGCCTTGACTCAGTTCCACACACGCGCACGTGATGTCGTATTCCTTTTGGTGCTCGCCATCCTGAGCTTCGGCCTCCTGGCGTTGGATTGGGGCATAGCCCATGGGTGAGCAAGACAAGCCGCCGCCGACAGTGCTGGTCGAACAGGTGCGCTATCAGTATCCCGACGGCCCGATGGCGCTCATGGAGATCAGCTTCGCACTGCATCCCGGAGAATCCGTGGCTGTGGTTGGCCCCAATGGCGCGGGCAAGACGACCCTTTTTCTTTCGTTAAGCGGCATCATCGCTCCGCAGCAGGGACGCATTCAAGTCGCCGGACTGGACTTGAGCAAACCCAGTGAACGTAGACTCTGGCCAAGCCGAGCGGGCATCATCTTTCAGAACAGCGACGATCAGATTTTCAACACCACGGTATTGGATGATGTGGCTTTTGGGCCGCTCAACCTAGCACTGCCACCCGAGGAGGTTCGCTCGCGTGTCACCGAGGCGCTGCACCAAGTCGGCCTGGAGGGCTATGAACAACGCACGCCGTTCCATCTTTCGGGAGGAGAAAAACGCCGAGTGGCTATCGCGGGCGTATTGGCGATGAAGCCGCAGGTCTTGCTTTTGGATGAGCCCTCGATGTTTCTCGATCCGCGCGGACGCCGGGAATTGATCAAACTGTTACGCAGCCTCGCCGTGACCAAGCTCATTGCATCCCACGATTTGGAGATGATCCGGGAAACCTGCGAACGGGCGATCGTGCTGGACGCCGGCCGCATCGTTGCCGACGGCCCGACTCGAGCAATTCTTGGGGATGCACCACTAATGGAAGCACACGGCCTAGAAGTCCCGCATAGCCTGAGCCATCATGCGGCGCACGAACAACATCATGAGTCGTGAATCGTGGATCGTAGGTCGTGAATCGAAAAACTGCGGCTAAGTTTGGCCGCGAGTTTTTAAAGCGCGGACAGGTAACCTGACGCAATTCCGATCGGGTGACACGTTCTGAAAGGCGAGCCGGGAACGTCAGTGACCGGAGGACTTGACCTAGCAAGGCCTTATGAACTCCGGTCGCTAACTCTCCCGGCTCGCCTCGAACCGGTAAACCACTCGCAAATCTTCGAGCTTAGCGAGGCGGCTGCATGGCGGGGCGGCCGGCGGCGGCTCGCGAGGTGTTGGCTCGCTTGGTGATGTCCGTTTCCAACACGCCGTAAACCTGCTCGTGCTGTTGAACGGCCATGCTCAGCGCCATCAGCAACCGCTTGGCGGTGAAGAAATTGACGACCAGCCG
The DNA here is from genome assembly GCA_963748025.1 of uncultured Gemmataceae bacterium. Classification (GTDB taxonomy): domain Bacteria; phylum Planctomycetota; class Planctomycetia; order Gemmatales; family Gemmataceae; genus CAVVHZ01. The sequence goes on from CAVVHZ010000077.1 coordinate 71,154, forward strand.
GTGCGTTAGCTTGACCGGCTCATTGGAAACCGGCTGCATGGTCGTGTTGAGACCGAAATCGAGCACCAATTCTTCCGGAGTCCCGGTGACGCGGCAGAAGTTGGCGTAGCCTGTGGACATGTGCTGTGTGTCTACCGAGAATTGCCCCTGCGCGGGTGCTGCTTCTGCCGGCGGCGGGGTCGGGGCCTTCTTGGGTTCGTCTGCCATTACCGATTCTCCTTCTGATCTCTTTGATGTCGTCTATTCTGCATCCCGATGGGCGGCATAACGTTGCCTTCCGCAAGGCGGACCATGGATGAGGCGTTATTCTATGGATCGGCAGCACACATGGAATCCAGACAATCCATTCGGAGGGCTGTACACTAAGTGGAGGCACCTCGAGGGAGAAAACCAACTGATGGACGCATGCTACCGCCTGCACGATACGAGCCAGGTTTTTAGTCCGGCTCTGCTCTTCTACAAGGATCTGATCGTCAAGAATATCGACCTCGCGGTCCGCATGGCGGGTTCGGCTTCCCGATTGCGGCCCCATGCCAAGACGCACAAGACCCGCGAGATCATCGAACTCGAATTGCAGGCCGGCATCACCAAGCACAAATGCGCCACAATCGCCGAGGCGGAAATGCTGGCCAGCACGGGAGCTGACGACGTGTTTCTGGCTTACAACATGGTCGGCCCCAATTGTCGGCGCATCGCCGCGTTGGCCAAACAATTTCCTCAGGTTCGTTTCGCCGTGACGGCTGACGATCCGCAGGCCCTTGCCGATCTGTCAAAGGCTCTGCAACAGGTGGGGGGATCGGTCGATGTGCTTCTGGATCTGGATGTTGGCCAGCACCGCACCGGCATGATGCCTGGCGCCGCCGCCGAGCACTTGTACGAGCGAATCTGTGACCTGCCCGCTGTCAAGCCCGGCGGCTTTCATGTCTACGACGGTCACCAGCATCAGGAAGACGCTGCGGAACGCAAAGCATCAGTGCTGCGTTCTCTGGAACCGGTGCTCGAATTGCGGGCGGCCCTCGAAAGCAGAGGAATGCCGGTGCCCCGACTCGTCTGTGGCGGCACCCCCACGTTCCCGATTTACGCAGCGCTCGATTTTCCGGGACTGGAGTTCGCGCCTGGCACCTTCGTTTTGCACGATAGCGGCTACGGCACACGCTTCAGCGATCTCGCCGGCTTCACACCGGCGGCACTTTTGTTGACGCGCGTGGTCAGCAGACCGACTCCCACGCGAGTCACCATGGACCTTGGCTACAAAGCGCTGGCCAGCGATCCGCCTGCAGGTAAGCGCTGCCGGCTTCTGGATGTCCCCGACTACGAGCCAGTCTTGCAGAACGAAGAACACCTGGTGATCGAGACGCCCGCAGCGGGCAACTACCGCCCGGGCGATGTGATTTATGCGATTCCCGCACACGTTTGTCCGACGGTTCACGTGCATCGCGAGGCCCACGTCGTCGAGGGGGGCAGAGTCACCCAGAAATGGGAGATCGTCGCTCGAGATCGCCGCCTAACGATTTGAATACCACCGGCGGCAACGGCAACAAAGTATCCAGCCAATAGGCGGGCAGAGGAGCCGTAAAGGTCAGCGGCTCGAATTTGACGGGATGCAGAATGGTCAAACGGCGCAGCGTGCAAGGCGATGATCCGATCGCGCGTCAATGCCGTTTCAGGCCCGAAGCTGGTAGGCGCCGTAAAGAGCATCGCCCAGAACCGGCAATCCATTCGCGGCGCTCTGCAAGCGGAGCTGATGCATGCGACCCGTTTCCGGAATCATCTCGAGCAGGCTTCGGCCAGCAGCGGTCGTCAGCACCCAATAGCGCGTGCGTGCGAGTTTTGCTCCGGGAACTTCCTCCGTTGCGATTTCCGCCCGCGCTTCGTCGGCGACCTTTCGCAGCCAGTTTTCCCAGATTCCTTTTGCAGGCTCGACCGTTCCTTCGACTGCGGCCCAATATTCTTTGCTCACCTGGCGATCTTGAAATTGCTCCGCGAGCCGCGCACCGCCTTCGAGTTGCGTGCAAAAACAACCACGCCGGAAACCGGCCGGTCGAGACGATGCGGAATGCCCAGGTAAACATTGCCCGGCTTGCCATAACGGACCCGGATGTGCTCGCGAACCATCGCTTCCAAGCTCGGCGCTGGCTCAGCTACGCCGCTCCGAATTGCCTGGGTCAGCAAGGGAGCCGGTTTGGCCACGGCAAGGACGTGGTTGTCCTCGTACAGGATTTGCAAGGTGGCATTCATAACGCCCATCGTACTAAGGGGCGGCGCGAAGACAGCTTCGAAGATTCTCGGGCCGGACGGAGCCCGACGCGACCGTTTGGAATTTGCATTTTCGCAGATTTTTGTTCACCCGCGCGAATTGACTCCGGACAACAGCCGAAGTCGGTTGCCGGAGTCAAATGGCCGTAAGATTCAATCGCCTATACGGATAGGGCGACGAGTTTTCACTCCGGCTCTCCGGCGGTTGCCCCATGGACTCCAGGTGCAATATGGACAACCGGGGAAAAAGCAAAAGGCCAAGATTCCCGCCCGGCCGGCGTTAGTGTCTTTTATCAGCAGAGTTACGCGAATCCATCGCATGCGCGGAGCGTGGACTTCAGTCCACGCATAGCTGCTGCGTCTCCGGCCAACCCTCAACTCTGGCCAGCCAACTCTGGCCAGTGGGCCAGACCGGGAACTCGTCTTGCCTGAAAGGAAATCAATTGCATTGCGCAACGCGCACACAGGATTGCCCCGATGCAGCCTTAAGCCATGATTTGTTGGGGTAGCCGCATGCGCCGGAATGCGGGGTGCGGCTCCCGCATTCTGGCGAATGCGGCTACGACCTTCTTCAGCACCTAGTCATTAAACGGCCAGGATAAAACCCAGTCACCGTCTCTCAGTCAAAGCCAAACGCTGCAGCGACAGTTCACATAATTCCTGGCTTGACTCAGGATTTTCAACGGCCAAGAGCAGGCGGCCGCAGAATTAGTCACATCCAGATGGCGCCCCTTGTCATGCGATCGGTTCTTCGATCGCATCGAAGTCATTTGCCTACTTCGGTGGGGCGGACGAATGGCACTAGCTTAAGCCGCAACTCCAGCAACCATTTCTAGATCTGCACCCAGCCTTTTTGCCGAGATTTTGTTCTTCCCGCACTTTCGACGTCACTTTATTCAGATTTCGCGCATTTGGCACGCTATCAGCTGTATACGGTCCGGTAGCCGTAGCGAGCTCTTTTTCTGCCATTCTGGCAGCTGCTCGTACCGGACCTTCGCTTTCTGCACTCGCGTCGACGGGCACGCGCCGAGCAAGATGTTAGCGGCTTGGAGTACCTCTAGCTCGCCGCCCAATCCTCGTACATCTTTACGGCGACGGAGCACGATCCGATCATGCCGGCAATCGCAGGGTCACGGGCTCGCATGGCGACGCTGACCCAAAATACGCAATTACAACCTTAGAAATGCTGATGGTGAATCAATGACGAACCTAAAGACACTCCGCCGCCGCTTCGCCCGTAACACGGGGCTTCCATTTTCGCAAGTTTTGACGGAAGCCAAGATCTTGGAGGTGCTCAACGACCATGGCGTCAAGTTCCGCGACAGGGTTTTTGATCCGGTGACAACCATCTGGGGCTTTCTCTCTCAGGTGCTCAGCGAAGACCACAGTTGCCGCGATGCCGTCTCGCGCATCATCGCTCACCGTGCGGCGTCTGGTATTAGGGTTTGCTCACCGAGTACGGCCAGCTATTGCAACGCCCGCAGCCGCATTAAAACGGGCGTGATTCGCACCTTGGCGAAGCGAGCATCTCTGGAGCTGCAGAGCAGCGTCGCCGAAGAGTGGAAGTGGAATGGAAAGACCGTAATGATAGCCGACGGCTCCCACGTATCTATGCCGGATACTGAAGAGAATCAAGCAAGCTACCCACAGCCCCCGACGCAAAAACCGGGGCTTGGGTTCCCACTTGCCAGGGTCACTGTGCTGCTGTCACTGGCAACCGGCGCCTGTCACGATTTGGCCATCGCGCCATACAAGGGCAAGGGAACAGGTGAAACCACTCTATTGCGACGCATGTACACTAGCTTGAAGCCTGGTGACGTGATTCTGGCCGACGCCTTGTTCGACAATTACTTCTTGGCATCTGAATTGCGCGATCGCGGGATCGACCTCGTTTCGCGGGCCAAACACCCGCGGATTGGGAGTTTGAGGGAAGAATGCAAATCCGGTGGAAACATTCTTGTCTGGCAACGTCCGGGCAAGCCGCGGGCATGAAAGGAGAGAGGTATCGCAGCTACCCAAAGACTCTACTCATGCGAGAAGTATCCGTTGACGCTCGCGACAAAAACAACAGAGTAGAACAATTCAAGGTTATTACCACCATCCTCGACCAATCGGTAGACGGCGGGCAAATTGGCGATTTGTATGAGCGGAGGTGGTCCGGGGAGATCTCCCTCCCCAACTACAGCTCAAGTCAAAGACTGTATCTCACAAGGATCGCCGCCTAGAATTAGCACTTTGGCCTTGTTACAGCTGGCACGGTGGTGCCAGGAGCGACGTTCCCCTGAGCAAGGAGGTGACGCATGTCTGGCCGTGGCAGGAACCCTGTTCCCCCCCCGCCTGCACTGACGAATGCCCCGCAGTCGATTTGTCTGGATCAACTTTGGCAAAGGCTGGCGCTGCTTCAGCGGCAGCAGCTTTGCCAAGCACTCAGCCTGCTGATCGATCGACGCCTGCTTCCGCCGCAACGGCAGGAGGTGTCGCATGAAACACGTTGATGCGCAGCCAGCCGAAACACTGGCCTCGGCGCAGCCTGTGCCGCGGTCTTGCCAATCGCAATCACAGAGTGACATTGCTATGTCACTCGTTTCCAACAAAATCCGGGACTGGCATTTGCACCGCAAAGCCATCGTTTATATCCGCCAATCAACGCCCCAACAGGTCCTTGAGCACCGCGAGTCCGCGGATCGGCAATACTCCTTGGTGGATCGCGCCAAGCTGTTGGGTTGGGCTCATGACCGCGTGGAAATCATCGATGAAGATCAAGGTCATAGTGGCCAGACGGCGGCGGGACGACTCGGTTTCCAATACCTGCTGGCCGAAATCGGCCTGGATCACATCGGGATCATCTTCGGCCTGGAGATGAGTCGCTTGGCCCGCTCCAACAAGGACTGGCATCAACTGCTGGAGCTGTGCATATCTTTCGCACTTTGCTCGCCGATCAGGACGGCGTCTACGATCCCACCGATTACAATGATCGCCTCTTACTTGGGCTCAAAGGCACCCTGAGTGAAGCGGAGTTGCACATCTTGCGGAGTCGCATGTACCAAGGGTTGCTGAACAAGGCCAAGCGTGGCGAAGTATTCAATCATCCTCCCTTGGGCTACATCAAGCTGCCTTCAGGAGAATTCGCACTCGATCCCGACGAGCAGGTGCAGGGTGTGGTGCGTCTATTGTTTGCGGAATTCGAGCGTCAAGGCACCTTGCACGGGCTATTGCGCGATCTGGTCCAACATGGCATCCGCCTTCCCATTCGCCCGCATTTTGGTCCCAATCGAGGTCAGCTCGAGTGGCGTCGTCCCAATCGTGTCACGTTACAAAACCTGCTGCGTCGGCCACTCTATGCGGGTTACTATCAGTGGGGCCATCGTGCCGTGGATCCGCGTCGGAAGATCGCAGGGCGCCCGGCCACAGGACGTACGGTGCGAAAGCCCGAAGAGTGTCTCGTCCTCTTGAAGGACCGGTGCCCGGCCTACATCACGGTGGCGCAGTATTGGGCCAATCAGCAACGTCTGGATGCCAACAGCGCGGCAGTCTTTGGAGCCACGCGAAACGGACCGTCGTTGCTGGGGGGTCTGCTAGTTTGTGGCCGTTGCGGTCGGCGCTTGATGGTGGCTTACACCAACGCCGGAACGGGCCTGCGCTATAGCTGCCCCGCGGTGTTGTCGACTACGCCGAGCCGGTCTGCCAGAGTTTGTCGGGGCAGTGCCTGGACACGTTCATTCGCCAACAGATCTTGGCGGCACTCCAGCCGGCCGCGGTGGAATTGCATCTGGCCGCGGCGGCCAATGTCGAGCAGGAGCGTCAGCGACTGCATCAACAACGCCGGCAAGAATGTGAGCGGGCTCGATACGAGACCGAGCGGGCGGCGCGGCAGTATCAAGCTGTCGAACCGGAAAATCGGCTCGTGGCTCGGGAGCTGGAACGGCGTTGGGAGACGGCTATCCAAAAGCAGCAACAGGTACAAGAAGACTACGAGCGTTTCTGCCGTAGTCAGCCAGCGACACTGTCGGCTGCGGAGCGTGAACAAATCCGCGCCCTGGCCAACGACATCCCTGCGCTCTGGGATGGCGAGAGCACGAGCCCAGCCGATCGCCAACAGATTGTGCGTTTCTTGCTGGAAAAGATCGTCATCAGCGTTCAAGGCACCAGCCAACAGGTATCTGTGACACTTCACTGGGTTGGCGGCATGCAGACGAGTCACCAGTTGATTCGTCCCGTGCAGACTTATCAGCAGATGGCGGACTATGCCAAGTTACGTGCACGCATCAAGGAATTGCGTCAACAGGGTCGGTCCATGGCCCAAGTGGCCGCGTGTCTGAATCAAGAAGGATTCCATCCACCCAAGAGAGCTCGGCAGTTCACCAGCGAAATGGTCGGCATTTTCTTGGCCAAGGATGGCCTGAGCGGGCCGCGACCGCGTGGCTTGTCGGCGAAAGGGCTGCTGCGCAGAAGCGAGTGGCTATTGACCGATTTGGCGCGTGAGCTGAACATGCCCGCCGCTACCCTGCATCGCTGGCGGAAGGTTCATTGGATCCACGCCCGCAAGCTTCCTGTCCGAGGCGGCCATTGGGCCCTTTGGGCCAACAAAGAGGAGCTGATCCGCTTGCGGCGTCTGCGACAATTCCGACGAAGCTGGGAAGTGAAGACACCGCCGATCGCGTTGACAACACCCAAAGCTCGTGTCCATAAATAGCAATGCAGCGTTTTCTCGGGCTCCGGCGGCGGCAATGTAGCTGTCTTCGGAGCCCGATATAGTTCCATCTTAGGAGGCATTATGGCTGGCAAACGGAAGTTGATATCCGCTCGATTAAATCGACGATGCAGATGGATATCCTTCGCTGCAAAACACCGGATATGGTCGAGAAAGAGATATGGACGCACTTACTCGCCTACAACTTGCTGCGAACGATCATGGCCGTGGCCGCCAACGAGAACGGGCTTGAACCTCGGCAACTAAGTTTCAAAGGGACCAAGCAAATCTTAACCGCATTTGCTCCGAAGATCGAATCGGCGCAGCCAAAGGACCGCGCGGCTTTGATCGATGCGATGCTGACGGCCGTGGCATATCATCGAGTTGGTAACCGCCCCGGACGCTGGGAACCACGGGCCGGGAAACGCCGGCGGAAACCAAAGACCCGCCTGACGCAACCACGACACATTGCCAAGTTACCGAAGAATCGCTCGAAATGGGCTTAAGCTAGTGCCATTCGTGGGGCGGACCGAAGTAACCTGGCTGCGAAGTGATTTTTCACCCTCCGGATCATTCGTCGAACCAGTTCTGGCATCTGTAGACGACGCTGCACAATCCGGACGGCATCACCTTCGGTGACGTTACCCATGTCGCACAGGCCGAGCTGTCGGTTGCCGGCAAGGACTACTTGATCATTTCTGCCACCGGGCCGGCGAGGCTGCCGAGGTCAACAAGGTAGGTATTCGCGCCTCACAACCCAGCGCAGATTGCCTGGTGCCATGCCCTCCGCGTTTTGGGTGGGAACGTGAGGCAAATTTCCGGCGGTGCAGAGTCAGGACTGGACCAGTAGCCTCGGTTTCACTTTTTTTGCCACCAGGCGGCAGGTCTGCCGCCTGATGAGTTCCTTTGAAAATCCCGTCGCAAGCTGGGCCTAGAGTATGAGGTCGGTGGCCCCTACCGAATCGTTGAGCTCGGCAATCGCGGGGTCTGAAAACACCAGATCCACAGCCCAATCTCGAGAACGAGTCATCCCGCTCAAGCCCAACTTCGGCGCCGGCACGGCAACCGGGAAAGTCGCTGCCGAGGACAAGGCATCGACTGCCTGGGATAGGATCCGTGGTAGATTCAATTGGTCTGAGTTGCCATCGGAGGCAAGCGCAACTCCCTTATCCTGGAAGAGCCAGCCAAGAATGCTCTCTCCGACTGGCTTGAAATCCTTTCCCATGCTCGGCGGACCGGCGAATGCCATCGTGCCGCCCTTTCTGAACCCGGAATCATTGGCGGCTTGAGAGGCGGGCCTCGCCGCCATGAGCGGGTCGGCGCCCGTTGGTGGGTCGGGGATGTTGAGGTCGGCCACGCTCATGACCCGGCGGACCTGGCCCAACGCTAGCGACTCGAACATGGGCGAATTGGGGTCGGCGGAGTGCCCCAGGCCCAGGGCGTGGCCGAACTCGTGGGTCACGGTGGTCTGGAAATCGTACTGGCTTGGGCCGATCTGAGCCGGGTCGGCGCCGGCAAACCAGTTCCACCCCTGGAGAATGGTGATCTCGCCCGCCACGCCGTTAAAGCAGCCCAAGACCCCGTCGGCGGTGCTGCCCGCAGCGCTACCCGTGCCGGTGTCCACGATGAGGTTGGCCAGCGAGGCATCGGGTACCTCGGTGATGGTCACGTTGTAAGGAGCCAACAACGCGTCCCAGCCGCCAACAGCGTCCTCGATGCGGGCACGCTCGTCCGGAGTAAAGGCGCCGTTCGGGTCGTTGATAAAAAAGTCGAGGTTGCCGGCCACCAGGGTATCCGCGAGGCCCGCGGCGTCACCCGCGCCATTCGCGCCCTGCGCAACTGCGCCAGGGCGACGTTGCCCGAGAGGTTCAAAGTTCCGACCACCAGCGGATTTTGCAAGCTGGCATTACCGCTCATGGTGAGAAGCGTATTGGCGGCGTAGATTGTGCCGCTGATGCCGTCCATGCTGTTCCCACTGATGGACAGGCGCGCGTGTTGTCGCGCGCCTGATAGATGAGGATGCCGGCATAGGCTCCCGTAATGGCGGCGTTGAGACTGAAGGAGCCGTTGCCGGAGAGCGTGACGCCGCCGAAAGTTTCGCCGCCCTTAAGTCTTGTGCGTGCCGAAGTGAGGAAGGAAGATAGTATCCAACCCGCAACAAGATCCAGGATTCATGACCCATGGCGCTTCAGGTTCGTAAGCGATGCCAAGATTCTGCACGCCACCCGCCCCCTAGTGCAACTGCGTGAGCCAGAACGCCAGATCGTCGGCCGTGGGGCTCCGGTGCAATACGTCTTCGAAGACGCTATCGATCCAGACGGTGTGGTTGGTCTGACCTTTCTCGGGATTGTCATAATACTCTTGCGAACCGACGAAGCCTGCGACCACATCTTCGTTGCGAGCTCCATTGAGGAACTGGTTTACCCAAAACGCTTGACCAGCGGCATCAAGTGGTCGGCCTAAGTAGATTTGATAATCGCCTGCTATCCGCTGGCCTTCTCGTTCCGCGCTAGCCGCAAAACCAAGCGCAACGCTGTAAGCAATTCCACCGTTGGCCAAAACGCTCGTCCAATACGACAGTCCGCCTGGATCGGCCGTCCGTCCAAGCAAGTCCTGGTACATCCCCTGCACCCAGGCCGTGCCCGTTCCGCCATGGTTTTGGACGTATTCTGCAGACCCCAAGAAACTGGCTTCCAGATTCTCGTCGGTCACTGGATTCGCCTGGGCGATCATTCGGTTGATCCAGTAAGAAAGGCCTTCAGCATCAGGTAGTCGCTTCAGGTAAAGAGCGTACGCGTTCGTGACGAAGATGGACAATCCTTCGGCTGAATGCGTGAAGCTGATTGCGGCCTCACCGAGGTTCGCCGGCATTGCTTCCTGAGGCAAGGGATCGTTGATCGTCAAAGTGGCCTGATTGGGCGAGTCCAAGATTGCCCCACCAGTCGGGTTCGTCAGGGTCACTGTTAGAGACTCATCTCCATCCGCCTGGCCATCGTCAATGATCGGAATGCTGATCGTCTGAGCCGCGACGCCGGGACCGAAGGTCAAACTACCCGTTGAAGTTACGTAATCCGTTCCGGCCTTGGCCGTCCCATCCGTCGTGGAATATTGAACCGTGTCCAGGGCGCTGATTCCGCCCGTGCGTACGACCGTAAGCGTCGTGCTACCCGCTGTCCGAGCAACTCAGAGGCCCGGCACGCTAAAATGCAATTGACTGGCTAGCGGAGTACTGACCTCGCTTGTCAATATCCGACTTAGAGTGAGGTCAGCATAATAACTAACTCCAGTCCTCCTCATTCCGACAACCAGGCATGCGCTGGAGGATGGAATCAACTCGACTGCCGTCGAATACGCGCTGCCCCATGGTGTCACTGCGATGCCGTTGGCGCCGAAGGTTTGGTCGAGAGATCCATCATTCTGAAGGCGGATCACCAGGGAGGAGTCAGCGCCTGCCGAACCACCTACCAGAATCTGGCCATTCGGCTGCAAAGCCAACGCAGAGATTCCAACCGCAGTTCCGGTGGAGACAAGTACCTGGCCCTGAGAGCCGAAGCTGTCATCATACGCCCCGGCCGCGGTGAATCGAGCGATCACGGCTTGCCCACCCAGGTCGCCTCCCACAATAATCTTGTAGTCGGATTGCAACACCACGGCGTTAATGTATGCATTAATCGCGGTCGGCGCGACGACTTTGCCGCCTACCCCAAAAGTTGTGTCCAAAGTGCCGTCCGAATTGTATCGCACCATGGCCAGCTCCAGAACATATGAAGGAGCCACATAAACATCTACGCTGCCCGCTACCGTCAATCTTCCGTCTGAACTGAGGACTAACCCAGCTACATGATGACCATGTTGATTAAAAGATGTCAGAACTAACCCTTGATCTCCAAATGTCGAATCTCTGCTTCCATCTGGGTTGAACTGTATAGCCATGAAATAATCCGGGAATGCTGGAGCTGGGCCTCGTGCCAGCCCGGCAAGAACAATTCTTCCATTCGGTCGTACGGCAACTCCATTGACGCTTTCCACAGACAGGCCATTGGCATCGTTCAGGTCCGTCATCAAGACTCCATTTGCGCCAAACGAAGCGTCGAGCGAACCATCCGGCTGAAGCCTGGCAAGCAAGATTTGCTCATTCGCGACGCCGGCCACAACGATTTTTCCATCTGGTTGAAAGGTCAAAGCATTTGCCCAAGGGAAACTCCCAGCAGCAATGGTGACGGCGCCGCCGACGCCGAATTGTGTATCCGGACTGCCGTCAGAGTTGAATCTGAGAACCGTAAACGCTGAGTCAACTCCGTCTACGACATTGAAAGCTGTGTAAGCTGTCGCGACAACGACAACCTTACCGTCGGGTTGAACTGCGGCCTGGGATAATGGGCTTGCGGACGCGTATATGTTTCCTGAGTCGTAATAAATCTTGTTCAAGAAAGGTGCTGCAGTTTGCCCACCGGAACCAAACGATGCATCCAGTGTTCCATCTTCGTTCAAGCGAGCAACGCCGAGAGTGCTGTGGTTGTTGCGAATGAAAGCACCCGCCAGCACAATCTGTGAATCTCCTGGATCTTGTAAGAGACCACCGAACTCCCCAAAAATGCCAAATGTTCCGAAACTTTGAGAAAGTGTTGAAGGAACGATGATGTTTGTCGCCAGTGTGCCGTTCACTCCGAACGAAGAATCGGGTTGCCCCGTGGCCGTATACCGATCCAGGAAGATAGCGGAAACACCGGTTCCGGGCTGAGGGGACGCGGTGATTCCCGCCAAGACTATCTTGCCATCAGCCAGGACGGTGATCCAGGTTGCATCGGTGTCGAATGTTGAATTCACCAATCCTTCGTTGCCAAAAGTAGCGTCCAGCTGTCCCGAAGGCGTGAGTCGGGCAATTGCGAAGAAACTCGTAACACCACCTTGCCCATCGCGGACAAAGCACGGACCGGAAACCAGAATGTGACCCTCGGCATCGATAACCAAGTGGTTCGCACTACTGTTGTCGTCCGATCCTGGAGCAAGAACCATGTCGATGATCGCGATGCCGCCGTTGCCGAACGTAGAATCTAGTGTGCCATCGGCATTCAACCGAAGGACTCCGGCCCTATAACTACTGGTTACGGTGGTCTCACCGGCTACGACTATCTTGCCGTCGAGTTGAACCGCAAGAGAGAATGGCGTGGATGCGCCACTATTATCTCCCAGATGTGCCATGGCGACGCCGTGCGATCCAAAAGCAGAATCGAGAGCACCGCTGGAGTTAAAGCGTACAACGATAAAATTGCCGTTATTAACGCCTCCACCGAAGCCGTCGGCTAAAGATGCACAGACGACGATTTGACCGTTGGATTGAACCGCCACGCCGGTCCCGTGATTGTTGACGTCATCTGTGACGCCAAGATTGGTCAGCACGACTCCGGCCGCGCCGAATGTGGAGTCGAGCTTGCCGTCAGACGTGTAGCGGGCCACAACCAGAAGGCTGGGTTCGAGCCCATCATCGAGAGCCTGACCCTGCCCTGAAGAACCGGTAACGACAATTTTACCATCGGCCTGGATTGCACACCCGGAAATGACCTCGTCTCCGCCAAGATCCGTGACAACCTCACCAGCAGTGCCGAATCCGGTATCGAGCGAGCCATCGACGTTGTACCGCACCAGGGCAATGTCCCTTGTGCCACTCGTTCCAAGCACTTGGCCGGCTGCTATGTACTTGCCGTCGGCCTGTACGGCCAGGCAGCGAGGCGCCGCGTCGACAGAACTTTGAATGCTGGTGACGAGTTTGCCGCCCGCGCCAAACGTTGGGTCGAGAGTCCCTGGTTCCGACACCAGGCCCTGTCCTCGAGTCGCCTCGAGCTGGGGACACGCCCAGCGTCGTTGAACAACAATCGGGTTGATGGATTTTCTGAGAAGGCGAGCGAAGAAGGACATGGGGAGGTTTCCTCTGGAAGTACCTTTGAAATGCCCAAGGTAGCTTTTCATCAATTGCGCAGGCCAACTCCAACGCTTTCAGAGGCAAGCTAGAGGGACAGTGTTCATGATAATTAGACCTGGCCCGTTTATGCCTCCCGCCTGACCTTTTTTAGGCCTTGCGCCATCTTATAGCTTGGTCACCGTTTCATTGGATTGCAAAAACAGGATGATGTCGCGCTGGTTGAGAGGGCCGGTCAGTTCGGCGAAGAACCAATCCCGGCTCAACAGACCACCGTTCAGAATGTCGAGGCTGGCAGCTGCTTGAACGGTGCTCTTGTTCAGGAAATACTGCCCGTTCTTACCGTTATTGAAGGCCGGATTGGATGTCACACCCGTGATGTCGGCAACCCTGGTTGCGTAACTATCGCTCGACGCCCACTCGGCCATGATGCTTTCCAGGGCCAGGGCATTCTGATCCCAGGCGGTCGAGCCCGCGATCTCCAGGTTGTCGCCGAGACCACCAATCAGTACATCGCCGCCCGTGGACCCGCCAATAAGAATGTTGCGGCCCAACCCGCCGGTCAGGACACTGTGGCCTGTCCCGCCGACCAGGATATTGTTGCCGCCGCCGCCGAGCAGCACATCGTTGCCCGATCCGGCGTAAAGTTCGCTCGTAAGAGACACCAAAAGTGATACGCTTAGCACATCGTTGCCGGCGCCGCCGTAGATCTTTACTCGGCTAAAGGTCGTGCCTGCGGCGGCGGCAATGTTATTATGCTTCACTCCATTGATAACGATCGCCAAAGTGCCAGGCTGGCTGCCAGGAGCAACGGCTATGGTATCGTTGCTGGGGCTGCCGCCCACGACCAGCACGGACTTCGTGCCATCCAGCGCGTCGGGCAGAATCAGGTAAGTGCTGGCAACGATGGTCAGGGTGCCGTTAGCATACTGGATCTGGTAGTTAGTATCGGCCAGACCCGTGGCGGAAACGGCGTACGCGCGGGCGCGGTCGCGTTGGCCAAGTGCAAAACACTAGCTGACCACCCAACATGGTCGGGCTATCACCGTTCACAAAACCGCCGTAGGTGACCGTGAATGCCGGCAAGGGATACCGCCATATACGTTGGTCTTGTTGTCGACCGTGATGTGAAGAACAGCCGGCGTGACCGTGAGGGTGCCATTAACGTAGCCGATGGTGTAGTTGGGATCCACCGCGTCACCCACGGTGATAGCGTAGCCACCGACAGGGCTGGCCGCGGTCGCGATTGTGGTAAGCATGGGCGGCGTGGTCAAACTCACCGGGGAGTCGCCGTTGACGAAGCCGCTGTAGCTGGCGGATAAGTCAGGCAGCGGGTCTCCATACACTTTGATCTGATCCTTGGCTGTGATGGTCAGAGATGCGGGAGTTACGACCTGCGTCAAGGAGTTGGATGTACTGTCGTCAAAAGTGCCATCGCCACTGTACGACGCAGTGATGGCATGCGGAGAGGATACCACGTCAAGCGTGGCGATGGTGAAAATGGCCTCCTGCTGACCGCCAACGTTTACCAATGCGATCGGGCCGCTTATATCCGTTTCGCCATCGAAGAAGTCGACGCTACCTGTCGGTGTTGAGGCACCGGAAGCTACCGGGCTAACGATAGCGAAGACCACCCAGGGTGCAAGTCGGAGCCGCCTTGCGACGAGCTTAGGGCTGTGGTAGCGACAGGAGTGAGCCCTTGTTGCTGGAGAATTCCCCCCGGCTCGCTGATGACTGTGCCCAGCGGAGTATACGTGGCGCCGGGTTCGATGATAACGGTCCCGTAGATATCCAGAAGTCCACCAGGATTGACAGAAAGTGTGCCGAATGTATCGACAATGCCACCTCAACTGACGCCGCTATCGTCTTCCAGTACGCCGCCTTGCTGGATGACAACGGTGCCAAATACATGGAGGTTACCGCCTACCCCTTCGGTAAGCGTGCCAAAATCATCCACCACTGCCCCAACGTCTACCGTGATGGCGTCGTTGTCGGACAACTGTCCGCCCGCTTCCAGGGTGATCTTACCCTGGTTTTGAATCTGAAGGTTTCCGGATCCTTGGCTTTCGACTGTTCCTTTGATCTCCAGGGTCCCCGCGAGGGCAAACCTTCCGCTGTTGTCAACCGTCAGCGTGGATCGGCATCCACAAAGGCATCGCCGAGAACCACCAGGTCGCCACCCGCTTCTATTTCAACCGTCCCATCCACTTCCTGGTCACCAACCCCGCTAAAAGTTATCGTTATCTTACTACCGGTGTTGACTGTAATCAGGCCGTCGTCGGTCAGCGTGCCGTTGCCATCGACCGTGAGGCTGCCGTTTATCGATATCGTGCCGAATTCTTCGACCGTGAGCGTGCCGTCGTCATTAAGAGTGCTAGATTGATGCCCGAGATGCTGCCGAATATATCGAGGGAGCCGGCACTGTTCACCGAAAGAACGCCCTTGACGGTCAACGCGTCAGCCAATTCCACCGTGACAGAACCGTTGATTAGAAATGTCCCACTCCCCTCAATAAGCGTTACTCGACATCATCGAGCGAGGCCTTTTCTTCGATGGTGACGGTTCAAGAACATCCAACTGGCCAAATGATCCACCATAAGCGTGCCCGAATCGTCGAGGGTGGCATCGGCGGCGACCATAATGGAGTTGTACAGCGTCCAATTCGCCGTTAGCTCCTACGATGACCTCCCTTGATCGCTCAGGCTGCCGGAGTCTTGGATTTTGGCCGTACCTTCAATATTCACAGCGCCGGCGCTCTCGACATCGAGTGTACCGGTGACGGTTAGGATGTCTCCTCCCGAATGATGAGGCCATCCGCCACCGTGACCGTCACACTGCCCTGGACGTCCAAAGTTGCGCCGTTTTGCCCAAAAGAAAGGGTGCCCGCGGCAATCTGCACCATTCCCGCGCTTTCCACCGTGATCGCTCCCAGGTCGTCCAGATCATTCGCGATTATGACCGAACCGAATAACTCCAGAACTGCGTCCATTTCTGCGGTTATGGTGCCTTCGTCGTCAAGAGAAGCGAGAGTATCAATCGATAAAGTTCCAAGAACATCCACTGTGCCTCCATCCTGCACGGTAATCTTTCCAGTGAAATCGCTGGCCAACAGGGCGCAGCTCAACGGTAACAGTCCCTTCATCGTCGATAGTCAATGTGCCACCATGGACAGTCATGTTGGCCAAGGGAGCCACGGTGATGCTGGCATTGTCGCTGAGAACCATATCGCCAGCCACGAATAGCGAACCTGGTTGTCCAGGATGCGCCGTTTGTTAGCTGAAGATTGCCATCTCCTTCCACTTTGAGATTGCCGCCGCTGTCAATTGTGAGAGTACAATCTGCATCCACAGTCATGACATTCAGAACATCCAAAAGGCTGTTCGCCTGTATTTCCACGTCACCCTCTTCCTCGAGGACGCCCGCCGCGTAACCGTAACTGTGCCAAAGTCAGCGACAGTCAGCGTGCCTTTGTCATCAACCGTGAACGTGTTACCTATCATGATGGCGCCAAAAGACGCTACGGTAATATCCCCGTCGTCATCCAGAGTGCCTCCGGCATTGACCATTATGGTGCCCTGGCAATCGAGTATTACCCCGCTCTCCACAGTGACCGCGCCGCCCACGTTCAGGTTAGCGCGGTCTTCGACCGTCGAGTCGCCACCAAGCACCAACGTTCCGCCGGAATCAACCGACATATCGCCAAACTGGTCGAGCGTGCCCAATTGCACCTCGCCGCCGACATCAAGGCTGCCATTCAGGAGTAGCGAGCCCGAAGCATCAAACTTGGCCATGGAGGCCACATTCAAGGCCCCCGATGCGTCCACTATCACTTTCCCATCGGCCGATAGAATACCGTTGCCCAGCACATTGATTATGCCCAGCCCTTGAATCTCTAACGTGCCGCTGTCCGCAACCGAAAGCGATGCGTCGGTAGCGATTGTCATCAAACCGCCGACGGTCATCGTGCCATCCACTGTCACCGAGTTCTGGTCTATGACGGAGCCATTCAGACCTATCGACAGAGCGGCTCCTTCCTGAATGGTTACGTCGCCACTAACAACGAATTTGTTGTCTACGGTTACCTTGCCGCCGTCCTCGATCGAAAGAACGCCGTCAGTCTCGATCGTCGCCGAACCCTCAACGGTCATTGTTCCATCCACGGTTACCATGTCCAAGTCACCGAAAACGCCATTTGCGTCGATGGCCAGAACACCCCCGCTTTCGACGGTTGCGTCACTATCCACGATGAGCTTGCCATCGACGGTTAAAGTGCCTGGAACCTCGAGAGTCGAGCCGGCATCCATCTCCAGGCTTCCGGCTACCACCAGGGTGCCGGAGACGTTTACTGTGCCAGCAATTTCCATTGCTGCGTCGTTGCCTATCGACAAGGTAGCGCTCGAGTTGACAGCCAACGCGCCATTTACCGTGACCGAGTTGTCAAGTTCCGGCGATCCGCTCGCCACGGTCAGGTCCCCGGTCACCGTCAGTGCCTGCCCCGAAATACTGTAATTGCCGCTGATAGTGACGGAGTGGACGCTAATTCCAAGATCGTCGACGTTGGTCATCTGCGGAGCGCCGTCGGGAAATACCAGGTTGTCTCCACCAGCAGGGGCATCGCCGCCGAGCCAGTTCTGGCCGTCGCTCCAAAGATTGTCAGCGCCATTCCCGTCCATTGGTCAAGTTGAGGCAACAATAGAAAACCATCAACATTTCCGTCAGGACCTATGCCATCGCCGGTGATCACGCCGCTGTCATTAATGGCAGTGGCCGCCAACAGTTGCCATCCGGAACCGGGGGTGAGCATACTATTCAGGTCATGTATAACACCATTTGAATACAGAAAAGCGCGTTCGCCGTTGTTTTTATCACGGGATACACCAACTACCTGGCCGGATGCATTAATGTCATCGGCTATGCTTTTTACATCGCCCGGTAGGGTGCCGATGTCTGTCATCGCGCCACCAGAGTACAAGAAGGCGTGATCGCCTGAATAGCCAACGACATCGCCAACGGCATTGAGTGCGTATGGACTGAGTAATCTGTGCGTCCGCTAGACTGCCAAGGAACGTTAATGTGCCATCGACAGAGCGCAAGAAAGCGTGGAACTGGAAGTTCGCGTCGACTTCGACGCCAGCGATTTGCCCTGCGTCATTAATTGCAGCCAGGCCAGTGTCTCCAATTGTTGTAACATTCCCAGCCGAGTCCATAAGTTCATTGCCGCCTACCATTTGGCCTAGATTATTGATCCCAAGCGGTATAAATTGGTTCCCGAAAAAAGTGAGGCTGCCATCAAAATACAAAAAGCCCACCGAAGGCCTTGTCCCATCGGTTGAACCACGAGTTTGCCCGATGATTGCCCCAGCGTCATTGATCCCGTTCAAAGCGCTTATGCCGCCTCCAATGACAGGTCCAATAATAGTTGTTTTGCCATCCGAATACAACACATTATTGTATCCAATAACTTGGTTTAGTGCATTGATCCCAACGGGGTCAATGTCAGGACCAATGTCGACGACCTGGTAGGTTGTCGGCACCACCCTGATTTCCAGAGATTCCAACTCGGGTTTCCAACGGGCCTGTTTCTTTGGAACCTTCATCTCGGTTCGAAGTAATTCAAAAAGGAAAGGTCGGAATCTCTTTCGATTCTGACCCGGGGTGACTCAGCGAAACCAGTTTCTTCAGCCAGGAGAGAGACATAAGATGAGGCCCTTGTTATTGAATACTGCTAGAAAGTAATCGTTGTTGTCTGCTGGCGGCGAGTTCGGACAGTTTCGCCGCCCTAAAGTCGTGTGCGTGCCTTAGTATTCGTCGGAGCTAACGAACTCGCTGTGGTCTAACAGATTGACGGTCGTTGTTCGGGATTCCCGGTCGGCCATCCCTCACCTCCTTCATTGGAAGCGTTGACACCAACGGAGAGGCTGGCCAATGTACCGAGAGTAGTGTTGGTCCCCGAAGCTTGCCCGCTCCCGCTCACGATGAAAAGGTGGCTCGGGACTGTCCTGTCCTTAATCTGTGCCAGGCAGAGCCGGGTTCGTTGGCCTGCGCGGCGGCCGCCCGCGCCTGGAACGTTTCACCCGCCTAAACGGGTTGCTGGATCGTAGCATCGCATACCGGGACAGCAAGGACAGAAGCGGGTTCATGATTTGTTCCATTTCATGGTTTGCAGGCAAGATTGAGGAGCTTCCCCAAGCGCAGCCGAGCGCGGGACTTGTCCGGTGCGACTTCCGCCCGGAGGCGAGATGCACCCGCGTGTTGATTTTCCGTCCACGTAACGCCCCGCTAGTTGCCGAGTCTGTTGGAGCTGCCTTCACTTCTCCTCGTCTATGCGACGTTTGGGCTGCGAGTCTGCCACCAGTTTCCGGTTTTTGAAAAAACGGTACGGAGCACTCAGTGCAGATGCAAAAACCTGGCACTCCCATCGGCGCAGGCCAAGCGCAGGGGCAATGCCGGGCCGGCGCCGCTTTTGCTTGGCAGCGAAACGCACCGGATCACATTCCTGACCGTGTCAGACTTCTATCTAAACCATGCGTAATCCGCCCAACGGAGGGCTCACGCGGAATGCATTTTGTTGAAATCGTGTAGTGAGAGTTCAGCGTTCAGGCGAGCTGTACGGTAGGACAGCGGCTAGCGCAGCTCCGGACTAGCTTGGCACCCGCCGAGATTGCAAATCCTCACACCTCCGCTGCATGTAATCAATCATTCCGCTCAGGGCGTATCCTGCAAGTTCACCTCCTCCGGCGCAGAGCTCTCGAAACCAGAAAAGGATTTCGCTCTCTTCCAGACATTTTCGAGGCGAATCCAGAGATCTTGCGATTGCGTATTCTGGACAAATAGCTTCTTCCGGAGAACCCAGCAGTCGACGCCTTCATCCGGTTCTCGAAAATAGAGCAGCGTTATGGCGTCGATTTCATTCTGATTCATCACCGGCAAACTTTCGTAGAAACAGGCCTGTTCCAATCTGCCATCTCGCCTAGTTATGTTTAGCCGTCGATAAGGATTGCCGATCAGGCGCTCAACTTCGGTCTGGGTCATCCCGGATCGAAGCATATCGAACGCCTGCTTCGTTGTGCGATCTCCCGCTGATCCCACAAGGAAGACCATGAGCCAAACGCCCGCAAGTATTGTCGTTACGAACAGCGAATAAACGAAAATCTTCACTGGTTACTCCAAAAACAAAGCAGCCTCATGAGCGAACTGGGAGGACCAAGTGACGATCGGCTTTGTCTGATCGTCGCCGCATCGCGCTGGCACTCTCGAAAGGAGGCAAATCCGATTGGGCGCGCAGCCCTACGGGCAAAGGCTTGAAGGACTTTGGCGCTTGCAACTTTGTCGAAG
Organism: uncultured Gemmataceae bacterium; assembly: GCA_963748025.1. Classification (GTDB taxonomy): domain Bacteria; phylum Planctomycetota; class Planctomycetia; order Gemmatales; family Gemmataceae; genus CAVVHZ01. The sequence continues at coordinate 91,352 of CAVVHZ010000077.1, forward strand.
AGAGAACACAGCCGGCTCGACCCTGCGGCCGGCGCCTTAATTCCCTTCACTTGCCTGCGACGTTCCGGCCTAGCGAGTGCACGTTTTGCTTGCCGGTTGCAACGGCCGCTGTAATCCGCAACCCAGACGTGCGATCAGAATGCTTGGATTGGCTGACGGCATGAGCTCATCCTGGGCTAAGCAGATCTCGTGTAAATCATTCCCGGTTGTTGAAAGCCGCCTGGCCGTTTTCCTTGGAAGAGTCCGGTGCTCCTGTGGAGAAATGCCCCCTTTCAATACCTAGCAATCCTGCCGCCTCGTCCTGAAGCCGGCACAGCACCGGGTCCTGGCAGTGCGTTTTATCCAGCCACTTTCGGGCCCTCTCATACCAGTCTTTGGCCCGAGTCGTGTCTCCCAGTCGAGCACAGGCGCACGCAAGCACCTGTCGAGACTGTACGACCTGTGCATCGTCTGGAAGCATGGAAGCGGCCTTTTCCGCAGTTTTGCGCAGGCCGCCCACTCGCCGCGCGGTAGTGGGCCAGACCGAGATTGGCCCAGCTGTACCCGACGAAGGAGGCATAAAAGCTCCTGGGCGCATTCCTGAATTGCTCCTGGCATAGTTGAACGCCCCTCCGAGCCAGGTCGACGGCCCGTCGCGGGTCGCTGAGCCGTTCGTCGCCGCAATCCGCCAGGATCCGGGCCATGCTGATATAAGCATCCCAAGCATTCGGATCGTGCCGCAGTTGCTTCTCGGCGCCATGGATTGCATCACGCCAGGCCGCGACCGCCTGGTCCTTGTCGCCCGCGGCCTGGACGCAGTGCCGAGGGCCAGGTTCATCCCAACTCGGGCAAAATCGTCCGAGTGGGGGAACGGCGCAGTACAGCGGCAACGGCCTCCTCCCAGTTCCCTTTATGAAGCATGGTCACGATGAGACCCGATTGCGTCCATCTGTTTCCGGGTTCAAGGCGGACCGATTCACGGAAGCAGGCAATGGCCGAATCTATGTCGCCGCGCTCCCGGAGAGCGTGGCCTAGAACCATGCGATACGAAGCCAAAGCCGGATTCAGTCGAATTGCCTTTTCGAAGCAGACGATAGCCTGGTCGAGTCTGCCGCGATCTTTGAGCATTCCACCGAGCGTGATTTCAAGGCCTGGATCGCCAGGAACGAGGCGAATTAGTTCCCTATAGGAGGCAATGGCCTCTTCAAGGTCGCCGTTCTCGTGTAAGAGATTGCCGAGAACCTCATAATAATGCGGGTTCGTTGCGCCCGGCGGATTTGTTCCCGGTAGGCGGCGACCGCCGCTGCAAAGCTCTTTTGGCCCTTGAACATGTGATAAAGGTTTGCGTGAGTATCAGCTGCCAGAGTTGGATCGAGCCGTAAGCCCTCCGCCAAAGCGGCATCGGCCTCTTGGCCCAACCCTTTCGCATAGAGGTCGTAAGCAAGCTCGAGATGGCTTTCGGCATCGCCCGGGGCAACGCGAAGTGCCTCATGGTGGATGACCACGGCGAGATCGAGGGTCTCGCAGTTGCCGCGCAGGTTTCGCAAAATACGCATGCTCTTCAGGCCGGGTCGGGATAACGCCACCTCGCCGCATGTCTCCGATCGCCTTCAAAAGAGTTTCCCAATCCTGTTGGGCCAGTCCGGCGCTTGGCGAAACGGTAGAACCTCCAGCGATACGTGCATACGATGAATCGGTCCTCAGGGCTCTGTGCCCGAGAAATTGCGGCGGAATAGTCGGCTTCCGCTTCGTCGAGCTGGCCAAGCTTCTCGTGATATCCGGCGCGATTGATGTAAGCCCAAATATGATCGGGACGGAGAGCAACACAGGCCGTCATGTAAGCGACGGCCTCGGGCCAACGGTGTATTCGATCGACGGCCAAACGTTCGGCGAGAAAGTACAACGAGTTGTAGTGGTTGGGTTGGATCGCCAGCGTGCTCGATAGGACGCATCGCCTCCTCGAAATTTCCATCCCATCCGGCCGTGTGCCCCGGCAGGTAATAATCCCAGCCCGTCTGGGCCGGCGGACTTGAAGTGCTCCATGTCGGCTTCCGCTGCCGGGATGTTGCCCAACTCGTTATTGCATTGTTTACGCACGAAATAGAAAGCACGCGTCGGGGGATGAAAGGCTTCGGCTTCGTTTCAGCAAATCCAGGCTCTGCAGAAGGACTAGGTTATCTTCGTGCAAACGCGGCCAGCAGCCGGCACAGCGCCCCGAAATCGGCTAACGACACCAACGTTACATAAGCTGTTTCCCGAACCCGCCGCTTTTGCTCCGCGTTCAAAGAGGAGCAGTCCAACCGGGACAACCAATCGTCCGCGTCCAAAATGCCATAGAGCCCGAGGGCTTCTCGAGCCGCACGATCTCCGCGCAATGACTTCAATGGCTCATATCATCTTGGGCCTGGCCGGCCAGTTTCATGAATTGACGGAAACGAGCCAGGGCGGCTTCGCGCGCGCTGATCTCCTGCTGGACTTGATCCGTTTCGGCGGCGAGATCAGGGAGGGCCGTACTTCTGCGCAAGACGCCCCGGGCTTCCGCTACACGCCGGGCGGACAGAATCAGGTCGCCAGCTTCAATCGCCGCACGGGCGCCGGCCAGGGCCTCGTGGACGCTTTGCATGAGCTCGCGGATCCGGCCGGCGTTTTGCCAGTGCAAGTAAGCAGGCAGGCAAATGGCAAACAGGCCGATTGTCAGAATCAACGCCGAGGCCGCCAGTCGATTCCTGTTTCTACTTACAAATTTGCGCGTGCGATATGCACGGAAGGCGGGGAGGCCGACACGGGCTCATCCCGCAGATAATGCTCCACGTCCGCGGCTAAGGTGCTTGCTGACTGATACCGGCGATTGCGATCCTTCTCCAGCGCCTTCATAACGATCCAGTCCAGTTCCCCCCGCAACTGCATGCTTAGGCCACGCATTTCGAGGCCGCGGTGTTGGGCGATCGTGGAAACCGCCGCTTGATGCATGGTGCTCAACCGTGTGCTCGGCTTGGGCGGATCGTCCTCGCGGACAATGCGGCGCATCTCGTCGAACCCCGCTTTTTTCAGGGTCTCGTTGTCGAACGGCGTCGTTCCGGTCAACAGCTCGTAAAGCAGCACGCCCAGCGAATACACGTCACTCCGCGTATCCACATCCAGGCCGCTCAAGCCCGCCTGTTCAGGGCTCATGTACAAGGGCGTCCCGAGCAACTGCGTGAAGGCGGTGTACACCGTCCCGTCCGTGAGTTGACCGCCGGTCGCCTTGGCGATGCCGAAATCAATGACCTTGACGACTGGAGTCACGTCGTGGACCGTTACCATGACGTTGGAAGGCTTGATATCGCGGTGGATGATCCCCTTCAGGTGCGCATGCTGGACGGCGTGGCAGACGTCGAGGAACAGTTTCAATCGCTGTGCAACGGTGAACCTGTGCTCGTCGCAGAAGTCGGTGATGGACTTGCCTTTGACTAGCTCCATGACGAAGTACGGTTTCCCAGCGCTCGGGGACGAAGGCTCGCCTGGGATGGCGCCGCCGTCGTGAACTTTAGCGATGTTAGGGTGATCCATCATCGCCAGCGCCTGCCTTTCGGCCTCGAAGCGAGCAACCACCTGCCGCGAATCCATGCCGGGTTTGATAATCTTCAGAGCTACCTTGCGCCGGACCGGGTGCAGCTGTTCGGCAACGTATACGAGGCCCATGCCTCCCTCGCCGATGAGCTCCACGAGTTTATACGGCCCGATCTGAGTGCCAATGGCCTCGAGTTGAGTGGGGGGAGCTTCGGTTTGCAGAACGGCTGCAGGACGATCCAAGAAGGAACCGGCGCGAAAGTGATTGACCATGAGCCGCTCGACCTGGCGCGCGCAAGTCCGCGTTGCCGGTGCATACTCTGTCCACGAACGCCTGGCGTTCGGCGGGCGAGGCGAGCTCAACAGCGTCTGCCAGGATCCTTTCAACATTGGTAGTCGTCGGTTTCATGGTTGGTCTTCCTCGAGGCAGACACCTCCTACTACTCCATGCGTAATCGGCCGCTGGTCTGGGCTCACCCTTGCCAAAAATACCTGAATACAGGCCAGCTTAGTCATCGTGCATCTTGCCGTAGAGCCAGGAGCGGGCATAAACCCAGTAGCAGCTTGGCGGTTGCGGGGGAAATATCGAGAAGTTGGGCGGCCTCAGCCAGTGAGGCGCCGGTGAAATAGCGGAGCTTTACCAGCTGAGCTTTGATCGGGTCCTCGGCTTCCAGTTGGCAGAGAACCTCGTCGAGCGCTAGCAGATCCTCTATAGGTTCCCCTTCCGGGGCCAGACACGGGGCCAATTCCTCCAGCGGCACGCGTTTGCGGATGCCGCCGCCCTTGGCGCTTTGCTTGTGGCGCGCCTGGTCGATGAGAATGCGGCGCATGGCTTCCGCTGCAGCCGCAAAGAAATGTCTGCGGCTGTCCCAGTGCTGGCTATTTTCGACTCCGACAATGCGAAGGTAGGCCTCGTGCACCAAGGCGGTAGCCTGAAGTGTTTGGCCGGGTTTCTCCTGAGAGAGCCGATGAGCTGCCTGTTGGCGCAACTCGTCGTAGACCAGGGGCAAGAGTTTTTCAGCGGCGGCATGGATCGCCTTGTTCGATGGCAGAAAGAATGCTGGTAACTTCACTCATTAGGCTGGACTGACTCGTTAGGAGTGACGGCCTAAATGAGCGTCTAGCCGTTTGAGCTGCCGTCTGTCGCCCCACAGGGTAACCCCGATCAGTATTACTCCGTTTGGACCAAGCATCAAGTGAGTAGGTTCAAGCGGCATCTGTAGCCGCGGTGTAGGAGAAGTCTAGATCGCTTCGGTTTCATCGACCGCGTTAGCCTCCGTCGGTCGAGAGGACCGGAGAGCGTAGCTTCGTGAAGGCGATTACATTCGGTGGGCGGACCGACTGCAGGTTATCGAGCCAGGCTTCCCGCCAGCGTCCATGGGACCGAAGCGTTTTATTAGCAGCTCGCAGGCAATGGTGATGACGGGAAGGGGCTGGTAGAATCGACGCCAGCTGACCTGCGCTATACGCGAGCCGATGCCATGAGCGACGTCACCCGTATCCTGTCCGCCATTGAACAAGGCGACCCGCAAGCCGCCGAGCAGCTCTTGCCCATGGTTTACGACGAGCTGCGCAAATTGGCGTCGCGGAAACTCCATCAGGAGAAGCCAGGACAGACACTTCAGACGACGGCACTGGTGCATGAGGCTTATCTTCGCCTGCTGGGGATCGCGGCGGAAGAAGCGGACGCGAGACCCCACTGGGCCAACCGACGTCATTTCTTCGCCGCGGCAGCCCAGGCGATGCACCGCATTCTGGTGGAAAATGCCCGGCGCAAAGGACGCGCCAAGCATGGCGGCGGCCGCCGGCGCGAACACCTAGACCTCGATGCCCTGCACGCCGCAGGGCCGGCTGAGGAACTCCTGGCCTTGCACGAGGCCCTGGAGCAGTTTGCCGTCCACGATCCGCTCAAGGCCAAGCTCGTCGAGCTGCGTTTCTTTGCCGGCCTGACGCTGGAGCAGGCGAGCCAGTGCCTGGACATTTCGCTGTCCACCGCAGACCGCGGCTGGCGCTACGCCCGCGCCTGGCTGTACGCGGCCATGGCCGGCGGCGATTCCGAAACAAAATGAAGTCCGTCTGACGTGTTTTGGGCCACGGCGTCGCACGTAGAGATAGCGGATCAAACGATCCTCAAAACGGGGCTGAGCGTGGCTCCGGATTGGAGCAAAGGAATTGCGGCCCAGCGAGAGAATCCGACAGGGCAGGGAGAAAGGCTGCAGCCATGAATGAGGAATCCCTATTCGCGGCTGCCCTGGAAAAGCAAGACGCGGCCCAGCGACAAGCGTTCCTGCAAGAGGCTTGCGGGAACGACGTGGCCTTGCGAGAGCGCCTCGAGAACTTGCTGGCCGCCCACGGGCACGCACGCGGCATCCTCGAACGCGGCCCCGAGCATGCGGCCCCGATCACAAATCCCCAGGCGCCGGCCATGGCTGCCGATCGCGTATTCGCCGGCCGTTTCAAACTGCGCGAGAAGCTGGGCGAAGGCGGCATGGGAGAGGTCTGGGTCGCCGATCAGATCCAGAACGTGCAGCGCCGCGTCGCCCTCAAAGTAATCCGCTTTGGCCTGGATTCCGCGCGCCTGCTTGCCCGTTTCGACCAGGAACGGCAGGCGCTCGCTGTGATGGACCACCCCAACATCGCCAAGGTGCTGGACGCCGGGGTTGCCGAGACCGGGCAGCCGTTTTTCGCGATGGAGCTTATCAAGGGCGTCCCGATCACGAAATACTGCGACGAGGCCCAGTCTGTCGCCACAACAGCGGGTCGAATTGTTCATCCCGGTCTGCCAGGCCGTGCAACACGCTCATCAGAAGGGAATCATTCACCGCGACATCAAGCCGTCCAACATCCTGGTCGGATCATACGATGGCAGGCCGGTGCCGAAGGTGATCGATTTCGGCGTGGCCAAATCGATCGGCCCGCGCCTGGCCGGTCGTTGCGGGGCCGCCATCGGCCAGGTATCGCCTCCGCAAGTTCTTCCGACGGAATCGAGTCCTCGTGTCGGTGGCAGCCACGATCCTGTTTCTGCTCCTGGCCGCCATTGTCGGCACGAGCATCGGCTTCGTGCGGGCCGAGAAAGCTCATCAAGCCGAAAAGGAACGCGCCGAAGGCGAGCGGCTTGCCAAGCTGTCAGCGGAGAAGCGCTTGGCCCAGGTTGAGAGAAGCATTGACCTGCTCGGATCGATTTTCGAGAACCTCGATCCCAGGGCGGAAGAAAAAGAAGGCCTGCCGCTGCGGGCGATCCTTGGGGAGCGGCTGGACCGGGCGGCCGCCGATCTAGTCGGAGATTCGGTCGGCGATGTCCTGGTTGTGGCTGGTCTGCAAGATCGGCTGGCACGCACCTACTTGGGACTGGGCCAACCTGCCAAGGCGGAGGCACTTTTCACCAAAGCGCTCGCCACTCGCCGGGCCGAGCTGGGCACGGACAACCGTCTTACCCTTCGGACAATGTTTCGCCTGGCAAGAACCTACTACGTCGCCGGCAAGCTGCCTGAGGCCGTCAAACTGCATGAGCAGGTGCGCGATGCCCAGATGAGGGCCTTGGGAGCCGATGACCTCGACACCCTCGCCAATCTGAACGATCTGGGTTCGGCGTACTCGCTGACCGGCGCGGCGACCAAGGCCGTCGCCCTGCTCGAGCAGGTGCGGGAGCGCCGCGTGAAGCAAATGGGGGAGGACCACGAGGACACCCTGGCCACCCTGGCCAACCTGCGCGGAGCCTACATTGTTCCTCGATGATCTCGGGCGCCTCGGCTCGACCTCAGATATAAATGGCTGGGTATCGGTCTTCAACGCGGACGGTCAGGCCGCCGTGGCCCAGGGCATCTACTTTTCCTCGGAATCGCTGGGGCGCATTGTCGACTCATTCTATCTGCGTTTCTTGGGCCGTCAGTCCGACGCTGCTGGCCGAGCCAGCTTCATCAGCTTCTTGCAGAACGGCGGCACCGAACAGCAGATGGAAAACATATTTTTGACATCGCCCGAATACCTCGCGCACATCGACACCGACTTTGTGCAATCGCTGTACATCAACGTCCTGGGCCGCACCGGCAGCGCGAGCGAGCTGGCCTTCTGGAACAACCAACTGCAAACCCTGGGCCTGTCAGGCGTGGCCAACGGCTTCACCGGTTCCACGGAAAATCGCCAGAACACGGCGATAGCCGATTACGAGACCTATTTGTACCGGGCGCCGCGTTCCTCGGAGGAGTCGTCCCTGGTCGATTCTTCCCAGGATCTGCTGAGCTTTGCCGTGTTTGTCGAATCCACGTCCGAATTCTTTGTCAGCGATTGAGACGAGTGCGCCGACTGCTTGTCGAGCAACACCACGACGGCAGCGTGAGCTGTCGTGCGGTCGTTGAGAAACGGTGGCCATGAACTGACGGCTTGCATGGATCCTTTCAACATCGGAGTGTGAACATGGGGAATGGTGAGCGATCAGGTTCGGTCGGCCGGAGCGATTGGCGGGTCAGACTCGCCACGGGGGTGGGGACCGTTGCCGGCGCGGCGCTCGGCCTGTTTGTGATTAAACCGCTGGTAGACATCCCCGGATTCTGGCCGGGGCTGATCGCGTTCGTGGCCGTGTCCGGCGTTGGGGGCGTCCTCGGGCGGCTCGTAGGTGGGCTGGTGGTCAGGCCGTCGCCCGGCGACCCGCCGAACACTCCGCCCCCCGCTTGACCCGGCGCCGCGGCATGAGGCCGAACCAAACGCTGCTGGTTATGCGTTAGCGGACCAAGATACCTCCTCGCGACACGCCCCTAAAGGGTGCTCCCGACAGAGCGCCGGGAGCAAAAATGCACATACAAGCAGACCGCGGCAGCCGTTCACGGTTTGCCAATGTCACAAGCTTCTGAGGCTGCCCGGCTGCAGAGGAAGTCCAGCGCGGCCGAAATCGGTCACCGCGGCGTGATGCGGTCCCGCAAGATCTACGGCGTCATAATTAGTTAGATGAACTGCAACAAAGCCGCGCTTAACAAAAAGGGCTACCAATGTCAGCTCATCAACGCCGCATTCGTCCGCCCGGAACTCTTACTGATCTCGTTCAGGTCTTGTCCGGCCCCTGCCCGCGCGAGCGGGACGACTGCCAGAGTGTTCCGATGTGCGGCCCTCGGGCGCCAGCGGCGGTCCATGGGAAAGTCCTGTATAGCTGCCTTGACCCGCACCAGGCCACACCGCTGGAACCGTCGATCCGCGGGTTCATGGAAAGCCGGTTCCGTGCCGGGTTGGGTGAAGTGCTGGTCCACACCGGGCCAGCGGCGGCAAATCTTTGCGCCACGCTCGGCGCCCGCGCATTCGCCTGGGGTCGTAATATCGCCTTCGCCGCGGGCCATTACGATCCTTCTTCTGCCGGCAAGATCAATCGCAAGGGATTCCGCCACACCAAGGAAATCGGTTTCTCGGAGCGCTCAAAACCGGGACTGGCCCAGCCGCTGTCCGTGCTGTAGGCGTGCTGACCGCTGCCCTTGTGCACAAACTCGTACAGAGGCGTGGTTGTCGGCGGCGGTTGCCGGTAGTCGGCTGGCAGCGCATGAAACAATGCCTCGGCGTTGCGCGCTCCCTTCTTGGAAGTTTGCAGCGTTCCCAGGGGGCCGGCAAAGATCGGCACCGTCCCTTTACCCGGACGATCGAGTGCGAAGAATGCCACTGGCGCAGATTGTCCTCTCTTCAATTGGGATACCGTGCCGAATCGCGCGGGCAGTTTTGGGTCGGAACCCGCATAAATCGCCACCGGTAGATTCAGCCGCGGGTCTGCAAGGTCGAGCTTGTAGAGGATCTGGTTGTATTCGTAGCGCGGCGTGGCCTCAGGATTGCCCGAAAATGTATTGGTATAGGTGCCTTCGAAGAAAAGGATACGACCGTTGTCTTTATCGAAAAAAGGGTCCTGTTTCGGATTGTAGAACGTCTGTCGATCGTGCGTGACGATCTTGCGGGCATAGACCCACGGCCCCAACGGCGTATCCGCCTCGGCGTACCAGACCTCGCCCAGATACGAAGTGCCGCCTAGTTCCACGAAGATCATCACCCAGCGATGCCGGTAGTCGTTCCAGTACACCGAGCCGCCGTGCCCCACGATGGCCTTGCCGCTATCCGCGTCGCGGAGATGCAACAGGGCTTCCTCCGCCTTGAGCTGGCCCGATCGAAGCAATTTATCCTGGTCGCGCGGCGCGAGCGGCGGCGTGTTTTTCTTCCAGGCCCAGCGGAGCCGATTGTCGCCATCGCGGTCCAGTTCCGGCTTATCGAGTCGGCTGCCCTGTTTCAGGCAGGTAAAAGCCTCATAGTCGGCCCAGCGCTGCAAATGCTCGACATCGGCTTGAACCCGAGTCAAAGACACGGGATTGGCGAAATAAATATATTCGACGCCGCCGACGGACTTGCGAAAATTCTGAACGGGCACGTCCCAGTTGGCGGCCGAACTTGTTGGGATATCGACGACCTTTTCGAAGCGCTGCGCGTCGTCGTTGAACACCGCCAGACCGCGGGCAGAAATCTCCAGGGTGTCGAAGTTGTGGATCTTGCCAAAATGGGTAAAAAGCCGCTCCCGGCCTGACTTGTCCGGCAGCGTGATGAGGCCGTGGATCCAGGTTCGTCCCTCGCCGGGCATGTGGGCCATCTCGCGGGCAAATCCCTTATTATCGAGGAAATAAGTCAAGTCGATGCCGCGCTCCGGATCGAGTCCTCCAGCGGCGGGCAAGAGCGAGGTTGCCCCCGGCACCTGGTAATTGCCCACAGAATGCGCGGGATTGAAGGTATCGCCCCAGAACCACCAGATCTTGCCCCGGTAAACTGCGTTCAGAACACTGTCCGAACCGACCACCCGCGCGTTCAAGACCGGCTGGCGAATGGGTACCGACTGCCCGGTCAGCACGCTATCGCGGTAGATCCCGGCGCCGGTGACTCGGTAGAGCCGCTCGGCGATGTTGTTGCGCTTGATCTTCAGTACCGCCTCACCACCTGGCATGACTTTCAGGGCTGTGCCGCGATGACCCGAAGCATCGGCAGGAAATTCGTATCCATGACTCTTGATGGAGAAAAAGACGGTCTGATCCATCAAGCCCGGCTCGCGAAATGCGACGACGCCGTTGCTGTCGGTGCAATAGCGAATGTGGTGGACGGTCTCCAGCTCCACTAACGGAACTCCTCGGCCAGTTTGCTCATCGATGACAGTGATCCGAAACCACTCACTATGTGGGCCTGGCTGAGCGGTAAATACAACAGTCAGCAAAACTGTCGTGAATGTAGACATGATGACCGCTCTCCAAACTTCCCGGAACTACGTAGAACGGCGACCACATGGCGCGTGGCACGGTCGTTGATGTTTGCCCAGAAGCTTAGGCTGCCGTAGTGCTGCTCCGGGATCAGCCGGGGGCGGTAAATCGCGCAGTTGCTCGCGCGGAGTCGTAGCGTGCCGTCGGCCTCCGGCCGATGCAGCTCCGGCTTGTTCCCGGCGAGGGCAATTAAGCGAAGCCAGAGGGGTCTAATTTATGGAAAAGAGACCTGTCCCCGTTGAATTGCCCTCGCCCTGGCTGTGCGGCACCGTTAACCGTTGAACGGCTGCTGCCAGCGATGCTTTTTGGCCCGCTTTTTTGGTTTCGTTTCGCAAATACTCTAACGCCTTTTCCAGGGCGGCGTCGACATAGGGCTTGTCCTTCGCGAGCTCGGCTTTGGCCCGACTAGCGGTGCTTTGCGGCCGGGCACGACGTCGCGGTCGAGCCGATAGTTGTGGTAAGCGAGCCGTCCCGTGTCATCCATGGGGATCTCGTAGCCCTTGTCCGGGCGTACTCCCCAATCGTCCGTGTCCTTGCTGTCGGGAAAGCGGTGGATATTCTTGCCGCTGGGCCGCCAATAGCTGGCCGTAGTCAGCTTGAGGGCGCTAGTGTTGCTCTCCATCTCGATGATGTTTTGCACGCTGCCTTTGCCGTAACTGCGTTCTCCAACAATGACGGCCCGCTTATGATCTTGTAGCGCGGCGGCCACGATCTCGCTGGCACTGGCGCTCAGGCTGTTGACGAGAACGGCCATCGGCACTTCTTCGACGGGCATCAAAAGCATGTCCATTCGCGCTTCGTAGGTTTCTTCCTGCCGGTTGCGCCCTTGGTGCTGACGATGCGCCCATCCTTCAAGAACATGCGGCAGATTTCGACGGCCGAGTGCAACAGCCCGCCTGGATTGGTGCGGAGATCGAGGACCAAACCGCGGATGCCTTGTTTTTTCAGCCCCTCCAACACGTGGCGCAAGTCGGCGGCCGTCGTTTCGGTAAAGGCCAGCAAGCGGATATAGGCGATCTTATTGCTCTTATCGATGACGTAATCCCATTCCTTCAGATTGTCCTTGCAGCGCTGATCGCCCACCACGCTTTGCACGTGGATTTCGGCGCGTTTCATTTCCAAATCGACTGGTTCCTTGTCGCCCGGGTGAAGGACGGTCAGCACGATCGAGCTGCCGGGCTCACCCTGAATCATGTCGATCGCCTCGCCCACGCGCATGCTTTCCGTCGCCTTGCCGTCGATTTTGACGATGATGTCGCCGGCTTGCACGCCGGCTTCGTACGCCGGTGTATCGACAACGGGGCTGCTGACTTCCAAGTGACGGCCGTTCTTGCGCTCCGGGCGAACCTGGATGCCGATGCCGCCAAATTTGCCTCGGTTGTTCAACATGAAACGCTTGTAATCGTGACTGCTGATGAATCCCGAGTGGGGATCGAGCCGCTCGAGGCCGCCGTTGATCATGTCTTCGACCAACACGCGCTTTTGGTCCGGATCGAGAGCGCGGACATATTTGTGATCGACTTCTTCGAGAACGTCGACTACCAGTTTGACCAGTTCGTAATCCCGATCGCGCTCCTTGGGCGGCGCGCTATGCGACACCGTGTAGCCGAGCAATACCACGAAGGAAACGCCCAAGATCCAACCCAGATTCCAGCGCGGCATAACGATCATCCTTCCCTAACTGAGTACATCGAGAGCCTTCGGCTGCCCTCCTGGCGGCCTCGCTTCAAAATTATAACGAGCCCGCCCATTCGTGCGAGACGAGTCTGGATCAATGCAGCTGCCGATGGGAGTTTGAGGACAAAAAAGGCGTCGGCAAGGAGCGGGTCTTTCCTTGCCGACGCCTTAATCAGAGTTGCAACCTAAGCGGATTTTATTTCCTACGGAAAGCGTCCCGAAGCAGCTCTTCTTTGAAGCCGCGGGGTATAACTCCTTCTGAAGCATAGAGATAGGTGCCGGCCAGAAAGATCTGTTGAAGCGTCGACATGACGATGCTGAGGAAAACAAGGTAAATCACGCCGCAAGCGCCGATCAAGATGCCTACTCCAATCGAATTGATGGCAGCGCCGATCACGAAACCGACGATGATCAGACCGATCCCAGGTAAACCGAAGAGCAAGCTGATCATCCCCATGGAGATATTGCCCACAAGAGATTCTCCCCAGGTTTTCATGAGGATTTTGGACGAACGTTTCACTGCTTCAAAAGGCCCGACACGCTCTGCAGCCAGCACTGGGACGACAAAGTAGATAGCTATTGTCCAAACCAGGCCCACAAGGCCGACGGCGATCTTGCCCAGAAAAGAAAGCCGCTCTTCGAGCATGCGTAGCAGCATGCCCACGGTTGCAGCCAAGAGCGACCAGGCGAAAATCTGAGGCAAGCGCTGCACCGCTGCCTGAATGCCATCCCCAACCGTGGGATTTCCGCCTTTGAAGCGGACCAAATGCAAGAGACCAGCGCGACGTTGAAAAACACGATCACGAAATAATTCACGAAATAAAAAGCAAAGCCGAGCACATAACCAAGCACCCGGCTGCTATTCGCAACCTCAACATGGTGGTGTTTTTGCTCAAAGATCAACTTGGCCAAGTCGGGAACGAAAAGGAATGGAATCGCAAAGGAAGCTGCGACCAGAATGCATGCGATTGAACTGAGCATCGGAAAAACCATCAATCCCTTGTCCTGTCGCAAGACGGACCAGCTTTCCCAAAATAGTTCCCAGCCCCGAGAAATTCGGTCACCCATAACCGGCCATCCTTTCGAAGGAATGACGACATTTCATTCACACGGATTGGAAAACTCCACCGCGACCATTGTGCAAGATGCGGATTGCAGAGATCATAAACCGATCCAAAAATCGCTTCAAGCCAGAGATTGATTCACTGAGTCGCGCCGAAGATTACACTAAAAGAGATCACAACTGCGAGTTTAGGCCGAGGCCAGACCCATGCGCATCCCGATTGCTGTGCCAATTCTGTTTGTAGCTATGCCCCTTTTTTGTGGCGGCACGCTTTTGGCTTCAGATGTTGAACCTACCCAAGCCCTGCCGCGGCCCGGTTGGGTGAATATGGTCGACCAGCGCGGGACGGATAGACGCCTGGCCGGCTATCTGGCGCCGCGCGAAATCAAGTTGGAGATCGTGGCCGAGCATCCGCGCTCTCACATGCGGGCGCGTAGCTGCTTTGGAACCGACGGAAGCCTTTTCTTGCTGGAATGGCGGCCGGGGCAGAGGCCGGCGCTAAAGAGATCGTTGAAACGCTCACCTACCGCGACGGCTCGCGACATACCTTCAGGCGCACGAGTACGCCGGTTAAGGATACTATCAAGATCGTGCGCGACCTGGGTTCGTTCGATCAAACCCAGGTGATTTTGGAACAGGAGAGCATTTCTTGCATGCTGGTGCAAGGCGCGTGGCTCTATACCGCCGGCGCTGGGTCGGTTTACCGATACCGCCGAAGTAGAAACGAGGGGCCCTTCGATATCAAAGAAACCGTAGCCCGCGGATTCGGGGGCTTTGGTTTAAGGCCAGCGTTCGGGCTTGCTGTCGATTTTGACGGAGCGTTGCTCATCGCCGTGGGGCCAGGCAATCACGAACCCGAAGGCTCCGATGGCAGTCGTGCATCGGCCACTCGGTCGGGCGCAATTTTCCGCTGTCGCCCCGATGGTTCGCACATGGAGGTCTTGGCCCTCGGTTTGAGTTACCCGTCAGGCGGTCCCACGTTCGACAAGGATTTTAACGTTTTTCAGATGGATGGCGCTCAATCTGGCGAGGCAGCTTCACGGCGCCTTCTGCACCTTGCGGAGGCAAGCGACTTCGGCTTTCGATCCGCTCCTGGATCATTGACTGGAGCCGAAGATCTTCCAAGGCGCGATTGCCTCCGTGGTCTTCCCGGTGTGATGACGCCTCTCTTTTCGACCGCGCCGGGCCATTCGGGCGGCATGTGCATTTACAGCGACACCATGTTCCCGCCTTTGATACAGGGGCTGCTTCTCTGCCCGGACCTGGAACAGCACTGTGTCCGCGCCTTCCGTGCCGAGCGCCGCGATTCGTCCTTCGCGCTCACCGAGGCATTCGACCTGGTCGGAAGTCGCGATCCGCTCTTCCAACCCTGTCAGCTAATGACCGGACCGGATGGCGCCATCTATCTCCGGGACCGCGCGATCTTACCGGCGTTGCCTGGCAAACCCGCCGCGCCGCGGCGGGAAGGCAGGCTCTATCGATTGTCGTGGGCCGGCGGGCCGCACACCCCGGCTTGCCGCTTCGGAGCATGACCAGCTGGTCCGCGCTTTGCCGGCCAAGGCGGCGCCGATCTCATCAAGAGCCTGGGCTCAGCTGATTTCAGCGACCGGCTCTGTGCACAGCAAGAATTGATTCGCAGGGCCAATATCAACAAGGACAAGTTAGTCGAAGCCGTCGGCAACTCGGCGTTGGAGCCGGAAGCACGCCTCTTGGCGGCCGGCGCGCTCAGCACGGTATGGGACGATCGAGTCAAAAGCGCGTTCATCAAGTTGGCCACCGACGATGAAGCACTCCTCAGAAGGATCGCTGCGGAATGCCTGGGCCGCCACGGCTCGAAAAAAGATCCGGCGATTCAAGAGGCGCTCCTGCACGTTTTGGGCGACCCCGATCCATCGAGTCGGTGCGCCGTAGCATTAGCCATGGCCAAAGTGGCCGCGCCGGAGGCGGCCGATTGCCTGGCGACCGCGCTGTCGTTCGATATCGGGGGAGACCCTTATCTACGCGACGGATTGGTGCGTTCGCTCGAGATGCTCGGCAAGCCGGGACTGGAGCGATTGCTGGCGCTGGCGAACTCAGGCGAAGAAGCCTGGCTCGAGCTCGCTGCAGATTCGTTTTGCGCTCTGCGCTCGCCTGCGGCCATCGGGTTGCTCCCCCAGCTGCTGGGTAATCCGCACCTGCTGCCGGAGCAGCGCGTCGCGCTTGGTCCGGTCGTTGGCGCGCTATCAGATCGCTGAGCCGCGAGATCTCCTGCCGGTCATTCAATATTTCGCCGCACAGCTGCCCCGCGAGCCGGAAGTATGGGCAGCGTTTATTGAGGTGCTGAGTGTGCAATATCTGAACGGAGCAGGGGGCCTGGTGCATCTCGTGCATTTGTTGGATGAAGTGGCTTCAACCAAATGAGCGGGGCTTTGTCCACACTGATCTGCTATCCGTAGTTTCCGGCCCCAGTTTAACCCCTAGTGCGGGTTTCGCCCGCAATCCAAAGGCGGCTTCCAACAGACCTGGGCCGAAAGGCCCCTCTTTCTCCCCCCTTGGCAAGGGGGGGCTGGGGGGGTCTGACGCGACGTAACCACCCACCGTAGAAATGCGCCTGCCCTGATTACCTCATGGGCGAAAATTACGGTTTTGGGGTGCAGATTCTGCGACCCCCCCTGCCCCCCCTTGGCAAGGGGGGAGAATTCAAGGCTTCGCCTTTATCCTTCGTTTCCAATGCAGCACGATACCGATGAGTCGACGTCAGCCTTCGCCGCTGGCTCCGGGTTAAACGAGGGAGTGGCTCGGCGTTAGGGTACCGAATGACGTTGCTTATGCAGTGAGCGAAAAAACAAAAACCGGAACAGCCGCCACGGAGAAGCGGCCGCTTCCGGTCTTCGTTATGGTTCGGTTCAGACGGTCAGGCTCAAATACCGCCGTTGACGCGTTCCGGAGTCAGGTGGGAAGGCATGTCGGTAAACCAGAAGCGTTCCATCGTGTATTGATTCTGCCGGAGGTTTTCCGACTGATTCATCAGTTCCTTCATGCGCAAATCGGGGTCGCTGTTGTATTCGTTTATGAAGCAACCAACATTCGTGAAAATGACCGTCGTAACGGCAGCCAGCAAGAGCAATCGCTTCATCGTACGCCTCCGTGCCCCCGAGACTCTACACCGGCCATGAGTTTTCACAGCTGAGCGTAAGCCACGCATGCATCCGTACAGTGAGCCCGCATTTTCGTGTGCGGTCGCCTGGAAAAAGGTATCGGCTTTGCGGATCGGCGAACTTGAAGCGAGTTTTTGGGATTTACGGCGTTTGCCCTTTATGGGGCCGGCGGCGCTTTTACCGGGCCGTCGTGGCTTTCCGGCTCATCGTCGCCACCCAGGATTACCGCCTGCTTGCCGTCGCCGGGCGTGGGGACATGGGCAAAGCGGCGCACGCGATCTTCCATTTCCTTGCCCGGTTTGAAAGTGACTACCTTCTTCGGTTCGACGTCGACGCGTTCGCCGGTGCGCGGATTTCGGGCCTTGCGCTCTGCGCATTTTCACTTCGAATACGCCAAAGTTGCGAAGCTCAATGCGGCCTACCTCGAGTAGCGTGTCCACAATGGCGTCGAAGGTCTGCTGGACGATCTCTTTGGTTTTCAATTGCGTCAGACCGATTCGATCGGAAATCTGCTTGACGATTTCTTTCTTGGTCACGCCTGGCTTCTCCTGCACAAAGGAATTCGGCCGAGTCCGGTCGGCCGCCCTAGCAAACGCTTCAAATGTAGAGGCCGTAAAGGGTAGTGTCAAGGGGACGCACGAAACGCTAGAGTGTTGGTCTACGCCGGAGGCCATCCGGTGGCAATCTCCTCGGGAACAATTTACACTGCCCGAGGCAATGAGTTCGAGAACGGCGCTCTCCCGAAAAAAGTTGCCAGGGTCCCAAGCCTGCCCAGTCGCTAAACTGATCTGGGAAATCCATGCTCCAGCTACAGGCGCGATGAGATGCGGGTCCTTGTCACAGGCATAACCGGTTTTGCGGGTCAACATCTCGCCGAGGCCCTCCTGGGCTCCGAGGACGTGGAACTTCATGGATTGGCCCGGGGCAATGCGCTTTCCTCAGGATGGGAACGGTTCGGCGATCGCGTTGCTCTGCATTCCTGCGACATGACTGATGCAGAAACGCTTCGCGAACTCGTTCGCTCGATCGCGCCGAAACAGATTTATCACTTGGCAGGCTATGCTCACGCCGGTCAATCGTTTCATGAGAGCGCCGCCGCCTGGTCCGGAAACCTCACCGGTACACTCCATTTGTTGGCGGCGGTCGCTGCCGCCGCTCCCAGCGCCCGGATCTTGTTCGTCGGCAGTGGTTTGATCTATGGCGAACCCAATCCCCCGGGTGTGCAACAATCCGAGCAAGCGGTGTTGCGGCCGGCGAGCCCCTACGCAGCCAGCAAAGCCGCCGCGGATTTGGCGTGCTTCCAGGCAACCAAAGCCCCGGGACTGGACGTGGTCCGCGCCCGGCCGTTCAATCACTTTGGCCCTGGCCAATCGCCCCAATATGCCGTGGCCCACTTCGCACAACAAATCGCAGCCATCGAAGTAGTGCTGGTCCGCCGGTGCTCGAGACCGGCAGCCTGGAAGCGCGTCGCGACCTCACGGACGTGCGCGACGTTGTGGCTGCCTACCTCCTGTTGATGAAGGAAGGGCGCAAAGGCGAGGCTTACAATATCGGCGCGGGCACGGCCTGCACGATGCAGTCCATTGTCGATTGCTTGTGCTCACTGGCTCAGGTCACCGTGGAAGTCAAGCGCAAGGACAATCTCCTTCGGCCCAACGACACGCCCGTCGTCGTGGCCGACGCATCCAAGCTCCGCCAAGAAACCGGCTGGAAGCCCGCTTTCACCCTCCGCCAATCTTTGGCGGACACGCTCGATTATTGGCGCGAGCGCTCATAATCGCTGGAAATCAGGCCGCCTTCGCGTTGAAACGGCCGCCTCTCATGCAAGGATTCGATACATGAAGATCGCCGTCATCGGCACCGGCTACGTGGGACTGGTCACCGCAACTTGCTTCGCGGAAAGCGGCAATGACGTGATCGGCATGGACGTCGATGCGACCAAGGTCGCCATGCTGACGGCAGGCAAGGTGCCGATCTTCGAACCGGGACTCCAAGAGTTATTGATTCGCAATTGCCGCGAAAGCCGTTTGAGCTTCACGACGAATCTGGAGCAAGCCTTGGCTCCTTCATCCGTCATTTTCCTGGCTGTGGGCACGCCCCAAGGCGACGATGGGGCCGCCAATTTGCAGGGGCTTTGGGCAGCGGTGGACAGCATCGCCAAAACGGTGGATGGTCCCAAGATCGTGGTCGTCAAGAGCACCGTTCCCGTCGGCACCAATCGGGCGATTCTGGAACGTTTCCAGAAGATCTGCAAGCACCCTATCGACGTCGTCAGCAATCCGGAGTTTCTTAAGGAAGGCGCCGCTATCGACGACTTCATGAAGCCCGATCGCGTGGTGATCGGCACCAGCCGGCCCGAACTGGGAGAGACGTTTCGGGAGCTTTACGGCCCTTTCCTGCGAACCGAGCATCCGTTCCTGGTCATGCGCTCTGAAAGCGCCGAGATGACCAAATATGCCGCCAATGCCATGCTCGCCACCAAAATCAGCTTCATCAACGAAATCGCCAATCTGTGCGAAAAGACTGGCGCCGACATCAACGACGTCCGCCGCGGCATCGGCCACGATGTCCGCATCGGCTTCCAATTTCTGTTTCCCGGCGTCGGCTTCGGCGGCAGCTGTTTTCCCAAGGACGTCCGCGCCTTGACCTACACTGCTAGGCAGAAAGATGTGCCGTTCTTATTGATGGAAGCCGTCGAGAAAGTGAACGAAATTCAGAAGAGCGTGCTTTTCCGCAAAATCAAAGAGCATTACGGCAATCTCAAGGAGCTGACCCTGGCGATCTGGGGAGTCGCCTTCAAGCCTCGCACCGACGACATCCGCGAAGCGCCGGCACTCGTCCTTATCGACGCGTTGCTTGCCGAGGGGGTGCGCATCCGCGTTCACGATCCGGAGGCGCTGGCCAACACCAAGGTCAAATACGGTGACCGGCTGACCTATTGCGATCGGCCCTACGGCGCGCTCGAAGGCGCCGACGGCTTGGCGATCGTAACCGAATGGCAGGAATTCAGACGGCCCGATTTCGAGTTGATGCGCCGATTGCTTAAACAGCCGATCGTGTTCGACGGCAGGAATATCTACGAGCCCAAGACTCTGACGCAGCTGGGGTTTATTTACAACGGGATCGGCCGCTTGCAGGAATGAAACAACCCGCCATGATCCATCGCTTGCACTCGGCTCCCTCCGCCCCCTGCGACGGGGACCCGACTTTTGGTCGAGTCCAAGCTGTTGTGCGCGTCCGAACCATGACGGGTCGCACCGGAGCTAAAGCAACTGCGGTGCCGAAAAAGGCGCCATCGCTCCAGGAAGGCGATAACTCGTTGAGGCAAAAGGGATTGGGGTTTTTCAGACAAGCAATTGACCAGAACGGTCTGTCAACTTGAGTGTCCAAGGCCGATACTTTTTTGAACGCGTGTTCAGAATGGTTAGCGCTCGGCCGTCACCATCATGCAGTCGGATTGATGGAGCAGCGAGCAATACTGTGTCGCCAAACTGGCGAAAGGCCTGTTCTTGAGCCAGCGCTGCCAAACCGGCGGCCGCGCGTTGCGCATGCAGGCGATCTCCGCCGAGCTGCGCAGCCACTTCGAATGGCTGACCATGCGGATGGGACCGACCCGAAAACCGGCCCTTTCGAGCATTAAATGCAGCGTCCAGGGGGCAAAGTGCGTGAGGTCGCGCGGCGACCGTCGAGCCCATACCAGGTCGAGCCGAACCATCGAAAAGGCAAACTGTCGATATTGGGGACGGCGACGTGCAGCTTGCCCCCGGGAACGAGCAGGCGATAAGCCTCGCGCAGTATCTGTAAAGGAGCGTGCACGTGCTCCAAGGCATGCCACATCGTTATCAGCTCGAAGCTTCCAGGCCGCAATTCGGGATGGGGCAGCGTGCCTAGCAGGGCGGGCAAGTGCAATTGCCCGCGAATGAATTCGACGGCGCCGGCTGAAGGATCGAGACCTAGAACCATCCAACCCCGGCGGTGCATGCGTTGCAAAAAGCGCCCGGCGCCGCAGCCAAAATCGAGCATGCGTCCGGAATGCCCCGGAAAGAGATTGCTGTCTTTTCGCTTGTGCCGCTCGGCGGCCGCGCGCTTTATCGGCCAGCGCGCCGCCGATGCTGGTGCGGTCCGTAAGTGTCGGGATAAAAGGCCCCGATCGTAGGAAAAGTTGGCCGCGGATTCGTGAAGCAAAGCCCGCATTTCTGGCATTGGACGACGGCGAACCAAAGGCCTTTTTCCTGGCCGGCAACATCCTGGGCTTCCACGAGCGGCGACCATTCGCGTTGCCCGCATAGCAAGCAGTCGCACTCTTCCCAATCGACGCCTGGCGCCAAAGTGCTCGCCGGGGTACCCGCGTCATGCGGAAAAAACGTCATGGCAACGAATTCCTTTTCGCACCGTTTCGAAACCGGAGTGGGAATATAACGCTCGAGCCGAAACTGGTCAATCTCAGGGAACTTCCGTCGAGCGACCGCGTCTAAACTGGCGTCGGCTACGATAGGGAGTTGGAAAGTAATGCCTGTGGCGGCTATTCTGAAGTAAACCTTAGCAAATATCCTTTGCAAACTTCGGTCGCAAAGGGTTAAGATAATGTAACTTATCTACAGTCTTCTCGTGTCCGCGAGTCGATGCAACCTGAGGCGGAGATTTCGATCATGGCAAGTGCGGCCGGTTTCAAGCAACAATGCCCGAGCTGCGAGGCATTGGTACCCATCCGCGATCCGGACTTGGTCGGTCGCAAGATCGACTGCCCCAAGTGCAAATATAGGTTTGTGGTGGAAGATCCGGCCGATGCCGACGGTGATGCCGGACCGGCGAAAAAAAGCAAAAAGGGCGACGACAAGGGCGGCAAAAAGCCCGCAAAAGGAAGTGCCAAACGCCGAACGGACGAGGATGGCGAGAGCAGCTCCGGATCCAAGGGCGGCTCGAACAAAGTCCTGATCGGTGCGCTTGCCGGCGGCGTCGCGGTCGTCGGCTTGATCATTACGGCCTGGCTGCTCTGGTTCCAAGACGATTCGTCCAGCACGACGAAGACGACTGGCGTAGCTAGCACCTCGGCTTCCAAACCTCCGCCAGCTCGAGGATACGGAAGAGAAAAAACCAGCGGTAGAAGAAAAGCCAGCGGCAGCATCGGCCGAAATGGTTACCAATCTTCTGCCGCCTGACACGGAGGGCGTTTGCGCCGTCAAGCTGCAAAACTTCGTTCGCACTCCTCTGGGCAACGCGGTTTTTGCTTCTCCCGGTACTTTTCTGGTAGGTGGGTTGGAGAAAAACCTTGGCTTCAGGCCGAGCGACGTCGATTTGTTCCTGCAAGGCTGGAATTTCACATCCAATTGGACTGTCAGCATCATTCACAACGCCAAGGGGTTCGACAAGAACGCTGTCGTCGCCGCGCTCAAGCTCAAGCCAGCTGACGCCAAGATCGAAGATCAAGAGTATTTCACCGCTGAAGCCAATCCCTGGCTCGATGCCTTGGGACGGGCTGCTTTTGCTAAGCTCGTGCAAACCACTCCCAGCATGCTGGCCATTCGCTCGGGAAAATTGGGAGCGCGTTTTTACGACGACCAGACCCTGGTTCTGGCCGATCTCGAGCCGCTGCAAGCTTTCCTGAAAGCAAAAGGCAGCTTCGAGCTTCACAAACCTGTCAAGGCGGAGGAAAAGAAAGAGGAGGGGACCGGCTCTGCAAGCGATACCGATGCCGGGGGCGCTGCTTGCCAGGAAGCGCATGAACATGACAATGGGGACCGGCGGTTCCAGAGGGGCCTGCGCCCAAAGACGATTTCCCCACCATTGCTTCTTCAGGTGGCGGCACTCCAGCCCAGAAAGCCGAAGGTAAGCCAGCCGAAACGGAGGCAAAAGAATCGATTTCCTACATGACTATCCAACCAGCCATTAAAGCCATGCTCGACAGGTTGGATAGCAAGCAGCCCATTCTCGCTTTAGCGGTGGACCGCGAGGCCGCCAAAGGACGGGTGGGAGCACTATCGGTCGATCCACTTGGCTTTGATGTCGTCTTCAAAGACTCGCAAGTGGTGGGAGCCGCTATCGTTTGGAAAGAGCACCTGACCTTCCTCATGGGTGGCGACTTCGGCAACGACGACGGCGCGAAACGCCGGCTTCGCGATTTGGAAAAGAAATCCGGCAAAGATTTGACCAAGAGCATCGGCCATCTGCTCGGCGTCCCCGTCGATTTCCTGAATGAGGAAGAAGAATCCGACCCGCTGGGAGGAGCAGGCGGCAACGGCCCGCTACCTCCTAAGGGTGGCATGGGTTTTGGCCCAGGAATGAGTGGAGGCGTCCCTCCGCGCGGCGGCATGCCCGGCGCCGGTGGCCGACGGCGAAACCGAGGTGGTGGGCCGGGCGGTGGCGGGGATGACATGGTCGGCGGCGCTCCTGGCTCCCGCGGCGCGGCCCCCGGCATGCGCGGCATGGGCGGTCCCTCCTGGATTTGGACCTCCGGGCTTTGGACCTCCTGGTTTTGGCCAAAACCCGAATGGCGAACCGCCCCCGCCCAAAGAGCCCGCCAAAGCAACGTTGCGCGCTGCGATTCAGGACCGCAGCGTAGTCATGTTGACCGTCGAAGTGCTTGACAACGAGCCAAAAGATAGACTTTTGAACAAGATCATTCGGCCTGCGATGATTCAAGCGAAGGGCTCCTTGGACATGTCCGGCGGTCGTAGCCGCGTGCATGAGCTGGCGGCTGCTTCGCAGCACATGGCGGAAAAGTTGCAGCGGCAGTTCCCTCAAGCCTGCGCTTGAACGAGCTGTGCCGAACTCTCGCATGGGCAGGCCGTATGCTCCCGACCAGCGCATCAGCTGGATGGCTGAGCTGCTGCCCTACCTTGGTCAGAGCGGCTTGTACGCCCAAATCAATCCCGCGCATTTCGTGGCGCGATCCCGAGAATGTCGGTAACGCCAGCACGCTGATCAGTCAGTTCTTGAGTCCCCACACGGCTCCTGAAAGCTGGTGGGTTAAGTATCCGGGCGTTTCCGATCCCGTCGCGGCAACGCATTTTGTGGGCATCGCCGGCGTGGGACTGGATGCTGCCAACTACGCAGCCAGCGATCCGGCGTTTGCCGACAAGATTGGCATCTTCGGCTACGATCGGCATACCGCACTCCGCGACATCACCGACGGTGCCGCCAATACGATTCTGATGGCTCAGGTTCCACCTTTGGTCAAGCGGCCTTGGTTGGCCGGCGGCGTGCGCCACGGCGGTTGGCGTTCCGGAGAAAAACAGCGTCAGGCCATTCGTTTCGCTTCAACCGGACGGCAAGAAGGGCACGCTGGTCGTCATGGCCGATGGCTCCGTTCGCTTCGTGTCCGAGAAGGTTTCCGACGAGGTGTTCAAGGCCTTGGCAACCATCAAGGGCAATGAATCCGTTATTCTGACCGCGAGGCGCCGAAGGTTGAGGTGCCGGTAGATGAAGTAGTGGAGCGCTGCTGGCCCCGGCAGTGCCTCCTGCGGCAGTGCCTGCTGCTGTTGCTCCTCCTCCGGCTAAGCCCCCCAAGGAAGGGCCGTCTAAGAAGTAATCTGGCGAGGAATTCGGTTGGTCTGGAGGGTGGCCTCGAGTGCCGCAACACTTCTTGGTGCTTCCAGGCTTATGAATTAGCAAGCCGCTTTGTCTTTTGCTTGATGATGCGGTTGCAAACCTTATACTCGGGCCTTGGCTCGGGTAACGAGGTCTGCAACCGCATCTTAGTTTTCAGGCTTCTCCATGGATTCCCCTTCCAGCGCCCAACCTTTGTTTCTGGGCATCGATGTCGGCACGCAGAGCCTGCGTGCCGGGATCTATGACGAGTTAGGACAAGTCGTTGGCGCGGCGTGTACCCCCTGCAAACCACGCACCCTCATCCCAGCTGGGCCGAACAAGAAGTGGAACCCTGGTGGCAGGCCGCCATCAAAGCCGTGCCGCGCGCGCTCGCCGCGGCGGGGGCGTCGCCGGAACACGTCGCCGCCATCGGGCTGGACTGCACGGCTTGCACAGTGGTTGCTTGCCTGGAAGATGGCACACCGGTTCGACCTGCTCTCTTGTGGATGGATCAGCGATCGTTTCGTGAAGCTGCCGACATTAACGCCACCCGCGATCCGATTCTTGCGCTACGTTTCCGGACAAGTGTCGCCCGAATGGATGCTTCCCAAGGCGCTCTGGCTCAAACGCAACGAGCCCCAAAACTACCTGCGGGCTCGTTATATCGTCGAATGCACCGACTGGATGATGCATCAGCTGACCGGGAATTGGACGCTCTCCCTCAACCACGTGACGGTGAAATGGAACTACGCCCGGCCTGACGGCGGCTGGAGCTCGGCACTTTTGGACAAGGTAGGTTTGGAAGATCTGAAGGCCAAATGGCCAGCGACAATCGTGCCGCTGGGTAAAGGCTCGGAGTCTCTATCCGAGCAGGCCTGTGCGATCTTAGCCTGCGTGCGGGCACTCCTGTAGCTCAAGGCGGCATCGACGCCTATCTTGGCATGCTCGGCATGGGAGCCGTTGGCGCCGGCGATTTGGCGATGATTATGGGCTCGAGTAGACTTGCCACATTGCCATGTCCGCCAAACCGTTATTGGGCAGCGGCATGCTCGGCTGCTATCCCGATGCCGTCGTCGAAGGCCTCTACACGCTCGAAGGCGGCCAGACTGCGACCGGGCTCGATCATCGACTGGTATCGCCAGCATTTCGCCGGTAATGAGACCGCCGAGGCGGCTCGCCTTGGCAAGCACGTCTACGAGATTCTGGATGCCAAAGCCGCAGCGGTTCGGCCCGGCTGCGATGGCTTGATTTGTCTCGACTATTGGCAGGGCAACCGTTGTCCGCGGAAAGATCCGCTGGCTCGCGGGGCCTTCTGGGGCTTGACGCTTGCTCACAGTCCTGCAATCTTCCGTAGCATTTATGAGGCAACCGCTTTCGGGACCCGCCACATCATCGAAGATTTGGCTAAGCATGGGTATCAAGTCAAGCGTCTGTTCGCCGGCGGCGGCGAGCGCCCGCAGCCGGCTGTGGCTGCAGATCCACGCCGACGTCTTGGGAATACCCGATACAAGTCCCGGCCGACAGCGAAGCCTGTTGCCTAGGTTCGGCCCAGATCGCAGCCGTGCACGCCGGCCGCTACAAGAACTTGGACGAAGCCGGCCATGCCATGGTCCACATGGCCACAACGGTGATCCCCGACCAACAAACCAAGTCGGCCTATGACGACGCCTTCGGGCGTTACCTAGCGACCTACCCGTGCGGTTGAGCTGATGCATGGGAAGGCGTAATTCAGTCGACAAGTTGAAGCGATTGCGGGACTCCCCCCACTAACGTGGGAGGCTCGCTGGAGAGAAGAGCGAGCCTCCCACGTTAGTGGGGGGAGTCCGCTGGAGACTCAACTTTTGTTCAAAAACTCGGTATCTTGACCCGCTCGCCGCCTTTCATGGCCGACTCGTGCGCGCAGATGCCGACCATCGTCCAGTTGGCCGAGGTCGCCGCGTCCGGCAGCGCGGGCTGTTCGCCGCAGGACGCGCCAGCAGCAAGTTGTGGACCAGGTGCGGATGCGAGCCGCCGTGGCCGCCGCCCTGCAGGAACGACAGATGCTCGGCGTCCTGGATCGCCGCCGGCTGCGTGAACGGGCGGATCGGCTCCGGCAGCAGCTGGGCGTAATCGGGCACCTTGACGCGCTGCGGAATCTCCGGCTCCGGCAGGCCCCGCGTGTGGATCACCGGCTCCTCGTTCTCGACCTGCTGCCACTCGAAGCTCTTCTTGCTGCCGTTGGCGTCGAAGCTCTCGCGGTATTGCCGGGCCGTGTCGAACAGGCTGCGCGTCACCTCGGCGACGACGTCGGTGTCGCGGATCTTGAACGTCGCCGTCTCGATGGCGAACGGGCTGCCGTAGTCGGCCGATCAGCTCCTCGCGGATGCGGCCGGAGCCGTGGCAGACGACGCTCTCGGCGTGCTTGCCCAGCAATGCCAGGCACGGGCTGACGCAGTGCGTGGCGTAGTGCATCGGCGGCAGGCCGGGCCAGTAGTCGGGCCAGCCGTCCATGTCCTGCTGATGGCTGCCGCGCAGGAACTGAATCCGGCCCAGCTCGCCCTTGTCGTACAGCTCCTTCACGAACAGGTATTCGCGGCTGTAGACGACGGTCTCCATCATCATGTAGACCTTGCCGCTGCTGCGCTGGGCCTCGACGATTTGCTTGCATTCCTCGACGCTGGTCGCCATCGGCACGGTGCAGGCGACGTGCTTGCCGGCCTTGAGGGCGGCCAGGCTCTGCGGCGGCGTGGTCGGGGATGGGCGAATTGATGTGGACGGCGTCGACGTTGGGGTCGGCCAGGAGCTTGGCGTAGTCGGTGTAGCGGATCTTGATGCCGAAGCGGTCGCCGCACTCGTTCAGCTCCTGGGCGTTGCGGCGGCAGATGGCGTACATCTCGGCGTTGGGATGGCCTGGTAGATGGGAATGAACTCGGCGCCGAAGCCGAGGCCGATGATGGCCACGCGTACTTTCTTGGTGCTGGCCATGAAGGTCTCCTCTTGCTGCTCAAGCTGGGCCATTTACTCGAATAGAGCGATTTCAACAAGTCTGAAGGGTGACATCGCACATTTTGGGCCACATCTTGAGAAGCTTCAAGAGTGATTGGCCGGGAACCTCGAACAGAATCGTCACGGCGGAAAAAATGTAGGGCGTTGAAAGAAATAATTCGATCACTATGTTAGCCCCAACGGGGCGACCTATTTTTGCCCAAGGCGCCGAGCCCTGGGTGAAACCAGGCCGCCGAGAAAGCCTCAACGGGGCACGGTACGCAGACAAGAATCAGCACAAAAAAGCGTGACGTTTATCTTCGACCTTTACCGGACATTGGGCAACCCCCTGATGTCAAAACCCAGGGCTCAATGCGCCCTGGGCAACCATAGTCCGAGCACGTTGGGGCTAAGGTCAGAATAACGATCGATGCATGCGGTCGTAAACTCAGATGCTCGCGCCAAATTTGGGAACCTGCGGAGTCTCCAAAGCTGCCCAAAAGTGGATGGGAATGGAGCCAATGCTGATGCAAAACAGTTGGCTGACCATGAAGAACACCAGCCAAAATTGGGCCCCTTCCATGAATCCGTAAGAATGGAGGCCGATTCCCAGCATGTTGACACCAAACCAGGACCAGGCGACGACGATATTTCCCAATATTGCCAGAGGCGCGACGCCGCGTGTTTGACAATGCCGCCCCCAGCGGGCATGAAGAATCAGGGAATCCTCAAGAACGATAAGCAAGGCGCCGTTTCCTTCGGGTCCCAGCCCCAGAAGCCGTCCCAGGAATAGTCCGGCCCAGAGGCCGCCTAACACGGTGCCGGTGAAGCTCAAGAGCGTGCCAAACAGACTGTGCCGTAAAGTAATTTGACGCAGGCGAGACGAAAAGACTCCGGTCGAGCTTCTTGGTAAACACGCCAACCGTCACGAAAAGCACGCCCGAGGATGCCGGCCACAAAAGTCGCGGCATAGCCGAAATTGATGATCGTCACATGGGTGGCGAGCCAGAAATTGGTGTCGAGCACCGCTTGCAAGGCCGGCATGGTGTCGCCATCGGTGGCCAGATTATGGGCGATGACCGTGGTAAGCGATCCGGCTACGGAGGCCACGATATTGCCGATGCCGTTCTGGTAAGTTCCCTCGATGATGAGCGAAATCAACACGCAACCCAGCCGATGAAAATCGCAGTGGAATAGAGGTTGGTGATCGGCGGCCGTCCCTGCAAATAGATGCCAGCCGATGTGCGCAGGAATGGAATACCAACGTGGTGAGCCCAAGCCAGAAGGCGACTCCGATTAAGCTCATCGGTGAACAATCCAAGAGATGAGCGCCAACAGAAACATGAAAATGTATAGATAGATGCATTTCATGAAGGGTTCGTAGTTGTTGTATAAGTTCTCCAAAGCGGCCTTTCGAGATTCCACGGGATAGGTATCCCGCATGTAGGACTGGTAACCAGCCAGAGCCTGATTGAACCCTTTGGCGTCATCCTGCATGTAGGAACTCAGCATCTCGCGATAAGCCATCGTTGCCTTATCGGGCGATTTGTCTTTCTGCGGATCTTCAACGGCCTCTCGCAACGAACGCCATTCTCCTGTCGGGTCTTTTGGCGGGATCAGCAGCAGCTTCGGCGGCGAAAACTCTCTTTCCCATTCTGCGCGTAAAGCAGGTAATGGTTAGAAATACTCACCACATTACGATTGAATGAGTCCCATCTGTTTTCTTTGACATCCCTGCGCTTGTTTGAACAACTCGCCCAATACGCTGATTTTGGGTTCCAATTCTTCAGCGGAATAACGATAAAACTGGGGCTTCTCCTTCAGTTCCAATACCCTCAAGAGCTCGAGGGTCTCGATGCGAAAAACTTCGTATTTGTCGGCTTTGCCCACGATCGAATCGAGGAACCACCTGATGGCAGAACGGACCTT
>CAVVHZ010000078.1:0-75451 GCA_963748025.1 uncultured Gemmataceae bacterium
TTATGTTGTATGCCTTCGTTCGTTCAGGTGCTTGCTAGCCTTGGCGTAGGCAACAAGTATGTCGCGATTTGCTGAAATTGCAACCAAAAAATCCGTTAGTATCGGATGTGAAGGATAATGGAGTGGCGCGATGGAGCGCGGTGCTGGCCAAGCTTCGTGCATCGCAGGATCTCGAAGGCGTGAGCGTTTGGAAATCCGATGTCTCACGACTTCGGCTACGCGACCCAATTCGGATTTTTCTTGGTAGCTGAACTCGTGAGAGTTCAGATCTCCTTTTGTACTTCGGATCGCCTCTTGTAGCCGAACTCGTGAGAGTTCGGATCTCCCATATCTCAGTAGTCCGTCGATTCGGCCGTCGTCAACTTGGCCCCTTCCCTGGCGCCAACGCCACGGCCGCCTCTCTGGTAAGCAAAAGGAATGTGATCGTCTCCTGCAGGTATAAGCGGACCACCGCTTCGCTATGACTGGAATAGCCGATGGAGACATCCTGGCCAATATTTAACTGGAAATCGCCGCCGCGCGTGGAAAGGACAAAGGCGCCCGCGATGGCCGGGGCCCAGATGATTTCGCCGGCGACTAGACGGTGAACGTGCTCCAGAACCGGGTAGCCGTGATCGCTGGTTTCGGCAAGTGCCGTGTAGGCGTCAGCGCCGAGCAGCACGGAGTAGGGACCGTTTACGCCGACGCCTCGGAGCGGGCTCAAGGCTTGAGCGATGGCATTCGGATACTCGCGCACGTCCGCAGGAAGCGTGACGATCGCGTTGCTGGTTCCGGTACGAATCCCTCGATGCCGGCCGGGCCATACCCCTCGAAGATGGCGCCGTCTTCCGCGAAGGCCATCCGGCGGGCCGCGTCTTTCACGGGTTGCCAGTCGGAGTCGTTGGCCCCGCGTTCCACGTCGTCGATCGCCCGGCAGTCACTTCGAAGGGGACGCAGCTCGACCAGTGGTTTGACCTCGCGCTGCCGAGCGATGATGCCTTGCGCGGGCACTGCGATATTCGCAGATGGCCCGTGCCGATCGCGGCGAGAGCAACGCCGCCGGGCCCTGGACGTCCACGACGCGCCGGCCGGCCAGGTGCACCTTGAGGGTGCGCGTGCGCTTCCTCCTCGATCTGAGCCCAGGCTTCGTCGGAAATTGGCGCAAGTCCGCGATGGAGGTTATTCATACTCGTGCCTTCTGTTTGAGTGAGCCGATGCGGAGCGAGCCATCCGAGGCCGGCAGGTTTGATGGCTCGAAACCGGGCGAGTCGGGAACCAGCGCGGCGGGGGACTCGTCGGCGGTTACATTCTCCAGAAACGTGGCGGATGGCACAAAGAACAGGCTGCCGGTAATAGCTCGGCTGAAGTCCAGCAGTCGGTCATAGTTGCCGGGCGGCTTGCCGATGAACATGTTCTCGAGCATCTCTTCGATGGTTCCGGGAGACCGGCTGTAACCGATAAAGTAGGTGCCGAACTCACCTGTCGCTCGGCCGAACGGCATGTTATCGCGCAGGATCTTGATCTCCTTGCCGTCCTTCACGATCGTCGTGAGCGCATTGTGTGCCGAGGTCGGCTTGCTGGCATCGTCCAGCTCGATGTCCGACAGCTTGGTGCGGCCGATGATGCGCTCCTGTTCCTCCGTTGGCAACGCGTTCCACCTCGACAGGTCGTGGAGGTATTTCTGCACAATCACATAGCTTCCGCCGGCAAACGCCTCATCCTCCGCGCCGATGATCGTGGCATCGATCGCGGTCTGCCCGGTAGGGTTCTCGGTCCCGTCGACAAAACCCAGGAGGTCGCGGGCGTCGAAGTAACGAAAACCGTGCACCTCGTCCACCGTGGAAATAGCACTCCAAGCTGCGCCACAATCTGCGTCGCGAGCTCGAAACAAAGGTCAAAATGCTGGGCGCGAATGTGAAAAAGGAGATCGCCTGGTGTGGCGACGGCATGACGCCCCGGAGCGCGGATCTCGCGGAAGGGGTGCAATTCCAATGGTCGTGGCCGACCGAAGAGTCGATCCCACGCATCGGCAGCCGATTCCCAAGACGCACGAAAGGCCGTGGTCCGTGGCTCGAAATCCCACGGCGCGCACCAGTGAAGCCAGGTCGCCGCAGAAGGAGCGCACCCTGTCGCGCGGGTCGGCGCCTGGGTTGATGGCGGCAACCAGAGAAAGCGGCCCGCGTCAAGGGCGCATTTACCGGCTGTGGAAGGGGGCTGATTGTCATACCGGCTTCCGAAGATGGCACGGTGACAGATTATGAAGCCGATTCTGCCGGGACAAGTATCAGGCAGAACTGCAATCCTCTCTCACTCGCGCCAATCTGGTACAATCGCCTCCATGACCGATTTTCGCACTCTGGCCCAGGATCCGGAGCATCGCCGCCGGTTTGAGAAACTGCTCTACCTTGCCGCGAAGCGCGGAGAAGCCGACCTCGTAGCCGAGCGGCTGTCGTGGGGAATCGATCCCAACTGCGCATTTGCCAAGGGCCGGACGCCGTTAATGGCCAATGCCTTGGGTTCTAGCCCAAGCGCTGCGACCGTTCGGGCCTTGTTGGAGCGGGGCGCCGACCCTAATTTGACCGACGAGTGCGGGTTGACTGCCCTGGATTACGCGCGCCGCAAGTTGATCCGCTTGCAAGCCCGGCCGGCTCGACGCCAAGCCAAATCGCCGTCGCTCGACGAAAACGATCAGCTCCGCATCAGCCCCGCGGAACAGCAGGAATTGGACAAGATGCGTGGCGAGCTAACCGGCGCCGATCGGGAAGATTTTCTACGTATGTGGTGGCAGGAACGTATCCGTGCAGCGCAGGCGTGTGTTCAACGACCCGAATCAGGTAGAGACAATCGTGACACTCCTCGAAGCCGCCGGCGAAGCTCCCTCGAGGGAATGAGTGTCGCCGAAGCTTGACCACTTCGTGTCAGGGCGACGAACGTGAAGCCCGCTCCCAGCTCCAAGAGGAACGCTTCCAGGTGCTGGATCAGGGCATCTTCCAGCTCGCTCTCGCTGTATTCGTCCTTGAGATTCAGGAACTCCAGCAAGTACGGATCGCGGACCACGTCTTCGACGGAAATGTCATCCTCCGGCCTGGATTTTTGGCCGCGCGCGAACATTGCCGTTTGCTGCTTGGAATGCGACGTCCGTTCGAAGAACTGCGTGCTGATCTGCCGGTCGAGCTGCCGCACCGACCAGCCGCCGCGAATGGCTTCGCTTTCATAGAACGCGCGGGCGTGCGGTTTCTCGACCGATAGCAGGCGGACGTAGTGGGACCAGGAGAGAGGAAATACGGCAACGAGTACCGATGGTTCAGCAATTCGGCAAACGGTATCTT
Source organism: uncultured Gemmataceae bacterium (assembly GCA_963748025.1). Lineage (GTDB taxonomy): Bacteria > Planctomycetota > Planctomycetia > Gemmatales > Gemmataceae > CAVVHZ01. Next base: position 3,309 of record CAVVHZ010000078.1, read on the forward strand.
CCGAATTGGCAAGATTCGCTCGACACCGTCGGGCATTTTTCTTCAATCGACATCCGCGAGTTCCGTCGGGCCTTCGGGCACGATCCCTCGAATTTGCCCGACGGTGTCGGGCAAATCTCCCACCCCAGGTAGAACGCCCGCATCTTTTGAAGCCCCTGCCGCGAAAACCCTCGCCCGTGACGCGCGGAAAGATCCTGCGTCAATCGGCTCAACAACTCCTCCCCGTATTCCGCCCGCGCCTTCCCGCCCTGCTCAAACTCGACGATCCGCCGGCCGATCTCCCAATAAGTCGCCGTCAAAATGCTGTTGATCGCGCGGGCCGCCCCGCGCCGGGCCTGGTCGAGCAGGTCCGCAATTCCCGTCACCAGCCCGCCGTATGCGGCGGCGCCGCTTGGAATCAATGCCGTGGGTTTCTTTCGCCTGGCCATCAGTCTGCCTCCGCTGGCTCGTCCGCCATCCCCTGATAATACCGGCTGCGGTTCCTTCTTCCTCGCGCCCTTGGCCCCGGCGCGATTGCTCAGGCTCTCCAGCAGCGAGCGTTCTTCGCTGCCGGCCTTGGATAGCTCAACGAGGGATTGAACGACGCAGCGGAACAACTCGTGTCCGCGCGTGTCATGCTCGTCGAGATATTCGTCTACCCTATGGACGTCCGTGGGTACTGCATTCAGCCCTCAGTCGATGCTTGGAATCCACGCGACGGTGATTCTCTTGCGTTCTTTGTCGACCAGTAGCTTTCCCACGATCCCAAATATCAGGAGGACAATGCCTGTATACCACGTGCCGATGCTGAAGCTGCTCGACAGGTACATGGCGATGATTACGCCACCCCCCAGCAGGAATGCCGCCAATACCGCGAACATCCGCATGCCGTACAGGAACACGAAGGGCAGATAATGAGCCCCAAGGAGGATCATCAATGCCGGATAGAACAAATTCAGGTTAAATCGGCTTACCGGAAACAGCAGCAGCATGGAGAAGGGCAGAACGAAGGCCACCTGCATGCCTAATTGAGGCAGCGAGTTTCCGCTACTGAGCTTCGACCGAGTGCCGACGGTGCGAACCAGCAACTCGGTGATGGGATAGATGAAAAAGCCGCTCACCACCAAGACCAAGATCGCCGTTTCCGGGCTGCCCCATGAAGCGAAGCCAGCCGAAATAAGCCAGATCAGGCCGGAGACCGTTTGGCCGTAGAGCCCGCCAGAAAAACGGAACCGATTTTCACGCTGCGCATCAGCAATATTCATTTGTGGTTCTTTTGCTGTTTTCCAAGGGGTCGGCTCAATGACGACTCGGCTTCCGGTAACGTCTCAGGGTGTGTTCGTATTCCAGACGCAAGTATTTGGGATCGCCATCATGCGACCATCCCTACCTGAATCTTAAGCGACAGCCATGTGAACGAGTCGCTGGATCATGGTGACCTTCAGGGCGTCATTCACGACGAGGCACGAAACCAGCGCACAACTGAAGACGGCGAGCATCTGCCACCGACGGCCAACTTGTTCTCCGGGCGCACGCCGACGCCGAGGATGACCAGTTGGGCCGGGAGCCGCTGGTCCGACTTCAGGCGGACGACCAGGCCATCAGCAGCGGACTCGAACGCTTCGGCGGACTGGCCGAGCAGCAGCGACACGCCCTTGCTCGTCAACTCCTGGGCGATTGGCGTGGTCATCTCCTTGTCGAACGGCGGCAAAACCTGGCGATGAGCAGTTTCATGAGCAGACCTCCTTCGTCGCACAACAGCCGGTCGAGGCATCCTTGACCTGGTTCCACGGCATCCGGGCCAGCATTATCCCCATGCCACAGGTGTCGGTGATGCCGGCAAAAACCAGCCCGGCCCCGATGAAGGCGGAAAGGCCGAAAAGAGCGGGGTGAACGAGCCAACCGAGCAGCACGCCCATCAGCACGAGCGACCCCGCCGCAATGCGGACTTGGCGTTCCAGCGAGATGGCCTTCTTGCCACGGACGACCGGCAGGCCGGCTTCGACGCACGCCAGGGTGCCGCCCTCGACGTTGACGACGTTTGTGAAGCCCGCCGCCAGGAACTTCTCGCACGCCTGCCGCCCCCGGCTTCCGGAGCGGCATATGAGGTACAGCGGCTCGTCCTTGCTTCCGTCACGGGCCTGGGCCAACGCCATTGGGTCGAGGCGATCCAGGGGGACATTGCGGGCCAGTTCGACATGCACTTCCCAGAACTCCACCGGGGTCCGCACGTCGATGAGATCGATCTTTCCGCTCATGCACAACTCGGCAAGTTGGGGAGGGTTGATGGTTGCGACAGTCATTTTGATCTCTCTTCTAAGTTCACATACTGTCGTAATATCACGATATTACGATATAATTAGAAAAAAATTACCGGGCTTTGTCGAAGCGTGCCTCTATGCAGGCCATTAGGTCCGCCAGGTGGAGTTCGGCGATCTGGTAGTAAACATTACGCCCTTCTTTCGCGCTGGTCATGAAGCCACAGCGTTGCATGAGCCTTAAGTGTTCGGAAGCCATGTGGCTAGGAATGTCGCACGCCTCGGCCAATTCGCCGACCGTGTAGCGTCCCCGCAGGAGCATCTGGACCATTCGCAGCCGATGCGGGTGGGCCAGCGTCTTGAGACACTCCGCAGCCTGTCCGAGGGACTCCAAGTCGGTGAGGGCTCGCAGCGGCGTTTTCGTCTTCGTCATTGTAATATCTCCGATACTCCAATATATCGTAAGCTCTCGACATGTCAATCAATATTTTCGGCGTTTTTTCTGTCCCGCTGCGAACTTGGCGCTCGCCCTGGGCCAATCAACGAGAAGGAAGACAGAACACCTCCAAAGGCGGGGGATCAGTGAAACCGGGCACGAGATTTGAACTCAGAAAGTCTCTGTCGAGTCACGAGTTGTGGCAAGTCACTGTGCTCGTTCAGAGAACTCCCTCGCGTGGTTGAACTGGGTAGACACCCAAGAACAGCCACAAAAATGCATCCTCAGGAAAACAGTCGGGGCGACTGGATTTGAGCCGAGTTTGCTCGCGGCCGTATCCGCCGAATCTCCTCGCCGTTGGCTGCCTTTTTGCGCGAGTTCATCCGCACTGCCGGAGTAGACAAACACCGGTCGATGCTGCGGTCCGCCCCGCGTCCGCCCCGCCGACGTAGGTGACTTCGGTCGATGAAACCGAAGCACGCAACGTCAGACTGGCAAGCCGACCTTGAAACCTTGATGCGTCGCGGTGGCATCGGTTTTGCCAGGCAGCATCACCTCTTCCACCCTGCCCAAAATGGGCCAGAGCAACGTTTTCGAAGGTTTCCCTTTGCCGTCGCGAAGGCTGTCTTGGTTTGTTAGCATTTGTTCCATGTCCGATGTTACCCGCATCCTCTCGGCCATTGAACAAGGCGACCAGCACGCTGCCGAGCAGCTCCTGCCGCTGATCTACGACGAGCTGCGCAAGCTTGCCGCCCAGAAGTTGGCCCAGGAGACGCCCGGCCAGACGCTCCAAGCGACCGCGCTGGTCCACGAGGCCTATGTGCGGCTCGTCGATTCCGAGAAGGCCCAGTGCTGGGATAGTCGCGGTCATTTCTTCGCGGCCGCTGCCGAAGCCATGCGGCGTATCCTCATTGACAACGCGCGGCGACGCCGTAGTCAGCGGCGCGGCGGCGAAGCTAACCGGCGGTCGCTCGAGGGCCTCGACGCGGCCGTCCCCGCTTCGGACGACGAGCTGCTTGCCGTCAATGAATCGTTGGAGCGGCTGCACCAGGTCGCTCCCGCCAAGGCCGAGCTTGTCAAGCTGCGCTATTTCGGCGGCCTATCGATTCCCGAAGCTTCCCAAGTCCTGGGGATTTCAATTACCACCGCCAATCGCTACTGGGCTTACGCCCGGGCCTGGCTGCACGAGGACCTCGCGACCGGCGGTTGTGCAGGCCCGAATCGACATTTCTAGAGAAAATCGGCGTCTGCCTGGAACGATTCAGCCACGAATTACGCATTGAATGCGTATCTCAAACATCGGGAGGCCCGACATGGCCGAGACTCTCACCCAGGAAGAAGTGATTTTCTACGCTGCGCTAGAAATCGATGAGCCCGACCAGCGGTCTGCCTATCTGGATGAGGCCTGCGGAAATCAACAAGTGCTGCGGCTGCGCGTGGAATCCCTTATGCGCCGTTCCGCAGAAGCATGGGGACCGCTGGACCGCCCTGGTTTCAACCCGGTGGCAGGTTCCGGCGAGCTCATTGGTGAACAGCCCGGCACCGTCATCGGCCCGTACAAGCTCCTGGAGCAGATCGGCGAAGGCGGCATGGGCGTGGTCTTCATGGCCGAACAAGTGCAGCCCCTGCGCAGAAAGGTGGCTTTGAAAGTCATCAAGCCGGGAATGGCCAGCAAGCAAGTAATAGCTCGCTTCGAGGCCGAGCGGCAGGCGCTGGCGCTCATGGATCATCCGAATATCGCCCGCGTGATCGACGCCGGGGCTACGGAATCCGGCAGGCCCTACTTCGTGATGGAATTGGTCAAAGGCATCCCGATCACGGAGTATTGCGACCAGACTCGGCTCACCACCCGCCAGCGCCTGGAGCTTTTCCGGCGCGTCTGCCTGGCCGTGCAGCACGCCCACCAGAAGGGCATCATCCACCGCGACCTCAAACCCGGCAATGTATTGGTGACGCTCCACGACGGCGAACCCGTTCCCAAGGTGATCGATTTTGGCATCGCCAAGGCAACTAGCCAGCAATTGACTGAAAAGACCATGTTCACCGGCTTCGCTCAAATGGTTGGTACGCCGCTCTACATGTCGCCCGAGCAGGCGGCCCTCAGTGCCACGGATGTGGACACGCGAAGCGATGTCTACGCGTTGGGCGTGCTGCTGTATGAGCTGTTGACCGGCACGACGCCGTTCGAAAGCGACACCGTCAAAAAAGCGGGCCTGGACGAAATGCGCCGGATGATCCGCGAGGAGGAGCCGCCAACACCGAGCCGCCGCTTGAGTACGCTGAGCCCAGGCCTGCTCGACGATTTCGGAGCGGCGGGGAGTCGATGGGCGCCGACTTGGGCAAGTGCTGCGCGGCGAGCTCGAATGGATCGTGATGAAGGCTTTGGAGAAAGACCGCGACCGCCGGTACGAATCGGCCAGTGCTTTCGCGGCCGACGTGCAGCGCTACCTGATCGACGAGCCGGTCGAGGCGTGCCCGCCGTCCGCCGGATACCGGCTACAGAAGTTTACACGCCGCAACCGACGTTCGCTTGTGACGGTAGGAGTAATTATTGTGGCACTGGTCGCGGCCTCGGTAGTCAGCGCCTGGCAGGCCGTTATTGCCAGAGATGCCAAGCTCCAAGCCGAGGCCGACCGCGACAAAGCTAAGACTGCTGAGAGTCAAGCGATAAGTGAACAAGATCGAGCCCTGGCAGCTGAGCAGCATGCGGCCAACGAGGCAGCGATCTCCAAGGCGGTGAATGACTTTCTCCAGAGGGACCTTCTTGGGCAAACAAGTGTTGCGCCCCAAACCGATCAGACGGGAGCGGGAAACCCATATCTGACGGTGAAAGAGGCGCTCGATCGGGCTGCGGATCGAATTGGGGATCGCTTCCATGATCAGCCTCTGGTGGAAGCGGCGATTCAAACGACGATCGGCATCGCGTACAGCAATCTCCTGAAGCACCAGCTAGCGGTGCCTCACTTGGAGCGAGCGTTGGCCTTGCGCAAGCATTATCTGGATCCAGGCCACCCGGAAGCCCTCGCCACAATGGACCACCTTGCCAGTGGGTACATGTGGGTGGGAAGGCACCTGGAGGCGATCGCACTTCGTCAGCAACTTCTAGCGTATCGCGAAACACTCCTTGGCCCCGACCACGCGGAAACGATGATGTGCATTGCCGGGCTCGCCTTTGCCTATGAGTATGCAGGGGAACTGGACGCCAGCGTTAGGCTCCGCGAGCAGCTATTGGAAAAACAGCGCCTCCAGTCTTGGGGAGACGCATCCCGATACGCTAGACACGATGCACCAGCTCGCTTGGACCTACGGCCTGATGCACCGGCTCCCAGAATCCGAGGCTCTCTTCGAGAATCTCATAGCACTCCGCAGGACCGTGTCTGGTCCAGCACACGACTCGACGTGGGAAATGGAGAGATTTGCCCAGGTCTGTTTGTGGGCCGGGAAACTCGACCGCGCGGAAAGGTTACTCCGCGAACTCCTGGAACAACAGCGAAATGAGAAAGACTCACCCAACTACCGAAACAAAAAGGCGAATATCCTCGGCTTCCTGGCAGTTAACTTGCTGTTGCAAGAACGCTACGATGAGGCCGAATCGTTCGCCCGCGAAGCCATTGCCATGAATCAAATTGGAGACCTCAAACGCCACTACTGGGTGAGCGCACTGGGGGCCGTGCTCCTCTGTCAACGAAAGTTCGCAGAGGCCGAACCGCTCCTATTGAAAGGCTACGACGACATGAAACTGTGCGCACCCATCCACCCAGCGATGAGGATTCGGTTGACCGAAGTCGGTGGATGGCTTGTCCGCCTTTACCAAGAGACAAACCAGCCGAAAAAAGCCCAAGCGTGGCGCAAGAAGCTGAAGGCCAGCGAGCCAGGCGCGGCTTCCGCAGGCGTCAAGTGATCCGAGTAACCCGAGAATGACCAGCCGGTGAGGTCTTACCGCCAAGCAAGCCCCTCACCGGCCTCGACAAGCCCCTGCGCTCGGTCTCGGCGCGGGAAAGTCCTCCCCACTGTACCGCAGACCATGAATGGGCGTAAACTATGAAGCCGCTTCTCGCCTCGTTGTCTCGGTACTTGCGTAGTAAGCACCTCCACGGCATTCGCACGCCTGCTGGCAAGCGAAATACGCGGCGAGCGCGCCTTGGTCTGGAAGTTCTCGAACGCCGCGACGTGCCGTCAGCCCTCTCCGTCGCCGACGTCACCGTGCGAGAAGGCCCCGCCTCGTTGGGTGCGATCGATCCCGCCGGAGCCGCCGCACTGAATCTTAACAATCCCCGCGCCATCGCCTTCGATAACATCCCCGGCTCTGCGCATTACAACGATTTGTTTGTAACCAGCACCAGTCCCAACAATGTCAACGGCGGCCAAATCTTGCGTTTCGACTGGGCTTCGCAAACCTACCAGTCTTTTGTGGCGCCCTCGAGCGGTGGCCTCCGAGGCGCGGCCGGGATGGCGGTCGGCCCCGACGGAAATCTCTATGTGAGCTGTGCGTCCCTCTCTACCATATTTGAGTTTGACGGTTCTACGGGGGCTTGGATCAGTGATTTCGTCCCTGCCGGCTCAGGCGGGTTGAACGGCCCTTGGGGAATCAAGTTCGGATCCGACGGAAACCTGTACGTAACCAGCAGCAATACCAACCAGATCCTCAAATACGAAGGGCCGAACAGCCCGGATGGCGTGGAGCCCGGCCAATTCCTGAGCGTTTTCGCCAACACGCAGCACACCTTCCCCTTTGATTTCGCCTTCGGACCGGACGGGAACGTCTACGTCAGTTGTCCTCAGCTGAATGCTAACAGCGTTTCACAGGGCTCTTTCATCGATGAGTATTATGGGCCTTCCAGCCCATCCACCGGTCAATTTATCGGCACGTTCGTAGCCAACGGGACAGGCGGCCTTAACGACAGCCGCACGCCGATCTTCGACGCTCAAGGCAATTTGTACGTCCCCGACATGCACCTGAACGAAGTCCTGGAATACCAGGGGCCAAAAGGAGCGAACCCCGGAGCGTACGTCCAGGCCTATGTGACAACTGGACAAGGCGCTCTTTCAGCGCCCAACGGCCTCGCCATCGGCCCCGACGGCAACCTCTACGTCAGTTCGCGGGATTCCAATCAAGTGACGCGCTACGCCCCCAGCTCGCAGGCTTCGTTCCTGGTAACGCTCAGTTCCGCCAGTACCAGTCAGGTGAGCGTGAATTACGCTACGGCCAATGGCACGGCCACGGCGGGTGCGGATTACGCGCAGACATCCGGCACGCTGGTCTTCCCAGCGAGCGTCACTTCGGAGACCGTCAACGTTCCCATCACGACCGTTGCCACGGGTGGGTCGACCAAGACGTTCACGATGAATCTCTCGGGCGCGTCCGGAGCTACCATCAACCGCGGCCAGGGCACCGGTTCAATCCTCAATCGGCAGACCAAGTTCTTTGTGGTCGATAGCGGCACACCCAAGACTTACGAGTACGGCAGCGGTGGCACTTCCGAAGAGATCTCCCCGCAACTGTCCAGTGATACGGGGCCGCGTGGCGTCGCGACCACGGCGGCCGGGACCACCGTATGGGTCGTGGACGCCAACAAGAATGTTTACGTCTACGACAACCACGGCGTGCTGCTCGGCTCCTGGTCGGCCGGCGGCCTGAGTTCCTCCGCCCAGCTCACCGGTATCGCCACCAACGGTACCGACATCTGGCTGGTGGATAGCTCCGCCGACAAAGTCTACAAGTACACCGGGGCTGCCAGCCGGCTCTCCGGCAGCCAGAATGCGGCCAGCAGTTTCAACCTCGTCAGCGGCAAAAGCGGTAATTCCAATCCACAGGATATCGTGACCGATGGCACGTCATTCTGGGTCGTGGATGGCACCGCCCTTAAGGTGTTCAAGTACACACTCTCCGGCTCGTCACTGGGCAGCTGGGCCATCGACTCGGCAGACAAGCATCCGACCGGTATCACCATCGACCCGACCAACGTCAGCGACATCTGGATCGTGGACAACAGCACGGACAAGGTCTACCAGTACATCGGCGCGGCCAGCCGCACCTCGGGCAGCCAGAATGCGGCCGTGACCTTCGCCCTGAACCCTAACGACACCAACCCGCAGGGCATCGCCGACCCGCCGCCGCCGGACTCGCAACTGACGTCAGCCGCTTCTTTACTCGCATCAAGCATGTCCTCGGTCTCGGCGTTCGACGCCACTACTTTCAGCGAAATGCCGATCGCTGCAGCATTCCGTCCTTGGCCGGTCGCGACGCCGTGTTCATCATGCTGGCGCGGGAGTCTTCGCAAAGCCCCGGCACACCTTCGACCGATCTCATGGCCGAGGGACAGGTGTCCGTATACCAGCCGACCCCGCTCGCTTCGGCAACCAGCGCAAGCCTCCGCTTCGAGAGCGAGGCTGTTGGCCTGCTGGATGGAGCTTGGGCCGACGAAGAAGGCCAGGCGTCAACGGCGACGACAGATTCCCTGTTCGCGATGTTCATTGACGAAGACAACACATGACTTCGCTAGGGGTCGGGAAATGATGAGCCGAGTGGCTACCACCGCAACTTGCAGCAAGCCAGCGAATCCATTTTTCCCCCCCTTGATAAGGGGGGGCAGGGGGGGTCGGACGTGACGTGTGGATTCGCAGAGGAATGATGCACATTGCGGACTACCACGGGGGCAAGTTTGTCGTACGAGCGTGAAGGTTTCTTAGACCCCCCCAACCCCCCCTTATCAAGGGGGAGAAATACAGGGCTCCGCCCTTTTCATTCATTCCGCACGCTCTTAGTGACCGCGCCACGACGGAACCTTTGCTCTCCCCCTCCCGGAAGAGCTCAAACGCCGCAACGCCGAACCACAGTGCGGCCTCCAGGTGATTGATCTGAATAACGGCGATGTCGTGCACTGGTTGCGGATGCAAGGGGACGTGTCGGAACTGTACGACGTTGGGGCGTTACCGGGCGTGACGCGGCCGATGGCGCTGGGTTTCAAGAGCGACGAGATCCAACGTGTGTTGGCCTTCGATGACGAAGGCACACTCTAAACCAAGGGGCATTTAGCCCCGGTAGGGGCGAAAGACAATAGCCCAGCGATTCATCGCTGGGAGAAAAGCGAGGGGCAAAAACTGAGTCCCGGTAGGGACGGCAGAATCGCCCCGCCTCGCGGTGCCACGGCCTGTGGGACACGGCGGGCACGGCGTCCTGGCCTCTGCCTTCCCTACCGGGACTAACACGGCGTCGGACGCGGTCCCCAGCGATAAATCGCTGGGCTATTAGCGGCCGTCCCTACCGGGACTAACACGGCGTCGGACGCGGTCCCCAGCGATGAATCGCTGGGCTATTGTCGGTCGTCCCTACCCGGACTAACCCGGGTGAACGGACGTGGTCCCCAGCGATGAATCGCTGGGCTATTGTCGGTCGTCCCTACCGGGACTTAAAAAATGCCGCGCTACCCAACCACGATTCGTAGGGCGTTACCGGGACCGAAGACAACGCTATCCCCATATGAAGCGGGCGTCGTATTCAATGCGGTGCTTTTTGAGGAAGTTCAAAAACTCCTCCTGAAATGTTTTCCTGCGATGGTGGCTTGGCTGATTTTGGATGTAGACGACGGTGGCGTCGATCTGGGAAACGCCAATGCTGAACGCCCCGTAGCCCTCTTGCCAGACGAAATGGGACATGTGCGGAAAGGTTGCATGCATCCATTTGGAGGAATTGCCTTTGATCAATTGGATGGCCTTAGAGATGGCCAAGGTGGACGGCAACGACAACAAGATATGTACATGGTCCCCAATACCGCCAATGGCCAAAGCCTTCATACCATTGTCCGCGCGACGCCGCCCATGTAAGGCCAAAGGCGTTCCTGTAATTCCGGAGTAATAAGCTTGGCGCGTTCCTTGGTGCTGAAGACGCAGTGGAAAAAACACGACGTATACGAATGAGCCACCGCAACCTCCGTTGGTTTTCTAAATGCGTTTTTAGTCCCAGTAGGGACGGCCGGCAATTGCCCAGCGATTTATCGCTGGGTGGACCGTGTGGAGGGAGGATTTTGTCCCGGAAGGGACGGCCGGCAATTGCCCAGCGATTTATCGCTGGGTCGGCCATGCGGAGCAGGATTTAGTCCCGGAAGGGACGACAGAATCGGCGTCCCAAAACAACGCCGCGGCCAAGGGGAAGTGCGTTGCCTGCGGCACGCCGCCTCTGCCGTCCCTACCGGGACTAACACGGCGAATGGATGCGGTCCCCAGCGATAAATCGCTGGGCTATTATCGGCCGTCCCTACCGGGACTGAAGAAAAAGGCAACGACGAAGGCACACTCTAGACCAGATTCTCCTCATTAGAAATGGGATGAAAATGTCTGCAAAACTGTTATCACACTGGATCAAGAAGACCTTCGGGTTGCAAGCGTCGAAGGCGTCAACCCAACGCAATGAGCGCCGTCGATACTCCCGGCAATCTCGCCTGTTTCTGGAGCGACTTGAGAACCGTGATTTGTTCTCAGCCAACCCGGTGGTGCAGTCGATAAACCTGACAAACCCGGCTAGCCCCTTAACGAATGCCAGCAGCGTCAGCTACACCGTCACCTTCAGCGAGCCGGTCACGGGCGTCGATACCACGGACTTCCACGTTGGCGGAGACCGGCACGGTGACCGCGGCGATAACCCAGGTGACGCCGGTCAGTGGCTCGGTCTACACAGTGACGGTCAGCGGCATCACCGGCAACGGCACGCTCGGCCTGAACCTGGTGAACAACGGCAGCATCCACGACCTGGCCGGCAACAACCTGGCTGGGCGGACCTGCCTCGTTCCAGAACCAGCGACCTTCGCCACCGGCCGCTACTCCGTCTCCGTGGCGGTGGCGGACGTGAACGGCGACGGCAAGCCCGACCTGGTCGCCGCCAACATGGCGGCAACAGCGTGAGCGTGCTGCTGGGCAACGGCGACGGCACCTTCCAGAACCCAGCAACCTTCGCCACCGGCTCGGATCCCTTCGTCCGTGGCGGTGGCGGACCTGAACGGCGACGGCAAGCCCGACATCGTCACCGCCAACTCCGGCAACAACCGGTGAGCGTGCTGCTGGGCAACGGCAACGGCACCTTCCAGGCCCGCAGACCTTCGCCGTCGGCAGACGCCGATGCCGTCGCGGTGGCGGACATCAACGGCGACGGCAAGCCCGACCTCATCGTCACCGAACTATCAGCGGCAACTACGGTACGTTAGCGTGCTGCTGGGCAACGGCGACGGCACCTTCCAGACCCCGCAGACCTTCGCCCGGTCGGCGTCTATCGCGTCTCCGTCGCGGTGGCGGACCTGAACGGCGACGGCAAACCCGACCTGGTCATCGCCAACGAGTAACGCGAGCTGAGCAACACCGTGAGCGTGCTGCTGGGCAACGGCGACGGCACCTTCCAGAACCCAGCAGACCTTCGCGCGGCGTCTACCCGCGTCTCCGTGGCGGTGGCGGACGTGAACGGCGACGGCAAGCCCGACCTCGTCGTCGGCCAACTACGCCGGCAACACGGTGAGCGTGCTGCTGGGCAACGGCGACGGCACCTTCCAGAACCCAGCAGACTTTCGCCACCGGCGGAGCCGCGTCCTCCGTGGCGGTGGCGGACATGAACGGCGACGGCAAGCCCGACATCGTCGTCGCCAACGCGGCAGCAACACCGTGAGCGTGCTGCTGGGCAACGGCGACGGCACCTTCCAGACACCAGCAGACCTTCGCCACGGCCGCTGCCGTATTCCGTGGCGGTGGCGGACCTGAACGGCGACGGCAAGCCCGACATCGTCGTCGCCAACTACGGCGGCAACAGCGTGAGCGTGCTGCTGAACTCGGCCAACGGGAACTTCACGGGGCAGGTCTACACAATTGACCATGGCGCCGCCGTCGTGCTGGCCATAAACCCGTCCAGCCCGACGAGCCTGACCACCAACGCCAGCACCGTCAGCTTCACGGTCACATTCAGCGAGCCCGTCACGGACGTCGATACCACGGCCTTCCCGCTTGCGCGACCGGCACAGTGGCGACGGCCCTGACGCAGGTGACGCCGGTCAGTGATTCGGTATACACGGTTACGGTGAGTGGCATCACCGGCAACGGCACGCTCGGCCTGGACGTGGTAATAATGGCAATATCCACGACCTTGCCGGCAACAGCTTCACGCGGGCAACCATGTCCCTGTCTCATTTTTTGGATCCGCAGACCTACAGCACCGGGCCAACGACGAAACTACATACTCGCGTGGCCGTTGCCGATGTAAACGGCGACGGCAAACCCGACTCATCGTCACCAACTACTCCTATGATACGCCGTTCGATGAGCGTGCTGTTGGGAACGGTGACGGCACGTTCCAGACCCCAAGCCCTTGCCGGCGGTGCCTATTCGCCGCCTGACCTGGCGGACTTTAATGGCGATGGCAATCCCGACAGTCGTCGTCGGTTACGACAATAGCCTCGCAAACTTGAGCGTACTGCTAGGCAACAGCGACGGTAGCTACCAGAACCGCTGGGTTTAGTCTCGGTCAGGCCATGTGAATTCGCGGCGGTGGCGGACCTGAACGGAGACGGCAAGTCCGACATCGTCACCGCCAACATCAAACGGCAGCGTCAGCGTCTTCTTAGCCACGGCTCCGGTTTACACGATCGTAAACTCCACGCCAACGGCTCATATCGCCGCGGACCCGAATGCGACCCAAGCCCCGGACAAGGCAAGTTTGCTGCTGGCCGCCACGGACACGATGAACCAGGCCCTCGCGGCCGGCTTCACCTATACGCTCGACTGGGGCGACGGCACGACCCCACAGACCATTAGCGCAACCGCCAACAATGGCAGCGGCACACCGGTGTGCCACACCTACGCCGCGGATGGCTCCTATCTGGTTTCTGTTACGGCTACCGATACGAATGGGGCCGTTAGCTCCGCCGCAACCGGCCTCGTCGTGCTCACCAGCCGTGGCGGTGACAGCATTGACGTCAGGGGCGGCGCTAGTTCGGGGCAGGTATTTGAATCCGTGGACGGGGTCCCCCTTTCACCGTCCGACCGACGGACACGCCCGACCGACCTGGTGCTAATTTCCGGCCAGGGTGGCAACGATACATTCACGGTGGACTTCGGCAGCACGTTGACCATCCCGATTGCCCTCTTCGGCAGCGACTCCGCCGGCGACACGCTCAACGTCAACGGCGACAGCGGCGACACGAATTACATCGCCAAGACGCCGGTACCAAAATCACCTGGGGAAGTCCCGTACCGGAAACGATCTCCCGCTGCGGCATCCTCAACACATCATTGCCGACGGAACGTCAACAGAACTATATCAACGACCCGGGCAGCAATACGACCATCAACGGCGGCCCCGGCGCCAATACCATCACCATCACGGCCACCACCGGCAGCGGCGTCGTCATCAAGGGCGGTGCCGGCGCCAATACCTACATCGTGGACCTCGGCAGTCTCGCCGGGCCGGTCACGATCGAAAATAGTAACAGTGCGGCCACGAATAACTTGATCGTCGACGGGGCGGCCGGCAATAACACCATCACCGCCGCCGGCAACCAGGTGACCTCCGGGGCGAAACGATCACCGACACGGCCCCACTAACGAACCTGACCGTCGACGGCGGCAGCGGCAACAACCAGATCACCGTGTCCGCCCTCACCGTGCCGGTCCAGAACCTAGCCGTGAATGGCGGCGGCGGCAACAATACGATAGTTCTAAACAACGTCGGTTCCTCCGTCTCGTCGCTTACCATTTCCGGCGGATCCGGCGGCGGCACCAACCAGGTCCAGGTCACCGGAGCGCTGCCCGCCACAGTGACCACCCAGGATGTGCTGCCCGTCGTCAGTACGGGGCCCAGTGGCAGCGTCAACGAAGGGAGTACCTTCAGCCGTGCCGGCTCGTTCTCCGACAGCAGCACGACGGCAACCTACTCGGCCACCGTGAACTTTGGCGACGGCAGCGGCCTGCAGTCGCTCACGCTCACAACCAACAAGACGTTCACGCTCAGTCACGCGTATGGCAAAGGCGGCGCCTACACTGTGACGGTAACCGTCAACGATGGCCATAACAACCTGGGCACGGGCTCATTCGTCGTGACGGTTCTGAACGTGGCGCCAACCGCCGGAGCAATCAGCGGCACAGCGCAGGTCATACCGGGCCAAACCGTCGCTCTCACGGCCAACTTCACCGATCCCGGTTTCCTCGATACCCACAACGCCGCATTTAATTGGGGCGACAACACCACCTCGGCGGGGACCGTCACCGAAAGCAACGGCTCCGGCAGCGTGGCCGGCAGCCATGTCTACGCCACGACCGGCGCCTACACAGTCACGCTCACGGTCACCGATTCGGAAGGCGCCTCGTCCACCCCCGTAACCTTCAAGGAAACGGTTACGCAGTCGGACATCTTGCTGGACGCAACGGCGGGCGGAGCGCTCACGATTTCCGGTAATGGCAGCATCAACATTCCCGGCACACTGGTGGTGGATTCCAGCTCGACGAGCCCCTGTCGGCCGGCGGCAATGCCACGGTCAAGGCAGGCACCATTCAGGTGGTGGGCAAAGTTCTGAAATCGGGCAACGCCAGCCTAAGCCCGCGCCCGTCACCGGCGCTGCGGCCGTGGCCAATCCCCTGGCGAATATCACCGGGCCGAGCACGACCGGCATGAAGAATTTTGGCGCCGCCACGGTCAGCGGCAACAGCACGCAGACGCTCAGCCCGGGCATCTTCACGCAGATCACCATTTCCGGCAACGCCGCCGTAACGCTCCGCGCAGGCATTTACCTCATCGAAGGGGGTGGGTTCACCGTATCGGGCAATGCCACAGTCAAAGGCGCCGGCGTGGTGATTTTTAATGCCGGCAGCAGCTACCCCAACACGGGCGGCGCCTATGGGGCCATTTCCCTGAGCGGCAACGGCGCCATTAATCTCAGTGCGCCAGCGACCGGGACGTATGTGGGCCTCGTGTTCGTGCAGCCGAGCGACAACGCCAAGGCCCTCAGCATGAGCGGCAATGCCACGACGCTGAGCGGCACTGTTTTGGCCCCGTCGGCGCAGCTTACTCTCAGCGGCAATGCCCAGCTCAATGCGGCCGTCGTTGTCGATACGATTGTGGTCAGCGGCAACGGTGTGTCCAATGGGCTAACTCCGACTGCACCCGCCGGGACCATCGCGTATACGCCAGCCCAGATCCGGGCAGCTTACGGGACCAATAATCTGTCCCTCGATGGCACGGGCCAGACCATCGCCATCGTCGATGCCTACGACGACCCGGACATCGACCTGGCCCTGGACACGTTTGATACGCAGTTCGGGCTGACATCCTCCGGACCGTCGCTGTACCAGCAATATGGCCCGGCAGCCTCGTTTCTGACGGTGCTGAACCAGGCTGGTCAACCGACCAATTTACCTGCCGCCGATCCGAGCGGCCCTGGCGCCGATAACTGGGAGGTCGAGGAAGCGCTCGACGTCGAGTGGGCCCATGCAATCGCTCCGGGCGTCAGATTATTCTCGTCGAAGCCAATAGCCAATCGCTGTCCGACCTGATGGCCGGCGTGGCGACCGCGGCCGGACAGCCGGGCGTGTCGGTGGTTTCCATGAGCTGGGGCTTGCCCGAGGGACAGGCCGTTTTTCAGAGCGACGAAGCAACCTACGACAGCTATTTCACGACTCCCGGCGTGACCTTTGTGGCCAGCACGGGCGACTATGGAACGGCCGATCCGGAGTATCCTGCCTTTTCGCCCAACGTGTTGGCGGTCGGCGGTACGAGCCTCAATCTCAACGCGAATAACTCATACAGCAGCGAGACAGGATGGGGAGCTTACTCCAGCGCCTATGGTACTTTCATCGGCTCCGGCGGCGGCCTCAGCCAATACGAATCTGAGCCGGCCTACCAACTTGGCGTTCAGTCCACGGGCAGCAGTTCGACGCCGGACGTGTCCTTCGTCGCCGATCCGAATACGGGGGCCTGGATTGCCGACCCGTATAACCTGGATCCAAGCAATCCGTTCGAGGTCGTGGGTGGCACGAGCTTGTCGGCTCCCGCCTGGGCCGGGCTGATCGCTCTCGTCGACCAAGGCCGTGCGGCCGCGGGTGAGCTACCTCTCAATAGTCCCAGTCCAACGGACGCGCAGCAGGCGTTGTACAGCCTGCCCCAGGCTGATTATCACGTCATCAGCAGCGGCTACAACGGCTACACAGCGGGCCCCGGCTACAACCTGGTTACCGGGTTAGGCAGCCCGGCAGCCAATCTCCTGGTCCCGGACCTGATCGCCTGGAACGGCACGGCGAACTTCGCGGGCCCGACCGTTGGCCCCTTGCAGAGCGCGTACCTAGTCAACACAGGCGGTGCTGCCAATGGTCCGACCAACGCGATCAATGTGTTTAGTGCTCTGACGGTGCCAAGTCTCCAGCCGGCCGATTCCGTGCTGGCGGCCGAACGAACCACGCTGGTGGGGACTCTGTCCGGCCATGTGTCGGGCCCCAGCAGCATAGCTGCGGCCTTGGCCATCAGTCTGCCTGGTGGCAGCGCCGCGCCAAGTTCGTACCAGGCGGAACCAGCATCCTTCTTCACGGTAGCGGCCTTGTCCATGCCGAGCCACCAAGGTAGCTCACCCCAGGTGGCTGCACTCCCCGTTGTTTCTTGGAGCGTCGGCACTGGTTCCGTAACTGGGAGCGTTCCGCCGGCGCGGACTGCCAGCGACGGCTTCTCATCGGATATTCTGGATTGCTTATTCCAGGATAGGGCCCTGTTCCCAGAGGATGAAGCATTACAGCCGCTCCTGGATCCGATGGCGGCTCCATCGTTAGGGATTGATCCGGACTGGTTCTGCGCGTACACGCCGGATCAGGCGGCCGTGCTACTTGGTTAATCCAGTAATGCTGGGCAAGAAGGCTTCGACACGACACCATCAAGAGATCGTGACGATTGGGATCAACAAGGATTTTGACAGATCACCTCAAATTGAGCGATTGGCGGCGAATCCTCGTCACCCTGGCGTCAACGACGGTTTCTTACGATAAGCAGTTGGCGGCGGTCCTGGCATGTGTCCCCAGGCCTCCGTTGTTGCGTGCGGGATCGACGCCAAGGCTGTGCTTCGGAACCAATACTAGGGTACATCGATCCGCCCCACCGAAGTAGGCAAAGGAGGTCGTTGCCACACCGACGCGTGCTTTGCTCCGAAGCTCCATCTAAAGCTGCGTGTTTTGCCAACTGACATGGCGGGCGAGCCGGCTCCATCTCAATGCGCGGCGTTGCAGCATGCCTAATATTGTCGTCAGCTGGCCTTAGTCATTTCGGCCTATGTAGCGGCAGGATTTAGCCCGAACGGTCCCTTCGGCGATTAGGCGGGCACAGTGCTCGCCCCTGGAGCCCTTGAATTGTCTCTTGGCCATCATGGGCGTTGAATTTTGGAAAATGCAAACTCCGTTGTGACGAATTCTTTGCGTCGGAAAATGGGGAAGTGGTCAAAAAGGAAGTAGGTGTCCTGATGATTCGTCCCGTGCTTTTTTAGCGGTAGCCGATGTCGCGAGGATTCGCAAAATCCGAACTCTCACGAGTTCGGCTACCGGAAATCCTTGAACGGACAGCCACTGGGCCGAACCTGTGTGTGTGTGCGCCGCGCGCAATGCAATCCATTTCGACGTGGGCCGGGTTTTTAACCCGGCCATGCAACAAGTCGCCCCATTGGACGGGTTAAAAACCCGTCCTACGAAGAATGATCGAAAGCCGCCTGATTGGCCCACAGTCGTGCATTTTGCACATTGGCCAAGAGTTGATGTGTCGGATAGTCTTGGCCAGAGTTGAACTTGCCATCACAAGACAATGGAATCGCCAAGTTTATGGCGTTTCAACTCTGGCCAACTTGCCAGAGTTGGTTGGCAAGAGTTGAGAATTGGCAGGAATCGCAAGAGGCAGAACACTGCCGTTCAATTCGTTCAGGGGGTAGACAGGAGGGGTGAAATGAAACGAATCCAGGCCGTGACCCTTACTTGAACCACGCCTGCCTGCTACTTTGCTTTTGCGATCGGCGTCGATTTTAGCTTGTTCAAGATTGCCTTGAATGGCTCGAGCTTGCGCAGCGGATCGAGATCGGGCTCGAACTCGAGCGAGGCCGAATCCTTGAGGCCAGCGGTCAGGGCGTTCCGCAAACTTTCCAAAGACAATTCTTGATAGCGTTCCCGAGCTGGGCTCTGGCTGGCTGCCGCACATTGAGCGTAACAACGCGCGATATTGAAAAGGGCCCCTCGGTCTTTCTTGTGCCGGCCTTGCTTCGTCTGTTCCGCCAGTCGAACCGCCCGTTCGACGCTGCCGCAATGGGGCAACACGAGCATCAGATCCATGCCGCATGGCCGCCGTTGACTGTGTCGCCTGCGCAAAGCTTTTCACGAATCTCCAGGCATTCGGCAAAAAAAGCGGCAGCGCCTTTACGATCGCCTAGTCTGATGCTCGCCTGGCCGCGATCGTAAAGGGAAAGCGCCAGGTTGGTTTTGTACTCGACGTTCTTGGGGTCGAGCGCCTCGACATCGCGCATGAGGGCGATCGAGCGATCGAAGTGAACAATTGCGTCTTTGGGATTGTTCATCCCAAGATCCACGTTGCCAAAGTAGTCGTAGAACTGACCCATGTCGCCTTTGAGCTTGTAATCGGTCGGATCGGCCTCCAGGGCTGCCTCACGGACCAGGCGGCATTTCTCGTAATAGGCCTTCGACTTGGCGAGGTTTTTCAGGCGGAAATAGATTTCACCAATCAGGTGATAATTGCGGGCCGTATGCTGCAACATCTCCCAGGTTCCGCGATATTGACCGGGCATTTCCACGGTTGAACTCAGATGGAACATCTGACCGATCGGGTCCGTGCTGCCGAATGCAGGGGCGCCTAACGAAAAAACCGCATAACGCACGGCGAATTCGCGCGACAACTCTTCGCGCACGGCCAGCGATTTGAGGACATAGGGCTCGGCGGTGGCGGAATCTTGTTGGAAATAATGCAGCGTCGCCACCCGCGTATATCCCTCGGACAGATTCACCTTGATGGCGGAAGAGCGCAACCGCTCCTCCGGACGCATGGTCTCATTGAGCTTGATGCGCTCGGCGTCGGGCCGGCGAGCGATGTCCTCGCGCAGTCGAAATGCTTGTTCGTAGTATTCCAAAGTTTTTTGCACGTCGCGCGGGGCCCTGAGGTGCATTTCGCCGAGTTGGGTGCAGGCAAGAGCCAAACGCTCCTTCAAGAAATCGTTGTCGGGCTGCTTGGCAAGTTCGGCTTTCGTGAGGTCGGCACAGCGCTCAAAGTAGGTGGCCGCATCCTTGCTCTTGCTGAATTCTTTCATGATGAAGCCCATTTTCAAATAGGCATCGGCCATCATACTCTGCATTTTGGATGCGGCGCCCGACGTTTTGGCTACGCGATCCAAGCCGTCGAGCGCCGTTTGCAGCAAGTCTTTGCGCAGGTTCTGCATGTTGGGCGTATCCTTCAACTGCACCTGCACTTTGTCGATGAGTAAGCCAAGCGTTTCGACCGCGAGCTTGGCCTGTTCCTTGGCCACGGCTTCGTTCTCTTCGGCGCGTTCGCTGGCCTCGATTGCCAGGGCTCGTTCGTTCTCCTTTTGATTGCGCTCGCTGGCAATCGTGAGGGCTGCCCAGGTCGAACCTATGCAGCCGGACACCAAAAGAACCAGAATAGCCGCCGAGGAAATGGCGAGCTTCGGATTGCGTTTGCACCAACGCCAGAGCCTTTCCGCGCGACCCGTGGGCCTGGCCAAAATGGGTTCGCCGGCCAAATAGCGGTGCAAATCTTCCGCCAGCTCGAAGCAGTTCGCATAGCGTTTGGCTGGCTCTTTCTGCAGACAGCGCAGACAGATCGTTTCCAGATCGGCCGGCACCTCCGGCCGCAAACGCGTCGGCGGAATGGCCTCCTTCGAGGTGACCTGGACGACCGTGTCCATGGTGGTAGCGCCCACAAAGGGCGGCCGGCCTACCAGCAGCTCGTACAGAATTGCCCCAAGTGAATATTGATCCGACAAGGGGCCGACGTCGTGCACCTCGCCCCGCGCCTGCTCGGGCGACATATAGCTGGGCGTGCCCATGATGGTGCCGCTTTGCGTCTGACTGCTTGCGGCTTCTTCGAGTTGTTTGGCCAGGCCGAAATCGCTGATTTTCGGCACGCGGTCCTTGGTCATCAAAATGTTGGCAGGCTTCAAATCGCGGTGGATGATGCCGTGCTCGTGGGCGAAATGGATGGCCCGCGCCAGCGCCTCGACTAGCTGTGCCGCTTCCCGCGCCGGCTGCGGTTTGCCGCCAATCTGCTTGTCGAGGGGACTGCCATCGACAAACTCGAGCGAGAAATAGGGCAAGCCGTTCTGTTCGCCGACGTTGTAGATCTGAACGATGTTGGGGTGCTGCAGCTTGGCCACAGCCTCCGCTTCCGTCTGGAATCGGGCCAGATGCTGAGGGCCCGCGTGGGCGCCGGAAAGAACCATCTTGAGGGCGACCAGGCGGCGCAGGCCTCGCTGCCGGGCCTTGTACACGACCCCCATGCCGCCGCGGCCCAGCTCGCCCAGAATCTGATAGCCCGCGACATTCGGCTGATCTCCGGAAGTCAGCGGATTGAAGGATTCCGCCATGGAGAGATCGCCGAAATCGTCTGCGGAGGTGTCGCGTTTGTCCCCAAACAGAGAAAAATCCGCAGCATTAAGCCCGTGGGCCAGGTTCTGAATTTCGATGGTGTCTTCCGAACGTTGGTTCCCGGAGTTCCGTGGTTCGGCTAAGGAGAAGTCGGTCGGGTCCGATTGTTGGCCACGCGACAGATCGACCGTAATTCCCGAATCTCCCTCGGGTTGGGACGGCAGCACCAAGGTTGGATCGGGGTCGGGAGCATCAGCCAGATCCGCAGCATCGCCCTCGAATTCGGTTTTTCCCAGATTAGCTGCTGGTTGTGACAGGGGGGTATGCGTTGCGGTATCGCCCAGCACGCAGTCGAATTCGGTGGTGGCGGAACTTTTCGTCTTGCCAAGATGGGCGGCATGTTCCCGAAATCGCTTCTCGATTTCGAAAAGTTGCGCGCGAACTCTCTCCCTAATGGCGTCGGGCACTCCTTGGACGAAAGACTCGATAGGCGGGATCGCTACTCCGGCCATGGCGCGCCGGCACGCCGCTTCGAATTCGGCGCAGGCATCCTCGAGCTGGGCGTGCAGCGACAAATCGGGCTCCTTCGCTTTCAGTTCGCGCGCCTCGTTCACTCTCAGCCCTCAATTCGCTTCGAATGAGCCCGCGCCATAAACCTTGACGAATCTTCGGCTCTTTTGGTCTGGAACGATGCGCGTGCCGATTCCGGAGAGCATCCTACCTTGCACAGCGCTTTCTGAGCTTGAAATCAGACTAATTATGACTTGCGCCAGGTCAAACTTCCAGTCTGATTCTGGAGGTGAGCAGCCAAGGCGTGAGCGCCTGTATAGGCTCTGGAGATTCTTATGCACGATCGGGGCGCGAATTTGTCGGCAGATCGTCGTTATTTATGCTTGGTCCCAACGCCCGAGGGGAGTATCCTTTACGCCAGCTGCCAAAGCGACAGGCACGGCAAGGTCTTCGCCGAAGTATCCGAATCAGGAGGATGGCCTTTGAATCCGATAACGGCACCCACGCCCAAGCCTCGCGGTCCGCGCCTTCCTACTTTTCCCGTTCCTGCCCAGACGCCGACCCGATCGCTTCGGGAGTTGACTCAAATCTTCAAGCTCTTGGCAGACGAATCGCGACTTGAGGCTCGTCCTGGCCCTCGCCGATGAAGGCGAAATGAACGTATCGACTCTATGCGGCATGCTGCACACCAAGCAGCCGGCCGTTAGCCATCATCTGAAATTGCTGCACCTGTCCGGACTGGTTGAGTTCCGGCGTGAAGGCAAGCACAACTACTATCGGCTCGAGTCCGATTTGGTGGCCGGCTTGCTGCAGTATTTGGCGTCCGAGGCTGCCAACGGCTGCCGGCCGGCCCCCTCGGAAGAATTCGTCCTGCCGCGTCGTCGCAAATAAGGACTGGGCATTGGTCTACCTGCCTTAGCTGGCCTTGGGTTTGTCAATTGCTAAGTTAAGATGAATTTGCGATGGCCGCGTCTTTGTGGTCGGCATGATTGCCACTCCAGCGTGAAGATTCTGCAGCCCCCCCCCAACCCCCCCTTGCCAAGGGGGGGGAGAAATCAAGGCTCGCCCCTTTTCATTATTTCCAAGCGCGGATCAGGAACTTCGCGGAACAGAGGCTCTCCATGACCAGGCCGATGGCCAAACTCGCTCTAGAAGATGGGTCGATCTTTACCGGCCGGGCCATCGGCGCCAGCGGCGAGACATTCGGCGAAGTCGTTTTCAATACCAGCATGACCGGCTATCAGGAGGTGTTGACCGATCCGTCCTACAAAGGGCAGATCGTGACGATGACCTATCCGCTCATCGGCAACTATGGAGTCAACACCGAAGATCGGGAATCCCGCAACCCGCAGGTCGAAGGGTTCATCGTGCGGGAATTGACGGAACTTGCCAGCAATTTTCGGTCGCAGGATTCGTTGAACGGGCATCTGAAAGAGCATGGCGTCATTGGGCTGGAAGGTATCGACACTCGAGCCTTAGTGCGACGCCTGCGCGTACGCGGCGCCATGACGGGAGTGCTGTCGACGCGCGACGACAACGACGCCTCGCTCACGCAAAAAGCCCGCACCTGCCCCAAGCTGGTCGGCCGCGACTTGGTGCGGGAGGTGGTTCCGTCTGAAAGTTTCGTCTGGGACAAAGGCTTCACGAGCCGTTTCGCGGCGCTCGACTTGCCGACCCAGCCGCCGCGCTATCATGTGGTGGCCATCGACTACGGCATGAAGTGGAACATTTTGCGTTGCCTGGTGCAGGTAGGCTGCCGAGTCACTGTGGTGCCGGGCACAGCACCGGCCGAAGAGGTGCTCAGCCACAAACCCGACGGCATCTTTTTATCGAACGGTCCCGGCGACCCCGAAGCCGTCGCTTATGGGATCAGCACCATTCGCGGTTTGGCTGGAAAGAAGCCGATATTCGGCATCTGCCTGGGCCACCAACTGCTTGGCCTGGCCCTGGGCGCTTCCACATTCAAACTGAAATTCGGCCACCGCGGCGCCAACCATCCGGTGCGGAACGAAGCCCGCCAGGCCGTCGAGATCACTACGCAGAATCATGGATTCGCCGTCGACCTGAAGACGCTGCCGCCGGAATTGGAACCGACGCACATCAATCTGAACGATGGCACGCTCGAAGGCATGCGGCACCGGCACTGGCCGATCTTCAGCGTGCAATACCATCCCGAAGCATCGGCCGGGCCGCACGATAGCTCCTACTTGTTCCAGGAATTCGTGAAGCTGATGGGGTAGGAGGATAAACATGTGGCACTTGGTCTTGGCCAGCGTGCTGATGGCTTCACCGGCTGCCGCGCCCCATGCGCCGGTTGTTGTGGAAAAAGGAGTTGTGCATTTTGAGCCTTTGGGCGACCAGAAGAATATTCCCGACGCTATCGCCTGGCTGCCCATGAGTTCACGTATGAACTTGAAAAGAAACGCGATTTGCCTTTAAGCGGCTTGGAGATCCACTATCTCCGTTTTCCGTCGCCCGTGACCACCGATTGCCCGGAAAACAACACCGTCTTTGCCGAATATTATCGTCCCCAAGGTCCGGGTCCGTTTCCTGGCGTGATCGTCCTCGACATCACGGCGGGCAATCAGGATCTGTCGCGGCTGATCGCCAACTGTCTGGCACAAAACAAAATTGCCGCCCTGTTTGTGCAGATGGCCTACTACGGCCCCCGGCGACCGGCGGGTTCCAAACGCCGCATGATGTCCACGAATTTTCCACAGACCATCGAAAATGTACGGCAAACGGTTCTGGACGTGCGCCGAGCCACGGCCTGGCTGGCAGCCAGGCCGGAAATCGATGCCAAACGCCTAGG
Source organism: uncultured Gemmataceae bacterium (assembly GCA_963748025.1). Classification (GTDB taxonomy): domain Bacteria; phylum Planctomycetota; class Planctomycetia; order Gemmatales; family Gemmataceae; genus CAVVHZ01. The sequence goes on from CAVVHZ010000078.1 coordinate 27,901, forward strand.
AATTCACGGTACCAGCCTGGGCAGCATGGTCGGCTGGTGCTGACCGCAGAGATGGAGCCGAGGCTCGGCCGGGTTTGTGTGCTTCTTGGCGGCGCCGGCCTGGTGGACGCCTACTACGATCACCCGCAAGCCGCCCCCTATCGCAAGCTTTGGGAAGCAATAGGCGGCACCAAAGAGCAGGTGAAGCGACTGCTGGCGCCGATCGATCCAATCACCTGTGCCGCCAATCTGAAAGACCGCAAGGTCCTCCTCATCGCCGGCAAGCTCGACGACATCATGCCGCCCAAAGCGACCGAAAGCGCTTTGGAAAGCCGCCGGCGAGCCGAAGCTCGTTTGGTTCAACTGCTCACACTATGGAGCCGCCCTGTTCATCGGGCCGATCATGGAATTGGTGGTGAAGCATTTTCAGGCGGGAGAGAAATAGCAATTCTTTCACTGTCGTGCATATTCGCGGTATGAAGCCATGCGATCTTTGATTTGTCCCAAGAAATCCAGGATTTTGTGCTGTAGCTCCGGCAAGTCGCCGCACCTTTCGGGCTCTTCACCATATAGATCCAAATGGATTGGCATTCCGCCTGTCGGGATATAGGCGCGAAAAAGCGTATCGCGATAGTTCTTCGCCGGGATGCGAATAATGACTCGTTGCTGCTGCCCCATTGTTGCCTGAAATCCTGGCTCAATTTCTACTTTTATCGGGTCTCCGGGGAGGCCGTTATTTAGTTTTCGCTCGATCGAGTTGGTGATTTGTTTCAGTTCCTCGTAAGACTTCCCAAATGGGTCGTTTGCGGTAGCGGCAAAATCAAGCGCCTTATCGAGTTGGCGATCAAAGGAATCGACAGACATTATTCTCCTCCTAATTGACGGCAAATGTTGCGAGGAGCGGGAAGTGATCGGAACTTCCTTCATGTTCAGCCTGGGAAACATAATTCCACTTGCGGGCCGAAGCACACCCTTTGGCGACTGTTTCAATGTGCGATTGTGGCGAAACAGATTCAGTGTGTTTTCCAGCAGCGTGAGTGGACCATTCCGCAACGCACGGCCTGACACAAGAAGATGGTCAAAAACGTTCGCGCCTGCATCGCCATGGGTTGTCTTTGGACGCGACTCGACATAGCCTGGTAGACCAGCAACTTCCCAGTTTTCGGGCTCGGTCATAATCTTCCATGCCGTGTTATACAAGTAGGCAGGAGTGGCATTCGACCACAATGCATTGCTGAACGTACGGCGTCCTCGCAGTCGCAAGTCACTGAAGGGAGGCTCGAACGGTTCTGCATTGAAGTCGCCCAGAACCAAGGCACACATGTCAGTGCTGCGATTGGCCAAGTAATCGCCCAACCAATCGGCAGTTTCCAGCCGGTCGGCGTTATGGATTGCGGGCACACCGAGCCTGCTCTTCCAATGATTGACAACGACCAGAAATGGTTCAGGTTTGCTTTTCAATTCGCAACGAACGATCATGCTTCGGGGTCGCATGCTACCGAGGGACGTTGAGTAGCAAGCAGATTCAGGTTAGCAAAACGGCTCTCCCGGACAATCAATCCCAAGCCTGTCTGATCGTTCGTCCCAGGGTCTTCCCAAACGTGGACATACGAACTATTCAGTCGTCCAACCAAATCCAGCAAGATTTGTTCCGAGTTGACCTCCGCCAGCCCCAGCACATCCGGCCCGTTGCCGCCGAAGAATGCATCAATGACGTCACTCAGTACATCCAATTTCTCATCAAGTTCCGTCTGGGATTGAGGGCCGCGCGCTATTATTCCGGGGGCAAAGAGATTCTGTACGTTCCAAAAGGCCACGTTAAGGTTTGCCATCGTCAGTAATCTCGTCAATCAGCTGAAATCCTCTCAAAACTTCATCGCCAGCGACGGCACCCCACTCTCAGTGCAACCGTAATCCGCGTTACTTTTGTCTACTGCGCCCTTTTCAATTCTTCTCCTGCCGATTGAACTTGCGGCGGTCAGCTTCCTTGAGAAGTGATTTCCGCAAACGGATGGCCTTGGGAGTCACTTCCACCAGTTCGTCTTCTTCGATATATTCGAGCGCCAACTCCAGGGTCAACTGGCGGGGCGGCTTCAAAATAATCGTCTTTTCCGAAGTGGCCGAGCGGACGTTGGTAAGCTTCTTTTCTCGGCAAACGTTGACCGGCAAATCGTTGTCTCGGCAATGTTCGCCCACGATTTGGCCTTCGTAAACCTGCTCGCTGGCATTGACGAACAGCCAGCCACGCTCTTGCAGGTTCTCCATGGCGTGGGCCGTCGTGCGGCCAGTTTCGGTGGAAATCATCACGCCATTGACGCGCGACGGAATGCTGCCTTTGAGTGGCTGATAATCGTAGAAGTTGTGGTGCATGATCGCTTCGCCGCTAGTGGCGTTCATGAGCCTGGTCCGCAAGCCGATCAAGCCGCGGGCGGGAATCGTAAATTCCGCAGTGGCTCATTTCGCCGCGCGATCTCCAGCTTCAGACACTCCGCCCGGCGATTGCCCACCAATTCCATGACCGAGCCGATGGCCGAAGGCGGCGCTTCCACCACCAAGTACTCGATCGGCTCCACGGTTTGGCCGTCCATTTCTTTGGTAATGACGCGCGGCTTGCCGACGGAAACCTCGTAGCCTTCGCGGCGCATATTTTCGAGCAGAATCGACAGGTGCAATAAGCCGCGGCCCGAAACGAAGAACTCGTCGCGCTTGTCCGGATCGGGGGTCACGCGCAAGGCCACGTTCGATTGCAATTCCTTCATAAGCCGATCGCGCAACTGCCGGCTGGTGACGTAGGTGCCTTCCTGACCGCAGAAGGGTGAATCGTTGATGCGAAAGAGCATGTCGAGCGTGGGCTCATCCACCTTGATGGGCGGCAAGGCCACCGGGTTCTCGATATCGGCGATGGTGGCGCCGATATCGACCGCCTCAATGCCGACAACAGCGCAGATGTCGCCAGCCGCCACCTCGTCGGTTTCCATCGCGGCCTAGACGGTCAAAAGTGTAAAGCTGAGCGACGTGCTCCTCGGTCTTGGTTCCGTCGTGATTGATTAGGGCCACGCGCTCGCCCTTGTGGATTTTGCCGGCAAAGATCTTGCCGATGCCAATGCGGCCGACGTAATCGCTATGATCCAGCGTCACCACCAGCATCTGCAAAGGCGCGTCGGCCATGACGCTGGGCGGCGGCACATAATTCAAGATGGCGTCGATCAGCGGCCGCAGATCGGTCGCCGGCGTTGCCAAATCCAGCGTGGCCACACCCTGGCGTCCCGACGCGAAAATCGTCGGGAAATCGAGGGTGGCATCGTCGGCGTTCAGCTCCACGAACAGGTCGAAAACGCGCGTTGAGCACCTCGACCGGCCTGGCGTCGGGACGGTCGATCTTGTTGACGACCACGATCGGCCGCAGCCCGCACTCGAACGCCTTGCGCAACACGAAACGCGTTTGCGGCATGGCGCCCTCGGCGGCGTCGACCAGCAGCAAGGCGCCGTCGGCCATCTTGAGAACGCGTTCCACTTCGCCGCCGAAATCGGCGTGGCCCGGCGTATCGATGATGTTGACCTTGATGTCGCCAATTTGCAGGGCGATGTTCTTGGCCAAAATGGTGATGCCGCGCTCGCGTTCCAGATCGTTGGAATCGAGAATGCAATCGCCGCGCAGCTCGCTCTCCCGGAACAGGCCGGATTGGCGCATCAGCTGATCGACAAGCGAAGTTTTTCCGTGATCGACGTGGGCGATGATCGCCACGTTGCGAATGTCAGCCCGTTTTGTCAGTAGCGCTCGGCGGCATGGAAGACACGTCAAATATATCCTTGGTAAGAAACAAAAGGCCTCAGGTTCGGTCGCACCCGCCAACAACACCATTTGGGAGAGACGCCGACGAGCGTGGAACGTCGGTCGAATGACGGGGCGGACAGGTCGTCCTGCTGGCCGAACCAAATGCAAGAGTTTAATATAGAGAAACGACCGTGGCCCGGAATAGGCCGATTTGCGTGCGCCGCTTCTGTGCACCCGGTCTGGCCAGCGCTCAAACTCTTGCGAAAGGTCTGTTATGGAGCTGTATTTGATTCGGCACGCCGAAGCCGCCCCGGCTGGCGAGAACGGCGTCAGCGACGAAGATCGGCCTCTGACGAGTTGCGGAATGGGCCAGGCGGCGGCCCTCGGTAAAGCTCTGCGCGGACATGGAGTTGAACTGCGCCTGATGATAAGCAGCCCTTTGCTTCGCGCCCGCCAAACCGCCGAGGAGCTGCTCCGCGAATGGCCCGAACCACGGCCCGATTTTCGCGTTTACCAAGAGCTGGCTTTGGGAGGCAAGCGCCGCCGCCTGCTCCGAAGCGCCTCGCGAACAAGGTGCCGACAAGGTGGCCGTCATCGGCCACGAGCCGGAATTGGGCGATCTGGCGGCTTATCTGCTGGGCAGCAAGAAACTCCACATCGCGCTGGACAAGGCAGCCGTGGCTTTCCTGCAATGCAACGCCGGCCTGGACAAAGGCGACGGCGAACTCGAATGGCTGCTGCCGCCGGCTTGGTATAGCGCGTGATGAGGCGTGGGTGAGGAATAACCGGGGCTCGGCGTCGTCAATGGTGATGATGCGGTTTTCGAGCGTGGGAATGATTGTGCTCGTGCTTCGTTTCAGCGCGGGCGATCACTAACTGGGCCTGATGGATGCCTTTGAGGCCGCTCAGCTCCGACGCCAATTTTTGCAACTCAGCGGCGGGGCCGCGCAGCGCGATCAATTCCATGCACAGGTCGTGATTGAGGTGCACATGCAGGGTCGCGACCACGCGGTCGGCCTGGGCATGCTGCAGTTCCAGCATGCGATCGGTCAAGCGCGTGTGATGGTGGTCATAGACGAGCGTAAGGCTGGCGGCGACGTCCGCCGCGTCCTTCTGCCAGGCGACGGTGGTCAGTTTTTCGCGCAACAACTGGCGAATCGCCTCGCTACGCGTTGCCAGCTTTCCCTCCGCGCAATAACGATCGAACGCTTCGAGCAGCTCGCCTTCCAGCGAAACCGAAAACCGCACCACCTCCGACATGACGCACTCCTCCCGACCTTTATGCGTCATAGTAGCGGCGCTGGACACGCGGAGCCAGTTGATTTTGTTCCAGGTCGCCTTTAAGGTTTCGGATCGACGTAAACCCAAAGCGTCGTTCGCTGGGTTACGGGATAGTTCTTGCCGTCGTGTTCGCGCATGCCGCCAGGCGCTCCGCCGTGACGCACCACCAGCCGGGGTCGGTGAGCGTGCAGGTCAAGACGCCGTTTGGGTCGGCCTTCATGCGCCGCGTCATTTGCTCGTCGGCCGGCAGCTCCTTGGGTGCGACAGCATGGTAGCATTCGACTTCCGCCATCGTTCCCGCTTGGGGCTTCCCCGCATCCAAAACTTGTGCTTGAAAGACCATGCCCGGTTGCAGCCCGTAAGGACGGGTGAGGGGCGTAAGCTCGAAGCCACCGCTGACGGCGTCCCAGTTCTTTTGCGTCTGCACGTGCAGGACGACTTTCACCGAATCCCGCAGGAAATGGTTTTCGTGCTCCATCCACAAGGGCGCCGCCGTGGCCACGAAGGTGTAATCGCCACGTTTTTCGGGAGTGAAAGTGAATCGAAAGGCCGTCACATCTTTCTGGTCGGCGCCCTTTACCGTCGTTTTGGTGAGGCCAGCCGTCAGGACCGTTTGCTGACGGTTGGGGGCCACCACGACGAGCTTTTCCGGCGAGGCCGCGTCAAACAATTCGTGCTCGAACGGATGGCCCCACTGAAACGTGAACGTGACCGGCTTATCGGTCGTGGTCGACGGCGGATCCGGAAACAGCATGTGGAAATGGGCCGCTGCCATGGCCTGCCAGACAGAGCCGCCAAGCAGATAGCGTATGTCGATGCTTTGCGAAACATAGCGGGCTCCAGCGAAAAAGCGGACGAATCGGCCGAGCGGCTTCAGAGCCTCAATCATACGGGTTACGCGATCGTAATACCAGAAGGCATCCGCATTGCACGGCCAGATTCAGTTCCCCACGAACGACCCCTGCCGGCTTGCCCGGCAGGTGAAGACAGTTCTTGAGGTAGAGGCTGTGATGCCAGCCGGTGAACTTCTTCACCTGCCGGACGAGCCGGCAGGGGTCGATTGCGATTATTCTGTCAGTTCTAGCTGGCGAACTTCTTCACCTGCCGGACGAGCCGGCAGGGGTCGCCAATCTACAATGGTCAGCAACCCAGCTGTCAGGTTGGGTCAACTTTATCCTTGCCCACCCCTGCCCGGCACGATAAGCGCGAACCCGAGAGACATTGAATCAGGCCTCAAAAGGAATAATCCGCTGATGGCGAAAAAGAAAGCAAACGGCTCGGCGTCGGCCGGCCGCGTGAATGAAGTTTTGGAAGCTAACGAGGGGCTCTTGCGACTGGCGCCGACCTGGGTGCCGCGCTCCTTCCTCATGCCGGGCCGGCGCATCAAGCTGGCGCCGCAGGATCTTTACGCCTTGGGCGCCCACCGGGGCGGCATCGACGAACGCTGGTTCTCCTCGACCACCGCCGCCGCCAACGAGGGCGCGCCGCCGGACGAGGGGCTGAGCTACGTCGTCCACGAACGGCAAGCGGGCCTTCACGCTGCGCGACGCCATCGCGCATGACGGCGCCACGCCTGATCGGCCCGGCATCTGGGAGCAAATACCAGCGCTGGCCGGTCTACAGCAAGTTCTTCGACAACATGGGCCCGATCCCGCACCACATGCACCAGAGCAACGCCCAGGCCGCCCTGGTCGGCCAGCAAGGCAAGCCGGAGTCGTACTATTTTCCGCCCCAGCTCAACGCCATCGGCAACAACTTCCCCTACACCTTCTTCGGCCTGGAGCCCGGCACGACCAAGGAGGACATTCGCCGCTGCCTGGAACGCTGGAACGAGGGCGACAACGGCATCCTCAATTTCAGCAAGGCCTATCGCCTGCAGCCCGGCACCGGCTGGCTGGTGCCGCCCTGCGTTCTGCACGCCCCCGGCTCGCTGGTGACCTACGAGCCGCAATGGGGCTCCGACGTCTTCGGCATGTACCAGTCGCTGGTCGAGGGCCGGCCCGTGCCCTGGGAATTGCTGGTCAAGGACGTGCCCAAGGACAAGCACCAGGACCTCGATTACCTGGTCGAGCAGCTCGACTGGGAGGGCAACGTCGATCCGCAACTTCAAGGACAACCATTACCTGGAGCCGATTCCGGTGGCCGACAGCGGCCGAGCGAGGCTACGTCGATCGCTGGATCGTCTACGGCAAGGTGGACGGCGAGGAGCTGTTCAGCGCCAAGGAACTGACGGTCAATCCCGGCGTGCAAGGTCACCATCAAGGACAACGGGCCTACGGCCTGATCGCGGTGCAAGGCAGCGGCTCGCATCGGCAAGCTAGCTCTGCAAACCCCGGCCATGATTCGCTTCGGCGAACTGACCGAGGACGAGGTATTCGTCAGCCACGAGGCGGCCCGCGACGGCGTGGTCTTCGACAACACGGGCAGCGAGCCGCTGGTGACGCTGCGCTATTTCGGGCCGGAACCAATCCGCAGGCGCCGCATAAAATGCTGAAATCGCGGGGTCAATAAGAACGACTTCAACGAAGGAAAGTGATTTCGTTTAACCCGGAGCCAACGGCGACGGCGGACAGGTACCCGCTCGGCTCGAATGGTTTAGGCGAGTGCTGAATCAAGTTATCGGACTGTATTATCGATTCGTCGATCAGAAACTAAGCCAGGAGATTCCCATATGAAGAAGAAACTTTCCATCGGCAGTTGGGCTTATCATCTTCAATCAGGAGAAGCCGACCAACGATTTCCACGAGATCCTGCACAAGCTGCAGGATCTCGGTTACGAAGGCGTCGAGCTGGGCGGCTTCAATCCGCATCCCGGGCCCGGACACCTGCGACACCAAGGCCAAACGGCAGAAGCTGTCAAAAAAGAAGTCAAGGACCACGGCCTGGAGTTCTCCGGCCTGGCCGCCGATCTGTGGTCGCAAAAGCTCTGGAGCATCGAGGACAGCGGCCCGTTCATGGCGGCATTGCCAAGAACGTCTTCTTCGCCGAAGACCTGGGCATCGACACCATCCGCGTCGATACCGTCGAGTCGCCCAACAAGGTCGACGAGATGAACATGCACCGCCAAGCTCCGGCCGCGGTCGTCTTCGACCGGGTGGCACGGGCCTTCGATCTCTGTTCGAAGCTGGCGGCCAGCCGGGGCATCAAAATCTGCTGGGAATTCGAGCCGGGCTTCCCGCTCAACAAGCCTTCGGAGATCGTCGAAGTTGGTGGAGCGTGGTCGCGACGAACTGGGCAACCCCAATTTCGGCGTGCTCTACGACACCTGCCACGCCCACATGTGCGCCGCCGTCGGCGCCAACCAGTCTGGCGAGAAGGAGACGCTGCCCGGCGGCGCCTCGAGTTGCTGCACAAGCTCAAGGGCAAGATCACCCACGTGCATCTGATCGACTCCGACGGCTCGCTCAACGAGCACAACACCAGCACGCACAACCCCTTCGGCACCGGCAAGCTGAACTTCGACAAGCTCACGCCGGCGCTGCTCAAGTGCGGCGTGCCCAACGACTGGTGGTGCGTGGATCTGTGCTTCTGGCCCAATGCCTGGGACGTGACCGCCGACAGCAAGCGCTATCTGGATAAATTGCGTACCAAATATGTGAAGTAACCGAGCGTTCGCCCGCTTACCGAAAGGTCCCTCCCATGTCACGGCAATCGCGTCGCAGTTTCTTGAAAGGCACCTTGGCGGCTGCCGCCACAGTCACTTTGGCGGGCACCAAATCGTCAGGCCGGGTGTTGGGCGCCAACGAAGCGATTCGCATCGGCGTCGCCGGTCTCAACGGCCGGGGCGGCGCACATGTCGATGCTTTTTCCAAGATGAAGGACGTCGAAATCGTCTACCTCATCGATCCGGACACGCGGACCTACGCCAAGAGCGCTCAAGCAGATCGAGCAAACAGCCGACCAAGCCGAAGCTGGTGCAAGACATTCGCAAGGCTCTCGAAGACAAGAACCTCGACGCCGTTTCGGTGGCCACGCCCAACCATTGGCATGCGCTTATCACCATCTGGGCCTGCCAGGCGGGGAAGGATGTTTATGTCGAAAAGCCTTGCAGCCACGAGCTGCACGAAGGCCGCATGGCTCTCACTGCTGCCCGCAAGTACAACCGTATCGTGCAGCATGGCACGCAAAGCCGCAGCAGCGCGAAAGTGGCGCAGATCGTCGAGTTGGTGAAGTCCGGCACGTTCGGCAAGCTGCTCGTTTCGCGCGGGCTCTGCTATAAGCCGCGCAAGAGCATCGGCTTTAAACCGGTCACGGCGCCGCCGTCGGAAGTCGATTTCAATATCTGGCTCGGGCCAGCGCCCGAGCGTGGCTTCAACGCCAATTTGGTGCATTACAACTGGCACTGGTTCTGGGATTTCGGCAACGGCGACATCGGCAACCAGGGCGTTCATGAAATGGACATGGCCCGCTGGATGATCCCCGGCGCTAAGCTGCCCAAGAGCGTGCAAAGCCTGGGCGGCCGCTTCGGCTACCATGACCAGGGCGAGACGCCCAATTCGCAAATCGCCCTGTTCGATTACGGCGATACGCAATTGATCTTCGAAGTGCGCGGCCTGGATACCGATGCCTACAAGGGCGAAAAAATCGGCAATACGCTTCACTTCGAGAGCGGCGTAATAGCCGGGGGCAAGTTCTATCCCAAGGGCAGCACGAAAGCCGAACCGTTGCCAAAAGGCCCGAAATCAAGGCCGGCCTGGGCAAGGAGAGCCACTTCGCCAACTTCATTTCGGCCGTGCGCAGCCGCAAGGTCAGCGACTTGAATGCCGACATCGAGCAAGGCCACTACTCGGCCGCGCTTTGCCACCTGGCCAACATTTCCTATCGGCTGGGCGAGCAAGTTCCGTTCGTTCCCGAAACCAAAGCCTTCGGCGACAACAAGGACGCTTACGAATCGCTCATGCGCATGGAGGACTATCTCCATGCCAAGAACAAGCTCAAACTCGACGGCATGGACTACCAGCTAGGCCGCAAGCTGACCGTGAAGGCGGAAACGGAATCGTTCGTCAACGACAAGCAAGCCGACAAGCTGCTGTCGCGCGAATATCGCAAGCCGTTTGCACCGACGATGCTGGCGAAACTTTGAGGATCGGGAATCCGTTGGTCATGATTTTTTGGTTAGCCGCGAGCCACAGGCGAGCGTTGGCGTCGCCTTAATGCGCAAAGTACAGATCTGGCGGGATCAAGTCATCGCGCGCCGAACTCAAACGCGTCATAGGGCCGGGTCGCGCTCGTCTTTGAATCGCGGCTAACCAAAGAGCGTCATTTGACTTTCTTCGCGATGGAGCAAAAAAGCTGTGTTTTCTGCTATGCCAACGCCAATCTGACCCGTGCCCGCCAGCCAGGAGAGGTGCGCTCGTTGAATTTGGCGACACCTCAAGGGCAAGAATCACAGTGGTTGTATTCGATCCAAGCTAACGACCTACGAAGAACTGTCCGCCTCAACGAACAGCAGGTCTGGTTGTCAAATCGGCGCGCGGCGTCGTCTGTACGACGGTTGGCATTCTGCGGAGGCCTCTGGCAGAAAGCGGTAACGACATCCGAAACGACGACATCAAAAGATTCGCTACGTCGACGAGCGGATCAAGATGGCGGATACGACGGTGAAGCCGGCAGATCGCAGTGCGTGGATAGGGCGTGATAACCGACTGTTCTGACCAATAACCGACGTCTCGGCACGCCAGTGATCACCAACACGCTCGTCGAAATGGCATCAAATCGCCTGGGCAGCAGCGTCAATTTCCATCTGGACTGCTTGTCCAGCGAAGTCCGGCTTAACGTGGATTTGGAAGTGTTAAAAAGAAGTGATAGCCGCAACTCTTAGCGCCCTGGCGTGTTCAATTCGCATAGATCCGCCGCGATGGCGGATTGTTCAAATCATTTCGAGCGATCGAGGTAGTTACGATGCGAAAACTGCTGGGTGCGTTCGTGGCGTTAGCTTTTCTCTTGGGAAGCGTCGTTCCAGTAAGTGCCGGCGAATTTTCCGTGGGCAATCAACCAGGCCACCGCCACGTGCAAGGCGGCAAGAAGAAGCATCACAAGAAGGGCGCCAAGCCCGGCCACAAGAAAGGCAAGGGCAAGAAACACGGAAAGGGCAAGGCATAGGCGTTAGGGACCCGTCTTAGCAGTTACCCCGAAGACCGGTGCCATGCCCACGGTACTCCGTGGGCATGTGAGGCACTGCGACCACAAACCGAAACTCAGCGTGCCCCGAATTCTTCGCTTTCACCCGAACGAACCCAGACCATCGGGCGATGCAGGTCACAGCTTGATAATGATATCCCTCACATGCCCACGCAAAGCCGTGGGCATGGCACGGCGCACCAGCGGTTTGCTGAATGCGCGACTTTTTGGAGAAAGGGGCCTCCTTTTTGGTCACTTGCACTGCTTCAAGAACGCCAGCAGATCGACCCAATCCTGCGGCGTCAGCAGCGCGACTAAGTTTTCGGGCATGATCGATTTTGGTAAGGTCCGGCGTTCTTCGATTTGCGGACGCGGAATGACGGTCAGCTTCCCTTGGCTGTCCGCCAGCGTCACGGTGCTGTTGGGGCCTTCTTCGACGATTACGCCCGAATGCACCTTGCCGTCCCGCGTGGCAATGAGCCAGTTCGCATATTGAGGAGCAATCTCCCGGCTTGGCGTTAGGATCGAATCGACCAATTTCTCGGTCGTCAGGGCCGAGCCGATGGTCGTCAGATCGGGCCCGATGTTGCCGCCGCGGCCGCCAACGCGGTGGCAAACGTAGCAGCGCGGCCCCTCCGGGTGGAAGAAGATTCGTTCGCCGGCCGCCGCATCACCGCCTTGTTTTGCCGAACGAAGCCAACCCTCGGCTTCGGTTGGCCGAGGCGTGGCGAAGGCCTGCAGCGCTGCCAACCGTGCTCGCTGGTCCCGGGCCGATTGGGCAGGACGTTGCAGGGCAAGCTGGGAAGCCAGCTCGCGGCCGGCGAGCGACGTCTTCTGCACATAACCATCCCACCACTTCCAGACTTTCGCTTCCAACTCCGGCGGCAAGCTGGCGCCGCGTAAAGAGCGCAACACATCCCGCTGCAAACGTGCGTCATCCAAAAGAGCAATCAAGACTTGCTGCGTTTTCGCCATGGCGACAGAACCCGCGAGGCCGGCAGCGGCCTCCTGGCGCAGGTTGCGCTTTGTGCGGAGTCGCTGGCCAGGCGGCGCAGGAGGGCCTGAGCCGGGGCATCCGTCCGGAGACGGAGAGTCCGGGCCGCTTCGCGGCGCAGGCCCGCATCCTTGTCAGACAAGAAGCGCATGAGTCGATCGGGGGTGAGCGCTTTGTGATCGGGCCGCAACAAACTTAGTCCAAGCGCTTTGAAAGTCGCGGGCTGTTTGTCGTCGATTACCACGGCTGCGACATACTCTTGTCCGTCGACTTCTTGCCTGGGATCGCGATATCCCCGGGCAAAGATCTGCCGAGCTGCCAGCAGCGATTCGAATAGCTCGCGAGTAACCGGCGGCTGAGCGGCCGATGTCTGGAGGCGATCCTCGAATTCGTGCAAACGATCCTCCGCCACCCACTGAATAGCAGCCTGGCGAATGGTTGGATCCGGATCGGTCAACAGCGTGGAAAGTGCCCGGTGGCCAGCGGCATCGCCGGTTCGCCGCAATGCCACCAGCAAGCCTTTGCGAACGCCCGCTCGTTGATCGGTAACGTGGGGCAACAGTAGAGCGCTTTGCCCCGGCCTGCCCAAAGTAATTTCTGCGGCCGCAACCAGAAAAGGGTCGGGATTCGTCAAGGCCTGGAGAAGATCGTCCAGGGCATTCTTGGAATCGAGTTGCAAAAGCGTTTGTAAACGCACCTGTGGATCGGGATCTTGCAGAAGGCGATGCCGAAATGCTTGCTCCGCGAGCGCCTCGCGCAGCACGCCGAGTTCTCCTAAGCGAGCGACTGCTTCCGCGAGAACCTCACCCGCCGAATCCTGCAGAATCAGCGGTCGTAAACGATTCCAGTCGACCCCGGCGCCGGCTTGCACCAGCCCCCATACTCCCTGCATGCGCAGTGCGCGGCTCATCGCGAGCGGCCAGAGCCTGCTCCAATTCGCGGATGCCGGCGGCGCCTTTGTGTGCGAGTTGACGGCTCGCTTCATTGCGCACGGCTTGACGCGGATGGCGCAAGCAGGCGGCCCAGTTGCTCGGCAGGGAGATCCTTCAACTGATCCGCACGCACAACGGTCCGCTGCTCAGAAGTAGTTGGCTCCAGCCGCCACATGCGTCCCTTGCCATGCACTGGATAGGATTTGTCGCACCAATCGCTGATGACGCACGTACCATCGGGTGCCAGAGCGATGCCCACGGGCCGGAAGAATTCGCCACCGCGCACGAGATCGTGCGATTGAGCGGAGAACGACGCCCCCTTGGGCCGCAGGTCGAAGCGCTCGATCACATGATCGCCCCAGGAGTTGACCAGCAGGCGGCCGCGGTAAGTTGGCGGCAACGCGTCCGCTTCGTAGGCCAGGATGCCGCAGGGCACCTCGCCGGTGCCGGCGATCATCGGCAGCGTTCCCGGCAGTTCGCCATTCCAGGCGGTGAAGGGGTGCAGCCCCTTGCGGCCGTTGCGATAGCGATAACCGTAATCGCCGCCTTCGACAATGTGGAGCAGCCGGCAAGGGCCGCGCGAATCGGGGTCGTTGTCGACCGCGAATAGCCGGCCGAACGCGTCGAAGGTGAGACCGAACGGATTCCAGAACCCTGTGGCGATGCGGATAAGTCCGCTGCCATCGGGCTGACAACGGTAGATGCTGCCGCCCTCGCCGCCGCCGCTGAGCGTGCGGCCATCGCTGCCGACGAGCTGATAAGCCAAGCCTTCGTTTTCTCCCAGACCGAAATAAAGCCGGCCGAGCGCATCCCAGGCAAAACCGGAGAGCCCGTTATGCGGATAAACCGCCTTGGTATCGAGATGGATAATCGCCTTTTGTTCGTTCGCCCGGCCTTTGCCGTCAGTATCGCGCAGCCGATAGATTGCTGCTCGCGTGGCCAAATAAGCGCTGCCGTCGAGCCCGAGCGTGAGCCCCATCGAGTTGCGAAAGCCCTCGGCAAAGGTGGTTGCCCGGCGCACTTTTCCCGATGCGTCGAACTCGTCGAAGATGCGGATACGGTCGGACGGCGGTCCGGGATAATCCTTGGGCCGCTGGTGCGTGTTATTCTCGATGACCCAGATGCGGCCGCTTTCGTCCACGTTGATGCCGGTGGGGGTAACGATTTCCGGCTCGATGGCGACCAGATCCAGTTTTACGACGGTGTCGGTGGGTTTGGGCTTCTGCTGCAGAGCCAGAATGTCCGCGGGCTTCGGTTTCTGTTGCTGTGGCAGTGCAGTTGTCAGCGATAAAAGAACGACGGCTGTGGCTGTGCCGAAAGAAAATCGAGTCATATTGAGGATCTCGAGGAAAGTCAGCGCTGTGCAGGAGGGTAAGGTGCCTGAATCGTTATTTCTACCAGGGATGGGCGTCGAACGACAGACCCAGGCGAGCGTCGAGGCGTTAGCCCGATGAGTCTTGCCCTTAAGAGTACACGTAGATTTTGACTGGACTCGTCGAGCCTAGAAGCACACTTTCAGAGACTTCGCGTCGAAACTGGCCGGACTCGTCGGGCTGACGCCTCGACGCTCGCCGAATGCTACTGATGATTCCGGCGCAATCGCGCGTCGGCCGTGTGGACTAAAGTCCACACTCCGGGACTTCGGCTTTGTCCAGACGCTGGCTGAGGCCATAGGAGTGTGGACTTTAGTCCACCGGGCACGTCGCGCGTTGGCCGTGTGGACGAAGTCCCACTCCGGGACTTCGGCTTTTTCTCCGCCCTGGCCGAGGCCATGGGAGTGTGGACTTTAGTCCACGCCGCGGGACGTACCATGGCCGTGTGGACTAAAGTCCACACTCCGGGACTTCGGCTTTTTCTCCGCCCTGGCCGAGGCTATGGGAGTGTGGACTTTAGTCCACACGGCGGGCACTCGCGCGATGTGGACTAAAGTCCACACTCAAGGACTTGGGCTTTAGCCAGGCGCTGAGGCCATGGGAGTGTGGACTTTAGTCCACAACGCGAAGACGTCCGGATAACGTGGGTTCTTGGCACGATTCGTTTTTGGGCCCGACTCGTCGGGCTGACGCCTCGACGCTCGCCTTGGGTTCGAGAATTCTGTGCCGTCCGATAGATTAGCACTATGCCACATCCAGCTATCCACACCGAAAGCCTGCGCCGCACCTTCAAAGCACGCCGCGACAAGAAAGGCCCGCGCGGTCCGCGGTCGGATTTTGTCGCTTTGAATGGGATTTCGCTCGAGGTGGGCAAAGGCGAGCTGTTCGGCCTTCTCGGTTCCAATGGGGCCGGCAAGACGACGCTGTTGCGCATTTTGACCACGCTGCTGGCCCCTTCGAGCGGTACCGCTCACGTCGACGGACTCGACGTAACCCGCGATTTTCAGGCGATCCGCGAACGCATCAACATGGTTTCGGGTGGCGAGACTTCCGGCTACGGCATCCTCACGAGTGCGCAAGAATCTCTGGCTCTTCGCCCAGCTTTACGGAGTGCCCTCGAAAGAAGCCTTGAGCCGGATCGATCATATGCTGGACGTCGTCGGTCTGAGCGAGAAGTCGAACACGCGCATCAGCCACTTGTCCACGGGCCAGCGGCAGAAGATGAACTTTTGCCGGGGCTTCATTACGAACCCGAAGATCCTCTTTCTAGATGAGCCAACCCTGGGGCTCGACGTCAACGCCGCGCGAACCATCCGCCGATTTCTTCGCTCCTGGATGGCGGAGCAGCCCGACCGGACTCTGGTGCTCACGACCCATTACATGATGGAAGCGGACGAATTATGCGACCGGATCGCCGTCATCGATCGCGGCCGCGTCCTGGCTTGTGACACCCCGGCTGCCTTGAAACGGCGCGTGCAGGAATTCCCGACTTTTGAGATGCAGGTGAGCACGCAATCGAACGGTTGGCACGATCTGGAAAAGCTTCCCGGCGTGCAACATTGCGCCCGCAAGGAAACTCCGGAGGCCATTTCGCTGACGGTCGCCTTGAAGGAAGAACGAGCCGTCGGGGCGGTGGTGCAGCAAATCGTGCAGGGCGGCTCCCATATCCTTTCGCTCAAGAAAATCGAGCCCACGCTGGAAGACGCCTTCATCGAGCTGGTGGGTCACGGACTGGAAGCCGTGGAGGTCGAATCCTGATGCAATCGTGGCGATTGTTCATTCAAGTGATGCTGGCCCGATCGTATCCGCGCATCATCTGCTTGCGCCGCCTGCCCGGCTGGATCGCGCTGGAAACCGTGCTTCCCGTGCTGGCCGTTTCGGCGCTGGCTTTCGTCTATCGCGCCCTGCGCACGCCGGAAGAGTACCTGGGTTATGTCGTGCTGGGCGGAGCCATGACCGCGTTCTGGCTCAACGTCATTTGGAGCATGGGGGCGCAGCTCTATTGGGATCGCGAAGAAGGCAATTTGGAGCTGTTCATGGTGGCGCACCTGTTCCCTCATGGCCATTCTGGCCGGTATGGCGCTCGGCGGCATGGGGATGACGTTCGTGGCGCGCGGCGCAGATCGTGCTCGCCGGCAAGCTTTTCTTCGGCCTCGTCTTCGCGCCCACCAGCTGGTGGGCTCTCCTCGGAGTTTTCTTGCTTACGCTGTTCGCACTTTATGGCCTGGGAATGGTTTTCGCGTCGGCTTTCCTCTGGTGGGGCCGGCAAGCCTTGCACGTCATCGGCCTCATGCAGGAGCCGGTTTATCTTCTTTCCGGCCTCAATTTTCCCGTACGCACGCTCGGCACGGTTGTCGCCTCAGGGGCAGCGCTTTTGCCGCTCACGGCGGGAGTCGATGCCATGCGACAAATCCTCTTTCCCCGCTTCGCGAGCCAGGGGCTCATGCCGGTCGGCATGGAAGCTGCGATCTTGGCGGGTCTGGGTCTGATCTTTATCGTTGTGGCCCGCATTCTGCTGCGACGCATCGAGAAGATTTCGCGTCAGGAAGGTCGGCTCACGGTGAGGTGGCTCTAAATGCTGCACGGACGCACGCTCAAATGGTCGGCCTGGCTAGGCTGGCAAATCGAAAGCAACTGGACGACGCCGTGGCTCTTCGCCGGCTACGTGTTGCTGAAACCCTTGGCCGGTTCGCTGCTGGTCGTTTGCATGTATTGGGCGGCGCGAACGGCCTCCGGCGGCGCCACGCCCAGCGAATTCCTGCCTTATCTGTATATCTCCAGCGCCTGCTTCATGGTCGTTTCCGGCGTCACCTCCGGCATGAGCAATTCGGTCGTGACGGATCGCGAGAGTTACAAGATGCTCAAATACATCCGCATGAGCCCGATACCCTTCTCCACTTATCTTGTGGGCCGTGGCCTGGCCCGAGCCGGCCAATCGGCTCTCGGCGCGATTTTGACCGTTGGCGTCGGCTGGCTGATTTTTCCAGACCTGCGACAGCGCCTTGGGAGATCATCCGATCGCTTGGGGCTGGCTGCTTTTGAATCTGATTATCGGCGTGATAATGCTGGTGGCCATCGGCCTGATGTTGTCGGGCACCGTGTTGAACATGGCCCGCTATGGATTCTTCTTGAGTGAAGGCATCGCCGGGCTGCTCTATTTGCTTTGCGGCGCCGTATTTCCCGTGGATATTCTTCCACCCTGGCTGCAGCCACTCAGCTTGGCCTTGCCGCCAACTTACTGGCTCGAAAGCATGCGCCGCGTCCTGCTCGGCCGACCATCCGCACATGCGGTGCTGGCCGACTGGAATCACGGCGAACTCTTCTTGCTTCTCCTGGGAGCCACGGGTGTCTTGGTGGTGGCAGCCCATTGGTATTTTCGTTGGAGCGAACGCCGGGCTTGGCTCTTGGGGATGTATGAAGAATCGTCGGGGAATTAGCTCCCTGATGGCATCTACCCCGAAGGGGTTAAATAGCGAAGCCCAGGATCGCGATAGTGCAGCCTAGGCGGCCCGATTCTTTGATTTCATATCCGTAACGGTCCGATAGACATATCGTTGAGCTGGCTACACGACTCCTTCTGGGTAGAAACTCTGAGCTTTCATACCCAAGGGGGACTGCGCGACCCCGAGCTTTGCTGTGGAACCCCGTTGGGGTAAGGAATTACTCGAACAAGCAAGCGTCCCGCTGCTCGTGGAGTCGCTCGAGCGGCGCTGGTAAGCGGTTGCCGTGCGCAGAGCGCTGGGACGTGGCCCGCGACGATCTGGAAGCGTACAGGGGCTGGCGCACAGCGATTTGTTCGACCGAGCCGAGGCGCTCAATCAGCTGGCCCGCAAATCGTCCGTGGTACATGCGCGGAGCCGAGCCGCCGGCATGATTTCCATGCCGGCGGCAAAGCGGCTCACACTGCTTAGCTGATAGAGATGATGTCCTCCTGTTTCTTGTTGCCGGTGATGCTGTCCAGCAGGCTGGCGAAGAAGAGATCCGATCCGCCGCTGCCCGTGAGCTGATCCACCGAACCGTCGGCTTGAACGGTGTTGGCATTGAGCAGGTAGGAGCCGTTCAGGCCGCCGGTGCTGCCAAAGACCAGGTCGTTGACGCGCAGTCGCATAGTCGACGTCGGTGCGCGTCCATTCGTTCATGATGGCCGTCAGAGCTGCGAGATTGTTGTCGTAAGCGGTGACGCCTGCGATCAGAATGTCGCCGCCGCCGTTGCCGGCTAACGAATCGTGGCCAGCGCCGCCGATGAGCAGGTCGCTGCCGCCGCCGCCCGAGAGCGTGTCGTTGCCGGTGCCGCCGATGAGGACATCGTTGCCCGGCCCGCCCACCAAAGAATCGCCGCCATTGCCGCCGATCATCGTGGTGCTGCCACCGCCGGCCGCAAAATTATCCGAACCCGTCCCCTGGATTTGCGCCGGTATCGTTACATCATTGTGAACCAAAACCGTGTCATTGCCGCCAAGAAGGTACATGACGAGGCTGGTGACCTGGCTAGCTGGGAAAGTCTGCATTTTGTTGGGCAAGCTTCCCAGCGTGTAACTTACTTTGACGACGCCGCCTTGTGCAGTGCCATGGCTGACCTCGATGTTGTCATTGCCGGCACTGCCGACGATCACCAGTTGACCGGTGACCGGATTCAGATAAATCCCCATCACCCATGCCGTCGTCCCCACCGATGAAGTTCCCTGAGTAACGTTGTCGATTACCGATGCGGTAACCGTGAACATGCCGGCGTTGCTGTAATGATGGACAGCCGCAAAGGAGCCGCCACTGGCGCACATGCTGTCCACGAAGCTGGTGAAGTCGCCTGGATTGAGGGTGCTGTTGCTGGTTGTTCCATCGCCCCAGTTGATGACGACGGTGTGACTATCCAGCGTGCCGTCATCCATGAACTGGGCCGTCAAGGTGACTGCATCATTTGGGTTGGCCGGCAGGATTTCCGTTGCGCTGATGCTGACGGAAGCGGGGTTGATGACAACGGGCTGGGCGGGGTGGCAAACGGCGGCAGCGTAGCCGGAAGAGGTGCCGGGCGGGTCAGCAAATTCTTGGATAGCGCCGGGCCCGGCGCAAAGTAGCCTGGAGTTGCCGCGGTTTGCTGAGTCGCCCCGATCACGTTGACATAATAGCCGGGAAGCGCAAGGGTCGCTTGAGTGGCGCCGCTGGTGGGGACATAGGCGCTCAAGGGCGCCGGGATCGGAGCCGGCGAACCCCATTGAGCAGTGTAGGTGCCGGCAGGGTCGAGCGTGGCCGAGATGGAACCGATGCCCGAAACGTAGCTGCCCGGAGGCGCCGGAATCGGAACGATGGAGCCGATCGCATTGGTATAGGTGCCTGCGGGATCGAGCGTGGCCGACGTAGCCCCCGCGCCGGGCGAATAACTACCTGCTGGGGCTTCCAGGGGAGCAATGGAGCCCGGCTGGTCCGTATAGGTGCCTGGTGGATCGAACGTGGCCGAGGTAGCGCCCGGGCTGGAAACATACGTTCCGGGCGGCGCCAAAAGTGGTGCGACGGATCCTGGTTGATCCGTGTAAGTGCCCGGGCTGTCCAACGTGGCCGACATCGCGCCTACGCCGGACACATAGCTCCCTGCAGGCGCCGGGATGGGGGCCACTGAGCCAGCTTCATTGGTGTAGGTTCCCGCGGGGTCGAGGGTGGCATAAGTCGCGCCTGCACAGATATGTAGCTGCCGGCTGGCGCGGGCAGCGCCACAGTGGCGCCAGGTTTATCGGTGTAGGTTCCCGGGGGTCTTCAGAGGGCGCGATGGCGCCGGAACCCGCAATGTAAGTGCCGGCCGGTGCGAGAATCGCTGATAGGGATCCAGGTTGATCGGTGTAAGTGCCCGGGCTGTCCAATGTGGCCGAGATGGCGCCTACGCTGGATACATAACTGCCCGCTGGTGCAAGAATGGCGGCCACTGAGCCGGGCTTATCGGTGTAGGTTCCGGCAGGGTCGAGGGTGGCATAAGTCGCGCCTGTGCCGGATACGTAGCTGCCGGCTGGCGCGGGCAGCGCCACAGTAGCGCCAGGTTTATCGGTGTAGGTTCCTGCGGGGTCTTCAGTGGGCGAGATGGCGCCGGAACCCGCAATGTAAGTGCCGGCCGGTGCGAGAATCGCTGATAGGGACCCTGGTTGATCCGTGTAAGTGCCCGGGCTGTCCAATGTGGCCGAGATGGCGCCTACGCCGGATACATAGCTGCCTGCTGGTGCAAGAATGGCGGCCACTGAGCCGGGCTTATCGGTGTAGGTTCCCGCGGGGTCGAGGGTGGCATAAGTCGCGCCTGTGCCAGATATGTAGCTGCCGACTGGCGCGGGCAGCGCCACAGTGGCGCCAGGTTTATCGGTGTAGGTTCCTGCGGGGTCTTCAGTGGGTGAGATTGCGCCGAAACCCGCAATGTAAGTGCCAGCCGGTGCGGGAATCGCGAATGTGGAGCCTTGTTGATCCGTGTAAGTGCCCGGGCTGTCCAATGTGGCCGAGATGGCGCCTACGCCGGACACATAGCTGCCTGCTGGTGCAAGAATGGCGGCCACTGAGCCGGGCTTATCGGTGTAGGTTCCCGCGGGGTCGAGGGTGGCATAAGTCGCGCCTGTGCCAGATATGTAGCTGCCGGCTGGCGCGGGCAGCGCCACAGTGGCGCCAGGTTTATCGGTGTAGGTTCCCGGGGGGTCTTCAGAGGGCGCGATGGCGCCGAAACCCGCAACGAAGGTGCCAGCCGGCGCGGGAATCGCAATGATGGATCCCGATAGATCCGTATACGTCCCCGGACTGTCCAACGTGGCCGAGATGGCGCCTACGCCGGACACATAGCTGCCCGCCGGTGCAGGAATGGGGGTCGTTGAGCCAGGCTTATCGGTGTAGGTGCCGGCGGGGTCGATCGTGGCCGAGGTAGCGCCGGTAACTCCCACGTAGAAACCCAGGTCCGCCGGAATGTCGAATGTGGAGGCTGGCTCATTGGTGTAATAGCCCGGTAGATCGAGCGTCGCATGCGTTGAGCCTGGTGTCGCAACAAACGATCCCGCGGGCGCTGGAGTACCGGGCCCGTGACCGGTTGGACTGAAGTAGCCGGCAGGCGTCAAGAAGTCCGCAACATTCGTCAAGTCGAATGCTGTCACTGCAGAACCGATCGCGGCATTCACTTCGTAACTGCCGAGGATGCTATTGGCGGTGGCCGTGACTTCGGCCGTGCCGGCGGCAATGGTCGCGCTGGCTGCGCTCAAAATCGCACCCTGGCCTGCGCACCGCTAAATTGGGTGAAGGTAACGATGCCGCCATCGACGGGCTCGAGCGGATTGTCGGCAGTCACCGTCACTGCTAGGGGGTTAAGGAACGCGATACCCACAACGCCGATTTGTGGACTGGCAGCGCTCGAGATGGTCAAGGTGAATCCCTGACTCTGGAAGGCGCCGATATCGGGTACGCTGCTGGGCCGGCTGAGGCCGCGCTGATCGAGAGTCAAATTGGTGACCGGGATACCAGCCGCCAGGGCGGGACTGCCGGGCAACAGGGGCAGGGTCTGCGTGGGCCCGCCAAAACTGCCCAAGGCGCCCAAGAGCGGTTGATCGCTAAACACGTCTCCCGTGCCGGTAAAGGTGCTTTGGAGTGCCGTCCCCAGCAAATTGTGGTTCTCGGCCGTAATGACGTTACTTTGGAAAAGTTGAATATCGGGACCGGTTGTCGCCGTGTTGCCGGCCACGATCGAATCCACCAAGCTCATTTGGACCTCAGCATAAATGCCGCCGCCTGCCTGTGAGGAATTGGCAAACAAGGTTGTGCTCGTCAGGTTCAAATAGCCATCGTTGAGGATTCCGCCACCGTCCGTACCTGCGGAGTTGTCGAATAAGGTGCAATTGGTCACCGTCGCAGTGGATTCATTGGCAATGCCGCCTCCGCCGAACTTGGCACTATTGTGGGTAAAAGTTGTGTTGGTGACGGTTAACTGATCCTCATTCTCGATGCCGCCGCCCACGTCACTAGCGAAATTGAGCGAAAAAGTTGAGTCATTTACCGTTAGCGTGCCTTTGTTCTCGATAGCGCCGCCAGCATTGGCCGTGTTGTTCGAGAAAGTGGCGTCGCTCACAGTCAAAGTGCCGAAGTTGAAAATGCCGCCGCCGAAGCTGAGTTGGCTCGCAGCGGCGTTGGCGTTAATTGCCAGGTTGCTGACTGTCATAGTGCCGCTGTTGTAGATCGCACCGCCGTCGTAGACGGTGGCGTAATCGGGGTCGGCGATGCTGGCAAATCCCGCCGTGATCGTCAGCCCGCTCAGGTTCGCCTGGACGCCGCTGTTCGCCTCCAGAATAGTAAACGTGTTGTTCCCGCTGAGGGTCAGCGCCGCGGCCGGACCGTCGATGCCAATTGGCGCGGCGGTGTTGGCCAGCACCAGGGTGCCGCTCAAGTTGATAGTCTGTGGGGTCGCGAAGGTCTGGCCTGACCCGTCAGCAAAGCTGATGGTAACGGCACTGGTCGCCAAATTTGCCAGATTGAGAGCTTCCCGCAAGGAGAGTTGACCGGGCATCACGCCAGTCAGCGAACCGCTGGCGCCTGGCAGCTGGTCGGCTGTGGTATTGACGACAAGGGCCTGACTTTGGAAAGCGCCGATGTCGGCCGCTTCGCCTGGCTGACTGAAGCCGCGCTGGTCGATGGTTTGGGTGCTGGCTGGGCCGCCGGCGGCGATGGCGGGGCTGCCCGGCAGCGGCGCCATAGTTTGGGTGGGGCCGCCGTAATCGCCCAGCGGGGCCAACTCAGGCTGATCGCTAAACACATCCCCTGGGCCTGAGGCAACGCCTTGCAGAGTGGTCCCCAGCAAGTTGGACCCCAAATCGTTGAGCGTGCCTGCGGAGCTATTGAACAGGTCGGGGCCGGTAATTCCTTCATTTCCGGCAACGATGTCATCCTGCAGAGTAAGTTGACCGCCATTGCCAATGGCGCCGCCGGGCGACCCAATATTGGCGTTCAATGTCGAATCCGCGAGCGTCAGTGCAGATTCCGTTAGGATTGCTCCTCCCTGGCCTGCCAGAGGAGTAAACAAGGTAAAAAAGCCAGAATTCTGATACCAAAAACCAGATGGCGCCGTGACGAGTGCTTTATTTCCGGTGAACGTGCAATCGCTGACGGTAGTTGGTCCCTTTGTGAAAATGGCCCCGCCTCCTTGGCCTATATTGTTCACAAAGGTTGAGTTCTCAACATAGAGCAGCGCCGAATTATCGATCGCGCCGCCAAACGCTGTCGCGCTGTTTGCGGAAAACGTCGAGTTGGTAATCACCAGCGTGCCGCTATTGAAGATGCCGCCGCCGTCAAAATAGCCCTCATTGGTGGGGTCGGCGACCGAGGCTGCCCCCGCGGTGATCGCCAACCCGCTCAGGTTCGCCTGGACGCCGCTGTTTATTTCCAGGACCGTATTGGTTGTGTTGCCACTGAGAGTCACTCCCGCGGCCGGCCCGGTAATGGTGATGGGCGCTGCGGCGTTCGTCAGCACCTGTGTGCCGCTTAACGTGATGGTCTGAGCCGTGGCGAAAGTCTGACCGGCGGCCGCACTGAAATCGATAGCGATGGGCGTGCCGGATTGATCGCTGTTCGCCTGAGCGACAGCCCACGGCAGGCTGCCGGATACGGCGGGGTTGCTGCTGAGGTTCGCTACCATCCAGATAGCCGGCACGAGGCGATCTTCGAGTCGCTCGAAGGACCAATCGCGGCACTGGCGCCGCTTGTGGGCCGAACTCTTCATCCCACGTTTCGATCGAGCCGGTAATGCGCGCAGCCATGGCGTGAACCACATAGAATCTCTCCAAGGTTTTGGGGTGGCGGTATTGCAAAGGGGGAGCGAAGAACTTGCGGCTCGAAAGATCGGCCGCACAGGGATTACGGTCGTTGGGCAAAACCTAGCGCTGATTTTTTTCAATTGCGCGCAGCCGGGCAAAAACCTGACCCGGCCGCTGCGCAGAATCTCGCGAACAATCGCCTCATGGTTGAGCCGGGACTGCTCGGACACTGCACTTTCCTGAGCGTCGCGCTAGGTTTTGCCGTCTCGGGGAGTAATCACTGATCGGCGCGGACAACGAGCCGTCGACTTCGAACACGCTGCTGGTGCGGCTGCGCGGCCAGGACGACGCGCCGGCGTGGGACCTGTTCGTCAGTCGCTATGCGCCCGAGATCCGCGCACTGGTGCCTGCGCTGGCAAATGCAGGAATCGGATGCGGAGGACATAACTCAGGAGGTGTTGCTTCAGCTGGTGGCGAAACTGCGCCAGTTCGAGTATGACCCGAGGCGCAGTTTTGCGCCTGGCTCAAGACCGTGACGCACCACGCCTGGCAGGATTTCCTGGAGCGCTACCGCCGGCCCGGGGCAGGCAGCGGCGACACGGCCATCCTGCGCCAACTCGAAACG
Organism: uncultured Gemmataceae bacterium; assembly: GCA_963748025.1. Classification (GTDB taxonomy): domain Bacteria; phylum Planctomycetota; class Planctomycetia; order Gemmatales; family Gemmataceae; genus CAVVHZ01. The sequence continues at coordinate 52,729 of CAVVHZ010000078.1, forward strand.
GTCGAGGCTTACGACGATTTGCAAAAGCGCCTGCAGGACGAATACGACCGCGAATTGCTGGAAGAAGCCATGGCTCGCGTACAGCGCCGCGTGGCTGCGCACACCTGGGAGGCGTTCCGCCTCCTCACTTTCGAGGGCTTGAGCGGCGCGGAGAGCGCCGCGCGTCGGCATGCAGATCACCATGGTCTACGTCGCCAAGGGCAAGGTGCAAAAAATGCTGCGCGAGGAACTCGATGCTCTGGAAGGTCCGGAGAAGTAGCCATGACGTCGTCCTGTCCCGACGATCGGACTCTCCATTTGTTGATCGGCTCGGAGCTCGATGAGGCGTCCCTGATTTCGTTGGCGCCGCACGTGGACGGCTGCCCGGCTTGCCAACGGCGGGTGGAGCAGCTTCTCTGCGCCCGGAAACGACGCGCTGGCAGCAGTTGCTGGAGAACGCGCCTCAGGCGTCGCGGTCCGCTCCGGTAATCGCGGTCCCAGGCTATGAGATTCTGGAGGAGCTCGGTCGCGGCGGCATGGGGGTGGTCTACAAGGCCCGGCAAATTGCCCTGGATCGATTGGTGGCCCTCAAGATTTTGCTGGCCGGGGCCCATGCCGGCCCCGAGGACCGGCTGCGCTTCCAGCGCGAGGCCATGGCGCTGGCCCGTTTGCAACACCCCAACATCGTGCAGGTCTACGAAGTCGGCGAACAGCAGGGCTTGCCCTATCTGGCGCTGGAATATGTTCCCGGCGGCACGCTGGCGAAGCGCCTCGCGCAAACGCCGCAGGATGCCCAGGCAGCGGCCCAGCTGGTCCAGGTGCTGGCGCAAGCCGTTCACGGCGCTCATCAGCGCGGCATCATCCATCGCGATCTCAAACCCGGCAACATTCTGATGAGTGGCGAGTGGGGAGTAACGAGTGGTGAGTGGGGAGTGGCGAGTGGCGAGAAAAAAGGCGGGCCCTGGGAAAAAGAGAACCGGCTCGGGAGCACAGAGCAAAGCCGTGAAATGGCGACTGCCTCCAACTCGCCACTCACCACTATTCACTCACCACTATTCACTCCCAAAATCACCGACTTCGGCCTGGCCAAGGCACCGGCTAATGCATCCGGGCCTACCAAGACGGGCCAGGTTATGGGCACGCCTTCCTATATGGCGCCGGAGCAGATGCAGGAGCATGCGGTTGTCGGGCCGGCCGCCGACGTCTATGCGCTGGGCAGCATCCTTTACGAAACCGTGACCGGGAGGCCGCCTTTTCAGGCCCCTTCGCCGTTGGCGATCTTGGAACAGGTTCTTCACAACGAACCGTTGACCCCCAGTCGCCTGGTGCCGCAGATTCCTGTCGACCTGGAAACGATTATCCTGATGTGCTTGCAAAAAGAACCAAGCAAGCGCTACGTCTCGGCCGCGGCACTGGCGGACGATTTGCAGCGCTTCCTCCACCGTGAACCCATCGAGGCTCGACCGGTGGGCCGCATCGAGCGCGCCGGGAAATGGATTCGTAGACGGCCGACGGTGGCGGGATTGTCGGCGGCCGTGGTGCTGCTCAGCGTGCTTGGCGTTGCCGGCATCACCTGGCAATGGCGAGAGCGCCGTTGCAGCCGGAAAGGACACGCGGCGGGAGCACGATCACGCCCAAGCCGAACGCGATGCCGCACGCTGGCTCTTATATCGCTCCAGCATTTCCGCCGCCGCATCGGCTTTGCAGCTCCATAACGCTCTTGCTTGCCAACGCCAATTGGACGCCGCTCCGTTGGAGCACCGCAATTGGGAATGGCGTCATTTCGACAGCCTCCTACAGAACGGGCAAGCCGTGTTGAGCGGCCACAAGGAGCCCGTCCAAGGCGTTCGTTTCAGTGCCGATGGGACGCGGCTCGTTTCTTGGTCGGAAGATCACACGCTGAAACTTTGGGACTTCGCCAGTCGGCGGGAGATTGCGACCCTCGTTGGTCATTCCAACGAGGTGGACTTTGTCGTCTGGGCGCCGGACGGCAGCCGCCTGGCGAGCGTTTCGAAAGAGAGCCTGCGTATCTGGAATGGGCGGACCGGTGCCGCGATCGCAGCGATCCAAGGCCTGAAGCGATTTATTTCGCTGGCGGTCAGCCCCGATGGCGCCCGTTTGCTTAGTGGCGATCAGGACAACCCCGAGTCGCGCGTTTGGGATTTCGCCAGCGGTCGACAACTGGCCGTGCTCAAGCACGACGTGCCGCCTTTCCGCGTGGCGTGTAGTCCGGACGGCCGTTGGATTGCCGGCGCCGGAGGTGAGATGGTGCAAATATGGAACGCACACACCTATCAACCTGTGGCACCCTGCGCAGCCCCGGCGGCAAAGTTTACACCATGGATTTCAGCCCCGATGGTTCGCGTTTGGCTACCGGTTGTGATTATCCCGACTCCAAGGTGCCGCACATCTTCGACGTCGCCGCCGGCACGCTGCTCAGCACGGAGGCCGGCCATCAAAACCGCGTGTCTTCCGTGCAATTCAGCCCAGACGGCTCCCGCCTCGTATCTGCTTCCATGGACCAAACGGTGCGCCTCTGGGACACGGCTGCGGGTCAACCGATCGCGATTTTACGAGGCCACAATAGCAGTGTGAATCAGGCCCTGTTCAATCCGGATGGTTCTCGTATCCTTTCGTCCGCCGGCGACGGCACCTTACGACTGTGGGACGCGAAAACCGGCGACCTGATTGCCGTGCTCCTCGGACATACGGGTGGGGTCAACGGCGCGGCTTACAGTCCCGATGGCTCGCACATCGCCTCCGCCTCCGCCGATAAGAACGTGATTCTTTGGGATGCCGGGCAGGTCGAACGCAGCGGCGTGTTGCGCGGCCATACCAGCTATGTCTACGACACTGCCATAAGCCACGACGGAACCCAAATTGCTTCGGCGGCATGGGACAACAGCGTGCCCTATGGGACGGCTTGACTGGCCAGGCTGGGCGAGTGTTGACTACCGAAGATAAAATGATGCTGAGTGTCGCCTTCAGTCCCGATGGCCGCACCCTGGCGGCAGGGTCGCGCAACAGCAGGCTCTGGTTATGGGATTTGGCCACGGGCAAGGTTCGCTTGCGTTTGCAGTTGCCCGGCAAGGGCTCGGAATCGCTGTCGTTCAGTCCCGATGGCACGCGCCTGGCTGTGGCGCTGGGAAACTCCTACGGCGGCTTGCCGACCGGCGATCACACGATTCGCCTGCTGGATGCGGCCAGCGGCGCGGAAACAGCGGTGTTGCGTGGCCACAAGGACAATGTGTTGTCCGTGCGCTTCTCTCCGGATGGTCAGCGCCTGGCATCGGCCGGCTTCGACAACAGCGTCCGCTTGTGGAATGCCTCCACCGCAGCGCCACTGGCGGAATTGACTGGACATACCAATTGGGTTCACGCCGTGGCCTGGAACGCGGTTGGCAATCGTCTGGCTTCCGGCGGTGAAGACCGCAGCGTGCGCATCTGGGACGCTGACACTTTCCAGGAAATTGCGGTGCTGGCGCACGCCAGTATCGTCTACGCGCTGGCTTTTAGCCCCGACGGCACCCGGCTGGCGGTGGGCTGCCAGGACAACACTATTCGCCTGTGGGACATGCGCACCTACGAGGAAGTGGCCGAGCTGCCGCGGCCATACCGCCTACGTTCATGCCTTGGCGTTCAGCCCCGATGGTACCAGGCTCATTTCCGCATCGGGCGACAACACGGTGCGCATCTGGGATAGCAAGACGCTGCAGGAGAAGGCCCGAGCGAATCGCTGAGCATCTACACAAGACTGAAGAAATTGGCGAGCTATTCACCAAAGAGTTGCGACTGGTGAAAGCTGGAGGCGAAACTGCAAAGCCCGCCGCGATTCGTCCCGCCGTCCGATCGGAGCTGAGGAATAGTCTCAAGGTTCGCAAATGAGTAACAAAACAATAGCGAAGCCGGTCACGCCCTGGAAACCCACCAGGGCTCAGCTCCTTGCCGCGCACGACAAAGTCCTCCCGGATCTCGTCGCCAAGAACCTCATTGTCCTGTTTGCCGGCATCAACCCCGGCCTTTACACCGCGGCCATTGGCCGCCACTTCGGCCGCCCCGGCAACCGCTTCTGGCCCGCCCTCCACGATGGCGGCTTCACCCCGCGCCTCTTTTCCCCTTTCGAATCATCCCTTCTTCTCGACCTGAAATTCGGCATCACCAACATCGTCCAACGCGCCACCGCCCGCGCCGATGAACTCACCGACGACGAACTTCGCGCCGGCGGCAAACTCCTCGAAGCCAAAGTCAAACGGTGGCGGCCCACCGTCGTTGCCTTCGTGGGCATCGGCCCCTACCGCATCGTCTCCGGCATCAAAGACGCCCGCGTCGGCCTCCAAAAAGACCCCTTTGGCGGCAGCCACGCCTGGGTCCTCCCCAACCCCAGCGGCCTCAACGCCCACTATCAACCCGCCGCCCTCGCCCAACTCTTCGGCGACCTCCGCCTCTGGGCCACCGCACAACACGGCACGTAAACGGGACAGGTCCAATTACTGGACCCTGCCCCGCAGGGCAAGACAAACCCTCACTTGGCTACCTGACCGGTGCGGCGCTAGGCGGCGCTTCGCTCGATCCCTTGGCCCTGGCTGGCTTCCCAGTCATGAAGCGATTGCAGCCGCTGTTGCCGGAGACTCGTAACACAAAGGGTTGAAGCTTCTCATCGATGCACAAGCCCATTGTCAGGTTTTGCACGGCTGCCTTCGGTTCGATCTGCCACCACTTGCAGTCTTCGCACAATCCCCATTCGCGGTCCGCCATGATTTGCTCCCTTCCTACTCGAGCTCGACTTATTGGCCCGTTACTTCTGCGAACGCACGTGTCTGCTCTTGCGATGGCGGTCTGCATCTTGACTACGGTCGTTCCCGGACACAGGGGAATTCGCGGCTTCATTATGATTGCGGACACTCCGTTGTTGGGGCGCCTGGCGGCCCGACTCGCTTGCAGGATCCGGTTGCGCTGTCGCAGGGCGCCGTTCCGGACCGGTTGGATATCTCAGCTTCTTTGCCATGTTGCGACCTCACTTCCAACGTAAGATTCTCTCGTTTCTTCGGATCTCCATGGTTAGTTTGATCGCACTTCTTATGCCATCTCGTCGACAAATCGCTAGGGGATGCTGTCGACCGAAAGCAAATCAACAGCCAAATCCTTCAGAAAATACCTATCGTCTTGGCCAGTAAACCACTCCCGCCGATTCCGAAAAACCGAAAAACGCGTGTCACAGAGCATGCGGTCTCCCGAAACAGAGAAGGCAAGAGAGCCGGGGACGCGAGGGCGGCCGCCGCCGATGACCAGATCGGGCTCGGCTGGCATCCTGTCCCTACCGCTTACCTGGAGCGTTTCCAGGGCCCTGCCCCGTTCGAGCAATTCTAACTTGAGGAGACATTCTCATGCGAAACCTATGGACTGGCCTGAGGGGATTTCTGAGCCTGCCAGCCCGCCCCTGCACCACCATGCGTCCTCGGTTCAAGAGGCCGCAATTGCGCCTGGAGGCTCTGGAGGAGCGCGACCTGCTGTCCGGCATTAGCACCACCAGCAGTTTGATAGCGGCTATCGATACGGCTAACACTTCCAGCACGCCAACCACGATCAGGTTGGCAGAAGGCGCCATTTTCAATTTCGCATCGGCAAATAACTTCATCGACGGGCCCAACGCCTTGCCGGTCATCACGGGCAATATCACCATCGTCGGCGACAATGACACTTTCGCGCGAACCAGCTCAACAGCGGATCGTTTCTTCAACGTGGCCAGCAGCGGATCCTTGACTTTGGAGCACCTGACTCTGCAAGGCGGATTGGCGGAAGGGATCGGCACGGCGGCGGAAGGCGGGGCCGTGTACAGCGCGGGCACGCTCGACCTCAGCGGCGTGACGATCCAGGACAACGACGCTCGGGGCGCCAACGGAGCTAACGGAGGGCTCGCGGGCGGCGATGGCGCGGACGCTTTCGGCGGCGGCTTGTATGTGGCAGGGGGAAGCGTCAAGCTGACCAGCGACAACTTCATTGCCAATAACGCCTTTGGCGGCAGCGGCGGCAATGGCGGCAGCGGCGGCAATGGCGGCAGCGGCAGCAATGGCGGCAGCGGCGGCGAGGGCGCGGGCGGCGGCGTTTTCGTGACAGGAGGCAATGTCGCCCTAACCAACGACAACCTCAATAATAATAGCGCCTTTGGCGGCGCCGGCGGCAACGGCGGCCAAGGGGATGCCGGCGGCTTCGGCGGCGCAGGCGGCGCGGGCGCGGGCGGCGGCATGTTCGCGGCACTGACCGGCAGCCTATCCCTGGGTAACGACACCTTCATCAGCAATTTCGCTATTGGCGGCCAAGGCGGCAGCGGCGGTCAAGGCGGCTTTGGCGGCAACGGTTGGGCCGGCGCCGGCGGCGCGGGCGGCTCGAGTTTAGGCGGCGGCTTGCATCTGGGCTTGGTGGGCAACGCCACCCTGCAAAATGACACCCTCAACAGTAATGAAGCCCTTGGTGGCAACGGCGGCCAAGGCGGCGGGACCGAGGGCGGCACCGAAAGCGGCAGCGACGGCAACGCCGGCGGCAGCGGCGGCCAAAGCACCGGCGGCGGCATGGATGTGCAGTTCGCGAACAAAGTCACCCTGAGCGACGACACCCTCACCTACAATTTGGTCATGGGCGGCGCCGGCGGCAACGGCGGCAACGGCGCCGATAGCGTCTCCGCCCTCCACGGCAGCACCACCGCGGCCGCCGGCGGTGATGGCGGCGACGGCGGCCTGGGCTTCGGCGGTGGCTTGTATGCCAATGGAGGCGCCTTCACTCTTACCAACGACAACTTAAGCGACAATCAAGTCCTGGGCGGCAACGGCAACGGCGGCGGCGGCGGCGGCTCGGCCAAAGTACCCTTTTTCGGTGGCAGTGCCTATGCCGGCAAAGGCGGCAATGGCGGCGCCGGCGGCGACGCCGAAGGTGGCGGCTTGTCTGTCAATGCGGGCGCCGTCACCATAAGCGACAGCACCGTCAGCGGCAATTTCGTCTCCGGCGGCAACGGGGGCGCCGGCGGAATTGCCGGTGGAATCTTCGGCAACTATATCGGCGACATCTTCGCCCCCGCCGGCGAACCCGGGAACGGCGGAAACGGCGGCTCGGCCTTAGGCGGCGGCATCAGCGTGTCGGCGACCAACACCGCCGTCGACCTCCTCAATACCTCGATTGCCGAAAACAACCTTTCTGCGGGCTCAGGAGGGGTGGGGGGCTCCCCCAGTAATTGGGGTGATTATTTCGGCTCTAACGGCTCCGCCGGCATTGCCTCCGGTCCCGATGTCTACGGCAGCGTCGTTTACATCGGTCACGACCTGATCGGCAATCTCAGCGGCAGCGTGTTCGCGGCCAATGGGTGAGAAGGTGCTCGAGGACGAGGAGAAGCTTTATAGTAACGGGACAGGTCTCTTTTCAAAGAGCTCTGTCCCGTTACGTTGCCGCTGAGGGACAGAACCGGCCGCGTCTGTTCATGCAGGGCCGACCCAAGGCGGAACCGTCGTCAATGTGACTGGCAGACTCGGACGATGTCGCTTTCAGCGACGTTTGCAGACAAGAGTTATCCAAGCGAGTGCTCGTGACCGCCGCGAGTGGCGGCTACAGCGTTCTCATCTTCTAGACAATTCCCCCCGGTTCGCGAGATCTTCAAGGTTGGAGAAACAACCTGCCATGAAATCTGATCGAAATCGGTCGAAACCGTAGAGTCCACGCCCAGCACGAAAGGCAAGGGGCAAGCTGAACGACAATTTGATCTGGCGCGTTTTTCTGTACCACATCATGCCCGCGGCAGGCAGTATTGTTGATAGAGTCATCACGTCTTAATCTTAATTGCTTCGGAAATCTGCGCTCGCAGGGAATCGGCGAAGTCCTGGCATTTGCGCAGCTCGATGTTAATGGCTTCCCATTTCGACCAATAATTGTGCCAGTTGTCATCACCCAAAATCTTCTCGAAATCGAGTTTGGTCGGAGATTTCCAGCGTTCGTATTCTTGGAGACGGGAAATCAATTCGGGAACATTCGGCAGCCTTCGCGCTGTCGGCGAAAGGCCGGCTGAGCTTAGCATCCAATCCTTCCAAAAGGCGTTGCGCTTGCTTTGATTGCATTTGGCACATGATGGAACCAAATTGGCGATTTCCGAGATGTATCCCGTGGGCCGCAAATTGATGACGATCGGCCTTAAGTGATCCCATTCGGTCGCTTTGTTTCTGCAATAAGAACACCGGACGTCGGTCGGCTCCATTTTGAGGATCTGCAATGCTTGTTCGATTTCCTCCGCGCTCGGCTGAATATTTGGGAGAATGGCGTTCACGAAAGCATTGGTAATGCTCGACTTTCTGGAAACCATCGTCTGAACCGACGGCATCCAAAAGGCGGCAAGCAAGACTTTGACTCGAATTTCTTCCGGAGTTTTTTGCTTGGCCACGCTTCACCGCAGCCCATCAGGAAGTTTTGCATCACCCAGGGACTTCAGAACTCGCTTGAGCACGGGCAGCGGTTCGACTTCGCAGGCGGTAATAAGCCAACACATTTCGATAAAATCGAGCCGGCGTTCACCGGATTCAACCTTCGCGATCCAGCTATGCGCAACCTTGAGCCGTTTGGCCAGCTCGCGCTGGGTAAACCCGGCATTCTGGCGCAACTTGACCAGTTCCGTGCGGAGGACCCCATACGCAGGCGTAAAAGTGGATTTCTCCATTGCTCCTATTATCGGGGCAGATAGAATGCTCCCAAATCAGGAGCAGGACCAATGGAAGAACTACCGGAGCGGTTTGAAATGTTCGTGCCAACTTACAACGGCAAATGGCTGGGTGAGCCCGATTGTAAGCTACCCGAGTTTGAAAACAGTCGGGTTCCCGTTCTCGTCTGTTCCGCCGACGGTGTCCGAATCGTTCTTGGGACGCACGACGAACAAGATCTCTCCAAGCCTGACATTCAAATCGAACGCCGCCGCAACGGGTGGATGCTTTTCTTGCACCCTGTTGGCGCCAGTGACCCGAGCGGTTATGTCTTTTTCCTGGATGACGGGCGAAGTCTGGTTGTGCAACAAAAGTCCTGTGGCTCCACACCGGCAATCGAAGTTTCACAGTACGAAACGGCGGAAGCCGAGGTTGACGGGTTTGGGAACTCAGCCGGAAATTGACATGAGCGATTTAGATCAATTGATGATAAGCCGAATCCTGGGCAGCACGGTCCGACCGATTTCACGTCCAGTGTTCGGAGGCTTTTCGGCCACGGGCACGGTCGGGCTGATGCTCGCGAATCGCCCCATCGAGTTGGCCCCCTTGGCTCCGGATGAGTCGCGAGACTCTATTATCGTCGAGACGTTTGCGCAAATTCATGACGGTTATTCCGTTGATCGTACCTTGGCAGACCCGCAGTTGGCGGCTCGGTTTGTTGAACGATGCCAGCAACTGGGCATTGACTCACAGCACGCCGCAATTTGTCGTCGGCTCCTTCGGCTAAGGAAAGCCGGCGGGTTCCCGGTCAAAACGACCAGGGAGGACAATCGGAATCTCCACCCATTCCTGATTCCCGCCGAGCTTGCGTTCGCCAAGTTGACGTATCGCTACGATGCGAGCTACGACGACCTCTTGGCCGATCCCAATGTCGGCAAAGCCTTCGACGAGAACGTCTCCAAGTTTGGGCGATCAGGAGATGCCGTTGCATATAGACTGGCGGCACTTCACCTGCGAAAGAATGTTCGGTCGCGACGCAAGGCCGATGCTAAGCAATTGGCTCAGCTTGATATCTCGAAGGTTGAGGCCCAGTGGCACACCCCGGGACACCTGTCGGACGTCCGACTGGATGAAGTGCCGGTCTCCAAGGGCGTCTTCTCGTTGCGGGAGCCGGGCCGCTATCTATTCCTGAGCCAATCCGATAACCTACGTTCCGGCGTTGGTGTTTTTCAGGATAACCACGTTCTTGCTTCAGTGGGGAACCACTTCTGGTCTCCCTCTCCGGGCAAGATCACGGTTGGTTTCTTAAAGCCTGAAGACGTGCATGGCGTAAATCTTCGTCTATTTGAATTCAAAGCAATTGAGAAGTATCAGCCAATCTTCAACATGTTGCCGAAGGCCGGATAGGATGCCCCTTGTCGTTGAAGGTGCCAAGCATGGCCAGTGCATTAAATCGGGTTTCGCCGCCGCTCAAATGGCATGGTGGCAAGCACTACCTTGCCGAAAAGATCGTTGCCAAGATGCCGGCACGATGCCATAACTCGAATCATCCTGACATAAATGATTCCGGCTGGCTGCACTACTGCGAGCCCTATTTCGGGGGCGGGTCGGTATTGCTGGTTAATGATCCGACCGGCATCAGTGAAGCCGTAAACGACCTCGACGGACGACTCACCAACTTTTGGCGTATTCTCCAAGGCGAAGATTCGTTCCCGCGCTTTGCCCGAGTGCTTTCGGCAATGCCGTTCTCGGAAGCGGAATGGCGACTCGCATCCGAATCCAATGAGGCCGACCCTGTTGAGGATGCGGTGCGTTTTTTTGTGCATTGCCGACAATCCCTCGCCGGCCGAATGGCCGGCTTCGCACCGTTGAGTCGTACGCGAACACGGCGCGGAATGAATGAACAGGCTAACGCATGGCTGAATGCTATAGCGGGACTTGCAGACGTACATGCTCGGCTCCAAAGGGTGGCCATTCTCAATCGGGATGCACTTGAGGTGATCCGTCAGCAAGACGGCAGCCGGACGCTGTTTTATTTGGACCCGCCCTATCTCGGCGAGACGCGCACGGCGGATGATGTGTACTCGTTTGAGATGTGTGCCAAGCAGCACGAGACTCTCTTGGAAACGATCCTCACTTGCAAGGGCCGGGTAATGTTGTCGGGGTACCGGTCAGAGCTTTATGACCGACGGCTTCACCATTGGACGCAGCATGAGTTCACCCTGCCGAATCAAGCGGCAGGCGGGAAGAATAAACGCCGGATGGTCGAAGTCGTCTGGTGCAATTTCTAGCGCGCCTTGCGTGCGTTCATCAGCCACCGAAGGATGACGTGATCCGGCTGCTGGCGCCCCGACTTTGGAACGAATCTGCTCGCAATACGTCTTCGCCTGATCCGGGTGACAAACAAGGTCGTCAACGCTCCAGTCTGGATGCATCGATGCGTGCCGTTGTCCGAGAAACTCGATGAAACTATATCGGTTCTAGCCTGCACCCAGCTTCCGTCAACTCGATTCCGAGTTTTCATTCCACGCGATTTCTCCTAGGTGTGAGCTCGTCGATTGAAATCCCACCGCTTCGGCAAACTTACCCAACATGCTCATCCGAAGGTCGCCGGGGTTCACCTTGAGCTGACTTGCCAGTGCAACGGACCTAACGCCTGGCTTCATCTCTCGGCTAAAATCAACGAAGAACATCCTGCTCAAAGGCGTCCGGTGTGCGCACCGACTGGACAAGCCTGATGGGTCGTTGCCTTGATAAGCCAGCATTCCCGGGACCCCCGCCGGACTGCCGGAGTTAATTTCGATCGAGGCTATCCCCTTTTCAGCGTGTTCCTTACGGCGAATTGACTCCGGCAAACACCTTACCGGAGCTGCCGGAGTCAACTCATCAATGGGCCCTGATTTGGTGGGGGGTTACACTGGCCTTGGCCTTCAACTTTTGGCAGTTGGGGCGCCGCCGCCTGACCGCTTTCACCTCGTCAACCCAATCTTCCGCACGAGCACGCCAAGCTTGCGTTCGTCGGTGGCCCCTGTGATTACCTCTCTGGGCACAAATGTATCACTCAGAAGTTCGACGACGAGCCATGGGCCATGCAAGAAACCTTCCGAGAACACCATTGTTTTGGACCAGATTGCGTCGGGCAGGACCCGATCGCGGCAGAGTTCCGTGCCGTTCGGCGCACGCTGAGGGCTGTCCCCTGCGGGTTACCGGTCGAGAGTTCGATCTGCAAGCCCTGCCCCGGAGGAAACCGGGGATCGAGCGGGACAGCCACCTTCGCTCGACCGTTGGTCCAGCGACAGGGGCGACCTTCGAAACATTCTTGGATGTGGAACCCGTGGATCTTGCTGCCCCAGATGGCCCCGCTCTCCAACCGGGCCAAAGTAGTCCGGGTCCCCTGTCAAGCGGATGCCGCGCACCGAGCACTCCGAGGTGGCGACGGTCGGGGACGCAGTCCTCTCCTGGGTCCCATTGCTCGAAGCCCACAAAACTGTCGCTCAGGAGCTCGATGATCAAGCGCTCGCCCAATGGGATGCCGGTCAGGTCCAGCCGTGCGGACCAAGATTGCTGCCGGCGAATGGTTACTTCGCAGAGACGATGGCCGTTGACGACGATCTGCAACCTGGGAGCGTGCGGTCCGGACCAGCAAATATCCACGATCAGGGCCTTGGGCGGGCAGTCGGCATCAACCGGCACCATGATCTTGGCCGCGCCGTTCGTCCACCGGGCCGGCTCGCCTTCGAACAATTCTTCCCGATGAAACCCGGTCGCCTTCGTTCCCAGCAGGAATCCCCGTTCGAGCGGCACGTCCAAGTAGTCGGCACGTTCTGGCAATCCGTCCAGACGCAGTAGGGTAACCGGAATGCACTTCCTTTCGATGCGACGGGGGAGAGGGCGAATGGACGGCCTTAGGTACGAGAAGCTGATCCACCCGCGGGATAGCTCCTTGCTTCTAGGGGGTAAGATGCCGGAGCCTTCTTGCTGGAGCAGGTAGGCGGTTTTACCCATCCGGACTCGTGAACTGACCCACGCGGCTAGAATCGCCTGCCCCTCTTCGCAGGTCAGGTCGACCGGAACGACGGGTTTGTCGAAAGAGACGCACAAGGGCGTCAGCAAGTCGGGTGACGCGCTCGCCAGGATGATCCCGTCTCCAGGAATTTCCGCGGCAATGGTCGCAAGTTGCGCGAAGCGCCCCTTGCGTTCCGCAAAGAACAGCAGCACGTCGCCGGCACGAATCGTGAAGACCGCGACGCACCCGAGCAGGACTGCGGCCCCCACCGTCGGCCAGGGCTCCGGAAGTCGGGCGAGAAGCCAGGAGCACGCTACCCCGGCAAACAAAACCAGCGCCGGAAGGACAACCGGAATGTAACGGCGCATGAGCCAGAAGTGAAACGTGTCGTCAGCGGGGTCATATAGATACGAACACGCCATATCCAGCCGAGACAACGAGAAGGGGCAGCAACCATAACTCCTGTTGGCCTCCGATCACACCACACAGCGTGATGCACCATCCGGCCAACCCGAGCCACAGTCCAAGGGTCGAAAGGTACTCGGCCATATGGATCATGGATTTTTCGGCATGGTCGCGCATTCCGTCATACGGGTGGCCGGGGTACTGGAGCACAAAGCGCCGGACCCGCGGTCGCAGCCAGTAGCCATAACCCGCGAGAGCCAGAAGCCCAAAGCAGATCAGGCTGATGCCCAATGGCGAGGTCACCCAGGGACGCATGTCGCTGGCACAGGCTCGGACCAAAAGCGAGGAGTGCGCCGAGGGAGACCACCGTGGCAATGCCGGTCCATGCCAATTGCATGCGGACGTTCTTCTGAAAGTAAGGCCTACTGAATAGCCACAAGTAACCGATCGAAAGGATCAGCAAAGGTAGTAACCCGGCGTAAAGCGCGGCCCAGATGGGAGTGTCGTGTTGCCCGGCCGGCGCCGCGATGTGGGTCAGCAATTGGGACGCGAACAACAGCGGCGCCAGCAGAAACACGTCACAGCGCCACCAGCGCCGCCAGCCCGAACATGCCCCCCGCCCAGCAGGCCAGCGATGTCTGTTCGTATGCCAGGGCTCGGATCAGCAGCAAGGTCCCCGACCAGAGGAGTAGCTGGGTGAGGATCTCGCTGAGGGTGAGCGCACCGTCCAAATCTGTGCCGGGTTCCAAGCCAGGAACAAGGTCGCCGCCACCGCGACAGGAACTGGGACCAGCCAAATACACACACCAAAGAACACGCCGAGCGTGAGCAGTGCGAACACGCCGTTGAGGCGGAACAGGCCGGCCGGGCCGAAGCTGGAGAACACCTGCGCTAACCAGATCGGAAACAGATGAGCGAACTGCACGGTAAGCGTTTTCCCGGTCTTGAAGAACCCGGGGAACAGATGGGCTTCGAAGAAACTCCCATCCATAGGCCGATGCGATTGAAAAGCACGGCTGAGCTTCGCGTCCGGCTCCTTGGCCCATGGCACAGGGATATCGAGCCGGCCGTGATGGGCGATGAAGACGGCGTGGTTGGCGTAAACACCGATATCGTTCTCGTAGAGGATGCATTCGGTCGGGAAAACCCAAATACAGCCAGGCGGCTATCAGCAAAACCGCCAGAAGGAGGGCATCCCAGGGACCTAAGGTCATCGTCAGTGGGCCGGCCATGCCGCCGTGCCACCCGAGGCACACCATGGACACCGCGGTCGTGATCCAACCTGCGATACCGATGACTGCCGGGCGAAAAATGCCGGCGATGGCCGCGGCAAGCATCGCGGGAGACCAGGCTGCCACGCCGGCGGCCGCGCAGAGCGCGAAAGCCGTGACCACGGGTAGCGGCGGCCCAAGAGCGAGCGCGGGGCGATAGAGCAGCCAGTATCCGGTAAGCGGTAATGCCGGCCAGATGCCGCAGCTTGCGATTGCGACCCACCGGGTGGGGCGGAGCAGGTCGGGCTGCTGGCCGGCCACCAAGACCGGCTTGCAAGTGTAGGCTTTCCGATTCGGTTCTTCCTGGCTTTTTGCTTGCATTTGTCATCCTGAAGGGATGCCAGAAATTAGCCGGTGGTCGATGAGCGACACCACCGGATTCTGGATCGTTTAGAGACGACCCTGGAAGGGCTTCAGATTCGACTTCGACCCTTTCAGGGTCGTGCTTAATCTGCAATGAACCCCGGGTCTTGGCGACCCGGGGCTAATGTCTGTGACCCCATCCGGGGTCGAAGAATAATTTACACCTGTAAGCCCGATCCCGGCCCAGCTTCCTGTATAGGCGATCCCCTTTACACGACGCTCGATTCCCCCGAACTGAATTCGATCACGCGGCCGAGAGCGGATGGCGTTCTTCTGCCGGCTCCGAACGGAATCTTCGCTCTGTTGACGAGACTCGTGGATTGGCGGGCCGCCAGTCCGAGAACGTCGAACTCATCAGAACGTTCCAGCGCTTCAGAAAGCGGTCCTGGCTGAATTCCCCGGCGCGTTCGCGAGCGGCTTTGGCCATCTCCCGATACCGGGGCTCGTCCACCAGTTAGTTGCCGAGTGTAGGCGGCGAAATTCGTCCAGCGTGTCGCAGAGGAAGCCATCGTGGCCGTGCCGGATGATCTCCACTGGCCCACCTTTGTTGATGGCGATCGGGACGCAGCCCGCCGCCATCGCGTCCACGATGCCAAATCCGAAGTGTTCCGTCAGCTCGGGGTGCTCGCGCTCATCCACGCCAGACCCAGCAGCGTGCCAAGAAGACTTGGACTGCCCGTAAAGGGCTCGCAGCTCCTGCCGAGTAACGTTGGCGAGGACTTGAACTCCCACCGTACGCCAAGTTCCCGGACCTGTTCGAAGTACTCAAAATCGTCCGGCCTCGACTCGGTTACTCCGCCCACGCAGGAGTATTCCAACTCGGCCAGGCCGCCCGAGCGCAGCTCACCAAAGAGCTGGACCATCTCCAACTGTTTCTTCTGATGTCGCCCGGTCGAGAAGCTGCCAACGCTCAGGATGCTGTTTCGCTTTCTGGCCTCTACTGGGTGGCTGTCGCAAGGTGGATTTAGCACCGGGCAGTCCATGTGCCACAGACATCGCGCCCAAGTGCTGGTGAACTCAGAGATACTTGCTTTGAGCTGGTAGGTGGCCAGCCGGCGCTGCCATTCCCACTTGTGGTACGCCTCGCGCTCGTGCTCGAAGTGAGTTGTCGTCGGGTCGCGCGGCCATGCCCGAAGGGCTGGCGCAGTGGGAAGAGCACCAGCGAGCGACACCCCTGGGCGCACTGGCAAAAAGGCGGGATGTCATGAGTCATGTTGATGAACAGGTTATACCGGGTACTGATGTCGGCGCCCAACTCCACGCCTCACGATAGCGTTGCCAGGGGTTTCGGGCGGTTCCGGCGGCGCCAGTCGTCCGCGGGAGGTAGCGGTGTCGAACGCCTTCCAGGTCGAGCCCGTGTTCAGCGACAGGTTGTCGATAGTGAAATAAGGATCGTGGTTGATGATCTCGACCCGGTGTGCGTTACGCAAGTGCGAGGCCAGCACGGCTGAGCAGAACTCGGCTCCGCCGATCGCGTTTGGAGAGGCGGACTCGTTGTATATGCCTATATCCATGACGCAGTGCTTCCTATTTCACGGCATGGATGACGACGTAGTTGCAAAGCCGCCGCAAGGGGCGGCAAGCCGGTTCGCCAAGACGCCATCAAGTCTTCCCAAAACTCCGAGCAGTGCGCCGCAACGTGCTTTGGTTAGCCAATAGGCCAGGCTTTCACGGGCCAGGAGGTCGAAGAAGTGCAAATTCACTTGGGAGAACGTCCGTTCAATGATTGCGAGCTCTTTTGCCCTGAGCTCTCTTTCGTCGGGCGTATGCGTGGCGTTCCCATAGAACGGAAATTTCTGGTCGGCAGCAGGACATGAGCCGACTCAAGCAGACCGGTTCTTCCGCCAGGAACACGCCCCAGGTCGGAGAGAGGCGTGAAGTTTGTCCACCACATGCTCGACTTCCATGTGGTGCAGCGCGCCGTTTCGACAATACGAGGTCATATTCCTCATGTGGGAGGGTGAGCTCCTCGCACCCCGCTGTGACAACCTCCACGTTGGCTCCCACACCGGACCGGTCGGCAAGTGCCCGGGTCAATGCCGAAGCGCTTGCGGCGATGTCCACGCACACGACCCGGCAACCGCGTGCGGCCAGGCGCACGGCCAGGCGGTCCAAGCCGCCGCCGATAGAGAGGACCTTGTGGCAGGTAGCCGCGTGTGCCTGGGCGTTGAAGTACCTGGCCGTATGCGTCGCATCTTCGACGTATTTCATCCAGGAGCAAGCCGCCCCAGGCTGGCCGCCGTTGTCGTAGACCTGATTCCGAGAACGCCTCCTCGCGGCGCAGGCGGGCGCTGCGTCAGGCTGCTTCGGGTCGGCCGTACCCGAGTTGTTCCGCTCGGCGCCACCGCTGAAAAGCCGTGCGACTGAACCAGTCGGCCCCGAAGTGCTGGATTGCGAAACGGGCATTGTTGTCCTCCGCCACAGGAATCCCCTTGACCAGGAAAAGTTTCCTCCCGGCAGCGTGGGTTTCCGCGAGGTCGAGATCCCAGGTTTCGTGATGACACAGCCCGCCTCTCGCAAGAAATGGTACGAGAGTTGGCACGGCCCCGTGCAACGTGACGTTTGGATGACGCCCTACATGGTGTCGCACCTGATCGAGGACGCGGGCGTTATCTCCACACACCACATGGAGCCTCAGTTGATCGGGTTCCGCCAAAAGCTCTTGAACGAGCCGCAAGATCGGTGCCTGCCCCCAGTAACCGCACACCAGCAGAACGCAATTCCGGTCTCCGGGCGCCGCATGAGCTGTTCAAACGATTTTCGTGCTGGCAGGGCAACCTTGCGAAATTGCAATTTCTCTGGGAAAGCGTAGTCAACTCGCTCCGATCCAGGGGTGACAGAAAACCGTCCATTTGATCCCAAAAAATGTATTTGAAGCCCACCGTATTACCGTATTCCCCAAGCAATCCCCAGAGTTTGAAATCGAGTCCGCTACGCCTCTTCAAGTTGGAGATCCAGAAGGCAGCACGATGACTGACGCACACAACAGTCCGTGGCTTCGTCCGCTCAATGCCAAGCTTGAGGCTGCTCAGATCCGACCCTGACCGGAGGCATTCGCGGAGGTATTTTCGATAATAGAAGAACGGCACACGGTAAATCACATTCATCACGAATGGTACGTGGTTCGTCAGCCACTGATACCGCTTCAAATCTTCTGTAACGGCGCGGCCCGGCAGAAATTCCTCCACCGGGAAGTGCTCGACGCTCACGGGCCCGGAAAGCGTTCGCGAACCGCTTCACCAAGCGTGTACATGCCTCGGCCGACGTGCGTGCTGACGAGCAGGACCGGCGGCTCCAACTTCTTCAGAATCGGTCCCAGTCGCTAACCGGCTCCACCAAATCGTTCGCCGACATGGGAGTTCCTCCTTGCATTAAAGCCATTTTCTGCTCGGATCATGCAGGTAGACGGCGTTGCATTTGGCGCACACGGGGAGCACTTCCTTCCGCCGGACCTGACGAAAATGAGCAAACGCGGGGCGGATTCCAGATTTCTCGGACGCCCTGATTTGCCAAATTCCCAACCTTGAGGTCGGGGTAAAGAATGCACGGAGTCACGTCCCCCGAAGGCGTGATATCCATCCGCGTCCATTGCTGGTAGCAGAAGGTGTGGCCCGGGACGACATCCGGTTTATCGACATAGGTGTGGATCGCTTCGGGCTTCTTGAGGTAACAACTCACCTGCATAGGGAATTTTTCGCGATGGATGCGCTGCAGTTGCTCGACGAAAACGTTTTTGTCCAAATCGTAGGGCATCAGATACCCCAGGTGCGTGGTCGGCATGATCTGGAAAATGCTTCACCATGAACTGCTCGTAGGCACGAGCTTGACTCTCGGAAGATGAACCAGCACGGGTTCAGGAGCACCCAGTCGACCCCTACGGAGGCCATTTCCTTACAGAAAGCGTACATCACGCCGACGTTTCGGGGCGGATGGTGAACTGGATGCCGATGTAAGGTGGGCGGCGTAACCGCTTCAATAGCCGGATGTTTTCTATCACCTTCTGATAGACGCCTTGGCCGCGCAGCCGGTCGTTCTGTTCCGGCAGTCCGTCCAGTGAGATGAGAAAGGTGGCGTATGGATTGTCGGCCAGTACATCGAGCTGGCGATCCAGGAGCATGCCGTTCGTGCAAGTGATCGAAAAGCAGCGATTCTGTTAGAAGGTCCGTCAACTCGCCGTATCGCGAGTACAGCAGAGGCTCTCCCCCGTGGAGAATCAAATAGGGGTGCCCGCTTTCACTCGGCGAACAGTTTCTGAAGGAGAAGGTTTCAATCCAATTCTTGGGCTGCGGCCCGTTGCGCGTACTCGTGGACGCAGCCGACTTCGCCCCATTCATAACACATGATGCAACGACAGGTTGCATTTGTAGTCAGCACGAAATTGTAGCCCAATGGCGCAGCGAGACTCGGTGATCCAGGTACGTGTTTTCGCTCGGCCAAGGGTAGCGCGCAGGGATGAAAGCTGCTTGAGGAACAGGTGTTGCGCGTAGTGCGGATGCTGGAACATCACCCCGAACATGCTTGCGGCCGTGGAGAGATGGGCATCGACTAGCCTCCTCGCCAGTGGGTGGACGTGCTCGCGACGAACGATGCATCCGGCGGCTGGCGAAGCTGCGAGACGATCATGCGAAACTGTCCCGCCCCCTGTCTTCGTGGAAGATGCCAGGCGGGAGATCTGAATCGATTGTCATTTCAGGCCCGACAAAACGGCGTAGGCAGCTCAGCAGCCTGCCTCGGACTCGTCTGTGTATTGAGGATTCGGGAATTCACCCGGATGCACAGGCGGTCCTGTCGAACTGGACGATCTGTCCCTGGGCGACCTCCGGGACCTGATCCAGAAACGATGAACACGCCGTGACGACCTGGCCATCGGGACGGATTACGACGTCCTCTTGGCGGTCCAGGATGCGATGCAGTCGAGGCATGCGGCGTCCGCATGGACAGGGAGACTGGGAGACCGCGACTTCCACAACGTCTTCCACGTCGTAGCAAGAGGGGATGCTGAAATTGTGTAGCGAGTGCCAGACGACCCGAGCCTGAAAAATCCGTTCTCCGCACGTGAGGCAGGCCCCATCGGAACCTTACTCACGAGCTCCAGGATGCCGTATCCGGATGGATGTGCGGCCCCTTGGGGACACTCGGAGACCGCCACGGTCCGCTCCATGTGACCGTAAGGGTCATGAGACCTTGCAGTGGAGGGTCGCCTCGATGGGGTCCCGCTGATGTTGGTCAGGATCTCGCCCGTAGAGAAGACGGCTTGGAGCGCGATGTCGTCAGCCCGCAACTCGCGCAAGAAGAGTGCGAAATAATAGAGTGCTGCCGCGATGCCCTTGAGAAACTTGGGGCGAGAAGTCCCTGAGTGCCCGGCAAACAGGCGAACGTTCTCCCCGATGTTCAAGCTGATGTTCCTCACGGTCGACATGACCCGGACCATGAAGGCGCTGGACCGGCTCAAGGCCCGGCCCGAGTGGCGGGACGTGCGCGTGTCACCACTGCTCATGGTGGCCCGAGCCGCGCTCGCCGCGCTGCATCGCCACCCGATGGTCAACTCGACCTGGTCCGGCGATACGAGCGAGATCGTCGTGAAGGAGTACGTGAATCTCGGCATCGCGGCCGCAACCGAGCGTGGCTTGATCGTGCCCAACATCAAGGACGCCGGCCGGCTCACCCTTCGCGAACTGGCGGACGCCATGACCGGGCTGGTGCAGACCGCGAAGACCGGTAAGACGGCACCGGCCGACATCAGCGGTGGCACCTTCACGATCACCAACGTCGGCGTGTTCGGCGTCGACACCGGCACACCGATCCTCCCGCCCGGCGAGGCGGCGATCCTGGTGTTCGGGGCCATCCGGCCGACACCGTGGGTACACAAAGGCAAGATCAAGGTTCGGCAGATCACCACACTTGGTCTGTCGTTCGATCACCGGATCATCGATGGCGAACTCGGATCGAAGTTCCTGGGTGAATATTGGGGCCTTCCTCACCGACCCGGAGGCGGCTCTGCTCGCCTGGGGCTGATAGTTACGGGACCCGCCGTGCAAGCGTCGGGTCCCGTGTTCGCCCAGCACGTCACACCACGGCCGGGGGTCTATACCCAGGTCGGCGTGGCCCGGTACGGTTGTCGTGCCGCCTATCCCTCGCGCACCCGGCGGCGAGTGACGACAGGAGAACAAGGTGACGTCCGACCGCCCCTACCCCGGCCAGCCTTACGGGCCGGACAGTGGCCAACAGGCCCACCCCGACGATCAGTACGGGACGGGTGCGCCTCGACAGCGCCAGCCGGACGTGCCCGACGCGGATATGCCATTTTCCGCTTTCGGCTCGGCAGCCGCACAACCGGACGACACACCGCCGCCGGCACCGCCTCAGGCGCGCGCGGCGGTCCGCGTTCCCGGTCTCGTGAGCCAACCGCCGCAGGAGGCCACACCGGCTGCCCCAGGGCCGCGGTCAGGTCTACGGTGGCCGGGCGCCCGAAGCCGACAATGCGTTGCCGGCCCGACCGGGTGTCTACGGCGCAGCCGCGCCCGCCACATACGGGCAACCCGCTTCCCCGGCACCGACCGCTTACGGCCAACCGGCTTCTCCCGCACCCGCCGCTTACGGCCAACCGGCCTCTCCCGCACCCGTGGCTTACGGCCAGCCCGCTTCCCCAGCGCCGGCCGCTTACGGGCAACCAGCCGTCGAGGCGTCGGCTGGGCCGCGGGTCTATGGCCAGCCATATGGCGCGGCCGCCGAAGCTGCCCAGATCGCGCCGGAGCGGCCCGCGGTCCCAGCCCAGCGGGCGCCGTCGGTCTACGGCCAGCGCCCCGAAGCACAGCCCGATCCGGCCTCCGGTGACCAGTATGGCGACCGTGCTTACGGTGACCCGGTGTATGGCGACCGGGCCCAGGTCGACGCGGTCCGTGGTGACCAAGCCCCGGCCAGCCCCGCTTACGGCGGTCAGGCTTACGGCAGCCCGGCCTATGCCGACCCGCCGCGCACCGATGCCCTTCCGGGGCTTCGGCACCCCTGCCGTCGACAGTCCCCCGTCCGGCAACCCGCCATTCGGCGAACCGGCCTACGAACCCCCACAGGGTCTCTACGGTCAGCGCCCGCAGGCCGAGCCACCCGCCGCCTACGGTCAACGGCCACCGTCCGTCTACGGCCAGCGCAGTCCGGCCGATGCTCCGGCCCAGCGAGCCACGGCGTGGCAGGACCAACTGCAGCCACTGGAACCCGAGCCCCGCTCGGAGCCCGACGCCGGCCGACATCTCAGTGGTCGGTTCGCCGTCGGGTGGCCGCGGCAAATTGCGAATCGTCGGATACGTTGCCATCGCGGTTACCGTGGTGCTGCTCGGAGCGGGCGCGCTCTACTACACGTCGCGCCCGACACCGCCGCAGAAGGGCACATGTGTGCTGCAGAACGGTACGACGGGTGTCTCGCAGGTGACCTGTTCGACGCCGGGCGCCTTCAAGGTCGGCGACAAGGTCTCCAACGTTTCGCAGTGCAACGACTACCTCAACCAGCCGAGCCTCACCTACAAGAGGCCGCGGCAAGCTGGTCGTCCTCTGCCTAGCTCCGGCGCACTCGTAAGTCCGTGAACCATAAGCCGGGTGGCGTCGATTTATTGACGGTCGCTCTCGGTGGGGAGTGCGCTGATCGTGCTCGGCACGCGAAGTCGACCTCGGCCGGGAGGGCGTCGTCTGTGCTCGGGCACGCGAAGTGGGCCCCAGTCGGGAGCGCACCGTCTGTGCTCGGGACGCGAAGTCGGCCCCAGTCGAGGAAGCGCACCGTCTCGGGACGCGAAGTCGGCCTCGGTCGGGGGCGCACCGTCTGTGCTCGGGCACGCGAAGTCGGCCTCGGTCGGGGGCGCACCGTTGGTTCTCGGGCCCTCGCCTCGGATCTGGGTGTGCAACGTCGATGATGGCAGGCGACTTCGCCGCGAACACAATCAAACGGCCCGCTCCGTGGCGACCAATCCGATTTATTCGATAAATCAGCTCAAAGCCGATCGACAGCTGCGTAGCCTTCCGCGCTGCTGAGCTTAACGGAT
>CAVVHZ010000079.1:0-22381 GCA_963748025.1 uncultured Gemmataceae bacterium
TGACTTGATCGACATCAATCTCAACATTCGCATATTGTTAGGCAGCTCCTATTACGATGATTGGGGCAAGGACGGCGAAGTCTTCGTCAAGAACGATCCGCTTGGCAACCCGATCGATCCACGGCATCCGTGGAATCAAACGACGACTCCACGCCCCCAAAAACGCGACTTCAACGGCAAATATACGTGGGTGATGTCGCCGCGCCTGGTTGGACAAACGGACCGGCGATCACCTGGCTCTCGAACCGGCGGCGGCCCGATCGCAAGGTTATGGTCCACCGCGTTGGCCGGCCTGGTGGATATCGGTTACGTCAAAGCGACCGACAAAGCGTCAAATCTCTCTGCCGAAAACGGCTAAGAACCCCGAAGCCGAATTCGAGTGGAAGATACCCAAGTGGAGCAATGCCATCGAGCGATCGGGCTCGCACCTATTTCCAAGCCTATGCAGCGGCATGCCGCCTATCACTTCGTCGATCAAGCCCTTAAGGAACTGCATGCCGGCCGGACCAAGACCTGGACCGAGTTCAAGGTGCCGGAGGAGGCCATCGGCGGCGGGTTTCCCGAAGCAGTGCGTGGCGTGCTCTCGCACCATGTGGTGATTCGCAAAGGAAAGATTGCCAATTACCATCCCTACCCGCCAACTCCCTGGAACGCCAACCCGCGCGACACTTACGGTACACCAGGACCCTATCAAGATGCCGTGCAGAATACTCCCATCTTCGAAGAAACGGCCCCGATAAGTTCAAAGGCATCGACATCATGCGCCACTGTCCGGAGTTTCGATCCCTGCTTGCCTTGCGGCGTTCACATGTATCTGGGCAACGGCAAAGTGCTGGAAACGCGGCATGCGCCGATGTTTGGGGTTCAGTGATTGGTTGCTCGAATCGTCTTGGTTAGCCGCGACGCGCAGCGGAGCGTGAACTGATCGCTCCGCTGCGCGTCGCGGCTAACCAAACACTCGGGAGATCCTCGATGGCCCATAAACCGGAAGAGCGCGATTTTCATAGACGCATCCAACGGATCGAAAACCTCATCAGGGAGGTTGATGAATTTGCGGATCCCAAAGGTGCGAGCGCAGACCAAAGAAATCATTCAAGGCATTTTGGATCTGCACGGGGCCGGGCTCGAAAAGATCCTCGAGCATCTGGCTGGAACGGGGGATGCCGGACTAATCGTTATCGATAGCCTGGCGCAGGATGACTTGGTCGGAAGCCTGTTATTGCTTTACGGCCTCCATCCCCTCGATCTCGAAACGCGGGTTCGTCAAGCACTGGAAAAGGCCCGGCCTGGATTGCATTCGCATGGCGGCAACGTCGAATTGCTCGGCGTGGACGGTGGCGTGGTGCGCTTACGCATGCAGGGAAGCTGCAATGGCTGCCCTTCTTCAGCAGTCACTCTCAAATCGACAATCGAGGAAGCCATCTACGAAAAGGCGCCGGATGTGGTGGCGATTGAGCTTGAAGAAGCCGCCGCGAACGTTCCGGAGATTCCCGCGCTCGCCGGCCGGGCAAGGTTCGCGTTGCCCCTGTTGCATTGAATCCGGGGACTTTCGAGGTTTGCCGATGAGCTCGAAGCAGCCAGTAACCGAGCGTCCATTCGCTCTACTTCGCCAGTTCGTGAAGCCCAAGGTGCAAATCGAGCGCTGTGAACTTTGCGGTGCCGCCTTGGCGCCCGAACACCAGCATCTGATCGAACCAGCCAAACGCCGGCTGGTTTGCTCCTGCCAGGCCTGTTCGCTCTTATTCAGCGGTCAGCAGGGCGGGCACTATCGCCTGATTCCCCGCCGCGTTCTGTTTTTGGCGGAATTCCGCATGACGGACACCCAATGGGAAGATCTGCACGTCCCCATTAACTTGGCGTTCTTCTTCCGCGATTCCGTTGCCGGCCGAGTTATTGCCATGTATCCAAGCCCAGCCGGGCCGACCGAATCGCTATTGAAGTTAGAGGCTTGGCACGAACTTGAAGAAGAGAACGAAGCTCTTCGGGATCTGCAACCGGATGTTGAGGCATTGTTGGTCAACCGGGTGGGGCAGGAACATGCTTATTATCTGACTCCGATCGATGAATGCTATAAACTCGTGGGCCTTATTCGTGCGAACTGGCATGGTCTATCGGGCGGCACGGAAGTGTGGAGAGAGATTGGCCAATTCTTCAACGATTTGAAGAATCGGTCAAATGATGGTAGCAAAAATGTAGCTGACCTCGTGAGAGTTCAGATCCCCGAAGTCTCACGACTCCGGCTACGTTAAGTTCAGATCCCCGAAGTCTCACGACTTCGGGTACGTTAAGAACGGCGAAAGAGCACTAGGGAGCTGTTGATGCCTGACTTGGACTTCCAGGTGGAAAAAGCCGAGCCTGTTACCTTTGCCGCAAGCCCGTTGCTGGCGTTCAAGTTGCGCGTCCGTCAAATTGCTCCTTCCGAGACAAAGCTGCGGATTCATTCCATCGCACTGCGATGCCAGATCCGTATTGAACCTGCCCAACGCCGCTATGGAAACCAAGAACGCAAACAGTTGCAAGATTTGTTCGACAGTCCCGACCGATGGAGCCGAACGTTGAGGCCGATGCTCTGGACGCACACCAACGTGACCGTGCCGGCGTTCACCGAAAGCATAGTGGTGGATTTGCCCGTGCCCTGTACTTACGACTTCAACCTGGCGGCGACGAAGTATTTCTACGCCCTGGAAGAGGGCGAAGTGCCGCTTTCGCTCCTATTCAGCGGCAGCATATTCCATGAAGTGGAAGAAACCGGTTTACAAGTGGTGCAAATTCCCTGGGAGAAAGAAGCACGCTTTCGGCTGCCGGTCCAGGCTTGGAAGGACATGATGGAGCTTTACTATCCCAACTGTGCCTGGCTTTGTCTAAGGAAAGACGTTTTTGATCGGCTCTATCAATACAAGAGCAGCCACGGTTTGACTAGCTGGGAGCAGGCCTTGGAAAACTTGTTGCCAGTGGCCGAGGAGCAAGCATTGTCATGAACCAGCCACTCGTCGACAAAATCGTCAACGCGGTGCTTTACGAAGGGTACATGCTCTATCCTTATCGGCCGTCGGTGAAGAACCGCCAGCGCTGGACCTTTGGCGGAATTTATCCGCACTCGTACAGTGAAGCCCAAGAGGGAAGCGATGCCTGGGCCATGCAGACGGAGTGCCTGGTCCGGGGCGACAGCCATACCTCCATTCGGGTGAAGGTTAGGTTTCTTCATCTCATGGCCCGGCTCGTGGGTGAAATCGATGCCGATTCTAAGCAGCGTTCGAATCGCGAAGAGCCGGCGTTTCGCATTGTCGAATCATTGCAGGTCGGCGACAGATTGATTCATGCCTGGCAAGAAGCAGTTGAACGGGAAGTCCTTTTTGACGACGTCCTTTTCCCAGCGCCGAAACGGAGCACGGAGCATCCCGTTTTCCTTTCCAGCAAGCCGCCGAATTGACATCGTGCGCAGGCCCGCAGGATGAAGCGGTTGGGGTTATCGTACGCGAGCAACAACCAATTGCCGGGATAGTAGAAGTGATGGTCAGTCCCGTTGCTGAGCACCTTAGTCGATTACGTGTGCGCATCGAAAACCGAGTTTCGCTCAACGCTAGCCAAAATCTGGATCGCGACGAAGCCCTGATGCGTTCTTTGGTGTCGACTCATACCATTCTCGAAGTCGATCATGGAGAGTTCGTGTCATTGCTGGATCCTCCGGAGGCTTAGCGCGAAACTGGCGGCCGGCTGCCAAAACATTGGCGCCTGGCCCGTGCTGGTTGGCGATCCTGGAGAGCGCGATACGATGCTGTCGTCCCCCATCATTCTCTACGACTATCCTCAGGTGGCTCCGGAGAGTCCCGGCGATCTCTTCGATAGCACCGAAATCGATGAGATTCTCATTCTCCGCATTCTGACCCTTACGGACGACGAAAAACGAGCCGCCGCTGCCGTGGACGAGCGTGTGCGAGCGTTGCTTTACCGTAATGAATCTTTGGCAATGGAACAGTTAGCAGGACTGCACGGCGCCGTTCGGGGTCTACAACTGGTCAATGAAGGGGCCGGCAATGGATGACGAAGATTTCTGGATCGAACGTCCGCAGCTCGACCGCGTTCGTGCCGGGGCCATTGAATTCGCGGTGGGCGATCGCGTTCGCCTCCACCCACGCGGCCGGTCGGACATCATGGACATGGCATTGGATGGAAAAACCGCCATCATAGAATCTCTCGAACAGGATCTTGAGGACCAAGTCCATGTGGCTGTCTTAGTGGACGACGATCCGGGCCGCGATCTTGGAGCGTTGCGCCAGCCCGGCCACCGTTTCTTTTTCAAGCTTGATGAAGTGGAGCCCCTTGAATCGAGACCATCATGAACGCCCCAAGCATTTTGGTAGCAGGCATTGGCAACATCTTTTTTGGGGACGATGCTTTCGGCGTCGAAGTCGTACAACGGCTAGCCCAACGAGCCTTGCCCGAAGGGGTGCGGGTTATCGATTTCGGCATCCGCGGGCTCGATCTTACTTACACGTTGCTCGATCCCTATGACGCAGTGATCCTCGTCGATGCGGTTCCCCGAGGAAATGCGCCGGGAACGCTTTATGTTCTCGAACCGGAGATCGGCAACGTCGAAGACCTGGCAGACGATTGTCAGGTCGATCCGCATTCACTTGGACCCTCTGAAGGTCTTGCGTGCGGCTCGAGTCATGGGTGGCGCCATCGAGCGGGTTCTCATGGTTGGCTGCGAACCTACGCCGCTGAACACGGACGATGATTTTGGGATAGAAATGAGCAAGCCTGTGTTCGATGCAATCGACGAGGCGGTTGGTATGGTCGAATCGCTGGTGAATCGACTGCAAACCAACGTTCCCGTTTGTGACTCGGCTCGAATCGAGCCATCGCCCGCATAGGTGGTCGGGAGACCACATACGGGGCATGAAGTGGTGAAATTTGCCGATCGAGGGTGAAGTCGCAGCGGTGCGGGGTCTTGAGACCCCCGCACAACAGCGGAGCAGGTGATTCTAATGCACGAGCTTTCCATCGCGATGAGCATTCTGGAGATGGCCAGCGAGGAGGCCGAGCGACGCGGCGGCGTCCGCGTGCTTGGAATTCATCTGAAACTGGGGCCATTGTCAGGAGTCACCAAGGAATCGCTGCTGTCGGCCTACGGTCTTGCCCGCGAAGGTGATCCATTGGAAGAGGCCGAGTTGGTCATAGAAGAGGTTCCGTTGGTCGTTTATTGCCCCAAGTGCCAAGAAAAACGACCGGCCGTTTCGGTGCAGGAACTTTGTTGCGCCGAGTGTGGCGCCTTCACAGCCGATGTGGTGAGTGGTCGGGAACTCGAATTGGTAGCGCTGGAAATCCAATGACTTTACAAACGCCCTGGTTCAGGTCCGCCAGCATGTGCTCAAACAGAACGACGTGACGGCGCGAGCCCTGCGCCAGCGCTTTCACGATGCCGGCGTTCTCTGCGTAAGTTTGGTGTCCAGTCCCGGAACAGGGAAAACCAGCTTCTGACCAAGATGCTCAGCTTCACTTCGTGCGTTCACTATCGCGTCGCCGCTCTGGTTGGTGACCTGGCCACAGATAACGATGCTCAGCGATTGGCACAGGCGCAGGTTCCCGTGCGTCAAATCATCACGGGGACCGTTTGTCACCTGGAAGCGGAAATGGTGACCAAGGCGCTCGTAGGGTGGAGCTTGGACGAACTAGATTTTCTGTTCATCGAGAATGTTGGAAACCTGGTTTGCCCTTCGAATTACGATCTCGGCGAAGACCTGCGGTTGGTTCTGCTAGCCGTCACGGAAGGCGAAGATAAACCCCTCAAATATCCCACGATCTTTAACACAGCCGATGTCGCAGTCATCACCAAGATCGACTTGGCCGAAGCGGTCGAGTTCGATCGAGCGGCCGCATACAAGAATATCCAGTCGGTGCGGCCGGGAATGCAGATCTTTGAGGTCTCGTCGAAGACCGGTGCGGGAATGGCAGATTGGCTAGGGTTTCTCGAAGCGCGATTGTCCGAAATTCGAGCGACTCTCCATGCACAACCCTGAATCGCGACCCCGGCACTTCACCCTCCTGCACCTGGCGCCGCTAACATTCGCTCCACCGCCTCCCGACCGGTCATGCCTGGATCGATGCCAAGGGCCCGGGCTTGGGGCGTAGCGTCCACAATCTTCGCATCCAACAGATCTTCGGGATCAACCAAGGGCTTTTGGGGCGTACCCGCGCAATTGCCAAAGCCTGGCCAAATTCGGCAGGCGTTTTCATGTCGTAGATGCCGCAGCCCACCAGGCCTGCTTCCGTCATGATGACGCAATATTGGCCGTTGCGCCAGCGATTGCTGACGCCAAGCGCCACGCCATTTTCGAATTGCATGGGCCGGGCAATCGATCGAGGCAGTCCTTCGACCATGGAAATGACTCCTTAGCAGAATATGTCCTGACCTGGCCGCGCAGGCGGCCTACTGAAGTTCGCGAGAACAAAGCGAAGCTGTATGATCTCAGAAAACGGGCCTCGCCACAAAGAGTGAGAAACATGTTTTCATCGGAGCCGGACGGTGGGCCAGACCCTGCCGGCTTGTCCGGCAGGTGAGAAAGTTCATTCGCTGGAAACAAGCCAAAAGAACTCCTTCACCTGCCGGGCGAGCCGGCAGGGGTCGTGGGAGGGTGAGATTGATTCTTCTAGCGGGCGAACTGATTCACCTGCCGGACGAGCCGGCAGGGGTCTACAGGATTGACCAGTTTATTTCCGCCTGCCATTAGATAGCGATTTGCTTTGACCGATCCGGCCAACTCCCGCGCCAAAAGCCGCGTTGCCGCAATAGCATGGCCAAGGCTACAATGACGGATTCCTGAGCGCGAATACCTCCTGCCGTAGGATGGATGCCGCGGGCGGGGCTCGAGACTGAATTTCAGCCGGTGTTTCGTGGCTTTGACTCCAGGCCATTCTAATGGAAGCAGACCCCGACGCCGGGTCGTAGTTCTCGGCGCGACGGGATCGGTCGGCACGAGTTGCCTCGACGTGGCTCGGAAGCTCGTCGATCGGTTGGAAATTGTTGGCATGAGCGCCCATTCCAACTGGCAGACGCTGTTCGACCACGCCCGGGAGTTTCGGCCGCGTTGGGTAGCCGTCACCTGCCCGAAAGCCAGAGCGGAATTGCCGCGCAGCCAACTTCCAGCCGGGACGACGCTCCTGGACGGTGAAGACGGCATCGCCCACATGGTGAGCCAGCCGGAAGTCGATGTGGTGCTGACGGCCATCGTCGGAGCGGCCGGGCTGCACGGCACCTGGGCCGCCTTGGAAGCCGGCAAGACCATTGCGCTCGCCAACAAGGAAACGTTGGTGATGGCCGGCCCCCTGGTTATGGAGCTGGCGCGCAAGCACGGAGCGGCGCTGTTGCCCGTCGACAGTGAACATAGCGCTATATTCCAGGCCATGCTGGGAGGGCGTCGCGAAGAAGTCGAACGGATCGTGCTCACCGCCAGCGGCGGACCGTTTCGGGGCAAGACGGCGGCAGAACTGGTGAACGTGAAAGCGGAACACGCTTTACAACACCCAACTTGGCGGATGGGGCCCAAAATCACGGTCGATTCCGCCACGCTCATGAATAAGGCATTGGAAGTAATCGAAGCGCGTTGGCTTTTTCAGTTGGAGCCGGAGCAAATCGACGTCGTGATTCATCCGCAATCCATGATCCATTCGTTCGTCGAATTCCGAGACGGTTCGGTGCTGGCTCAGGTTTCGCCTCCCGACATGCGTTTGCCGATTCAATATGCGTTGTTGTACCCCGATCGCGTGCCGGGCCCGACGCGGCGCTTGAATTGGCGCGAAATGGGCCCCTGGCAATTCGAGCAACCCAACCGGGAGACGTTCCCGGCTCTGGACCTCGGTTTCGAAGTCGCCCGCAAAGGCGGCACTTGCGGGGCCGTGCTCAACGCCGCCAACGAAGCCTCGGTCGGCCGTTTCTTGGCCAACGAATTGCGCTTTTTGGACATTCCCCGCGCTTGCCGAGAGGTTCTTGCTAACCATAACTTCAGTCCTCATCCATGCCTGAACGAGCTGCGCGATCTCGATCGCTGGGCGCGCCGCGAAGTCAGCAACTGGAAATGACCCAAGGGAATCGGAAGATGAGTTCATCCGCTAGCGATTCACCCTCTCAAGATGCTTCAGGTTCTGGGGCGGGGAATAAGGTTGCGCCAGGCCCTGTGGTGGCTCTGCTTGGGCGGCGTACTCTTCTTGATGCTGCAGAATTTTGGAGTGGAAGGCTCCCTCAGCATCGTCATCGCTTTCCTGGGCATTTGCTTCGTGATTTTCATTCACGAACTGGGCCATTTCGCGGTGGCCAAATGGTGCGACGTACACGTCGAAGCGTTCAGCATCGGCTTCGGGCCGGCCGTTCCGGGTTGTAGTTTTCGGCGCGGTGAAACGCTCTATAAGATCGCTTGGTTCCCCTTGGGCGGCTACGTGAAAATGGTCGGCGAAGGGACCGAGGCCGACGAGGACGACTCCGATCCGCGCGCCTTCAAGAACAAATCGGTCTGGCAACGCATGGCCATCTTTTCGGCCGGCGTGATCATGAACATGATCTTCGGCCTGCTTTGCTTCGTCTTCGTTTATCGCACCCACGGGGTCGACCAGCTGCCCGCAATCGTGGGCTCGGTCGATGCCACCGGCGCCGCCTGGCAGGAGGGTCTGCGCACCGGCGCGGTCATCAAGCAAATCGGCTCCAGCACCAATCCCTTCTTCGAAGATTTGCAGTATGAAGTCGTCTTCAACTCCAAAGCCGGCGAGAAGCTGAAGCTGGTTTACGATATGCCCGACCATCCTCAGGACCTGCGAGAACTCTATCTCGAGCCGCGCCGCGACCGGGACAGCCCTTATCCCATCATCGGCATCGGTTCCTGGCCTGAGATGCGTTTGATTCAGATTCCCCGACATAAGTCCTATCCGCCGGTCTTTTTCGGCACCCCGGCCGCGGCGGCCGAGCCGCCGTTCATGCAAGGCGATTGGATCATCGGCATGTCCGATCCGGACCACGGGGGCGAAGTCACTTTGCTGCCGAAAGATCCACGCAATCCAAGTGCGGGTCACCCGGATTACTTCACCTACCGTCAACGGCTGCGCCGGCTCATGGGCAAACCGGTCACATTCCGCGTGTCGCGCCAGGAGAATGGCGCCGAAAAGACCCTCGATATTCCGGTCGGGCCTGCGTACCACTATTCCCTCGGATTGCGCAGTGCGCATGGGGCCGATCACGGCGGTTCGGACCAACTCTCCGGCCACGAAAGCGCATTCTCTTCAACCCGATCAGGCCGGCATACGAGCCAAAGATCTGGCCAAAGGCGTTGAAGGCGACATTTTGGACCAGGTAGAAGTGACCGATGCCAAGGGCACGAAAATTCGCTGGGTAAGTGCTCGCACCGGCGAACCGGCAGTTGCAGGCGTCGTTCTCAAAGATCTGGATCCGGTGCGCCTCCCGGAAGAATTGGAACTTTGGGCTGCCAGCGTGTCGGCGCCGCGAACCGTCGTTCTGACCGTGCTACGCAAGGTGGGGCACGTCGAACGCGAGAAAGTGCGCTTGGAAACCGAGTGGGACGATTCCTGGAAAGACGACATTGAGATGCCGTCCTTCATGGCATCGCCTTTGCCCATTCCCGGCCTCGGTCTTGCTTACCGGATCGATACGGTGGTCGAAGGCGTGGAGGGGCCTGCCGAAGCGGCCAATTTGAAGCACGGCGACTTGATCAAAGCGATTCGCTTCAACAAAAGCAGCGAAGAATACGGCAAATTCACGGCTTCCAAGTGGCTGGACCTGGAACCCAATTCCTGGGCGCTGATTTCCAAAATGATCGACGAAGTCGAGTCGAAAGACATCACCTTGCGCGTGGAGCGCGACAAGCAGGATTTTGAGGTCGCCCTCACAGCCGTGCCGGAGCATTCCTGGCCTGCCATCGATCGCGGCCTGATCCTCGCAGCCGAAAAACGCCGCCAAAGAGCCGACACGTTGATGCAGGCCATCGCACTGGGACTCCGTGCCACGCAGCGCAGCGTCATGCAGATTTACAAGACGATTCAGGCCATGTCCAACGGGCGCGTATCCCCGCAAATGGCCGGCGGCCCCATCATGATTGCGACGACTGCCTACTCGCTGGCCGGGGACAGTATCTACAAGTTCTTGAATTTCCTGGGAATCATTTCGGTGAATCTGGCCGTAATCAACTTCCTGCCCATCCCGATTTTGGATGGCGGCCACATGGTCTTTCTGCTCTACGAGAAACTGCGCGGGCGCCAGCTTCGGAAAACGTGCGTGCGGTTGCCACGTATGCCGGATTGTTCCTCATTCTCGCTTTGATGGTGTTCGTGTGGTGGGTAGACATCAAACGCTTGTTCTAAGAAGGTCATTCGGAGTTTGTTGTTCGAGCGTTAAGGTTCCTTCGACCCCCCCAACCCCCCCTTACCAAGGGGGGAGAAAACGGATCGCGCAGAATAGCTAAAGAATCGGACGAGGGTAAGCGGAACTACCTAGAGGCGCCTATTATTAGGTTAGCCGCGACGCGCGGCGGAGCGTTGCCCTGACCTGTGCCGCAAGAAAAGGATGGCGTTAATCATGGCGCAGACCAAGAACCGTGTTCCCCCTGTGGCGCCGAAAAGCGAAGAGGTAGTCGTAACGGCCGCGGACGTGGTGCCGAACGAGCGCGCCATGCCCCACATGCGTTTCGCTTTTGGAGTTTGGTTCGCCGTTTTTTCCCTCCTGGCGGCCAGCATTATCTGGGACTCGTTCTATGGCTTGCTGTTCCGGACGTCCGGCGGCGGCTGAAACCGTTACTCCATTTCGTCCGCCTCCATGATTTCACGCAGGCGTTCCAGACTTCGCGTGGCGTCGGCAAGAAAGGTTTGCCCATTTCCCAGAATTCCGCCACCGACTTCAAATATTCCACCGCCTCCTTCTCGATATGCTTCGTGCCGCGCGAAGTGGACTGCCCGCCGTCTTTGAGTCTGCTCCCGGAGGCGAACGCGCCGTCGAGGGCCTCGTTGCCCAGCTTGTCGGCTTCGGCATTTTCGGCTCGGCGTACATGTTCGAGCGAAAAATGCGGGATGCGTTTGGCCAATTCCTGCGCCTCCAGGTACAGTTCGCGCAGCGCTTCGTTCTTGACCTTGTAGGCCCCCATCATTTGCTTGACCAGAAGTTCGCTATCGCTTCGGACCACGAGGTTTTCGACCTTGATTTCGGCTGCATGGGTGAGGGCTCGAACCAGAGCCGTGTATTCCGCTACGTTGTTGGTGGCTGAGCCCAAGCAGCCGGCGTTGCGGATCGTGGAGCCGTCGGGCCGACGAATGATATAAGCGAAAGCCGCGGGGCCGGGATTGCCTCGGGCAGCGCCGTCGATGTTGACGATGTAGGCTTCCGATGTGCTCATCACGAACTTCTCCAGGCCTGCTCCTTCAGCTCTCGGTCGCCCCATGGATATGCTGGGAGATCGAACCGAAGGGCGGCTTTTTGATAGATTGGTGCATCGGCGTTAGAAATCGCCGACAAACCGTAACCTAGAGCATGCCCCGATGGAAGCCAAGTTTTTACTTCTGGAGACTTCGGGAAGCGTTGGCCAGGTGGGCTTGGGACTCGGTTCGCAACTGCTGGCACAGCAGGCCCTGGATATCCATCATCGCCACAATCGCGACCTGGCGCCGGCTGTCGCGGCCTTGCTTCGAGGAGCAGGCTGGCGGCCGCGCGATTTGCAGGGAGTGATCGTCAGTTCCGGGCCCGGCAGTTATACCGGATTGCGCGTGGGAATCATGTCGGCAAAAACGCTTGCCTACGTTACGGGATGCGTTTTGATCGCCGTGGACACGTTTGCTTGTTTGGCGCGGCAAGCGCCGCGGACATTGGTGCATTGGACGTAATTGCCGATGCTCAGCAGGGCAACATTTATGTCCAAACATTCGAGCGGCTAGCCGAATCGGGAGATTGGCGCGCGCTCAGCTCTGACCGTGGAACCGCTCCTTGGCTGGTCGGCCCGGCGTCTCCCTCGCGATGGGCCACCGGTCCGGGATTGCTGACGCATGCCAAAGAGCTAGGATCTGCCGAGAATCTGGTCCCGTCAGCATGCCGGCTTCCCAAGCTGGAAGCACTGCTGCAACTAGGGGTCGAGCAAGGCAGGCGCCTGTCGGCCGATGAAGTTTTCGCGCTCGAACCGCTCTATCTCCGGCCTAGCTCCGCGGAGCAGAAATGGGACAACCGGGATAGAGAGACTTCAAATGCGCCGTAGCAGGCCGCTGCTGTAAACCACGTCCACCGAGCCATCTTTGAGGAATTGCACCTCGACCTTATCGCTCCCGTAGTTGTACGTGACGGCTTCCCGAGTGATCGTCATCCGCGGGTTTTCGGCCCGAAGCGTTAGCGGCACGGTGATGTTGCGGCCGGAGTAAGAATGTTTGAAGGTGACCAGATGCGTGGGCTTTGGCTGGGCGACGGCAGGCTCGTGAATCAGTCCCAAGAAGCGAAGCGCGCTCACCGGGGCTGGCGCCGCCACCGGACTGAACGACCGGAGCGATCTTGGTATTACCGGCCGCATCGACCGGCACGTAATGATAGCGAAGCTGCTCGGCCTGTCCTGGAGAGCAGGCGCCCAGCGTGACGGAGAAAGCAAGAACGAATGCCATCATCCAACGGCTCTTCAACATGGGCTGAACCCTCCAGATACGAATATGCAGCGGTTCCTGGTTCGTCTCGACGAGCTAGAGGTCGCGCGCTTGTTACCCTTCCCCGCCCGCATCAAATCACTGCATGGGCCCGTAAATCGGGCTGGTGCCGACCGTCATGGGCGGGCCATACGGAGAGACGACGGCTCCTGTGCCACCCCCTGCACAGCTCGAACAAGCGGGTGCAGGAGGCTGGCAAGCCGGGGCGGCGATGGGAGACGAACTAACGATCATCGGTTCCGTGCAGGTCTGCTGACTGCGGCAACCCACCACGGCACAGGCGAAGACGACGAAAGCGACCAACAGATTTCGTGACATTGGAGTGTTTCCTTTACGATGTAGCGGTTCGACGACCCATTTCTCGTGTTTCTTTTTCACGACCCACAAGGCAAGCAAAACCCGGCCTCGGGCGAACGAGCCCAAGTTGGAGACGGTAAAGTCGTCTAGCAGCCTTGCTTGAGGGAAATGGTTCCGCGCTCGATTGCAAACGTCGCGGTACGGATTTGGCTGAAGCCCAATCTCTCTTCCCCTCATTAAACGTTAGGTGAAGCAGAATTGGCTATCAACGGTTTCTTTAGGAATTCGCCGGAATCCTGCCGCGAAGAGATGCCAGACCTTGCCACTTGGGGCGAAGAGGCGGAGGATGCGGGCCGCGCGGCGGCGTAAAGCAGTCGATTTTCTGGACATGGGAGAGAATGGCGGATTAGGCTGCCGCACAACGGAACTTCAAAATCGATCGCTTACTCCTAAGACCGATCGGAAATAATGAAAAAAGGCGCGAGCCTTGAATTCTCCCCCCCTTGGCAAGGGGGGGCTGGGGGGGTCTTCGGAATCAGCACCACAGAGCGGCAAAAGGGCCAATTCAGGAGATTGCGGCGTGTGCAATTACTCAGCGAATCGTTACGTCGCGTCTGACCCCCCCCCCCTTGCCAAGGGGGGGAGAAAAACGGAATGCACTTTCGACCTGCAAGATTCCTGTTGTGGAAGCCCATCCTCATTGTTTCCGAACGCTCTAATGGCTAATTGCCCGTAGTTGCGAATTCGCCTACATGAATCCCCATTCTTGTGTCAAAATCAACGGATGCCGAACTCCCTAATCGACGAGCTCTTGCACAACGCCCGGGCCATGGATCCCGCCAGGCGAGTTGGTTGCTTGGGCACCGCATGTGGCGCCGGCACGGCCCTGAGGGCCAAAGTCTTTTCGCTCGCGGGAGTCCGCGGCTTGGCGCCCCTCAAGGCCAGAGTTTGCACAAAGCCTAGAATGCTTCGCAGAAAAATAGTCGGAGTAATTCAATGGATGCATTAGACCTCGTCGAAGTTTATCGGGCCAAGAACAACATGCAGGCGGCGTTGTTTCAGCAGGCTTTGGAGGATGTGGGTATTCGCTCCACTATTGAGAACGGCTTGCTTACCGGCGGAGCCGCCGAACTTATAGGCTGGGCAAGCAACCCGCGAATCATGGTTGAATCCAAGGACGAGGTTTCGGCACGCCGGGTCATCGAGCAATCCGAGCGTCTCGAAAAAGTTGGGGCGGCGGCAGAAGAAAGGATAGCGAAAACTCCGAAGCTTGCTTGGCCTGTAACGCACCGATGACTGCCGGATTAGTCGCGTGTCCGGTATGCGGATGGTCCTATTTGACTGACGAATCAACGAACGATAAATGATTGGCGGCAGCTCATGGATGGGTGCAGTCGTAGAAAACAAAACGCCGGGAGTTTAGTGCTCTCGGCAGCTATAGGCTGGGGCGGCGGAAAACGGCGACTCTAATGGCTCCGATTGGAATTCTCGGCGCATTTCCCAGGCATCGCCAGTTGCATGCTTGGCACTTTCCCAATCAAGCCTGGATTGGGCTGGCGCATTTTTTCCATTCCGCTCCAAGTTCGCGTTCGATCTCGTCGAATTTCCGCCCTGGATAACGCACTCGCGACACCAAGCCGTAATGATAAGCGGGACGGAAATCGTCGTAGGTCATGCCTGGAATGTAATAGGGGCGAGAACTGAAGTGCTCGATCCAATAAGTGTCTTCGATAGTTGGATCGATCTTTTCGGCAACCGCCTTGCCCGCGAGACCACCAATCACCGCCCGCCGCAACCACGCCCATGGCGACGCCCACGGGCCCTGCAAACGAGCCGACTGCAGCCCCGGTAGCAGCTCCGCCGGCAACTGCTCCTACCCCCACACCTAGCGGATGGCCCCAGATTCACCCGTTATCGCGTCTTCGTTTCGCACTTTGGCATAAGATCGCCAGTTTGAGTTGTCATTTCGATTTCTCCAGAATGGAAATAATTGATATCGCATAATCCCTTCCAAACGTATTTCGGAGCAAATGGGGTGCCAGAATCGGCAACCAAGGCCTTCACGCCTGATTACGACCTTGCCGACCGGAATTGCTCTGGTCGCTGGGACGCTACTACTGGCTGCTGGGAAGCAGCAATCGCCAAATCCAAGCGGCCGTGGCAAGGGTTCTTGTTTTTCGGCGAATTGATGTCTGGAGAATGGGCAGGTCCATGGTCGGCGTTTTTAGTTCTCCTTTAGCACGCGCGGGAGCGTGATGGCCGTTATCTTGCCTCCCAAGAGAAAAGCTCCCTTATCCGCCAATGGCCCCTACCAGCTGGGCATCGCCACACGGTAATTGATTTCGGCCTTCATGTAATCCAACTCGGCTTTGGTCGAATCGGTTTTGGCCTGAAGGGCGGCAGGCCCGGTAGCTCCCTTTTCGGCATCTTTGCGGGCTTGACGACCATCTTCGGCCGCCAGCCGATATTCTTCTGGGCTGATCGTAATGGAAAAAGGCCGTTGCAGTCGGCGGCCACTTTGCGTAAAGTGACTTGCACGTTTTGATTGGCCATGGCCATGTCCATATCGGCTGGTGTTTGACGTCTTGCTTCTTCCCCCCACTCGAAGAAAGTATAGCTCCCGCTCAGCCCAACAAAACCAATGTTCGGCTGAATGTGGCTGCTACACGTTTGATTGGCGTAACCGCCCATGACGCTGACGTCGGGGACATAGGCCATGCGGGCCATCTTCATCGCCGCCTGGCCTTAGCGATGCCCTGTTGCGCTCGCGAACTTCCGGATTGGAGGCCAACGCGCGCTCGGCTGCCTCCTCGGCGGAATGGAGCCCAAGTTCTTCGGGAATCGGGTCCACGAGTTCCAGCGCCGTTTCGGATGGCAGGTCAATCAAGTCGTTTAGTTGCTGGGTCAATTCCCGCACTTGGGTACGCGTCTGTACCAATCCCTGCCGCGTTGCCAACAGGCCGATGCGCAGGGCAGGGGCCGGCTGGGCTTGCAGCATTTCTCGAGCAGGCTGATTTGGAGTTCGAGGCTGCTTTCAATGCGCCGTCCCGCCAGCGCGTAATAGGCTTGCGCAACGCCTGAAAGCAGATCCCGAGTTCCTTGTCCAGCTGGCCTCGGGCGGAAGCTTGATCGGCTCGTGCGAGTTGGACCGCGGCATTCACCGCGATGAGTTTGGTTATGGGCTGGGCCACCATGATGGAGGCTAGGTTGGTGTCCTGATTGAGCACAGAAGCATTGATCGTTCGTGCACCGGGAGGCAATATGCCAAGCCCACCAGTCTGCAGAGTTACCACCGACCTAAATTGTCGTTGAAGTGAAAGTAGCTATCGATGCCAACGACTTTCGGAAAGTAATCCTTTCGCGCCGCGTTAGTCGCGTGGCCCTTCTCCGACACATTCAATCGCACAGGTTTAGACTGGTGTTATTTTGGATCGCTAGCGACCGCGCCTCATCCAGGGTCAAACGTCAGCCGCGTTGCCGAGACCCGCGGGAGCCGGAGATTGAGTCGAGGCTGCGCCACCAATGCCTTGGGCAAAGACCGGGTAGGGCAGCCAAATGCTCCCCAGAAGAATCGCATGAACGAAAACGCCTGGCCGAAAGCTGGTTGAAGCCATGAGTCCATTCCTGGCTAGAAGACCCGTCTATGACGGATAGAAGCAATCTGGTTCGTGCGCAGAACAGGAACGTTATCATGCATCCTTGTCGCTATCTGCACCCTATTCGTATCGGCTTGAGAGGAACGGAAGGTTCGATGCTCGGACGTGAGGCTGTTGACCGATTTGTTACTTGCCTGCACGATTTCCGGCAACGCCGCAAATTCTGACCTGGCCGGTTATAACGAACAGGCAAGAAATGCGGCGGACTGGGCGCAGCTTCCCAATGGGGACACAGGTTGTGCCTATCCGCTCACTCCCCAGCAACATGATGAAACGAACTGCGGGCTTGATGCCCGCCGGTTTTAGGCCTTCGATTACCCGCCGGTTCATGTAAAAAGGTCTTGAGGGCATGAGAACACCACGGGCATGAAGCCCGTGGCTCGTGAAAGTGCTGTTCTGCCCGGACATGGGAATAAATGAGTTCACGAAAAGCGCCCAAACTCGACTAAGGAGATGCAGTGACATCAAGGGCCTTCCCCGGCGTTGTTTTTCGAAACGATAAGCGCTTTTGAACGGACGAAGCTCTGCGCACGGCCATTGAGCTCGATTTGTTTTCGCAGGTTGCTGCAGGGCGGCGGTACGGCGACCGAGCTGGCCACTGTGTGCCAGGGCCGCGCCACCGGCATGCGCAGATTTGGCAGACTATCTCACCATCCTTGGGTTCCTTCACAAGCACGGCGACCGTTACGAGCTTACCGCCGACGCCAAGGCATTTCTCGATCGCCAGTCGCCAGCCTATCTGGGCGGCGCGGTGATTTCCTGCTCGCCCCCGGAATAAGGGAAAGCTATCAGAAACTGACAGCGGCCGTGCGCCAGGGGCGGCACGGCAAATTTCGGCCGAGGGAACCGTGTCGCACGACAACCCAATCTGGGTAGCATTCGCTCGCGCCATGGCGCCGCTCATGCAGATGCCCTCGCAATTGCTGGCAGGGCTTGGTCGGTGGCTGATGCCAGCCGTCCGCTGCGTGCTCGACATCGCCGCGGGGCACGGGCTCTTTGGCATAGCGATCGCCAACCGCTTCCCTAAAGCCCACGTGACGGCTCTCGATTGGGCCAACGTGTTGGCGGTGGCCCAGGAGAATGGGCGCCGGGCTGGGGTTGCCGACCGATATTCGTGGCAACCGGGCAGCGCCTTCGAGGTTGCCTGGGGCGGGCCTTACGACGTCGTACTCCTGACAAACTTCCTGCATCACTTCGACGTGCCCACATGTGAGCAGTTGACGGCGAAGGCCTACGCGGCTCTGGCCCCGGCGGCCGGCGCTACGCTCGAAATCATCCCCGAGCCCGACCGCATCTCGCCACCGGCGACTGCCACCTTTGCGCTGACGATGCTGGCCACAACAGCCCATGGCGATGCGTACACGTTTGCGGAACTGGAGAGCATGTTTGCGAAGTCCGGATTCCCGCAGCGAATTCCATCCCCTACCGCCGACCATGCAACAAGCCGTGGTGTCGCATAAAGGATGATGGAAAGGCGAGCGTCGATGTAGAATGGATCCCCATGAACCTCATTAGCTTCCGAAACTGGGCTGCTTGCGGGCTTGTGGTATTGCTGTCGGTCGTCGTCGCAACGTCGCGGGCCGATGAGCCGAGGCCGCTCTGGACCACATCGCGCGTGGTCGGCTCGCCGAATCCGCCGTTGCCTTTTCGCGCTCACAGACTTTCAAGCACCTGACACTTCCCTGCCCATCGGCGTCGCTCGTGAGCCGGGAACGCAATCGCTGCTGCTCTGGCATCAACTGTTTGCCTGGGGTGGGCGCGGCCGAATCCTCCGCATCCTGGATGAACCGGATGTGAAGGAAACACAGCTCCTGCTCGATTTAGATGTGCTCGCCTACGGGCTCGCTCTTACCCGGATTATGTCCGGAATGGCTATCTTTTTGTGGGCAGCAACGGGCCCATGGATTCCAACAAGAAAACCACGCGCGTCACCCGTTACACGGTGCAGCGGCATTCGCCTTTTGCCATTGTTCCCGGGACGCAAAACTAATCATCGAATGGCTCTCCGACGGCCACAATGGGGGCGATGTCGCATTCGGTCCCGACGGCATGCTCTATGTCACGTCGGGCGATGGCACGTCCGATTCCGACATGAACTTGGCTGGCCAGGATCTGAGCAAACTGAACTCCAAAGTATTGGCAGATCGACGTCGATCATCCCGATGCCGGTTTGGCCTATGGCATACCCAAAGATAATCCGTTCGTGGGTAGAACGGGCATTCGCCCGGAAACTTGGGCTTATGGCCTGCGCAATCCCTGGCGGATTCATATCGATCGGCCGACCGGCGACATCTGGGTCGGCAACAATGGACAGGATCTGTGGGAGCAGGTCTATCTCATCCAGCCGCAGGCGCGAACTATGGCTGGAGCGTGATGGAAGGCAGCCACGAATTCTACCGCCAGCGCCTGGCCGGCCCGGACCCCTTCGCTAAACCCATCGCCGAACATCACCATTCCGAGATGCGCTCGCTGACTGGCGGAGTCGTCTACCGCGGCCCGCCTTCCCGGAATTGAAGGACGCCTATATTTACGGCGACTGGTCCACGGGCCGAATATGGGGCATCCGCCACGATAAAGGCAAGGTGACATGGCATCGCGAGTTGGCCAAGACATCGCTACAAATCACGGGCTTCGGAATCGATACTCGCGGCGAGCTGATCGTCGCCGATCATGGCGGCGGCTGGTATAGGCTCGAACGCAATCCGACGGCCGATACGGCCAGCCGTTTTCCCAAACGGCTCAGCGAAACCGGCATTTTCGCCTGACAGCCGACCACCGCGTGCAACCGGGTCTGGTTCCCTATAACGTGAACGCCGCCGCTCTGGTCCGACGGCGCACAAGGAGCGCTTCATCGGCTTGCCCGGCGACAGCCACGTCGACTTCACGGTCGACAACGGCTGGAATTGCCCGAACGGCACGGTCATCGTCAAGACTTTCTCGCTCCAAAGGCCGGAAAAACCGCCGCATCGAAACGCGCTTGATGACCCGGCAAGATGGCGAATGGGCCGGATATTCTCTACGCTTGGAATGAAGAGCAGACCGACGCCACACTAGTGGAGGCGGGTGGCGACAACCGCGCCTTCATCGTCGGCCAGGACGCGGCCTCGAACCGGAAGCAAACCTGGCATATTCCCAGCCGCGACAAGTACATGGTCTCCACAGCCGGGCCGCCAACTGGCTGCTCGGCGTGACCACGGCCCAGATCAATACTGCGACACGCGATGGAAATGCGGCGCACGACCAACTGGCCAGGCTGGAGAAGCTCGGCATCTTCAAAATATCCTGGCTCGACCACTGGAACGAGCGGAAGAGCGATTTGCGTCGAGCCATCAGCCCTTCGCCGTGCTGGCCCGGCAAACGCTGGCGAGCTTTTCCTGGCTGCAAAACCTGGGCATTCGGCCCGGCAGTGGTTCGAGACCCGCCTGAGCACTAAGTCTCGCTATACCAACCTGCTTCCAAACAGCACGCCGACTACCCGCTGCCTCGCCAATCCTGCGGACACACATGAAAACCGAGAAAAGCGGGTGCAGCCTATCTTCACAGCAACTGCACATCGTGCCATGTCTGGGCCGGCGGCGGCAACTCGATGATCGATTTGAGTTATGGCGGCGACCTTGCCAAAATGAATCTTCTCGGGCAGAAACCCAAACACGACACCTTCGGCCGTGCCGACGCCTTGCTTTTGGCTCCTGGAGATCCTGAGCGTTCGATTCTGCTCCAGCGATTGAGCAAACGCGGCCCAGGCCAGATGCCGCCGCTGGCGACGAATGTTGTGGATCAGGAGGCGGTCAAGTTGGTGCGGGAGTGGATTAAGGGGATGAAGTAATCGGGCAGGGGAAGTTTGCGAAGTGTGGCGGCAATGTCTCATTATGACTTTCTAAAGGCCTTCCATACAGATCTAAGCTGCTTTGATAAAGTCTTGAGATCGTCCAGTTGTAGAACGGTGGGAAATTGCCCTCATCGATCAACATGTCCCGTAACTCGACACGGAGTGGATCATTGATGTTGAGGAGTGTTGCCGTAACCCGTCCAATGGCAGTACGGCCAAGCAGGAGGCCGCCTTGCCAGCCAAAGTGCCGATGCCAGCTATGGCGTCGCGGGTTAAATAGAGGAGTGA
The DNA here is from genome assembly GCA_963748025.1 of uncultured Gemmataceae bacterium. Lineage (GTDB taxonomy): Bacteria > Planctomycetota > Planctomycetia > Gemmatales > Gemmataceae > CAVVHZ01. The sequence goes on from CAVVHZ010000079.1 coordinate 20,740, forward strand.
GCTTTCCTGTTAATTTGTCCAGACTCCCAACGTCCGAGCCTTTGAAAGAATTGCAGTGGTAACAACTCAAGGCAAGATTGCTAGCCATCGTCGGGCCGCCGTGCTTCTTCGCGATGATGTGATCGATTTCAAATGCAATGTCTTCGCATTCTTGTGGAATAATGCAGTATTCGCAACAATTCCTAGCTCTATTCCATACCAGTTGGGCAAGCCCAGCGTTCATAGTTGAATTTATGAACTGGGATGCTTCTTGATCTTGACTCGAAGGACGCGGCGAGCCCTGGATTTCAGAATCGACAGCAATGTGCCTGCGGTGTAACGTAAGCGAACATCTTCTTTTTTTTCTGAAGTCAATTCATTGGCTTCGGTGGGCGCTCCACCAGGTCATGCATGCGGTTCTTGTCCGCCTCGTGAAAAGTCAGGCTCAAGAGATGGCGAGCCATAGGGGTAGAAGCTCGCCATTTTCCTTGCCCAAGCGGGCAAGAATGGCAACATCGCTTCGACTACCATGATTTGTGTCAGCAACCGGATGCATAAACGGCTCCCTAGTTTCTAGAGACCATCATAAGGTAACATGCGGTGGCACAGCTTCAAGGACAAACGTGTCTCGGCAGGACAGGCCAAATGGATCTTCATTCCTCGGAAAACTAAGCATGCAAGCCCCGGTTCTTCTTCTTGCCATACAATTGCGAAACAGAGTTATGCCTTCGAGGGATGGGACGAGGAGTCCAAGCGTGCTCGTTGAGCATTTCGATGTCCTGATTGTCGGCGCGGGGCTATTCGGGCATCGGGGACAGGTTACTTCCTCCAGACGCAGTGCCCTGGCAAACGCTACGCGATCCTCGAAGGACGCAGCGATCTCGGCGGCACGTGGGACCTATTCCGCTACCCCGGGCTTCGGTCGATTCGGACATGTTCACTCTCGGCTATTCCTTTCGGCCCTGGAAACAGGCGGAGGCCATCGCCGGCGGGCCGGCCATTCTGGAGTACATCAGGGAGACGGCACAGGAATTTGGCATCGGCCGCCACATCCGCTTCCAGCATCGGGTGTTGTCAGCGTCGTGGTCCTCGGCGAAGGCGCAGTTGGACTGTCGAGTGCTTTGTAGGGAATCGATGCGAAGCGAAGTCTCCCCGGCGTGACCGGCACCGCAGGCGGTCGGACTAGGTGCAGTTTCCTTACTTGTGCAGCGGCTACTCCGACTATGAAAGTGGGCACACACCGGCCTTGCTCGGCGCTGAGGTTTTCCAGGGACGAACCGTACATCCGCAACAGTGGCCCGGCGACATGGACTATCGCGGCAAACACATCGTAGTGGTCGGTCGCGGCAGGCCACGGCGGTCACGTTGGTCCCGGCGGTGGCGGGAACGGCGGCGTGCAGTGACCATGCTCCAGCGCTCGCCGACGTATCTTCTCTCACTCCCGTCAAAGGTCAACTCGCGCAAGTGGTCCGCAAGATTCTGCCGGAGCGAATCGCTCACCGGATGGTTCGCTGGAAGAATGTGCTGCTCAGCCTCGCTGTCTACCAACTGTGCCAGCGGCGGCCCGAGGTGGCGAAGAGGCTGTTTCGCCGTCTGCTTCTCCGAGATCTGCCGCCAGTTTCGACATCGATAAGCACTTCGCCGCTACAACTAGTACAACCCT